>NZ_LR134523.1:0-455000 GCF_900638585.1 Aedoeadaptatus ivorii
ATGATACCTGACGTACACGCTTTATGGGAAAAAGCCTTCCAGTACATACTCGAAGAAAATCTCTATGAATCTCAGATCAACACTTGGTTTCGACCGATTCGCCCGGTTCGGATCCAGGACGATACGCTGATTTTGGGCGTATCCCGAGAATTCGTACTCAACCACCTGCAAAAAAATAACAACAATTATAAAAACCTTATCCGCCGCGCCGTCAAAGAAGCCGCCGGCAGCGATTTGGACATCCGCTTTGTATTGACCGAGGGCGGCGCACCGGCCGAGCCGCAAAACGACAGCATTCGCCCGGAATACCATCTCAATCCGAAATATACCTTCGATTCCTTTGTGGTGGGACCCTCCAATCAATTTGCCCACGCCGCGTCTTTGGCGGTGGCGGAAAATCCTCGCGAAAATCGCGCCAACCCGCTATTTATCTACGGCGGCGTCGGTTTGGGCAAGACCCATCTCATGCACGCCATCGGCCATTTTCTGCACCGAAACGATCCGTCGAAGCGGATCCTCTATGTCACCAGCGAGCAATTTACCAACGAATTTATCGCCTCGATCCAGACCAATCGCAACGAAGAGTTTCGCAGAAAATACCGCTCCCAGGACCTCCTGTTGATCGACGACATCCAGTTTATCGCCGACAAGGAATCCACCATGGACGAATTTTTTCATACCTTTAACGAACTTCACGGCCGCGACAAACAGATCGTAATGACCAGCGACAAACCGCCCAAGGACATTCAAAAACTCGAACAGCGGCTGATTTCGCGCTTTGCATGGGGCCTGGTGGTAGACATTCAGGCGCCGGATCTCGAGACGCGCATCGCGATTTTAAGAAACAAGGCGGAGAGCGACGGCTTCGACGTTCCCGAGGGCGTCATCAACTATATCGCCACCCATGTGAAGAGCAATATTCGGGAGCTGGAAGGCGCGCTTTCTCGCGTGACCGCCTACGCCAAGCTCACCACCGGCGAGATCACCGAAGAGACCGCCGCCATGGTGCTGAAGGACATCTACGAAAACAACAAACCCGTCGCGGTGACTGTGGGACGCGTAAAAGAAATTATCGCGGCGGAATACCATATTTCTCTGGAGGACTTAAACAGCAAAAAGAGATCCCGTCCCATCGCCTATCCCCGCCAAATCGCCATGTATCTGACCCGCAGCATGACCGACCTTTCGCTGCCGAAAATCGGACAGGAATTCGGCGGCCGGGATCATTCCACGGTGATCCACGCCTATGATAAAATTGAGGGGGAAATCGAGTCGGATCCGGAAGTCAGTATGCAGATCGAACGGTTAAAGGAGAAGATTAAGGGTAACTGATTGTGGATAACTCTTCCCGTCCTCCATAGCTTTATGCACACTCTATCCACAGCCTCCTTTCCTACCTCCGCGCTTTTCCGCTTTCTATCCACAAATCCACAGCCCCTACTACGATTACGAAGTATTACTCTTATATAGGAGGAGACAACATGCAGTTTCATATCGACAAATCCGCCCTGTCCTCCGTCGTCTCAACGGTCTCCAGGGCCATATCCGCAAAGACCAATATGCAGATTCTGGAAGGCCTGTATATGGAAGCAAAGGGAGGCGAATTGATTCTACGGGGTACGGATACCGAAATCTCCATCGAATCGAAAAGCGCCTGTATGGTCGATACCGAAGGGAGCATTGTCTTAAATGCCTCCCTCTTTGGCGACATCGTGCGCAAATTGCCGGCCGCCATGGTCCACATCGAAAGCGACGGCCAAAAGGTAAAGATCGTCTGCGAGCATTCCCGCTTCGAACTGATGGGGCAAAATGCCGAGGAATATCCGCAGCTGCCCGAACTCGAAGAAAAGGAATCGGTCGTCGTCACCGCCGACGACCTCTTAAAGGCCTTCAAGGAAACCCAATTCGCCACCTCAAACGACGATATGCGCATCGCGCTTACCGGCGTCTTGCTCGACGTAACGCATGAAGGCATCACATTCGTCGCCCTCGACGGGTATCGCATGGCGATGAGCCGCATCGCGGGCGAGCAACAGCTGGAGCGGGATCTCATCCTGCCGGCAAGAAGCGTCACCGAAATCGCAAAGATGGTGGAGGGAAAAGGCGCGCTTTCTATGGAAATCGGCAGCAACCACCTGTTGATCCGCTTAGACGAAACCAAGTTTTATACGAAGCTCTTAAACGGCGAGTTCTTCCAGTACAATAGCCTGATCCGCCGCGAACACGATGTCACGGTGCGTTTGGAGAAGAAGCCGTTTATCGACGCCCTGGAACGGGCGAGTTTGATGACCGGCAAGGAGCGCAACGGCCTGGTAAAACTCGAAATCTTTGACGATCGCATCGAAATCCTCTCGAATTCCGAGATCGGAAATGTCCACGAAGTGGTGGAAGCGCAAAAGACGGGAGAGGACCTCACCATCGCCTTTAACGCCCGGTATCTGTTGGAGGGGATTCGCGTCGTCGCAGAAGAAGAAATCGAGATGGGATTTACCGACGCGGTCAACCCCTGTATTATTACGCCGAATGCAGCCGATTCGTATCTGTACTTGGTGCTTCCGGTCCGGTTGGCGAGCCTATGAAGATCCAAACCGAATACATCAAACTCGACAGTCTTATGAAATTGATCAGCTGGGTCGATTCCGGCGGCATGGCAAAGACCGTGATCGCAAACGGCGAGGTGCGCGTAAACGGCGAAGTGGAAACGCGCCGAGGCCGCAAGCTCTACCCCGGCGATTCGGTACAATGGGAGGATCTTTGCGAGACGATCGAGTAGAAAGAAATCCGAACGTTTGTACTCTGAGAACATTTGTACTATACTATAAGAGAATGCGGCCCCGGGGGAGGTATGAATGTATGTAGAACGGTTGGATGTGGTTTCCTTTCGAAATCACGCACAACTCTCTCTTACCTTTCGGGAGGGCATATACAGTCTCTACGGCCCCAACGGCATCGGAAAGACCAATTTTTTGGAGGCCATCTATGTGGCGATGACGGGGCGGAGTTTTCGAACCAATACCCTAAAAGAAGTCATCGCTTTTTCGCGGGAACAGGCGTTTTTGCGCGCGCGCATCCAAACCGATCCCTTTCAAAAGGATCTGGAGATTGCCATCGGCGAAAAGGAGCGCAAATACGTGCGGGACAACAACCCCGTTCCCTCCGCCCGAGACTACGCCCGGGGCCTAGCGGCGGTGGTGTTCGAGCCCAAGCATCTGCGTATGGTGCAGGGCCCCCCGTCCGAGCGGCGCTCGATGCTCGACGAAATTTTGCGTATGAGCTCCGCCGCCTACGACGCCGCCTATAGCGGATATCATCATGTGTTGTATCAGCGCAATTACTTACTCAGAAAGCGAGGAGAGGCGGACCTGTTGGAGGTCTACGATCTCCGCCTTTCCACCTATGCCGCCGTCCTCTTAAAGGAGCGACTGGCCTTTTTAAAGCGCATGTCGAAAGTGGCGGCCGCCTACTATAAAGAAATTTCCGGAGAAAAAGAGAGCTTGGACATTCGCTACAAGGCGACCTTTCCCGTCGCCTTCGGCGGGGATCTCAAGGCGGATTTTTACGAAGCGCTCCGGAAAATGCGAAAAGAAGACTACGAACGGGGCCGCACGGCGATCGGGCCCCATTTGGACGATTTGCAGTTTCTGCTGGACGGCAATGAGGCAAAAAAATACGCCTCCACCGGACAGATCCGAAGCATCGTCCTGGCGGTAAAATGTATGGAGATCCATCGCCTCAAGGAGAGCACGGGGAGCGATCCGGTGGTGCTTTTGGACGATGTGCTCTCGGAACTGGACGAGGCGCGCAGAGAGCGCCTGCTTCGCCATTTAAGGGGACAGTGTTTTATCACCACGGCGGAGTATCTGCCGTTTTTAGAAGAATATTCCCGTCCCCTGGATCTGACGGAAATCAAGAATGCATCGAGAAAGGCCTAGGCTTTGTCCGGGTCTTTTTGCGGTAGAGGAGGGCTTATGGCAAAGGGAAATGAGTATAGTTCCAGCAATATACAGGTACTGACGGGACTGGAACCCGTTCGGAAGCGGCCGGGTATGTATATCGGCTCCACGGGGGCAAAGGGCCTGCACCATTTGGTATACGAGGTCGTGGACAACTCCATCGACGAGATCCTCGCGGGTCGCTGCGATTCGGTATGGGTGCGCTTAAACGACGACGGATCGGCCGAAATCGAAGACAACGGGAGCGGGATTCCGGTGGACATCCACCCCCAAACCAAAAAGAGCACGGTCGAGACGGTACTTACGATTCTCCACGCCGGGGGGAAATTCGACAGCGACGCCTATAAGGTATCCGGCGGGCTCCACGGCGTCGGCGTATCGGTCGTAAACGCCCTTTCCGAAAAGCTGATCGCCGAGGTCAAGCGCGAAGGCAAAAAATTCCGCCAAGTCTTTTCGCGGGGCATTCCCCTGACCGATCTCGAAGTGGTGGAAGAAGGCGTAAAAGAGACCGGCACCAAGATCACCTTTTATCCCGATGCGGAGATCTTTAAGGAGACCACGGAGTTCAGCCGCGAAGTGCTAGCGCGCCGTTTCCGCGAAATGGCCTTTCTCAATAAGGGCGCCTATATCGAGTTTCAGGACAATCGCGACGATGCCGATTTTCGGGAAGTCTACCACTATGAAGGCGGCATTATGAGCTATGTGGAGTATTTGAACCGCAGCAAAAAACCCATCCACGACAAGATCCTCTATGTCGACGAGATCGAACAGGACACCGCCGTAGAAGTCGCCATTCAATACACCGACGGCTACCGCGAGACGGTGCTGACCTTTGCCAACAATATCAATACCGAAGACGGGGGCACGCATCTCTCGGGTTTTCGGAGTGCGCTCACCAAGAGCATCAACGAATACGGCAGAAAATACAATTTTATCAAGGAAAAAGAAGAAAACCTCTCGGGCGAGGACGTGCGCGAGGGCATCAGCGCCGTAATCAGCGTCAAGATTCCCGATCCCCAGTTCGAGGGCCAGACCAAGGCAAAGCTCGGCAATTCCGAGACCAAATCGATTGTGGAGCGGGTCCTTTCGGGCTATTTGGAATCCTTCCTCGAAGAAAACCCCAAAATCGGAAAGATCATCCTGCAAAAGGCGCTTTCGGCGCGTCGGGCGCGGGAGGCGGCGCGTAAGGCGCGGGATCTGACGCGCAAGCGCTCGATCCTCGACAATACGCCCCTGCCCGGCAAGCTCGTCGACTGCCAGCTCGACGACAATCGCGTCACCGAGATCTTTTTGGTCGAGGGGGATTCCGCCGGCGGCAGCGCCAAGGGCGGACGCGACAGCCGTACCCAGGCGATTTTGCCGCTTCGGGGAAAGATTATGAATGTGGAGAAGGCACGGCTCGACAAGATCTTAAATTCTAAGGAGATCCGCGCCATGATCACCGCCTTCGGCACCGGGATCGATCAGGAATTCGACATCGAAAAACTGCGCTACGGCAAGATTATCATCATGACTGATGCGGACGTCGACGGCGCCCACATTCGCACCTTGCTCCTAACCTTCCTGTTTCGCCACTTGCCGCAACTGATTGAAGAGGGCCACGTCTTTGTGGCGCAGCCGCCGCTTTACGGCATTAAGCGGGGCACAAAGGTACTCGAGTACTGCTACAGCGACGCGGAACTGCAGGAGGCGCTCGACCGATTGGGGCGCGACAAAAACCTCAAGATCAGCCGCTACAAGGGGCTCGGGGAAATGAACGCCGAAGAGCTGTGGGAGACGACCATGAATCCCGACCACCGCATTCTGCTTCGGGTCGGGGTAGAGGACGCAAAACAGGCGGACGAGGTATTTTCGATGCTGATGGGCCAGGAAGTGGAGCCCAGACGAGAGTTTATCGAGGAAAATGCGATCTATGTAGAAAACATAGACGCGTAGGAGGACAGAATGGCAAAATTTGCAAACGAAAGCGGCATACAGGACGTCGTCCTGGAAAGGGCCATGCAGAAGGCGTATCTGGAATACTCCATGAGCGTCATCGTGGCCCGGGCCCTGCCCGACGTGCGCGACGGCTTAAAGCCCGTTCACCGCAGAATACTCTACGGCATGCAGCAGCTGGGCCTCGCCCCCGATAAGCCCCACCGTAAGTCCGCGCGGCTGGTCGGGGACGTAATGGGTAAGTACCACCCCCACGGCGACTCCTCGATCTACGACGCGGTGGTGCGCCTCGCCCAGGACTTCAGCATCCGCTATCCTCTGGCAGACGGTCAGGGAAACTTCGGTTCTATGGACGGCGACAGTGCCGCGGCCATGCGTTATACCGAGGTGCGCATGAGCAAACTCGCCACCGAGATGCTCAGAGACATCAACAAAGACACCGTGGACTTCGTGCCCAACTTCGACGAAGAAGACACCGAACCCGCGGTACTGCCGTCGCGCTTTCCCAATCTCCTGGTCAACGGCGCCGCCGGCATCGCCGTAGGGATGGCGACCAATATGGCGCCCCACAATATGAACGAGGTCATCGACGGCACCATCGCCTATATCGACGACGAGGACATCAGCCTCGAAGAACTGATGAAACATATCAAGGGACCGGATTTTCCCACCGGCGCCTTTATTATGGGAAAAGAGGGCATCGTCGAAGCCTATAAGACCGGACGGGGCAAGCTCACCGTCCGCGCCCGGGCGGAAATCGAGCCCTACAAGTCCAAACACCGCATCGTCGTCACTGAAGTTCCCTATCAGGTTAACAAGGCAAAAGTCATCGAAAAAATCGCGGAACTCGTCAAGGACAAAAAACTCGACGGCATCAGCGACATACGCGACGAATCCAACCGCCAGGGCGTGCGTTTGGTGATCGAACTTAAGCGCGACGCCAACCCCAATGTGGTCTTAAACCGCCTCTATAAAGAGACACAACTACAGATCACCTTCGGCATCATCAATCTCGCGTTGGTGGACGGCGTGCCCAAAGAACTCAGCCTAAAAGAGCTGATCCACTACTATGTCGAGCACCAGCGCGAAGTCGTCACCCGCAGGACCGAATACGACCTCGCCAAGGCGAAGGCGCGGGTGCACGTGATCGAAGGGCTTAAACTCGCCATCGACCATATCGACGAAATCATCGAGATCGTCCGCAGCTTCCGCACCGACGACGAGATCAAGGCGGAATTTACCAAGCGATTCGGTTTAAGCGACATTCAGGGACAGGCGATCCTCGATATGCGGATCAAGCGATTAAGCGGTCTGCAGGTAGAAAAGCTGGAAGAGGAATACCGGGAGCTGCTCGCCCTGATCGAAGCGCTGGAAAATATCCTCTCCCATCCGAAGATCCTCGACGGAAAGATCAAAGAAGAGCTGTTGGAGATCAAGGAAAAATTCGGCGATCTGCGCCGCACCGTGATCGCAAGAAGCGAGGGAGAGGTAGAGGATATCGACCTGATCGACGAAGAGGAAGTGGTCGTCACCCTCACCAATTCCGGCTATATTAAGCGCATGCCCGAAGGCACCTACAAGCCCCAGCACCGCGGCGGACAGGGGATCAGCGCGCTGAACAAAAAATCCGATGATTTCGTCACCAGTCTGTTTATCACCTCGACATTGGATCAGATCCTCTTCTTTACGGATCGCGGTCGGGTGTATAAAAAACTCGCCTACGAAATTCCCGCCGCCGGCAGAAACGCCAAGGGCACAGCCATCGTGAATCTATTGCAGCTGGAAGACGGCGAGCAAGTGGAATTTATCGTGCCCATTTCCGAGGTGGACGATACGGACAGCTTGGTCTTAATGACGAAGTTCGGCTATGTGAAAAAGACGGACATCGTAGAGTATCAAAACATCCGCAAAAACGGCTTGATCGCCATCGGCTTACGAGAAGGCGACAGCGTCGTGGGCGGCCACCAAATCAAGGGCGGCGAAGACTTGATGGCAGTCACCCGCATGGGCATGTGTCTGCGGTTTCAAGAAGCGGATCTCAGGAGCCAGGGCAGAAGCGCCATGGGCGTGATCGCCATTCGACCGGACGAAGGCGACGAGGTCGTGAGCTTTGTCATTCCCGAGGAAAACAAGACCCTCGCCGTGATCAGCGAAAAGGGCTACGGAAAGCGCACCGCCATCGACGAATACAAGGTGCAAAACCGCGGCGGCAAGGGCCTTTTGACCTACCGCGTCAAGGAAAAGACGGGGGCGCTGGTCTCCGCCAAAATGCTCGAGGAGAAGGATCAGATGATGATGATCACCGAAGACGGCACCATTATCCGCATTCTCGCCGAATCCGTCTCCTGTCTCGGACGGGCCACCTCGGGGGTAAAACTGATGAATATCAAAGACAGTCGCATCGTAGCCGTGGCCGAATATATCGGCGAAGAATAGAGTAGTATTGCGGCGCTGCGGCCCGAAGGGTATACTGTAAAGAGACAATATAGGAGGATGCCATGTTTAATCTGGAAATACGTGACGAAGGCAATCGACTTCGCATGATCCCCACCGGGGAAATGGATATGTACTACACCCCGCAGTTTAAAGAACAGGCGGTAAAGGCCTATACGGAGAATAAAAAAGATATACTCATCGACGGCGCGGATTTGGAATACGTCGACTCCACCGGCCTGGGCGGGTTTATGTATTTGTTGAATGTGGTCAAAGAACAGGGACACGAGATCGCCATATCGAATCTCGATCCCAATGTAAAAAAGCTCTTTACCATCACGAAATTGGACAAAATATTTACGATCGAAGGGGATGCGTAATGGCGGATCGAGTATCGGTAAAGATTCCGGCAAAAGCCGCCTATCTCTCCTTGGCGCGCCTGTGCGCGTCGGGGATCTGTGCCAATGCCGATGTGGATATGGATACGCTCGCAGACATTCGACTGATCTTAACCGAAAGCTGCAATCTCTCGTTTCGGATCGGAAGAAGCGAGGAGATTACGATCGTCTTGCTGCCGCAGGAAGACGGATTGGAATTTCGCGTATCCGGCATTGCCGAGCGGGATTTGGAAGACGACGAAATGCTCAGAATTTCTTCTATGATTATCGAATCCCTGGCGGATTCCGTGTCCTTCGGAGAAGACGAGATCGTCGTCGTAAAAAAATTCGGAGACTGATATGGACAAAGAAGCATATTACAGCATGGATCTCCCGCTCTCGAAAGAGACGCGCAAAGAACTTTTTGCGGAATATGCGGAAACCGGCGATAAGGAAACGCGCGATATCCTCATCGAGGAGCACCTGTATATCGCAGAAATTCTGGCGAAGAAATATACGGGCAAGGGCATCGACTACGACGATATCTTTCAAGTGGCCTCTATGGGCTTAATCTTTGCCGTCGAGCGCTACGATCCGAGCAAGGGATTCGAATTTTCTTCATTTGCCACGCCGACCATCATCGGCGAGATCAAAAAATATTTCCGCGACAAGGGCTGGACCATACGGGTGCCCCGCCGGGTGCAGGAGCTGTCGAAAAAGATCAACGACGCCAAGGTCACCCTGGCGCAAAAAGAACAGAAGACGCCGACGATCACAGAGATCGCCGAGTTTTTGGACGTCTCTACCGCCGAGGTCTTGGAGGTGATGGAGGCATCCAAGGTCTATTCGCCCGAAAGTCTCGATATGACCTACGATTCCGGCGGCGACGACCGCGAAATGAACAAGGGCGATCGGATCGGCGTGGAAGAGAGCTATTTTCAAAAGGTCGAACTCAACGACTTTTTGGAGCGGGCCATGGAAAAATTTAACGACGTGGAAAAGACCATTTTGATCGACCGCTATCATCACCGAAAGACCCAGGTTTCCATCGCGGAAAAATTGGGGATTTCGCAGATGACCGTCAGCCGCATCGAAAAAAAGATTTTAGAGAAAATGCGTAAAGAAGTCGAAAAATCGGGAGAGATGTAATGAACCGAAAGAGCAATGTGCTCATCCTGAATAAGCTCCTCTACGTGTTGGAACTCGTGATGTGCGGCGTGATCATTTTGGGGATCGTGATGTCGATCCCCGATCTGTTCAAGTATATGCTCGCCATCGTAAACAGCTCAAAGGACTCCAGCTACCAGCTGTTTCAGAATTTCTTAAGCCACGTCCTGTTAATGGTCATTGGCTTGGAATTCGTGGCGATGTTGATCGCCCACGAGGAATTTCAGATCATCTACATTATGGTTATGGTGGTGGCGCGAAAAATGTTGGTCTATGGCGATACCACCACGGACCTGTTTATCGGCGTCGCCGGCATCGCCGTATTGTTTATCGTACGCAAGTATTTTATGATGCACAAAATCCTCTCCAACGCCGGCGTGGGTATTTTTGAGGCGTCTACGACCCTAAAGGATGTAAACATCCATCTTGTCGAAGACATCCCCGCCTCGGAGGGAACACTGGGGGACTATGTCTTTTCGCTGATGGAAGAAAACGACGCCGTGGAACCCGGTACGGTGGTCGAAGACGAACTCTACGCCTATCAGATCGAAACCGTCGAAGAGGGCGGGATGCGTTTGATCGCCGTGGAGAAGAAAAAATAAAAGAAATCCCGGTAAAAATATGGATAAACTATGTAATTATCATAGGTTGACAATATATAAGAGAGCAAGTAAACTGGATGTTGTGGAGCTGTAGCTCAGTAGGATAGAGCGGTGCCCTCCTAAGGCGCGTGTCGGGGGTTCGATTCCTCTCAGCTCCGCCATTGCATATCGGAAATCCGTTGAACGCTTTTCGATCGGGAAGAATAAAAAAGAACAATGTCCGAAAGGCTTGTTCTTTTGTTATTTAATGGAAATTTCATATAAATTTCATACAATAGTCCGTATAATGTAATGTGAAATCGTAAGAATTTGTTTGGAATCGGGTAGGTATAGAGTGGATACCCGAATGAATCTGTTGCTTTACGAAGGCGTCGCAACGACGATCCTCCGTTTCAGTAAAGGAAAAGGTGATATCGTGGACAATAAAGAAAGATCCCTTTCAGAAGTAATGAATTCGATCTACTTAAAATATAAACTAAACTTCTATCAAAATCTCTACCGCAACAACAGCAATCGGAAGGATTCCTTGACGGTGATGGAAAAGTTCTGTGCCGAGGCGATCTATGCGCTGCACGGCCCCACCATCAACCAGTTGGCGAGCTTTATCCGCGTCAGCCAACCCAATGCGGCCTATAAGGTCAACAATTTGGTGAAAAAGGGCCATGTGGAAAAGGTGCGGAGCCAAAAGGACCGCAGACAGACCCATCTCTTTGTGACCGAAAAGTTTAAGACCTATTATCTGGTAAATTTCGAATACGTCGATACCATTATCGAACGCTTGAAGGAAAAGGTCTCGGAAGAAAAGCTCGAGGCCTTTCAAGAGGTGCTCGAGGCCATGGACGACGGTCTTTTGGAAGAGGTTTCCCGGGAGATGGACAAGCACTATTACAATCCGTATCTAAAAGGGTGATTCGATGGACAAGGGACGCGTGCGCAAATACCGCAGACTGCAACAGGAAATCGAAGAGGCGCAGCGGGAATACACCGCTTCGTTTTTGCGCGCCTTAAACGAGCGGACCGATAGCGACGAGGACATTCTCGCCTTAGAAGAGTCCCACGCGGTGCTTTTGGGTGAGATCGAAAAATTAAAGCGCATCCTCGCGCGTCCGTACGACATCGAAGAAAACGAGATCGAAAAATCCGATCGCCCCATGCGACCCGCGGAGTAAAGAGACCTTCGGGTCTTTTTTTATTGGATTGGGGGGCGCGCATTTTCCTCGCCCGGCAAAGGGGTATATCCCGAGTAGAAACAATAGAAAGGAAGATACTATGGATATTCGTTTTGACGAATCGGCCCATCGCGCCTACGCCCTAGATGGCGACAAAGAAATCGGGGAAAGTACCTACTCCCCTTCGGAAAAGTATTGGATTATCGACCATACCGAGGTCGATAAGGCTTATGGCGGCCAAGGCATCGCCAAGAAACTGGTCGATGCGGTGGTCGATGCGGCGAGAGAGCGGGGCACAAAGATCATGGCCACCTGTCCCTACGCGCTGAAACTCTTCCAATCCAGCGACGCCTACGACGACGTGCTCTACAAATAAGCCCATTCCATTCAACCCGTTTGTATCTTCGGATAGAAACGGGTTTTTTATGCTTTTTTGTCTGTGTCTATGATATGATGAGCACAGATAGGAATCAGATGTATGTATTGGGAGGATTGTATGAAATTTGCGGAACGGGTCGCCGAACCCCTAAAGACCACCGGCGAAATCGGCATATTGCAGATGAACATTACGGGGAAATGTAATCTTCGCTGCGCCCACTGTCACGTTATGAAAAATTCCGAGCACGAAATCATGTCCGATGCGACCTTGGACAAATGCGTAGAGGCGTTCGAAAAACACGGCTTTCGCACCGTCGACATCACCGGCGGAGAGCCCACCACCCATCCGAAGATCGTGCCCCTGTTAAAGAAGGCGCTCGAGACGGTGGACGAGGTGATCTTACGGACCAACGCCGTAGATATCGACGCGAACCCCGCGTTGATGGCGCTGTTGGACGAAGAAGACATCCACGTCGTGGTCTCTTTGCCCTGCTACACCCAGGAAAATGTGGACGCACAGCGGGGAGACGGCACCTATGAGAAGGTCCTCGCCAATCTGAAGCGACTGAACGAAATGGGATACGGAGACAAAAAGCATCTGTCCTTGGTCTACAATCCCCTCGGGGCATTTTTGCCCGGACCGCAAGTCGGTCTGGAGGCGGATTACAAGGAATACTTGGGCGAAAAAGGGGTCCGCTTTACCGATCTCTACACCATTACCAATATGCCCATGGGCTTTTTTGCGGACAAACTGAAGGAAGAGGGATTGGAAGCGGAGTATCGCAAACTCCTCGAGGACAATTTCAATCCGGAGACGGTCGAAAATGTCATGTGTCGCTACCAAATCTCCGTAGATCCCGCGGGCAATATCTACGACTGCGACTTTCACCAGGCGGAGGGCATTCGCGCCAATGGCCCCCGCACCATCGACGAGGTGCTCGAATCAGACGACCTCGGCCGAGAAATCGTCTGGGTGGATTACTGCTACGGTTGCACCGCAGGGAGCGGTTCCAGTTGCGGCGGCGCCTTGGAATAATTTGATACGCGCATTATAAAAGGAGTCCCGCAGGACTCCTTTTATAATGCCTTTTTCAGCTGCTCGATGACGGCGAGGACGTCTTCTTCTTCCAAGTCGTCGCCCTTTAAGCGCAGCGCCTTGGACGCTTCGATCGCCTCTTCTCGCTCCTTGCTCGGCGCATCTTCCTGTTTTTTCAGGGCCTCTTTGACCAAGGGGAGCATCTGCGACCAGGCGTTGACCACGGCGTTTTCCCGCCGGATGTGGTGCAGCAGATATGCGAAGGTCCAGTCCTTGGAGGTTTCGGTGAGCGCCGCTTTGTGGGGAAAGATTTCGCCTTCTTTTCGGAGCGCGAGGAGCATATTCTGCAGCGCTTCCGAGGAAAGAGAGACGAACAGCAGCATTTCCTCTTGGATGGGCTCTGCGGTCTTTCCGGTCTTTTCGTAGCCTTCCAGCCCCGCGAGATAGCCGACCAATTCGCCGATTTCATCTTCTTCTACCGCGCGGGTTTCGATGTCCATCGACTTCGCCACGCGCAGCAAGGTGTCTCTTCTATCGGGATCTTCGATCCCGTAATATACGATCTTTGCCATACGGCCTCCTTATTGTTTCTTCGGATAAAAGACAGTTTGTATTTCGTAAAACTCTCGCAGGCCTTCCTCGGCCCCTTCGCGGCCGATGCCGCTTTCTTTAAACCCGCCGAAGGGCGCGTTTTGGGAACGCGTGCCATCGCCTACGATCACTTGTCCCGCGCGGATTTTGGCGGCTGCTGCCAGCGCCTCTTCGTCGTCGGGACCGAACACCATGGCGGAAAGGCCGTAAATGGTGTCGTTTGCGATCTGAACCGCATCGTCCACGTCGTCGTAGGGGATCAGGCAGAGTACCGGCCCGAAGATTTCGTCCCGGGCGATGGTCATATGATTGTCCACATCGGTAAAGATCACCGGGTCCACGGCGTAGTCGCGGCCGTTAAATGTAGGAACTTCTCCCAATAGGACCTTGGCCCCCTCTTCGATGCCCAGCTTTACATAGCGACGCACCTTTTCGAATTGGTCTTTGCCGTTTAAGACGCCCACCCGGGTGTCGGGATCCTTGGGGTTGCCGAATGTGTATTCGTCGGTGAGATCTTTCAAAATGCGTTCGTAGCTCTCTTTTTCTGCGGCGGGTACCAGCATACGGCTGTGGGCCGAGCAAGTCTGTCCCACGTTCAGATAGAGAGTATCGAGCAGGCTCTTTGCGTACTTGCGCTTTTTCTCCTCGTCGATTCCCGGCAAAAAGAGGCCCGGGCTCTTGCCGCCCATCTCGAGCAGAATCCGCTTGGTGGTAGAGGTAAGCCCCAGGGCGCCCACTCCTTTGCCGCCGTCGGTGGATCCGGTAAAGGAGATCGCATCGACGCGCGGGTCTTTGGCGAGGAGATTGCCGACCTCGCTCCCCTTTCCCGGAAGTAGGGTAAAGACCCCGGCGGGAAGATTCGCCGCCGATGCCGCCTCGGCCCAGAAGTAGGCGGTCAGGGGCGCGGATTTCGAGGGCTTTAGGATGACGGAATTCCCCGCGAGTAAGGCGGGAATGACCTTCCGGACGATTTGGCCGAAGGGGTAGTTCCAGGGCGTAAGCGCCGCCACGACGCCCAAGGGCCGGAGGTATACGTCGTATCCGTCCCGATGTTCTACGGTAGAGAGCGCCTCGTGATCGGCGAGAAAGCCGCGCATGGCGGGGGTGTAGATTTCGAGATGGCCCTTTAGGGCAAAACGCTCGGTGCATCCCAGTTCCCGCGCGAGGATCGGGGCGATCTCGGAATAGGCGCCCACGAGATACTCGACCATAGCGGCGACCGCTTCCCTCCGCTCGGCGGGATCGGTGTTCTGCCAGATGTGATACCCCCGTACGGCGCTTTCGATGGCGCGGTCTACATCTTCCGGTCCGCTCCTGGGCACCCGGGCAATGATCGAAAGATCCGCCGGGTCTTCCACTTCGATATAGGCTTCACTCAGCGGCGCGGTGTAGCCGCCGTCGAGATACAGTTTGTCAAAATCCATGGCTTCCCCTCTCTAATTTTCGTAAAGACTCGTGTTTTGTGTGGATTTTGCATTCCTCTATATAACTACCCGCGGCCATGGGCTTTAATCGAAGGACGCTCGATCGGCGAATTCTCGGAAAGGTGATATAATAGGTCGGGAAAGGGGAGCGGCAATGAATATTTCGATACCGATGTTTAACGCGCTGATGGATTTTTTGGAAAAAGAAGACCCCGATTGTGCCGCCTCTCTCTACGAGACGGCCGATGCGGAGTCCGACTATGTATTGGAGGCGATGGGGATTCGCGGCATGGAAGAAGTGGAGATCGACCCCGCGATTTTTGCCGGAAAAAAAGAGCCCCTATGCGCAGCGTGCGAGGAGGCCCTGGCGGCATACGACCCCGCGCTGAGCTATATCGATGCGCGGGAGTGCGGCAGTCTGGATTTGGTGCATGCATTTTTTCAGCAGCTCTCCGAAACGGCGCCCGATCAACGGCGATAGGCCTTCTGCTTGGACCAGCTTAGTTTCGTGTATCCTTCGGGAATCACGGCGGCATTGATCAGATAACGGTGTTTTACGAGCTCCAGCATGGGGCGGTCGGCGGAGAGGGAGTCGCTATAGGCGACGCTGTTGTCGTAGTCGATCTCGATGCCCTTTTCGGTGAGATGGGCGAGGATATTGTCTACCTTTACCGCGTGTTTGTTGTTTTCCCCGACGATCCGATATTCTGCGTCGGTTTCGGTGCCGATAATATGGTCGAAGGGGAGAAAGTCTTTGATATATTGTAGATAGTCCTGGGCCGAAGCGGAGACCAACATCAGATAATAGCCTTCGGCTTTGAGGCGGCGGATCTCCTCGATCGCCTCTTCAAAGGCGTATGCCATCACATTGTCTTTTACAAAGGCCTTGAGTTCGGCCGGCGTATAGTGGCCGATCATAGAGAGGAATTCTTCTTTGATCGCCTTTTTTAAGTCGTCCCGCCGTCCGGCGAAGACGTGGCCCAGACAGTGTCTGTATAGATTTCTGCGAAACCCCGGCTTTTTCTTGGCGGTTTTTTCGTACAAGATCAGGATCGAATCCTTGGCGATGACGGTTTTGTCGAAGTCGAACAGGGCGATTTTTCGTTTCATTGTACCTCCTCGTCGTGGTTCTAAGGGTATTGTAAACCATCGGCGCGAAAAAGTCAGAGGGTATACCTTCGGGAAAGAATTTTGGTATAGTAGTAGGGTGTTGGCATGGCGACGATTTTACACGTAGATATGGACGCATTTTTTGCGGCGGTCGAAATCCTCGACCGGCCGTCGCTTTCGCATGTGCCCCTCGCCGTCGGGGGCGATCATCCCTCGGGCATCGTCGCCACGGCGAGCTATGCGGCGAGAAAATACGGCATCCACTCCGCCATGCCCATGTTTATGGCAAAGAGCCTCTGCCCCGATCTGGTGGTGGTGCCTGCGAGAAAGGGGCGTTATAGCGAAAAGAGCCGCGAGGTATTTGCGATCCTCGCCTCCTACGGCTATCCGCTGGAGCAGGTCTCTATCGACGAGGCGTATTTGGATCTTACAAAAGAGGAAAGGCCCGTTCCCACGGCGCGGGCCATGCAAGATCGGGTGCGAAAAGAGACCGGGCTCAGCATGAGCTGCGGCCTCTCGTACAACAAATTCCTCGCCAAGCTCGCCTCGGATATGGACAAGCCGGCGGGCTTTACCGTGATTGAAAGAAAAGACGCCCCCGCGATCCTTGCGGCACTGCCGGTGGGAAAGATCCACGGCATCGGCGAAAAGACCGAGGAAAAATTGCATCATCTGGGCATCCATACCGGTGCGGACCTAAAGGCGCTGGAGCGGGAATTTTTGGAGCGGGAATTCGGCAAGTCCGGCCGCCTGCTCTATGAGCGGATCCGCGGAATCGACCGCCGCAAGGTAGAAACCGAGCGGAAGCGAAAGAGCATCGGCTGCGAGGAGACCTTTCGCGGCAATCGCGACCGCGATTTTTTTGTCGAAAAGCTCGCTGCCTATAGCCGAGAGACCGCAGAAAACATGGAAAAAAAGGGATTTGCCGGCGCCTATACCGTGACGGTAAAGATCAAGACGGCGGATTTCGAGATCCATACCAAATCCCGCACCTTCGAGCGGCCCGTCGTCGGCGCGGATGCCCTATACGACGCCGCATCGACGCTGTTTTTTTCGCTCTACGAAGGCGAAAAGCTCCGCCTGTTGGGGCTGAGTGCGTCGAATCTCGTACAAACAGCCACGCGACAATTGCGTTTTTTATAGGAGGTCCCGTGAGAACCGAAACATTTCAATCCGTAAAGGATATTTTTGTAAACTATATTTCCCAATTCCCCATAGAGATCCTGGAGTATTCTGAAGAGAGGGTATACGCGCGTTGGACGGTGGAGGAAAAGGACTTTAATGCCCTGGGGATCGCCCATGGCGGCGCCATCCTTTCGGTGGCTGATACCCTGGCGGGGGCGTTGGGATTTTCCCGCAATCATCTGGTGACCAAAGACCTGCACTTTTACTACCATCGTCCCGTCGAAAAAAAAGATACCTATTTCCGCTGCCGATATGCCAAGGCGGGCCGTCGGTCGTCGTTGATCGAGGTAGAGGTATTACAGGATGAAAAGCTCTGCGCCAAGGGATTTTTTACCATGGTGGAACTATAAGGAGGAACTATGACGTCGAAATTCCGTAGAATCGAAGATTCCGTAGACCACCGCTTATTGGACCAATCGAAGATCGAGTTTTTGGAGACCGCAGACGATCACTTGCGGGCCCGCTGGATTGTTTGGCCCGAGGCGCTCAACACCATCGGCATCTGCCACGGTATGATTCCCTTCGGCATGGCCGATACCATTGCGGCGGTGCTTTCCAATCGCGAAGAGATCAAAGTCACCAAAGACGGCACCTGTTTTTATCACCGCACTATGTACGAGGGACCGGTGGACGCCTATGCCTTTTACCAAAAAAAAGGGAAGGTCAATTCGGTGGTCGAGGTCGTCTTTTCCCAAGACGGCAAGCGCTGCTTTCAGGCGGTATTTACCATGGCGGGGGTAAGAGACGGTCTGCGGGCGGAATTGGAGGGAAAGGATGACGCGTAATCGCGCCCACGGGCTCTTGCTTTTGACGTCACTGATCTGGGGCTTTGCGTTTGTCCTCCAGGTTTCAGGGATGGACCACATTCACCCCTTTGCGCTGAATGTGCACAGAAATTTTATTGCGGGGACCTTTTTGCTCGGGCTGCTTTTTTTTGTGCCCGCCTTTCGTAGGCCCGGTGCGGATAAAAAGCGCACCATCCTCGGCGGCATCGCCTGTGGGCTCTTCCTCGCCGTCGCCATGGCGCTGCAGCAATACGGGTTGATGTCCACCACCGCCGGCAAAGGCGGCTTTATCACCGCCCTATATATCGTACTGGTGCCCGTCGGGGGCATTGTGCTGAAAAAGACCGTCACCAAAAAGACCTGGATCGCCGTGGCGCTCGCCGCATTGGGGCTGTATTTTATCAGCGTCAAAAACGCAGGCGCCTTTTCTATGGAAGCGGGAGATTTTCTCGTATTTCTCTCGGCGATTTGCTTTGCCGCGCATATCCTCTTGATCGACTTTTTGGCGCCTGTGATCGACGGCGTGCTGATGAGCTGCATCCAATTTTTTGTGGCGGGGATCGGCTCCTTTCTGCTTTTGTGCCTAAGCGGCGGCTCCCTCTACGGCGACTTTGGGGCGGCGCTTCCCGCCATACTGTACCTAGGCTTTCTTTCGAGCGGCGTGGGATTTACCTTGCAGATCGTCGCCCAAAAGTATACCGAACCCACCACCGCGAGCCTGATTCTGAGTCTGGAATCCCTCTTTGCCCTTTTGGGCGGCGTGCTCTTTCTCTCCGAGCGCATGAGCGCGCGGGAAACTTTGGGCTCGATACTGCTTTTTATCGCCATTGTATTGGCGCAGATGCCGACGGACGGGTTTCGAAGAAAAGGCGCCAAAAAATCCCGCTTTTGAGCCGATATTTTTCTCTCTCTTTCGGTTTTGTGTAGGGAATCCAAAAAATGGGGTATATGCATACAAAGCGTTTGCGATGTAAAAAAGGGGGTTTCCCATGCAGTGTCGATATTGCGGCAATGAATCCCCCGCCGGAGACAAATTTTGTGCATCCTGCGGCACGCCCCTCGTATACCCTTTGGGAAACACAAACGAGGCGGCAAAAGCGGATGGGCAAGGCGCATCCGACGGGATCAGTCAAGAAAAGAGGGAGAGTATGGCAAAGAACGATATGGATCGCAACCAAGAAAAAACGAAACAGGCACAAGACGTATACGGACAGGAAACGCTACGGGAAGGGGAACACGGACCGATGAAGGCGGACTCGAACACGGAACCCGCCGTGGGCAAATTCTCCGCCAACAAGGCAGAAAGCGACGCGCCGGTGGACGAAGTGTACGCCGGAAAAGTAAAACCCACGGGAGCGGAGGACGGGTACGAAAACGCCGGCCTTCGGGAAGGGGAACACGGTCCGATGAAGGCGGATTCGAACACGGAACCCGCCGTGGGCAAATTCTCTGCGAAGGGCAAGGCAGAAAGCGACGCGGCGGTGGACGAAGTGTACGCCGGAAAGGTAAAACCCACGGGCGCGGAAGACGGGTACGAAAACGCCGGCCTTCGGGAAGGGGAACACGGTCCCATGAAGGCGGATTCGAACACCCAGCCCTTGGGCGATAAAAAGCTCGCCCAAGACAATGCCCGCACCGTGAACCGGAATCGTGCACCGGAAAAGGACACCGAGAGCGATACCGACGAAATTCGCCGCGAGCTGGACAAAGAGCGCGCCGAAGAGGCGAGAGAAGAGGCGGTCAAAGAGCGCAAGGAACGCATGGATTCCGTCGACACCGACGAAATCATGCGGGAAAAGGAACGCGAAAAGTCCTCCATGAACCCGATTCTTTTGGTCGTCCTCGTCGCCATCGTCGCCTTTATCGTCTATAAGTTCTTCGTAAAATAATGGATCTGCAAGAACGCCTTCTCGATGCCGCCACAGAAACCCACAAGCGGTTTATGGAAAACTTGCTTCCCGACATTCCGTCGGATACAATCTTAGGGGTCAAGACCGGAACTTTGCGAGAGATGGCCAAGGGGCTGCCGCGCACTTTTTTGGACGAGCTGCCCCATCGCTACTATGAGGAGAATCTGCTCCACAGCTTTATGATCAACGATCTGCCGGCGAAGGAGTTGATTTTTCGCATCGAGGCGTTTTTTCCGTATGTGGACAATTGGGCGGTCACCGACAGTATCTCGCCCAAGGCGATCTCGCGCCATCCCCGCTCCTATCTGCCCGTATTTCGGGATTGGGCGCGGGAAGCGCGTCCGTTTCCGGCCCGGGTGGGGATCGTCCTCGCCCTGCGCCATTTGGGCACCGATCCGGACTATCTGATCGACGAGATGGCAAAGATTCACCACGAAAACTATTATGTGCAGATGGCATTGGGATGGTTTTTCGCCGAGGCGCTCCTCTATCGAAAGGAGCGAGTCTTCGCCCTATTGGCGGCGGAGGATTTTTCGAGCGCTGTTCGCAAAAAGACGATACAAAAAGCGCGGGAGAGCTGGCGGATACCGGACGAAGTCAAAGAAGCTCTGTTACCATACAGATAATCGCAACGGCTCCCTTCGGGGAGCTGTTTTATTGAAGGAGAGGCGAAATAAAGCTATGATATATGCGGATTATGCGGCGACGGCACCCCTTCGAAAAGAGGTACTCGAGGCGATGCTCCCCTATCTGCGCGCGCATTGGGGCAATCCTTCGAGCATCCACGCGCCGGGACGAGCGGCAAAAAATGCCGCGGAGACCGCGCGCCTGGCGGTGGCGGAACTCTTCGGCGTCTCTATGGGCGAGGTGTTCTTTACCGGAAGCGGAACGGAAGCGGACAATATCGCGATCTTCAGCGCCTTTTCTGCCAAAACGGCATCCCCCGGCCATATGATCACCACCGCCATCGAGCACGAAGCGGTGCTGGAGTGTGCCCGCACCCTCGAAAAATCTGGCGTAGAGGTGAGCTATCTCGCGCCCGATGCCCATGGCGTAGTATCCGCCGAGCAGGTGAAGGACGCCCTGCGCGAAGACACGTTTTTGGTGAGCGTTATGGCGGTCAACAACGAACTCGGCACCGTGCAGCCCGTGCGCGAAATCTATGAATCCATCGGCGGTCGCGTGCCTCTGCACGTGGATGCGGTGCAGGCCGCCGGTCATATGCCCATAGAGAGCTACGCTTTTGCGGATCTGTTTTCGATCTCCGCCCATAAATTTTCCGGGCCCAAGGGCGTGGGGGCGCTGATTTCGCGTATGCCCCTTACGCCCCGCACCTTCGGCGGCGGACAGGAGCGGGGAATCCGCAGCGGTACCGAAAACGTGGCGGGGATTATCGGCCTAAAGACGGCCCTCGCCCTCGCCGAGGCGGAACGGGAAGAAAGCACAGAAAAAGTGCGCGCCCTTTCCGCGTATTTGCGCAAAGCGTTCGCCGATCGAAAGGGACTTACGCTCACCGTCCCCGACGCCGATCCCCGGATCGTACACCTCTTGGTCGAGGGGATCGACCGCGACGTGCTGCTCTTTCAGCTCGATCGGCGGGGTTTGTACGCTTCGGCGGGCAGCGCCTGCCAGGCTGGGGCCTCTACCGAGGGGCATGTGATGGCGGCGATGGGGATCTCGACAAAGGACAAGGCGCCCCTGCGCCTGTCGCTGGATGCGCGAAACACGATGGAAGAAATGGAAGAGATCGTTGAAATTATCGATGCGGTCTTAGACGGGAGGAAAGAATGAGCCGGGTATTGGTCGCCATGAGCGGCGGCGTGGACAGTTCCGTCTGCGCCTACCTCTTGCAAAAAGCCGGACACGAATGTATCGGCGTAACCATGAAATTGTACGAAAACGAGACCGTAAAGAGAAACAGCCATACCTGCTGTTCCTTAGACGACATCGACGACGCCCGCATGGTGGCGGCAAAACTAGGGATGGACTATTTCGTCTACGATTTTTCGGCGCGCTTTCAAGAAGAGGTCATCGAAAAATTCATTCGCTATTACGAAAAGGGCTGGACGCCCAATCCCTGTATCGACTGCAATCGGTTCTTAAAATTCGAAGACCTGTATGCGCGGGCGAAGGCGCTGGACTGCGACTATATCGCCACTGGCCACTATGCAGTGATCTTTCGGGACGAAGAGACCGGAAGATATGGACTCAAAAAGGGGAAAACGCCCGAAAAGGACCAATCCTACGTCCTCTACAGCCTGAGCCAGGAACAACTGGCGCATACGCTGTTTCCCTTGGGGGAAATGGACAAAAAAGAAGTGCGCGCCATCGCGGAATCGGCGGGCTTGGTCAACGCCAAAAAACACGATAGCCAGGACATCTGCTTCGTGCCCGACGGCGACTATAAGGGCTTTTTGGAGGACTTCGGAAAGAAGAGCTACCCGGCGGGAGACATCGTCGATCAAAAGGGAAATGTGCTGGGCAAACACGACGGCGCGGTGGGCTACACCATCGGCCAACGAAAGGGCCTCGGCGTGGCGGCGGGCCATCCCCTCTACGTCCTCGACAAGGATATGGAAAAGAATCAAATCGTCGTCGGTCCCAAAGAAGCGCTGATGAAGCGCGAACTCGACGCCGAAGACTTCCATTGGCTCAGCGCGGCGCCTGCCGAAACCATGGAGGTGACGGCGCGGACGCGCTATCACGGCAAGGAGACCGCCGCGACCCTGATCAACCGAAAAGACGGCAAGGTCACCATTCGTTTTCACGAGCCCCACGGCGCCATCGCCGACGGACAGGCGGTAGTATGTTACGACAACGATGTGGTCGTCGGCGGCGGCACCATCGTGTCCTCGAGATAAAAGGCGGTGTAGTATGTTTTTAGAAGACTATCAAAAAGAAATGCGCTTTCAGCTGGCGCCCGTTCGCTTAAGCGAAGAAGAGATTATCGCATATGCGAAAGTACACGACCCGCGGCCGATCCACATCGATCCCGAGGCGGCAAAAAAGAGTCGCTTCGGCGGGATTATCGCCTCGGGCTTTCACACCTTAAACCTCTGCTGGGGGCAGTGGGTGCACACCAAGCTCGACGAAGAGGGCGTCGTCGCCGGCATCGGCATGAACTATCTTCGCTGGCACAAGCCCGTCTATCCCGATATGGACCTCTATACGACCCTCGAAGTGAGAGACATCGAAGAAAAACGGGGCGGCGAGTACGGCGTGGTGCATATGGACGTCTATGTGCAGGACGAGGACGGAGAAATGGTCATGGAACACGACGCCTTGGTGCTCGTGGTCTCTCGAAAAGCGGGTGCTAAAGAGGGCAAAAACACACAATAGAATTCAATATACAATATTAACAAAGAGGTTGGAAAACGGTTGATTCAATTATTTCGGTTAATTTACGGGAAACAAGAAATATATCGGGAAAACCAAATCATTTTTAATCGAAACCTCAGAATTTCTTCATTTTCTAGAGTTCACGTTCAATATTCTGTATAATAAACGAAGAAACGAATAGAATTGAGGAGTGAACTTATGAATAACAACAAGACAAAAGACGTCCTCGTCGTGGGCCTCGCCCTGTTCGCCATCTTTTTCGGAGCCGGAAATCTGATTTTCCCTCCCTATTTGGGATTCCACGCCGGAGACCAATGGTTCTCCGTCATGCTCGGCTTCCTCTTGGCGGATCCCGTAATTCCCGTCATCACTTTGGTCGTTACCATCTTCGCCGGCGGCAAGGCGGTCGACTTGGGACGCAGAGTCAACTATCCCTTTGCGGTCGTACTCGCGGCGGCTGCCATGATCAGCGTCGGACCCGCTTTCGCGATTCCGAGAACCGCTGCCACCACGCACGAAGTCGGCGTACTGCAATTTTTCCCCGGCACCCCGATTTGGGTCACCTCGCTGATATTTTTCGGCATCACCTTGGCCCTGTCGATTAAGGAAACCGGCGTTATCGATATTATCGGTAAGTATATTACCCCTGCACTCTTAGTATTTTTAGGCCTGATTATCGTAAAGGCCATCATCACCCCCATCGGGCCGATCCTTCCGGCAGAAGGCACCGGCTACTTTACCGAAGGGGTAAAGGAAGGCTATCAGACCATGGACGCCATGGTGTCCTTGCTCTGTACCGCCATCGTAACCGGCGACTTGCTCCGAAAGGGCTACGGAAGCGCCTCTCCGAAGGAAAAGAAGAGCATCATCGTACAGGTCTCCGCGATCTCTATGATTCTCCTCTTCCTCGTCTACGGCGGCTTGACCTTTGTCGGCGCCCAAGCGGGCAGCCACTTCCCCAAAGACGCCACCCGGGTACAACTGCTCGTCGGTTCGGTCGAACTCTTATTCGGCAGCTGGGGCAAACTCGCTCTGGGGGTTGCGGTCAGCTTGGCCTGTCTTACCACCTCCGTCGGACTCACCTCGGCGGCGGGAAATTTCTTCAACTCCGTTTCGAACAATAAGTGGAAATACGAATACGTCGTTATTGCCAGTGTCATCGTGAGCTTCACATTCTCCCTCGTGGGGGTAGAAGGCATCATCAGTCTGGCGGGTCCGGTACTCGACATCGTCTATCCCGCGATCATCGCCATGTCCTTTATCATGATCTTCGACAAAAAGCTGCACTACGACGCCTCTATTATCGGCATGGCCGTAGGCACCATCCTCGCGGCGGGCATTACCACCATCTACAATGCCTCCGGCGCGCTGGAAGGTTTGGCGAACTTCGTCAACTCTATGCCCCTCGCCGAATTCGGCTTTGCATGGCTCTTGCCGGGCCTTGTGGGTACGCTGATCGGCACCCTGCTGGGGAAATATGCCGGCATCGGCAAGACCAGAGACCAACACGATATTCGTTCCGCCTTTTAGGCGACGACGTCAAAAGCACCTTCGGGTGCTTTTTTTGTACCCGCCATCGAAAAATTTGCGAAATACGCGGCGATTCTTTTCTCAGAAAGGGATTCCCGGGGGAATCTTATTTTCAATCGTTTTCCTATACATAAAATTATTCTTTTTTACGGTAAAGCGTAGTAATTCTTTCTGTATACTAAATAGAATATAGATTCTTTTCGTGATTTGAAAAATTTACTCGAAAATCCCGAAAGGATTATGTATAATGTAAGACAAAAGGCGGGGCAACCTTTAAATTTTTCAAAGGAGATGATTGTATGAACAAAAAAACGCAAGATATTCTTGTAAGCGGTCTCGCACTGTTTGCGATTTTCTTCGGCGCCGGAAACTTGATATTTCCGCCATATCTGGGCGTCACCGCTGGAACCGGCTGGTTCGGTACCATGCTCGGCTTCCTCTTGGCAGACCCCGTTATTCCCATTGTAACCGTTTTCGTCACGGCTTTTGCCGGCGGCACCGCGGTCGACCTGGGAAAACGTGTGAGCCCCGGATTCGGTAAACTCTTATCTTTAGTCGCTATTATCTGTATCGGTCCCGCTTTTGCCATTCCCAGAACGGCAGCCACCACACACGAAGTCGGTATCCAACCCTTCTTCGAAAATATGCCGATTTGGGTGACCTCCCTCGTCTTCTTTATCGTTGTATTTGCCCTGACGATCAAAGAATCCGGCGTAGTGGATATTATCGGTAAGTACATAACTCCCGCACTGTTGGTTTTCTTGGTTTTGATTATTGCAAAGGCCATTATCGCTCCTGTTGGAGAAATCGTTCCCGTAGAAACCGACGGCGGATTTTTCGTCCGCGGATTCTATGAAGGCTATCAAACCCTAGACGCCCTGGCGGCACCGCTATTTACGGCGATCGTTGTGGCGGACTTGGTCCGAAAAGGCTATGGAGAAGTGAGCGAAAGCGAAAAGCGCAGCGTCATTTTAAAAGTCGGCGTCGTCTGCTTCGTCTCCCTCGCCATCGTCTACGGCGGCTTGACCTATCTCGGCGCACAAGGCAGTGCCCTATATGATGCCGATACCTCTCGCGTGGAAATCCTCGTGGGTCTGGTCAGAATGCTCTTCGGCGGATTCGGTCAATTTGCCTTGGCACTGGCGGTATCGCTGGCATGCCTTACCACGGCGGTGGGTTTGACCTCTGCAGCCGGTAACTTCTTTGCCGACATTACAAAGGGCAAGCTCAAATACGAAGTGACCGTCGTCATCGTAACCTTGATCAGCTTCTTCCTTTCCCTGGTCGGCGTCGATGCGATCATCGCATTGGCGGGCCCGGTACTCACCATCGTCTATCCGGTGATTATCGCTCTGGTATTCTACATGTTGTTTGAAAAACACATCAAATACGACATGGCCTTTATCGTGATGGTCGCAGGCGTACTCGTCCTCGCCATTATCGAAACCATCGGCGCGAACATCGGTATGCAGGGACTCGTCGATCAAATCAAGGGATTGCCCTTGGGACAATTCGGCTTTACCTGGTTTATCCCGTCGCTGATCTGTTTTGCCATCGGCTACGGCCTCGGCAAGGCGGGCATCGGCAAGACGAGAGAAGATCACGTCAACAAGTCCGCATTCTAAGCATAGAAAACAAAAAGCCCGCTTCGGCGGGTTTTTTATTGCGAGAAAGCGGCGGTAGAACTTATGGTATGATAGAAAACATACGGCGGGCATTTGTTTCCGCCACAATTATAGAAAAAGGAGACAATTTGAGATGAAGGGAATTATTCTGGCGGCGGGGAAGGGGACGCGTATGTATCCCATGACCCTGCCCGTTCCGAAGCCGCTCTTGCCCGTATACGACAAGCCCATGATTTACTACCCCCTGTCCACTTTGATGGCGGCGGGGATTCGGGAGGTCCTTATCATTACGCCCGCCAAGATGAAGGATCACTTTCGGCAATTGTTCGGCGACGGATCGCGACTGGGCATGAAGATCCTCTATAAGGAACAAAAGGTGCAGCGCGGCATTGCGGATGCGCTCATCGTCGGAAAATCGTTTATCAAGGACGATCCGGTGACATTGATTCTGGGCGACAATATCTTCCACGGCGGTAATGTGGTCGAACAGCTGCGCTCGGTGGTCAAGGAGGAGGAGGGCGCCTTCGTCTTCGGGTATCCGGTCGAAGACCCCCGCGCCTTCGGGGTCTTGGGATTCGACGAAGACGGAAAGATCTCTTCGATCGAAGAAAAGCCCGAGCATCCAAAGAGCAATTATATCGTCCCCGGCCTCTATCACTACGACAAAGAGGTGGTAAAAATCGCGAAGACCGTCGAGCCTTCCAAGCGGGGAGAGCTGGAGATCACCAGCGTCAACCAGATCTATTTGGAGCGCAATACCCTGAACGTCAGAAAACTCGACCCCAAGACCCTGTGGATGGACGCCGGAAATTCCCGCTCTCTATTGGAGGCGGCCAATCGAATCGAAAATACGCAGCGAGAAGCGGGTCTAATCGGCTCGATCGAACTCTGTGCCTACGAAAACGGATGGATCGACGGCACGCAATTGCGCTGGATCGCCCAGGACCTCTGTAAGACCGAATACGGAAAGTATCTGCTCTCGGTCTTGGAGCAAAAGGCGGACAGATCTTAGACCTTTCTTAACGGGAAGCGCGGGCGCATCACTGCTTTTCGATAGGATTTTCGCGATTTTTATATTATAATGTTAACTTAACATATCCGCGTTTGTAGCAGAATAAAGCAGTAATAGAACCCGAGGAGGTTTTTATGGAAACGAACCGCACACCGCGAAAGGCGAAGCTCTGGGAGGCGCTCACCGTCTTCGGCGGTCTTGTGATCATTATGTGTATCAGCATCTTGGTCTTCGAGATCGACCCCCATATCCCCATGTTTATCGGCGTCATTTTTTCTGCCGTTATGGCGCTGTTGATCGGCTATCGCTGGTCGGATATCGAGCGGGCCATGGTGCGGGGGATTTCTCAGGCGCTGCCCTCGGTAATGATCTTGATCACCATCGGGATTTTGGTCGGCGTGTGGATCGCCACCGGCGTGGTGCCGTCGATGATCTACTACGGCCTGAATATTTTAAAGCCCTCGATCTTTCTCGTGACGACGGTCCTGATCTGCTCGATCACCTCCCTCGCCACGGGGAGCAGCTGGGGTACGGTGGGGACGATGGGAATTGCGCTGATGGGAATCGCGCAGGGTATGCATATTCCCGCTCCGGTGACCGCCGGCGCCATCCTCTCCGGCGCGTATTTCGGCGACAAAATGAGCCCGCTGTCGGATACCACCAATCTCGCCCCCGCCATGGCCGGCACCGATGTCTTTACCCACGTCAAGGCCATGATGAAACCCACCATCATCACTTACATCCTTACGCTCATCGTATTCGCCGTGCTGACGACCAAGTACAGCACGGGCGGGGCGGACACATCGGGCATTACGGCGCTGCAATCCGGACTGGAAGAGGCCTTTCACATCAGCCCGATCTTGCTCCTGCCGCCGGTGGTGGTGATCGTCTCCATCGCCTTTAAGATGCCCGCCCTGCCGGGAATCGTATTGGGGATCATCGTGGCTTCGGTGATCGGGCCGATTTTACAACCCACGGTAGACTTCGGCGACATATTGGGCAGCGGCATGAGCGGCTATGTGTCCAATACCGGGATCGAAGCCCTGGACGATTTGCTCACCACCGGCGGGCTCTCGAATATGATGTATTCGGTCTCTTTGACCTTGATCGCCATGATGTTCGGCGGCATTGCCGAAAGCACCGGGCAGATGGAGGTCATCGTCAATTCCTTTGTGCGGGGCATTCGATCCGTCACCGGTTTGGTGGTGGCGACACTGTTGACCTGCCTGTTTTCCAACGCCACCATGCCCGAACAATACATTTCGCTGGTGGTCCCCGGCCGCATGTTCGCGCCGGAGTACAAGCGCAGGGGCCTGCACCCCAAACTCCTCTCGTCCTCCCTCGAGGCCTCCGGTACCGTCACCAGTGCCTTGGTGCCCTGGAACACTTGCGGCGCCTATATGAAGAGCGTGCTCTTGGTGAGCCCCCTAGCGTATTTGCCCTTTGCGGTCTTTAACTATCTGATGCCCATCGTCACCATTATCCTCACCGCTATCGGACAAAACATCTTTTATATCAAAGACGATCCCGGCACGGTCGTCGATGTGGAGTGATGGCCCTTGAAAACAAGAAAGCGGTATTTGGCGGCGGGCATCCTCTTTGCCCTCGTCCTCTTGTATTGGATGCGGCCGCGCTACAATCCCGAGCCGGCGGGTGCGCTGTCTCGGGAAGAATATATCGAGACCTTTGCGCCGCTTGCTGTCGAGGTATCCGAGCGCTACGGCCTCATCCCCTCGGTCGTCCTCGCCCAATCGGCGTTGGAGTCGAACTTCGGGGAAAGCGAATTGAGCCGAAACTACAATAACTACTTCGGGATTAAGGGCAAGGGCGATGCGGCGATCGTGCTCCCCACCGAAGAGATCGAAGGGGGAAAGAGCCGGCGCGTATCGGACGGATTTCGTACCTATGACTCCGCCCGCGAGAGCTTCTTCGATTACGGAAAACTGATCGCAGACGCCGATCGATACCGCCTCGTGCGCGAAGCCGAAACCAAAGAGGCCTATGCCGAGGCGCTGTATCCTGCGGGCTACAGCACCAACCCCCGCTACGGCGAGCGGCTGCTTTTTCTCATCGAAACCTATAATCTGGATCGATATGATCCGCAATAAGGCGAATTCCTTCGCCTTATTTTTTTGTGCGCCTTGAAATTTCGTCGTCGATACGGTAGTATAAGCACTGAACACTATATCTAGTGTGTAAACAGAAAGTTAACCACAATATGTTGATAAAATTGTGGATAAGTACGATTGTGACTAGGGGGAAAACATGGAAGTTCGCAAGAGAAACGGCCGAATCGTCGGCTACGATGCGGAAAAAATCGTCGTGGCCGTAGAAAAAGCCATGGCGGAAACGGAAAAGGGAATCGACAGTGCGATCTCCCGGGCGGTGGCACAGGATGTCAGCGACAGATTTCAAGGGGAAGAAATCATCGACATCGAATCCATCCAAGACGCCGTCGAATTTTCGCTGATGCAGAAGGATCCGGAGACGGCGAAGAAATACATCCTGTACCGCGAAGAGCGGACGCGGCTCAGAGAACACGGCTGGGCCATGACGGATCTGCAGCGAGACATTTACGAAAAGAAGTACCGCTACGATTCCGAAACCTTTGAAGAATTCCTCGATCGGGTAAGCGGGGGCAACTCCGCCATCAAAAAGGCGATCGCCAACAAGGAATTTATGCCCGCAGGCCGCATTTTGGCGGGACGCGGCCTCGATGCCTACGGCAAAAAGATCACCTTGTCCAACTGCTACGTAATGCCCCAGGTGGAGGACAATATCGAATCCATCTACGATACCGCCAAGTGGATGGCGCGTACCTACAGCTATGGGGGCGGCGTGGGCCTGACCTTAAACAAATTGCGTCCCAAAGGCGCGCGGGTCAATAACGCCGCCTCCTCTACCACCGGTGCGGTGAGCTTTATGGACCTTTACTCCCTCACCACCGGCCTGATCGGAATGCGGGGCCGCCGCGGGGCGCTGATGCTCAATATGGATGCCTCGCACCCGGACATCGTGGAATTTATCAATGTCAAGCGAGACCTGGACAAGGTCACCAGCGCCAATATTTCCGTCAACTTCGGCGACGACTTCTTCGAAGCCTACAAGGCGGATCGTCCTTTTTCGCTCCACTTCGAGGTGGAAGCCACCGGAGAGGTGATCGACAAAGAGGTCAGTGCGCGCGAAATTATGCGCAACATCGCCTTTAACAACTGGGACATGGCCGAACCCGGCGTCCTGTTCAAGGACCGCATCAATGCGTGGCACATTATGAGCGAAGACGAGAGCTTTTCCTATGCCGGGGTCAATCCCTGCGCGGAAGAGCCGCTGCCGGCCTTCGGCTCCTGCAATCTTTCGAGCATCAATCTGGGGCAATTCGTCAAATACCCCTTCAGCAAATTTGCGCGCTTTGAATTCGAAGCCTTCGGCAAATTGGTGCGCGAAGGCGTCGTCTACCTGAACGAAGTCCTCGACGAAAACATGCAGCTTCACCCGTTGGAAGACCAAAAGCGCCTGTCGAGAGAGCTTCGCCAGATCGGCCTGGGCATTATGGGCTTGGCGGATATGTTTATTAAAATGGGCATCCGCTACGGCTCGCCGGAATCGTTGAGCCTGATCAACCAAATCGGTCGGGTATTGGTCAACGAGGCGCTGCGGCAGTCCGCCCTTTTGGCCAAAGAGGACGGCCCCTTCCCCCGCTACCGGGGCGAAAAGGTGCTGCAGGCGGAATTTATCCGCGCCAATGCCGACGACGACGTACTGGCGCTGATCGAAGAGTACGGGCTCAGAAATTCGCAGCTCTTGACCATCGCGCCCACCGGCTCCATCTCGACTTTGATCGGGTGCAGCAACGGCGTCGAGCCCATCTTCCAAATCTCGTATGTGCGAAAATCCGAATCCCTCCACGCAGAGGACACCTTCTATACGGTCTATACCGAAATCGTGCGCGATCTGATGGAAGCCAAGGGCCTCTCTCAGGAGGACGAGCTGCCGGATTACGTCATTACCACGTCCAATCTGAACTACAAAGACCGGATCAATGTGCAGTCCACCTGGCAACAATTTATCGACGCGTCCATCTCCTCTACCGTCAACGTGCCCAAAGAATTTACCGTCGAAGAGGTAGAAGACCTCTACGTCTACGCCTGGGAAATGGGCCTTAAGGGCGTTACCATCTATCGGGACGGCTGTGCCCGCAGCGGCATTCTGATCACCGAGGAAAAGAAAGACGGCAAAGACCGCATACAAGAGCTGCAGGACGAGCTCAATCGGGAAGTCGCCAAACAGATGAGCGAAAACCCCGACGTCTGCCCCATGTGCGGCGGCAGCATGCACCACAGCGGCGGCTGCGCGGAGTGCGCCGACTGCGGTTACAGTCCCTGCGCCATTTAACGCGCGCCATACACTCCATTCGCAGAAAAAAGAAGGCTTCGGCCTTCTTTTTTTATGCGCAAATATATCTACCACACGAAACGCGATCCTCTCGTTTTTTTTGTATATGTAAAGAGAAGATAAAGAGGACGGGCGGAACTTTACGAACATTTTGCATACGTATGTCATTCAACTGTAATCATTCTGACCCGATTTCGCCATAGACAGCGGTGAAATCTCTGTTATAATAGATCTCGCGCGTCGAAAGAGTTACAAAAAAGTAACGAAGCGCATTTTATTTTTTCAGGAATTAATTTTCACAGAATGATATTAGAAAGTTGGATGAAGATGAGATATGAAATGAAACGAGCATATGTCACGGCGGGATTGGCCGTAGCCCTGGCATTCGGCGGGTTACATAGCACCGCCCTCGCCGCATCGGCACAGGATATCGCCGCACGTCCCGCGACGGAAAACGCGACCGAAGCAAAAAAGGCATCGGAAGTCACCGTATACGTCGGCGACAATCCGACCTTCCGCATGCAGAGTCAAAAAGATTACGAAGCCTTAATTCAAAAATTACAAAAGAGCTTCCAAACCGAAGGATCCGAGATCGTAAACTTCCGACTGGAACCTGCCCTCTCGGTCAAAGATAGCGGCGCCGAAGAAGGCGATGTAAAGACCGTCGACGAAGCCTTTGTGCTTCTGACCCAAGGCGGCCGCGAAGAGGCATTGTATGTCGCCGAAGAGACCGAATCCTTGGAATCCATCGCAAAGCGCTTTAAAATGACCCTAGACGAGATCAAGGCCTTGAACGAAAACTGGGAAGACCCCGTTACCAAGGGCACCAAACTCGTCGTCCTGCAACCGGCGCCCATGATCAAGGCGGAAATCGAAGAGATCGCCACCACCGTGACCGACATTCCCTTCGCCACCGTGACCAAGGAAGACCCGGAACGCTTTGAAAACCAAAAAACCGTCGAACAAGCCGGCGTAAATGGCAAAATGGAAAGCCGCGTGCTGACCACCAAAGTCGACGGCCGCATCGTCTCTTCCGTCACCGAAGACAGCCGCATGAGCGCTGAACCCGTTGCGGAAGTCGTCCTCGTGGGCACCAAAAAGGGCGCACAGACCAACAGCTTTATTCACCCCGCCGTGGGTCGCCTCACCTCTCCTTACGGACCGCGTTGGGGACGCTTCCACTACGGCATCGATGTCGCCAACTGCGTCGGGACCGACATCATCGCCTCCGACGGCGGCGTCATTACCCGCGCCGGACGTGCCGGTACCTATGGCAACCTCGTCGAAATCGACCACCAAAACGGATACAAGACCCGCTACGCGCACTTGAGCCGCGTCGACGTCAAGGTGGGCGATATGGTAGGACAGGGACAATCCGTCGGAAAGATGGGTAGCACCGGACGCTCTACCGGACCCCACCTGCACTTTGAAATCATCGAAAACGGCAAAAATATCAACCCGGCCATCCACGTTCAATACTAAAAATACGGGCGCATTGTAAATCGCACTTTAAAAACAAGTGATTTTCTTGTATAATAGAAGTGTTCCGGCTTTGCGCCATACGGAGCGGTATCGAAGTGGTCATAACGGGGCTGACTCGAAATCAGTTTGCCTTCACGGGCACGTGGGTTCGAATCCCACCCGCTCCGCCAAAGTAAAACCGGCTTCATTGCGACAGTATTGCAATGGAGCCGGTTTTTTCATGCTTATAGTTTTATGTTTTTGCTATATGGAGTGAAATCTCGCTTGAAATCCTGCTTAGATCCGTGGTTATTGTCTTTGTTTTCCGTACAATATCTTTAAGGTATTATTGTGCAGCGATACTGTCAACCTTCATGGAGTATCCGAGGACCTCTCCGACATCCGTAACTTCGCCCTTAACAACAACGGTTTGACCTTTCTCTATTTCAGCCACGACATCTCGTTGTTCATCTTTAACAATATAATACGGTAAGCAAGACTTAAATTAAAGAGAAATTGATATAATTTATAGAATAATTGAGAATAATTCACGGGAAAATAATATATTCATAAATCTATAGGAAAAAGTTGATCCACTGTCTATACCGTGCTTGTTTTCAAGTTGCGGATAGCTTGCTTTTCCGCTTAAATATTCATACACAATTTTACGCTTCAATTCATAACTGTATTTTGCTATAAAAAGACCCCAAAAGTTGGTTTTCTAGGTCCAACTTTTGGAGGTCAGTGCACGTGCATCGTTTTTTCTTATTTTTTTCGAGCGAGTCGCGCCGGAATTTTTTTCAGCGCCTTTCCCACCAGGTGGCCGAAGTAGTGAAAACCCGGTCCCATATCGTCCCACGCCCAGGTGGAGTTGACTTTGCGGAATCGGTAATCGGAGATGATTTTTGCGGGGCTCATTTGGCCGCTCTTCAAGTACCCGCGTACGGCAGAGATGTCCTCGTGTTTGTATTTCCAATGGCAGTTGGTGTCGTGGCGGATAAATTTTTTAGGAATTTCGCCGCCGGTCACGTCCATATAGTGCATATAGGGGGTCTCGAATCCGAGGTGGCAGAGCATTTCGGTAAAGTTAATAAAGCGCACATTGATTTCGATCAGATAGACTTTTTGGCTGAATTCGTCGCGCTTGAGCTCCACTTCGGCAAACCCGCGAAAGTCGACGCCCTGAAAGAGGGGATCGACGAGGGGGATCAGTTCGGGGATCCACTTTTGCTTGGCGTAGGTACTGGCCCCGAAGTTGTTGGGCCATTGGCGAATTTTTTCGGTGGTGAGATAGCCCATCAATTCGGTGTTGGGGCCGTAATAGACGTCGGCGCTGTAACAATTGCTCTCCGGGCCCGGGATGATGCGCTGTATAAAGCAGGAAGAGAGGTCGTCGATGCGGCCGATCTTGTCTTTGAGCATGGCCTCGTCTTCGAGGAAGAACGCCTTTTCCCGAAACATCCGTACGAATTCGGCGGAGTTTTTGGGCTTTAAGATACAGGGGTAGCCGATCTCTTTTGCCACCCGTTCTACGAGATTGTCTTCGTTACAGAGTATTTTTTCCGGAGTGGGGATGCCGTAGCGATCGGTGTATTCGACGAGGATATCTTTGTCCATCAGGCGGGAGAGGAGCCCCGCTTCTTCGGTGGCGAAGAGATAATGTTTTTTTAAGACCTCGAAGTTGCGGTCCAAAAACTCCACATAGGGGTCGCTGGAGAGGAAGAGAACGGGCTTTACGTCGAGACTCTCGGCGTATTCTACCATGGTCTCGATCAGCTTTTCTTCTTCCTTTTCGTAGTGGGGCACCAACAGGGCTTCGTCGGCGTACCGGCTGATCCCGTAGGGAGAGGGTTCGTAGTCCATGGTCGTTACGGGGATGCCGTGGCGTCCGAGATTGCGGACGATGGCCAGGCCGATATAGTAGTTTGTGCCCATAACGACGGCTCTGTGCTTATATTCCATATTGCCTCCTTGTATTTCTCTTACATATTATAGTACAAGCGCCGCGTTTCGGCGACCGCGAAGGGGCGTTTGCGCGAATCGGCCTTCGAAATTTTTGTGAGATTTGTGCCCCGCGTGTTTAATTCTTCCCTTTTCGGATATAGTTCATACATAAGCATACCAATTAGACTGAGGAGGTAAGACAATGTCTAGAGAAAACATTACATTTGGCGGAGATCCGATTACCATCGCCGGTGAAGAGATCAAGGTCGGCGATACGGCCCCTGATTTCGTGGCTTTGAATAACGACTTGACTCCCTTCGATTCGAAGGAATTGAACGGCACGGTTCGTATCTATTCCGTCGTTCCTTCTATCGACACCGGCGTATGTGCGCTGCAGACGGAAAACTTTAACGAAATGGCGACCAAACTCGGCGACAATGTGCACGTGATCACCATTTCCAATGACCTTCCCTTTGCACAGGAACGCTTCGGCGCTGCAGAGGGGATCGACCGGGCAAAGCTGGTGAGCGACCACAGAGATCTGGACTTCGGTAAGAAATACGGATTTTTGATCGACGGCCTGCGCCTATTGACCCGCGGCATCGTGATCGTCGGCGCTGACGACAAGGTAAAGTATGTAGAATATGTGCAAGAAGTCACCAACCATCCGGATTATGACAAAGCACTGGAAGAAGTGAAGAAGCTTATCTGATCGTGAAGGTTCGCATCGTAGCTTTGGGCAAGCTGAAGGAACCGTCTTTGCGGACGCTGTGCGGCGAGTACGAAAAACGCCTCGGCGCCTATATGGATCTGGAGGTCGTTGCCCTAAAAGACGAGCGGGCGCCGGAAAAACTCTCGGATCTCGAGCGGACGCGCGTTTTGGAACGAGAAGGCGCGCGTATTCTCGAGAAGATCCGGCCACAGGATACGGTGATCGTCCTCGCCATAGAGGGCAGGCAATACGATTCCGTGGCATTTTCCGAAACATTCTATGATATGATGGATATATGCTGGGGAGATATGGTTTTTGTCATCGGCTCCAGTATGGGGCTGAGTCGTGCGGTAAAAGAGCGGGGCGATCTGCTCCTCTCCTTTTCGAAAATGACGATGCCCCATACCCTGATTCGCGCCGTGCTCCTCGAGCAAATTTACCGAGCGAGTAGGATTCGAAGCGGTCATGTGTATCACAAATAGGCAATAGGAGGCAACAATGTCTGAACAAAAAGCAAAAGAAGCAAAATCCAGAAGAGAACAAGAAAACCAAAACCCGGACGCACCGGCTTCCGACGTGTACGGTAACCTCGAAGGCAAAGACCCCGAGACCGGCGTAGAAAAGCCGACGGAAGACGCCGTAGAAAAGTCTCGTGAATGGGTGAACGAAAACGCAAAATAAAGGCAAACTACAGGGGGTGTCGCCTTGGCGGCACCCTTTTTCTTGCTACATAAAGAACGGCCGGAGGAGTGTACGATGGAAGACGAGAGACGGGAATGGTATCTGAAAAGTTCGCGCCTGCCCGACGAGAACGGCAGGCTGGAGACCGAATCGGATTATAGCGAGCGGATGGCGCCCGGGGACGTGCTGTGGCTGATCGATCGCACGGCGCGGGCGTATCGGGTGCAGGCGGTGTATCCCGGCGGCTTGATTTTGCATGATATGGGTATAGAAGAAGATACGAGCCGGTTTCCCGATACCGACGCGATCTTCGGGGCGGCGGATGTCGATCCGGGGGCGGGGCTTGCGCTGCGCCTGCCCGCCACCCGGCCGTCTTACGAGCTGGTGCCGCTCTTTCCCCGAAAGCCCATCGCCGTCGAGGTAGAACACCGGGAGACTTCGGGTCCCGGAGAAATGATTATCGAGCTCTACGACAAAAAAGACCCCCGGCCCCTCAGGCGTTCGGGGGACGACGAGTTGGACCGCTTAATGGCGGATTCCTTCGAGACTTTGCTGCGCCTGCAGCTTAAAAATCTGGAGGCGAGCGCGGAAATCGGAGAAATGTGGATCAAATACCTAAAATATAAGAGAGGGAAGGGATAAGTCCATGCGCTATGAGGAACTGTTACGAGAGCAACTGGAGCACCGTACCATACGGGAGTTTAAGGACGAGCCGGTAGATCCCGCGCTTTTGGAAGTGCTCAAAGACATTATGAACCGCACCGCCACGGCGACGGGCATGCAGGCCTATTCCGTGATCCGGATCACCGACGAAAAGACCAAAGAAGCCATCGCCGAAGTGGGCGCACAGGAATACATCGCCCGGGCGCCGGAGCTGTGGATCTTTGTCGTCGACGTGTATAGAAACAGCCGCATCGCCCGGGAACAGGGCTACGAACTCGAGGCCGAAGCCGACGCGGACCGGTTCTTTCAGGGCTTTACCGACGCGGCATTGGCGGCGCAGAATGTCACCAATGCCGTAGAGCGCGCGGGACTCGGCGCGGTGTTTTTGGGTTCCATCCTAAACGATGCGCGAAAGATTATCGAGATTTTGGATCTGCCCCGCCTCACCTTCCCGGTGGTGGGTCTGGGTTTCGGGGTGCCGAACCAAGAGCCGCAGCTGAAGCCGCGTATGCCCTTGGAATTTAAGTTCTTTACCGATCGCTACCGGGAATACGACAACTATATGGACGTACTCGCCGATTACGACGAGGAAATGAAGACCTATTACGATTTGCGCGATGCCAACCGCCGCGTAGATTCCTTTACCGATCAGGTGGTTACGCGCCTCGAGAAGGCGACCCGAAAGCGCGCCGAGCTTGCCGTGATCGCAGAGGAACAGGGTTTTCATTTGGTGACGGGGGAGAGAGACGATGCTGGATCTGAAACAGGGAAATAAAGAAATCGGCGTTGAGGTCTTGGAATACGAATATCCGCCGGGCTGGGGCGCGGGGATGCCCTATCAGACGGACTATTTGATTTGCCGCATTACCTGGGACGACGGCGCGGCGGGCGGCACCGAAGAAGAGAGCTTTTTCCGATTCGGCGAGCTGGAGGCGATCGCGGAGGCGTGTAGCGCCATTTTGGAAGGGGACAGCTTCGGATTTGAGGCGGCGATCGAACACCCTCGGGTCTTCTTTTCCGTCGAGATCGAAGACGGATTTCTCTTTCCCGCCCTCTCCCTGGAACGCCCGGGCGTGACGGTGCGAAAAAAGCAGACGCCCGACGAGTTTCGCGCCATGACCGAAGCGATTTACGACACGCTTCGGAGCGTGGCGAGAATGTAGCAAAATGCAGTAAGAAAGATCGGCGAATCGGTTGACGGGACAGGGTTTTCATGGCATAATGTATGCAATCGATGGGAATGATGCCTGCTTACTCCTAGCCTTTTGTTGTTTCTTACTTACTGTTGCTTACCAAATATCGGAAAGGCACTCCATCGATTCGACTTTTGAAGTCGCAAAAGGGGCGACCACGCGGTCGCCCTTTTTGTGTGGATACATATCGTAAGGAGGATCTATGGAAACCCACCGTCGCAATCCGTACATATGCACCGCCCTCGCCCTGTACTTTACCTACTTCGTCCACGGCATCGGCGTTTCGATTCTTTCTCAGTACAAGACGGAACTCGCCGGGGCCTGGGGCAGCGGCGATGTGGCCGCGGTACTGGGCGTGATCGCCGCCTTGGGACTCGGGCGCTTGATCGCGCTCCCCGTGGCGGGGCCGGTATCGGACCGCTTCGGCAGAAAGACATCGGGCCTGATCGGCGTCGTGCTCTATGCCCTGTTCTTTTTGGGCGCGGCGCTTTCGCCTTCGGCGCGTGTCGCCTATATTTGGGCCCTGGCCGGCGGCATCGCCAATTCTTTTCTCGACACCTGTGTCACCCCCTCGATCCTCGAGATCTTCGGGAGCCGGGGACCACGGGCCAATATGTTTACGAAATTCGCCATGTCGATCGGGCAGTTCGCCCTGCCCTTTATGATCGGCTTTGCCGCACGTACACAGCTTTCTTTCCGCGCGCTGTTTTATGGCATGGCGGCCCTTATCGCCATCGACGGCGTATTGCTCCTCTTTTTGCCCTTCCCCCCGAAAGAAGGCGGAAAGGGAAAGGACGAGACGGGCGCCATGGGCATCAAAAAAGGCGCGCCGGCGCTGGTCGCCATGGGCTTTACCGCCACGGCCACTTTTATTCTCTGGCTGAACTGCAATCAGGAACTGGGTGCGCTCTACGGCGTGGCGGATCCATCGAAGATCCAGTCGGTCTATGCCCTGGGGACCATACTCGCCATCCTCGCCACGGCGGGATTCGTACTTAAAAAAATGCGAGAGGAAGACGTATTGGTCCTCTATCCCGCCCTTTGTTTGGCCGCATTGGCGCTGGTCTACTTCGTGCGCACGCCGCTTTCTGTGTTGGTCGCGGCATTTTTGATCGGCTATGGCGGCGCCGGCGGCGTGCTCCAGTTGGTGGTGGCGACGGCCAACGAGCTCTACCCCCGGCACAAGGGAAAAATCACCTCGACGGTGATGATCGCCTCCTCTGTCGCCAACTATGTTGTATTGGACGCGGCGGCGCGAATCAGCCGCGCGGCGGGGGCCGAGGGGCCGGTCTATGTCGTCCTCTTCAATATGGCGATTACCGCTGCGGGCATCGCATTGGCCCTGTATTTTCGCAAACAGCGGGCATAGAAAAAGATCTCTGTAAAAACAGAGATCCTTTTTTATTGCGCATCTTCGGGCGAATAGAGCGAGAGCATCCAGCCGATGCCGTAGGGATCCCGCAAGATTCCGTATTTCTTCGACCAAAAGGTCTCGCCCAGGTCCATTTCCACCGTACTGCCGGCTTCGATAAAGGCCTGCCATACGGCATCCACCTCATCGGCATCGGTCGATCCCCAACTCAAATACATGCCCCGGGGCGCGGCGTAGTCTCCGGTAAAGTTGTCCGATCCCATGAGATGGGTCTTTCCGATCGCCACAGAGCCGTACATCACCGCCTCGGGGTCCATGCCGGCCGTGCCTTCGGCGGGGGCGTCTTTTACCCGCATCAATTGCGGGGCGTCGGTATCGAATACTTCGCGGTAAAAAGCGAAAGCGTCTTTGGCATTGCCGTCGAATTCGACGAACACTTCGAGCATTTGCGTCATAAAAACCTCCTTAGGGGTGGGTAGTTCGCGTATATACTACCTACCCCGGAAGCTGAGATTTTTTCGCCGCCCCTTATAAAATTTGTGTAAAGTTTCCAACAAAAACGACCCGGCGATACAGCCGGATCGTCATGGTTCCCGAAAGACGGACATTATGGATTCGCCTTCTGGCAGTCGGGGCAGATGCCCTGCAACTGGAACAGGTGGCCGGTGATATCGTAGCCGGTGGAGGCGACGATATGCGTGTCCAAGGCGTCCAGGGGACAGTCGCGAATGGGCGTAAATTTGCCGCATTCGGAGCATACGATATAGTGGTTGTGTACTTCGGTCTTGTATTCGTAATAAGTAACCTCGTCCTTGTGCATACTCGCCTCCAACAGCCCCACTTCCGTGAGCTGGTTTAAGATGCGGTAGACCGTAGACAGAGAAGAGCAGGCGGTATCCGAGATCGCGGCGTATACCTCCGATGCGCTCATGGGGCGATTGGATCGCTGCATCAGCTTCAGAACCTGCAGGCGGCCGCGCGTCGCCTTCAATCCGCGTTGTCGTAGAATTTCTTTCACTTTACACCTCAAATCTGTTTCGCATATATTTATATTAATCGATTTAATCGGAAAAAGAAAGTTATCTTATGTGAAATAAGTGGATTTTCTCAAAAAACTATCGAAACGCGGGGGTTTCTGATATACTGCTCATTAAGTAGTAATGATTTCTATTAAAGGAGGCTATATGAGAATGAAACAATGGATCGCGATTGGCATGTCCTGTTTGCTGCTCGCGGGCTGTGCGGCGGGTGCGGGCAAAAATGCCGATGCCGAAGCGCCGAAAGAGACTGCGACGGTAGAAAACAGCGCGGACAAAAAGGCGGAAGGGCTCCGGGTCGTCACTTCGACCTTTATTCTGGAGGATTTGGCGCGAGAAATTGCGGGCGAGCGCGCCGAGGTGCACTGCCTGATTCCCGAGGGCGAGGGAACCCATGGTTTTGAACCGACGCCGAAGGATATAAATACATTAAACGAAGCCGACGTCTTCCTCTACAATGGAGCGGGATTGGAATCCTGGACCGACACCTTAATCGACCAGCTTCCCGATACCGTAGCGGTGGCCGAGGCTTCGGAGGGAATTGAACTCCTCGCCGGCGGCCATCACCACGACCACGACGGGGAAGACGCCCGCGAACACGACGCCGACGCGCACGGCCACGACGCGGCGGAACACGAACACGATCACGGCGGCAAGGATCCCCACGTTTGGATGGCGCCCGAAAACGCGCTGGTGATGGCGAAAAACATCACCCGGACGCTCAAACAAAAGGATCCCGACGGCGCCGAGACCTATGAGGGCAACTACAAACGCTTAGAAGAAAAATTACAACGCATGGACGAAGCGCTGCAGAAGGGCCTGAAAGACATTTCCCAACGGGAAATGGTGGTCAGCCACGAGGCCTACGGCTATCTCGCCGCCGCCTATGATCTGAAGCAGATTCCCATCGAGGGCATCAACTCCGAAGGGGAGCCGGATCCCAAGACGATGAAAGAAATCGTAGATCATATGCGCGAAAAGGGCATCAAGACGGTGTTTACCGAGCCCGAAAAGAACGACAATATCGCCAAGGCCGTCGCCAAAGAGGCGGGGGACGACGTGAAAGTCGTGGAGTTGGATCCGATGGAATACAAATCCGACAGCAGCTATATCGACCGAATGCAGAAGAATCTCGATGCATTGGAGAACGGATTGCGATGAAACACATTTACGAAATCGAAGACCTGCATTTTTCCTACGGGAAAAATGTGGTGCTTCGCGGGGCAAATCTCTCTGTCAATCAGGGAGATTTTCTCGTATTGATCGGCGCAAACGGCGCCGGCAAGTCTACTTTTGTGCGCCTCTTGTTGGGGATCGAGACGCCGGATGCCGGCGAGATCCGCTTTTTGGGCGAGCCGGTGCGCGAGGAGGCGGATTTTTCGGAGGTCAGCTATGTGCCCCAGCTTACGGTGACCGCCTACGACTTTCCTATTACGGTGGCGGAGCTGATCGATTTGGGCAACTACGGCGAGAAGCTTTCCCGCGCGGAGCGGCGCCGCCGTAGAGACGACGCGCTGAGTTTGGTGGGACTCGAGGGTTTCGGCGAACGCCTATACGGGGCGCTATCCGGCGGCCAGCGCCAGCGGGTGTTGATCGCCAAGGCGCTGATTTCGCTCCCGAAGGTGTTGTTGCTCGACGAGCCCACTACGGGGATCGACCACGAAGCGCGGGCGTCCCTTTTCGAGCTCCTCTTACACCTGCACCGGGACCACGAAATCACCATTCTTATGATCACCCACGAACTGCATCTGATCGAGGGCGCCGTCGACGACATCTACGTCCTCGAGGACGGGCGCATAGAAAAGAGGGGGAACTGATGGCGGACATCTTACAATACGAATATATGCGTCGCGCGCTTTTGATCGGGCTCGCCCTCTCCTTGGTGATTCCCTCTATGGGCGTGGTGATCGTCAACCGGCGGCTCTCTATGATCGGAGATGCCCTCAGCCACGTTTCCCTCGCCGGGGTCATGCTGGGGCTGCTCTTGGGTTTTAACCCCGTGGCGGGGGCGATCCTCACCTGCGTCTTCGCCGCCTTTTCGATGGAGTGGATTCGGCGCCGATTTCCCTCTTACGGCGAGATCGCCACGGCGATTTTGATGAGCGCCGGGGTGGGGCTCGCTTCGCTTCTATCGGGATTTGTGCGGGGCGGGGCGAATTTCGAGTCCTTTCTCTTCGGCACCATCGTCGCCATCGGCGATTTCGAGTTTTATATGATCCTCGCCGTCGCCCTGGCGGTACTCGCTTTTTTGTACTTCGGCTATGAAAAGCTCCTGTACCTGTCCTTCGATCCGGTGGGGGCGCGCCTGGCGGGCATTCCCACGGATTTTTTAAGCGGCCTCTTCGTCGTATTGACGGGCCTTACCGTGGCGATCTCGGCACGCACCGTCGGGGTGCTGATCATTTCGTCGCTTTTGGTGCTCCCCGTATCCTGTGCGCTGCAGCTTAAGCTCAGCTACAAAAAGACCCATATCGCCTCGACGATCTTCGGCGTCCTCTTTACCGAAGCGGGGCTGATCCTATCCTATGCATTCGGCCTAAAGCCCGGGGGCAGCATCGTGCTCTTGGGGGTCGCGACCTTAATTTTGCTGCTCCTTGCGCCCGCCGCTAAAAACATCGTATAATCCGCCGCGGGGGTAAGTATACTGTTTTTCTTCTGTTATAATAGACATCGGAGGAAAATATGAAGTTTTGTTCATTGGCCAGCGGCAGTAGCGGAAACTGCCAATATATAGAAACCAAAGAAAAGAAAATACTCATAGACGGCGGCCTAAGCGGCAAAGCCATCGAAAACAATCTGCGTGCCATCGGGGTCGATCCCGCCACTTTAGATGCGATCTTCGTCACCCACGAACACAACGACCATGTCAAGGGCGTGGGGATTTTGGCGCGCAGATACCATCTCGAGGTCTTTGCCAACGAAAATACCTGGCTCGCCATGGAAAAGACCGTAAAACACATCGACGAAAAGAAACGCGCGGTGTTCGAGAGCCGAAAGCCCTTCTTTTACGGGGACCTTTCGGTCTATCCCATGCCTCTGTTCCACGACGCGGCGGAAGGCTGCGGCTTTGTGGTCTCGGCGGGGAACAAGAAGATCTCGCATCTTACCGACACCGGCTGGGTAAATACCGATATGCTCGAGAAGATGCGCGGCAGCGATCTGTATTATTTGGAGAGCAATCACGATACCGAAATGCTTCGAAATGGGCCCTACCCTCGCGTGTTAAAAGAGCGGATCGCCTCTACCCGGGGGCACTTGTCCAACGACCACTGCGCCGAGCTCTTGTCGGGGCTCTTAGAAAAAAAGGGCGAGCACGTGGTTCTCGCCCATCTGTCCGGCGAGAACAATCTGCCGCTGTTGGCGGCGCGTTCCGCCCGGGAGGCCCTCGCCGAAAACTCGGTCTACGAAGGCGTCGATTTTATGCTTCAGGTGGCGACCCCCAAGGTGCCCTGCCGCTGTATCGAATTGTAAAGGAGAAGTCATGAAGATATTACTCACCAACGACGACGGCTATTTTGCCCCGGGGATCCGGGCGCTCGCCAAGGTGCTCGAGAAGGACCACGACGTGATCGTTGTTGCCCCGGAAACCGAACACTCCGGCCAGAGCCACGCCATCACCATCAACCGCGCGCTGGTGGTAAAAGAAGTCGAACTCGAAGGCGTACAATCCAAAGCGTATAGCGTATCCGGCACGCCGGCGGACTGCGTGCGGGCGGGGGTCGACAAGATCGTGCCCGAACGGCCCGATGTGATTTTTTCGGGCTGCAATCTGGGCTACAACGCCGGCATGGACATCATCTATTCCGGCACCGTCAGTGCGGCGCTGGAAGGCTCGCTTTTGGGGATTCCCTCGGTCGCCGTCAGCGCCCGCTGGGTAGAAGGGGACGCTAGGTACGACGCGGCCGCAAAGATCGCCAAGGAGATCTTCGATAAGGTGGAGGACGCCTTTATGCACTATCCCGAACCTATGGTCTTAAATATCAATGTGCCCTATTTGCCCTACGAAGAAATTAAGGGGATCCAGGTCGCGGAGATCGGCGACAACGCCTATGACTACTATTTCGAAGAAGAAGTGGAGGGCGTACGTCGATTATCCCTGCGGGGTCGCGCCAAGACCGACCACGCCGCCGGCACCGACCGCTATTATTTGGAACGCAATTATGCCACCCTCACCCCCTTGGTCTACGGGATGGCGGATCCGCATCAAATATTGCGGCTCAAGAGTTGGTTCGATGAAGCGTAAAACCATCGATCCAACGACGCAGGCAGAACTGATGTTGTGGGCGCTGGCCATGATCTGGGGCGGAAGCTTCGTCGCCGCGAAGTTTTCCATAGAGAGCTTCTCTCCCTACCCGGTCATGGTCATTCGCTTTTTTTTGGGCGCATTGCTCCTACTCCTCGCCGTTCCCGCGGCCCGCAAGCGGCCGGATCGGATCACGTGGATCGGGGGCATAGAGCTCGGTCTCCTGCTGGGCATTGCCACCGCTTTTCAGATGGTGGGGCTCCAGTACACCACGCCGGCCAACCAGACCTTTATCATCGTAAGTTATGTGGTCACCGTACCCCTATTGCGGTTTGTATTCCGCCGCGTGGTACCGGGGCGACATATCGCCTTGGCTGCGCTCTTTACCGTGGCGGGCGTGGGCTTTTTGACCGTGGGACCGAATTTTCACCTGAACCGGGGCGACGTACTCACCTTTATTATGTCGCTGCTCTTTGCGGTGCAGATTCTGCGGATCGACCGCTATATGCCGCATATCGATAATGCGGTACAGTTTACCGTCATCCAACTCATCGTGGCGGGCGCGATCTCTTTGGCGCTGTGGTTTTTTATGAAAAGGCCCGTATTTACGGGACCCGTAACCCTTCGCGCCGTAGGGGGACTGACCTATATCGTCGTCTTAAATACCGCCATCGCCTACCTCTTGCAGAACTACGCCCAGCGCTACGCCCCGCCCGATAAAAGCGCGCTGATCATCAGCTCCGAATCGCTCTTTGGTACCTTTGCCGCCTATGTCTTTGCCGGCGAGGTATTCTATCCGAAAAAGATTCTGGGCTGCGTGCTCATCCTCGTGGGGCAATTTTTTGCCCAGGTGCTGCCGACCCTAAAGCGGCGGGCAGCAAAAAAATAGGAACGTTTTTGTAGAAATCGCGTAAAATATAAAAAAATCGGGTATATGTGCAAAAAGTACGAACAGAATCCGACGGAACGCAATCGCAAAAAAGGGGTTATTATGCAAAAATCAACGCAAGATATATTCAAAGAAATGTGGAAAGTGATTCTCGCCTACGTGGTTTTATCGGGAATCATCACTGCCGTTTTGGATCTGGGGGGTCTGGGCTTGACGGCCGCTATCGATCCGGCGGACTTCGCCGGGGGATTTCAGTTCGATCCCTCTATGATCACCGGCATGATCCCCGCGCTTTTGACGCAGTTTGTCGTCAATCTCGTCCTCGACATGGTGAGTTTGGGGATCTTTCTCGCCATCTACCGCAATAAGGTCTACGATACGCAGGTGGAATTTGCGGACATCTTCTATTTCTTCAACGGGGAGGCCCCCAAGACCGTTCTCGCACTGATTCTTAAAAACATTCTGTCCCTTATCGGCCTGGTCCTCTTCCTCGTCCCCGGCATCGTATTTACTATCGCCATGATCCCCTTCGGCGTCGTGGCGGGTTTGATCCAAGTGCACGGCGAAATGGAGGTTTGGGGCTCGATCAAAAAGACCTGGGAGACCTCCAAGGGCTATAAGGGCCTGATCTTCGGACGCGTGTTGATCGCGGCGATCCTGAGCGGCGTCATCGGCGGAATCGTCGGCCTCCCCAGCATTCTCGCCCCCGAAGTCTTTGTCGCACAGCCTGCAAAGACGATTATGAATCTGATCGTCGTGATCGTGACCGGCATGATCTACTATGTGGTATGGATCGACCTCATTCGCGAAATGACCGAACGCGGCGCCTTCCGCCTGTTGGTGGCCGATCCCGATCGAATCGAGGAGGCGGAGCAGCTATGAAGTATATCAAGGTAGAAATCCTGATGCCCGAGGCTTTTGTGGTGGAACTCGCCAACGACTTGAACGAAGCGGGCATCTTGAAAGAAGACTGTTACGACTACACCTTTTCCGTAAGCCGCGTGCAGGGACACTGGCGCCCCTTGGAAGGGGCCGACCCCTACGACGGCGAAGTGGGCAAGGTACAGACCAAAGAAGAAGCCAAGGTGGAGTTTCGCATTCGCGAAGAGGATCTGGAAGAGGTGCAGCGCATTATCGACCGCATCCACCCCTACGAAGTGCCCGTCGTCAACTACATCCCCCTCTTGTAATAAGGGGAAATTTAAGAAACATCCAAATTCGAAGAGAGAAGTGCCGCAGGGCACTTTTTTCGTCCCGAAATTCGCTACACTCTATATAAAGTGAGGCGAAATTATGATCGGAATTATTGTATGTATCATTATCATCATTATGTGGTTTTTATAGGAGGCAATATGCGCGCCATCGGCTATCATATTTCGGCGTCTCGGGGACTTGTCCGCGCCATGGAGGAGGCGACGTCCTTCGGGGCGAGCGCCATGCAGTGTTTTACGAGAAACCCCCGAGGTTCGCGGGCAAAGGCGTTGGATCTCGACGACATTCGCCGCTTTGAGGCGGTGCGAAAGGGATTCGGCCCGGTCTTTCTGCACGGCGCCTATACCATGAATCTCGCGTCGAAAGACGAGGGGGTGCGCGCCCGCAGCGAGGCGCTTTTGGCCGATGACCTGGCACGGCTTCAGGCCTACCCCGCCGATACGATCTACGTCTTTCACCCCGGCGCCCATACCGGCGACGGCATAGAGACGGGGATCCTCCGCATCGTGCGCGCCCTGGATCGCCTGCGCGAGGACTTCGGCGCGGGGACGATTTGTCTGGAGACCATGAGCGGAAAGGGAAGCGAGGTGGGCGGCCGACTGGAGGAGATCGCCGCCATACTCTCGGCCGTGGGCGATCCGCATCTGCACGTGGTCTTGGACAGCTGCCACCTATACAGCGCGGGCTACGACCTCGCCCGACCCGAAGCGGTGGCCGCGGCGATCGAAGAGACGGTGGGACTTTCGCGGGTGCGCGGCATCCACTTAAACGATTCGCTTACGCCCTTGGCTTCGAAAAAGGACCGCCACGCCCCCATCGGCGCGGGGCATATAGGGACGGAGGTCTTGGCGCGCTTTGTCGGCTATGAGGCATTTTCGCATCTGCCCATCGTCCTCGAGACGCCGGGCGAAGGCGCAGACCACGCCAAAGAGATTCGAGCGCTCCGACGCGCTTTGGGCGAAGGGTAAGGGAAAGGAATCGACCCTTTCGGCATAGAAATAGGGGAAAACGGGTACAGACTATGCTATAGCGAGAATTGCGCGCGGCGCACTGTGCGCACGCGATTTGCCGAAGAAAGGGGGGGCCCCGATGAAATTTCAAGGACGTAGGGGAAGTTCCAATATTAACGATATGCGCGGCGGCGGAGGCGGCGGTCGCTTCCCCGTGGGCGGTCTGGGCATCGGGGGGATTCTGATCCTCTTGCTCCTGCGCCTGTTGGGCGGCGGGGGATTCGACGTGAATCCCGGCACAGAGACGACAAGCCCGCCGGCGCAGACGCGCCAACAGGCGAGCACCGAGGATACGCTCTATGAATTCGCCTCGGTGGTCCTCGCCGACACCGAAGACATTTGGACCGAGCAGTTTCAGGAGCACGGGCAGGAGTACCATCCGCCGCAGATGAATATATTTACCGGCGCGGTACAGAGCGGTTGCGGCTACGCCTCGGCGCAGACCGGTCCCTTTTACTGTCCCGCCGACCAATCGGTGTATCTGGATCTGTCCTTTTACGACGACCTGACCCGTAAGCTCGGCGCCCGGGGCGACTACGCCTTTGCCTATGTCATCGCCCACGAGGTGGGCCACCACGTGCAGCGGGAATTGGGCGTGATGAGTCAGGTGCAGAACATTCAGCAGCGTGTCTCGAAAGAAGACGCCAATCGCTGGAGCGTGGCGCTGGAACTCCAGGCGGACTATCTCGCCGGGGTGGTGGCGCGGCACCAACAAGAGGCGGGCTATTTGGACCCGGGCGACATCGAAGAGGCGATCTCCGCCACCATTGCCGTCGGCGACGATACCCTGCAGAAACGGGCGCAGGGCTATGTGGTGCCCGACTCCTTTACCCACGGCACCGCCGAACAGCGCACCGAGTGGTATAAGCGGGGATGGAATGCGGGGGATCTCTCCGACTGGAACACATTCTCCGCCCTGGGCCTGCAGTAAATTCGATCCTATACACGCATACCGAACGAGAGTGAGGAGGACCCTATGAAGAAATTGCTACCCCTATTGGCGCTGAGCGCCCTGCTCGTCGCCTGCGGTCCCCGGGCCGCCACGGAAGGGGCAGATTCCCCAAACGCGCCGACCGGCGCCGAAAAAGAGACGGGAAGGCAATCGGAAGGCTTTAACCCCTCCGATGCGGAAAAGTCTTTGATGGATGTAGCCGAGACCTTCCTCAGCGAATTTCCCCAGGGGCAGATCACCGAGATCGAGTACGAAGCCGATACCGGTCGTTTTGTCGTAGAGGGCGTGATGGGCGAAAAAGAGGTATCGATCGAAATGCCCGCCACCGGAACCAAGATCGTCTCCAAGGAAGAGGGACGCGAGGGGGATGCGGCCGAAGCGCCCGTCCTCGACGTGGGGCCCCTCGCCGAGTGGAAAGAAGCCGTCGAGCGCGCCCAAGAGGAGCGGCCCGAGGCGCCTTTCGAGGGCTTTGAATTGCATCGGGAAGGCGAAAAGACCGTCTACGAGATGGAATTCGAGGAAGCGGACGATCTCAAGATGGACGCCGAAAGCCTGGCGATCCTATCCGATTCCTAAATACTCTTTCGACCGGCCGAAGCGCCGGTTTTTTTGTTGCATTTCTACACAAAAAAATCCGCCCGCAGGCGGATGCGATAGGATTATGGGACAAAGGACATCAGCAGTTTCAGCGCAATGCCGATGGCCGCCCCCAGGCCGATCAGCCGGATCAGATCGGCCTTTTTGTAGTAGAGGATGCCGCCGATCACAAAGGTGACGAGGGCCACCGGCTCCAAGCCGCCGCCTTCGGGGAAAAAGGCGTTTTTCGACATCTGGAGCGCCGCGATAAAGATCAATCCCACAATGCCCGGCTTAATGCCCCGCAGCAGCATATCCATGAGCTTAAAGTGCCGCTTCTTCGTAAAGAGAAAATAGCCCAGCACCGTCATCAGCAGCGTTTGTGGCGTTACCGCGCCCAGGGTTGCCACCACCGAACCCGCCGGCCCCGCCACCTGGGCGCCCACAAAGGTGGCGGAGTTGATGGCGATGGGCCCGGGCGTCATTTGGCTGATGGTGATGAGGTCGGTAAATTGGGTCATGGTGATCCAGCCTTCTTGCTCCACGATATACTGCTGAATCAGCGGGAGGGTGGCGTAACCGCCGCCGAAGGAAAAGGCGCCGATCTTTAGGAATTGGACATAGAGTTTCAGTAAGAGCACGGGCACCTCCTAGATCTCGAGTTTCATATCCCCGTCTTGGATCCACCCCTTTTTGTAGAGGAGGCGGTAGAAGAGATAGCTCAGCACGGCGGGCAGAAGAATATGCACCAACACCACCGCCGCCAAAAGAGGCAGGGTTTCCATGCGACCTTCCATCGCCTGGAATGTGGCGATCTGCCCCACCAGGCCGCTGGTACCCATGCCGCTTCCGAGGGGAGTGTTCTCCAGCCGAAAGACCACCGTGGAAAGGGGAGAGGTCAACGCGCCCGCGAGGGTCGGAGGAATCCAAATGCGGGGATTTTTTACGATATTCGGCATCTGCAGCATACTGGTACCCAGGCCCTGGGCGAAGAAGCCGTCAAAGCCGTTGTCCCGAAACGAGATCACTGCAAAGCCGATCATTTGGGCGGAGCAGCCCACCGTCGCCGCGCCGCCGGCGAGGCCCGCCAACGAGAGCATAATGCAGATCGCGGCGCTGGAGATGGGAAGGGTGAGCGCGATGCCGACAATGGTCGAGACCAAAATCCCCATCAAGAGCGGCTGCTGGGCGGTGGCGGCCATAATGAGTTCGCCCACCGTCTCCATAAACCATTGAATCGAAGGGCCCACCGCCTTCGCCACCAATAGGCCCGTCAGTACCGTCACCGCCGGGGTGAGCAAGATGTCGACCTTGGTCTCTTTGCTGATCAGCTTGCCGCATTCCGCGCAGACGATGGCGGCGAGATAGACCGCCACGGGACCGCCGATCTCATAGCTGCCCGCGCCCACCACCGCCGATGCGAACAGCACCAAAGGCGGCGCATCCAGCGCGTAGGCGATAGAGATGGCGATGGCGGGGCCGGTGGCCTGCTGCGCCACGGGCCATAGAAAATCCGTCAAAAAGGGGATGCCGAGGCGCGTGCCGATGGTGTTCAATATGGTGCCGATCAACAGGGTGGCAAACAGCCCGTAGGCCATGGCGCCCAGGGCGTCGATGCCGTAGGTGCGCAGATTCGGGTGCACCTTTTTTCTCTCTAAAAAGTCATTCATCGCGATTCCTTTCCCGAGACGATTCGTATTTCGTCAAGAAAATGCCGGCAAAGCCCATCATCAAAATGACGAGTGCCGTATTTACATCGGTGAAAAGCCCCAACCCCAAGGCCAGGGCGATCATCCCGCAGGAAAAGAGGCGATCGGTCTCGAGCGCCTTCTTTCCCAAATTCCAGGTGGTCAACAAGAGCACGGCGGAAATTACGCCGCTGATCCCCACCAGGGCGGCGTTTACATAAAAATTCGAGCGAAAGCGGGCGTAGGCCATATTGATCGTGAGGATAATCACCAGACAGGGCGTTACGCTCGCCAACAGACAGACAAAAGCGCCCGCCGCGCCGCGCAGCCGATACCCCGTAAGGAGCGAGGTGGAAATCGCCATGGCGCCGGGGCCCGACTGGGCGAGGGCGACCAGATCGAGCATCTCGTCGTCGGGGATCAGCTTTTGCTTTTCGACGAACTCGTCCCGTATAATGGGGACGATGGTATAGCCGCCGCCGAATGTAAAGGTATTGATCTTCAAAAAAGTGAGAAATAATTTCACGAGGGAAACTTTTCGTTCCATGTTTTTCCTCCCGCTTCATAGTATACTGTAAGGAGAAATCGGCTTCAAGCAGAGGAAAAGAGAGGGATGCGATGGATATTTCTATCATCGGGCTCGGCAATATGGGCCGGGCGTTTTACGATCTGTTTCACGGGGCGGGACACAATCTGTATGTGGGTTGTCCCCACCAAAAGGACATAGAGAGCTATCAGAGTCGGGACAATGCCGAAGCGGCGGCGCGGGGCGAGATCGTCTTTCTCGGCGTAAAGCCCCCGATGATCCCCGCAGTGGTGGCGGAGATTCTTCCCGCCACAGAAGATGCCGTCCTCGTCTCGATGGCGGCGGGGGTTTCCCTGGCGCGCCTTTCGGAAATGGCGCCCGGGCGAAAGATCATCCGCATTCTCCCCAATACGCCCATCGCCGTGGGGGCGGGGGTCGTCGCCTATACGCCGGGCTATGCGATGGACGCAGAAGAAGCGGCGGAATTTGAAGCGCTCCTCGCACCGGCGGGGAAGGTGATTCATACCACCGAAGACGATCTGGACATCGTATCGGCCCTCGCGGGTTCCATGCCCGCCTTTGTCGCCGCCATGATTGAGGCCTTTTCCGACGGCGCGGTGGCCTGCGGCATGAAGCGGAACGCCGCCTACGAGATCGCCCGCACCGCCGTGGCCGGCAGCTGTACCCTGATGGACAAAAGCGGCCTGCACCCCGGCGCCATCAAAGACGCGGTCACTTCGCCCGGCGGCACCACCCTCGAGGGGCTTTTGTTTTTGGAGTCCCGGGGGATGCGCTATACCCTGGCCGAGGCAATCCGAAAAACCGTCGATAAAAATAAAAATTTGGGGTAAATACCGACTAATGTCCCGTGGAGGACTTCGAATGTTTCTGCATAGTTTCTGAATAGAAAGGCATAGGAGGATAGTATGTCGAAAGTAGCGGTTATCGTCGGAGAAGAATTCGAAGAAGCGGAAGTCGTCGTCGTATCGGACTATTTGGTCCGCGCCGGCATCGAGGTGCAACTGCTCGCGGTAGGCGAGTCCATGAAGATCGAAGGGGCCCACGGCCTGCGCATCCAATGCGATAAGCTGTTGTGGGAGGCGAAGCCGAAGAAATTCGACGCCGTCTATCTGCCCGGCGGCCCGGGGGTCGAGGCCCTTAAAGAAGACGAGGACGTCGAAAAGTTCGTTAAAAAAGCCAAGGACCACGACGCGCTAATCGCCGCGCTCTGTGCGGCACCGGCGCTTTTGGATCGCTACGGTATGGTCGAAGACGAGGGCTTTGTCATCTACCCCGGCATGGAAAAAGACCTCTCGAAAAAGCCGAAAGCGGCCGCGGAAATCGTCGTAGAAGGCGACATCATCACCGGGCCCGGGCCGGCCTTTGCCCAGGAGATGGCCTTTGCCATTATTCGGGCATTGGACGAGAAAAAAGTGGAAGACGTAAAAAAGGATACACTCTACGACAAGGTCGTGGCGTACAGAAAAGAAGCGGAGTAAACCGCGGGGAAAGTGAGGGCGCATGAATCGGGAAAATGTAGATCTGACAAAAGGTATAATTTGGAAGAGACTGTTATCCTTTACAATGCCGCTCTTGCTGTCCGCACTGCTGCAGCAGCTGTATAACACGGTGGACCTGTTGATCGTCGGCCGATTTGCCGGCGAGATCGACATGGCGGCCATCGGGGCGGCGGGGCCCATCGCGGTCCTCGTCATCGCGCTGTTTATCGGGCTTTCCACCGGGGCGTCGGTGCTGGTCGCCCAGTACTACGGCGCCAAAGACCGCCACGCCCTTTCCCGCATCGTCGAGACCAACTACGCCATCGCCGTATTCGGCGGCCTGGTGCTGACGGTGCTTACGGTGTGGCTGACGCCGCAGTTTTTGCGGTGGATCTCCACCCCCCAAAACATTATGGCCCCGGCCGTAGCCTATATGCGGATCCTATTTATGGGGCTCATGCCCGTCATGGTCTACAATATGGGTTCGGCGATCTTAAGGAGCGTCGGCGACAGCGTGCGCCCCTTTAACTTCCTCGCCGTATCGGCGGGGGCGAACATCGCCTTGGACCTCCTCTTCGTCGGCGTATTTCACATGGGCGCCGTGGGGGCGGGGATCGCGACGGCACTCGCCCAGTCGATCTCGGGGGTGTTGGTTACCATCAGTCTCTTGGAAACCACCGACATCTACCGTTTGCGCATCAAGCGCATCCGCTTTCACAAAGACGCACTGATGCGCACCTTTTCCATAGGGCTGCCGGCGAGCATATCGGCGGGGCTGATCTCCCTTTCCAATGTCATCATCCAATCGGAAATCAACGTCTTCGGCGCCGATGCCATCGCCGGCGTCGCCGCCAGCGGACGGATCGACGGGTTTTTGTTTACCTCGCTCGAAGCCTTTGCCCTGGCGATGACGACCTTTGTGGGGCAAAACATCGGCGCGCGCAAATTCGAGCGGTTGAAGCGCGGCATACAGACCGCCATGGCGCTCTGCCTCGCCTTTGTGGCGGGGATCTCGATCCTCTTGTTCCTGTTCCGCGAGCCCTTGATGGCGATCTTTAACGGCGATCCCAAGGTCATCGACTACGGGGCCGAGATGATCCGCATCCTCGCCCCCGCCTATATCCTCTTCGGCGCCACCGAAGTCTTTTCGGGCGCCGTGCGGGGAAGCGGCGCGGCGATTCCCATTATGATCATCACCCTGATCGGCATGTTTATCGTGCGGATCGGCTGGATCCTACTCGCCATGCCGATCTTTCAAAATATCGAGGTCATCTATTACAGCTATCCCATCAGCTGGATCTTTACCTTTCTCCTCACCCTTTGGTACTACTATCGGGGCGCCTGGCGAAAGGATTTGCCCTCGGATTTGCAGCAAGAATCGCAATAAAAAAAGCCTCCCGCGGGAGGCTTTTTTGTCGCACCAATGGATATTTCGACCATAACCAGAATTTTACACCGTTTCTACGGCCATTTGAAATGCGGCTGTTAGGATAAGAATATACCACAGGAGGTGTTGTATAGAATGGTAAAATTCGGGGAATACGTTCCGCTTTTGGGGGCGGATCATATGCTCTATTTGGGCGGCTTCTTTCTCGTGTTGTTTTTGATGGTCTATTATCGCGACGCGATTCGCCAAAACCGGCGCCGGGCGGATTTGGTGCTCGCTGCGGTGATCGTGTTTCAGCAGACGGTGCTCTATACGTCCTATGCGGTCTTTTTCGACTTCACCCTGGGCGAGGCGCTGCCGCTGCATATCTGCCGCTTGGCGAGCCTGATGATCCTCGCATGGATCGCCACCGAAAACCGCACCTGTTATGTGCTCGCGGCGGTCTACGGGCTCTTCGCCTTTTTGAGTTTCGTCTACCCGTCTCGGGTCTACGGCGTGGTGCACCCCATCGGCTGGAGCTTTTTCTTGAGCCACGCGGTGAATCTCCTCTTTCCGCTCTATGCCTATATCGCAGGCGGCGAGACGCTGAAAAAGGAGGACATCGCCTTTGCCTATAAAGTCTTTTTGGGCTATTTTGTCTTCGTGTACTTCTTAAATCCGCTGATCGACGGCAACTACTTCTATCTGCGCTACAAGCCGGTGGTGGGCGATATGAGCGATCTGATCTACGTGCCGGCGGTGCTCATTTTGTGCCGCCTGCTGTTCGAATTCGGCAGCCGCTTGTATATGCACCTCTTAGAGCGCCTTACAGAACTTCCCCGAGCCTCCGGGCGATTCGGCGATAGGACGGCGCGTCTATTTGAATCCGTCCTCCGCTTCGGGAAATAAAGCCCTCCCGTTCCAGCGCGCCGAGGTGGCGGTACAGGCTCCTAAGCGAAAGGCCCGTCAGATCCGCGAGATCCGCGCGGGTAAAGGGAAAGGTGAAGGGAAAGGGCGGCTCGGCGGCGCGGTAAAAGGTGTATAGGAGGAGATCCTCCGGCGAAAGGTTCTTCTCCGACGCCCGCCGCTCCATCTCCTGCACGTGGAGCGCGGCGAGGTAGCGCAGCAAGAGCGCGAGCACCGCCGGGTCCCGAAACACGGCATCGCGCGCGTCGACGGCGTAGTATCGCCCGGCGGTAAGCGCCCGCACGCCCGATAGGATCTCGGTCTTTGCCAGGCTTTCGATCAGCCCCAGGCATTGGGGCGCGGCGAGAATGCTCTGTAACAGGCGCCTTCCGTCGCGGTCGTAGCGCGAGATTTCTACCGTGCCCTCTGCCACAACTAAAATCGAGGACGCGCGGCTTTCGGGAAAGAGCAAAATCTCTCCCTCTTCGAATACCGTGGCGGCGCGATCGCTGAGCGCGTCAAATAATGCAGAAAAATCCATATTCTCCTCCCTAAAGGTGCCAAATGGCATCTTTTTTTCTTCGAGAAGAGTATACACTGAAGTTAATAGGAAGTCTATGAGAATACAGGAGGGACGACATATGGAACGATTCAAGACCGTAGATAGCATCGTCGAGGCGGTGCGTAACGTACAACAAGACGACGCCCAAACCTACGAACAACAGACCTACCGATTGGCGAAGATCGCCGAAAACGTCGTGGATTACCCCGTGGCGGAAGACGACGCCTTCTACGCCCTGTACGAGAGCGGCCAGATCTGCGATCTCGACGAGGGCCATGCCCCCTATGCGCCCCGCTATATCTTGCCCGACTATGAAAAATACTTACGGGAGGGGAGCGCCTTTTTGCGCATCGATCCGCCCGAAACGCTCTTGGATGCCACCACCGCGCTATTGGTGCTCTACCACCACGTGCCGAGCATCACTCGATTCCCGGTCTATATCGGCGCATTGGATGCGCTCCTCGAGCCCTTTGTCAAAGATACGGATCCCGACACGGCGCGTTCGATCCTCAAAAACTTTTTGCTCCAGATCGACCGCACCGTCACCGACTCCTTTTGCCACGCCAATATCGGCCCCGAGGAGACCGAGACCGGCCGCATGATTATCGACTTGGTGGGCGAACTGCAAAACCCCACCCCGAACCTCACCTTCCTCTATGACGAGGCGGTGACCCCCGATGCCTTTGCCGAACGCGCCGTGGCGGCGAGCTTGGTCTGCGCCAACCCGGCCTTCGCCAACGACGCCTACTATAAGAAGGACTTCGGCGATGTGGACTACGGCATCGCGTCCTGCTACAACGCGCTTCCCAAACACGGCGGCGCCTTTACCCTAAGCCGTCTGCGGCTCAACAAGATCGCCGAAGCGGCGGGTTCCACCGAAACATTTTTCGAAAAGACCCTGCCCTTCGCCATCGATACCATGCTCCGCTTTATGGAGGCGAAGATCACCTATTTGGTGGAGGAAACGGCCTTTTTCCGCGCCAACTTTATGGTCAAAGAAGACCTGATCGACGTCGACAACTTCGTCGGCCTCTTCGGCATTGTGGGCTTGCACGAATGCGTGCAGACTCTCTTGGGCTATGACGAGATTCCGGGCACCTTCGGCACCGACGAGGCGGCCGATGCCATGGGAATTCGCGTTATGGACTATGTAGAGGAACGGGTCGGCGCCTTTACCTCCCGCTACTCGCCGGTGTGGAACCACAAGTTTATGCTCCACGCCCAAGTAGGCGCCGCGGGGGACCTGGGCACCACCGCCGCCCACCGCATTCAGATCGGCAAAGAACCCGATCTCTATACCCACCTGCGCCAGGCCGCCAAGTTCCAGAAATACTTCCCCTCCGGCGTGGGCGATCACTACCCCTTCGATTCCACCGCCAAGAAAAATCCCGGCGCGGTGCTCGACATCTTTAAGGGCGCCTTCCGCTTAGGGAATCGCTATGTAAGCGCCTACAACGAGGACGGGGATTTGATCCGCGTCACCGGCTACCTCGTCAAAAAGAGCGACGTCGAGGCCTTCCGCCGGGGCGATGCGGTGCATTACGACACCGTACAGTTTGCGTTGGATCCCCTGACCGAATACGGCGTGAACAAGCGGCAGGTCGAGGGCGTATAATGCTCGTCGTCAATCGCCTCATTCCCATGAGCGTCGTCGACGGCCCCGGCAACCGCTTTGCGATCTTCCTCCAGGGCTGTAATTTCAACTGCCTCTACTGCCACAATCCCGAGACCATCGGCCGCTGCGTGCAATGCGGCCACTGCGTGGACCTCTGCCCCGCCGGCGCCCTTTCCCGCACCGAGGCGGGGCGCGTGGCTTGGGACGAGAGCCTGTGCATCGACTGCGACCGCTGCGTCGCCGCCTGCCCCCACGGCGCATCGCCCAAGCTGAAGTATATGGAGACCGAGGCGCTACTGAAAGAAATCGACGACGCCCGCCCCTTTATACAGGGCATCACCGTAAGCGGCGGGGAATGTACCCTACAGGCCGAGGCCCTGATTCCCCTCTTCGAAGGGGTGCACGCGCGGGGCCTGACGGCGCTGTTGGACTCCAACGGCGGCATCGACTTTTCCCGCGGGACGATACAAAAATTGATCGAGATCTCCGACGGCGTTATGCTCGACATCAAGGCATGGGATGCGGCGGAACATGTGGCCCTTACCGGCCGGGACAACGCCGTGGTGAAGGCGAACCTCGCCTATCTCGCATCCATCGACAAACTCCTCGAAGTGCGGCTCGTGCTCTTAGAGGGGCGCGACCACGAAAAGACCATTCGCGGCATCGCCGACATCCTGGGCGAAAAAATCCAAAACGTCGCCATCAAACTCATCGACTACCGGCCCTTCGGCGTGCGGGCAAACAATGCCGCGCATCTCGCCGGCGTAGGGCGCAAAGAAAAAGAGCAACTGATCCACTGCGCCGAGGACTTGGGTTTTCGCGCGGTCATCGATATATAACAAAGGTGGATTTTCGGATCCGCCTTTTTGTGTGCTGTTTTTAGGAAAGTAGACTTCCGCTTTCAAAATGTTCACCGACTCCGTTATTTTCGCGTTGTACTCGATTTGTAACCGAAAAAATAAAAGTATGAACCTATTGTCATTTGCAAAATTTGCACGGGGGGTATACTCCCTATAGGGGAAGGTGCTAAAGGACAAAAGCTGCAAAGATAAAGATCTCTTGCCGGTACATACTGTGAAGCATAGGTTTTTATCCGCGCGCCGACGTTTAGATACGGCCATTCCTCGACAATAGATACTGTGTTTGCGGCGAGGACCGCAGAAAAGAAAGGAGAGGCCTATGAAAAAATTGGCAGTATTGGCACTGGCATTGGTCCTGTTGCCCCAGGCGGCCTTTGCGGATGCCCGCCCGGTTTCGGTGTATATGAACGGCATCAACATCACCGAAGGAACGGAGACCCTGAAGCCCATACTTCGAGACGATCGCAACTACTTGCCCCTACGCGCGGTAGCGGAAGACATGGGTATGAAGGTCGATTGGAATGCAGAAAAACGCGTGGTCACGGTGGGCGAAAAGGAGCGCGGCATCACCATGACCATCGGAAAGAAGACCTATACCAAGGCGGGAAAGGCCGTACAAATGGACGTGGCGCCCTTTATCGAGGCCGACCGCACCTATGTGCCCATGCGCTTTGTAGCTGAAGGCATGGACATTCCCGTCGATTGGGACAAAGAACAACGCATGGCCGTGGTCGGCAGCTACGCCAAAAAAACCGATTTCGACGAAGCCGATCGCGTACAAGCCGAGGGCTATTCGTATATTCTGCCCAAGGCATGGCGGGATCGCATCGTCGTTACGAAAAAGGGCAACGACTTGGTCTTTTACGACAAGGTGAATTCCACAGATGGTTTCGGCCGCATCGGGCAGATGCAAGTGGAAAAAGACCCCGTACAGATCCCCGTCCCCACCATTCTGCTCGGAAAGGCGGAGGGCGGATACCGGGTATTTACCTTTGCCAGCGACGTACAGGTCAAAGACATCGAAGACAAAACTTTGACGGAATCCTACGCGACCGCCCGGGCCGACGTACAAGAACTGTTAAAAACCTACAGAGCCGAGTAATTGAAAGAATATACACAGTCCACAGGGAGCCCGCAGAAAGCGGGCTTCTTTCTTGTTTGGGGAAGTGACAAAAAGAGAAAATTTGCAAAAAAAACTAATATGATATATATGGTGTTGAACGCGTGGGGACAATGGCAAAGGTCTGTCGAAGTTCTTTCCGCAACTGCCGCAAAGGGCGACAGAATGCCCTTCTCTGTGATAGGATAGAGGCGAGCAATGGCAGTAGGAGACAGGAGGAAGTATGAAAATCGTCTATAAAGACCCCGTCCGGGCGAGCCGACTGTATGTGGGGATTGTGACCGCAGTGTATCTCGTGTTCCTCGGCGCCTTTAGCGCAAAGGGGATGGGATACGGGGCAAGTCTTTCAGATTCGTTTTTCGATGCGGCGAGAAAGCTATTTTATATTGCCGGGTTTTGTGCCGTGATCGGCTGGGCGCTGATCCCCAAGACGCCGGCGGTTTGGGCGCTGATTGCGATCCCTGTGGCGTTTCACATCGGCGTCGGGATTCTGTTTCTCGTGCGGGGAGAGGGAAATATTCTGATCGCCCTTCCCGAATATGTCAATCGACTGGTGGCGGAACCGTTTCAAATGATCGAGGCATTCGCGGCCTATCGCGGGCCGATTGGCGACGCTACATTGGGACTCTTCCCGTAAGGAGGGCATATGAAAATCGTATATAATGACCCGGCGGCGGCACAAAAGCGCTTTATCCGCATTGCGTGGATCAGCTATATAGTGGTGGTCCTGCTTTTTACCTTGCGTGGAATGTCGGTCGGGCAGAATGTAACAACGGCCATCGACGGCGGTCTGTATTCTTTGATTCCCCTCTCGGGATTTTTTGCGCTGATCGGCTTGTTCTTTATCCCCAAGAGTCCTTGGGTATGGGTGAACATCGCCATTCCCCTTGCCTTGAATCTATTTTCTATGGTTCTCTTGATGGGGTTTCTGGACGGACACGGGTATTTTGGTATGTTCGGCCAGTACTTGGGCTATATGGTGGCTGCGCCGTTGTTCCTATTGCGCAGTTTGGTATATTTTAAGCAGTATGGGTAATCCGCCGCACGGTATGCAGCACTCTGATAAAGAGTGCTTTTTTATTGGGATTGTTGACTTCGTTTTCCCCCTTGGTATAGACTGAAACAAAATCGAAAGAAGCGGCGCAGAGCGCCCCAAGGAGGCAGTGGCGAACTATGAAAGTGATTACCGTGGCAGAGGCCGCACAATGTATAGAAGATGGAGACGCGCTGGCGGTGTCGGGCTTTTTGCTCGCCACCACCCCCAGCGAGATTTTGCGCGCGGTGGGCGCGCGCTACGAGCGGGAGGGCGCGCCCAAGGGCATGACGCTTTTGCAGGCGGCGGGGACGGGAAACAACGGCGACGAGGGGATCTACGAGATCTCTCGCCCCGGGATGATTCGCCGCTATATCACCGGGCACTTCGCCAACAACCGCAGGCTCGAGGCGCAGGCCATGGCGGAGGAGATCGAGGCGTATAATTTTCCCCAGGGCGTGCTGTCCAAAATGTATCGAAATCTGGCGGCGGGAAAGGACGGGGAGCTCACCAAGGTGGGGCTGATGACCTTTTGCGATCCCCGTTACGGCGGCGGCAAGGTAAACGCCCGCACCACCGAGGACCTGGTGGAATGCGTCACCCTCGGGGGTGAGGAGTACCTATATTACAAGGCGCAGAAGATCGACGTGGCGCTGATCCGCGGCACCACCGCCGACGAAGACGGCAATATTAGCTTTGAAGAGGAATCGGGGATTGTCGATGCCCGGGAGATCGCCATGGCGACGAAGGCCTGCGGCGGCAAGGTGATCGTGCAGGTAAAGTATCTCGCCGATGCGGCTTCGGTGGCGCGAAACGAGGTGCTGATCCCGGGGATCTTCGTAGACTATGTGGTGGTCGCTGAGACCCCCGAGCGCACCCATCGCCAGACGGTGGCGGCCTATTACGACCCGGCCATCGCCGGACACCGCCGGGTGTCGGTCAAAAAAGCGGCGCCGTATCCGCTCAATGCCCGAAAGGCGATCGCCCGGCGCGCCGCGATGGAACTCTCCCGCGGCGACGTGGTGAATTTGGGCAAAGGCATCCCCGAGGTGGTGGGCCTGGTGGCCGAGGAAGAGGGGATCGGCGACGATATCGTGCTCACCTTGGAAAGCGGCATTCTCGGCGGCATCCCTCTGGGCGGCGCCCACTTCGGCTCGGCGGTCAACGCCATGGCGGCGCTCCCCATGAGCCAGATGTTCGATTTTTACAACGGCGGCGGCCTGGACTGTGCGTTTTTGGGCTTTGCCCAGGTGGACGGCGCGGCGAATATCAATGTCAGCCACTTCGGCGATCGGATCGCCGGCTGCGGCGGCTTTATCGACATCTCCCAGTCGACGCAAAACATCTATTTCGTCGGCACCCTGACCGCCGGGGGCCTCGTAGAGCGGGTAGAAGGGGGAAAGCTCGTTATCGAGCGCGAGGGACGGGCGAAGAAGTTCCTCTCTTCCATTGATAAGATTACTTACAGCGGCGAATACGGGCAGAAGCACGGGCAGAACATCACCTTTATCACCGACCGCTGCGTCATGCGGCCCGCGAAGGGGGAGATGGTGATCACCGAGATCGCCCCGGGCGTCGATCCCGCGCGGGATATTTTGGCGCAGATGGAATGTGCGGCGCGGATCGCCGAAGATTGCATCGAGATGGACCCCCGGATCTTTCGGGCGGGCCCCATGGGCATTGTAGATGCGCTTTAATACAAAAAACCGAGGCAGAGCCTCGGTTCTTTTTATAGGGCGTGTTCTTTTTTGTAGCGCTTCCAGCGGCGGGAAAGAGTGCGGTCGTCGATCTTTCCCGTGCCGCCCGCCGGCAGTGCGTCGTGAAAGAGGATGTATTTGGGGATTTTGTAGCGCACCAGATGTTCGCCGATAAAGTCGCGGATCTCGTCTTCGGTCTGCTTTTCGTCCCGCTCCTCGTTTAAGGAGATATGCAGACAGATTTCCTCGCCCATATACTCGTCGCGCACGGCCAAGGCGCGGGCCTGTTCGATATAGGGCAGGTCTTTGACGACGTTTTGGATCTCGATGGCCGATATATTTTCTCCGCCGCGGATGATGATGTCCTTGCTCCGGCCCGATACATAGAGATTGCCGTCGCGGTCCAACAAGCCCACATCGCCGGTGCAGAGCCAGTCGCGTTCGGTGTAGCGGCGCTCGCCGTTGATATAGCCCTTCATGACATTGCGGCCCCGCACTTGTATATGGCCGGGGTGATTGGGCGGTACGGGGTTGCCGTCTTCGTCGAAGATCGCCACCTCGCAGCCGGGAATCGGCGCGCCGACGCTGGTGGCATATAGGGTGGGGGAATCACCCGGGCGGTTCATGGTGACTGCCGGGGAGGTCTCGGTCTGGCCGTAGGACTGGATTAAGGATTCGAAGCCGAAGCGGATCTTAATCTCCCGGTACTCCTTGGCCGTAAGGGGGGCGCCGGCGATAATGCCGCTCCGCAGGGTAGAGAGGTCGTATTCGGATACGTCGTTGTGGCGCATCATGACGATAAAAAGCGTCGGCACGCCGTTAAAGATCGTCACCTTGTCGCGGCCGATGGACTGCAGAATATGCGAGGACTGAAAGGGCTCCACGATGGTGAGTTCCGCCCCCAACATAAAGGCGCAGAGGGTCGTCGCCGTCAGCCCGAAGCAGTGAAAGAGCGGCACCGTCAGGAGGAAGATATCGTCTTTGCACCAGCCGGCGACATCGGCCGTGGTGGTGCAGTTGTGGAGCAGATTGTCGTGGGTGAGCTGCACGCCCTTGGGGATGCCGGTGGTGCCGGAGGTGAGGAGGATACAGGCCACATCCTTTGTATCGTCCTTGCGCGTAAGCTGCAGCAGGGGGGAGTATTGGCCGCCGCGGTCCATAGGAAGAAGCACATAGTCCCGTTGTAGAGCGTGGAGGCCGCGGATGCGCGCCGTCACATTTTGAAATTCGTTATATAGGATGACTTTGGCGCCGACGATCTCCATAATCTGACCCAGCTCCCGGGGGGTAAAGGAGGGGTTTACGGGCACGGGGACCGCGCCCAACAGCTGGAGGCCGAAGAACGAAAAGAGCCAATCGGCGGAATTTTTGCCCATAAGGACCACCGCTTCCCCTTCTACGATGCCGGAGGTGGCAAAGTAAGAGGCGAAGGAGGCCGACTTTCGGTAGAGTTCTTCGTATGTATAGGTGACGCCCTTATATTTTAAGGCGCGGCGTTCTTGAAATCGCGTGTTCCAATCTTCCAGCGCGGCGCCGATGGTCGTATATGTCATGAAAATCCCCCAAATGAAATCGTTCTACCCCCGGAAAAAGCCGTTGGGATACTTGTATACAAGTATTACATTACTATAAATTAAAAATTTGGCAAGGGGTTTCGAAAAATTTTTGACGGGGATTCGGAAAAAATATTTGCCCCGAAGGACGGAAAAACGGGGCAAAAAAGGAAAACTATTTCCGAAATCGTTAAAAAAGAGCCGAATATTCGGAAATTTGTGAAACTCCATACAAACGCTATATATAGGCGATAGCAGCGGGTATTCTATTTCGAGAGAAATTTGACGAAGGGATTGTTAAATTTCACAGAATCTTCTTGCAATTGTTTTTTCTTAATAGTAGACTAGTACACAAGAAGGAGAAGTCTATGCTTACAAAGATAAACTCAGAGACCCTGTATAGGGAACTGCTCCGACGGATTATCGATCTGGAACTCTATCCGGGAATGCGCATCAGCGAAAACGCTGTCAGCGAGGAATTCGACGTATCCCGATCGGTGGTCCGGAACGCTTTTGCCCGTCTCGCCCAGTCCAAACTCTTAAAGGTGTACCCCCAGCGGGGGACGTATGTAAATCTCGTAGACTTGAACTACATACGCAAGGCGCTGTTGATCCGCGTCTCGGTGGAAAAAGAGATGTTACGCCGCTTTATGAGACAGGCCGACAAGGAAGAGACCCTCAAAAAGATGGAAAGAAACCTCGAGGAGCAGAGGAAGTATTACGACGAGAAGAGGTATATCGACAAGTTCAGGCTGCTGGACGAAGAATTTCACAATCTGATTATCGCGAGCCAAGGCTCTGAGGATATACTTTATTTAATGGATACGCACCTCCTTCACATTGCTCGCTGGAGAAATATCTACGTTCGAAGCGGGGTTTATCTCGCGATTCTCGTGGACCAACACACGCGGATTTTGGAAGCCATATGGGAAGACGACCTGGACAAGGCGTTGGAGGCGACCGAGATCCACATCGACACGGTGCACGATATGGTCGTGATCGATCCGGATTTTGCGGATTATTTTCAGTAGCCCTGTCGTCGCTCTCGTCGGTTACAGCAGTATTTCCCTGGGGAAAACGAAATCCCGCAGGCAAGGAAAGGATGGATACGATGGAAAACAGAAAGAAGCCCTTAGAGGGCGTAAAAGTTGTCGAGCTGGCGACCTTTATCGCCGCCGCCACCACCGGCCGCTTTTTAGCAGACCTCGGTGCAGACGTCATTAAGATCGAAAGCGCAAAGGGCGATCCCCTTCGCTACACGGCGCCTTCCGAAGGCAGACCCCTGGATATGTACGAAAACACCACCTGGGAATTGGAAAACGCCAACAAGAGATGTCTCTCCATCAACACCCGCGACGAAAGAGGAAAAGAAGCCCTTTTTAAGCTATTGGAAGATGCAGACATCCTGATCACCAACTGGCGCGTGGGCGCGCTCCAAAGAGCCGGCCTCGACTATGAAACCCTGAAGAAGAAGTTCCCGAAATTGGTCTACGGCATTATCACCGGCTACGGCGAATTCGGTCCCGACAAGGATCTCCCCGGATTCGACTTCACCTCTTTCTTTGCAAGAGGGGGCTATTTGGAAACCCTGCGTCAAAAAGACGACGTGCCCTTTAACGTCGTACCGGGCGTCGGCGACCACAATGTCGGCATGAACCTCGCCTGCGGTCTTTTGGCGGCATTGTATCACGCAAAGATGACCGGCGAAGGCGAAAAGGTAGAAACCAGCCTCTTCGAAACGGCGATCTTCAACATGGGCATGATGGTGCAAGCCGCCCAATACCCCGATTACGGCAGCACCTACCCCATCAACGTACGGGAATCCAACAACCCCTTCCTCGCCTGCTGGAAGAGCAAGGACGGCCGTTATGTGCAAACCTGTATGCCCGACTACAACACCTATTTTGAACGTTTTATGACAGCGCTGGGCCTCACCCAATACCTAAACGACGACCGTTACTTCCCCGTAACGAATCTGCAAGAAAACAAATTGGGTCCCGATCTCTATGACGCCATTATGGAACGCTTCGGCACCAAGACTTTGGACGAATGGAACGAAATCCTCGTAGAAGCCGACATTCCCTTTGCGTTGGCAAAGAACTGGGAAGAAATCCTCGAAGACGAACAGGCTTGGGCCAACAACTGCTTCTACAAGATGGACTACCCCAACGGCGAACGCATCCTCGTCAACCAACCGGTACGCTACCACGAAATGGGCGCCACCGAATACAACAAGGGCCCCTTGATCGGCGAACACAGTGTGGAAGTCCTCAAGGAACTGGGATATTCCGACGAAGAAATCCAAAACATGCTCGACGAAAAAGTCGCCTATGTTTGGGATAAATAAGCTGTCGCTCAGGAAATAGTAAGGACGGGAATGTGGACATCTTAACCATGGGAATCGATATCGGTTCCACCTCTTCGAAATGCGTCGTGCTGAAGAACGGAACGGATATCGTCGCAAAAGAAATCGTAAATTTGGGCGCGGGCACCAAGGGCGTCAAGCAGGTGCTCGAAAAGATCGCCGCCGAAACGGGCCTCGACCGGGACGACATCGACGTGCTCGTCGCCACCGGTTACGGACGAAATTCCTTCGAGGACGCGGACAAGACCATGAGCGAATTGAGCTGCCATGCGCGCGGCGGCGCCTTCTTGTTCGGCGAAGTCAACACCATCGTCGACATCGGCGGCCAAGACATCAAGGCGCTTTCGCTCAGAAACGGAATGCTCCAAAACTTTCTGATGAACGATAAGTGTGCGGCGGGAACCGGTCGGTTCCTGGAGGTGATGGCCCGGGTATTGGACGTAGAGATCGACGAATTGGGAGAACTGGATGCGCAGGCGACCGAAAAAGCCTCCATCAGCTCCACCTGTACCGTGTTCGCCGAATCTGAAGTGATCTCCGCCTTGGCCAAAAACATCCCCATTCCCAATGTCGTTCGCGGAATTCACGCTTCCGTGGCGACGCGGGTGGCGGGTCTCGCCCGCCGGGTGGGTCTGAAGGAGCCCGTCGCCATGACCGGCGGGGTCTCCAAAAACCCCGGCATCGTCCGCGCGCTGGAAGAAGAATTAAAATGCGACGTAAAAGTTTCAAAGGATTCGCAATTGGCAGGTGCCTTAGGCGCCGCACTCTACGCCTTTGACGAGTATGAAAAGAAAAGGAAGGATTGAGTATGTCGAAAGAATCGCTAAAAGAGAGAGAAGCGCAAATTAAAGAAGAATTTGCCGACTTGCCCGCAGCGAAAATGCTGGGCAAAATCGTAGGAAAGAGCTACAAGGATGCCTTCGAAGCCAAAGAAGCCGGAGAACCGGTGGGCTGGTGTGCATCCAACTTCCCCCAAGAAATCCTGGAAACCTTGGACATCAAGGTCGTGTTCCCGGAAAACCAAGCGGCCGCTATTTCTGCCAAGGGCGGCGGGGAAAGAATGTGCAATATCGCTGAAGACAGCGGATATTCCAACGACATCTGTGCGTATGCGAGAATCTCTTTGGCCTATATGGATGTAAAGGATGCGCCCGAGATGAATATGCCCCAACCGGATTTCGTCGCATGCTGCAACAATATCTGTAACTGTATGATCAAATGGTACGAAAACATCGCTCGTGAACTGGACATTCCCTTTATCATGATCGATGTACCCTACAACAACGAGTACGAAGCCGAAGAAGACCGCGTCGCCTACTTAAAAGGACAATTCGATCACGCCATCAAACAACTCGAAGAGATCTCCGGTAAGAAATGGGACGACGAAAAGTTCCAAGAAGTTATGGACATTTCCCAAAGAACCGGCCGTGCATGGCTCGACGCCACCGGATACGCCAAGTATACGCCCTCTCCCTTTAGCGGATTCGACGTATTTAACCACATGGCGGTTGCCGTATGTGCACGCGGTAAGTTGGAATCGGCCATCGCCTTTGAAAAACTCGCCGAAGAATTTGCCGAAAACGTCAAGACCGGAAAGTCTACCTTTAAGGGCGAAGAAAAATACCGCATTATCTTCGAAGGTATCGCATGCTGGCCGCACCTCCGTCACACCTTCAAGGGTCTGAAGGACAACGGCGTCAACGTAGTCGGTACCGTATATGCGGACGCCTTTGGATACATTTACGGCAACACCAACGAACTCATGCAGGCATACTGCGGAACCCCGAACGCGATCAGCTACGAACGTTCCCTCGATATGCGTCTGAAACTCGCGAAAGAAAACAATGTAGACGGCATGCTCGTCCACATCAACCGCTCCTGCAAACAGTGGAGTGCGATTATGTACGAAATCGAACGCGAGTTCAGAGAAAAGACCGGCATCCCCACCGCATCCTTTGACGGCGACCAAGCCGACCCGAGAAACTTCTCGGAAGCCCAATATGATACACGCGTGCAAGGCCTCATCGAAGTGATGGAAGCCAACAAGCAAAAGGAATCTAAGGAGGCGTAAGGATGACAGCGAAAGAACTGATTCAAGAATTAGATATCGACGTACTCGGTCGCATCGATCAATACGTCAACGAAGGCAAGAAGGTAATCGGCGTTTCCGGACCCTTTGCACCGGAAGAGCTGGTATACGCATCGGGCATGATTCCCGTAGGCATTTGGGGACAAGAAGGCGAAGTCGTAGGCGCTAAGGAATACTTCCCTGCATTCTACGCTTCGATTATTCTCCGCACCTTGGATTTGGGTCTCGAAAAGAAGCTGGACAAACTCTCCGGCATGGTGATCACCAACCTGAGTGACGGTCTGAAGGGCTTCAGCCAAAACTGGAAGCGCGCCGTCGACGTGCCCCTGCTCTACATCCCCTATGGACAAAACCGTAAGATCGAAGCGGGACTGGACTACAACGAAAAACAATATATAAAACTGAAAGAACAGTTGGAAGAGATCTCCGGCAACAAGATCGAAGACGACAAGATTGAAGAAGCCATCGCCCTCTACAACGAACACAGAAAGGCCATGCGCGAATTCAACGATCTCGCCGCCAAGCACTTGAACACCGTAACCCCGATTCTCAGAAACCGCGTGTTCTCCAGCGCCTATGTCTATGACGTAAAAGAACACCTTGAAAAGGTCAAGGCCATCAACGAAGCCCTCGCGGCCATGCCCGAAGAAGAATTTAAGGGCAAGAAGGTCGTCACCACCGGTATCCTCGCCAACTCCGAAGACATCCTCAAGATCTTCGAAGAATACGGATTCGGCATCGTAGACGACAACATCTGCCACGAATCGTTGCAATACGAAACCCTGATCGACGAAAAGACCGGCAATCCCGTGCGCGCCCTTGCCAAGGAATTCTCCGACATCGAAGGCAATCTCTTTATCTTCGACGAAAAGAAATTGCGCGGACCGATCCTCGCAGAAAAGGTCAAGGAAAAAGGTGCCGACGGCGTCGTCTACTTGCTCACCAAGTTCAGCGACACCGACGAATTCGACTATCCCATCATCCGCAAGGACCTGGAAAAAGAAAATATCCCCTTGATCAAGATCGAAGTGGACCAACAAATGGTCAGCTTCGAACAAGCCAAGACCGCACTGCAAACTTTTGCGGACATGATCTAAGCTATACGGAAGATACCGTGTAGATAGCCCGAACCCGACCCCCGAAGCGGGGGTTTCGGCTACCGGGCAGGAAAACTATTTCCCCGTGTCAAAGGCACCACGAAAGGAGACTGAAAATGGTAAAAATTAGAAGTACTTGTAACAAAAACTATGTAGAAAAATTTGGCGTCGAAAGACCGGCCGATTGGGATTACCAATATATCAACTACCCCTGCTCCGACGAAGAACTGGTAGAACAATGTAAGGATGCCGACATCATCCACTGCGGTCCCGTCGACTTCTTCCGCAGAGAAGTCATCGAACAACTCGACAACTGCAAGCTGATCCAATCTCTGGGCGTAGGATTCGACAAGATCGACCTCGAAGCCGCCAAGGAAAAGGGCATCTACGTATGTAACAACCGCGGCGTAAACGCAAAACCCGTAGCAGAACTCGCCGTTGCCCATATGCTCACCAGCCTTCGCCGCATGCCCGAAGCCGATATGAAGATCAAACTCCACGGCGCCAAGGGATTTGCCGAAAGCTATAAAGAATTTACCGAAAAGGGACAAAACGAAATGGGTTCCCGCGTGGTCGGTCTCGTAGGCCTCGGCGCTATCGGACACGAAGCCGTAAAATTGCTGAAACCCTTCGGCTGCAAGATCCTCTACTACGACGTAGTGCGCCACGAAGAGTTCGAAAAAGAACACGACCTCACCTACGCCACCTACGAAGAAATCCTCGACCAATGCCATATCATCTCTTACCACGTACCGGTATTGGATTCCACCCGCGAAATGATCCGCAAGGAAACCATCGAAAAGATGAAACAAGACGCCATCGTCGTCAACGTCGCCCGCGGCGAATTGGTCAACAACCAAGACCTCGCAGACGCGTTGAACGCCGGCAGAATCTTTGCCGCATTGGACGTAGTCGCTCCGGAACCCCCGGCAGAAGACCACCCCTTGTTCCAACTCAACGAAGTCGGCCAAGCCAGACTCTCTATCACCCCCCACATCGCAGGTACCACCGACGACTCCTTTATGCGCATGAGCCAATGGTCCTACGACAATATGCAGAGAATCGTCGACGGCGAAAAGCCCATTAATATCGTAAACGGTTTATAAAAGACCAGAGCCGAAATCGGCTACAGGAGTGCTTATGGAAATCAAAAGAAAAGACATACTGGTCTGCGGTTTTGCCCTATTTGCCATCTTCTTCGGCGCAGGAAACCTGATCTTTCCGCCCTATCTCGGCGTCCTCTCCGGGGACCGCTGGTTTACCGCGGCGGCGGGGTTTCTGACATCCGACCCGGTTATGCCCATTCTCGGGGTAATCGTAACGGCAAAATTGGGCGGCAGGGCCGTCGACCTCGGAAAGCGAGTGGGGTATACCTTCTCGATTATCGTAGCGGCGATCTCGATACTGATCATCGGACCGTTCTTCGCGGTACCCCGTACCGGCGCTACGACCCACGAAATCTTCGTCATCCCGAACTTCCCGGCGATTCCCCCGGTGGTGACCTCCGTCGTATTCTTCGGATTGTCCCTGTACCTGGTATTGAATCCCGGCAAAGTCCTCGACTATATCGGACAGTTTTTGACCCCGGCGCTGTTGGTGATCCTCGCGGTCATCGTGGCCGTCGCTATCGCCAATCCCCCGGGCACCATGATTACCACCGATACCCCCAAGCTCTTTGCCATGAGCTTTAAGGAAGGCTACCAAACCATGGACGCCCTCGGCGCCTCGTTGATGAGCGGTATCGTACTTACGGACTTGATCCGACGGGGATACCACGACAAGGAAACCCAATTTAAGGCCAGCTGGCAAATCGGCGTCGTCGCCTTTATCTGCCTCGCCCTGGTATACGGTTCTTTGACCTATGTCGGCGCAACAGTGAGCAGTTTCTACACCCCCGACACCGAGCGTACCGTGATCCTGATCGGCATGGTAGAAAAACTCTTGGGCTCCGTCGGACGGACGCTCCTCGGTTTGGGCGTCGCCCTGGCCTGCCTCACCACCTCGGTGGGCTTGACCTCGACCTGCGGCAACTTCTTCGAAGACGTATCCAACGGCAAGCTCCCCTATAAGAAAGTCGTCGTCGTCGCGACGACCGTAGCGTTTATCATCTCTCTCGTCGGCGTCGACGGCATTATCAACATCGCGGTGCCCGTCCTTACGGCGGTATTCCCCGTGGTGATCTTCTTGATCCTCGCCTCGATCTTCGACGAAAAGATCAAACACAATCTCTTCTTTACCGGCGGCGTGATCGGCGCATTGGCCGTGAGCCTGGTAGAGGCGATCAACCTCTTCTCCGTCATGCAGGGCGGCAGCGCTTTGCAGGATCTGGCCGATAAAATCTACGCCCTTCCCTTGGGACAGATCGGTCTGGAATGGTTTGTGCCCGCATTGATCTGCGCCATTATCGGCGGACTGATCGGTAAGTACGCAAAAGTGGGCGGAACCCGCGAAGACGTCTATCGTCTCGAAGCGATCCGCGACGAACAAAGAGCCAAAGAAGCGGCTGCAATCGAAAAGTAAATTCAGTTTGGAGGAACTATGAGCAATAAAAAAATGGCCCAGTTGGGCAAACAAAAGTCCGTAATCCGTGAACTCGCCGGATTCGGCGCCGAACGCGCAAAAGTCGTCGGCCCCGAAAACGTACTGAACTTCAGCATCGGCAACCCCAGCGTACCGGCGCCCAAGGAAGTACAAGAGGCGATCATCGACATCGTCACCAACGAAACGCCCCAGGCGGTACACAGCTATTCCGCCAGCAACGGTTTTGAATCTACGAGAAAAGCCATCGCCGACAACTTAAACGAACGCTACGGCACCGACTACACCGCCGACAATCTCTACATGACTTGCGGCGCGGCGGCATCTTTGAACATCTCGTTGGCGGCCTTAATCGAAGAACCCAGCGACGAAGTCATCGTACTCGCGCCTTTCTTCCCCGAATACACCGTATTTATCGAAAGCCAAGGCGGCAAAATGGTCCTGGTGGAAGCCCTCGAATCCATGGAACTCAATCTCGAAGGCATTGAAAAGGCGATCACCAAAAACACCCGTGCCGTCTTGATCAACACCCCGAACAACCCCGGCGGCGTGATCTACGGCAAAGAAGACCTCGAGGCGCTCGCAAAACTCCTCACCGAAAAGAGCAAAGAAATCGGACACGATATCTTTATCCTAAGCGACGAACCCTACCGCGAACTCGTCCTCGTCGACGATGCCGAAGTGGCATGGGTACCCAGCCTCTATAAAAACACCGTCGTATGCTACAGCTGGTCCAAATCCCTCTCCTTGCCGGGCGAACGGATCGGATACATCCTCGTCCCCTCCGACGTATCGGATAAGGATTTGATGGCAGCCGTCGCCGGTGCGGGCCGCTCCCTCGGATTCGTCTGTGCGCCGACCTTGATGCAAAAAGTCATCGAACGCTGCGTAGGCGTAGAGCCCGACGTGACCGTCTACAAAAAGAACCGCGACCTCTTGGCCGATGCCCTGACCGAAATGGGATACACTGTGGCCAAACCCGCCGGCGCGTTCTACCTCTTTATCAAATCTCCGGACGGAGACAGCGAAACCTTCTCCGAACGGGCAAAAGAATACGATATGTTGGTCGTTCCGGGCACCGGATTCGGCTCCAAGGCATTTATGCGTCTGAGCTACTGTGTGGATACCGAAACTTGTGAAAAATCCATCCCCATCTTTAAGGAAATGATGGAAAAATATTATAGCTAAGACCTTGAAAAATGCGGTTTCGGGCTTTGGAAACAAAGTCCGAAATCTCGCATTTTTTGCTTGTTACTAAAGGGACAATGCGGTATACTAGTAGACAAGGTAAACGTGAAGGTTTTCATTCCCTTCTCCGGAACCAAGGTATGCTTACGAGTATTCGTAATTAGCGATTGTAGAAATGTAAACGTGAAAATTTTCCCGTGTGGGAAAACGGTAGCGTACACTGCTCCGGTACATTTCCGACCGGTGCACTGCACGATTTTTTGTGCGAAAATACCGATCATTAGGAGGAAAACATGGAATTTACGAAAGAGCACCAACTGATTCGGGATCTGGCAGCGAAATTTGCCGATACGGAACTCACCGATGAAGTACTCGAACAAGCCGAAGAGACCGGCTGTCTCGATATGGACGTCGTCCGCAAGATGGGCGAAGCCGGATTTTTCGGCATTAAGACGCCGGTAGAATACGGCGGCGCAGGCGGCGACCACGTAGCATATGTAGCCGTTATGGAAGAAATCTGCAAGAGAAGCGGCGTGGCCGGGGTCTTTGTATCCAGCCCCAACTCCCTCTGCGGTACCCCGATCCAACTCAGCGGCACCGAAGAACAAAAGAAAAAGTACTTAACCGGCATCGCCACGGGCGAAATGACCTTCTGCTTCGGCCTCACCGAACCGGGTGCGGGCAGTGACGCGGGCGGCACCAAGACCACCGCCGTCCTCGACGGAGACGAATACATCATCAACGGCCGCAAGACCTTTATCACCGGCGCGCCTTTGTCCGATTACTGTATCGTATACGCCAAGACCGACATGACCCAAGTGGGATCCCGCGGCATCTCCGCCATCATTGTCGACTTGAAGAGCGAAGGCGTATCCTTCGGTAAGCCCGAAGACAAGATGGGCATTATCGGCTGCCCCACTTCCGATATCGTGTTCGAAAACGTGCGCGTACCCAAGGAAAACCTCCTGGGCAAAGAAGGCAAGGGCTTCTCGAACGCCATGGCCGCCCTCGATACCGGCCGTATCGGTATCGCCGCGCAATCCATCGGTATCGCCGGCGCCGCCCTTGAAGAAGCGATCTCCTTCGCCAAGGACAGAAAGCAATTCGGCCAACCCATCGCAAAATTCCAAGGCATTCAGTTTATGCTCGCCGATATGGCCACCAAACTCGAAGCCATGCGCCTGTTGGTATACGAAGCGGCAGCAAGAAAAGACAAGGGCGAAGACGTCACCAAATTGGCTTCTATGGCGAAATACTTCTGTGCCGAAGGCGCCAACGAAATCTGCGCCAAAGCGGTACAAATCCACGGCGGTTACGGCTACATTAAGGAATACAAAGTCGAACGCCTCTATCGCGACGCCCGCATCCTGACGATCTACGAAGGTACCAGCCAAATTCAACAAATCGTCATCGCCAGCCAAATTTTGAAATAAGATCAGTACAGGAGGAAGATCATGAATATAGTGGTATGTATCAAACAAGTACCCGATACGACCGAAGTTCGATTGGACCCGAAGACCAACACCTTGATCCGCGAAGGCGTCCCCAGCATCATCAACCCCGACGACCTCTCGGGTCTCGAAGTGGCGCTCAGAATCAAGGACCAAGATCCCGAAGGCGTAAAGGTCATCGCCCTTTCCATGGGGCCCCCGCAAGCGGAATACGCATTGCGTGAAGCCCTCGCCATGGGCGCAGACCAAGGCATCCTCGTGAGCGACAGAGCCTTCGGCGGCGCTGATACCTGGGCGACTTCCTGCACCATAACCGCGGCCATCGAACAAATCGACTACGACTTGGTCATCGCCGGTCGTCAAGCCATCGACGGCGATACCGCACAAGTCGGTCCCCAAATCGCAAGACACCTGGGCATCCCGGCCATTTCCTATGCGGAAGGGGTTGAGCTCGAAGGCGATAAGATCGTCGTAAAACGCCAATTCGAAGACCGTTACCACGTACTCGAAGCGGATATGCCGATTTTGATCACCACCCTGACCGAAGTGGCAAAGCCCCGCTATATGAGCATCAAGGGCATCTACGACGCCTACAAAGAAGAGATCACCGTATGGGGTCTGGAAGACATCAAAGACAAATTGGATATGTCCAATATCGGTCTGAAGGGATCCCCCACCCGTGTTAAGAAATCCTTCCCGAAACAAGGGAAATCCGCCGGTGAAATCGTAAAAGACGTATCTCCGGACGAAGCGGCACAGGCCATTCTCGCAAAACTCAAAGAAAAGTACATTATCTAAGGGGAGGACGAAATGAGTAAAGATATATTCGTATTTATCGAACAACGTGATAACCACTTAGAAAAAGTCGGCATCGAACTGCTCGGCAAGGCCCGCGAACTCGCCGACGATCTGGGACAAAAAGTAGTCGGCATGCTGATCGGCGGAAGCGTAAAATCCGAAGCGGAAATTCTCTTCCGCCACGGCGCCGACAAGGTCATCGTCGTAGAAGATCCCCGCCTCAAGGAATTCTTGAGCGAAGACTATGCGGATGTGGTCTACGGCATCATCGAAAAATATGAACCCGAAATCGTGCTCTTCGGCGCGACTTCCATCGGACGCGACTTGGCGCCGAACCTCGCCGCCCGCGTACACACCGGCTTGACCGCAGACTGCACCAAGCTGGAAATCGACCCCGAAACCAAGCTGCTGATGATGACCCGTCCTGCATTCGGCGGAAACCTTATGGCGACCATCGTCTGCGAAAACTTCCGTCCCCAAATGGCGACCGTACGCCCCGGCGTAATGTCCAGCATCGACGTCGAAGGCGTAGAAGGCGAAATCATCGAAGACAAATTCGAATTCTCCAACCCCGAACCTAAGGTTCGCCTGCGCGAAGTGCTCAAGGTCGAAAACAAGAAGAAAGACATCACCGAAGCCAATGTATTGGTATCGGGCGGCCGCGGACTCGGCGGCCCCGAAGGATTCGATCGCCTCGAAGGTCTGGCAAAAGAGCTGGATGCGGAAATCTCCTCCTCCAGAGCGGCCGTCGATGCGGGCTGGATCGAAAAATCCCAACAAGTCGGACAAACCGGTAAGACCGTACGTCCCGAACTCTACCTCGCATTGGGCATCTCCGGCGCCATCCAACACGTCGCCGGTATGGAAGATTCCGATCTGATCATCGCCGTCAACAAGGACGAAGGCGCACCGATCTTCGACATCGCCGATTTGGGCGTCGTGGGCGATATGAACGCCATCATCCCCAAATTGGAAGAGCTGATCAAGAAGGAAAGAGAACTCAACGAACAACTGTAAGAGAAAAAAGCCGGAGTGATCCGGCTTTTTTAATGCGAAACTATAACATGAAAAAATCCCCGGACGGGCATAGCCGCTTCCGGGGATTTTTCTATTGAGAAAGAAGGAAATTTCGGGAACGTAATTTATTTCATTGCGTCCTTGATAACTTCTGCAAGGCGCTTGATGCCTTCTTCGATCTTTTCTTCGCTCATGCAGCTGTAGTTCAAGCGGAAGCAGGATTCGCGGGGATTTTCCGCAAAGAATGCGCCGCCGGGAACAAATGCGACCTTCTTTTCGATGGCCTTCATGCCGAGTTCGCGTGCGTTCATGTATTCGGGGAGTTCTACCCACAGGAAGAGGCCGCCTTCGGGGTTGGTGAAGGTAACGCCTTCGGGGAAGTACTTCTTCATGGCGTCGACCATGACGTTCTTGCGTTTGCCGTAGAGGTCGATGATCTTCTTAATGTGTTCTTCGAGATCGTTGTCGTCGAGGAATTGTGCCAGGATCATTTGGGTGGTGGTAGAGGTTTGCAGGTCGGCACCTTGTTTTACCATGTTGAATTTTTCAAGGATTTCGGGCGCTGCGTTGAACCAACCTACGCGGATACCGGGGCTGAAGATCTTGGAGAAGGTACCCATAAAGATAACGCGTCCTTCGGTGTCGAGGCTGCGGAGGGAAGGTTGAATTTCGCCTTCAAAGCGCAGTTCGCCGTAGGGGTTGTCTTCGAGGATCATGACGTCGTATTTGTTCGCCAGATCGATCAGGCCTTTTCTTCTTTCCATGGTCCAGGTCTTGCCGGAGGGGTTTTGGAAGTCGGAAATGGCGTAGATGAACTTCACATTGTCGTGGCTTTTCAGCTTGTTTTCCAGGTCTTCGAGGTCCATGCCGTATTCGTCGAGTTCGACTTCGAGGAACTTGGGTTCGTACGCCTTAAACGCGTTCAAAGCACCTAGATATGTAGGGCTTTCAACTACGATGTAATCGCCCGGATCGATAAATACTCTGGGGACGAAGTCGAGACCTTGTTGGGAACCGGAGAGGATTTGAATGTCCGCTGCGGTACAGTCCACGCCGACTTTCTTCATGCGGGTTACGATGTGCTCTCTGAGGCCCAAGACGCCGTCGGTGGGGCCGTATTGCAGAGCAGCCGCGCCGTTGTTCTTCATAACCTTGTTGGATGCTTCGATCCATGCGTCGATGGGGAACATTTCTGCCGCTGGGAGACCGCCTGCAAAGGAAATAATGCTGGGATCGGCCGTCAATGCCAAAAGCTCGCGGATTTCAGAAGCTTTCAGATTGTTCATTCGTTTTGCAAAATTAGGCATTAAAAACTCCTTTCGTGAATCAATCGTAGGGAAACGTTTCTACAAGTCTATTGTATACGCAGCGAAGGGTAAAGTCAATCGCGGGGAGGACCAAACTCCGTCCATAGGCGGTCGCTTTTGAAGGAAAAAGCAGGAAAGTGGAAAAAGGGCGCAAACTTTCTCAAAAATCGCCGAAATCGGTAAATTATAGGAAAAGATCGTAGAAAACCGGCGTAAAAAAAGTATATTCGATTCTACCATCTGGACAGAAAGGGCGCCTCTTCGTATAATGAAAGGGAAGGAAAAGCGGCAGCGGGCATCCGATGCGGCGTCGAGGAAGACGGCGCTCGGGAATATATATGAAAAGGATGTCATTCGCGATCGGACACAAGAAAGGAATCGTATGAAGACGAAAGATTGGGAGGCGGAGCGCTACGATCCCCGCGAGGAGCGATCCAACGCGCTCTCCCATTGGCTGGGGGCGCTCCTCGGGGCGATCGGGTTGAGTGTGTTGTTGTTTTGCGCCATACGAAATCGGTCGGTGGCGCAGATTGTGAGCTTTTCGATCTACGGCGGCTCCTTTATTCTGATGTATATCGCCTCGGCGAGCTACCATTCCGTACAGGCGCCGCGGATCCGAAAGCTCTTGCGGGTGGCGGATCACAGTGCGATTTTTCTGTTTATCGCGGGCACCTATATGCCCATCGCCATTTTGAGTTTGCGCGGCGGGCTCCGCGTGGGCATCAGCTGTGCGGTGTGGGGGATCGCGGTATTCGGCGTAGTCTTTAAGATCCTTACCGCCAAGCGCCTCAGCAGCACTAAAAATGTGTCGCTGTTTTTGTACCTCGCCCTGGGCTGGCTGGCACTGTTGATCGTACGGCCGATTGTGGAGACGGTGGGGATTCAGTTTCTCCTCTTTCTCCTCGCGGGGGGCCTGTTGTATTCCGCCGGGACGGTATTTTATGCCAAGCGTACCCTGCGGTTTCACCACGCCATATGGCATCTGTTTGTGCTGGCGGCATCGGTGGTGCATTATATCGGCATATTGGACGCCTACGCCCTGCCGTAGGCAAATAAAAAACGTCGAATGCGATTACGCACTCGACGTTTTTTGTTATTCGCTTGTTATTCGCTCTCTTGCAGCAGATACAAGGCGGCGGCCACTTCGCCGGCGATGCCGTCAAAGAGCGCCGATTCCTGGGGCGCAAAGCGGGAGGAATGGGTGGGGTAGACCGGCCCTTCCTTCGGCGCGACGCCGATATTGAAGAAGGTGCCGCGGGCGGCTTCGGCAAAGTAGGCGAAGTCCTCGGCGCCCATGCTCGCCGAGGGGAGGGTGCGGACGCGCTCTTCTCCGAAGGCGTCGGCCAGCGCGCGGCGCACCTTTTCGGTGGTATCGGGATCGTTAAAGAGGGGGATATAGCCCTCCAAGATCTCGACCTTCGCCTCGCAGTCGAAGGCGCGGGCGGTTGTCTCTGCGATCTCCGCGAGCTTTTTTTGCAGATAACCGCGGTTGATCGCCGTATGGGCGCGGAGCGTCCCCGTAAGGGTAAAGGTGTCGGGGATGATATTGGGCTTGGTGCCGCCGTGGGCGCTTCCCACGGTTACGACTGCCGGATCCAAAGGCGACAGCTTGCGCGAGACGATGGTCTGGAGCGCACAGATTACATGGGCGCCCGCCACGATGGGGTCCTTGCACTCCTGGGGATGGGCGGCGTGGCCGCCCTTTCCGCGGATCTCGATGACGAAGTCGTCTACGCTCGCGTTCATAAAGCCCGGCAGTACGCCGTAGACGCCCAGGGGCAGTTGATGGGATACGTGGAGGCCGATGACGTAGTCCACGCCGTCCATGGCGCCCTTTTTCACCATGGGCTCGGCGCCGCCGTTTTTCTCCTCGTCGGGCTGAAACAAAAGGCGCAGGGTGCCGGGAAAATTGCGGTGGTGCATAAAGTAGCGAGCGGTTCCCAAGAGCACCGCCATATGCACGTCGTGGCCGCAGGCGTGCATCACCCCTTCGTTTTTGGAGCGGTAAGACAGCCCGGTCTCCTCGAGAATGGGAAGGGCATCGGTATCGGCGCGGATCGCCACCAACCGGCCGGGGCCGCCTTCGCCCACGATGTCGATAGAGAGGGCGTGTTGGCCGTAGTCCTTGACATCCGGCCCCAGCGCCTCGAGTTCCGATTTTAAGAAGCGGGCGGTCTCCGCCTCCTCGCCGCTCAGTTCCGGATGGGCGTGCAGATGCCGATAGACGGCGCGTATTTCTTCCGCTATGGTCTCGATCGTTTGAATATGCATAGTACTCCCGTCTAAACGGAGAGATCTCCGTATATATCGCTGCGGCGTTCTTTCCACAGGTCGAAAAACGCCTTTTCGGCTTCCACTTCGCCGAGATCCAATTCGGCGACGAATACCCCCGGCGCTTGATCCGCCATTACCAGGGCGCGCCCGTCGGGGGCGAAGACACAGCTTCCGCCGCCGCCCATGGCGGGGTAGTCGCCGAGCTTGGTGCAGTTGGTCGCCACGACGAAGCATTGGTTTTCTACCGCCCGGGCGCGGGCAAAGAGGTGCATATGCTCGATGCGGCTGAGATGCCACGCCATGGGGACAAAGAGGATCTTCGATTCGCCCCGTACGGCGAGGCGTACCCATTCGGGAAAGCGCAGGTCGTAGCAGAGCACCATGCCGCAGGCGACGCCCGTCAAGGGAAAGCGGCAGCTACGATCGCCGGCGCGAAAGACCTCGTGTTCCCCGCCTGGGCTGAACAGATGCGCCTTGTCGTAGGTGCTCACGATGCGGCCCGTCTTGTCGAAGACATAGGCGCGGTTGACGCGCGCGCCATCTACGATTTCGGTGAGGCTTCCGCCCACCAGCGCCACGCGGTGCTTGCGGGCAAAGGCGGCCATTTCTACTTTTAGGCGATCGGCCGCGTAGTCGTCCTCGCGCACCAGCACCTCGGGATAAAAGCCCGTGTTCCACATCTCGGGCAGGACGATCACATCGGGTTTCGATTCCATCGCCTGCGCCAACAGCGAAAGCACCGATGCGCGGTTTTCCTCGACCCGCATGGGCCCTATGGGCGCCTGGATTAGTGCGACTTTCAAGCGCGTGCCTCGACAAGGTGTTCCAAGATCTGGATGGCGTTTAGGGCGGCGCCCTTTCGGGTGTTGTCCGCCACCACCCATAGGTTTAAGCTGTTTTCGGCCGAGGGGTCCTTGCGAATGCGGCCCACAAACACTTCGTCTTTGCCTTCGGCATAGATCTGCATGGGGTAGACGAGAGAGGCGGGGTCGTCTTGGAGCACGACGCCTTCGGCTTCCGAGAGGGCGGCGCGAATGTCTTCGAGCGCAAAGGGTTTTTGAAGGGTCACATTGACCGAGATCGCGTGGGCGCTTTTTACCGGCACGCGCACCGCGGTGGCGGTGATCTTCATATCGGGGCGGTGGAAGATCTTTCGGGTTTCGTCGATCATCTTCATCTCTTCTTTGGTGTAGCCGTCCTCGAGGAAGTCGTCGATATGGGGGATGCAGTTATAGGCGATGGGGTAGGGATACATCTCCGGTTCTTCGCCGGCGACGCCCCGCTTTAGATCCGAAAGGCCCTTTACGCCGCTTCCGCTGACGGCCTGAAAGGTGGTAAAGACCACTCGATCGATGCCGTACTTCTCCTCTAAGGGTGCAAGCGCCACCACCGACTGAATGGTGGAGCAGTTGGGGTTCGAGATGATCCCCGCCCCGCCTTTGGCATCCGCCATATTGATCTCCGGCACCACCAGGGGCACCTCCGGATCCATGCGGAAGCGGGAGCTGTTGTCGATCACCGTGGAGCCCGCCGCCTTGGCCGCCGGGCAAAAGCGCGCGGCCAGATCGCCGTCCAAGGCGCTCAGCACATAGTCGAAGGCGCCTTCTTTCAGAGCGTCTTCGGTGAGTTCCCTTACGGTCAGGGTCTTTCCCCGAAAGGCAACGGTCTTACCCGCGCTGTTTTCCGAGGCGAACAGGGTCAAATCCCAATCATCGCTCCGTTCCTCTAAGATATTTCTCATATTCTGTCCGACCAGGCCCGTAGCCCCTAAAATTGCAATACGCTTCGACATACAGATACCTTCTTTCTGAAATATAGTGTTGTTTTTCTTGACTATAGCAAAAACAGTCTAGTATAGTCAATTCAGAATAACGGAGTACTGAAATAAAGGGGGAAGTATGAAAATCGCAATTATCGGATTCGGCACCGTCGGAAGAGGTGCCTACGACATCTTAAAAGACCGCAAAGAAATTCTCGCACAATACACTGAGCCCATAGAGGTATCGTATATCGTCGTCACGGAAAGAAGTAAGGCGCGTCTCGCCGAGCAGTTTGGCGATACGGTCGTCACCGGCGCCGACTACGACCGCGTACTGGACGAGGTGGATCTCATCGCCGAAGCGACGGGAGATACGGAGAGCGCCTTCGATTACATGAAACGGGCGCTGGAAAAAAAGATCGCCGTCGTCACCGCTAATAAGGCGGCGGTCAGCGCCCACTACCGGGAACTCGTCGAGCTCGCCGAAAAAAACGACACGCCCTTTCTCTGTGAAGCCGCCGTGGGCGGCGGGATTCCCGTCCTTACGCCCCTGCGGGGTCTCGCCCTTCAAAATGAGATTCGCGGCGTACGCGGCATCCTAAACGGCACCTGCAACTATCTACTAAACGCCATGTACGACGACGGCGCTGATTACGCGGAAGTCCTCGCCCAATGCCAGGAGATGGGCTATGCCGAGCAGGATCCCACCGACGATGTCGAGGGATTCGACACGCGCAGAAAGCTGCACATTTTGATCGAGATGGCCATGGGCGCCATAGACGGCGACGCGATCCCCACCCGCGGCATCGCAGAGATCGACGGGGACATCGTCGGCTATTTGAAGGCGCGGAACAAAAAGATCAAACTCGTCGCCTCTGCGACAAAGACCGCCCGCGGCATAGAAGCGGTGGTGGAACCGTTGATCGTCGATGCCGACAGCGCCTTGGGCGTACTGCCCCTCGCCATCAACCAGGTACAGGTCAAGGGCCACTGGGTGGGCGATGTCGCCTTTACCGGCCCCGGTGCGGGAAAAGAGCCCACCGGCAATGCCGTCGTCGCCGACATCGTAACCGCCGCGACGAAGAGCGATCTGCCCCTGCTCCGCCGCGAAAGCCTGCCCCTCGCCGGCGTGCGGGGCCGCTACTTCGTCGCATATCCCTTAGAAGGAGACATCGTCGATCGCATCGACGACGGCTATGCGATTACCAAAGAGATCGAACGCGAGCGCCTCTCAGAGCTGCTGCCCGATACGGCCTTCTTCGCCCGCATCGAAGGAGACGAGTGGAACCGTTAATCGTCGCCCGACACAAAAACAGCCCCGCCGAGAAAGGCGGGGCTGTTGCGTGCTTAAAACACGAGGCGGCGTTCGGTGGTGGGATCGAAGAGGTGGATGCCTTCGGTGGGGATCGAAAGCGCCACCCAATCCCCCACCCGATAGGGGGATTGGGCGGGGGCCTTCACGATGATTTCCGCATCGGCACCGCCCGCGCGGGTGAGGGTGATCAATTTTTCGCTCCCGAGATTTTCGACGAGCGTTACCCGATGCCCGTCGCCCGGCGAAAGGCGCGCGTCTTCGCTCCGGATGCCCGCGATAACGGGGCCGTCGGGGAGGGGAATAGCATGTAGGGTGCCGAAGAGATCGAGTGCGCCGTCTGTAATGTGGGTCTCGAAGAGATTCATTTCGGGGGAACCGATAAAGCGGGCGGTAAAGAGATTGTCGGGGCGACGATAGAGCGCATTGGGCGCGCCCTTTTGCAGAATCTTGCCTTCGTGCATCAAGACGATCGTCGTCGCCATCGTCATCGCCTCGATCTGGTCGTGGGTCACATACACCGTGGTGACGCCGAGTTTTCTGTGGAGCTTCACAATCTCCGCCCGGGTCTTGGTGCGTAGCTTTGCGTCCAGATTCGAGAGCGGCTCGTCCATCAAAAACGCCTTGGGATTGCGGACTATCGCCCGGGCGAGCGCCACTCGCTGCATCTGCCCGCCGGAAAGCTGTGCGGGCTTTCGGCCCAAGAGATCGGATATGGCGAGCGTATCGGCCACCGCCGCCACCCGGGCCTCGATCTCCGCTTTCGGCGTTCTCTTGAGCTGCATGGAGATGCCGATGTTTTCGGCGACCGTCATATGGGGGTAGAGGGCGTAGTTCTGAAACACCATGGCGATGTCCCGGTCCTTGGGGTGCCTGTCGGTAATGTCCTCGCCGTCGATATACAGGCGGCCCACTTGCACCGACTCGAGCCCCGCGATAATGCGAAGCAGCGTACTCTTTCCGCAGCCGGAGGGCCCCAAAAGTACCAAAAACTCGCCGTCCGCCACGGCGAGGTCGAAGTCCTCGATCACATTTTGTTGTCCGTCGTACGATTTCGTCACGCCTTCCAAGCGAATTCCCTGCATGGTACATCCCCCTATGTATACGATAAAATATTTCCATTTGTATCGTAACACGGGGGATAGGGGAAGACAACGGAATAGAAAACACCTATGCGCACAGAACGGCATAGGGTTTAACGATTGAAGAATAGAAGGAATTTGCATACACTATATGTGTAGAAAAAATCATATACATAAGGAGGATATCATGAAGAAAGTGATGAGACTCGCATCCATGTTGCTCGCGGCCGTATTTTTATTGGCAGGCTGCGGCGGCGATGCGACGGCGCCGGCGGAAAACGCGCCTGCAGAAGAGGGCAGTGCCACAGACGGCACAGAAATTACGCTGATGATCCCCGACTGGGGTGCCCCCACCGAAGAGATGCTCGCCGAATTTAAGGGCGAGACCGGCATAAGTGTCAAGGTGCTTCCCACTGCGTGGGACGACACCAAGTCCAAGGTTTCCATCGCCTCTGCCGGAAAAAACGCCCCGGCGGACGTAATCGAAGTGGACTGGTCCTGGGCGGGCGAATTCGTAAGCGCCGGCTGGCTCGAACCCCTGGAAGTGGACGACGAGACCAAGGAGGACATTCCCTCGGTTTCCTATTTCGATTTCGACGGCAAGACCTACGCGGTGCCCTATGCCAACGGCCTGCGCCTCGCTTATATGAACAAGAAGATGATGGAAGAGGCGAAGATCGAAAAGGCGCCGGAAAACTGGACCGAACTCGAAGACGCATTCAAACAGCTCAAGGAAAGCGGCGCGGTGGAATACCCCTATCTCTTCCCCCTGGCGGCGGAAGAAAAGACCACCACGTCTTTTATGTCCGTGGCCTATACGCGTAACGGCGTCATCTTTAACGACGACGACACCCTAAATCGCGAGAGCGTCCTCGACGCGTTGACTTTGATCGACGACTGCGTCAAGAAGGGCTATATCAATCCCGATAGCGTATCGATCGCCGGCATCGACACCTTTAAGGGCATCAACAATGCCGAAGGCGCCTTCCTATTCGGGCCCACATCTTATATCACCAGTTCCAACAATCCCGAGGTTTCCAAGGTGGTCGACCAAATCACCACCATCCCCATGCCTTCCAAAGAAGGCCCTGCCGAGAACACCATCTCCTTTACCGAGGCCGTAGGCGTCAGCGCCTTCTCGGAAAACAAGGAAGCGGCAAAGAAATTCGTCGAATGGTTCTCCCGTCCGGAAACCCAACTGGCGCTCAACAAGGCGATCGACAACACCCCCACCCGCACCTCCGTCATCGAAAAGATGGTCGAAGAGGGCATTATCAAGGAACCGGGTTCCATCGTCGAGCAGTCCAAGATCGTCAACACCCCCTTCCCCAACGGCGTGCCCAAGTACTACACCAAGATGAGCACCGAGATGTTCAACCTGATCAACCAAATGGGTCAGGGCAAGATCACCCCGGAAGAAGCCGCCGACAAAATGGTGGAAGCGGTCGACAAATTGATCGAAGAAAACAAATAGAAGAGAGTCGGGTTCGCCCGGCTTTTTTCGTATGAGGTATCCTATGAAACAATCCGCCAAGCGCGCCGCCCTCTTTCTCGTGCCCTGCACGCTGTTGATGGTATTTTCCGTCTTCTTTCCCGTGCTGATCACCTTCGGCTACAGCCTAAAGCATATGAATCTCACGGAGCCGCTGAACGAGGAATTCGTCGGCGCGGTCAACTACACCCAAGTCCTTACCGGCGCGGAATTCCGATCCGCCCTATTAAATTCCCTGGCGGTGCTCGCCATGGTGATCGTCATCGGCATGGCGGTGAGTCTCGCCATCGCCCTGGTGCTCCACCAAAAGACCCGCATCACCCCGCTTTTGATGGCCGTCGTCATCGTGCCCTGGGCGCTTCCGCCCATCGTAAACGGCATTATGTGGAAGTTTATCTTCTTTCCCGGCCCGGGCCTTGTCAACAAGCTCTTGGAGGCTGCGGGGCTGATCCAATCGCCCGTCAACTGGATCGTCGACCGCCGGCTTTTTCTCTTGGTGGTCTCCGTGGTCGTCGCCTGGCGCATCGTTCCCTTTTCCGCCGTCGTCATCCTCTCGAATCTCGAGAACATTCCCCGCACCTATTACGAGGCCATGGTGCTGGAGGGGAGCACGCCCTTTCAGACCTTTCGCTATATCACCCTGCCGCTGATTCTGCCGTCTTTGGGGATCGTGTTGATCAATCTCACCACCACGGCGATCAATGTCTTCGACGAGGTCATCGCCCTCTCGGGCTACCAGTTCGAGAACCAGACGCTCCTCGTCTACAACTACGCCACCACCTTCCAGTTTTTGGACTTCGGCTTGGGGAGCGCGATCTCGTATGTCATTATGGCGATTTCCGCCGTATTCGGCTATTTCTACGTGCGCAATATGACCGTCGAAAAGGTATATAAGGGGTAAACTATGAAACGAAAGCATGTACTCTATATCCTCTGTGTGGCGCTGATCGTCCTCTTCAGCCTGGGGCCGATTGTGTGGTGCTTTATCATCAGCATCAGCCCCGAGCAGGAGATGCTCACCGCCGGGGGCGGGGTTCTCCCCTCGCGCGTGCTCTTCACCCACTACGCGGACATCTTCGACGCCTCTAGCAAGGCGCACCAGGCGGTCTTCGGGGGCCTCGCAAACAGCATCAAGATTTCGCTGCTGACCATCGCCCTGGGCGTGCCGATCTCGTACTTGACCGCCTACGGGCTAGCGCGCTTCGACTTTCCCCACAAAACGCTCTATGTCCGCCTGTTGCTGCTCACGGTGGTGATCCCGGTGTTTACCACCATCATCCCCGTCTACAATGTGTTCCGCGAATTGGACCTCTTGGACAATATCTTTTGGAACTGCGTCATCTATATCTCCTCGTTTTTGCCGCTCAACACCTGGATTATGATGAACTACATCAAAGAGCTGCCCGAAGAACTGTGGCAGGCGGCGGCAATCGACGGCTTCAGCGAGCGCGAGATCTTTACGCGCATCGCCCTGCCGCTTTCAAAGCCCATCCTCCTCACCACCACCCTGATTCTCTTTCTGATGGCGTGGAAGCAGTATATGATCCCCATGATCCTGCTCTCGTCCTACGAAAATAAGCCGCTGACGATGATCCTTTCGGAATTTATGACCCGATACGCCATCGACTACGGCACCATCGCCGCGGTGGGCGTAGTGTCGGTCTTGCCGCCGGCGATCGCGGCGATCCTCTTTCGAAAATTCCTGGTCTCGGGCCTCGCCGCCGGGGCGGTCAAGCGATAGAGACACAAAAACGGAGCCTCCCGAGAACGAGAAGCTCCGTTTTTTGTGGGAAAAATTATTTTTCCTGAATGCGGATCGTGTTGTGTTCGCGAATGTCCTTGCCCTTCACCTGATTCAAGGCGCCGATGGTATTGGTGCGCTTGATGGTGATGCTTTCCCGCAGGCGCATCAGAAAATCGTCGAGCGCCTTGGAAGAAGTGGACTTAATGCGGATTAAAAATTGATACTCTCCCATCAGCTTCCAGCAGTCGGTCACTTCGGGGGAGGATTTTACGTATTCGATAAATTCGTCGAGGGTGTTGTCTTCCTCGGATATGTCGATCAGGCAGAAGGAGTGGATATACGAATCGTCCTCTTCTCCGCCCAATAGGATGGTATAGCCCGCGATGACGCCGGCGTCTTCTAAGCGGTGGATCCGGTTTCGGGTGGCAGAAACGGACAGACTGACCTTTTTGGCGATATCGCTCAAGGACGTCCGACTGTTTTCGTTCAGCAGGGTAAGAATATAGGTGTCTATGGAATCACCGGTAAATCGATTTATGTGCAAAAAAATGCACCTCCCTTAATGCAAAATAAAACTACTTAACCGTATTATACCAAAAAACCGACTTGTTTTCACGGTGGGGTTAATAAAATTTGCAACAAATTTTCCATCTGCCTCGCGACTTCTCACGCGGCGGCCGGCGGCGGGAAAACGGGGAGAATTTCAGGATATCGATGTGGGTTTCAAAAAATCACAAGGCGACGGGAGAACTTCTCTCCTATTAAGCGAAAAGGCCAAAAAAATTTTATCCGAAAAATCAGAGAAAGTACAAGGAAAACTATACCGCCGCCGGCAGAATCGGAAATTGCATATATTATATGATTTACAGCGAAAATTGAGTAATTTCCTTCTTATATACTGCAAGATTTCGGATTCTTTCCGATAGTTTTGCTTTAGCAGATCGAGAGTACTATAATGTTGATGAATTGCGGAAAACGGATTTCCGTTCCCGCCGTTGTATGGAAAGGGGCTATGTTTTTTGGAACAGTTAATTCGAAATGTCATAGACTTGGACGAAAAGACAAAGAAGATGGTGGAATCGAAGGAATCCGCCATCCGCAACGAAAAATCGCAGATGCAGAAAATATTTTCAGAGATGGAGGTAGAACAGCGGGAGCGCTCGAAGCAGGTGGCCCGCGAACAATACGACGAGATCTACGGCGAGGCCCGCGCGGTCGTCGACGAAATCGCCGAAAACAATCGCAAGATGTTAGATCGTGTCGACGAAATTTACAATCGACATAAAGAGGAGTTGGTGGAAGAAGCCTTCAATCTCCTGGACATTTAGCGGGTGGTAATGTGAATTATGCTGCAGTGAATACGAAAGCGGTGGCAGTCTACGCCCGCTATTTGAAAGCAGAAATTCCCCTGAAACTCCTGGAAGCGGGAAACTTAAAGGACGCCGTAAAAATCCTCGAAGAGAGCTGGGGGCTTTCCCTCGGCGATTCTCCCGATCTGTTACAGATCAATGTGGAGATGGAAAAAAAGGTGTACGAGGCGCTCTCGAACTTCGTCTATTATCTTCAGGGCGAGAGCCGAAAGTTTTACGAGGCGCTCCTTTTGCGCTACGAACTCCGGGATTTGAAGCGGATCTTTCGGGCGGTCTACCACCACGAAAATATCGATATGGTGAGAAACAGTATGCTCGCCTTCGACGCCTCTCTCTTGCCCGCCGACGAGGAGATTTCGGGGGAGCACCTGTTCGAGATCCTCTCTCACACCCAATACGGGCGCATGCTCTCGGTCTATAAAGACGTGCCGGGCGACCGGATCCTCTTTTACATCGAAATGGAGCTCGACCGGGCGTATTACGAAAACCTCCTCAAAGAGGCGGAAAAGCTAAAGGGCGCGGACAAAAAGGTCGCCCTCGCGCTATTGAATCGCCACGTCGACCTGTTGAACATCCTCTACATCTATCGGGGTAAGAAGACCTACGACATACTGAGTACCGAGATGGCGAACTTCGTCATCCGCGGCGGCAATATCCCCCGGCACAAGTTGCAGGACTGGGTCTATGCCGACGACGTGGCCGCTTTGGTGGAGGCCGTGGGGCATTCTTCCTTTTCTTTTTTGTTCAAAAAGGGCAGAGAAGATCATATGACCGATATTTATTCGTCCCGGGACTTATCCGAGGTCTACCGGGAGCATTTCTTACACGCGGGGCAGACCATCGCCAAGGTACTGGCGATCTCGGTGCTGTTGGAATTCGCCGTTCGCGACGTATCTACGGTGCTCGAAGGCCTGCGCCTGGGATTCGGAAAGCAAGTAATACGGAATCTGTTGACGATTCCCGTAAAGGAAGGTGAAGTATGGCAGTAGAAAAAATGGTCATGCTCAGCGTCGTCGGTCGCCTGGACGATATGGAAGACATCCTCTTCGATATCCTCGAGTCCGAGTCGCTGGACATGGTCGATGCCATGACCCAGTTGTCTGAAAACAGCAATATCTACCGATTGGAAGACAATGTGGAGATGGTCGTCGACCTGAACAATCTGGCGCCTTTTCCCCAAGACCCGGGCATTCGCTCCCGGGCGAACGAGGCGCAGAAGCTGGTGGAGTACTTCGGCATCGATTCGATCCCCGTCCACCGCATCGATCCCTCGTCGGATCAGACGCAGCGGTTTGAGGCGCTGATCGAGCGGGTAGAGCCCTTGCGCAAGGAATACGAAGACATCAACCGCAAGCTCGAAGAAGCCGAAAACTTTAAGCGCAATGTCGAGCTCTTCAAGAACGTCGACGTGGACCTAAACAAGATCCGCGATTTGGAATACTTTTCCGCCCGCTTCGGCCGGCTCGAAAAGTCGTCTCGGATCCGGCTTAAGGAAAGCTACGAAAACCTCTTGGCGCTCGTATTCCACACCGGTTCCTTCGAAGACGAAGAGGTCTATATGATCCTCTATCCCAACGAAGTCGCCGACGAGATCGACCGGGTCTTAAAGTCCCTCCACTGGATCGACATTCCAATTTTGGAACACGCCGAGGGCACCGCAAAGGACACCCTGGCGCATTTGGAAGAGAACGAAAAGCGCCTCCACCGCCGTATGGCGGTCATGGAAGACGAGCGGGAAAAGATCTACACCGAAGACCGGGAGAAGGTCAAAGACATCCTCGCCCACGCCCTCTTTATGGGACGGGTGGAAGAGGCGAAGCAGAAGATGGCCCGCTCCAACAAGTACTTCCTCGTCACCGGCTGGACCGACGAGGACGGGGTAGAGGAGATCCGAAAGCGGACCGAAAAATACCCCGAACTCACCGTCACCGTACAGGGGGAGGAGGCGGCGGAAAAGGGCATTACGCCGCCGACGAAGCTATCGAACCCCTCGTTCTTTAAGCCCTTTGAGCTCTTGGTTCGCATGTACGGCATTCCCCACTACAACGAGATCGACCCGACCATCTTCGTCGGCATTACCTATATGCTCCTCTTCGGCGCCATGTTCGGCGACGTGGGGCAGGGGCTGATCTTCGTCCTGATGGGCTGGCTGGTCGCCAAAAAGTGGCAACCCGATATGGGGGGCCTGCTTATGCGCATGGGGGCGGCGTCGACGGTATTCGGCTTTTTGTACGGATCAGTCTTCGGCAACGAAGAACTGATCCCCGCCCTGTGGATGCGGCCCTTCGAGAACATTTCGCAGGTGCTCGTCATCGCCATCGGCTTCGGGATCGTGCTCTTATTGCTCGCCTACGGCATGAACTTCTTAAACGCCATCAAGAACAAAGACGTCGCCGGGGGGCTTTTCGGCGAACACGGCCTATTCGGCTTTTTGGTCTTTATTATGCTGCTTCTGATGATCCTCGATGTGGCGGGTGTGGTGACGATCCTCCCCATGTGGGTCGCCGCGGCGATTTTGATCGCCTCCATGCTTTTGATGATCTTCAAAAAGCCCATTATCGCCAAACTCACCGACACCGAGCTGCATTATGAAGGCGGCAAGTCCGGCTACTTTATCGAAAGCTCGTTTTCGATGATCGAGCTGTTGATCTCGACGCTTTCGGGCATCGTGTCCTTTATCCGGGTAGGCGCCTTTGCCATCAACCACGTGGGGCTCTTTATGGCCTTTCACGTAATGGCCGAAATGGCCACGCATAGCGTCGGGAATATACTGATCCTGGTGCTCGGCAATGTCCTCATCATCGGCTTGGAGGGCCTGATCGTGTTTATTCAGGGCCTTCGTTTGGAATATTACGAACTCTTCAGCAGATATTACAGCGGCAACGGTCGCGAATTCCGTTCCGACAAGCTCCGCCTCACGAAAGGCAAACAAAAATAGGAGGATTCCCATGGAAAAGATTTTATTTTTCGCATCTCTGATCGTCATCTCTACCATCGTGGCAGGCTTTATCTATCTCGAGCGGGGCGTATCCGCCGACCGCGCAAAGCTGAAAAGCGCGATGCGGACCAATCTCGCCGTATTTATCCCCACCGTCGTGGCGGCCTATGTGCTCCTCGTCCCCGGCGTCGTAGAAGCGGCGACCGCCCCCGCCGAAGTGAACGGCCTGGGCCTTTTGGCGGCGGCGCTCTCTACGGGCCTTGCCACCATCGGCACGGGCTATGCCGTCGGCGTCGTCGGCAGCGCCGCATTGGGCGCGGTGAGCGAAGACGATTCCATCTTGGGTAAGACGCTGATCTTCGTCGGCCTGGCGGAAGGGATCGCCATCTACGGTCTGATTATCTCCATTATGATTCTGGGGAAACTGTAATGCGCTCCAGGGTCATATCCAGAGACAACGAAATGCTCGTGGCCCTCAGAATGAGCGGTTTTAAAGGGGTATATTGTTCCGATGCACAGGAACTGAATGCCGCCTTTGACGCGGCGCTTCTCGACAAGGAGATCGGCATGATCATCTTAAACGAGAAGGACTTCCGCGAATTGGAAGAAAAAGTGCTCGCGGTAAAAGAAAAAAAACGCAGTCCCTTTATCTGCACCCTGCCCGGCAGGCGGGGCTACAGCGAAAAGGATTTTATCCTGAAATACGTTCGCGAAGCCATCGGGATTAAACTGGAGTAGACAGGTGATACAATGCTGCAAATCGAAAATAAATTAGAGCTCTTTGAAAACGTCGTATACAAGCGGCGCATGCTTGATTTGGACAAGCGAAAAGAAGTTTGGGAGGAGGAACGCAAAGACCTCCTCAAGAAAAAGTCGGAAGTGCTCGGAGCGGAAAAGACGCGCATCGTCAAGCGACGGGAAGATTTGGCGCGGATTCAAGGCAACGAACAGATCGCCAAGGCGCGGGAAGACGAGCGCGTGCTTCGGCTAAAAAAGCTGAACCAGCTCGAGGAAGACTTCGTCGAGGCGATTCGGGCGCGCGTCGGGGAATACACTCACACCCCCGCCTACGGCGAAGATTTGATGAAAGACATCGACGCCTCCTTGGCCGAACTCACCCCGGGCGAGTTTCGCATCGGCCTCGTACAGGCGGATACCGATCGCTATCTCGACGAAATCCTCGCCCGGGCCGAGGAAAAGGGATTTACCCTAAAGCCCTTTGTCCTCGAGGACTACCGCATCGGCGGGCACACCATCAGCGACATCGAGCGCACCTACAGCTTTAACTCCGACCTCTATACCAAGATCGAAGGAAAGCGCTACGAAATCGGAAAACTTCTCTATCGCCTGTTCCGGGAGGAGTTGGATTATGTCTAAAGCAGGAAAAATTGCAAAGATCAACGGCCCCGTCGTCATCGGCCGCCCCATGGGCGACTTTACCATGCGGGAGATGGTGCAGGTCGGGGACAAGAAGTTGATCGGCGAGGTGATCGCCATCCGCGGCGACGAGGGCACCGTACAGGTTTACGAAGAGACCGAGGGCCTAAAGCGCGACGAAGACATCGTCTCGACCGACGGCCCCCTATCCGTGCGTCTGGGCCCGGGGCTGATCGGCAATATGTTCGACGGCATCGAGCGGCCCTTAAACCGCATTAAGGATCTCTACGGCGACTTTATCCCCGAGGGGATCGGGCTCATGAACCTCGATCTCGAAAAGAAATGGCCCTTCGTCCCCGCCGTCTCGGTGGGAGATATCGTAGAGGGCGGCGCGATCTTCGGCACCGTAAAGGAAAGCGAGATCATCGACCATAGGGTCCTCGTGCCGCCCAAGACGCGCGGCAAGGTTGTTTGGATCGCCGAAGCGGGGGACTACAATATCGTGGAGCCGGTGATGAAGATCGCCACCGAGCGGGGCAAAGAAGAGATCGCCATGAGCCACGAATGGCCCGTGCGGATCCCCCGTCCCGTCGAAAAATATGCCGATGCCAATCAGCTTTTGGTGACCGGCCAGCGGGTACTCGACGTATTCTTTCCCATCGCAAAGGGCGGCACCGTCGCCATTCCCGGCGGATTCGGTACCGGTAAGACCATGACCCAGCACTCCATCGCCAAGTACTGCGATGCGGACATTATCGTCTATATCGGCTGCGGCGAGCGGGGGAACGAAATGACCGAGGTACTCGAGGACTTCCCCGAGCTGATCGACCCCAATACGGGCAAGCCCCTGATGGAGCGGACCATTTTGATCGCCAATACATCCAATATGCCGGTCGCCGCCCGCGAGGCGTCGATCTACACCGGCATCACCATCGCCGAGTACTTCCGCGACCAGGGCTATCACGTGGCGATGATGGCGGATTCCACCTCCCGCTGGGCCGAAGCCCTGCGCGAGATCTCGGGCCGTCTGGAAGAAATGCCCGCCGAAGAAGGCTACCCCGCCTATCTGCCGTCCCGCATCGCCTCGTTCTATGAGCGCAGCGGATACGCCAAGACCTTAAACGGCGCGGAGGGATCGGTAACCACCATTGGCGCGGTATCCCCGGCCGGGGGTGACTTCTCGGAGCCGGTGACCGAAAACACCCGCCGCTTCGTCAACACCTTCCTCGCCCTGGACAAGGACCTGGCGTACTCGCGTCACTATCCCGCCATCCACTGGCTCAACAGCTACTCGGGCTATGTGCAGGCGCTTTCGAACTACTACGATAACCGCCTCGACGGGGATCTGCCCACCCTTCGCAAGAAGTTTTTGGGGATCCTCCACGAGGAGGCGCGGCTCCAGGAGATCGTCATGCTCGTCGGCGAGGACGTGCTGCCGGACAAGGAGCGGTTTTTGCTCCAGATCTCGAGAATCATCAAGGACGGCTTTTTGCAACAAAACGCCTTCCACCCCACCGACGCCTATGTGCCCTTGGAAAAGCAGTTCGAGATGCTTCGCATTATCGACACGCTCTACGAAGAGGGCAATCAGGTGCTGGATCTGGGCGTTTCCATCGAAGAGGTCAAAAACGAGACGCTCTTTTCCAAGGTGGTCAATATGAAGTACAATATCGACAACGACGACTTAAACGCCTTTACCCGCCTGAGCAACGAGATTCAGGACTATTACCGGGAGCTGCGGATCGAATACGGCGTATCGGAAGAGCAGATGGGAGAGTGACAGTATGAAGAAAGAATATTTATCCCTCGATACGGTCGAAGGTTCTCTGATCCAACTGTCCGGACTCCATCACGTCAGCTACGGAGAGATCGTCTCTATCACCAATGCGGCCACCAAGGAAGAACTGGTGGGCCGGGTGATCGGCATCGACGAAGACGCGGCGACGGTACAGGTATTCGGCGAGTCCATGGGCGTCTCTACCGAAAACCTGCGGGTGGTCTTTGAGGGCAAGCCCTTCGAAATCCCCCTTTCGCCTGACATTTTGGGACGCACCTTTAACGGCATCGGCCGGGCCATCGACAAGGGCGGGCCGGTCTATGCCGACCGCTTCTACAATGTCAACGGCAGCCCCATGAACCCCGTAGCGCGGGAATACCCCCGTAACTACGTACAGACCGGGATCCGCGCCATCGACTCGGTTATGACCCTGATCCGGGGGCAAAAGCTTCCGATCTTTTCGGGTTCGGGCCTTCCCCACAACGAGCTGGCGGCGCAGATCGTCAAGCAGGCGAATATCGTCGGCGAAGACGCGGAGTTTTCCGTCGTATTCTGCGGCATGGGCTTAAAGCGCGAGGTGGCGGCATACTTCATCGACAGCTTTATGGAAGCCGGGGTTATGGATAAAGTCGTCATCTATATGAATTACGCCGACGACCCCATTATGGAGCGGATCATCGCCCCCAAATGCGCCCTGACCGCGGCGGAATACCTGGCCTTCGAACAGCACCGCCACGTGCTCGTCATCATGACTGATATGACCAGCTACGGCGAAAGCCTGCGGGAAGTTTCGTCCCAGCGGCAGGAAGTGCCCTCGAGAAAGGGCTATCCGGGCTATTTGTACTCGGATCTGGCGGCGATTTACGAGCGCGCGGGCATGATCAAGGGCGTCGACGGCTCCGTCACCCTGATCCCCATCCTCACCATGCCCTCCGACGACATCACCCACCCCATCCCCGACTTGACCGGATACATCACCGAGGGGCAGATCGTACTGAGCCGGGAACTCAACGGGCAGGGGATCTACCCGCCGGTAGACATCTTAAATTCCCTCTCGCGGCTTATGAAAGACGGGATCGGCGAGAAGTACACCCGCAAAGACCACGCCGACGTATCGGCACAGCTCTTCGCTTCATACTCCCGCTGTATCGAAATCCGCGCCCTGGCGCAGATCATCGGCGAGGAAGAGCTCTCCGAAAACGACCAAAAGATTATGGAATTCGGCCGCCGCTTCGAAAACGAGTTTATCGGCCAGGATTATAACGAATCCTCGACCATCGAAGAGACTCTCGATGCGGCGTGGGGACTCCTCCGCATCCTGCCGAGAGAGAGCCTGGTGCGGATCGATCCCAAGATCTTGAACGAGTATCTGTAGGAGCATCGTATGGCAAACAAAGTGACGGCGACCAAAGCCAATTTAATGAAAATCAAAAGCGCCCTCTCTTTTGCCAAAAAGGGGTACGGCCTTTTGGACAAAAAGCGCGCCGTGCTGATGCGCGAGATGATGCGCTTAAACGACCGCGCGGCGACGATTCAACAGGAAATCGAAGAAAAATTCGCCCATTCCTACGAATCCCTGACCATGGCCTCGGTGACCATGGGCTGGGAAGCGGTGGTCGATATGTCCAAATCCATGCCCAAGGAAGAACCCTACAAGATCGGCTACCGCTCCGTGATGGGGGTAGAGATCCCCGAAATCCACTACAAGGAATTTCAGCCAACCTCCACCTTCAGCATCTTCGAGAGCAGCTTCGCCTTTGACCAAGCCTATATCGAAATGCACGAGATGCGGGCGCGCATCTACGAGCTCGCGGAATTGGAGACCGACCTCTACCGATTGGCAAAAGAAATCAAAAAAACTGTAAAGCGGGCCAATGCCCTGGAAAAGATCCAGATCCCCAAATATGAAAAGGCGCAAAAAGAAATCGAAGAAATTCTCGCCGAAAAGGAACGGGAAGATTTTTTCCGGCTGAAACGGGTAAAAAGCAATGTATCCGAATAGACCTCTATAGAGGTCTATTTTTTATAAGGAGGGTTTATGGAACTCAGACGAATTTACGACGAAAACTTCGAATACCGCGGCTATCTAAAAGACAGAGCGGTGCCCTTAGAGGCCGACGAATACGTGCTGGTAGCGGGCGTGATCCTCTTTTCCGAGGGGAAATTCCTAGCCACCAAGCGGGCGGAAAACAAAGAATATCCCCACAAGTGGGAATTTACCGTAGGGAGCGTCGTCCGCGAAGAGAGCGCCCTCGAAGGGGCGCTTCGGGAACTCTCCGAAGAAGTCGGCGTCAAGGCGACGGGCGAAGAGCTGCGTTTTTTGGGCGCCATGAAAGAAACGCAGAAATTCTCGAAAATCTTTCTCCTCGAAAAAAACGTCGAGAAGATCAAATTGCAAAAGAGCGAGGTAGAAGACTACAAGTGGATCGACAAAAGCGAGCTTGACGCCATGCTCGAGGCGAACGAATTTGCCGAACCCATGGCGGCAAGACTCCGCAAATACCTGCCCATGATCGAGGATTGCTTCGGCGCCTAGGCGCGGTTGTGCGTGCGGCGTGGCAAGAAAATAAAGACATAGCATAGAAAAGGCATCCCCCGGCGCGACCGGGGGATTTTTCATGCGCAAAAAGACAAAAACAAAGAAAATAAATTACAATACAAAATTTCATTTTACATTGTAGTTTTCTGTGATAAAATAGTGAACGTAAAGAACAAATCAGAAGAACGAAAAGACGAGGTGAACATGGAACTCCTACTGACAATCAACGGGTATTTATACTATCCCATTTTAATTATCGTATTGTTCGGCGCGGGCCTGTACTTTTCCGTCCGCACCGGTCTCGTACAACTTTCTATGCTCGGCGAATCCCTTCGGGTCGTCCGGGAAAAACCCCATGGCGAGGGAGAAATTTCTTCCTTCCAGGCGCTGATGGTCTCGACCGCATCGCGGGTCGGCACCGGCAATATCGTGGGCGTCGCCCAGGCGATCTGCCTCGGCGGCTACGGCGCGGTATTCTGGATGTGGATTATCGCCATCATCGGGAGCGCCTCGGCCTTTGTCGAATCGACCCTGGCGCAGATCTACAAGCGCCGCGGCGAAGACGGCACCAGCTACGGCGGCCCCAGCTACTATATCGAAATCGCGCTGGGTTCGAGAAAGCTCGGCGTGCTCTTTGCGGTATTTTTGATCCTCACCTACGCGGTGGGCTTCAATATGCTCGCTTCCTTCAATATGCAGGATTCCTTTAAGGTCTACGACTTTTACGTGCCCGGCAAGACCTCCTGGTACATCGGCGGCGTCCTCGCCCTGGTGGCGGGTTACTGCGTGCTGGGCGGCGGCAAGCGAATCATCAAGGCGACCTCGACCTTGGTTCCCATTATGGGACTGCTGTTTGTCGCCATGAGCGTCTTTATGATCCTCGTCAATCTCGACTATATGCCCACCGTATTCCAAAACATCTTCGCCGACGCCTTTAACTTCGACGCCATCTTCGGCGGTCTCGCCGGCTCGGCTCTGGTCTACGGCATTAAGCGGGGTCTGTACTCCAACGAAGCGGGTATGGGTTCTGCGCCCAACGCCGCCGCATCGGCGGATGTGTCCCACCCGGTCAAACAGGGCCTCGTGCAGATGTTCTCGGTATTTTTGGACACCTTGGTCATCTGCTCCGCCACGGCCTTTATGGCGATGGCATCGGGCGTGGCAGCCACCGAAGAACTCGCCGGCGCGCCCTATGTGCAGGCGGCCCTCTCTACCGTCCTCGGCGGCTACGGCAATGTGTTTATCACCCTGTCCCTGGTACTCTTTGCCTTCACCACCCTTTTGGGCAATCTCTACTATGTAGACAGCTGCCTCAACTACCTGAACGGCAAAATGCCCTCCAAGACCTTTATGTTGATCTATCGCATCGTCGCCGTCCTCCTGATCTTTATCGGATCCAGCATCGAAATGAAACTCGCGTGGAACATCGCGGACTTTTTGATGGCGATGATGGTGCTCGTCAACATCCCCACCATCCTCGTTTTGGGGGATCAGGCCTTCGACGCCTTAAGAGACTACAAAGACCAACGCAAGCGAAATGTAGAACCGGTCTTTGTGGGCAAAAACATCGGCCTCGACGAAAGCAAATTGGACTACTGGAAATAAAGAATACGCCCCTGCCCGCCGCGGCAGGGGTTTTGTTTTTCAAAAGTGACGGTGCGTTTACAAAGACAAAGAAACGGCAGGCCTTTTTTTGTTCGGCGGTCGCATTGCTTTTATTGTAGTATGATGTGCGCAGAAACACAGTGCGATACGAGGAGGAGAAGAAGATGAATTTCGTCGTAAACAGCCGATACTTTCAGGACAAGAACGCGTACAAAAAAGGATTAAAGATCTTGTTGCTCGTATACGCCTTGCCGATACTGCTATTCATCCTGCCCTTTGTGGCATTTCCCATCAGCTTGGGACTGACCCTTTTGCTCCGTACCAACTTGCCGTCGGAGGCCGTATTGGCGGTGCTGATGAACAACGACTACCTGCATTGTATTCAGATATTTTCTGCATCAACACCGGACTATTCAGCCTGCTGTTTCTCGGCGTGGCGGGCATCGGAATCTATGGGCATATAAAGCGCGCCATCCCCTTTGCGGGCTATGTGATAGGTACGGCCCTTGCTTCCGCCGTGCTGGTCGCGGGCGTCGCGACATGGGTGTATCTTTCGACGCCGAAAGAAGAGCGTTCCGCCCTTCCGATTTCGTCCCCGTCTTCTACCGTGATGTTTTCTCAAGCGCCATGTGAATAGATACAAAAAACCCCCGCGCCGTATGGTGCGGGGCTTTGCTTTCGGCTGTCGTGCGATTAGCGTTCTGTGCGCTCGTCTTTGGCGCGGAGTTCGTCTTTCTCCATTCTCTCTTTGTGGCACTCGTTCAGTTCGCGGATCACCGCAAACATCAGGTAGAGCAAGGTGCATATCGTCACCACGCCGACGACGACACAGATAATGAGAATAATCACAAGGGGTAATGACGGATATTGTTCGAGCATGGGGACTCCCTTCGCCGATCGACGTAATCGGCCGAATCAGAATCGTTTTCGATAGGATTTCTGCCCTCATTATATATAATAGTGGGTTACAAAACGGCGAAAGGAAGGCAAAGTTTTGGAAAGCGGCCACAGAGCCATACAAAAACGACCTCGCATAGGATGGTGCGAGGTCGTTTTGTTATTGTTCTCTGCGATTGGCGAGGCGGGTTTTGAGGTCGCTTTCCAGGATTTCCAGTTCCCGGGCGGCCTTTTCCCGGTTCTCGTGCCCTTCGATCTGGATCTTGCGCACTTCATCTAAGGCGGCGATGAGCTGTTCGTTGGTATGGCGAATGGTATCGACGTCGATAATGCCGCGTTCGCTTTCTCTCGCCACATTCACCGTGCTGGTGCGCAGGGTCTCGGCGTTTTTGCGGAGCAGCTGGTTGGTGAGGTCGGAGACCTTTTTCTGCGCCTCCGCCGCCTGTTCCGAGTGGTGCACGCCCAGGGCGAGGACCATTTGGTTCTTCCAGATGGGAATGGTGTTGACGATGGTAGACTGAATCTTTTCCGCCATCACGGTGTTCGACGCCTGTACCATGCGGATCTGCGGCGCCATTTGCAAACTCACCATGCGGGTGAGCTCCAGGCCGTGGAGCTTCTTTTCGAAGCGGTTCGCCATATTCTGCATATCGTTGATCTTTTGCGCCTGAATGCCGCCCTCTTCCCCTTCGGATGCCGCCATTAAGGCGGGCAGGTCTTTGGTGCGCACCTGCTCGAGCTTTTTCTGGCCGGCGAGGATATACATCGAGAGTTCCTTAAAATAGGTCTCGTTGAGGTCGTACATCTGGTCCAAGAGCGAAATGTCTTTCATCAGGGTGATTTGGTGGTTTTCGAGCATACGGGCGATGTCGTCGACGTTTTTTTCCGCCTTGTCGTAGTTCGCCTTTAGGGCGGTGACTTTGTTGGCGGAGCGCATAAAGAAGCCCTTGATGCCCTTTTCGTCGGCGTCCTCAAAGCTCTTGAGCTCGGTGACCACGTCGGCGAGGAGTTTGCCCACTTCGCCCAGATCCTTGGTGCGTACGGAATTTAGGGTCTTTTCCGAGAAGTTCGAGATCTTCTTTTGGGCGCCCACGCCGTACTGCAGGATCACCGAGGAGTTGGTGAGGTCGATGGTCTTTGCAAATTCCTCGACCTGCTGCATTTCCGCCGGGGAGAGATTGACCTTGGGTTCTTTCTTCGGCGCTTCGGGCGCGAGTACGGGTTCGTCGACGGGCACATCGGCGCCGTCTAAGGTCAGTTTGATTTCGTCGTTCATTCTGTTTCATTCCTCCTGATCTCGTCTTTTTCCAAGAGTCCGTCTTGGCGGAGTACCGTTTCCATCACATTCATCTCGGCCTGCATCTCCAACAGATCGTCGGAATACAGGCTGTCGAGCAGCTTTTTATAGGCGCCGATGACCGTATCCAAGGAGCGCAGGATGTCCTGCATGGCGCGGCGAATGGCGTCGGTGGCAACGGCGGACGATTCGAACTGGATATAGCGCTCCACCAGCTTGATGGTGGTGGGGGTGTAGTAGTCGGCGAATTTGTTTAGGTCCTCGATCCGATCGGGATTGCCGGAAATGGCGTGCTCGATGGATTCCAAGAGCGGCAAAAGGGAACGGATGCGGCCTTTGATCTCTTCGGTCTTCGCCCGTTTCAGTTGATCCGCAAGCGCCTCTTTGTAACCGCGGATGGCGACGGCGCGGTCGTCCTGTTCCCGCGTCTCTTCTTCGAGGGAGCGGGGGCTTTCGTGCACGGTGACCGACCGCTTGCGGTAGTTGTCCTTATAGGCCTCGTAGGCGCTCTGGTCGAGGAGCAGGAGCTCGCCGTCTTCGACGATGCGCGCCTGGGGCAGATAGTCTCTGCGAATCATCTCCGACAGGCGGTCGAGGACGTAGCGCTTGGGCCGGTTTAAGGCGGTGCAGATGTCCTCGGTGCTCAAAACGAGATTGTCTGCGATCTCTCTGCGAATGCGAAAGAAGTCCCGGGAAAACTCCATCTGCCGGTGGCTGTATACGGTAACCAGGGCGCCCACGGCGGCGGCCGCCGCAAATAGCAGCGACATGATCAAATGGCTGAATACCGCGCCGCCGATGCCGCTGAACAAAAAGAGAAACAACATCAGCACGGCCCCCGCGGAACCCAGTGCCGCCACATTTCGCAGCCAAAACCAGGTATTGGGTGCGGTGATCTTTTGGTGCACAAAGGCGGGGTTGCGGTTGACGGAGAGGCGCTCCGGCTCTTGGGAGAACCCCCGGCGCACGCCCCGCATCAAGGCGCCGGCGCCGACCTTGGTGTACTGTATGGCGCTTTCCACGCTTTTTTCGATGGCATTGGCGACCTCGCGAAAGTCTTCGTCGTCGATGGCGCGGTCGATATAGTCCTCAATGGCGTTTTTCTTCTTCAATCTCCACGTCTCCTTTGCGTAGGCAATCGATTCGGCCTCTGTACCTATAGTATACCAATATTTTTCGATCGGGTCGTTATTTTGTCGTATCCAATAGCCCGTCTTGACGCAGTACCGTTTCCATGACATTCATCTCGGCCTGCATCTCCAGCAGATCGTCGGAATATAAGCTGTCGAGCAATTTTTTATAGGCGTCTATCACCGTATCCAAGGAGCGCAGGATGTCCTGCATGGCGCGGCGAATGGTATCGGTGGCGACGGTCGAGGATTCGAACTGCAAGTAGCGTTCCACCAGCTTGATGGTGGTGGGGGTGTAGTAGTCGGCGAATTTGTTGAGGTCTTCGATCCGATCGGGATTGCCGGAGATGGCGTGCTCGATGGATTCCAAGAGCGGCAAAAGGGAACGGATGCGGCTTTTGATCTCTTCGGTCTTTGCCTGCTCCAGCTGCTCCGCAAGCATCTTTTTGTATTCTGCGATGGCGACGCTTCGGTCGTCTTGATTTTCTTCGAGGGAGCGGGGGCTTTCGTGTACCGTAACGGATTTTTCGCGGTAGTTGTTCTTATAGGCCTCGTAGGCGCTTCGGTCGAGAAGCAGGAGCTCGCCGTCTTCGACGATGCGCGCCTGGGGTAGATAGTCTTTTCGAATCATTTTCGAAAGCTGGGAGAGTACGTAGTTTTTGGGCCGGTTTAAGGCGGTGCAGATGTCCTCGGTGCTTAAAACGAGGCTATCTGCGATTTCTCTGCGAATGCGGAAAAAGTCCCGGGCGAGTTCCATGCGCTTGTGGGTATAGACCACGCCGGCGACGCTTGCGGCGGTGGTGATGAGAGAAAGGACGGCGTCGCCGAGATAATGCAGCATGCCGTAAAGAATGGCATCGCCCAGATTCGATACGGTGGCAAAGGCGAACGCCGCCGCCGTCAGTATGAAGCCGTTTCGCAGCCAAAACCAGGTGTTCGGCGCGGCCGTCTTTTGGTGCACAAAGGCGGGATTGCGGTTGACGGGAAGGCGCTCCGGCTCGTTCGAAAAGCCCTTTTTGACGCCCCGCATCACGGCGCCGGCGCCGATTTTCGAGTAGTGGATGGCGTTTTCGACGCTCTTTTCGATGATTTCCGCCACATCGTGGAAGTCGTCCTCTTCGATGGCGCGGTCGATATAGTTTTCTATGGCATTTTTCTTCTTCAATCTGCTCGTCTCCTTCGCGATGGGCTGAGAATTTGCCCGATTTCTCGATACTTCTATCATAGCACAAATGCGGCAAAAATCATTTGCGTGCCGCCTGTGGCGGCGGGGTTTTTGAAGAATCTTCACGGCGTCTTTGCCCGATCCTTTCTTTTCGAAAAGTCTTGCACATTCCGCCCCTTTGCCCCATAATGGAAGGGAATCAAAGTATCGCCGCGTGCGAAACGGGTAGTCCTTGCGACTACTTTTTTTATGAAATGAAAATTAGGAGGATGTATTGAAATTTAATGCGTTTGCCCTATCCCAAGAGGTCTTACGGGGCATCGAGGATATGGGTTTTGAGGAAGCCTCGCCGATTCAGGCACAGAGCATGGAACCCTTACTTGCGGGACTCGATGTCATCGCCCAGGCACAGACGGGAACGGGAAAGACGGCGGCATACGGTGTGCCCCTATTGGAGCGGGTCACCGGGGAGAAGGTCGTACAGGGACTGGTCCTCTGTCCCACCAGGGAGTTGTGCCTGCAGGTGGCCAACGAACTCGCCAAGCTCGGAAAATACAAGAAAGAAATTCACATTCTGCCGGTCTACGGCGGCACCGCCATCGATCGGCAGATCCGCGCCTTAAAAAAGGGCGTGCAGATCGTAGTGGGTACGCCGGGCCGGGTGATGGACCATATGCGCCGGCGCACCCTCGACTTCTCGGGGCTGAAGGTGGCGGTCTTGGACGAGGCCGACGAGATGTTCGACATGGGCTTTCGGGACGATATGCAGACGATCCTCGACGAGACGCCCGAGACGCGCCAAACCTGTTTCTTCTCCGCCACCATGGAGAAGGAAATTATGGATTTCTCCGCCCGCTTTCAGCGGGATCCCGAGATTATCCGCATTCGCCATAAGCAACTGACGGTAGAAAATATCGAGCAATACTATCTCGAGATGACCGGCGCCATGAAGCCCGAGATCTTAAGCCGCCTGGTGGACATCTACGATCCCAAACTCACCATCGTCTTCTGTAACACCAAAAAACGGGTGGACGAGCTGGTGACCGAGATGGCATCGCGGGGATACTCCGTCGACGGCCTGCACGGCGATCTGAAACAGGGACAGCGCGATGCGGTCATGCGCCGCTTCCGCCAGTCCAGCATCGATATGCTCGTCGCCACCGACGTGGCGGCGCGGGGGATCGACGTGGGCGATGTGGATATGGTCGTCAACTACGACCTGCCCCAGGACGAGGAGTACTACGTACACCGGATCGGAAGAACCGCCCGCGCCGGCAGAAAGGGCCTGTCCTTTTCGTTCGTCGTCGGCCGCGACATCTATAAGATGGAAGACATCGTCCGCTACACCAAGGCGGATCTGCGCTATATGGCGCTTCCCACCATGGAAGAGATGGACACTCGCTCTCGCGAAAATCTGCAGGGCCGCATCGCCGCCGCCTTGGAAGAAGACGGGGACATCGCTCTCTATAAGCCGATGGTCGACGCGCTTCTCGCCATGGAATACGGCGCGGTGGAAATCTGCGCCGCCCTCATGAAGCTCCTCGACGACGCGGGGCAGGGCAAAAAGCACGACGCGCTGGAACAGGTGGACTACGGCAAGAAGTTCCGCGCCCGGGGCCTGCGCAAGGACAAGAAAGGCAAAAAGGACAAGAAGAAGGCGAAGCAAAACGGCGCTTACGCCAATATCTATCTGGACAAGGGAAGAAAGCAGGGGATCAATCCCAAGGTGATTCTCGCGATCTTCAAAAACGACACGACGATCCCCAAGGACGTCGTGGGCAATATCCTGATCCGCGACCGCCACACGGTGGTGGAGCTGCCGAAGGAAGTCGCCAAGGACGCCATTCGCCAGTTGGCGAGCGTCAAGGTGCGCGGCAAAAAAATACACGCGCGGTTCTACCGCGACTAAAAGACGCCCTCGTTTTGCGGGGGCGTTTTGCGATCTGTGATACAATAAAAAGAAGGAAAGGAGGGGATGTCGGTGCATATTGAACCCCTGCAAGAAGCGCATGTGCGGGACTTTTTGAACTGGCGGGATCACCGCGATCCCCTCTATGCGATGTATAATTTTATCGAGACCGAAGAGACCGTGGGCGAGTGGTATCGCTGGAAGACCAAGGGCGCACGGGACGACTATTTCGCCATCCTCGAAGACGGCCGGGCGGTGGGGTATATGGGCTTAAAGCACATCTCCGCCATCACCCGCACCGCCGAGGTGGGCATTATTATCGATCCCGCCTACAGCGGGCGGGGCATCGGCCATGCGGCCCTTACGTGGCTGTTGGCGTACGGCTTCGAGGACTTGGCGCTGATGCGGATTCACCTCGAGGTGCTTCCGTGGAACCGGCGCGCCCTCGCGCTCTACCGCCGGCTCGAATTCCGAAAGACGCGGGAGGTACCCCGCCAGGTAGAGATGCCCGGGGTGGACGCATCCCACGCGGCGATCGTTCCCTTTGCGGACCGCATCCGCTTTCACAGGGACTACGCCGTGGTATGGGTGGATCATATGGTTTTGTCGAAGGATAGGTGGCGTCGTGCAATTTAGGGTAGACAATCTGCAGTTGGATTTGGGGGATACCCCCGTCGAAAATATTTTTTTGAACGACTATATGCCCCAGGCGGACGGGGACTTCGTCAAGGTCTATCTGGTCGGCTACCAGATGGCGCTGAACGGCGGGGAGGGCGACAACCGGAGCATCGCCGATCGCCTGTCGATCCTCGAATCCGACGTCGAAAAGGCGTGGGACTACTGGGAGAGCGAGGGCATCGTCGAGAAAATCTACGAGGGCGAGAGCTACGGCATTCGCTTTCTGCGGCTCAAGGAACTCTACACCCGCGAAATCTACACCCCGGATCGGAGCGACTCCGCCCTGGTGCGCCGCATCGAGGACGAGGAAGTGGCGCATCTGTTGACCCGCGCCGAGTACTATATGCGCCGCGAGATCTCGCCGCAGCAGAAGATCGACATCGCCGATTGGCGCACGGTCTACAATATGCCCGCCAAAATGATCCTCGAGGCGTTTCGCTACGGCACCGAGGAAAAAAACAAGCGTTCGGTGAAGTATATCGAGGGGATTGTGCGCAACTGGGCGGATGCCAATGTGCGTACCGAAGAGGCCCTCGCGGAAAACTTCCGCACCCACGACGAGCGCTACTTCCGCTACCGCCACCTGCTTACGGCGATGGGACTGGGCGATAAGCCCTTTATCCGCGACGAAATGGAGGCGATCGAGCGGTATCTCGCGCATATGGACTTTGCGCTCCTCGAAGCGGCGGCGGCGCGCACCGGCGGCATCCAAAAACCCAACTGGCGCTATTTCGAAAGCATTCTCGCCGCCTGGAAGGCGAAGGGGATCCGGACCCTTGCCGATCTCGACAAGGACAAGAAGCCGGCGAAGCGGGCGCCGCTGAAAAAGGCCCCGCCCATCGCCGACTCCGCCACCGCAAAGTACAGCGCCGATGCCCTGGAGGATATGGCGCGGCGCAAGTGGCGGCAGTTTCAGGAACAAAAGAGGGAGAAATAGATGGCATCGATCTTCGATCACATTCGCAAAGAATACGAGGACATTCAGAGAAAAAACGAAAAGATCCTCGCCGATCGCAAAGAAGAGGCGCACTTTATGGTCCCCGGCCTCGCCGAGGTGGAGGCGGATATACGGAACTTGGGCTATGAAGCGGTAAAAGAGAGCCTGAAGTCGAAGGACGTCGCCTCCGCCGAGACGGCGGTGCGCGAGCTCGAAGCGCTCGAGGGCTACCGGCGATCGCTGCTCCTTTCGGCGGGGCTGCCCGCGGACTATCTCGATCCCGTCTACGACTGTCCCCATTGCAAGGACAAGGGGTATTTGGAAGACGGCAGCCGCTGCATCTGTATGCGCAGAAAGATCACCGGCTACCTGCACCGCGGCAGCAATATCGAGCGGCAGATCGAAAAGCACAACTTCGGCAATTTTCGTCTGGACATTTTCTCGGACCTTCCCTATGGCGACGAGGTCCTCTCGCCCCGGGAAAATATGCGGCATATCCTCGCCACGGCGGAAAAATTTGTCGAGGACTTCGCCGAAGCCGACGACACCAATCTCCTCTTTTACGGCCCCACCGGACAGGGCAAGACCTTTCTTTCCCACGCGGTGGCGGCGGAGCTGATGGCGAGAAACTACGCCGTGGTCTACGAAACCGCTTTCGGTCTGGTGCGCATCTTCGAAGAAAAGGTCTTCAACAAAGAAAAGACCCCCGAGGCGGAAATGGCCTACGAGAGCATTTTTGCCGCCGACCTTCTCATCGTCGACGATCTGGGCACGGAGCTTTCCAATTCCTTTACTAACTCCCAGCTCTTCAATATCATCAACACCCGCCTGATCGACGGCAAAAAAACCATCATCAGCACCAATCTCACTCCGCGAGAGATCTCCTCGGTCTACGGCGACCGCATATTTTCGCGGATCTTTCACAAGTTCGTGCCCGTCGCTTTTTACGGGCCGGATCTGCGCTGGGAAAGCGACGGCGCCTAAGGAAAAATTCCATACTATATACTTGTCGAGAAACGCTGTTTCTCGCCTTGGCGTGCTTGAGAAATCGTTTTTTTTGTTCTATAATGAAGACACAAAGAAAGAGAGGAGATTTTCATGAAACTATCCAATCGTATTCAATCCATGCCGTATAGTGCGATCCGTAAACTCACGCCCTACGCACAAAAGGCAAAAGAAGAAGGCAAAAAGGTATACCACTTAAACATCGGCGCACCCGACGTGGAAACCCCGAAGGAATTCTTCGAAGCGATTAAAAACATCGACATGGACGTATTGAGCTACGCCCCCTCCGCCGGTCTTCAAGAACTGCGCGAAGGCATGGCACAATACTATCAAAAACGCAACATCCCCATGGAAGCCGACGACATCGTCGTAACCGTAGGCGGATCCGAGGCGCTTTTGTTCACCTTGTTGGCCATCACCGACGTAGGCGATGAAATCCTCACCTGCGAACCCTACTACACCAACTACTACTCCTACTTTATCGAAACCTCTACCACCGTCAGCACCTTCCCGACCACGGTAGAAAATGACTTCCACCTGCCCTCCAGAGAAGTCATCGAATCCAAGATCAACGATAAGACTAAGGCGATCCTCTTGGCAAACCCCGGTAACCCCACCGGTGCCGTCTACACCCAAGAAGAAATCGAAATGATCGCAGACATCGCCATCGACAACGATCTCTACATTATCGCCGAAGAACTCTACCGCGAATTTATCTTCGACGGCAGAGAATTCTCCAGCTTCGGTACCATCGAACGCATCCAAGACCGTCTGATCCTGCAAGACTCCATCTCCAAACGCTTCAGCGGTTGCGGTGCTCGTATCGGTAACCTCGCCAGCAAGAACAAAGACTTTATCGCCGCGGCTCTGAAGCTCGCGACCGGCCGTTTGGCAGCGCCCACCGTCGATATGATCGGTGCCGCCGCACTCTATCAAATGGACGACGAGTACTTCGAAAACATCAAGACCGTTTACCAAGAACGTCGCGATGTCATCGTCGAAGAGCTCAACAAGATCGAAGGCGTGAAGTGCAATATGGCGGGCGGCGCATTCTATACCATCGCCGATCTTCCCGTAGACGACGCCGACGACTTCTGCCGTTGGTTGCTCGAAGAATTCGACGTGGACGGCGAAACCCTGATGATGGCGCCTGCTTCCGGATTCTACGAACACAGTGAAAATTTCCAAAGTCAAGTACGTCTCGCATTCGTACTCAATGTGGATGCCATTCGCAAGGCAATGCACATTCTCGACGAAGGCCTCAAGGCATACAAGGCAAGATAAGAATACGCGCAATCAAAAATCGGTTCCGAAATCACTCGGAACCGATTTTTTATTTGCCGAAAATGCCGTGTTTTTTGACGGCGACATCCGGCAGAAAGAGAAAACAGGCCAAATGGATCCCCGCGACGATCAGAGCCCGGGGATAGGCGGCATGGATGCGTGCGGGGAGGGCGCGAATCAGTGCGCCATCGGGGAGGGCGAGGTCGGTCGTCGCCCATACGAGGCCGAAGGCGATCGAGAGAAGGAGCGCGGCGAAGAGGCGCGGCGCCCCCTGCTGAAAGAGCGCCGAAAAGCTGTCCCGAAAGGCGATCCACTGCAACAAAAAGTGGAGCGCAAACAACAGGGTGATTAGCCCCTCCAGGGGACCTGTGGCGGAGATCTCCGTCACCGCGACGGCGGCGTAGGGGTAAAGAAGGGCGATCATAAAGAGGGCGATGCCTTTAAGTACGGGCGCGCTTTCGCGGATCCACTCCGTCGAAAAATAGGCGATAAGAAGCACCGCAAGGCCTACGACGTAGGTTTTGGGTACTAGGCCCATATACCACAGGCCCCACCACAGGGCGAGGGATAGGGCGAAAAAGAGGAGATCGCGATTGTTTCGTTTCATCGCGGCACCTCGACGGTCTCGACATAGCGCCCGCGCTTTCCGTACTGTTTGAGGATCGGCACCCGGCGGGGCCCGCGTCGATCGGCGATCCCCAAGGCACCGTCGAAGCGCTCCAGATGCCTAAGTTCCTTCGCCACCGCTTCGGGGGCGTCGGATCCCGCCGATTCCGCCGCGTCGAGAAACAGATTGTACGCGTCGTAGCCGATGGCGGCGTAACTGGTGGGGGATTCGCCGTATTTTTTCTCGTAGGCCTTGTGAAAGGTCTCCGAAGCGGCGTTAAAGGTGTCGTAGCGGGCGTAGTGGGCGGTAAAATACGCCCCTTCCGCCGCGTCCTTCGCGATCTCGTAAAAGGACGGGTTCTCCCAGCGGTCCGCGCCCATCACGGCGACATCGGGCATCTCTTTCTTGAGTGCCGAAAGCAGATAGGCGCTGGTGGCGGCATCCCCCGGGCAGTAGATGCCGTCGATGGGGAGCTTTTTGAGGCGGTCGATCTCGTTTCGAAAGCGGGTCTCCCCGGAGTGGTAGTAGACTTTATAGATATTCACATCTGTCGGCACCATATGTTCAAAGGTATAGGCGAGGTGCGCGCCGTAGCGCATTTCGGCGTCGATCACCAGCGCGATGTCCCGTAGGCCCAAATCTTCCACGGCGTACTGCGCCATGGCCTTCGCCTGCTCCACGTCGTCGACGCTGATTTGGGTGATCCAGTAGTTTTTCGCCAAGTCCGGCGAAGTGGAGCCGGTGAGGGCGGGGACTTCCGCCGCGGCGATGGCGGGCTTTGCCTGGTTCATGCTGTCGGTGCCGAAGGTGCCGATCAAGCCGTTTGCGCCCTTGTCGGTGAGGATGGCGACGGCATTGGCGGATTCGAAGGTCTGGCTTTTGGTATTGTAGACCGAAAGCACCACCTTTTTGCCGAGGGCGCGGGGCCGCCGTTCGTTGGCGAGGGTGACTCCGCGCAGCGTCTCCCTGCCCGATTCGCCGTAGATGCCGTTTAAGGGCTCGAATACGCCGACGACGATTTCGTCTTTCGGGACCTCTTTCGCGGGACTACAAGCGGTCGTCAAGCAGAGGAGGAGAATCATCAGCCAAATCACGGCGCACCTCCGAAGTATTCCGTCGCCGCCTCCAAGGATTCCTCCGCGATCAACAGCAAGATCTCGTCGCCGCCCTCTAAGGTGGTGTCCCGATTGGGGGTAAAAATGCGGCCTTCCCGCTGTACCGATGCGATCATGCCGTGATGGGGAATGTGCATGCGATGTAGGGGGATGCCGATATACGGCGCATCTCCCGGCACGAGGAAGTACTGCATGGAATAGGCGGGCTCGCCGGCGCGACTGTCTTCGGCAAACATATTGTCGTAGAGGGATTCGTAGATCGGTTCGCTCTTAAGGATCTGCGCGATCAGATAGGCGACCATCGCCGCGGTGGTTACCGAGATCATCTGTAGCATGGTGCCGCTCATCTCCGAAACCAAGAGGATCGAAAGGAGCGGCGCCTGAATCACCGACGAGAGGATCGCCGCCATGCCGAGGTACAAAAAGTTGGCGTAGTAGATGTCGTCGATGGGTAACACGAAGTGGCCGAAGGCGCCGAGGAGCGCGCCCAGGGTCAAGACGGGAAGAAAGATCCCTCCCTGGGCGCCGCTGCCGTAGCCGGTCCACACCAAAAGCAGGCGGATACAAAAGAAGAGCACGAGAAGGCGCGGTGCCATGGGCGCATCCGCCAGGGATTCGATTAGCCCGTGGCCGCCCCCCAGCAAGAGGGGATTGTAGAGGCCGAAGAGAAAGACGAGCGCCATGGCGAGAAAGATCACCCCATAGCGGGGGATCGAAAGCGCCTTGATGCGCGCCGAAGTGGCCAAGAGTCCCTTGTTAAAGACGACGCCGAATACGCCGCCCAGTACGCCGATGGCTACGGGCGCCCAGATAAAGTCCACCGGGAGCATCCGTTCCATGGGAAAGGAGAAGGCGGGTTCCATCCCCAAGAGGCGAAAGCTCACGAAATTCGCCACCACCGACGAGACGATACAGGGCACGACAAAGTAGTGGGAGAGGCTCTTGTGCATCTCTTCTAAGGCGAAGAGTGCCCCGGCGAGGGGGGCATTAAACGCCGCCGCGAGCCCCGCCGACGCCCCGGCGGTGACGAGATAGCGGCTTTCCATATGCGAGACGCCCGCTTTGTCGGCGAGAAGCCCCGCGAGGGTGCCGCCCAGTTGGATCGAAGGGCCCTCCCGCCCCAGGGTAAGCCCCGACAGGGCGGCCATAGAGCCGCCGAAGAATTTCGAGATGAGGGTGGGGACCGGCGCGATCTCCGCCCGGCCCAGCAGCTGCCCGCGAATCTGCGGAATCCCGCTGCCGCCGCTGTACGGCGCCCACGACAAGAGGCGGTGCATCAGAAACGCGAGGACGAAAAAGGCGAGCAGCATCCCCGCGCCCTTTGCCGCCGTCATATCCGAAAAGAGAAAGTTGCGGATCCCGTCGATCTGCCCCAGCGTATAGCGGTAGAAGACGGCGATCAGTCCCGAAAACAGGCCCACCAAAGACCCGCCGATCAAGAGGCGAATCCGGAGCCTGCCGTTTTTATAATTTTCCGTTTGATGGGTTTCCATAGCGCTCCTTTCCGAAGTTTACGACAACAAGTGGAGTACGATCGGCAAGAGGATCGTCGTGATAATCCCCGTCACGCCGATGGCGATCGACGAGACCGCTCCTTCCGTCTCGCCCATTTCCAGCGCGCGCTTGGTGCCCACCGCGTGGGAGGCGGTGCCCAGCGCCACGCCCCGGGCGATGGGGTGGCGAATGCCGAAGAGCGAATAGAGATTCGACGCAGCCATATAGCCCGTGTTTCCGGCGACGATCACCAGCGCGATGGTGAGCGCGCTGTCTTCGCCCAGGGTGCGAATCAGCTCCTGGGCAATGCCCGTGGTGGTGTTTTTGGGCAGAATGCTTAAAATCGCGCTCGCATCGAGCCCCACCAAGGTGCCCAGCACAAAGCCCGACACCAAGGCGACCACCGCCCCGACGAAAATGCCGCCCAAAATCGGCACCGCATTGGCGAGGAGCACGTGGCGCTGTTTATACACCGGCATCCCCAAGGCGAGGGTCATGGGCCCTACCAAAAAGGTAATCATATCCCCGCCCTTTTGGTAGGACGCGACGTCGATCCCCGTCAGGGTCAAAAACCCGATTAAGAGGAGCAAAGAGACGAAGAGATTGGTGATATACGGGCGCTTTAGGCGCTCGACGATCCGCTCCGCCGACAGAAAGGCCGCCACGGTAAGCAGCACCCCGAACAGCGGCGTATCGATCAGTACGGCGAGGATATCAGACACGGCGCGCCTCCTTTCTGCGGGCCAAAAATTGGGTGGTGAGGCCGGTGGAGATAATGACGAGAATCGTCGAGACCACCGTAACGAAGAGAATCTTTAAGACCGTGCCCCGAATCGAGGGGTAGACGAGGATCAGATTGACCGCCCCCGGGGCAAAAAACAGATTCATATGCAGCAAGAGCGATTCGCAGATCGCATCGACGATCTCCTCGGGAATCACGCCGGCCACCAATCCGGCGAGAAAAATTCCCATCCCATAAATGGAGCCGGGAATCGCCACCGGAATCAAAAGCGTCAGGATATTTCCGAAAAGCAGACAGAGCAATAGAATCAAAAAACCGTAGGTATTGCGCATAGAACCTCCAATACAATATATTTTCAATCCGCCCTTTACAAAGGGGAGCAAAGGGGGTATTATAGAAACAGATGATTTAGTATGATAAAGCGATAAAGAATAGAAGCAATCGAGAAAGGACAAAACCATGAACAAGAAACTGATCGCCCTATTGACGCTCTGCCTCCTGCTCTTGGCGGGCTGTGGCAAAGAGAACGCGGCCGCAACCGATGAAAAAGCCGGCGCGGATGCCGTCCTGGATACCGAAAAGACCTATGTAGTCGGCCTGGACGACACCTTCGCGCCCATGGGATTTCGAGACGAATCCGGCGAGCTGATCGGCTTCGACGTCGAGCTCGCGCGCGATGCGGCGAAGCGCATGGGCATCGAGCTGGACTTTCAGCCCGTCGATTGGACCATGAAGGAACAGGAACTCGAATCCGGCAATATCGACTTTATATGGAACGGATACTCCATTACGCCGGAGCGCGAGGAAATGGTGGCATTCTCCGAGCCCTATATGGACAATCGTCAAATAATCGTAACCCAAAACGATTCGCCGGTCAATTCCAAGGCGGATCTCGCGGGTAAGCGCATCGCCGTGCAGGGCGAGTCCTCGGCGCTCAAGGCGGTCATGGAAGATGCGGCCTTTGTCGATACATTGGCGGAAGTGCCGGTGGAATACGCCACCAATGTGGAATGCTTTAAAGACGTGGAGGCGGGTCGTTCGGACGCGCTGGTGGTCGACGAGGTACTCGCGCGTTATTATATGAAGGAAAACGGCGAGGAAAACTACAAAGTGCTCGACGAAAACTTCGGCGAAGAGCGCTACGCCGTGGGCATGCGCAAAGACGATGTGGCCCTGAAATCCGCGCTGGATCAGGCGATGAAGGAACAAAAGGAAGACGGAACCTACGACAAGATCTACGCGACCTATTTCGCAAAATAGGCGTAGATCGGTAAGATCAGGAGGCCGATTTGGAAGTATTACAACGACTTCTCCCCTTGTTGGGAGAGGGGATCCGGACGACGGCGGCGGTGTTTTTCGTCACCTTGCTCTTCTCCGCCGTTCTGTCGCTTCCGGTGGCGCTGGCGCGGCTCTCGAAGAACCCCATTCTCTCGAGGCTCGCCGCCCTCTATATCTATATTATACGGGGTACGCCCCTTTTGCTGCAGCTGATGTTCGTATTCTTCGGCCTGCCCCTTTTGCCGGTGGGGGCGATTGCCCTGGGGAGATACAGCGCCATATTCCTCGCCTTTGTTTTGAACTACACCGCCTATTTTGCGGAAATCCTGCGGGGCGGCATCCAATCCGTCGACCCCGGCCAGTGGGAGGCGGGAAAGGTGCTGGGGCTCTCCAAAAGCTATACCTTCTTTAAGGTCATCCTGCCGGTGGTGATCTCGCGCAGTTTCCCCGCGCTTTCCAACGAAGTCATCACCCTCGTCAAGGACACTTCCTTGGTGTATATCCTCGGGGTGATGGACATCTTAAAGGCGGCGAAGTCCGTATCCAATACCATGTCGTCGATTCTGCCCTATGTCTATGTGGGGGTTTTATACCTCGTGATCGTCGGCGCGCTCAGCATACTGCTCAGAAATATGGAGAGGAAGATCGAAGCGTCATGAAAATATCCGTTCGCAATTTAGAAAAATATTTCGGAGAACGAAAGATTTGGCAAGGCATCGATCTCGACATCACATCCGATGAGATCGTCACCATCGCCGGAAAAAGCGGCGAGGGCAAGACCACCTTTCTCCGCTGCCTAAACGGCCTGGAAACATACAGCGCCGGCGAGATCCGATTCGACGACCGCCGAATGCCCGTCGGCGAGACCGACGCAAAGAAGATCGGCATGGTGTTTCAGGGGTATCACCTGTTTCCCAAGATGACCGTATGGGAAAATATCCTCCTCGCGCCGAAATTCCACGGGATCGACGCCGCCGTGGCGGAGGCCCGGGCGCGGGATCTTTTAGAGGAGCTGGAGATCGCGGACGAGGCGGACAAATACCCCCGCGAACTCTCCGGCGGCCAACAGCAGCGGGTGGCGGTGGTGCGCGCCTGTATGCTGGAACCCGAGATCCTCTGCTTCGACGAACCCACATCGGCCCTAGACCGCGAGACCATCGACCGGCTGGTGTGCATGATGGGGCGGCTCAAACAAAAGGGCATCGGCATGATCGTCGTCACCCACGACCGCGAATTCGCCCGCCGCGTATCCGACCGCATCCTCCACTTTGAAGGGGGCAAGTTGCGCGAAGAAATTTTACACGCGGCATAGAGCGCCCGCAAGCGAATTTTACAAAGCCGTGGTATGCTTATACTCGTAAGCGGCTTTGACAAGTGCAAAGACCCGAAAATCGGCGCCATGCGTCGATTTTTTTATGCCCGTTTTTTCGCAAAAAAAAGTACCCCGAAGGGCACTTTGTCCAGCGCTTAGGAGCGTTTGGTCACTGCGTTGACGATCAGCAAGAGAATGACGGAACCCGCCACGCCGATCAATACACTGTAGAGATTGAATCCGGAAACCTTGCCCAGACCCAAGAAGTTGCTTGCAATCCAACCGCCGATAAAGGATCCAACGATCCCGGTGATAATATTGGCGATAGCGCCCATTTGCGCGTCCTTACCCACGATCATACTGGCGATCCAACCTGTCAAAGCTCCGAAGATTAACCAAAATAACATATTGATCTCCTTTCATGACTAAACAATGATTGCATACTTTTTATACCCGCTGCCCGGGTCTCTATTCACAATTTACAAAAAACATACATTCTTTCCGGCGAAGCACATTAAATTTCTTCGCCGGCGAATTGCGAGCGGTACAACTCGGCGTAGACGCCGTCTTTTTGCATGAGCGCGTCGTGGCTGCCCTGCTCAACGATATTGCCGTCCTGTAAGACGAGGATCGTATCGGCGCCGACGATGGTCGAGAGCCGGTGGGCGATGACGAAATTGGTGCGTCCCGCCATCAGGCGGTCCATCGCCTTTTGGATCATCTTTTCCGTACGCGTGTCCACCGAACTGGTCGCCTCGTCCAAGATCAAAATATCCGGATCCGAGATCAGGGCGCGGGCGATGGTCAACAGCTGCCGCTGCCCCTGAGAAATCTCGGAACCCGACTCGGTGATTTTTGTCTCGTAGCCCTTGGGCAGGGTGCGGATAAAGTTGTCGGAGTAGGTCGCCTTTGCCGCCGTTACGATCTCTTCGTCGGTGGCATCGCGCCGGCCGTAGGCGATATTGTCGGCGATGGTGCCCGAAAACAGCCAAGTGTCCTGGAGCACCATGCCGAAGTGGCGTCGAAGGTCGTCGCGGGACATATCGCGAATGTCTATGCCGTCGATAGTAATGCGGCCCGAATCCACGTCGTAGAAGCGGAGGAGCAGGTTGATCAACGTCGTCTTTCCGGCGCCGGTGGGGCCGACGATGGCGATGGTTTCGCCGCTTTTTACGTCGAGGCTAAAGCCCTTAATGACCTCGCGGCCCGGTTGGTAGCCGAAGTGCACGTCTTCAAATCGCACGGCGCCTTGAATGTCTTCGAGGACGGCGGCGTCTTGTACGGGGGCTTCTTCGGCCGCATCAAGCACCTGAAAGATGCGGTCCGCGGCCGAAATCGCCGATTGCAGCGCCCCGACCACTTCCGCCATGCCACTGATGGGTTGGTTGAGCTTGCGGGAATATTGGAAGAACGCCTGAATGGCGCCCAAGGTAATATTGCCGGCGAGCACCAAATATCCGCCGAATACGGCGATGGCGACGTAGCCCAGATTCGAGATAAAGCCCATCAGGGGCATAATTTGTCCCGAGATAAACTGCGCCTTATACGAGTTTTCGTACAGATCTTCGTTGATGGCGTCGAATTCCGAAAGCGCCCGAGACTCAAAGGTAAAGCTCTTTACCACCTCGCGGGAGCTGATGACTTCTTCCATATAGCCGTCGATCTTGCCCAAATGGTGGCTCTTTTTGCGGAAATAGCCCTGGCTGATCGAGGCGATCTTCGCCGTTACGATGCCGCTTACCGGAAGCACCACCAGAGAGATCAGCGTCAAGCGGGGTTCGATGGAAAACATCATAATCAAGATTCCTACAATGGTCACCACCGCGCTGATAATCTGCGCGATATTTTGGCGCATATTGTTGACGATCGATTCCATATCGTTGGTCATGCGCGAGAGGAGATCCCCCACCGAATAGCCGTCAAGATAGGCGACGGGGAGTCGCTCGATCTTGTCCGAGAACTCCTGCCGCAGCGTATAGACCGTCTTTTGGGTGATATCCACCAGAATGCGGCCGCGAATATAATAAAAGAGCGACGAGAGCAGATACAGCACCGCCAAGATCAGGATCAAGCGCAGCAGATATTCGTAGTCGATGGCGACCTTCGCCTTGAGGGATTCGAAGATGCTCGTAATCCCCAACCCCAAGATCCAGGGCGTAAAGATATCGAAGATCGTCGAAGTGGCCGTAAAGAGCACCGCGAGAAACATCGGCAATTTGTCTTGATTCAGATAGCCGAACAGGCGGCGCAGAATCTTTCGGCTCTCCCGGGTGCGCAGGGAGCGCTTGTCTTTTTCCGAGACCACGTGCATATGTCTAGGCATAGGCGGCCTCCTCTCCCAATTGCGAAGCGGCGATCTCGCGGTAGATCTCCGAAGACGCCATCAGTTCGTCGTGGGTGCCGCGCGAGAGAATCTTTCCGTCCTCGAGGACGAGGATTTCGTCGGCATCCAGCACCGTCATCACCCGTTGGGCGACGATAATGGTCGCGGCGTCTTTGCTGATGGGGGCGAGGGCCTTTCTGAGCGCCTTGTCGGTCTTAAAATCCAGCGCCGAGAAGGCGTCGTCGAAGAGCAAAATCTTCGGCCGCTTTGCCAGGGCGCGGGCGATGGAAAGCCGCTGTTTTTGCCCGCCGGATAGGTTCTTTCCGCTTTGGGATACGGCGCTGTCGATCCCCGATTCCATCTTGGAGACGAAGCCGTCCGCCTGGGAAATCTCCAAAAATTCCAAGGCGTCCTCGTCCGAAAGGGGGATGTCGCGGCCCAAGGACAGATTGTCGCGCACGCTCCGCGAGAGCAGATGCGGGCGCTGGGGCGCATAGCCCAATGCCTTTCGAAGGGCGTCAGTGGACAGATCGCCGATGGGTACGCCGTTTAGGCGAATTTCCCCTTCGCTCACCTCGTAAAAGCGGTGGATCAGCTGGAGGATGGTGCTCTTGCCGCTGCCGGTCCCGCCGATAATGGCGAGCTTTTTGCCCGCTTCTACTTCAAACGAGATGTCCGAGAGCACCGGCCGTTCCGCGCCGGGATACGAGAAGCTCACGTGGTCGAAGGTAAGGGTGGTCTTCTGTTCGGGGAGCGCCCGTTTGTCCTCGTCGGGATAGATCGGCGTCGCCAACAGTTCCGAGATCCGGTCGTAGGCGGCGCGGGCGTTGGGATACATGGCAAAGAGCATAGAAAACATGCTCAATGCGAACATGATTTGGGTAATATACTGAATGAAGGCCATCAGATCGCCCACTTCGATTGCCCCCGCCGAAATCCGGCCGGCGCCGAAGTACAACAGCGCGATCATCGTCATATTGAAAATGAGATTGAAGGCGGGCAGCATAATTACCATATAATTGTTGACTTCTTCCGACACCGCGCGCATCTCGTCGTTTACCGTAGTAAACCGTTCGTGCTCGTAGCCCTCCCGGCGAAAGGCGCGGATCACGCGGATCCCCGTCAAGCGTTCGCGAAAGCGGAGGTTGATGGCATCCATCAGCACGCGGATCTTACCGAAGCCGGGGATCGATTTTCTCGCGATCCAGGACACCAGCCCCAAGAGCATAGGCGCGCTTACGAGAATCACCGCCGAGAGCGGAAGGTCCGTCGTCACCGCCATAAAGGTGGCGCCGAAAAACATAAGGGGCGCGCGGACCATGGGCCGTAGGGTGACGATCGCCATCCGCTCCAGTTGGCTGATGTCGTCGGTGGCGCGGGTCAATATGGAGGGCGCGCCGAAGGTCTCGAACTGCTCGAACCGGAGCGACAATACATGCGAAAAAATCGCCCGGCGAATATCCCGTGAAAATCCCATGGAAATCTTGGACGCCAAATGGCCCGCCGCCGTCATCAAAAGCACCGAGACGAGGGCGAGGCCGATCATATACAGGGCGTATTCCAAGATCAAGTCCACATTGCCCCTGAGCACCCCGGCGTCGATGATAAAACTCATCAAGCGGGGTAGATACAAATCGGCCAGAATACTCAGGCCGATCAGGAGCACTTCGGGGACGATCAGGGGAATGTAGGGTTTGATATGCTGTTTCATTCCACCATCCTTTTGTGCATACATCGATTGTGATTTGTACGTTAGTTGTCGAAATAAATACCCGTTCCTTGGGAGGGATACACATGGGCGAGAGTATAGGCATACGCAACAAGCGCTTCGTCGCGGTGGCGGGGGGGTTCGGTTTCGACCAAAACGCCTTAAAGGGCCGCTGGAGCGGCTACAATGTGGACCGATCTTGCGGCGTCGCCGCCCTGGCGAATTTGATCAGCTACGAAAAGCGCGAGTTTTCCCTCGATAAAAAAGATGCCCTCGCCCGCATGGACCGCATCTTGTACCACGCCCCGCCCCGCCCTTGGGGCATCGTGGGCGCGAGCATCTTAGAAGCGGCGCTGGAGAATATCCTGCCGCAGATGCGCCTAAAGGCGATCGCCGGGCATATCTACGGCGATGCCGCGCGGTCTTTTATTCGAGAGGGCTTGGCGGCGGACAAGCCCGTGGCGCTGATGAACACCAATCATCCCCATCCGGGTTTTCGCTACCATTGGGTCACCATCATCGAACTGCTGTATGAGGACGGGGCGGAATTCGTGCGGTTTTCGTCCTGGGGGCGGCGCTACAAACTGCCCTTCGACGTGCTCCTCACCCCCAAGACCGTCTACCGGGTGCTGGCGTATTTGGAGCATAAGGACGCGGGGAGAAGGGTATAAAGCGATCACACCGAAACGATCGAAACGGAGGTACGCTATGGAAAAACTATACGTAAAACAGAAGGTCCTCAAGATCACCGACCACTATCCCATCCTCGACGAGCGGGAGAACGAAATCTATCACGTCGACCAGGACTTTAAGCTGATCGGCAACACCGTTCGGGTCTCCGATGCCCGCGGCGAGGAGATCTTCGTCGTCGACCGCGAAGTCTTCGCCTTTCTGCCGCGCTTTTACGTGCGCTTTGCCGACGGCCGTGAAATCAAACTGCAGGGGCGACTCTCCTTTTTGCGGACCAAGATCGACATCGAATCCGACGATATGGATCTCGCCATAGAAGGCGACCTGATCGCCAAGGACTTCCGCATCTTCAACCGGGACGGGGGCAGAGAGATCGGAAGTGTCGATCGCAAGATCCTCGCCTGGGGCGACACCTACGAGATCACCGTCGATGTGCCCGAAATGCGCGATGTGGTCGTCGCCGTTATGATCGCCGTCGACCACCTGATCGACATGGCGGAAAACAGCTAAAACAAAAAACGCGTCGCGGTAGCTCTGCGGCGCGTTTTTCTGTGGATGTATCGATCTTACAAGCGGCGTCCTTTGCCGTAACGAAAGTTGCGGGACACAACGGTCCCCACAGCGACGAGCAGCAAAAACAGGAGATGGTGCGAAAGGCACACGGCGCTTCCGTCGAAGGGAACGAGCAGCGCGTTGTGTAGGGCGTGTACCGCGACGGCGGTGACGATGCCGCCTTCGTCGTAAAAGGCGTCGATCAACAAAGAGATCGCCGCGCCGCGAAGGGCCTGGGTCAGTACATAAAACCCCGTCAGGTATAGGGGCGCGTGCCACAGTCCCCACAGGAGGCCGGTGGCGAGGGCGCCGTAGGGGCCGGCGGGGAGTTCGGGCCGCAGGATCTTTCGCAGAAACAGCTCTTCCGAAAAGACGAAGACGAGGGTTCCGATCAGGCCGTTGGCCGCCCGGGAAAGGGAGTGCGCCGAAAATGCCGCCCCGGCGGCAAAAAAGGTCGCGAGCGCGGCGGCGGTAAGGATCAAAAGGGGCGGAAGCAGTATGCGGCGGTCCGTATGGCGCCACCACAGCCACAAAACCCCCAGAGAAAGGGCGCCCTCTACATAAACCCCATAGGGCGTAAAGGCCGAGGCGAGGACGTAAAAGGCGAAGAGGACGAGGGCGGGAAGGCGAAACTTCTCGTTTCGCACGCCGTATAAGAGCCCCGGCACCAAGAGGGCGAGCTTCTGCGGAAGCACCCAGGGGGCGCCGAAGTAGAGGAGCATCATAACTGCAGAAGCGATCCCAGTCCCGGTTCCGCCGCCAGGGCATCCGCCACATCGGCGAGGATTTCTTCCATGCGGTCCATCCCCTTATGTGCGAGCCGGCTCGTGGGGCCCGAGAGACTGATCCCGGCGATCAGCTCGCCTCGGGCATAGATCCCCTTCGCCATACATGAGAGGCCGTACTCGTATTCCTCGCGGTCATAGGCGGTGCCGGTCTCGTCGATGGTCTTAAGATCGGCGAGAATGCTCTTCTCGTCGCAGAGGGTCGAGATGGTGCGGGGCGTAAAGACCGTATTTTCGAGATACTGCCGTCGGTCCTCCTCTTCGTACTCCGCGAGAAAAATCTTTCCGATGGCGGAGCAGTACAGCGGAGCGATGGGGATCAAATGCCGCATAATAAAAAACTCCTCGCCCGCCACCGTATCCAGCATAACGATCGCGTCGTCTACGCAGATCCCCAGGTTCAGACTCTCGCCGCTCAAGGCGACGCCCCGTTCCATAATGGGGCGGGTGACGTCGGTGAAGTTCCAGCGGTTTCGGATTTCCGCCTCAAAGGGCAAAAAGCCCAGCCCCAAACTATAACGGTCCTCGGCGTCTTTTGCCACCAGCCGGTCCGATTCCAGCGTATAGAGGATCTTAAACACGCTGGTCTTGGGGAAGTTTAGCGCCTGGGCGATCTCGCCGATGCCGTGGGAACCGCGGTGTTCCAGCAGAAAATGCAAAATTTGCAGTGCCCGTCGGACCATGGGCACGATGTATTCCGGTTTCTTTGCCATAAGGGCAACTCTCCTTTATAATAGTACCATTCGATACAGAAATGCCTGTATTTTCAGTATAGCAGATAATTTCCGACAGAAGAAACGGAGGAATGCCCATGTCCAAAGAAATCGTCGCAGCCAGATACAGAAACACCGCCGCCAGCGCCTTGGAAGAAGGCGCCGATTTGGCGAAGCGCTACGCCGATGTGGCGGATTTTACCCTGGGGGATCCCGATCTCGCCACCCCCGAGATCATCATCCGCGCGGCCGCCGAAGACGCCTTGGCGGGGCACACCCACTACACCGACAGCTGCGGAGACCCGGAGCTGATCGAAGAGATCCTCGCCTTTCAGCGTGAGGAATACGGCATGGCGCTCTCGAAAGAGAACGTCCTCGTCACCACCTCCGCCTGCCACGGTATGTGGCTCGTGCTCGAGGCGATGCTCGATCCGGGCGACGAGGTCATCGTCATCGAACCCTACTTTCCGCCCTATGCCGATCAGATCGCCATGGCGGGCGGCGTCCCCGTGTTCGTAGAGACCGATCCCGACGCGGGATTCGTGCCCGACATCGAACAGATTCGCCGAAAGATCACCGAAAAGACCAAGGCGATCATCTTGAATACCCCCAACAACCCCTCGGGTCTCACCTTAAACACCGAAACCCTGACGGAAATCGGACATCTGGCAAAGGAGGCGGATCTCTTTTTGATCGCCGACGACATCTACACCGCCTTTTCCTACGAGACGCCCTTCGTCCCCGTTGCCTCCTTAGAAGACTTCTTTTCGCGTACCGTCACCCTGCGTTCGTTCTCCAAAAACTTCGCCATGACCGGCTGGCGCATCGGCTATATCCTTGCCGATCCCGCGTTGATCCGCGCGGCGGATATCATCAACGAGAGCAATGTCTATGCCGCCCCCTCTATTTCACAGCGGGCGGCGATCCACGCCTTACGACATCGCAAAGCGGTTCAACCCGCGCTGGTGGCGGAGTTTAAGAAGCGCACCCGCCGCGCCTACGAGCGCATCCGGCGGCTGAAGAACGTGCACGTCGCCCCGCCCCGCGGCACCTTCTATCTATTTATGGACGTCCGCCCCACCGGCCTTTCGGAAGAAGAAGTATGGCGACGCCTCGCCGAAGAGGCCCACGTACTCACCGTACGGGGCAGCGGCTTCGGAAAGAGCGCAGAGGGCTTTCTGCGCCTCGCCGTCACATTGGACGTCGATGCCATCGACCGCGCCTTCGATCGCATCGAGCAAATGGAAATCTTTCAATAAACGCGAAAAAGCGCCCCTTCCGGCATCGAAGGGGCGCTTTTCGCTCTATACTTTTTAAGGAGCACGATTAGACATAGATGAATGGATGCAGGAATACACCTGCCGACTATATTTTACCACAAATTCCCCATTTGGGTAGGGGGTAGAGCGAAAGAATGTCGTAAACAAGTCTAAGAATCGGCATGGGGAACATTCGTTAGATAAAACTTTGAAAAAGTTTACGAGAATGTCATCTGTTGTAAACGCAGCTTTGGTACAATGAGCGTGAAACAAAGGAGGCACTATGCGAATCGGACTCTTTACGGACACCTATTACCCGGAGATCAACGGGGTGGCCAACTCCACCTATATGTTGCGCAACGCTCTGGAGGCCATGGGACACACCGTATACGTCATTACCTCCCGCGTAAGCGGCACGGAAAGTTCTCCGGAGGAACATATCTACCGCATTCCCAGCATCAAGCCTTATCTGGTCAAGGATCGGCATCTGGCGCTGGTGGTAGAACCCTATTGGAAGCACAAGGGCAAGCAAATGGAGCTCGATGTGATCCACACCCAGACGGAATTTACCGTCGGCATGCTCGGCATGCGGATCGCTCAAAAATTCGGCATTCCGCTGGTACATAGCTATCACACCATGTACGAAGACTACACCCATTATTTCCACGTGCCCAAGAGCGAAAAACTCAAGCCCGTGGTGCGCATGCTCAGCGCCAAATTCTGCAATTACGCCGACGGCGTCATCGTCCCCACCGACAAAGTGCGCAAAAAGCTGCACAGCTACAAGGTCTACCGCGACGTGTATGTGGTGCCCACCGGGCTCGACCCCGCCAAGTACGGCAATTGCGATGCAAACGAGGTAGAGCGCCTGCGTGCGCGCTACGGCCTCGAATCCGGCTATACCCTGCTGTATATCGGCCGCCTCGCCGAGGAAAAAAACATCGACCAGGTCATCGACCACTACAAAAAGCTCGAGGACGCGGGCGAGGACGTGAACCTCTTGATCGTCGGCGACGGCCCCGTGCGGGGAAAGCTCGAAAAACAGGCGCGGGATCTTCGTATCCGAAACATCGCCTTTACCGGCGCCGTGCCCTGGGAGGAGATCCAGAACTATTACGCCCTGGGCGATCTCTTCGTATCGGCCTCGACCTCCGAGACCCAGGGGCTCACCTACAACGAGGCGCTGGCATCGGGCTTGCCGATCTTGGTGCGCCGCGACCCCTGCCTCGAGCAGGTCCTCCGAGAGGGTGAAAACGGCATGGGTTTCGTCGGCGAGGAGGAGTTCCTAAAGGGCTATCGCGCCATCCGCGCCCTGCCCGAAGGCCTCGCGCCCGAGGCATACACCGATCGCGACTTCGCCCAAGAAGTCCTCGCGGTCTACAAAGAAATCTCGTCCGAGGCCATGCGCCACCGGGCATAAGAAGGGGAAACCCTTCTTTTTTTGTGCCCTCGCTATTTTTTACATAGCGCAGTCCTCCTTAACGGGAACTTAATCTACCCCTAATCTGAACAGTCTCTGCCTTTGCTATACTGCAATTGTTTGAAGGTCGATATATAAGTAGCAAGTATGCAGAAAGGTAGGAATGATTTCGTTGAGAAGAGGTGTGGCCCTTCTGTTGGCGCTGCTCATGGTCTTGAGCATCGTGCCCGTCGGCGCCCTTCGTCTACGGCGAGTCTAAATCCATCGGTAAGACCGTCACGGTGAAGGTAGACAATTCGCCCCAGATTTTGAACGTAAAACCCGCGAACAACGCCGAAACGCTCGACGACAAGCGGCCCGAAATCTCGGCCACCCTCTTGAATGTGTCCGACCGGGCGACGGCGACGATCTCCCTAAACGGCGGCGAGAAACAGCCCATGGTGCGCGAAGGCGCGCTCGTGCGCTACACCCCCGATACCGACCTTAAAGACGGCAAGACGGAGGCGACCATCACCGTCACCGATGGCGATGTGGTAAAGGAATATTCCTGGAAGTTCTATGTGGGCAAGGCCACCGTGAAGCACTACCGCGGCCAGATCCACTCTCACTCCAACTATTCCGACGGGGCGGGTACGCCAGAAGAAGCGATCCAATACGCATCCACCGCGGATCATATCGACTTCTTCTCTTTGACCGACCACTCCAACTATTTCGATAAAGAGGCCAATCTCGGCACCATCGACGACGAAAACAGCGGTCTGAAAGATCCCCGCGACGGCAGCAAGTCCAAGTGGAAGCGCTACAAAGAAATCGTCGAAGCCGCGCGCACCGAGGACTTCCTCCCCATCTACGGGTACGAAATGACCTGGACGAAAACCGGCGCCAACTACGGCCATATGAACACCTTTAACACGAAAGGATTCGTCTCCAGAAATAGTGATTTCTATAATGACAAAACCGATTCTAAAGGTCTGCTCCGCTACTACGAGTTAATTTCAGGCTTGGGAACCGACACTTTCTCTCAATTTAACCACCCGAGCAAGACCTTCGGCAATTTCGACGAATTCGCCTACTACGATCCCAAAGTCAACGAAAATGTAAAACTCGTGGAAATCGGCAATGGCGAAGGACCCATCCACGGCGACGGCTATTTCCCCAGCTACGACGAATACATTAAAGCGCTGGACATGGGCTGGAAGCTCGCGCCTTCCATTAACCAAGATAATCACAAGAAAAGATGGGGCGATGCAAATGACGGTCGCAATGTGGTAATCGCCGACGGCCTGACGAAAAAAGATATCATCACCGCCATTCGCAATCTAAGCGTCTATGCATCGGAAGATAAAGATATTACGGTTGATTTTACCATCAACGGTCACATTATGGGCTCTACTCTGGCTGATGCCGGAAAAACCCTGAATGTAGATATTGCCGTTGCGGAACAGGGCGGCAAAAGTATCGGAGCGGTAGACATTTTAACCACCGGCGGAAAAGTGATCAAGTCTATGGAGTCTTCCGCCGACACCGACCGCTTTACCTTTGAACTGCAAAACGACTATCCCTACTACCTCGTGCGCATCACCGAAGCCGACGGCGATTTTGTCTTTACCGCTCCTATCTGGACAGAAAAAGTAGAAGCGAAGGGAATTACGGCCCTAAGTCCCGTAGGTGGCGACGAGGCCACAGTCGGTGAAGAGAAAGAATTAAGCTATACCTTCTCAGCAGAGGGAGAAAGAATACAATCTGTTGAAGTTTACGACGGCGATACCGTCATCAGCACCAAAACAGAGTATGGAAAAGTCACTGTCGTGCCGGCAAAAGAAGGCAAGCGTCAGCTGACCCTCAAAGTAAAAACCGACGGTGGCGAATACGAGCGGAATGTCGAGCTCGTCGTTTATCCGAAAGGACTCGCCACATCGCCTATCAGCGAGGTGCAAAAAGCAAAACCGGGCGAAATCTTCCAAATCGAAGGTATCTTAACGTCCAACGCTTCCGGATACGATAAGGCCACCGCTTTCTTCGATGCCGCTTATGTACAAGATGAAACCGGCGGCATCAATATCTTCCCCATCAGCGGGAACTACAAAATTGGCGACCGCTTAAAGATCCGCGGTATCCGCGACGGCTACCAAGACGAGCGTCAGCTTTCCATTACGAGTATGGAAAAAATTGGCGAAACCACGCCGCCACAACCGACAGTCCTCCCCACAGGTAAGGTGAAAGACAATACCGGCCTTTTGATTCAAACAAAGGGCAAGGTCGTAAGCGTAGTAAAAGACGATCTCAGCGAAATTATGATCGACGACGGCAGCGGACCGATCAAGGTCTTCATCGACGGTTATATCGGGCGACCGAAATCTGATGATAAATCCATGCCGAAGATTGCAGTTGGTGACATCCTTCAGGCAACGGGTCTCGCCTCGGTCAATCCGGAAGGGGATCGCATCCGCATTCGCAATCGAAACGATGTGGTCGTTCTAAACGAAGCAAAAGAAACCGAGCCGAATACACCTGATACACCGAATCAACCGGATAAAAAACCGAAAGATGAGCAACCGACGAAACAAAATGGGGGCATCATCTTAACACCGGTAACGCCGTCTCCGGGTAAGACGGACGAAGGAAAACCTGAAACACCGGCACACCCGGTAAATCCGGTAAATAATGAAAGAAAAGGATTCAAGGACGTGAAGGCGAGCGATTGGTTTGCAAAAGATGTAGACCGCATCGTAGAGAAAAAACTCCTCGTCGGCATGACCGAAGATACCTTCGGTCCGAATGAAAAGGCGAGCCGCGCCATGATCGTCACCATGCTCCACCGCATGGCGGGGAAACCTTCTGTAGAAGGCAACCATAAGTTCACGGATATCGAAAAAGGAAGCTGGTACGAAGAAGCCGTCAACTGGGCAGAAGCTAAAGGCGTGACGGCGGGCATCAGCGAAACCGCATTCGATCCCCACGGCGACATCACAAGAGAAGCATTCGTCGCCATGATGTATCGCTACTATGTAAGCGAAGGTCTTATCGAATCCGTAGAGGGCAAGCCTCTCGACGGCGTATCCCCCTGGGCGCAAGAAGCCATGACCTGGGCGGTGGATAACAAGATCGTCGTCGGACGAGAAAATGGAAACCTCGCGGCGAAAGAAACCATTACGCGTGCAGAAATAGCGGCCATCACGCTTAGGGTAATGGATCGATTCGGCAGCAAATAGCATTAGAAAATAGAGGAACAAAAAAGAGCGAGAAATCGCTCTTTTTTGTTGGGAAGAATTACAAGATGATAGGAGTTAAGAAAAGCATAGAGAATTTAGAAGCGTCAAGAATTGCAAAAGCTGTAAAGTTCTATTTTGTAGTTAGATGCAAGTAATTATATGCATATGAATTAAGCGAAAATACAGAAAACATTTTCTCCAAAAACACGTAGTTTATCAGATGGGAAGATAAGCTTAATTTAGGAAATGAAATCTTCAAAATAAAAAGATAAAAAATAGTATACGAGAACATTTTCCTATAGTTTGTGGTAGAATAATAACAAGCAATAATCTCGTTTATGGATGATGGAATAGTTCACATTCATCATAAACGCAATATTTAAGAAAGGAGAATTCGATGAGAAAAAGATTAGGCATGTTTTTTATCCTGCTCTTACTGACCTTAACCATGAGTTTCGGTACTCCGGTGTTTGCCGGCGGAGAGAGCGAAAGCGTCCGTACCGCTAGTGACAAGTACAGCGGTGGAGGTTCAGGGAATGGAGGTGGCAGCAGCGGAGGGAGTGGAAGTGGCTATGTCTCCAGTCAACCGGTTTACTGGGAATTACCGCCCATTACGAAACGAATCCTGCTACCTGACGGTAAGACCAAGTTCCAAGGGAATATTAAATTTGATATTAAGGTAACATTGTTAATCTACAGCCCGCAGGGCCCACAACCCCTTAAGTCGATGGCAAAGCAAAATGCTTTCAGCATCGATTTTTCCAGCAATGAAATGGGAAACGGAAATAGCGTAGAAAAAAGCTATGAAATCGACACATTGGTCCGCGGCATGGTAAGCAAACTTGAACAGCAACCACCTCAACCCGGAGGCGATGGAGGCAATGGATGGCCCGGCATGCCCTATAGCGGAATTCTTGTAGAAGTTTCGGAAAGTGAAAGTAGCACCCCCGGCTTAAGCCTCGTTATGCCGGAAAAGAATCTCGTAACGATGTCGATTGACCTAATACCTGGAGGCTCCCAACCCCAACCTCGCCCGAAGGCACTTGCCCCTTCCGGGACGGTACCGCCTCAATTGGAAGGTCGTGTTCACCGGAATGGACCTGTTCTGTATGGCAATACCCGGTTTGTCAACCGCTACACACCGGACAAGCCGAACGAACCCGATTGCCCCAACGTATGTCCCAATCCCAACCAAGGTAACTGCAAACAAAACAGTTGCGACACACCCTGCAGGAGCGGTTGCCCGGACATTAACATCAACATCAACAACGAAAACAACTCCTCTGCCAACAACAACAACGTGAACAACAATACCAACGTGGGCAGAGACCAATACAATGTCAACCAAAACGCAAACCCGAACCCGAACTTAAAACTGGATCGGTACAACCACTTCGTCTACGTCCACGGCTACCCGGATCGCAGCTTCCGCCCCGAAGGCACCATCACCCGCGGCGAAATGACCGCCATCTTCCGTCGTCTCCTCGATCAAGGCACCTTCATCGGCAGTAACAGCACCGCCTTTCGAGATGTTCGCTCCGGCGACTGGTATGCATCCGATGTGGATCGCCTAAGCACCCTCGGCGTCATCTCCGGCTACCCGGACGGCTCCTTCCGCCCGAACGCCTCCGTAACCCGCGCTGAATTTGCAAGCGTCGCCGCGAAATTCGTCTCGGCGAAAAGCGGCCAAGGCTTCAGCGACCTGAACGGCCACTGGGCCCAAAACGCCATCGAAAAACTGAACAGCGCCGGCTGGGTCAGCGGCTACGGCGATGGGTCCTTCCGTCCCGATTCCGTCATCACTCGCGCAGAAGTAGTAAGCATCGTCAACCGCATGCTCGATCGACAAGCCGATGCCGGATACGTCCAAAACCACAGAGGCAGCCTGATCCAATACACCGACCTCGCCCCGAATCACTGGGCCTACCTTCCCATCATGGAAGCCTCCAACGCTCACGACTACACAAGGAATAGTGACGGATCGGAAACCTGGACGCGGCATTGGCGGTAAGAAAGGAGATCGAAATGAATAAACTGAAACATCATGTAACATCACTTGTTGCCGTTCTTTTGTGCGTACTTCTTCTTCTGCCAAGCGGCATGGCTTTTGCCGAGGGTGATGCAGGTGATGACGGTGACATTCAGCCAATTATCCTTCGCGAAAAAATCCTGCTTAGCGATCCCGACAAGCCCTTAGAAGGAACGGTTCGATATAGGATAAGTGTAACCTTGAATAATATAAGAATATGGCTTCCACCAGAAGGAAAGAAGTCCGTGGATTCGAAAACTGCATCAGAGACTTACGACGTAGATTTCACGGAACGGGAAAAAACGGACGACTATACCATGAGTCGAGATATTAATATTGCACCTTCTATCAAGGCACTTATTGGAAAATTGGAGCGAGAAGTGCAAGAGCGTATTCGAGAGGAAGGTAAAGTTTACGAGGGTCCTTTTTTTGGACCGACAGACGTATATGCCACCTACGATAGTATTACGATCCGTGTACATGAGGAGAGTGATCAGTCGAATTTGACGCTTATGCCCCAGGTTGAAAGCGGCTCCACGATACAGTACAAGATACGGGAGGGGGGGGCAGAGGATCCTGCCAGGTGTGTCCGGATACAGCATCCCAATGCTTATCTAACGGACTATGATAAAAAGATTCAAAAAAAGTTCCCCCATCCCAAGCTTAAGGTTCGTAATGGGGAAGATCCGATCTTCACTTACGGATACACACCGCCGACGCCCCTTCCGGAACCGCAACCGAAACCGCCGGCACCGAATCCCCAACCGAATCCTCCGGCGCCGAGCCCTGATCCCGGCCATGGACAAGATTCGTCTGTAACACCTAAGCCCCAACCTGCGCCCGATCAAGGCACCTGCCCGGCACCCGGAAACAACACCTGCCCGGTACCCGGAAACAACACCTGCAAGCCCGATTGCAACAGCGGTTGCCCGGACATTAACATCAACATCAACAACGAAAACAACTCCTCTGCCAACAACAACAACGTGAACAACAATACCAACGTGGGCAGAGACCAATACAATGTCAACCAAAACGCAAACCCGAACCCGAACTTAAAACTGGATCGGTACAACCACTTCGTCTACGTCCACGGCTACCCGGATCGCAGCTTCCGCCCCGAAGGCACCATCACCCGCGGCGAAATGACCGCCATCTTCCGCCGCCTGCTCGATCAAGGCACCTTCATCGGCAGTAACAGCACCGCCTTTCGAGATGTTCGCTCCGGCGACTGGTATGCATCCGATGTGGATCGCCTAAGCACCCTCGGCGTCATCTCCGGCTACCCGGACGGCTCCTTCCGCCCGAACGCCTCCGTAACCCGCGCTGAATTTGCAAGCGTCGCCGCGAAATTCGTCTCGGCGAAAAGCGGCCAAGGCTTCAGCGACCTGAACGGCCACTGGGCCCAAAACGCCATCGAAAAACTGAACAGCGCCGGCTGGGTCAGCGGCTACGGCGATGGGTCCTTCCGTCCCGATTCCGTCATCACTCGCGCAGAAGTAGTAAGCATCGTCAACCGCATGCTCGATCGACAAGCCGATGCCGGATACGTCCAAAACCACAGAGGCAGCCTGATCCAATACACCGACCTCGCCCCGAATCACTGGGCTTATCTTCCCATCATGGAAGCCTCCAACGCCCACGACTACACCCGTAACAGTAACGGATCGGAAACCTGGACACGGAATTGGAAATAAAATAAAACAACGCTTGTAAATATAAAAAGAGATCTGCTCCGGACGCGGATCTCTTTTTTAATTTTCGAGTTCAAGAAACTTAGATAATTTAAAACTATTATTATTTAGGCTCTTCCGGTTCACGCCGAAAGAATCGAAATAAAACGGTTGACACAAAATAAATTCGGTGTTACTATATGAAAGTCGCTTCGAAAGAGCGGAATCGCAAAAAAGAATTTCAAAAAAGTTCTTGACGCGGCGCTGATTTCGAGGTAGTATATACAAGTTATCTCTTGAAGGGAAAGCAAGTGTAAACAAAACTTAACAAAGTTTTAAAAAGCGCTTGACAAAGTCTTTTCGAGAAGATATACTAAATAAGCTGCTTCACCGAAGCGGCACATTGAACCAAGTTAATTAAATGGTATAAGAGAATAAACCATAACACATCTAAGCTTAAAGCGGAAACACAGTCAGTGAATCCGAGTTAGGCAAACTCAAAAGTTTTTATTGAGAGTTTGATCCTGGCTCAGGACGAACGCTGGCGGCGCGCCTAACACATGCAAGTCGAGCGATGAACCTCTTCGGATCCCTTCGGGGTGAAGAAGAGCGGATTAGCGGCGGACGGGTGAGTAACGCGTGAGGAACCTGCCTCTCACAACGGGATAGCCTCGGGAAACTGGGATTAATACCGTATGAGACCACAGTAACGCCTGTTACAGTGGTTAAAGTCACAGCGGTGAGAGATGGCCTCGCGTCTGATTAGCTAGTTGGTGGGGTAACGGCCTACCAAGGCTGCGATCAGTAACCGGCCTGAGAGGGTGAACGGTCACATTGGAACTGAGACACGGTCCAAACTCCTACGGGAGGCAGCAGTGGGGAATCTTGCACAATGGGGGCAACCCTGATGCAGCGACGCCGCGTGAGCGATGAAGGCTTTCGAGTCGTAAAGCTCTGTCCTATGGGAAGATAATGACGGTACCATAGGAGGAAGCCCCGGCTAACTACGTGCCAGCAGCCGCGGTAATACGTAGGGGGCGAGCGTTGTCCGGAATTACTGGGCGTAAAGGGTTCGCAGGCGGCTCGGCAAGTCCGATGTAAAAGGCGAAGGCTTAACCTTCGCAAGCATCGGAAACTGTCGAGCTTGAGTGAAGGAGAGGCAAGTGGAATTCCTAGTGTAGCGGTGGAATGCGTAGATATTAGGAGGAATACCGGTGGCGAAGGCGACTTGCTGGACTTCAACTGACGCTGAGGAACGAAAGCGTGGGTAGCAAACAGGATTAGATACCCTGGTAGTCCACGCTGTAAACGATGAGTGCTAGGTGTCGGGGGTCAAACCTCGGTGCCGTCGTTAACACAATAAGCACTCCGCCTGGGGAGTACGTGCGCAAGCATGAAACTCAAAGGAATTGACGGGGACCCGCACAAGCAGCGGAGCATGTGGTTTAATTCGAAGCAACGCGAAGAACCTTACCGGGACTTGAAATATTGTCGCCAATTTTAGAGATAAAATGTTTTCTTCGGAAACGGCAATACAGGTGGTGCATGGTTGTCGTCAGCTCGTGTCGTGAGATGTTGGGTTAAGTCCCGCAACGAGCGCAACCCTTACTTTCAGTTGCCAGCGCATTATGGCGGGAACTCTGGAAGGACTGCCGATGATAAATCGGAGGAAGGTGGGGATGACGTCAAATCATCATGCCCTTTATGTCCCGGGCTACACACGTGCTACAATGGTCGGTACAGAGGGCAGCGAGACAGCGATGTTAAGCGAATCTCAAAAAGCCGATCCCAGTTCGGATTGCAGGCTGCAACTCGCCTGCATGAAGTCGGAGTTGCTAGTAATCGCGGATCAGAATGCCGCGGTGAATGCGTTCCCGGGTCTTGTACACACCGCCCGTCACACCATGGGAGTTGGCAATACCCGAAGCCAGCGAGCCAACCGTAAGGAGGCAGCTGTCGAAGGTAGGGTTAATGACTGGGGTGAAGTCGTAACAAGGTAGCCGTATCGGAAGGTGCGGCTGGATCACCTCCTTTCTAAGGAAAACGGCCCTCGCCTGCGGGCGAGGCGCCATAAAGATGGTTACTTCTCTTATACCTTTAATTGTGAATCCGCAAGACGCCTTGCGTCCGTGCAAATCGGACGGGATTCGTAATATTGAACCTTGACAATCACATACACAATCAACGAGAACATCGTAAGAATCAAATCTTCAAATTTTTTAAGATTACAATTTCAACGATTGGATCAAAACAGATCAATTTAGGTCAAGTTAGAAAGAGCATCCGGTGGATGCCTTGGCACCAAGAGCCGATGAAGGACGCGATAAGCTGCGAAAAGCTGTGGGGAGTGGCAAATACACTTTGATCCACAGATTTCCGAATGGGGAAACCCCCTTTGATAGCCTCAAAGGATCCTAAGGTCAATTCATAGCCTTAGGAGGGAATACCGGGGGAACTGAAACATCTAAGTACCCCGAGGAAAAGAAAGAAACCTCGATACCCTAAGTAGCGGCGAGCGAACGGGGTAGAGCCCGAATTGAGATACGGAAGTGACGACGAGTAGAATCGCCTGGGAAGGCGAACCGTAGGGGGTAACAGTCCCGTATACGAAGAAGTCACAACCACTCTAAACGAGTACCACAGGGCACGTGAAACCCGGTGGGAATACAGGGGGACCACCCCCTAAGGCTAAATACTCCTTGGTGACCGATAGCGCATAAGTACCGTGAGGGAAAGGTGAAAAGAACCCCGGGAGGGGAGTGAAATAGAATCTGAAACCGGATGTTTACAAGCAGCGAAAGTGGCTTCGGCCACGATCGTGTACTTTTTGTAGAACGGGCCAGCGAGTTATGTTCTACGGCAAGGTTAAGGTGTGCTGCACCGTAGCCGTAGCGAAAGCGAGTCTGAACAGGGCGAAGAGTCGTAGGGCATAGACCCGAAACCGTGTGATCTATCCATGGGCAGAGTGAAGTTGCCGTAAAAGGCAATGGAGGCTCGAACCGGGTAGCGTTTAAAAGCTATCGGATGACCTGTGGATAGGGGTGAAAAGCCAAACGAACGCGGAGATAGCTGGTTCTCCTCGAAATAGCTTTAGGGCTAGCCTGGAAGGGAGTGTCTCGGGGGTAGAGCACTGAATGGTCAAGGGACTTTACCAAGTTACCGCGACCTATCAAACTCCGAATACCGAAGACATATCCTCCGGAGTCAGACTATGTGGGATGAGCTTCATAGTCGAAAGGGAAACAACCCAGACCACCGTCTAAGGTCCCAAAATTCGTGTTAAGTGGAAAAGGATGTGGAGTTACTGAGACAACTAGGATGTTGGCTTAGAAGCAGCCATACATTGAAAGAGTGCGTAATAGCTCACTAGTCAAGTGACCCTGCGCCGAAAATAACCGGGGCTAAACACGATACCGAAGCCGTGGAATCAAAGGATTGGTAGAGGAGCATTGTGTGCGCTGTGAAGCAAAAGCTGTAAGGCATTGTGGAGTGCACAGAAGAGAGAATGCTGGCATGAGTAGCGAGAGGGGAGTGAGAATCTCCCCCGTCGAAAACCTAAGGTTTCCTGAGGAAGGCTCGTCCACTCAGGGTAAGTCGGGACCTAAGGCGAGGCCGAAAGGCGTAGTCGATGGACAACAGGTGGAAATTCCTGTACCGGCGATCGCAATGAAGAAGTGGGGACGCAGAAGGATACGCGTAGCGCCCAGTTGGTGTGGCGTGCAAGCACAAAGGATGGAAAGTAGGCAAATCCGCTTTCCCGAGTCTGAAGTGTGATGCGGATCGAAAATAAGTAGAGAAGGAGCCGACTCCAAGCTGCCGAGAAAAGCCACTATTCGCGTAAGCCGCCCGTACCGTAAACCGACACAGGTAGGTGAGGAGAGAATCCTAAGACGAGCGGAAGAACCTTTGTTAAGGAACTCGGCAAAATGACCCCGTAACTTCGGGAGAAGGGGAGCCATGGCAACATGGCCGCAGTGAAAAGGCCCAAGCGACTGTTTACCAAAAACACAAGTCTCTGCGAAGTCGAAAGACGAAGTATAGGGGCTGACACCTGCCCGGTGCCGGAAGGTTAAGGGAACAAGTTAGCGCAAGCGAAGCTTAGAACTGAAGCCCCGGTAAACGGCGGCCGTAACTATAACGGTCCTAAGGTAGCGAAATTCCTTGTCGGGTAAGTTCCGACCCGCACGAAAGGTGTAACGATTTGGGCACTGTCTCAACAAAGGATCCGGTGAAATTGTAGTAGCGGTAAAGATGCCGCTTACCCACGACAGGACGGAAAGACCCCATGGAGCTTTACTGCAGGCTGATATTGGATTTTGGAATGAACTGTACAGGATAGGTGGGAGACTATGAGCGGAGCACGCCAGTGTTTCGGGAGTCGCCCTTGGGATACCACTCTATTCATTCTAGAATTCTAACCTACTTCCGTGAATCCGGAAGAGGGACACTGCCAGTCGGGCAGTTTGACTGGGGCGGTCGCCTCCCAAAGAGTAACGGAGGCGTTCAAAGGTTTCCTCAGCACGGTCGGAAATCGTGCGTAGAGTGCAAAGGCAAAAGGAAGCTTAACTGCGAGAGCGACAACTCGAGCAGATGCGAAAGCAGGACTTAGTGATCCGGTGGTACCGCGTGGAAGGGCCATCGCTCAACGGATAAAAGCTACCCTGGGGATAACAGGCTTATCTCCCCCAAGAGTCCACATCGACGGGGAGGTTTGGCACCTCGATGTCGGCTCGTCTCATCCTGGGGCTGAAGCATGTCCCAAGGGTTGGGCTGTTCGCCCATTAAAGAGGCACGCGAGCTGGGTTCAGAACGTCGTGAGACAGTTCGGTCCCTATCCGTCGTGGGCGTAGGAAATTTGAGAGGATCTGTCCTTAGTACGAGAGGACCGGGATGGACAAACCGCTGGTGCATCAGTTGTCATGCCAATGGCACGGCTGAGTAGCTAAGTTTGGACGGGATAAGCGCTGAAAGCATCTAAGCACGAAGCCCACCTCGAGATGAGATTTCCCTCAATGATAAGACCCCTTGTAGCCTACGAGGTTGATAGGTCTCAGGTGTAAGTACAGCAATGTATGTAGCTAAGAGATACTAATCGGTCGAAGACTTGACCAAGCGTAGTTGATTGTGTAGTGATTGTGGGTTGTCCGGTGACAATAGCAAGAGGGACACACCTGTTTCCATACCGAACACAGAAGTTAAGCCTCCTAACGCCGATGGTACTTGGTTGGTAACGACCCGGGAGAGTAGGAAATTGCCGGTCATACAAAGAACACACGCTGATCCTGAAGGACGGCGTGTGTTTTTTTTGCGTACATACGATAGAAAAAATCGATATAAAACAAAAACAGAGGGAAAAATGCGTAAACGGTTCTATGCGCTCTGCCTGATGGCGGCGCTACTGTCGTTTCTGACCGGCCACGCGTCGGCGGAATCGGAAACGGCGGCGCCTGCGGCAGAAAGCGCGGCGGACACAGCGCGTGATCCCGTAGATGGACCCGCGGCCGACTCCGAAGCGGTGGCCGACGTGCTCGAAGCGGGCACCGAACTCGACGCCGAGGCGCTCGCCCGCGCTCCCAAAGCGCTGGGGCCGCCGCGCAAGCGGAAGAAGCGGATGCGGTCGTCGAGGTCCACAGCTTCGACGAGCTCAAAGCGGAGATTCAAAATGCCGGTTCGAAGAAGACCGTGATCAAGGTTATGGAGAGCTTCGAATTGACCGAGAAGCTGACCATCGCAAAGGATCAGAACATATTGCTTACGGCGGACAACGAACAGACCGCCGAGGAACTCTGGAAGCCCATCGAACAGCCGGCGGATTCGAATGATGCCGGTGAAGAAAAACAGAGAGAAAGCATTGATGCGGGCAGAAACCGCGGCGAAGAGGCTTTAGAAAAAGCCGATACGCCCCTGCCTTCCGAAGAAGAAGGCGCGATTATTCTAAAGCGCGCAAAAGAGTTTGTGGAAGATACTTTATTTGCAATCTTTGGTACGTTGACATGGGGCGACGAAGATAGCGCCATCCATATCGACGGAATCGAAGAAGTAGAGACGGAATTCGACGATCGCGGCGCTATTGCCACGGTAGAAAACGGCGGCAGCTTGACCCTAAAGAACGGCACGGTGATGCACGCCAATAACAAACACGGCTACACCGCGCCGATCAAGGTAAAGAAGGGCGGTACCTTCACGATGGAAGGCGGCCGCATCTCCCATAACAAATCCTATGAGCGGATCGATCCCGACTACAATCGTCCCACTTCGTCGGGCGCGGTCTATGTAGACCCCGGCAGCACCTTCCATATGACCGGCGGCATGATCGACAACAACGACGGCGGCATGAGCGGCGGCGTGTTTGCCGGCAGCCTGTTCGGCAGCACAGGCGATCCCGCCCGGGTGATCATCGACGGCGGCATCATCGCAAACAACAGATCGAATACGCGGTACCAGTCCGGCGGGGGGATTACGATCTACCCCAAGGCGGAGCTGCATATGAACGACGGCATTGTAGCGGGCAACAAATCCGGTTCCGGCGGCGGGATCGCCGTGTCGGATCAGTTTCTCAGTGAATTTTCGAACATTATAAATCGCGAATACGCCAATACACCGGCAGATTACGAAAAACATTTGGAAGAAAATAAATCCGAGGCCTTTATCGACGGCGGACTGATCTACAAAAACAAAGCATCCGCCGTCGGCGGCTTGGTCTATGTGGACACGAATTTCGTCCACTTCGGCAAGACCATGATTTTGGATAACAAATCCGGGAACTTCGGCGGCGGGGTCTATATCTCCTTTCCGCCTCGCATTCAGACCCTCGAGAATTTGTTGATTACGGAAAACACGGCGATTGCCACCTGGATCGATTCCTTCGGCGGCGACGGCGGCGGATTGTGGAACTGCCCCACGGGCTATGTCCACATCGGCGACAAGCACACCGTCTACGTCTTCGACAACGAGGCCAAAGGGAGGGGTAAGGACATCGGCTTTTTCGAAAAGACGAAGTACTTCCTCTTAAACAAAGAAAATATTCAAGACAAATTCTACTCCCACATTCTACGCATTCGGTGAACTGAACGTAGAAAAGAGTTGGAAGGTGCCGGAAGCGCAACTGCCGAAGAGCGTAACCCTATACCTCCGCCTGGACGGCGAGCGGATCGTCGACGGCTACGACGAAGCTGGCAAACCCATCTACCGCACCCTGACCTTGACGAAAGAGGACGGTTGGAAGGGCAGCTTCGACAAGCTGGACCCCGGTGCCCTGGCGAAGGGCCGCTACACGCTGGAAGAAGATTCCGACGTATTTGCGCCGAAGTTTACGCCCAAGGACGACACCTACGACATTCGCATCGAGTATGCGGACAATTACAAACCGGAAGCAGATCTGACCGACGACGGATTGATCCGCCTGCTCCCCACCAAGGATCACTTTAAAGATTTTGCCGGCAATATTACTTTGAACCTGCACAAGGACGGCAAGGTCATCGACTCGCAAGTATTTACTTGGAATAAAATTCCCCATCCGGTTTTGGATGGAGAATTCCTCACGGAGTTAGACAAAGAAGTCGTCTTCAAGTCCCTGTCTCTCCCCAGCTATGGCACGGGGATTCGCGTACGAAGCTATGACCTCGTAACCAACGAACCAGGGTTTACGACCTACGACTTCTATCTCAAGCAAGGGGAAGACGGGTTCTACACCCTCTACCTGCCGCGGCTTGTGATCGACGGCGTGCCCTACGAGTTGTTTAATGTCACCAAGATGGAACCGAATAAGTACGGCTCGTATGGTAAGGAAAGTATAATCTTGCCCGGTGATACCGAAAATACGGGCATGGCGACAGAAAACCACAAGGGACCCGGCCATGAAATCGAGATTTCGAAGCGCTGGAAAGGCGAGGGCAATGCCCCCGATTCGATTACCGTTGTGGTCGTCTCCGAAAACGGCGACACGCGCGAGGTCGTCCTCAATGCAGACGGCGATTGGCAAGACCGCATCGCCGACTTGGAGGGAACCTTCCGCAAGCACGGCTACATCATTCGAGAAGCAAAGGTACCGGGCTACACCGGCACCGTAGATACGAATAAGAACTTGCGGATCGTCGATAAGGACGGCAAAGACGTAGAAATCATAAAGGAAGAGGACGGATCCTATCTCATCCGCTATCCCGAAGGGATGAAGGTGACCGAGATCCTGGACGTCATCCTCACCAATACCGCCACGCCGCCGGATACGTCGGACAATCCGCCGGAGGAACCGAACTACGGCGAGCTCATTGTCTCGAAGACGGTGATCGGCGAAGAAAGCGGCAAGGACTTCCGTTTCCGCGTTGTCCTACAAGACGCGAACGGTGCAGAGCTTAAGGATGTCTTCGATTACTTGAAAGAGCGGATCGACGGCGAAACCCTGCGCGGCTCGATTCAGAGCGGTGAGATCTTTACGCTGAAAGGCGGAGAGACCTTCCGCATCTTAAAACTCTCCTACGGCACGAGCTATATCGTAGAGGAATTGGACAAAGCAGGCTATACCGTGACCGAAAGATATACCCAAGGTGTGATCGGAGCGGCAGAGATCCGGGTAGAATTTACAAACCATAAGATCCCGCAAGAACCGCCGGTAACGCCTCCGGAAGTACCGGAAGAACCGCCGGTAACACCGCCGGAAGTACCGGAAGAACCGCCGGTAACGCCGCCGGATACACCCAAGGTGCCGCCCTTTGATAAGATTACCAAAAATCCCAAGGGCAAAGCGCCGCAGACCGGCATCGACGGCATCGGAATGTACCAGGCCGCCATGCTGTTGGCCATGGGCGGATTGGCCTATATGGAAAGTAAGAAAAGACGATAACACAAATTGTATGAGGCATCCCTACGGGGATGTCTTTTTATGTGGTGAATGTATGAACCCTCGCAAGCTAAAGGCGAGAGGAACTCCGGTCGAATAAAGGAAAATTAATATCAAAAACCCCTTGCAATTTCTCCAAGAGGTCTATATAATGAAGTTGTAAACGATATGAATTATCAACTCGACGGTACATATTCGATAAGTCGTGTCGTTTACACCAAAACAGACGGTTGTTTTACGGTACCGTCGAGGGAATAGAAAGGAGGAACTATGATTCCTGTGGTGTACTGGTCCGGAACGGGCAATACGGAAGCCATGGCTAAGGCGGTGGCGGAAGGAATTGCCAATGCCGGCGGCGAAGCGGAGCTGATCGAGGTTGCAGATGCGACCGCGGATACGGTTCGCGCGGCGGAAAAGATCGCCTTCGGATGCCCCGCCATGGGCGCAGAGGAACTGGAAGAATCCTATATGCGGCCCTTTATGGACGAGGTAAATTCCGATCTCAAAGGCAAACACGTCCTCCTCTTCGGCTCCTATGAGTGGGCCGACGGAGAGTGGATGGAGCGTTGGGAGGACGAGGTCCGCGGATTGGGCGTCGCCTCGGTAGACGTCTTGATCGTAAAGGGCACGCCGACGGAAGAGGACGCGAATGACTGTATGGCAAGCGGCGGCGCGCTTTGTAAAGCGTAAGCTCAAAGAAAATACCCTCACTTATCTGGAAAACTGCAGAGATTGCGGTGACGGGGAATATCTCCTCGCCCTCCTAAAACTTTACACGGCGCCCACCGTATTTGCGGCAAAGACCGGCACGCTGGTCAATCTGAACGCGGGCGGGCGCGATCTGTATCGCTGTTGGCGTTGTAACGATTCGCTCCGAAAGGCAATACCCCTTGCGTATCTGGAGCTTGAAAACGAAAAGGGAACGCCACTCTTGTACTTTTACCATCCGAAGCGCCTGAAACGGCGCCTTGCGCGGCGGGATTGCCGGGCATTTTTAGAGAATCGCGGCTATGTATATACGAGCGCTGCGGAGGCACTCCGCGAGTTGCGTGCGCGGTTTCGGACGGGATGCCCCGACGAGATCGGCATATTTCTCGGCTATCCCCCGGCGGATGTGCAGGCTTTCAGTGAAAAGCGCGAGCATCGCTATGTCGACTATTGGAAGTGCTACGAGCATATTTTCCGATCGAAAGTCCTATTTTTTCTGTACGATGTTTCCAAACACTTTGTCATTCAAAGAACGATATACCTTCCCGAATAGAACGATCAATCCTAGATGAAAACTACTTTTCCTAAACCATACAAAGGCGGACTCGAGAGAGTCCGTTTTTTGTTTGCGCCGATTTAGAAATATTTTGAAAAAAGAGTTGACACTGTATTAAGACGATAGTACAATATGATTGTATTAAGGAAGTGATACAGATTGGAGAGGAGGTCCCATGGACTTTGACGCAAGTCGGCCGATCTATCTGCAACTCTACGAGGTATTTCGTCGCCATATCGCGGCGGGGGAATGGCCCGGGGGCGAGAAGATCGAATCGGTGCGGAATTTGGCGAAGGCGTATCGGGTCAATCCCAATACGGTACAGCGGGCATTGGCGGAATTGGAAAGGGAGGATTTGATCGTGACGGATCGCACCAGAGGAAAATATGTAACCGAAGACGAGAATTTGATCGCGCTCTTGGGGCGGGACGCGTTTGTAGAAGCGTGTAGGGAGCTTCGGCGCATCGCCGACGACCTGTCGATGAGCAAGGAAGTGGCATTGAAACTGCTGTCGGAACAGTGGGAGAGAGGAGGAGACGATGGAAGCCGTACGCATTAACGAACTCTCGATGGGATACCGCGATACGCTCGTGCTCGACGATTTGGAGCTCGCGATACCCGCCGGCAGTATGGTGGGGCTTTTGGGGCCCAACGGCGCCGGCAAGACGACCTTGTTAAAGATCCTTGCGGGCCTGGAGATGGCCTACCAAGGCGAAGTTAAGATCTGCGGCAGCGTCCCGGGGCCTACGAGCAAGGCGAAGGTCAGCTACCAGCCCGACCATTTGCCCCTCGCCAAGGATATGCGGGTGAAGGAGACGACGGCGCTTTACGAGACGTTTTTCGAGGACTTCGACACAAAGCGGGCCAATTTTATGATCCGGCGTTTGGGTCTCGATCGGGAGAGCCGGATTCGGGAGATGAGCAAGGGCATGCGAGATAAACTGCAGATCGCGCTCACCCTTTCCCGCCGGGCGGAGGTCTATCTCTTGGACGAGCCCATCGGCGGGGTGGATCCTGCGGCGAGAAGCGGCGTGATCGACGCCATACTCGACGGCTTCGACGACGGCGCGACGCTGATCATCTCCACCCATATGGTGGCGGACATCGAACCGTTGATCGATCGGGCGGTGTTCCTCGGCGGCGGAAAGGCGTTGCTCAACGAGAACGTGGAAACGCTACGGGCGGTACACGGCAAGGGATTGGAAGAGATTTTTCGGGAGGTGTATGATGCGTAAGCTGCTGGGATACTTTTTTAAGCGGGATCAAGTGGTGCTCTTGTCGGCATTCGGCATTTCTCTCTTGGCGTGTCTGATCAGCCGGGCAAATGCCGCACCGGAGGTGACGCTCTTTGCGGCGATGGCCATCTATGTCGCTGCGGTCGCGGGCGGGATTGTCGTATTGGCGCGCGACTACCGGGCGTTCTGCGGCGATCGTTCCCCGTTTTTTGCCGCCCTTCCCCTTACGGGGCGGCAGGTCGTCGGCGCGCGGTTTGCCTATCTCGGTCTCCTTTTGCTCCTAATGAGCCTGATCGGGGCCTTTATGGGTGCGCGCCTGTTGGTATTGTTCTCTGCGGCGATCGGCGGCCAGTTAAATTTCGTCATCGAACAACTGAAAGTCATGTATTCGCAGCCGAGCGGCATCGCTCTCATCGGCAGCCTGTTTTTGCTTAATCTGGGCACGCAGGTCGCACTGTGGTTGTTTGCGGTTTCGGTGGGGAGCGAACGCACCCTTCGGCGCTTTAGCTTCGGCGGGCCGGTCCTCGTGTATATCCTCACCGCCCTCGGAATCGGTGCCATAGACACCCTTTTGGGGGCGCTCTTTCCCTTCGGCTTTGTCTTTGAATGGGGACGCGGATTTTTCTTCGGCGCGATTCAGCCGGAACAGGAGCTGTTCGGACTACCGCTCACCATTTGGATCGTGTCGGCACTGTGTGTCGCCCTCGGCCTCTGGCGGAGCGCGTATAGCCACAATCAAAAACTTTCGGCGTATTGAGAAAGAAGGCGCGTACCGGTGTGTACGCGTCTTTTTTTTGGAGAAAGGGCGCGGGGTGTAGTGAGGTAGACTGCGCAGCCCACCCCCTTGTCATTCTGAGCGAGGAACTCCGTTCCGAGTCGAAGAATCTCTTTCCCTGTGAGGGGTTAGCGTAAAAGCCGGGGCCGAACCGCGCGATGAGGTTTTTGTCGTCAATGTGACCCGCAATAGCTCACTAGAGATCCGTTCGACTCCGCTGCGCTCCGCTCAGGATGACAGTGTAGGGGATTCGCAATAGCTTCTGCCGTACCGCACGATCCACCCTTGTCATTCTGAGCGAGGAATTTATTCCGAGTCGAAGAATCTCTTTCTCTGTAAGGGGTTAGCGTAAAGCCGGGGCCGTACCACACGATGAGGCTTTTATCGTCAATGTGACCCGCAATAGTTCACTAGAGATCCGTTCGACTCCGCTGCGCTCCGCTCAGGATGACAGTGTAGGGGATTCGCAATAGCTTCTGCCGTACCGCACGATCCACCCTTGTCATTCTGAGCGAGGAATTTATTCCGAGTCGAAGAATCTCTTTCGCTGTACGGGGTTCGCAGAGAAGCCGGGGCCGTACCACACGATGAGGCTTTTATCGTCAATGTGACCCGCAATAGTTCACTAGAGATCCGTTCGACTCCGCTGCGCTCCGCTCAGGATGACAATTTTTTTTCTCGCTAAACCACCCTTGTCATTCTGAGCGAGGAATTTATTCCGAGTCGAAGAATCTCTTTCGCTGTACGGGGTTCGCAGAGAAGCCGGGGCCGAACCGCACGATGAGGCTTTTATCGTCAATGTGACCCGCAATAGTTCACTAGAGATCCGTTCGACTCCGCTGCGCTCCGCTCAGGATGACAATTTTTTTCTCGCTAAACCACCCTTGTCATTCTGAGCGAGGAATTTATTCCGAGTCGAAGAATCTCTTTCTCTGTACGGGGTTCGCAGAGAAGCCCTGCCGTACCGCGCGGTGTTTTCTTATTCTCCGAACGGAATTTTGCCGCGGGTGATGAAAATTTTACACAGTCCTCGCCGCTTTAGGGGCAAAGGAATTGAATTGATCGCCGATTTCCGATAAAATATACAGACAGTCCAAAGAGATGGGAGGCAGTCCGCATGAAAAGATCCGCGTATGAAGCTCTGGGTCAGATTACCCAGGTGGGGCTCAATGTCTTGATCCCCATTTTGGGATGTATGCTCTTCGGGTCGTGGCTTGACAAAAAGCTCGCCGCCCGGGGCGTATTTCTGCTGATCTTTACCCTCGTCGGCGTCGCCGCGGGGATCGGCAATATCGTGCGGCTCGGCAAAAAACTATGAAGGACCGATTCAGTAATGGGTATATAGTAAAGACGGCGGGCATAATGCTTATCGTCAGCGGCATTATGTTTTTTCTTTTTGAGACGCCGGGCGCCTACATACTCGGTTGGGTCTTCGGTTGTCTCATCTCCATGGCGATGTTTAAGCAATTGTATTTCACCCTGATGCGAGCGGTGGAAAAATCGGAGCGGGGCGCGTCTCGCTATGCGGGCATCCACTACGCGCTGCGCTACGCGATCTATGCCGTCGTGCTCGTCGTGGCGGCAAAGGCGGAGTATCTCAGTTTAGCGACGACATTTTTCGGGCTATTGTCTGTCAAATACGTCATTCTCGCCGAAAACGGCATACGGTACCTCCGCGAAAGGAAAGGAGGGGGCATTTGAAACGTGGCATCCTGTTTCACGCAAACGGACAGGAGATATGGCTGCACGAATCGCTGTTTACTACATTCGTGATCGTCATTTTTTTGACGGTTTTGAGCATTTGGCTCGGCGCCAAGATCAAAAAAGCCGACTATCGAAAGAAGCCCGAGGGGATCTTACACATCACCGAGATCCTCGTCGAAGGGGTGCGCAATTTGACCGCGCAGGTTATGGGAGAACACAATCTGGGCTTTGCGCCCTATATGCTGAGTTTGGGTGCATTTCTCGTATGCGCCAATCTCTCGGGGTTGTTGGGCTTTGTCCCGCCCACCAGCGACTACAATGTGACGTTGGCACTGGCGCTGATCACCTTTGTGATGATCCACTTCTTCTCGGTAAAGACCAAGGGCCTCGGCGGGTATTTTAAGCAATTCGCAGAGCCCCTCGCGATTCTCACGCCGATCAATATCCTCGGCGAGTTGGCGAATCCGGTTTCGTTGAGCTTCCGTCTGTTCGGGAATATCCTGAGCGGTATGCTCATTATGAGCCTGGTCTATCAGGGACTTTCGAAGATCTCCCGCCTGTTGATTCCCCTGGTGGCATGGCCTTTGCACGGGTACTTCGACGTATTCAGCGGCCTGCTCCAGACGTTTATCTTCCTGATGTTGAGCATGACGTATATCAGCTCGAATATGGCAGATCCCGAAGAAATGGCAGAACGACGCGCGGCGAAACATTCCGCCGAAGTGAAATAAAAAATCAGATGGAGGAAAAGTATGCAAATCAGTAATGAAGCGTTCGTATTGGGTTGTTCGGCAATCGGCGCGGGCCTTGCGGTCATCGCGGGTATCGGCCCCGGGATCGGGCAAGGGTATGCGGCAGGACAAGCGGCAAGTGCCGTAGGCCGCCAGCCGGAAGCCAAGGGCGACATCGTACAGACCATGCTCTTGGGCCAAGCGGTCGCAGAGACCACGGGTATTTACGGATTGGTTATCGCCATTATTCTGTTATTCGTACAACCGCTGATGGGTGCCCTGTAATCCGCGAGGAATAGACGAAAGGAGTTGTCCCTATGGAAATTTTTGTCGTGCCGGATATTTGGAATGTTTTGGCACAATGGGGCGCCACCCTCATCCTGTTTCTCGTCATCCGTCACTTCGTCTACCGCCCCATGAGCGAGTTTCTCGCCAAGCGGCAGGAGGCCGTCACCTCGGATCTGCAGCAGGCGGAAGATCGGCGCCTGGAAGCGGAGCAGCTGAAGGCGCAATACGAGGAAAAGATCGACGATGCCAAGCGCGAAGGCGCCGAAATCGTCGAAGAATCCCGTAAGCGCGCAAAGTTAATGGAACAGCGCGCCGCCGAGGACGCCCGCGCCGAAGCCCGAGCGCTGATGGAACGCGCCAAGGGCGATATCGACCGGGAAAAGAAGAATGCCGAAAAAGAGGTGCGCACAGAGACCGCCGATCTCGCGGTTTTGATCGCACAAAAGCTCCTGAAGGAGAATATCGAGGTTTCCGACCAGGACCGCCTCGTCGACGGCATGATCGAAGAGCTGGAGAAGAACCATGTTCGATGATGTGGTAAAAAAATATTCCGAGGCCCTATACGACGTCGCCGAGACCGAAGGCGACGACATGCTCGAGGATTTGCGGATGGTGGGCGAAGCCTACGAAAACCGCGAGCTCCGCGGCGCTTTGTCGCATCCGGATCTGGGTGCGGAGGAAAAGCACGCGATCGTCGAGAATCTATTCCGCGGGCGCGTCTCGGATTTTGTGACGAACTTCCTGTTGATCTGCGTCGACAACCGCCGCAGCGATCTGGTGCCGTATATCGTAAAGGACTACGAGGACCTGTATTACGAGCGGCGGGGGATCGAGCGGATCACGGTGGTTACGCCCATCGAGCTGGAAGAAGAGAAGCTCCGAGCCATCGCCCGCGCCTATAAGGGCGACGATGCGGTTGAAGTGAGACAGCGCATCGACGAATCTTTGATCGGCGGGGTGCAGATCGAAACCGATACGGGCATCATCGACCGTTCGATTGCAAGGCAGTTGGAAGACATGGCGCGTGTGTTGCGCCATCATCCATAGAGAGGTGAGACGTGGAACTGCGATCCAAAGAGATCAGCTCCGTCATTCGGGAGCAGATCCGAAATTATAATGTAGATTTGGTCATGGAAAACGTGGGAACCGTCATCGAAGTCGGTGACGGCATCGCGCGTGTCTATGGCCTGGAGGAGGCGAAGGCCGGGGAGCTGATCGAGTTTCCCGGCGGCGTCTACGGCATGGTCCAAAACTTGGAGATCAACAACGTAGGGGTCGTCCTCCTCGGTGAAGGAAATATCAAAGAAGGCGATCGGGTCACCGCCACCGGAAAGGTCGTGCAGGTGCCCGTGGGAGAAGGCCTATTGGGCCGCGTGGTCAACGCCTTGGGCGAGCCCATCGACGGAAAGGGCGATTACGCCTATGAAAAGACCATGCCCATCGAAAAGATCGCACCGGGGGTTATCACCCGCCACTCCGTCGACGAGCCGCTGCAGACCGGCACCAAGGCGATCGACGCCTTGTTCCCCATCGGCCGCGGACAGCGGGAGCTGATTATCGGCGACCGGCAGACGGGAAAGACCGCCATCGCGATCGATGCGATCATCAACCAAAAGAACACCGACGTCATCTGTATCTATGTCGCCATCGGGCAAAAGACCTCTACGGTGGCGCAGATCGTCGACACCTTAGAAAAACACGACGCCATGGGACATACCATCGTCGTCGCGGCGACGGCGGCGGAATTGGCGCCGATCCAATATATCGCCCCCTATGCCGGGGTCACCATGGCGGAAGAATTTATGGCGCAGGGAAAAGACGTACTTATCGTATACGACGACCTTTCCAAGCACGCGGTGGCATACCGCACCATGAGTCTTCTTCTGCGTCGTCCGCCGGGACGCGAAGCCTATCCGGGCGACGTGTTCTACCTGCACTCCCGGCTCTTGGAGCGGGCGGCGAAGATGAGCGACGAATACGGCGGCGGCTCTATTACGGCGCTACCGATTATCGAAACCCAGGCGGGCGACATCTCCGCCTATATCCCCACCAATGTGATCTCGATCACCGACGGGCAGATCTTTTTGGAGACCGACCTGTTCTTCTCGGGGCAGCGTCCCGCGATCAACACCGGCCTTTCGGTATCCCGGGTCGGGGGCGCGGCGCAGACCGATGCGATCAAAAAGATCGCCGGCACGCTGAAGCTCGACTTGGCACAGTACCGCGACCTCGCCTCCTTCGCCCAGTTCGGGAGCGAATTGGACAAGGACACCCAGCGCACGCTGGCTTTGGGCGAGCGCACCATGCATATTTTGCGCCAAGACCAGTACCACCCCATGAAGCTCGAGCACCAGGTGCTGATCCTGTATGCGGCCACCAAGGGCTATCTGCTCGACGTGGAAGTGGAAGACATCTCGCGCTTTGAAGAGGAATATCTGCAATATGTCGACGAAGCGCATCCCGAGCTGATTCGCGAACTCGAAGAGAAAAAGGCGCTCACCCCCGAGATCGAGGAAGCCATCAAGACCAGCCTGAACGACTTTAAGAAGACGAAATAGGAGGGAATATGGCATCCGCAAGAGAAATCAAACGGCGCATTCGGGGGATCAACAGCATCTTACAGATCACCAAGGCGATGGAACTGGTTTCCACGGCGAAGCTCCGCAAGGCGCGCATCCGTTTGGAGGCGACGAGGCCGTATTTCGAGACCGTACTCGACGACATTCAAGAAATTTTGGGCCTGGTGGGAGACGCCCATCCGCTGGTGAAAAAGCGCGAAGAGAAGACGATTCTCTATATCGTCCTCACCTCCGATCGGGGTCTCGCCGGGGGCTACAATGCCAATGTGCAGCGCCTCGCCGAAGAGACTGCAAAGAAGCGCTCTGCGAAGGCGAAGCTCTTTGTCGTCGGCTCCAAGGCGAAGGAGTACTTCGCCCGCAGAAATTACGACATCCTCGAGTCCTATACGGGCATCAGCGACGCGCCGTCTTTTGAGCACGCAAAGAACCTGGCGACCACCGCCCTGGACCTCTACCGAGACGGCACGGTGGATGCAATCGATCTGGTCTACACCCGATTCGAGTCCACGCTCAAGTACACCCCCAAGGTAGAGCGCCTGCTCCCCTCCGAAGAATTGAAGGCGAAGGCAGACAAAAAGGCGTCGACCCTGGTGGAATTCGAGCCGTCTCCCGAGGCGGTGCTGGACTACCTGATCCCCATGTACGTGGAATCCTGCATTTACGGTGCCTTGATCGAGGCGGCGGCATCGGAACAGGGCGCGCGGCGCCTTTCCATGGAAAATGCCACGGACAATGCGAACGAAATGATCGAGGAATTGGAAACCAACTTTAACCGCGCTCGGCAGGCGGCGATTACCAACGAAATCACCGAAATCGTCTCCTCCGCCGACGCCGTACAATAGGAAGAGGGATCTGTATGCAAGAGAATATAGGAAGTATCGCACAGGTCATCGGACCCGTTGTGGACATTCGATTCGACCCGGACCGCCTTCCCGACCTGTTGGACGCCATCGAGATCGAAAACGGGGACGAAACCCTGACGGTCGAGGTATCCCAACACATCGGAGACGACATTGTGCGGACCATCGCCCTGGGTTCCACCGACGGCCTGCGCCGCGGCATGGACGCGGTGCACACCGGCGCGCCGATCTCGGTTCCGGTGGGCAAGGAAACCCTGGGCCGAATGTTTAACGTTTTGGGCAATGCCATCGACGGGAAAGAAGACCCCGAGGCGAAGCAATATTCGCCCATCCACAAGCCCGTGCCCTCCTTCGAGGACCAGGACACGAGCAATGCGGTCTACGAGACGGGCATCAAGGTCGTCGATTTGCTCTGCCCCTATTCCAAGGGCGGAAAGATCGGCCTGTTCGGCGGCGCCGGGGTCGGAAAGACCGTACTCATTCAGGAATTGATCCACAATATCGCCCAGGAACACGGCGGGATCTCCGTCTTTACCGGCGTGGGCGAGCGAACCCGCGAGGGGAACGACCTCTACTACGAAATGATCGAATCCGGCGTTATCGACAAGACCGCCCTGGTCTTCGGTCAGATGAACGAACCGCCGGGATCCCGTATGCGTGTGGCGCTCACGGGCCTGACTATGGCGGAGTATTTCCGCGACGAAGAAGAGCAGGACGTGCTCCTCTTTATCGACAATATCTACCGCTTTACCCAGGCGGGGAGTGAAGTGTCGGCGCTGTTGGGCCGCATGCCCTCGGCGGTGGGCTACCAACCCACCTTGGCGACGGAGATGGGGGCGCTGCAGGAGCGGATCACCTCCACCAAAAAGGGCTCCATCACCTCGGTACAGGCGGTCTATGTCCCGGCGGACGACTTAACCGACCCGGCGCCGGCGACCACCTTTAACCACTTGGACGCCACCACCGTGCTTTCCCGGGACATCGCGGGCATGGGTCTGTATCCCGCCGTCGACCCCCTGGACAGCACCAGCCGGATTTTGGACCCCAATGTGGTGGGCGAAGAGCACTATGCGGTGGCCCGCGGCGTGCAGGAAGTCCTCCAGGAATACAAAAACCTCCAGGACATCATCGCCGTACTGGGGCTCGAGGAGCTCTCCGAAGAGCAGCGCACCACCGTGGCGCGCGCCCGTAAGATTCAGCGCTTCCTCTCCCAGCCCTTCAGCGTGGCGAGCCAGTTTACCGGCCAGGAAGGAAAGTACGTCCCCATTGCCGAGACCGTGCGCGGCTTTAAGGAGATCCTCGAAGGCAAACACGACGATCTGCCCGAAAGCGCCTTCTTCTACGTAGGCACCATCGACGAAGCCGTAGAAAATGCGAAGGCATCTGGCGATGCGGTCGAACAGGAGGCCGCGGCGAAAGAAGCGGAAGACCCCGAAGCACAAGAAGCCGAAGCGGTCGAAAAGGCGGGAGATACAGCATGATTACCCTGCGCCTGGTGACGCCGCAGGGCGACGGCTTTACCGAAGAAGTCGAGAAGATCATCCTCCGGGGCATCGAAGGAGATCTGATGCTGATGCAGGGCACCGCGCCCCTCGTCACGCCCCTCGCCTACGGCGCCATCCGCATCTTTCAAGACGGCGCGGCGCGCACCGGCGCCATTCACGGCGGCTATGTGTCCATGAAATCGGACGTCGCCACTGTCGCCACCGACGCCTTCGAGTGGATCGAAGACATCGACGTGGAGCGCGCCCGGGCGGCAAAGGACCGCGCCGAGACCTATCTGAGAGACAACGCCGACGAGACCAAGGCGGAAATCGACAAGGCAAAACTCGCCCTTTTGCGCGCCACCAACCGCCTGAATGTCGTAGACAAAAGATAATCGCCCACGAAAGTGGGCTTATTTTTATGTCTTTGTGCGGCAAAGTCAATGAAATGTAAAAATTAGAAGAGAAATGAGGCCCGCGTCTACGCCGTGCCGTCGCCTTTGTTATAATAAGACAAAGAAAGGAGGCCCGGCCATGTCACAAAAGACCGGAACCCGCATCCAAAAAAAGACGAGAACGCGCATCAAAAATTCGCTTTTCGGCACGTTGACTACCGTACTCGTCTACGGCATTTTGTTTTTGATTCAGTTCTTCGTCATCTACTATGCGGGCGCATTCTTAAACGAGCACCGGGACGTACTGCAGTACGCCTTCTTTATCCTGGACTTTACCGTCGCCCTGCATATCTTAAACGACGGCCGAAACGACCCGGTCTATAAGATGGCCTTTCTCTTTACCATCGTCGTTCTGCCCGTGTTCGGCGCCTTTCTCTATGTGCTGAGCAAGCGCGACATCCTCCGGCGGTGGTTTTCCCGGCGATTCGAGACCTCCAAAGAAGACTTTACCGGCCTCTTTCACCAGGAACCCGAAATTCTCGAGGAGATCCGCGAGCGGGACCCGCTTTTTTACAACACCGCCCGGTTTTTGTGGAACGAGGAGAGCTTTCCCGCCTATCGAAACGGCGATGCGCACTATTTTCCCCTGGGGGAGGACTATTTCGAACAGATGTTGAAGGAGCTCGAGAGCGCAAAGAAGTACATATTTATGGAGTACTTTATCGTCGAGCAGGGATATATGCTCGATCGCATTTTGGACATCGTAAAGCGCAAGATCGACGAGGGCGTGGAGGTGCGCTTTATCTTCGACGGCACTTCGGTCTTGACCAAGGTGCCCCTGAACTTTCGAAAGGAAATGGAGAAGCTGGGCATTCGCACCAAGGTGTTTAAGCCCATCATCCCCGTCCTGAGCCTGTACCAAAACCACCGCGACCACCGAAAGATTCTCGTCATCGACAATCGCGTCGCCTTTACCGGCGGCATCAATATCGCCGACGAGTATATCAATGCCGTGGAGGTATACGGCCATTGGAAGGACACGGGCATCGCCGTCTACGGCGCCATGGTGCGCTCCTTTACCAATATGTTTCTCGCCATGTGGGGGGTCTCGGAGGACGAGCCGGAAAACTACCGGCCCTATCTCCTGCCGCCTGATTCCGCCTATGCGGGCAAGCACAGCGGCTATGTGGTGCCCTTCGGCGACGATCCCTACGGCAAAAACCGCGTGGGGAAAGAAGTCTACAACGATATGATCAACCAGGCGGTCAAGTATCTGCACATCACCACGCCCTATCTGATCCTCGACGAGGAAACCCAGAGCGACCTGATCCATCTCGCCCAGAGCGGGGTGGAGGTAAAGATCATTACGCCCCATATTCCCGACAAGCGGTTGGTCTTTTTGGTGACCCGCTCGCACTATAAGGTGCTCCTCGACAGCGGGGTCGAGATCTACGAGTACACCCCGGGTTTTATTCACGCCAAAAACTTTTCGTCCGACGACACCAAATGCGTGGTGGGGACCATCAACTGCGACTACCGCTCGCTGTTTTTGCACTTCGAATGCGGCGCGTACTTCTACGACCGCGAGATGACGGCAAAGGTGGAGGCGGATTTTCAGGAGACGCTCAAGATGTCGATGCCCTTTACCCGGAAAATGTGCGAGGATTTTTCTCTGTGGCGCCGCGCCGCGGGGCGGGTGCTCCGGATTTTTGCACCCATGATGTAGGAGGAATGGTCTATGAAAATGTCCGTACGACTTCGGCCGAGACTTGAGAAATTGATACGCGGCCTCCGCCGCTTTCCGGCGAGTGCCTTTTTCGCCCTGTCGGCGGCGATCTTCCTTTGGTTGTGGATTTGGGACGTGCCCCTTTCCCTTCCGAAAGAGGCGGCATTTTACGGCATCGTCTGTATCCACGGCTTCTTTATCGCCCTCGCCGTCGCCCTCTACGAAGAAGGCGAGGCGAAGCGCGTGGGCACAAAGCACAGAAAGATCTTGGAGCGCGCGGTGGGGGCGGTGTTCTTCGTCCTGAGCTACTATGTGCTCGCCGAGACCGCGACCGAGGGCATAGAGCCCTTCTTCGCCCCGGAAAGCCTGCTGTTGATCGCGGCCTACGGCCTTACGGTCTTTTTCGCCGGGCGATTCAATCGGGAGCAGGGCTTTGTGGGCTATGCCCTCGATATGCTCTGGCAGATCGTCGTCGCCTATATCTTTGCGACGGTGCTTCTGTGCGGCCTGGGACTCATCTTTTTTGCCGCGCGCATCCTATTCGACATCTTTCGCGCCGACGGATGGCTCCTTTCGATCCCCATCCTCTGCTATATTCCCTTTATGGCGGCGGTGTTTTTGTCGAATGTGCCGCCTGCCGACGGCGAATACAATTCCGACGACGACAGCTTTTCGATCTTCGAGAGCGTGATGAACCACATCATGGTGCCGATCCTTATGCTCTATACCGCCGTCATGTATATCTACTTTGCGAAGATCCTGATTTATTTCGAACTGCCGGAAACCAGCGTGGTGAATTTGGTGCTCTGGCCCTCGGTGCTGGGCGTCTTCGTGCTGTTTTTCGTCGACCACAACCGGGATCTGCAGCTCACCTATCTGTTCCGCCGCTACTACCCGGCGGCGACGCTTCCGCTGCTCGGGCTGATGTACTACGCGTGGTTTTTGCGGGTGAGCCAGTACGGCATCACCGAAAACCGCTATATGGTCCTCGCCGTGGGAATTTGGGTGTTTTTCGCCATGGTCCACTTTATTTTGGAGAAGCGGGAGATGCACGTCATCCTGCCCCAGACCCTGGTGCTGATCCTCTTGGTGGCGGCACTGGGCGGGCCGATGAGCGCGCGGGGCGTGGCGTTTCGCTCGCAAAAGGGCCGTCTCGAGTCGATCCTCGTGCGCCACGGCATGTTGGAAGGCGACAAGCTCACCCCGTCGAAGACCGTGACCCAAGAGGAACAGCGGGAGGTCACCGAGATCGTAAGCTATCTTCACGACCGCCACGACACCGGGAAGATCCCCTATCTGCGGGGCCTGGATCCCGAGAACAATATGGAAAAGTTCTTCGGCTTTCATGCGCTTTGGGTGGGAGAGACGGCGATCGAAGAGAGTCTCAATGTCACCTTTGCGGCGCCTTTGGGGACGGCGATCCCCGTGGCGGGCTACGATACCTCCTATCGGGCGGAATCGTACAGCACCGAAGGGGCGGAGCCCTACAATGCCGCGGGGGATTTCGGCACGGTGCGCAGCAAAGATCGGATACAGGTCTTTTTCGGCAAGGACCACTCGATCCCCCTCGCCACCATCGATTTGGAATCGGTGCGCGAAAAGCTCGTGGCGCTCTCGAAAAAGAGCGCGGAGATTTCGATCGAAGACCTGGCGATCGAAGGGGAGACAAACGGGTATGTGTATAAAATCTACTTTACGAATCTGTACTTTAACGACGCGGCCGGCGACATTCAGATCACCGACGGCGCCACATTCGTAGTATTGGTCAAGACAAATTAGGAGGAGTAGGACTTTGCGGGAATTTATTGAGGCCTTTGTCATGGTCTTTATCGGCGAGATGGGCGACAAATCCCAGTTCCTCGCCCTCGCCTTCGCCACGACCTATCCCATGCGGACGGTGCTGGGCGGGGTGAGTTTGGGGATCGCCCTCAACCACGGCCTCGCCATTTTGGCGGCGGTGTTGATTTCGGGCTTTTTTGCCGACGTCGGTTTTTTACAGATTATCGCGGGATTTCTGTTCCTGTTCTTCGGGTTGAGTTCGCTTTCGGTGGACTATGAAGACGAGGAGGACGATGTGGTCGATCGGGGAAATCGCGGGCCGCTGTTGACTATCGCCGCCGCCTTTTTTATCGGTGAACTGGGCGATAAGACCCAGCTGATGGCGATGACCCTCGCCATGGAAAGCACGCGGCCGCTGTTGATTTTGCCGCCACGGTCTCCTCGATGATCCTGGTCTCTGCCATCGGGATCGTCGTCGGCAAATACGTGGGCAAGCGGATCCCCCGGGTGACGCTGAGCTATGCGGCGGGCGCGCTCTTTCTCTTTTTCGGGGTGAGCAAGCTCTACGGCGCGCTGGATGCGAAGTACCGCGCGCCCTGGATCCTGATCCTCTTCGCCCTGGTGCTCTCCGCGGCGGTGGTGTATGTGCTCGTCAAGAACCAGGAGAAGAAGAAAAAGCGCGATTCCCGCTACCTGCTCGCGGCGTACAAGAAGGTCAAATACGCAGAGACCGAAGAAGAAAAGGCGCAGGTCGCCGCCGAAATCGAGCGGATCGGCGCCGAGTATTTCGGCGAGAACATCCCCTTTGTGGGCGATGTGTTAAAGCATGTGGAGCGTCTGCACGGAGTGGACCCCGAAATATACGACGAAATTCGCAAATTGTGGGACTAGAGGCACCGGGCGTGCCTCTTTTTATTGGCGCGTATTGGGGTATCTATAGAAAGGTACGACGATGAGAAGAGATTATATACCGAAAAACGGCATGGTGATCTACCAACAAAAAGGCCTGTTCGCCTTCAGCATGGATTCCGTGCTCCTGGGCGCCTACGCCAAGCCGCGGGGCCGCACCCTGGACTTGGGATGCGGCAGCGGGTACTTGGCACTGATGGCCGCGGCGGATGCCGATGCGGTGGTGGCGCTGGATCGCGAGCCCGAGGCCGCGGAACTGGTGCGCAAAAGCGCCGCCGCAAACGGCATCGAAAACATAGAGGCGGTGACGGCAGATCTTCGAGACGCCGCCGTCGGCCGCTTTGACGTGGTGCTCACCAATCCGCCGTTTTTTAAGGACGGCATTCGAAACAAAGCGGCAAAGATCACCGCCGCCAAGCATTTGGACGACGATATGCGGTGGTTTTTCCACGCGGGGCGCCTGACGGTGCCGGGCGGTACGGTCTACGGTATCGTAGACATCGCCCGCTTTCAAGATGTGATAGAAGACATGAACGAGGGAGGGTTGCAACTCGCGCACATTCGACCGGTCTATTGGCGCGGGGGAGAAGAAGCCCGCCGATTGCTCTTTGCGGCAAAAAAAGGCGGGGGACGACATCTCCGCATGGATCGCCCCCTCTATATTTACGAGGGGACGGAGTATACTCGGGAGGTAGCAGCGTATTATGGAAGGTAAAGTATTTTTGTGTCCCACGCCCATCGGCAATCTGGAAGATATCACGCTCAGGACTTTACGGGTCCTAAAAGAAGCGGATGTGATCCTGGCGGAGGACACCCGACATTCCCTCCTCCTCTTAAAACACTACGAAATCGAGACGCCCTTGGAGAGCTATCATAAATTTAACGAAAACGAAAAGATCGCGAGCATCCTCGAGCGGCTGGAGACGGGGACGAATTTTGCCCTGATCACCGACGCCGGCATGCCCGGGGTATCGGACCCCGGGGCGGTGCTCTTAAGCGCCCTCTTAAAAGAAGGCAAATCCTATGAGGTGCTCCCGGGCGCCTGCGCCCACGTCACCGCGGCGGCGATCGCAAACATCAAAGACGGACGCTACTTATTTTGGGGATTTCTGCCCCACAAGCGGAGCGCGCGTCTCAAGACACTGGAGGCGCTCAAAGAGGAAGCGGTGCCGGTGCTCTTTTACGAGGCGCCCCACCGCATTACGAAATTCGCCGAGGACGTCCTCGCCGCGCTGGGCAATCGCAATCTGATCCTGATCCGCGAGATCTCAAAATTCTACGAGGAGCGGATCGAGACCACGGCGGCGGATTTTCTGCGCGAAATCGACAGCTACACGGTAAAGGGCGAATTCAGCGTGTTGCTCATGCCCCAAGCAAAGGACGACGACGTCGACATTCTCTCGGCGCTTCAGGAAAAGGTGGAGGAGGGGATCAGTCCCTCCAAGGCGGCGAAGCTCGTGGCAAAGGAGTGGAACCTGCCCAAAAACTTGGTATATAAGGAGAGTTTGAAACTTTGAGGCAAGAAGACATCGTTCACTTTCAACGACAGATCGAGGCGCTAAACGACGCGCTGCACCGCAAATACGATGGGCTCCTCTCGATGACCCGGGCGGATCTCGGCAAGCGTATAACGCCCGAGATCGGCACCTTTACGCCCCTTACGCGGCTTTCGGACGGCGAGCTCCGCGCCGTGGGAAGCCTCTACGGCGTGGACGGTTCCACCGCGGGTAAGGGCGGCGCCCACCCCCACTATGTGCTGCTCTTTCAGGGGCTCGCCCTCTCGACCCGAGGGGCGGAAGAGCGGGTGCGCAAGCTCTATACCCCCGTCCTCACCGACGACGATGCCGTAACGGCGGAAAAGCTCGCCGATCGCTATCTCGCCGAATCGGAGCTCGAGGCGGCGATCCGCATCGTAGAAGAAGACGAGGACAGAAAAGACCCCGCCGTTTTGATAATGGACGGGGGGCTGTTGCGCTACAAGATCCACGCCCGGGACAAATGGGAGGAGCTGCGGGCGCTCTGCCTGCGGGAGGGCGTCTTGCTGGTGGGGGCGATCAAAGACGTCAAGACCCGCGAGATCGCCAGTCGCACCGGAAAAGAGGGCTTTTACGACCGCGAGTTTTTGGCGGGCAAGCTGGACTACGGCGAGCTGTTGCTCCTCGCCGAGCGCGACGAAGAGGACGCCGAGAGCAAGGAATCGGCGGGGCTCAGAAGCGGCTTTTATCGCCCCTCCAAGCGCTGGGAGGTGGTGGGCCTTGACGTGCTCGAGGAGCAGGCGGATCGGCTGGTTTCTTTGGCGCGGCTCCTCTTTACCCTCACGCCCCAGCGGGGCCGCGGCGTGCCCTACTGGATCGACGTGGTGGACAAGCGCGCCAAGATTTCGCCCCGCGACGTGGAGATGCTCCTCGAAGAGGGGATGGACCGGGATCTGATGGAGCGGTTTTTTGTATCGGAAAGAGAACGGAGAGTATAGATGCAGATCAAAGTCTTAGGCCTTACCAATCCCCGGGAAGTCACCGTGGGATCGAGAGACCACAATTTTCGCGTCAGTGAATATATCGTCATCGAAGACCCGGTGATCGGCGACGTTTTGGGCGAGGTGGTGGAATCGACCACCTACAACCGCTTTATTCCCCTGGACATCGGCGGCGATTTCGTCGACGACGACGTCCTCGCCTCCCTCAACGCCCTGGGCTTCGACGTGCAAAACGAGACCATCTACATAGGAAAAGTCCGTTTTGTGAGCGAGACCGTGGTGCCGCCCCTTACCGGATCCGACGGCAGGCGGCCTACCTTCGCCGAGGTGGAAGACATCCTCGTTCCCACCCCGCCGACAGAGGGGCTCACCTTGGGCGCCATTCGCAACACCGAATACCTCTACGATGAGATGGAAGCTACGCTAAAGGACCTCTTTCGCCTCTACGAAGCGGGGGGCGCCGCGGCCCAGCAGGACGTGCCCTATATCTTGGACATCCGCGCCATGCACCAATACCCCCATATCGGGATCTTCGGCGGGAGCGGCAGCGGCAAATCCTTCGGCATGCGGGTCCTGATGGAAGAATTGATGGAAAAGCGGATCCCCGCCCTGGTCTTAGACCCCCACTACGAGATGGATTTTTCGAACGCCGCTTCCGGGGGCAAGGACTATGCCGACCGCCACAACCGCTTTCAGATCGGCGGCGACATCGGCGTCAAATTCGAAGACATCAGCGCGGGCGATTTGAAAAACCTCTTGAGCGCCGTATCGGATCTTTCGGAGGCGATGGAGAGCGCGGTGGATCTCTTGTTTCGAAAGAACAACAGCATCGACACCTTTCGCGGCCTGGTCGACGATCTGATCCGCGGCCACGAGGAGGGGGGCGAGGCTCGAATCCGCCAGATCGCCGACTACGCCGAGGGGCCCCAGGCGCTCGAGTGGAAACGCATCCTCGAAAACTTTGTCAAATACGGCCGTTCCACCAATATGTCTTCTCTAAGGGGAATTTTGTGGCGGCTTAAGAATCTGCAGTTCGCCGGGCTCTTCAACCGCGATTCCCGCGCCATCGAAGAGACGCTCTTTGCCGGCAAGGTGGCGGTGATCCAGGGATCGGCGCGGCTGATTCAAATGTATTCCACCTATCTGATCCGCCACCTCTACGGCCTGCGAAGAAACTACAAAGACGCGGGCTTTTTGCACCCGGGGGAAGGGGAATTCTTCCCGCCTTTCTTCGTCGTCACCGACGAGAGCCATACCTTCGCTCCCAAGGGGATCCCCGCGCCGTCGAAATCGGTGATCCGGGAGATCGCCCAGGAGGGCAGAAAGTACGGCGTGTTTTTGATCCTCGCCACCCAGCGGCCCACGCTCTTGGACGACACCGTAACCGCCCAGCTCAACTGTAAGATGATCTTTCGCACCGTGCGCGCCCAGGACATTCAGACCATCCGCGACGAGACCGACATCAGCGCCGAAGAGGCGGCGCGGCTGCCGTATCTCACCACCGGCGACGTCTTTATCTCCTCGTCCCATTTGGGACGCACGACCTTCGCGAGAATCCGCATGGCGAACACCGAAAGCCCCCATACCGAAAATCCCTTTGACGAATTGCGCGGTGCGCGCGACAAGGCGCAGACCGCGCTCATGGACGGCATTCGCCCGTATCTTCCCATCAACGTGTCCTCGGATCTGCTCTATGTGCAAAAAGAACTGGATACCGTCGGCATCCACTACACCGCGGAGGAACTGAAGACGGCGCTGGATGCGCTGTCGGAGCGAGGACTGCTTGTTTGCAAAAAGAATATGCTCAATATTTTAATTTACGAGGAGGTATAAATGCGCATCTCCTACGATCCCGTAGACCAATACGCCGCCTATCTCTTTAAGCGCGGCGAGAACGTGCGGAGCTACGAGCTCTTCGGCCCCCACCGAAAGGGGAAGGACATGACGTTCACCCTGTTTGCGCCCCGGGCGCATCGGGTGGAACTCGCGAGCGCCTACGACGATTGGCAGGGCATCGAAATGCGTCGCGACGAGACCACGGGTCTGTTTACCGTCACGGTGGATATGCCCCTCTATACGCCGTACAAGTACAAGATCTACGGCGAGGACGGCTTGCACTGGAAGGCGGACCCCTTCGCCTTTTCCTCCGAGTCCATTCCCGGCACCGCCTCGATCGCGCTGCCGCTGGAGGACATCCCCGTGGGTGAGATCCTCGCTTCGCCCTTACAGGCGATCTACGAGGTACACCTGGGCAGCTGGATGCGCGACGGCGACCGCTTCTTAAACTACCGAGAGCTCGCCCACAAGCTGATCGACTACGTAAAGGATCTGCACTTTAGCCATGTGGAGCTCTTGCCCATTATGGAGCATCCCTACGACGGCAGCTGGGGCTATCAGATTACGGGATTTTTCTCGGTCACCGGGCGCTACGGCACCGCCGAGGACTTCGCCTATTTCGTCGACTACGCCCACAAGAACGGCATCGGCGTGATTTTGGACTGGACCCCCGCCCACTTCTGCAAGGACGAGCAGGGGCTCAGATATCTCGACGGCACCCCCACCTACGAATCCGACGAGGCGTACTACGCCGAAAACCGCATTTGGGACACCATGGCCTTCGACTATACCAAGGGCCATGTGCAGAGCTTTCTGTTCTCCTCGGCCAATTTCTTCTGCCGCTACGGCATCGACGGCATCCGCGTGGACGCCGTGAGCTATATGCTCTATAAGGGCTTCGGCGAGCGGGACACCGACACCAAAAATCCCGACAACCACCGAAGCGACACCATTTACTTCCTCAAAGAACTCTTGGCGCGGCTGCACGCCGAGCACCCGGGTCTGTTGATGATCGCCGAGGAATCCGAGGACTACCGGGGCCTCACCAAGCCCCTTTCCGAGGGCGGACTGGGCTTCGACCGCAAGTGGAATATGGGCTGGATGCACGACATCCTCGACTATATGGAGATGGACCCGATCTACCGTCAATATCACCATGACGCGCTCACCTTTCCCATCATGTATAGCTTTAACGAAAAGTACATCCTGCCCTTTTCCCACGACGAGGTGGTGCACGGCAAAAAGAGCCTGCTCGACAAGATGTACGGCGGCTACGAGGAAAAGTTTCAGCAGCTGCGGCTCCTGTATCTCTATATGATGGCGCACCCCGGCGAGAAGCTGCTATTTATGGGCCAGGAGTTCGGCCAATTTCGCGAATGGGTCGACAACGAACCCTTAGACTGGTTCCTCCTCGACTACGACAGCCACCGGAGCCTGCGGGACTATTTTAAGGCGCTGATGGCGGTGTATCGAACGAACGAGGCCCTGTCGAATCCCCGGGAAGGCTTCGACGGCTTTCGCTGGGACTTGGTCAATGCCGCCGATATTTCGACCATCGCGTTTAGCCGCATCGGGGAAAATCAGGAGATTATGGCGGTGATGAATTTCACCCCCGTGGGGCGCAATGTGCGCATTGCCGCCAAGGGCGATTGGCGCATTCTCTTCTCGACCCATATGAAAGAAGGCGCAATTTCCAATAAAGATGGGTATATAGACATACAAACCGACGGATACGAGGGAATCTATCTGCTTAAAGAAGTCTAAAGGAGGCACTATGGGAAACCGAACCGAAGTTCTGGCCATGCTCCTCGCCGGCGGCCAGGGCTCCAGACTCAAGAATCTCACCAAACATACCGCCAAGCCCGCCGTACCCTATGGCGGCAAATACCGCATTATCGACTTCGCCCTGTCCAATGCGGCGAACTCGGGCGTATCGAATATCGCCATCCTGACCCAGTACAAGCCCCTGCAGCTCAACGAGCACTTGGGGATCGGCGAGCCCTGGGACTACAACCGCTCTCCGGTGGGCATGAAGATCCTCTCGCCCTTCGCATCGGAAGAAGGGGGGCGCTGGTTTACCGGCACCGCCAATGCCATCTACGAGAATCTGGACTATATCGACTCGATGGATCCCACCTATGTGGTGATCCTCTCGGGCGACCATATCTACAAGATGAACTACATGAAGATGGTGCGCGCCCATAAGGAAAACAAGGCGGACTGCACCATATCGGTCATCGAAGTGCCTTGGGAAGATGCGAGCCGCTTCGGCATCGTAAACTTGGGCGAGAACGGCCGGATCGTGGAATTCGACGAAAAGCCCGCCCATCCCAAGAACAATATGGCCTCTATGGGGATCTATGTATTCACCTGGAATGTACTCAGAAAATACCTGATCGAAGACGAGCGGGACGAGGCGAGCGACCACGACTTCGGCAAAAACATCCTCCCCAAGATGCTCGCCGACGGCAAGGATATGCACGCCTTTCTGTTTAAGGGCTATTGGAAAGACGTGGGGACCGTGCGGAGCTATTGGGAGAGCAATCTCGACCTGCTGAACCCCTACAACGACCTCGACATCTTCGAAAACGACTGGCGCATCTACACCAACAACCTGAACCTGCCGCCTCACCGCATCGGAAAAAACGCCCATATCTCCGAGGCGCTGATCAACGAAGCCTGTCGCATTTACGGTACCGTGATAAAGAGCGTTCTCTTTTCCAATGTGACCATCGAAGAGGGCGCGGAGGTCGTCAACTCCGTCGTGCAGTCCAATGTCGTCATCAAAAGCGGCGCGCGGGTGGAAAATGCCATCGTCATGGAAAACCTGACCATCGAAAGCGGCACGCGCATCGGCGATGGCGAGCGCGTCAGTCTGATCTCCGAAGACGGCATTACAGAGGAATAGGAGGTAATTATGCTAACGACCCTCGGGGTGATCGCCCCCACCTACGACGATTCGGCCTTCGGCAGCCTGACCCAGTCGCGAAATATTTCGATGCTGCCTTACGGCTGTCGCTATCGCTTTTTGGACTTTCCGCTCTCCAATATGACCGACCACGGCATACGCACCGTCGCCATCTATCCCGGCAAGAAGATCCGCTCCCATATGGACCACCTCGCCATGGGGGCGCCGTGGAATCTGAACCGGCGCTTTAACGGCCTGTTTCTCTTTCCGCCCACGGTGTCGGAAGATGCCATCAATAAATACGGCGAGATGGCGGAGTTTAAGTCGACGGCGGACTTCTTCGAAAGGAGCCGCGAGGAAAATGTGCTCTACTACCGATCAGGCATTTTGAACAAAGTCGACCTCAGCGGCCTGCAGGCGACCTTTCGATCGTCGGGGGCCGATGCGGCGGTGGTCTACCGCCCCGTACACGACGCCGATATGGAATACATCGGCATGCAGCGGCTCTTTTTCGACGAAGAGGAGCATTTGGAAAACCTCGGCTACCACTACGGGAGCGACGTCGACGTCAATCTCTACATGAATCTGATCCTCTTAAAGAAAGACGCCTTTCGCAAACTCGTGCGCCTCTCTATGGAGCGGGGCGACGTGTCCACCATGGAAGATGCGCTCTTTAAGTACCGACAAAAATTCGAGATTATCGGCTACAAATACGACGGCTTCTTCGACGTCATCAACAATATTAAAAATTACTACGACGCCAATATGCGCCTCTTAGACCCCGAACACTACGAAGAGGTGTTCTACCGGGGCGGAAAGATCTACACCAAGACCAAGGACGAGCCCTCCAGCTTCTACACGCAGAACGGGTCGGTAAAAAACAGTCTCCTCGCCAACGGCTCCGTGATCTACGGATCGGTGGAAAACTCGCTGATCTTTCGGGGTGTTACCATCGAAGCGGGCGCCACGGTCAAAAACTCCATTATTATGCAGAAATGTTGCATCAGAAAAGATGCCGTCGTCGTCAATTCCATCCTCGACAAATTCGTCACGGTGGGAGAGGGCGAGCATCTGATCGGCTCCGCACAGCAGCCCTATGTACTCCAGAAAAACCAAAGGATTGAGGCGGACGAATGAAATTTTTCTACTGCGCCTCGGAAGTCCACCCCTTTGTAAAAACGGGTGGACTTGCCGATGTTATGGCGGCCTTGCCCAAGGCGATCAAAAAATCGTACGACAAGATTTACGTGGTGCTTCCCCTCTACGGGCATATCGAAGAGCGGTTTCGCCGCGAGATGGAATATATCGGCTACGATTATGTAAAAATGCACGCCGAGCGGATCTATATGGGCGTCTTTCACCTGCGGGAGGCGGGCGTCGATTACTATTTTATCGACAACGAGAGCTTCTTTCGGCGCACGGCGCTCTATGGCTACGAGGACGACGGCTATCGCTTCGCCTTTTTCTCGAAGGCGTGCGCCTCGCTGATCCGCTATCTCGAAATCGAACCCGACATCGTGCACGCCAACGACTGGCATACGGGGTTGGTGCCCCTCTACATCAAGGACTTTGCGGCGGGGGATGCGCGCTACCGTAAGATCCGCACCATCTTTACCATCCACAATATCAACTACCAGGGCTATTTCGACGCGGACGTATTCCGCTACACCGACCTCCACAGCCGCTACTTTACCGAGGAGGGGGTGCGCTTTTACGACGGCATAAATATGATGAAGGCGGGGATTCAATTCGCCGACGGCGTCACCACCGTCTCCGAGACCTACGCCCGAGAACTGCGGGATCCCTTCTACGGCAAGGAGTTGGCGGGGTTGATCGAGTACCACAAGGAAAAGGTCTACGGCATTCAAAACGGCATCGACACCGACGAATACGATCCCGAGCGCGACCCGCTCCTCGCGGCGAACTACGGGCCCGACAGCTTGGACAAAAAGATCGAAAACAAGCGCGACGTACAAAAAAGATACGGCCTGCCCGAGCGCGACGTGCCGCTCTTTACGGTGATCAGCCGCCTGGACCCCCTGAAGGGGATGGATCTGATACTCGAGATTTTGGACGAATTTTTGGACGAGGACGTACAATTTCTGGTTTTGGGCACAGGGGAGGAACGCATTCAATGGAGTTTCAGAAGTATATGCGAAAGACGGGAGAACGCCTCGGCGAATATATTCTTCGACAACGACGAAAGTCACAGGATCTACGCCGCCGGAGACTTTTTTCTGGTGCCGTCCGTAACCGAGCCCTCCGGTCTTTCCCAAATGGTCGCCATGACCTACGGCAACATACCCATCGTTCGTGCCACCGGGGGACTGAAAGATACGGTCGTTCCCTTTGACGAGGCGGGACGCGGCGGCGGCTACGTATTTTACGACATCGACGCCCGCGCCCTGCTCGCCGCCATGCAAAAGGCGAAGGACGAGTACTACGCCCCCATAGACCACATACATCGAAAAAGCGCCATGCGACAGGACTTCGGCTGGCAGCGCGCCGCCAACGCCTATCGCGAATTGTATAAGGAGATCAGGAGGAAAACCCGTTGAAACACTGTCTCATGGGAAGGGGAACCTTCCGCAAAAACGCCCCCGGTCTCTCGGCGGAAAAAAAGATCGCCGTGCTCGAGGCCATGGAAGGCGACTTTCGCGCCTATTACCACCGTCCCGGCGAATTTCCCTATCTCGGCGGCATTCGAGCCGTAGATGGCGAGGGCTTTTCCGCCTTCGGCTACGCATACCGCGGCGAGGATTATGTCTACGAGAGCAAAAGCACCGTCGAAAACCTGCGGATCGCCCTTTCGGAGGTCTTTGCCGAAGAAGAACCCGAGATTGTCGTCGCCTTCGACTATCCCGCCCGCGCTCTGGTGGCGGAGATTCTGCGCATTCTGTACGACGAGTACGGCTACGAAAAGGACGACGCCGAGGCGTGGATTCGCAACAAGGTCTTTCTGCTCTACGAGGCGCCCGACGAGGACATCGACGATGCGCGCCTCGTGGAAATCCTTTCGGGCACCGACGCGGATTTTAGAGAATGCGTCGACTTCGGCCCTCTGCAGAAAGAATGGGAAGAAGCGATGGATGCCGTCGCGGCGGCGTATCGTAAAGAGATCGCCGAAAACCGAAAGAGCGCCTACAACAAAGACCTCAACTTCCCCAATCCCCGGGGCGTATTTATCGGCACCGACGGCAATCTCGCCGGCGAAATGTGGGAGGACATTCGAAAGATCTTCGAGGCCCTCACCGAACGGCCCCAATGGGACATTCCCGACATCGTCTTTTGCCTGGAAGACCGCGCCGATCCCGAGATCAATCTCGACCTAAGGACCCGGCATAAGATCAAGGTCATTCCCGTCGACTTTCTACCCGATCTCTTCGTTACCGACGATCCCTTTCTCGAGGACTTTTACGGGCGTATGGCGATCGAAACCACAGTCGAGGTCGACCCCGTGGCCTTCGCCCGTTCCCGTCGCGACGAGACCGAGGGCGAAGGGGGGATCGGCTACGAATTCCACGTCTACGCCCCCGCCTTCGACGAGGTGTTTCTCTACCTCTATCCCGACGCGCTATCCCTTTCGCGGGAGAAAATCCCCATGAAAAAAGAGGGCGAGATCTTTAAGGTACAGATTCCCATGGAGCGCCTGCCCGTCTACTACAATTTCGGCGCCGCCGAATTCGAGATCGTCGACCCCTATGCCAAGGCGCTTTCGCTGAACGGACGGCGCGGCTACGCCTTTGATGAGATCGAGCGCTTTTACCGAGACGACTATATCGCGCGTCCCGCCCACCCCGTCATCTGCGAACTCCACGTCAAGGACTTTACCCTCGACGGCATCGAAGACGCGCTGGCGGGCACCTTCCTCGGCGCGGCTCAGGCGGGGGTGCAAATCGCCGATACCCCCGTCGGCTTCGACCACCTAAAGGCGCTGGGGGTGGATTATATTCACCTTATGCCCGTTATGAACTACATCAGCGTATGGGAACAGAAGGCGTCGAAATACGACGCCGACAACTACAACTGGGGCTACGATCCCGACCATTATTTCGCCCTGGAAAACAGCTACGCCACCGACCCCGCCGATCCCGTCTCGGCGATCGAAGGGCTGTCCCACTTGATCGAGTCGGCCCACGGGGCGGACATCGGCATCGTCCTCGACGTGGTCTACAACCACCTCTATCTGGGCGAAAAATCCGATATGGCGCGGCTCAACCCCGCCTGTATCCGCTACCGAAAAGACGGCAACCTCTCGGACGGGAGCGGCACCGGCACCGAGATCGCGAGCGAAGACGTAGCCACCGGGCAGCTGATTCGCGACTCCGTACGCTATATGCAAAAGCTCGGCGTAGACGGCTTCCGCTTCGACCTCGCCGCCCTCACCGATTCCGACACCCTATCGAAGATCGAAGAGGAGGCCCGCGAGACCAACCCCGCCACCCTTTTGTACGGCGAGCCCTGGACTGCCGCCGAGACCGCCCTCGATCCCGCCCTGCGGTTAAATACAGACTCGCGCGAAATGCATTTCTTCGACGACGCCTACCGCAACGGCCTTCGGGGCGACAGCTATTCTAAGGAGATCGGCTGGATCGGCGGAGACGTCGACGCGCAGCCCTATCTCGAACAGGTGCTGATGGGCGAGGGCAAGCACCGGCACAATCTCGCCTACTTCTCTTGCCACGACGACCTCGTACTCGGCGACTTTTTGGATGCCGCCATGCAAGATGCCTCCGAGGAAGAGAAAGAGCGCACCATGAAACTCGCCTTTGCGGTGCTTATGATCACGCCGGGGCCGGTGCTCTTTCACGCCGCCGACGAATTTTTGCGCCGCCGCTACAAGGACAATCCCTACAACGGCCCGCTGGACAATGTGGTGCTCCATTGGCACGAACTCGTCAAAAAATCCCATCTTTCGGACTACGTCGCCGATCTGATCGCCCTTCGAAAAGAACTCGACCTTTCGAAACACAGCTTCCTGCACCGCGAGGCGGGTTTTGTCGTCCTCGAAAACGGCGACAAGCGCATCTTTATCAACGTCACCGACGCGCCCAAAGACATCACCCACTGGCTCTATCCCAAAACCCGCTGGCGCTTTATGGAACAAGGCGCGGCGGACAAGCGCTTCTACCTGGGGCAGATCTTGGGGCCCAGAAACTTCGTCGTCATCGAGGCGGAAGAATAAAAAAACACTCGCATTCGCAATAAAAGCTCGAAAAATCGCGGGGGGTGTTACAATATTCACAGGAGCCGGAAAGTGTATTCCCGCGGGAATGGCTTTCCGGTTTCGTATACTTACTAATTATTCATAGAAGAGGTGTAAAATGAAAAAATCGATTGTACTCGCCGTACTCTGTTGCTTTCTGTCTACCGGCGTATTCGCCCAATCGGCGCCGAATATGCACATATTCTTAGAGGGAAAGAGCATTCAGGCCGAAGAGGGCGCGCACCCGATCGTAAAGGACGATCGCATCTGCCTACCCCTGCGCTATATTGCGGAATCCCTGGGCTATACGGTGGATTGGAACGCCGAGAAGAGAGTCGTCACCGTAAAAGACGGCGAAAAGACGCTCGCCATGACCATCGGCAAAAAGGCATATGTCGCGGGAAAAGAAAACAAGAAAATGGACGTCGCTCCCTTTATCGAAGGCGACCGCACCTATTTGCCCATGCGATTTGTGGGCGAAGCATTGGGTAAAGAAGTCAAATGGGACAGTAAGCACCGCATCGCCCAGTTTGGAACCTTGCCCCACGTAAAAGCAGAAAAAGGCGAAAAGATCTCCGTCAGCGACGGCTATAAATTTGTGATCCCGAAAGCACTGGAAGACACCTTCGTCTGTAAAAATACCACGACGGGCATCCTCCTCTTCGATAAAAAGAATTATGAGGCAGAAGGAGACTATGACGGATTTATCGGTAACTTTGTGTTAACAGAAGCGGTGGATACGGAAACCGTAAGCTATATCTTAGGAGAGATCGACGGCAAATACCTAGTGTTCTATACCGTCGGTGATGTCAACTATAATCACGAAGACGTGGAGTTGACCCGTTCGTATAAAGATGCAACTGAAAAAGTCGTAGAGGTATTAAAGACCGTAGAAGTCGAGAAATAAGAACTACGGCCAAAAAACCGAAGTGTATAGTAAAAATTGGGATGCTTCCTATTCTGTCGTTTCGAGCAAGCTGAGCACTATCTTTCTATAGAGACACATCGGAATAACAATCCTGTTCTGATATAACTATGGGGAGATAGATAGACATTATTTTAGGAGGAGTTGTATGAAGACAAACCGTTTTGCTTTGATGATCGCGATTTTTGCCCTGCTGCTCCCCGCACATTTTGCCGAGGCCAAGGGCACAACCGCCGGGGAGGGTACGGACGGCGCACGGCGGCAACACTTGCTTCGAAATACAGAGGTAAAGGATGACGGGCAGTCCCTGACCTACGGAGATTTCGGGCAGATTCTCTATAATTTGGTATACGAGGAAGAAAACACCGAGATCCAAAAGATGGCGAAAGATCGAAAAGAAGGCGAGGGGTTGAGCTGGCTCAAGGCGCTTTCTTTGGCGAAAGACGATATCTCTGCCGAAGATCCGGTCTCGAGAATCGAGGGAATCTATGTCCTGTACGGCCTATTTAATCGCCTAAGCGAAACGCCCGATATAAAGCAGGATCCGAATTTCGACTTTAAGGATTACGAAAAGATTGAAATCCCCTATAAGATCCCCTTGGCCTGGGCACAAAGAGAAGGCTTATTTATCGGCAATGGAAAGGGAGAGATTCAGCCGGATGCGCCCCTTACGGCGAACGATCTCTCGCACGTTCTCCGTCGCGGCGAAGCGCTGTATAAGGGGAAAAATATCGTGAGACCCGTCTACTTTAACGCCTATGAGATCGAGAAGATCGAAGTGGAGAGCGCGCGGAAGCTCGGCGTAAAGATGGTATATACCGGCGCCGACTATATTGATGCGATGCGCGAAATTGTAAACGGCTATCGGGGAAGCGCCACCTACGCGCCGAGCGACGGCTGGGAAGATCGCATTACGGTCTATACCGCAGCGGGCGGGCACTTTTCTTATGAAGTTGCGGGCGATGTCCTCGTGCATCGGGGAATGGTCACAAAGGATAGGGCAAACGAGAAGTCCTACGCGGCACTGCGAGAGTATTTGATGCCGTAGGGAAGAATACAAAAACCCGTCGAGGGAACTCGGCGGGTTTTTGTATTCTATAATAATTATCTATCTCGGGAAAATGCCATCTATTTGACGAATGATTGGGAAAAGATGAGAAAAGGGCGATGTATTCTTACCATTTCGGGTATATTTTGTATCGCAGGCCTCGGAGAAGGACTTCGCGACGGGAATAGAACAGAAACTGATTCTATCGCGTAAATGCAGATGTGTTTTTGCTTAAAATCGTTCTTCCGGGGTAAACTCGTAATACAGAAATTACAGGGAGTTTTTGTCGCGCCGAAAATTTTAAGGAAAACCTTATAGATCGCGACGCGATGGTCTTTACACCCCCAAATGCTTGTGCTATAGTAAACTATACTGAAGTGGTGCGGTTAATGGCCGCTGTAATTTCGTCCGCGAGCCGCCGCAGGGAATTGTAGTCGTGAAATGGATTGCAAGGAGGAAAACATGTTATTCAAAACCACCGAGGCGCATGAGGCGCTACGTAAAAAAGTGCGCGAATTCGCCGAAACCGTAGTTGCCCCCGTCGCCTTTGAGCTCGACAAAGAAAACAAGTATCCGGAAGATATCGTCGCACAGATGGGCGAGCTGGGCATTATGGGTCTGCCGACCGCCGAAGAATACGGCGGCGCCGGCGACGATGTAATTTCTTATGCCATCGCCGTAGAAGAGCTTTCTCGCGTCGACGGCGGGGTCGGGGTCATTCTCTCCGCCCACACGTCTTTGGGCACCTACCCCATCGACCACTACGGAACCGAAGAACAAAAACAAAAATACCTGATCCCCCTCGCCAAGGGCGAACACGTGGGCGCATTCGGCCTGACGGAGACCAACGCGGGCAGTGACGCCGGGGGAACCGAGACCACGGCGGTGCTCCAGGGCGACCACTATATCTTAAACGGTCAGAAGATTTTTATCACCAATGCACCGGCAGCTGATACTTATATCGTATTTGCGGTGACCACCCCGGACATCGGCACCCACGGTATCAGTGCGTTTATCGTAGAAAAGGGCATGGAAGGCTTTACCTTCTCCGACCACTATGACAAATTGGGGATCCGTTCTTCCACCACGGCGGAACTCCACTTTAACAATGTAAAGGTCCCCAAGGAAAATCTCCTCGGCAAAGAGGGCAAGGGCTTTAATATCGCCATGAGCACCCTCGACGGCGGTCGAATCGGCATCGCGGCACAGGCACTGGGGATCGCCCAAGGCGCTTACGAAAAGGCGCTGGAATACGCCAAGGAACGCGAACAGTTCGGCCAACCCATTGCGGCACAACAGGCGATTTCCTTTAAGCTCGCCGAAATGTATACCAAGATCGACGCGGCGCGCCTTTTGGTATACCGCGCGGCCGAAATGAAGACCAATGGCGAACGCTACGGTCTGCAGGCGGCAGAGGCCAAGATGTACGCCTCCGAAATCGCCCTCGAAGTCGTAAACGACGCCCTCCAAATCTACGGCGGCAGCGGCTATATGAAGGGTATGGAAGTGGAACGCGCTTATCGCGACGCCAAGATCACCACGATCTACGAAGGCACCAACGAAATTCAACGCGTGGTCATCGCCGCCTATATCATCGGAAAGATCGCCAAGAGCGGCGGTGGCGGACGTTCTTCGAAGAAGTCGGGCAAGGGCCCCATCACGGGCGACCGCAAAAAGGAAATCTTCGACAGCGAAGACCAACGCGAAAATGTAAAGAGACTGATCGACGCGCTGAAGAAAGACGGCTACGACTTCAGCGTTGGCATCGACCTCGACACGCCGATTATCGATGCGGAACGCGTGGTCTCTATGGGTAAGGGCTTCGACGGCAATGTCGAACTCGCCAAGGACCTCGCCCGGGCATTCGGCGCCGCCATCGGCGCGTCCCGTCCCGTCGCCGAGACCGACAAGATTCTACCCTTAAACCGCTACGTCGGTATGTCCGGTCAAAAATTCGCCGGCAACCTCTATGTGGCAGCGGGCATCTCCGGTGCGGGCCAACACTTGAAGGGCATTAAAGATGCGGCCACCATCGTCGCCATCAACAATGCCTCCAACGCGAGCATCTTCAAGAACTGCGACTACGGCATCGTCGGCGACATCGAAGAGATTGCGCCCCTGATCATCGAAGAGCTGGGCACCGAAGGCAAGGATCCCGCGCCCGAAATGGTCAAGATGAAGCGACAAAAACCCAGAAAGACCGCCCCGAGAGAAGACATCTACACTTGCAAGGGCTGCGGCTACGAATACAATCCCGAAGAAGGGGACGAAGAAAACGAAATCGAACCCGGTACGCCCTTCGACAAGCTGCCCGAAGAGTATATCTGCCCCAAATGCGGGGAAGGCAAGGAAAGCTTTATCAAGGTAGAGTTCCCCGAAGACCGCGTCTTTGAATAAACAATCTAGGAGGATGACAATGTATACCGTAAGAAATATAACCGAAGACCTGTACTGGGTGGGGGCCAACGACCATAGGCTCCACCTGTTCGAAAATATTCACCCCATTCCCCGGGGCGTAAGCTACAACTCCTATCTGTTGATGGACGAAAAAACCGTCCTCTTCGACACCGTCGACTGGGCGGTATGCCGCGAGTTTTTGAATAATATCGAACACGTTCTCGACGGCAAAGATCTGGACTATATCATCATCAACCACTTGGAGCCCGACCACGCCGCGTCTTTGGACGAAGTGCTGATGCGCTACCCCAACGCCAAGGTCATCTCCAACGAACGAGCGTTTATGATGATGCGCCAGTTCGGCTTTGCCATCGACGGCAAGGAGATCGAAGTGGCAGAAGGCGATGCCATGAGTTTCGGCAAGCACGAAATCACCTGGGTCGCCGCACCCATGGTGCACTGGCCCGAGGCGATGGTGAGCTTTGATACGACCAACGGCGTGCTCTTTTCCGCCGACGCCTTCGGTACCTTCGGCGCCCTCGACGGCAAGCTCTTCGCCGACGAAGTCAACTTCGACCGCGACTGGCTCGACGACGCCCGCAGATACCTCACCAATATCGTTGGCAAGTACGGCTCTTTCGTACAAGATTTGCTCAAAAAAGCGAGCACCATCGACATCAAGATGATCTGCCCGCTGCACGGTCCGGTCTGGAGAGAAGACCTCGGCTACTTTATCGACAAATACGACAAATGGTCCCGCTACGAGCCCGAAGAAGAAGGGGTACTCATCGTCTACGCCTCCATGTACGGCAATACCGAGTACGCCGCCCAAACTTTGGCGACCAAGCTCTGCAAGCGCGGCATGACCAATGTCCAAATGTACGACGTATCCGACACCCACGTCAGCTATCTGGTATCCGAAGCCTTTAAGTACAGCCATATCGTATTGGCATCGGTTACCTACAACTTGGAAATGTATCCCGTGATGCACAACTTCCTGAACGAAATCCGCATGCTCAATCTGCAAAACCGGACCGTCGGCATCATCGAAAACGGCAGCTGGGCGCCCCAAGCCGCCGGCGAAATGGAAGAATTCCTCGACGAAAAGATGAAGCTGATGGACGTACTCTCGGGCGAGGTTTCTATCGCATCCTCCTTGAACGACTCCACGGACAAAGAACTCGAAGGCCTGGCCGATGCCATTATGGATTCCTTCGAAAAGATCCGCGAAGACAAAAAGAACGCGTAACACCCCCTGTATTTGCCGAAAAGCGACCGAGAGGTCGCTTTTTTCTTGCGGCCGCCCAAGGGGCGACATCTCGGCAGAAGAAACCGGGGGCATTAATAAGAAGAAAGATGTAAATTTATGCGGATAATGTTATAATCACTTACAAGCGAAACAGCAAAATAGTCAGGATGAAAGAAGGTTTTCGATGCTACTCCATATGGGATTGGACGTCGGATCGACGACGGTGAAACTCGTCGTCTTAAACGGCGACCGCGAGATTCTGTATTCGACTTATCAAAGGCATTATTCCGATATGAAAAAGACCGTCACCGAGGTGCTTACCGCGGTGTACGATCGCTATAAATACGACCGCATGACCGTAAGCGTCACCGGCAGCGGCGGCATCGCCGTCGCCGAAATGTTGGAGATCCCCTTTGTGCAGGAAGTCGTGGCGGGCACCAGAGCCATCTCCACCTTTCTGCCCGAAAGCGACGTCGCCATCGAACTCGGCGGCGAGGATTCCAAGATCACCTATCTGAGCGGCAGTTTGGAACAGCGCATGAACAGCATCTGCGCCGGCGGAACCGGCGCCTTTATCGACCAAATGGCATCGCTGTTGAAGACCGACGCCGCCGGCATGAACGAGCTGGCGAAGGCGCACAAAAAGATCTACCCCATCGCCTCCCGCTGCGGGGTCTTTGCCAAGACCGACGTGCAGGCGCTCGTCAACCAGGGCGCGACCCGCGCGGACATCGCGGCATCGGTCTTTCAGTCGGTGGTCAATCAGACCATTTCCAACCTCGCCTGCGGCCGGCCCATTCGCGGCAAGGTCGCCTTTTTGGGCGGGCCCCTTCACTTCCTCGACCAGCTGAAGGCACGCTTTGTCGAGACGCTGGGGCTTGCCGACGATGAGATCTTCGCCCCCGAAGACGGGCAGCTCTTCGTCGCCTTGGGGGCGGCGCTTTCGAGCGTCGACAACGACCCCGTCTCGATGATGCGCCTCTATGCCCGGCTGGGGAAGGCCGAAGAAGTGCATGTCGACGAGGACGCGCTCCTTTCGCCGCTCTTTGCCGACGAGGCGGAACTCGAAGCCTTCCAAAAGCGTCACGCCGGAAACGATCTGCCCCGGCGGGATCTCGAGCGCTATAAAGGGCCCATCTATTTGGGGATCGACGCCGGTTCCACCACCACCAAAGTGGTGGCGCTCTCGAAAGACGACGAGGTGCTCTACGAAGCCTACGGTTCCAACAACGGATCGCCCCTCGAAATGGTGCGGGGCTATCTCCTCAAACTCTACGACCGCATACCCGCGGACAGCTATATCGCCTCCTCCGGCGTGACCGGCTACGGGGAGGACTTTATCAAGGCGGCCTTTCACGTCGACTGCGGGGAAGTGGAGACCATCGCCCACTTCCGCGCCGCGCGCTTCTTTCAACCCGAGGTCGACTTTATCCTGGACATCGGCGGCCAGGATATGAAGGCGATGAAGGTATCGGGCGATGTGATCGAGTCGATCCTCTTAAACGAGGCGTGCTCCTCCGGCTGCGGATCCTTCCTCGAGACCTTTGCCAAGGGCGTCGAATACTCCGTCGAGGACTTTGCCGATGTGGCGCTAAAGAGCCGCGCCCCAGTGGATCTCGGCAGCCGCTGTACGGTTTTTATGAACTCCAAGGTGAAACAGGCGCAGAAAGAGGGCGCGAGCGTCGCCGACATCTCCGCCGGGCTCGCCTATTCCGTCATTCGAAACGCCATCCAAAAGGTCATCAAGGTGCGCGATCCCCGGCGCTTGGGCAAAAATATCGTCGTACAGGGCGGCACCTTTTATAGCGATGCGGTTCTGCGCGCCTTCGAAAAGATCACCGAACGCGAAGTGGTGCGCCCCGGTATGAGCGGCACCATGGGCGCGGTGGGCATGGCCCTTATCGCCAAAGAAAGGGGCGGCGAAAAAAGCCGCCTGCTCTCGCGCGAAAAGCTCGAAGCCTTCCGCTACGAAACCAAACACGCCCGCTGCGGCCAGTGCACCAACAACTGCGCCCTTTCGGTGCATCTCTTTGCCGACGGAACCCGCTATATCACCGGCAACCGTTGCGAACGCGGGGCGGGCATCGTACGCGACGATTCCGACGCGCTCCCCAATCTCTATGCCTATAAGCTGGCGCGCGTCTTCGACTACGACAGCCTCGAAGAATCGGCGGCATACCGGGGCACCGTGGGCATTCCCCGGGTGCTCAATATGTACGAAAACTATCCCTTCTGGCATACCTTCTTTACCCGCCTGGGCTTTCGGGTGGAACTCTCCGCCACCTCCTCGCGCACCCTGTACGAAAAGGGGCTCGAGTCCATCACCTCCGAAACCGCCTGCTACCCGGCGAAAATCGCCCACGGGCACGTAGAGGATTTGGTGGAGCGGGGGATCCGGCGGATCTTTTATCCCTCGATCTTTTACGAAGAAAAGAAGCTCGAAAACGCCGATAACACCCTCAACTGCCCGGTGGTCGCCGGCTATAGCGAGGTCATCGGCAACAATGTCGAGAGCCTTGCGAAGGAAGACGTAGAATACCTGAATCCCTTCCTCTCCTTCGACAACCGCTCCAAGCTGGTGCGCCGCTTGGCGGAGGTCTTTGTCGGCATTCCCGAAGGCGAGATCCGATCCGCCGTAAGCGCCGCCTATGCCGAACAGGCGCGCTACCGGGACGACGTGCGCAACGAAGGCATAAAGGCCCTGCGTTTTCTCGAAGAGACCGACACGGTGGGGATCGTACTCGCCGGCAGGCCCTACCATATCGACCCCGAGATCAATCACGGTATGCCCGAGATGATCACCGGTCTGGGCCTCGCCGTACTCAGCGAAGACGCCGTGGTAGAAGAAGAGGTCCTCGACGACAAGTTGCGGGTCCTCGACCAGTGGAACTACCATTCCCGCCTGTACCGGGCGGCGAAGATCGTCGGCGAGAGCGAACACCTGGAACTGGTGCAGCTGAACTCCTTCGGTTGCGGCATCGACGCCGTCACCACCGACCAGGTGCACGAGATCCTGGACGCCTACGGCAAGATCTACACCGTCTTAAAGATCGACGAGGTAAACAACCTGGGCGCCGCGCGCATTCGCCTGCGCTCGTTGATCCAAGCGGTAGAAAATCGCACCGTCGAAAAGGAAATGGAATCGATCTACGACGATCCCGTCCTCTTTACCGAGGAAATGCGGGAAACCCACACCATCCTCATTCCCCAAATGGCGCCGCTCCACTTCAAGATCTTGGAGCCCATGCTGCGGGGCGAGGGCTTCAATGTGGAGGTACTGCCCAATCTTTCCGCCTATGTGGTGGACGAGGGGCTCAAATACGTCAACAACGACGCCTGCTACCCGTCGATCTTCGTCGTGGGGCAGTTTATGGAGGCGGTTAAGAGCGGCCGCTACGACACCGACCGCCTAACGCTTTTAATGTCGCAGACCGGGGGCGCCTGCCGGGCGAGCAACTACGTTGGCTTTATTCGAAGGGCTCTCGCCGACGCGGGATACGGGCACATTCCCGTTCTGGGCGCGTCGTTTCAGGGCATCGAGCGCCACCCGGGCTTTACCTTCGGCAAGCGACAGCTGGCGCGCATCGGCAAAAAGGCGGTGCAGTGCCTGCTCTACGGCGACCTCTTGATGCGGCTCTCCAACGCCACCCGCCCTTACGAAAAGATCAAGGGAAGCGAGCGGATTCTCACCGACCGCTGGCTGGGGCTCCTCGCTTCGGATCTCACCTATTCCCGCCGGGAATTTACCGAGAACGTACGGCATATGATCGCGGAATTCGAGGCGCTCGAGGTCTCCGATGCGGTAAAACCCAAAGTCGGCATCGTCGGCGAAATCCTCGTCAAGTACCTGCCTGAGGCGAACAACCACGTGCAGAAGCAGATCGAGGCGGAAGGCGCCGAGGTGGTGGTGCCGGATCTCACCGACTTTATGCTCTACTCCTTTAAGAACGCGCGCATCAAAAGGGCGCGCTACGGCACCTCGGCCATGTCGGCATTTTTGACCGATCTCGCCGTGGGCTATGTGGACAGCTACCGCAACATCGTGCGCGAATTGCTGCGGCCCACCCGCTACGAGGAACCGGTGGATGTCGACACCTTAATGGCCTATGCCGAGGAATTTGTCGACCTGGGCAACCAATACGGCGAAGGCTGGCTCCTCACCGCCGAAATGGTGGAACTCATCCGTTCCGGCGCGGGCAATATCGTCTGCGTGCAACCCTTCGGCTGCCTGCCCAACCACATCACCGGCAAGGGCGTCATCAAGTCGATTCGGGAGGCATATCCCATGGCGAATATCATCCCCATCGACTTCGACGCCTCGGCATCGGCGGTCAACCAGACCAACCGGATTAAGCTGATGCTCTCGCAGGCGGACGAAAACAAATTCGCCAACGATGCCCTCGCCAAAGACGCCCGCCGGGCGGAGGGCGCGGGAAAGTAAAACTGTATACGATGCGTCGATTGATGATACAATACCTTCGAGGTGATATCGTGAATCGGCGCATTTTTTTTGTGGAAGACGACAAGATCATCGCGAGACAGATCGCGAAATATCTTAGGGGATGGGGCTACGACGTAGAAGTTCCCGCCGACTTTACGCGCGTGTACGAGGCGTTTTGTGCCTACAAGCCCCATATCGTGTTGATGGACGTGGGCCTGCCGTACTACAACGGCTACCATTGGTGCAAAACCATTCGCGAAGTGTCGGATGTGCCCATCGTCTTTCTTTCCGCCCAAGGAGAAAATATGAATATGCTGATGGCGATGGAGATGGGCGCCGACGACTATATCGTAAAGCCCTACGACCCGGCGCTGTTGCAGGCGAAGATCGCCGCGCTCTTGCGCCGCGCCTACGACTACGGCGAGCCGGAGCGGGCGCTCGTCTATGAGGGGATCGCCCTGGACGCCGATCGCATGGAGATCCACGCCGAAGAGGGGGTGCGGGCGCTGACGAAAAACGAATACCGCATCCTGGAATTTCTCGTAAAAAACGCCGGCAAGATCGTAAGCCGCGACGAGATTATCGAGGCGATTTGGGATCGGGACGATTTCGTCGACGACAATACGCTGACGGTGAACATTATGCGGCTTCGCAAAAAACTGCGGGAACTCGATCGTCCCGAGATCATCCGCACCAAAAAGGGCGTGGGCTACTATGTTCCGTAACTTTCTCTATGAAGAAAAGCGGGGTCTTTTCGCCTTTTTGGCGACCGCACTCGTCGTACTCGCGGCGACGAGGCTCTATATGCCCCGCGCCGAGTTTCTATATACCGCGGTGATCCTCGCCGCGGGCTTTTGCCTGTTCGGCATCTTGCGCTACCTCGATTACAGCGGACGCCGGGAGGCGCTGGCAGAGATCCTGGGCGCTCCGCCCGAAAAGACGGCGGCGAAAGACGTAGAGAAAAAAATCCGCGCCCTCGAAGCCGAGCGCGAGGCCGTGCAAGAAGCCGACGAGGCGCGCGCCCGCCACACCCGGGAATATATGACCGTGTGGAGCCACCAGCTCAAGAGTCCGCTGTTTGCCCTGCGCCTCTTGATTCCCGACGAAGACGCCGAACCCGAGGAGATGCTCGCCGAGGTCTTTCGCATGGAAAATTACGTCGATTCGCTCTTGGGCTATTACCGGCTGGAATCCGACAGTACCGACTATGTATTCCGCACAGAGTCCGTGGCCGAACTCGTCGCAGAGAGCGTCCGCAAATACCGCGCCGCCGCGGCCGCCGCGGGGAGCGAAATCGTGCTGAACGCGGGGGATCTGCGCATCGTCACCGACCGCAAGTGGTTCTGCTTTATGTTCGAGCAGGTGCTTTCCAACGCCATCAAATACGCGGCGCGCGGCGCCATTCGCATCGGCTGCGACGGGGGCGTGCTCACCGTAGCCGACGAGGGGATCGGCATCGCCCCCGAAGACCTGCCGCGACTTTTCGAGCGGGGCTTTACCGGAAAAAACGGGCGCATACAGGATCGCTCCACGGGCCTGGGGCTCTACCTGGTGCACCGCGTCGCCAAAGAGCTGAACATCCTCGTCTCCGTGCGCTCCGAAGCGGGGGCGGGCACTGCCGTCGACTTCGACCTCTCGGCGGTGACGGAGGGCGAAGCGGGATCCATATGACGAAATTGTCACCTACGGTCGCCAAAATGTCACGCAAATCGAGGGATCCCGCCCGCGTCCTCTTGTAGACTGGTAGCAGGAGGTAAGAAAAATGCTGCTACAAGTACAACATCTGAAAAAAGTATATAAAACCCGATTCTCCCTACAATCCACCGAAGCGCTAAAGGACGTAAACTTTTCGGTGGAAGCGGGGGAATTTATCGCCATTATGGGCGAGAGCGGAAGCGGAAAATCCACCCTCTTAAATCTCCTCGCCCTCTTGGATACTCCCACCGCGGGCACCATCCTCTTAAAGGACAAAGACCTCGCCCGCATTCCCGAAAAGGAGATGGCGAAATTCCGCCGGGAAAACTTGGGCTTTGTGTTCCAGGACTTTCACCTGCTCGATACCTTTACCGTAAAAGAAAACATACTCCTGCCCCTGGTGCTTCGCGAAGAAGCGCCGCGGCAGATGGAAGAAAAACTCGCGCCCCTCGCGCGGCGTTTGGGAATTGCGGATCTGTTGGACAAATACCCCTACGAGATCTCGGGCGGGCAGCAACAGCGTGCCGCCATCTGCCGGGCGCTCGTCACCGAACCCGAGATCCTGCTCGCCGACGAGCCCACCGGTGCGCTGGATTCCCACGCGTCTCGCGAACTGCTGGAGACCTTCGAGGAAATCCACGCCGCGGGGCAGACCATCCTGATGGTCACCCACTCCGTCAAGGCGGCATCCCGCGCCAAGCGCGTGCTCTTTATCCGCGACGGCGTCATCTTCCATCAATTATATAAGGGCAATGCGACCAATTTTGAAGCGGAAGAACGGATCGCCGCCACCATGCAGATGCTGGGGAGGGGATCGAGAGATGTTTAAGTCCCTCTACCGGCGCCTGGCCGCGGACGGCATCCGCCACGACAAAAAACTCTATATCCCCTATATCGCCATGGGCACCCTGTTTTTTATCCTCGCTTTAACCATGATCTCGATCGTAGGTGAGCCGGCGCTTCAAAAAATGGCCGGCATGACCCAACTGTCTATGATTCTGACGCTGGGCGTCATTATCGTCATGATCTTCGGCGTGCTCGCCCTCGACGGTGGCTATAAATTTATTCGCAAACAGCGCATGGAAGAAGAGGCGCTTTACTTGGTGCTGGGCATGGAGCGCAAACACCTGCGCTTGATCGAAGCCTGGGAAATGCTCTTTATCGCGGGCCCCGTGATCCTTTTGGGCACGATATTGGGATCGGTCTTTTACCGCCTGTCTTTGGGATTTTTTATCAAGACCTTAAAGACCGAGAGCAAAATCGGCGCCGTGGGTCTGTTTCCGCAGCCGCAGGGGATTCTCCTCGTCATCGCGGGCTTTGTGCTCGTGTTTGCCCTGGTCTATGTCCTCGGCATAAAGCGGGGGAGCATCCGCGCCATTATGGACGAAAGTCGCGCCGGGGAAAAGAAGCCCCGCTTTCCCAAACTCTTCGGCGTGCTGGGCGCCATCTGCATCGCCATCGGCTACTATCTGAGCCTTTCCGCCGACAACCCCCTAAACGCCATTCCGCGCTTTTTCATCGCCGTCGCCTTTGTCATCGTCGGTACCTACTGGGCGCTGTCCTTTCTCGTGGGCGTCATCGTCGGGCTCTTAAAGAAGAACAAAAAATTCTATCTCAAACCCAAGAACTTCGCCGCCGTGGCGGGCCTCGCCTACCGCGTGTCGTATAGCGGAAAGAGCCTCGCCAATATCGCCATCCTCTCCACCTGCTTTCTCGTGGTCTGCGCCTCGGGCACCAGCCTCTACTACGGGGCCGAAGCCATCGGCGCCAAGCAGTGGCCCTCGCCGGCGGAGATTATCGTCTTTGCCGAAGACGGCATACAAGACGCCGATACCGCCTACGAAAAGCTCGATGCCGCCATAGCGCGCGCCGGCCTCAAGGGCAAGGGCCGCCACATCGATTCTTTGAGCGTGCCCGTCACCCGATCGGGCGATGCGCTGACCGTGGCAGACGACGTGGACTGGAACCGGCTGAGCCGCTACGAAAACTTCGCCCTCTCCTACGAGCGCGATCGCAAAGACAGAGACGACGTCGATCTCCTCGCCGTGGGCGATACCCCCGTCGAAGACGTGGTCGTAGGCGACCGCCGATTTACCGTCGGTACGGCGGGGGACTACAAAAACGCCATCGCCCAGACCGAGATGCCCCTGGGCAAAAACGGGCTCTATCTCGCCGCGAACGAAGCCGTATTTACGGAACTGCGACAAATGTTCAATCAAGGCGCCGCCTATGGCGCGGGCGTAGAATACCACTACGTCTTTGAAGAGGTGGAGGGCGAGGCGCGCTTTTCCGCCTACGAAAAACTGCGGAACGATCCCGACAAACTGCCCCTGCGCGTGATCGACCGCGAAGAGACCATGAACGAATTCTACGCCCTCTACGGCGCCATCTTCTTTACCGGCTTTTGCCTGGGCGCGGGCTTTCTGCTCGCCACGGGATTTTCCATCTACTACAAACAACTCTCCGAAGGCTATGCCGACAAAAAGCGCTTTGCCATCCTTCGCGATCTGGGCATGACCGACAAAGAGGCGAAACAAGTCATCCGCACCCAAATCTCCGCCGTATTTATACTGCCCGTCCTCTTCGCTTTGGTGCACGGCATCTTCGCCTATCCCTCCGTGGAAAAAATACTCACCATCCTGCTGATGGGCGTCAACGGCCGCGCGACATTCCTGCTCTGTTGCGTACTCAGCTATCTCTTCTACCTGGCGTACTACTTCCTCGTCTACGCCCGCACGCGCAAGACCTACGAAGAACTCGTACTGCACGAAAAATAGGAGAAAGGCCATGAAAAAAGCAATCAAAATCCTTGTCGTTCTCGTCGTCGCACTGCTCCTCGCCGTCGTCGCCGCCTTCCACTTCTTCGGCACCCAAATTCGCCTTTTGACCGGACGGCCCCTATACCTTATCCCGCCGAGCCCCGTCGCCCTGGCGGAAGAGGCCATCTACTGCATGAACCTGCAGGGCCTATATGCCGAGGGCGATGCGTGGCAGCAGGCGAAAGAAACCCTGCGGAAAGAGGCCGAGGCCGCCGAGAGCCGCGAAGCGGTATACGATGCCATCGACCGCGCCGCAAAAGTCGCCGGGGGCAAACACTCCGCCTACTACGCCCATGAAAAAGTAGAAGAGCTCCCCTTCGAGCGGCCCACGGCAAAAATACAAGACGACGTGCTTGTTCTTCACTTGCCCGGCTTTATGGGCACTGCAGCCGAGGGAAAAATCTATGCAAAAATCCTAAGCGATGCCATCGAAGCCGGCGGCTATCGCCGCATCGTCGTCGACCTCACCGACAACGACGGCGGCAATATGTATCCCATGCTCGCCGGCCTTTCCGCCACCCTCGACGACGGCGTACTCTTTCGCTTTCGCGATCGCCACGAGCAGACCCTCGATGTGGAAATCGGAAAAGCGAACATCTCCGGCGCAGAGAAAAAAAGCGTCGACGTGCCCGTCGAAGTGCAAATCGGCCCCGGCACCGCAAGCTCCGGCGAAATGGTCGCCCTCGCCTACAAAGGTGCGGACAACGCCACCCTCACCGGAGAACCCACCGCCGGCTACAACACCGCCAACATCCTCATCCCCCTCTACGAAAGCGATCTGCAACTCACCACCTCCAAAACCGTCGATCGGGAAGGAGAAGTATGGGAAGACAGACCCATTCCCCCCGACGGGGCATAAATGAACGGACGCACATCGCGTCCGTTTTTTTGTGGGGGAAACGGGGGGAGTGTGTTTCGGGAGAGGCTTCTATGCAGACTTTTTCTAGGGAACGAGATTCTTCGACTCGGAATAAATTCCTCGCTCAGAATGACAAAGAGGCGTGATATAAACATTGTCATCCTGAGCGGAGCGCAGCAGAGTCGAACGGATCTCCCAGAGTTATTGCGTGACAAATTGACGGTAAAAGTCTTAACGTGCGTTTCGGCCTTGGTTTCTACGCGGACTGCCTCTAGTGAACGAGATTCTTCGACTCGGAACAGGGTTCCTCGCTCAGAATGACAATTGCTGAGGTAACTAAGGCCGTGTCTAAAATCATTATACCAGCTACCCTCCGCTCAGAATGACAAGGGTGGGGGTGCCTCCCCTCCTTGTCATCCTGAGGGAGGGGCGAAGCCCCGATTCGAAGGATCTCTTTCCCTATGGAAGTTGGGCGAGGAGGCCCTTGCCGAACCGCGCTGTGTGCCCTTTGCATTGGGGCAACACGACGCGCAGAAGCTTACTTGAGATTCTTCAGCGTCGCTTAGAATGACAAGAGAGACATACCACGACGACACCCTTGATACAGAGAGAAAAGGTACTATGACGAAGAAAAAGAAAAAAAGCAACGCGTTCTTCATCTTCATATTTATTCTGGGATTTCTGATCCTGCTCTATCCCCAGTTTTCGCAGCTATACTACCGTGTGCAGTCGAACGAGCACATCGACCAATTCGAGAGCGGCAAGTCCGAGCTCGACGAGGCGGAAATCGCCCGGCGCATGGAACTGGCGGCGGCCTACAATGCCTCGCTGTTTAACCATATTCCCGGCGACCCCTATTCCGACGACAAGAAGGAGGAGGGGAAGGCGGAATACGCGAAGATGCTCGAAATCAAGGAGCAAATGGGACATATCAACATTCCCCGCATCAATTCGGACATTCCGATCTATGCCGGCACATCCGACGAGGTGCTCGCCAAAGGGGCGGGCCACTTGGAGGGAACGAGTCTTCCCATCGGCGGCAATTACACCCACACGGTCATCACCGCCCACCGGGGCCTGCCCACGGCGCGGCTCTTTACGGATCTGGATCGACTCGAGGCGGGGGACAAGTTCTTCATTCACAATATGAAAGAAGTCCTCGCCTACCAGGTGGACCAGGTGAAGGTGGTGGAACCGTCGAATTTCAGCGATCTGCTGATCGTGCCGGGCCACGACTACGCCACGCTTTTGACCTGTACGCCGATTATGATCAACTCGAACCGTCTTTTGGTGCGGGGGCATCGGGTACCCTATGAACCGCTGGAAGAACAGCAGCTGATGAAGGACAACCGCATGGCGCTGTTGTACCGCTACGCATTCTACGCGGCGGTGGCGATGCTATTGGTTTTGATCCTCTTAAACATCTACTTTATGCGCGAAAGAAAGAAGATCGCGAGCCAGATCGATGCACTCGAACGCCGCGATCGGATTCGCGACATGATGGATCGGTACCGCGGAGGGGAGTCGGACGATGAAGAAGACCGCTAAGAAATGGCCCTTTGTCCTGCTCTTTCTCTTGGGCTTTCTGATTATGCTCTATCCCGTGGTGTCGAATTTCTACTATCAGATGCAGGCGATGGAAGAGATCGCCGCCTTTAACCAAGGGATCAGCCGCCTCAGCGAGCAGGAGATTTTTGAGCGGATGGAACTGGCGCGGGCGTACAACCGCACCCTCGACCCGTCGCGTTTGGCGGATCCCTATACGGATATAGAAAAGGAAGGGATCGCCGCCTATGCCCGTATGCTCGAGGTAGAGGAAAAGCTGGGGCACGTAGAGATCCCCGCGATCAAGGTGGATCTGCCGATCTACGCCGGCACGTCGCAATCGGTGCTGGAGCGGGGCGCGGGCCACTTGGAGGGGACGAGTCTTCCCATCGGCGGCGACAGCACCCATACGGTGATCACCGCCCACCGGGGGCTCCCCAAGGCGAAGATGTTTCGGAATCTGAATAAGGTCAAAAAGGGCGATATTTTCTATATCCACAATATCGAGACGGTGCTCGCCTATCAGGTGGACCATGTCGAGGTGGTGGAACCGTGGGATTTTAAGCCGATTCTCGTAGAACCGGGGCAAGACTATGCCACGCTTTTGACCTGCACGCCCTATATGATCAATTCCCACCGTTATTTGGTGCGGGGGCACCGCATTCCCTATGTGCCGCCGGTGGCGGAGGACGATCTTTCTCCCTTCGGATTGGATTTGAGCTACAAGGACTATCTGATGTTCCTGGTGCCCACGGTGATTGTTCTTTCTGCTCTCGCCGTCTATAATGGGAGAGAGATGCAAAAGGCGAAGAAGAGGTTGAAGGATTATGAAGCGAAGCGAAAATCGTAAACAGGCTTCCGTGGTGATCGGCTATCTGTTGATTTTGTTGGGAATCGCCCTGCCCCTATACGGTTTCGGGCATATCAGTTACCGGCAACTGACGGAAAAGAGCGCGTACCGACACTATGTCGAGCAGGCGGCGGCCCCGACGCCCGACGAGGAAGAAGGGATCCTCGCCTACAACCGCAGTATGCAAGAGAATTATATCGTTGATCCCTTCTTAAACGAGAACTATAAAGCGCAGTACGAGTTTTACAAGGCGCATCCCGACAAGGTGTTTGCCTATCTGCACATTCCCAAGCTCGACCTCTCCAAGCCCATCTATCTGGACGCGTCGTATGCGCATCTGGACAAGGGCGTCGCCCATATCGACGGCACGGCGCTCCCGGTGGGGGGCGAATCGCGCCGCAGCGTGATTGCCGGGCACCGGGGTTGGTATCGGGATCTGATGTTTTGGAATCTGCACAAACTCGAGGCGGGCGATTCCGTCACCGTGGAGCGAAACGGGACGGTACTCCACTACGTGGTGGCCGATACCGAGGTGATCGACCCCAGCGACTGGGACGCCCTGCAGCCGCGAGAAGGACAGGATATCCTGACCTTGCTGACCTGCGATCCCCTGCGGCCGCCGCGGCCCAAGCGCCTGTTGGTCAACTGTGTGCGACAGGAGTCCCAAGAGGCGCCGGCGGAAGAAGCGCCGCAAGCGCCACAGAGTGCGGTGCCCGTACAAGAGGAAGCCAAAGTCGATAGCGGCGTTACGAAGCTAAACCTCGCCATCTACGCCGTTACCGCCCTGTTGATCCTGGCATTCGCCTTTTCTGTATGGCGATTTGTTCAGTATCTCCGGGGATAAGAAAGGCCGTTCGCGGGAACGGTCTTTTTTAGTGGGAAGATTTCTCGGCGATTATTGTATGTAGATTCGGGTACTATATACATATGTACGCCATACGTTTGCGAACAGAAAGAGGAAGTGTATGATACCGCCGCATTCTATCGTACGATGACGCCACGAGAACCGACGAGGAGGAAGAGCATGCGATACAAAAAGATATTGACGGCGACCGCGCTTTCTGCGGCGCTGGTTCTGACGGCGTGCAATGCCGACGCGCCGGAAGCGAAAGACGACGAGAACGCCAATACGGCAAATGTGACGGAAACCGCCGCTGAAAATCAGCCGGTCAAGGATAACGACGCGGCGACGGATCCGGCGGTCGAGGACGACCACGGCGATATGGCACACGACGCATCGGGCGAAGTGCCCGAGGGGCTGAAGGAAGCGGAAAACCCCGCCTATCCGGTGGGAACCGACATCGTCTCCTCCGCCGACCATATGAAAGGCATGGAGGGTGCGAAAGGCACTGTGGTGGGCGCGTACCATAGTTATGTCTACGAAGTGAGCTATCGCTCGACCATAGACAATGCCCCGGTGAAGAACCACAAGTGGGTCGTACACGAAGAAATCGAGGGCGCGGGCGATGCGCCGTACCAAGCCGGCGACGAGGTAACCCTTACCGCCAAGCATATGGAGGGCATGGAAGGCGCCAAGGCCACCGTCGATGCAGTAGAAGAGAGCGACGTCTATATGGTCGATCTCACCATGCCCGACGGCAGCACCATGCGCAACCACAAATGGGTAACGGAAAGCGAATTGCAGAAGAAAGAATAAGAAATGAGAGCCCGGGGTTTCCGGGCTTTTTTGTATGCAAAAAGAGCCGGCCCTGTGGCCGACTCTAAAGGAGGAAGCGAAACGCCTTGGCTATTTTACATATCCAAAATATTTACGAGGATCTGTGCCACTTCTTGACGCTTCAAGTTCTCCTTGGGACCGAAGGCGCCGGAGGCGTGGCCCTTTAAGAGACCGCGTTCGGTGGCTTCTTTTACATATTCCTTTGCCCATTTGCCGATGCTGCCGTCGTCGGTAAAGCGGAGGGCGGGGAGCTCCTTGCCCTTTACGTCAAAGGCTTTGGCATAGGTGATCAAAATCTTTGCGATCTCTTCGCGGGTGATTTCGCGATCGGGGCGGAAAGTTCCGTCTTCATAGCCGTTGATAATGCCGTATTTTTGCGCCCAGTTGATATAGGCGGATTCGTCGGAGCCGGCTTCAATGTCTTTTAAGGACTTGCCGCGATAATCCTCCAAATTGATTTTTTGCATGCGGGCGAGCGCCTTTACCACGGTGAGGCGGTCGGTGGGTACTAGCGGGCGGAACTTGCCGTCGATCAGATCCATAAGGCCGAGGTCGATAACGCGGTTTACCGCTTCTTCGGACCATTTGCCCTCTACGTCTTCTACGGGCTTTTTGTCCTCGGGTTTTTCATCTACCGGCTTGTCGTCCTTTGCCGGGGGCATAAAGATGCCGCCGCCCCAGCCGGGATTGGTCGGGCGTTCGGGTTCTGTCGGCGTTTCCGATGTAGAATCGGGGGCAAATACCGCATGGTAGACGGTATTTTCGGTGAGGGTGCCGGTAAATGCCTTGTCCCATCCCACGAAGGTGTAGCCCTTTGCCGCTTCTACCTTGGGCGCTTGTTCGGCCAATTTGGAAGCATCGTAGGGACTGGGAAGTATGAGGGTATTGTTGACGCCGCCGGCTTCGTTCTTCACAAAGCTGCCCTTCGTCTTGTCGGCATCCTTGATGACAAAATCGACTTTGAGTTCGGAAAGGGGCGCCGGGGTTTTTGTGATGCTGAATTCATCGACGATAGAAAGGTCATCTTTGGCGGCTCTATAAAATCCCGACATGGTACTGGCGCCGGTACGATATGTCTTTAGTGCGATTCTATCTTTCTCAACCGAAATATGGGTAATATTCGGGCGAAATTCTTGATTGGTTACCTTGGCGTAATCATATTTCTTTTTAACATAATAATATTTCGACCCCGAGGCGGAGTTGGCGGTAACATACACCACGCCATCCGGATCTTGATAGACGTCGTGGCCATAGCCGTCCTTTACGATGCCTTTTTCGGTGGGTTCCGTTCCCTGCATAATATAGGTACGGTCGTATACGTGGTCGTGGCCGTTCAGTACGAGGTCGATTTTAAGGTCGGTAAACACCGGGGAGAGTTCGTTTCTCCTTAATTTAATATCGCCGTCGGTAGAGTGAGAGGCAGAGGAATAGGGGGCGTGGTGGAATACCACAACTTTCCAACGAATATTCTGATCTTTCGTTTCTTCGATTGCATTTTCTAAGAAAGCTTTTTGCTTTGCGAGACTCCAGTCGTTAGAGTTCAATACAATGAATAAGGTATTGTTATAGGTGTAGTAATAATCCCCACCGGCATCGGAAGCGCGTTCGCCTTCATTGGGAACTTGGAAGTGTTGATTATAGGCTTGACTCCAACTGTCGTGGTTTCCGATGGCCGGGGCAAAGGTGACGCCATTGAACCCGTCGCGATTCAAGAATTCGCGATACTCCTCTTCATCGTATGCGGTGTTTACATTGTCTCCGGCGGATTGTAGGAAGTCTGCATCCGGGTCGATTTCTTTTAAGTAGTTTAAGGTTCGATCCCAACCGAGGAGTCCGTTTTGCGGTTCATTACTTGTACCGCCCGAACCGATTTGCGGGTCGCCTGCCAAGAAAAAGCTGAAGCTGTCGGTGCCGCCGGTCTTAAAGGTCTGCACTTCAGACGCAGTTTCTCCGTTTTTGTACTGGAAGGCATAGGTGGTATTGGGCTTGAGGCCGGTTAAGTGCACTTTGTTGGCGGTTTGGGTAGTGTCGTTGGTTTTTTCAGTGGTAGCGGTGAGATCCGTCCCCTTAAACCCGTCAGCGGGTACCGCACCGTCCTTTACTTCCGCAAAGGTGAAGACACCGGCTTCAGTGGTATTTGCGTGCCAGGTAAAATAGCGTTCGGTGGGGTTTGCACCGATGGTCATAATGTCGTCGGAAAGCACCGTCTGCGCGGCCTCTTGCGCATAGACCGCCTTCGGGGAGATGGCGAGTTCTCCGCCTGTATACTCCAAATTGCCGGCAAAGGTCGTGGCCGCCACGAGTCCCGCCAGTACTATGTACTTATGTTTCATAAATATTCGCTCCTTTTTTGTATTCCTTCAAATCATCCGAATATAGTGTAGAGTACCAATGTAAGAGAAATGTTATCTTGAGAATAACATTTCTTAATGCAATATATTTTTATTCCCGTAATACCGCGCGCTGATATACGATGTAATCGGCACCAATACAATGAGTACCGCGGTCGAGACAATGCTCATGGTAAATTCCACGGCGAGGAGATTGGAGTTTATAATCTGCCGCGGCCCGACGCCGTAGGAAATATAGATCAAAATCGTTGTCAGCGAGCCGCCCAAAAAGGCAAAAAACAGTGTGTCGACCATAGTGCCGATAATATTTCGACCCATTCGCATACCCGCCATAAACAAAGAGTGGCGATCGGCATTGGGATCGACCTCGGCGATCTCTTCCAGCGCAGAAGAAATCGAGACGCTGACGTCTTTTGCCGCGCCATAGGCGGCGACGGCGACGCCCACAAACAAGAGCCCCGTCAGCTGCATGCCCGTATCGTCGGCGATCAAAAGCAGCCCTTCCACATCCGTCATCTGGTAGCCGCTGAGGTGGAGCAGCCGGCTCACGAAAAGAAAAATGCCCGCTCCCACGAGAAATGCGCCGGTGACGGCGAGCAGATTGATCTTCGAAAGTGTGGTGTACCCGTATAGAATCAGAGTGGAATAAACGCTACAGAGAATACAGGTGAGGACCGCCATCAGAATCGGAGAGGCGCCCATATAGATGGCGGGGATCATCAAGCAAAAAATGATGTATACGCTGACCAATAGCGCCAAGATCGAGAGCATTCCCTGTTTTCGCCCCACCAAATACAGCAGCGTCAAAAAGAGGATGAGGATCAGCACCAACGGCATACTGCGGTCGTAGTTATAGACGGTGTAGTAGGGTTCGATCCCTTCCGGTTCGTCGGCGGTGACGATAATCCGATCGCCCGCCTCTACGGGCACCGAGCTTTCTGTCGAGAGAATATTCACGATTTCTAGCGGTTCGGTGTACTTTTCGCCTTCCATCTCCACGAGAATGCGCTGGGAGCCGACGTAGAGATTGGGATATTTTTCTTCGCGATGGTCTTCGAGAACCTTGAGGACCTTTGCCCGCACGAAAGTAATGGTTTCGTGGTTGACGCGCGTATCGCCGTATTCGGACCCGTTCCAAAAGAAAAAAATCCCGACGAGAATCAGGACCAATATTACATTACATATTCTTTTCATAATTCCTCCTTACTTTCTCGACCATTATTCCATAGAAAGATTATGGGGAGGTTAATTGTATGTACGGTTTGTGATGGAAACATAGGCGTGTGACAAAAGTTTTGTCATCCTGAGAGAAGTCGGGTCGCTTCGGAACCTATTGCGACCCTCTCCCTTGTCATCCTGAGCGAAGTCGAAAGATCTCGAGTTTGCTATTGCGGGTCGACTGTTTGCACGATGCTTATGTCGTGTTTTATGCCTAAAACAGAGACCATATCGTGCGTTTCGGCCTAGGCTTCTATGCAGACTTTTTCTAGGGAACGAGATTCTTCGACTCGGAACAGGGTTCCTCGCTCAGAATGACAGGAGGGGCGTGACAAAAACACTGTCATCCTGAGCGAAGTCGAAGGATCTTGAGTTTGCTGTTGTGGGTTGACTGTTTGTACGATGTCTATGGCGTGTTTTATTGCCTGCGCAATAGGGATGATCGTGCGTTTGGCCTAGGCTTCTTCGCGGACTTTTTCTAGGGAACGAGATTCTTCGACTCGGAACAGGGTTCCTCGCTCAGAATGACAGGGGGGGCGTGACAAAAACACTGTCATCCTGAGCGGAGCGAAGCGAAGTCGAATGGATCTCGAGTAGGCTATTGCGGGTCGACTGTTTGCACGATGCCTATGGCGTGTTTTATTGCTTGACGTAGTAGGGATGGTTGCGCGTCTCGGCCTCGACTTCTTCGCGGACTTTTTCTAGGGAACGAGATTCTTCGACTCGGAACAGGGTTCCTCGCTCAGAATGACAGGAGGGGCGTGACAAAAACACTGTCATCCTGAGCGGAGCGAAGCGAAGTCGAATGGATCTCGAGTAGGCTATTGCGGGTCGACTGTTTGCACGATGCCTATGGCGTGTTTTATTGCTTGACGTAGTAGGGATGGTTGCGCGTCTCGGCCTCGACTTCTTCGCGGACTTTTTCTAGGGAACGAGATTCTTCGACTTGGAATAAATTCCTCGCTCAGAATGACAGGGGAGCGTGACAAAAACACTGTCATCCTGAGCGAAGTCGAAGGATCTTGAGTTTGCTGTTGTGGGTTGACTGTTTGTACGATGTCTATGGCGTGTTTTATTGCCTGCGCAATAAGGATGATCGTGCGTCTCGGCCTCGACTTCTTCGCGGACTTTTTCTAGGGAACGAGATTCTTCGACTCGGAACAGGGTTCCTTTAATTGGTACAATGTTTTGGACAAACTTTTCCAACTTTTAGTGACGTGCGTTCCATTCTTCCATCGGCGTCTTGTATCCAATCGAGGAGTGGGGACGCAGATGATTGTAGTAATAAAAGTAATAATCGAACATCATATCCACTTGGTTTTTGGTGAAGGCGGATATCTTTCCCATCTCCACTTTCATCGTCTGCCAAAAGGTCTCAATAAAGATGTTATCAGCGGGCCGATGCGGCCGGGACATGGAATGGAGGATTCCATTTTCTTCTAATGTCCGATGAAAGTTCTTGCTCACAAACGGACTTCCTCGATCCGTAAGGATCATATACGGTTTTTCATAGCGTTCGAGGGCATCGTTTAATGCTTCCAGTGCCACCGCTGTATTGTTCTTCGAGGATTTCGCATATCCCACCAAGACTTTCGATTGTATCGAAAGAATGCCACAAACGTAATACGTTTTGTTTTCCACTTTTATTTCCGTAAAATCGGTGGACCAAATTTCTTGCTTCTTTTCCTGCGAAGAAAGTTTGGCGTACAGATTTTCCTGAATATAGCGCTTTGTATGGGGACTTGTGTGGACATTGTGGATTTTCTTCCTGCCGTATTTTGCTTGCAAGCCATTCATTTTCAGAATACGGGAAATTTTCCATTCCGAATAGTGGCAATCTTCCTTTTCCAAGATCTTTTTTAAATGTCTACGACCAAAAGACCCGTGATGGCGATGAAATGCCTCTATCACCGGACGCATCTCTTCTTTGGAATATAGGGGCTTCAGGGGATGTTTCAAACGATAATAGTAAGAAGATCGGGGGATTTTTATGATTTCGCATACTTTACGCAACGGATATTGGCATAAATGGACAATGGCAAAGTTTATTTTGTCTGTTGTCGGCGCGCAAAGTATGCTTCGGCTTTTTTTAAGATTTCGTTCTCCATTTTGAGTTCTTCGATTTCTTTTTTCAATGCTTTGAGCTCATTCCCGGGAACAACTGCTTTGGAATCAAAAGCAAGCGGACCGTTTTTCTTAAATTCCTTTACCCAACGCCATACAGTCTGTCGGTTCAGATCATAAATCTCACAGATTTCTTTCGTGGAGTAGATATTTGACAGCTTCTTTTCCACGATATCGAGTTTGAATTCTTTTGTGAAAACTCTTCTGCTTCCTTTCGACATATGTCTCCTCCTTTGCTGAGGTAACTAAGGCCGTGTCTAAAATCATTATACCAGCTACTCCTGAGCGAAGTCGAAGGATCTTGAGTTTGCTGTTGTGGGTTGACTGTTTGTACGATGTCTATGGCGTGTTTTATTGCCTGCGCAATAGGGATGATCGTGCGTTTGGCCTAGGCTTCTTCGCGGACTTTTTCTAGGGAACGAGATTCTTCGACTCGGAACAGAGTTCCTCGCTCAGAATGACAGGGGAGCGTGACAAAAACACTGTCATCCTGAGCGGAGCGAAGCGAAGTCGAATGGATCTCGAGTAGGCTATTGCGGGTCGACTGTTTGCACGATGCCTATGGCGTGTTTTATTGCTTGACGTAGTAGGGATGGTTGCGCGTCTCGGCCTCGACTTCTTCGCGGACTTTTTCTAGGGAACGAGATTCTTCGACTCGGAATAAATTCCTCGCTCAGAATGATAGGAGGGGCGTGACAAAAACACTGTCATCCTGAGCGGAGCGAAGCGAAGTCGAATGGATCTCGAGTAGGCTATTGCGGGTCGACTGTTTGCACGATGCCTATGGCGTGTTTTATTGCTTGACGTAGTAGGGATGGTTGCGCGTCTCGGCCTCGACTTCTTCGCAGTCTTTTTCTAGGGAACGAGATTCTTCGACGCGAAACGAAATCTCGCTCAGGACAATAGGCGCGTATAATTTTTGGCGGAAGAAAAAACCCCTCCGCCAGGGGAAGGGTTGCATTCACATGATTTTTGTATCTTCCAATTTTTCCGAAAAGGCGGTGTTTAGTCGCATAACGGGTTTTCGCAGTACGAGGCCCAAAAGGAGGGCGCCGGCCAGGTAGTTTTGTAGCAGAAGGAGTTCGCGCCAAAAAGTATTTTTGTAAAAGCCGCCGATGGCTTCTTTCATAGCGTTCATGCTGTGCACAAAGGGCAGAAAGGGATAGATACGGCGGAAGAAGGGCGGCGCCACATCGATGGGGAAGGTGCCGCCGGAACCCGCAACTTGGACGACCATGAGTACGACACAAAGGGCTTTTCCGATGTCGCCGAAGGAGATGGTGAGGGTGTAGATGAGTATGGTGAAAATGAATCCCGACACCCAGCCGGCAAGCAGAAAGTGGAAGGGGTGGGGGCATTGAATGCCGAGGAAGTAGAGGTCTCCCAGGGCGATAAGGCTGCTTTGAACGAAGGAGATAAAAAGGAAGAGGCCCAGCCGACCGAAGTAGGTTTGATAGGGCTTGAATTTGCCGTATTTTTTACGATAAGAATCGGGCGTTTCCACATGGATCAGCGCGACTTGTATAACGGCACCGACCCATAGGGAGAGGGTGGAGTAGAAAGCGGCCATGGCGGAGCCGTAATTTTCGACGGGATAAACCCGGTGTACCGCGGTTTGAACGGGGCGGGAGAGGAACCGGCTCACCGTATCGGAATCCTGTGCCAAAAGGCGATCGAGTTTTTCCGATTCGGGCGCGTTTTCTACCTCCATGGTGCGCGAGTAGAGTCCGTCGACGCTGCGCTTTGCGTTGTCGAGCAGTTGTACCGACGCGTCCATATTTGCGTTCAGCCGCCCGAGGTCGTTTTGTATATCGGCGGAAAGAGCGGCCACTTGTGCGGTGGCGGCATCGGCGCTCTGCCAGGCGTCCTCGAGATTGCCACGCGTTTCGTCGAGGTCGCTTTTTACGCGCGCAAATCGCCCCATGACGCCGTTGGAAAAGTCGCCGCGGAGCGCTTCGAGGTTTTCGCGATTCTTCTTTTGTAAGGATGCAAATTTTTCCTGTAGGGCGTCGGCTTCTTCTCGGGTCAGATTCTTTTTTTCCGTCGCGGTGCGCAGGGTTGAAATCATGGATTCTTCGAAGGCGATGCTCCGCTCGATTTTTGCATTTGCCGCATCGAGGCCCGTAAGCGGTGCGGGGAGCGCCTCGTTAAATTCTGTCAGTTTGTCCTGCACATGGCGTTTGTCCTCGACATCCTGTGTGAGGGTCTGCACTAGCGACTCGGTGGCGGCGATGGATTGCGCCATATTGTCGTCCGCGCGGACAAAGGCGTCATCTACGTCGCTAGAAAGTCGGTCTAAGTAGTCGAGGTTTTGGTCGACGCTTTGTTTTAAGGCGTCGTTTAAGGGCGCAAGGGATGCCTCTGTCTGTTTCAAGTTTTCGCGTCCGCTCTTCAAATCGTGCATAGCGCCCGTTACGGTATCGGATGAGATTTCCATAAAGCCGTCGGCCGTCGCCATCACATTCGAAGAGGAGCGGGCGAGGCTCTGAAAGGCGCGAAGGGTGGAGATTTGTCCGCTCAGCGAATTCGACGTTTTTTGCAGCCGTTCCCTTAATGTGGCGAGCACATCGTCTTCGTTTGAGGCGCGCACTTGGTCGGAAAAAGAAAGGATGCTGTCGAAGGAGGTGGCGTAGAGGGTCTTGGTAAATGTTTCTTTTACCATATCGGTGACGGCGCCGGCGCCCTTGCCGGTGACTTTGGGCGCGATGGCGTTTTTCTTTTCGTTGCCGTAATATAAAAGCGACGGCGCTTCGGCCTCGGGGGAAAGGAACGAGAACATTTTTTGGCTAAAATCGGCAGGGATGACGATGGCGGCGTAGTATTTGCCGCTTTTTACCCCGGCAATGGCCTCATCTTTGTCGGTGAAGGTCCAGTCCATCTGATCGTTGACGCCGAGATTCAGCTTGATCTTTTCGCCGATATTGACGCGGGCGGGCACGAAGGCGGGGGTGTAGCCTTCGTCCTCGTTTGCGATTGCGACTCGGATTCCCGCGGTTTCCGTATAGGGATCCCAGGAGGCGGCGATGTTGAACCAGGCATAAAGACAGGGGATTAGGCTGACGCCCAACACGACCACCAGGACGATGCTGTTGTCTTTGAGGCGCATAAAATCCTCTTTTATGTGATTAAAAATCATCTTCATAGGCGTCGTTCCCTTTCACATATAGCAGCAATTCGTCTTCGTCCATGGCCATGAGTCGTTGTTGTCGCCGATACCGAAAGCGGCGTAGCTCCAACACGATCAGATAGATGGCGAGGAGAATAATGGTGACGACCCAAATCACCAAATAGCGGATCTTCGATTCCATACTGAACATGAGCACTAGAAAAACCAGGGGGATCGCGAAAATCGAAAGAAACGCAAGTGTCTTTTTGCGCTCGTAACGATGGAAGAAGCGTGCGTGTTTTTGACGGATTTTCTCTTTTTCTGCCTCGTCGCCGGCGAGGAGCGCGAGGATAAAATCGCCGCGGATGGGTTCTTTTTCGTGTGGATATTCCGCGTGGATCAGTTCGCTTTCGGCGAGCTTTGCATCAAAGGTTCGGCTTACGCTCCGGAGCAGCTTGGGGCCGTAGATTCCCAGTAGAAACGAAAGGGGCACGTAAGAGATGAGTATGCCCCAATCCTGTAAAAAGTGCGGCGTATAAATGCCGAGCATGGTTTCGCGCAGGCCGTCGATGCCGTAATGAAAGGGCAAAAATGGATACAGCGAACGGAAGAAGTTCGACATCATCTCGATGGGATAGGTGCCCGAGGAACCGGGGATCTGCAGAATGAGGAGAATCACCGCCATCGCCTTACCGATATTGCGAAAGGTGACGGTAAGGGCGTAGATAATCGATACATAGGCGAATGAAGAGATAAGCGTGGTGAGGACAAAGAGCACAGGATGGACGCATTGCACCTTAAGGAGCCACAAATCGCCTACAGAAACCACCAGTGCCTGGATTTGTCCCAGGATCACAAACAACTTCCACCGGCCCAAAAAGGCATCGGCAGCGGTGAAGTCGGCAATCTCTTCGTCTTTGTCGACGTCGATTTTTAGAATCGAGATCAAAATCATGCCGCCGACCCACAGGGCCAGATCCGTGAAAAATGGCGCCATGGCGCTGCCGTAGTTATCGCTCTTATAGATCGTATGCTCTTCGATGACGACCGGATCGCCCATAAAGGCGGAGAACCGCTTGGCATCGATATTCGGAAGAGAGAGCAACTTTTCGTAAAGTGGACCGCGCCCCAGCTGGGCGAGATCGGTGCGCAGACCCTCTATGCCCGCCTCCGCCGAAGCGAGGCTCTCGAGACCCGCGGCGACGGTATTCCGAGATTCTTTAGTGAGATATTCCATCTCTTCCAGCACTTGGTCGAATTCGTCGAGCAACAGCGGCATGGACGACAGCGTGCCCGAAAAGCGCGCGTTGACTCGATTCAGCATATCGAAATTCTGCTCCAAAAGCAGCCGCACATTTGCGCCCACCTTATCGCGGGTCGCGTTGTTCTCGTCGGAAACCGTCCGCAGGCGCTTTTGTATGGCGCCATGACTTCGGTCCAATTCGCCGAGGGCATCGTCGAGCAATTCGCTTTGTTTTTCGATGTCGGCCAAAATGGTCCCGTTTCGTGCGTTGATATTCTGCCACTGTTCCAATACGTTCAACGGTTTGCTTTCTGCGGGTAGGGGATCGATCGATTCCAGATCGCCTAAAATCGACCGGTTGAGTGCGTTTATTTCTTGAAAATTCTGCAATCCGATGGAAAACCGGTTTTCTATCCGTCCCAACTCTCCGTCCAAGGCGGTGTACTTTCGACCGGTATAGGCATTGCCGACGTTCGCCATGGCATTTATATCCTCTACAATGTCATCATAGGCGGCGAGGACGTTCTCGCTTTCCCGGCGGATATTTTCGAGGAGTGTGCGACTTTCGGCGAGGGAAATCTGCCCCTTTTTTACGGCGGCATCGAGTCCTGCAATGTCGGCGCGTACCGCGGCAGTCATAGAATCCATGCGGGCGAGTTTCTCGTCCATATTGCGAAGCGATTCGCCATATGCAGCGACATTCCACTGTACCTGCGTTAAAGCATGTAGGGCAGAATCCTTTTGCACCTCGCCGGTGGCGATAAAATCCCCGCTCAACTTCGCCAGTTCATCGGCGAGGATTTCGGAGGTGGTGGCTACGAAATTGCTGTTTATCTGTTCTTCCAATGCTTCTAAGCCGCTCGATGTAATCTTGGGGGCGATGGCATTTTTCTTTTCGTTTACATAGTAATTTAGGGTGGGGAATTGGATCTCCTCGCCCTTTACAATCGAAAGAAACGACGCCGAAAAGTCCTCGGGAATCACAATGGCGGCGTAATAGGCACCGGAACGCACACCTCCGATCGCCCGGTTTTCGTCGACAAAGGTCCAGCCTAACTGGTCGTTCTTCTTTAAATTTTCGAGTACGGTTTTTCCCACGTCGACCTGCCGTTCGCCGTATTCTACGGGACGGTCGAGATCGACGACGGCGATTTTTACGCGGTCGATGTTCCCGTATGGGTCCATATTGGCGCCGATATTGAACCATGCATACAAAGACGGCAACAAACAGATGCCGGCAAGTACCAATAGCGCCGCCACATTGTGACGCAGGCGGTGAAAATCGCGCCGCAAAATTGCATTCGATGTTTTCATAGCAAAACCTTTCTAATATACGGTTATACTATAAGTACAAATTCCCTCATTTATCCTTACCCATTCTTATCGAGGCGCTTCGAGATACTGCCTATTGTAACACCGGGGCGAGAACTTGTGGGCACAAAGAGCAAAAAAAGGCAAACACCCGATGGCGAAATACCGCCGTTTCTGCCTTCGAACCCGGAGGAATTCCCGGGTAAACCGAAGGTCGAGGCGATCGGACCGACGGTCGGTTGCCGAAAACCCGTCGGCGCAAGTACAATACAATCGTAGTACAGAGGAAGGAGCAGATTATGGATAGAGAGAATATGGGCACGCTGATTGCCGCAAAGCGCAAACAACTGCAGATGACCCAATGGGATTTGGCAGAAAAAATGGGCGTTACCGACAAAGCCGTGTCCAAATGGGAGCGGAACCTTTCCGTCCCCGATACCCAATCCATACCGAAACTGGCGGAGGTGCTGGGCATGTCTGTGGAGGAGCTTATGCAAGGAAAAGAAGTCAAGACCGTTCAAAAAGACAGAGACATCGACGAGATCATTACCCTGATCTTTAAGGCGGTGTGCATGGCTATGGGAATCGCCGTCACCGTGCTGGGGATTCTGGGAAAAGTAAAACCCGAAAATGCCGTCACCATGCTCGGCATCGGCCTATTCGCCGGCGGCATTGCCCTGCTTCGAAATAAGTAAGGGATAGAAGGGAAAAGAAAAGACGCGCTAGGCGCGTCTTTTTTCATGCAAAGATTCATTTCGTTGTCATACCAACATATTCTTTGCTCCTCCCGTCGTATACTGATACCAACAATGAAAGGAGCAAGGAATATGCAACAAATAAATTTGAATACTTCGATATACACATTGACGAAAGAATATCCCGAACTGATCGGCGTGCTCGCCGATCTGGGCTTTGGCGAGATCAAAAAGAAGGCCCTTCGGCACACGGTGGGGAAGATAATGACGATCGAAAAGGGTGCGAAGGCAAAGGGGATCCCGATGGATGCGGTGCGCGCTGCGCTCCGAAAAAGCGGGTTCGAGCCGGTGGCAGGAAAGGGCGAGGCAGCGCCGTCTCGCGTTGCGCAGCTGAAGTCGTATCTCGCGCGTCTGGGTGCGGGCGAGGATTTGGAGCGGGTGCGAAGGGATTTTGCCGCGGCGTTTGAAGATGTGGCCGCCTCCGAAATTATGGAAGCGGAGCAGGCGATGCTCGCAGAGGGCACGCCTTTGGAGGAGGTGCAACGTCTGTGCGATCTGCATTCGGCGCTCTTTCACGGGGCCACGAGGGAAGAGCGGATCGCCGCCGCCGAAACCGCAGTGGCGGAATCTGTTCGCAATCAAAAAGCGCCCGCAGAAGGTGAGCGCGCGCGTCATTTGTATGCGATGGTGGGGCATCCGCTCCATACGCTGCGACAAGAAAACCGGGCGTTGGAGAAATTGCTGCAAGGGGCGAAGGATGCCCTGAATCGCAACGAAGGCGTGAAAGAGTACGTGGACGCCATTGCCGATGTGTCGATCCACTACGCCAAGAAGGGCGATCTCCTGTACCCCCATTTGAAAGCGGCGTACGGCGTTTCCGGTCCCTCGAATGTCATGTGGACGGTGGACGGGGAGCTGCGAAAGGCGCTGCGGCACCTCCAAGGCGAAGACAGTGCGGCGGAACTCATGCCGCTCTTTGCACGCATGGAAGAGATGATCTACAAAGAAGAAAACATCCTCTTTCCCGTATGCGCCGAGCACTTTACCGATGCCGATTGGCGGGGCATCTACCGAGATATGAAGGCATATCCCGAAGCGTTCGGCGTGTCGAGCGCGCGGTGGGAAGCGGGGGAATCCGCGCCGAAAAACGCGCCCGATACCGGTGGGCGCATCGCTCTTTCCGGCGGTTCCGTGAAGCCCGAAGAGATTTCTGCGCTGCTCAACACCCTGCCCCTCGAGATCACTTTTATCGATGCCGAGGACACGAACCGCTATTTTAACGACGGCCCCAAGATTTTCCACCGCCCATCGATGGCGCTGGGCCGATCGGTGTATAGTTGCCACCCGCCCAAAATCGAGCCGGTGGTGCGCAAAATGATCGCCGATTTTAAGAGCGGGGCCAAGGACGAGGTGACCGTGCGTACCGAAAAGGCCGGTCGCAAGGTCGAAGTGCGCTATATGGCCGTGCGCGACGGCGATCGCTATCTGGGTACTATGGAGACCGTTCGCGATCTCACCGACGACGAAGCGCGCCCTCTCCGCAAAGGGGGAACAACGCCCGCCTAGTAGGGCGCGGGGCCTTCGAGCAGACGAAAGCGGTTTTTGTGAAAGGCGATCTTTCCGTCCTTTTGCATGCGGGAGAGTTCCGCCGAGAGGGCGGAGCGGTTGACGCCCAGGTAATCGGCGAGTTCTTGGCGCGAAAAGGGAATCGAAAACTCGCGATCGCTCGCCTCGAGCGCCTGCTGCGAAAGATAGGCGAACACGCGGTCGCGGATCGACTTGGGCGCGATATGCACCATGCGGGCGGAGAGTGCGAGGTTTTTGCGGGCGGAGATGCCGACGATATTGTAGATCAGCCGGTGGTGAAAGGCGCAGGACTGCTCGCAAGTGGTGAGAATTTTGTGCATATTCAAAAACAGAATCTCGGCGTCTTCCGCCGCCACCACTTCGGTCAGGGTTTCTTTGTGCAGGGCGGCATAGGCCTCACCGAAGATCTCGCCTTCTTCCACGTGGCCGAAAATATTGGCGTCGCCCCAAAAATAGTTTATGATCACGTGCACGCTCCCCGTGAGCACCAGGCCGATCTCCGTCAGCCGTGTGCCGGCGGAAAAAATCGTATCGCCTTTTTTATACTGCCGCCGCGTGGCGGAGAGGCACACAAGCAGCCGGTCCATTTCGTCCGGGCGAATGCCGGCAAAGAGTTCGGTTTCGGTTAAAAATGCGGTGTCCATCTTTTCTCCCTTTCCGTTGTTAGAACAACATACTTTTCCCATTCAGTATAGTAAGATTTGTAAATGAAGACAAGTGTTTCGAGTGCAAGGAGGTTTTGGTATGCACGAAATCATGAAAAATATAGAAAAAGCGACCGCCCTCTCCCTAAAGGAGCAGGTCAGCTACCAAGAAGGGCAGGTGGTTTCGAAGACCATCGCCCAAAACGACGGCATCTCCCTCACTTTATTTTCCTTCGATGCCGGCGAAGAGATTTCGACCCACGTCTCCGACGGCGACGCCTTGGTGCTCTGCCTGGACGGCACGGGCGAAATTGCCATCGACGGCGAAGCGTCTGTGGTAGAAGAAGGCGACGCCATTTTGATGCCGGCGGGGCATCCCCACGCCGTGCGCGCCAAAGCGCGGTTTAAGATGCTCTTGATCGTCGTCAAACCGTCCGATCAGTAGCCGCGCCATGCAATATCGCGTAAACGAAAACGGCATCGGCTGCGGGCTGTGCCAGCGTCTGTGCCCCGAGGTATTTGCCGTGGGGCCCGACGGCGTGTCCCACGCCATTTCCGGCGCGGTGCCCGAACACGCGGAAGAAGCCGCCAAAGAGGCGATGATCGCCTGCCTCGCCAATGCCATCGAAGAGTAAGAGGAATCGGAGTAAAAACCGGCCCGGGTGCGCGCTCGGGCCGGTTTTTTAATGGGGCGATCCATTTTCCACAAAAAGGGAATATATATCGTAGGAGGTGGCCATGCAATTAAAAGCCTTTCTAAAACATTCCATGGCGGTACTACTGATGTCCTTCGCCATATTGATGTATTTGGCCAAGACAGAGGGAGATTTAATGCTTGTCTATTTCTTTTTTTGCTCTATTTATTCCCCCGTGGGCGGATTGATGCTAATGAGCGTGCAAAAGCATCTGCGGTTGAAATTCTTGCCTTATCTGATAGCGACCTTTCTGTGCACCATCCTTGCTATGGTGCTCACCATGGTGGTGATCTTTTCGTTGGGGACTTGAGGCTATGTATATGCTGGGCGGTTTCGCTCGGCATTTTTCACGGGAATGATAAAATCGTTCTCATAAATTATGGTGGAGAAATTTTTTGCAAGATAGAATTTCTAGGAATAGGATGGCAAGCCGGCGATTGAATCTAAAAATAGTGAAAAATTCGTAAGGAACATGTAATATAGCATAAATTCTAATGAATATGTGGTATTTATGAATATAGGAGAGTATGCGCAAAATCGAGAGTACTGCACTTTATCGTAAAAAAGTGCGGCTTCGTTCGTGCGAGTGATCCCATTTTCGGTATTTGAATAGGAGGTAGATATGCAATTTTTGAAGGCAAAATTTCCGGCGCTATTGCTGGCGTTTGCAATGCTATTGAGTATTATTCCTGCAAACGTATTCGCAGCCATAGAGGCGCCCAATTGGGAGGAACGCCCGGACACGACAGAGAACAATGTGTGGTCGCTTCCTGCGGACGGGGATACGGTAGCGGCTCAAACCTATACCGCTCAGTACAAAGAAAACCGCACCGCCTACGAAGCCGATCCGAAATTGAAAGCACCGGCCGGCTATGTGCGTATAGCCTTTGATCCGACCCAAGACGGACAATTCCCGGATACCGATCTCGGGGTGCAAAAAGCGTATGACGTTAAAGAGGGTACGACCTGGGCAGATGCCGTGAAAGCCGGCGTAGCGGTTCCCGAGGCACAGTACAAAGACGATACGCAGAGATTTGATCGGTGGGAACCGACATTGCCTGCAGATACCGAGAAATTGGAATCCAATCGGGAATTTGTTGCGAAATATGTATTGACGGCCGATGTTGTTCCACAATTGGGTGATGAAAGACCGAATGTTCCGAAGAACCATGTGCGCGTCAAGTTTTCGGCGGATAAAGACGGGAGCATACCCGAAGGTGAAATTAGCATCTATTGGGTAAATCCGTTAGCGAAGAATGTACAAATAAAAGCACCCACTGTAATTCCCAATCCCGGCTACGCCTTTAGTAAGTGGTCTTACCCGATTCAAGATTCTTATCCGTCTTCAGTAAATCATATCGCGAAATATGTATTGACAGCCGACGTCGTGGCGCAGAAACCCGGCGAAGCCAAACCGAACGTACCGGAAAACTACGTATCCGTTACCTTCAGTGCGGGCGAGAACGGAACGATTGCCGATGGTGAAACCATCACCTACTGGGTAAATCCCGAGCAAGAAGTCACCCTAACGGCCCCGACAGTAACGGCGAATGCGGGATACACGCAAAAAGAAGGATCGGAAGCGTGGGATAAACCGCTAACCGGCACCTTTGCGAAAGCGACCACCATCACGGCGCAATACACCGCGCCTGCTGACGTCGTGGCGCAGAAACCCGGCGAAGCCAAACCGAACGTACCGGAAAACTACGTATCCGTTACCTTCAGTGCGAGCGAGAACGGAACGATTGCCGATGGTGAAACCATCACCTACTGGGTAAATCCCGAGCAAGAAGTCACCCTAATCGCCCCGGCGGTAACGGCGAATGCGGGATACACGCAAAAAGAAGGATCGGAAGCGTGGGATAAATCGCTAACCGGCACCTTTGCGAAAGCGACCACCATCACGGCGCAATACACCGCGCCTGCTGACGTCGTGGCGCAGAAACCCGGCGAAGCCAAACCGAACGTACCGGAAAACTACGTATCCGTTACCTTCAGTGCGGGCGAGAACGGAACGATTGCCGATGGTGAAACCATCACCTACTGGGTAAATCCCGAGCAAGAAGTCACCCTAATCGCCCCGGCGGTAACGCCAAATGCAGGATACACGCAAAAAGAAGGATCGGAAGCGTGGGATAGATCGCTAACCGGCACCTTTGCGGAAGCAACCACCATCACGGCGCAATATGACAAACTGCCCTTTGACAAAAACCAAATTGAAAAGATAACCATAACTGCGCAGCCTGAAAATCTGGCATACAAAGAAGGGGACAAACTCGACCTGAGTGGCCTCGTCGTCACCTTGACCGACGTTTACGGCAACCAACAGGAAGTTCCGTTTGCCGACTTTGCAGACTATGGCATAACGACCGATCCGAAAAACGGTACAGGTCTGAAGATGGAAAACAATCAGAAACCCGTCACGGTTTCTATCGGAAGCGGAGATACCCAAAAAGAAGCAACGACTGATCCGTTGAAGATTACTCCCGTCGACGTCCCGACAAAACCCGTCGTCGGCGACATCAAAGAAGGGGACAAAGCGGTCACTGTAACCGTACCGACGGACGGCGACAAGATCACCGTCACCCTGCCGGATGGCAGCACTGTAACCGCCACCAAAGACCCGGCCACGGGCGAATGGAAGACCGACGACGGAAAAGTTGTTCCGGAAGAAAACGGACAACTGCAAATGCCCGTCGATCCGGCGAAACTGACCGCAGACGGCGACGTCAAAGTCACCGTCACCGACAGCGCCACCGGCAAGATTTCGACGGCAAACACGAAAACCGTACAAAAGAGTGAAAAGCCGGATCCCGGCGTTTCGCAAACGCCCTCCGTGCGACCGATCGAAATCGGCGACACAGAAATTCGCGGAACCGGTGTACCCGGCGCAGAAATCCTCATAACCTTGCCCGACGGCCGTGCGGCACAAACCACAGTTCGTCCCGACGGCACTTGGTCCGTTCCCATCGATCCCGCGCGAGAAGGCGATGTTTTCGAAATCGTGCAAAGAGAAGCGGGCAAAGCATCGAGCGAAACACTCCGGCAAACGGCCGAAGGCAAAGCGACCGGTCGCCCCTGGCTTCCCGGCGGTTGGATTCCGGCGCCTCCTGCCCCCGGTAATGAAGAGAAGGTAGAGATTAAACATCACAACGCCTATATCTTCGGATATCCTGACGGCACCGTACAGCCCAACGGGAACGTAACGCGCGCCGAAGCGGCCGCCATGATCGCCCGACTCGAAGGGCTTTCCCTCGACGATACGACGAAACCTGCATTTGTCGATACACCCGGCGGATGGTACAACGGCGTTATAAACGCAGTTACAAAAGCCGGGTATATGAAGGGATATCCGGACGGCAGCTTCAACCCCGGCGGAAGAATCACCCGGGCGGAATTCGCGCAGATGATCAAAACCATCGATACGCCGAATGCCGCCAAAGCACCTTTCGAAGACGTGAAAGGGCACTGGGGCGAATCTGCCATCGATCAAGCCTACGGAAACCGTCGAATCGAAGGCTATCCCTATGGATCATTCCGGCCGAATGCAAACATTACGCGCGCAGAGGCCGCGAAAATCCTAAACGCCTTGTATAATCGCTGGGTAGACGACGTCGGATTGCATACGGAACTCGGCAATCCCTCGGCACTCCGTCGATTCGCCGACTTGGATCCCGACTTCTGGGGATACTATGAAATCGTCGAAGCGACCAACCCTCACGATTATCACAAAGCAAATGCCGCCAATGCGGAAATTTGGGTAGAAATCGAAAATTAACGCGTACAAAAAGAGATCTGCACAAGAATCGTGCAGATCTCTTTTTGTGTATCTTATAGCCGTATATCTTAGGCAAACACAAAAAAAACCCCTTCATGCGAGGGAGTTTTGTGCGTATGGCTTACTTCAAATTCAGGACCTTGGTCCAATCTTCGTATTCTCTGCCGAGTTTGTCCGTATTCCCGCGGCGAGTAAATTCGTGGGTATTGGAGGCTTCTACAATTTCGTAGTAGTACCATGCGTTTTTGTCCAAGTCGGTAAAGGCATGGAGTGCAGAGAGAATGTCTTGCGAAAGCCCCTTTTCGTCCGCTACGCGATCGTATTTTCTGTTGAGCATAGTGGCGGTTTCTGCGCGGGCTACATTGCCCTTGGGGAGTACCGTATCTTCGGGATAGGCGATTAAGTAAACGGCGTGGATCTTTACCTTTTTTCTTCATTTTCTTACCGGATTTCATGTAATCTTTTCTATGGACATGGTACTTTTACCTTTTAGAACACCTCTCGTAAGGATCTTTTGTATCTTCGAAATTGGCGATACTTTGAGACCGTAGATATGGCGATTATCGTCGTATACCAAAAAGATCGCCGAGTTCCAATTCTTAGTTAGAAGTTAGGATGCAATGCAGACAAAAAAGAGACCCGACGGGCGGATCTCTTACTATGGTTGCTCCCTACTTACCTTCCTTGCCTTCTTTGGTATAGCTTACGACTTTTGCCCCTCTGTGGCCGGCAATTTCTTTAGCGCGTGCCTCGGCATCTTTTTTGAGGTCGAAAAGGGAGTCGGCGCGTTTAGCACCTTCCGAGATGACTTCCCATTTTTCGTCGTCTTTGCGATAGCGTACGAGGACTTCTTTGACGTCTTTTTCGGGTTTGGCATCGGTGGCGGTCTTGTTTTGTTTTTCCATTTTGCCCTGATCCTGTGCCCATTTTTCTGCCTGTGCAGTGCCGATGGGAATGGCTCTGTCTTCGGGCATGTGCTCATCTTCCATTAAGGCATTGATGATGTCAATGGCCTTGTTCCGAACCGCGGGATCGAGGTTCTTTAAGGACGGCGGATAGTCTTTTTTTGTATAGGGCATAGGCACCTCCTGCTTGCTATTTACCCCGATTGTATGAAAACTTACAGGACTTTTCCGAGAATGAACAAATATCGGGGGCGGTGGGGTAAAATCATAGGAAAGGAGGCAATATGAAGTTTACGGAATCTTTGCCCGCAGTCGAAGCGTACAATGCGCTGCGCCTTTCGTCGGGGATCGGCAATGCGAAGGCGCCTGCGCAGGTGCGCCGTGCGCTTGCGGGTTCGCTGTATGTCATTAGCGGCTACGACGGCGAGAAGTTGGTGGCCATGGGACGGATTGTGGGCGACGGCGGCATTACCTACGGCATTGCCGATGTGATGGTGGACAGGGCGTACCAGGGAAAAGGGCTTGGCGAAGAGATTGTCTCTCGCATCGACGATTGGCTGGATGCCAACACGGAAGGGGAGTGTTTTATTATGCTGCTCGCCAATGCCGGGGCGGCTCGGTTCTATGCGCGGCACGGGTTTCGCTATGTGGATCCTAAGATGGTGGGGATGCTCCGAACCTAGGCGTCCAATGGAAGGGGTAAATTCGTGGATGGAATCAATATGCAGCAGTTGTTGTGGCTGTTTTTCGCCTACTCGTTTTTGGGGTGGGCGATGGAAGTGGTGCTCAAGTATTTTCAATACGGAAGGTGGATCAACCGCGGCTTTTTAGTGGGCCCGTACTGTCCGATTTACGGCACCGGCGCCGTGATCGTCACGGTGGCGGGCGCGCTGCTGGAGCCGGTGGATACGTCGTATGGCACGAGTTTTTTGCTGTCGTTTTTCCTCTGCGGGGCGCTGGAATATATGACGAGCTATGTGCTGGAGAAGCGCTTTTACGCTCGGTGGTGGGATTATAGCCAAAAGCCGATGAATCTGCACGGCAGGGTATGGATCGGCAATCTGATTCTATTCGGGATCGGGGGCGTTTGTATTGAAAAGGCGGCGAACCCCGTGCTCCTTCTGCTTTTTGCGCGTGGGGATAGGCGGCAGATGGCGCTTTTTCTCGGTGCGCTTGCGGCGCTGTTTTTGGCGGATGTGCTGGTGTCGTATTTTGTCATGCATCTCTTAAAGGAAGGGGTGGAGAAGAGTATGGCAGACAAAAGCGAAGAGATTGCGGCGGAAGTGCGGTATCTTTTGGAAAACCGATCCGCCCTGCATAAGCGCATCCTCGACGCCTATCCGGAACTTACGTTTCGAACGGATCGGGTAAAGGCGCGCATTGCGCGGATTCGAAAAGAGGGCGAGCACATTCGTCGGCTTGCCGAAGAAAAGGTGGAGGATCTCGAAGAACGTGCCCGGACGGGGCGGGAGATGGCGTCGAAAAATCTCGTCACCACCCGCGGCTTGCAGCGCGAGATTATTGAAAAGCAAGAGGCGCTGATCGATCTGTTGCGCACCGAAGATGGCGACAGAAAGGCGATCGAACAGTTAGAAGAAGCCATTTCGGCGGACAAAGCATTGTTGGAAAGCCGGGAATTTTATAAACGGCTGCCGTAAAGAGAGGAAGGTTATAATGAAAGAAAGATACAGAATCGAGCCCGCTTCGGGCAAGAAGATTCCCGTGCGTGCGGGCGATCGCATTGCCGTCATCGACGAGGAGGGCGGTCAGGTGGCGGATTTTTTTGCCGTCATCGACGGGGACAGCGGCGAGTTTTTATCGCCCGGGGTGACGATGGATATTAACGAATCGCTTCACATCGGCGTGGGCGATACGCTCTATTCCAATCGCTATCGACCGCTTTTTGAGATCGAGCGCGACGACGTGGGCGAACACGACCTGTTGCACCCCTGTTGCAGTCCCGCCATGTACGACTTCTTCTACCACAATGGGGCGGGACATCCCAACTGTCTTGACAATATCAACGGCGCGTTGGGGACGGCCTTTCCCATTCTTCGCCCAGTCAATCTGTTTATGCATACGGCGGTGGCGGAAGACGGCAGTTTTTCGGTGTGCCGGCCGCCTTCGAAGGCGGGGGATGCGGTGGTGCTCAAGGCACTGGAGGATATGATCTTGGGTGTGGCGGCGTGCAGCGTCAGCGAGAGCGAATGCAATGCGGGGAAATGCACCGCCATTATCGTGGAGGTGGAGTGAGGAGGTTCTATGCGGATTCTGCTCTTGGAAGACGACGCGGTGATCGCCTTTTCGGTGCGTCGCTTTTTCGAAAACGCGGGTCATGCGGTCGATCGATTCGAGACCATGGCCGATTGCGCCGACGCGGACCCCGACGCTTATGACGTGGTGCTGTTGGATCTCAATCTGCCCGACGGTACGGGTTTCGAGTTTTTGGCATATCTCGACGCCATCGGCGCTGCGGTGCCCGTATTGGTCTTGAGCGTGCGGGATCGGGAGGCGGATATTCTCGCGGCTTTCGACAAGGGGGCCGACGACTACATCACCAAGCCCTTTTCCCTGCCGGTGCTTGCGGCGCGGGTGCGCAATGTGTGTCACCGCGCGGGCGGTGCACCGACGGCGGTTGCGGCGGGCGGGCTTACGCTCTATCCGGAAAATAAGTCGGTGCGGATCGACGGGGAGAATGCGGCGTTGAATGCGGCGGAGTACGATTTGTTGGAAGCGCTGCTTCAAAATCGCGGAATCTGTATGCTGCGTTCGCGGCTGCTCGACGAGATCTGGCGCGAAAACCGCCGCCCCGTGAACGACAACACCCTGACGGTGACGGTCAAGCGGCTGCGGGAAAAGCTGGGCCATTACGGGCGCCATATACATACGGAACGCGGCTTGGGGTACCGCTGGGAGGACGAGGATGTGTAAATACAGAGCGGTCCTTTTGCCTGCGGCCCTCTTTTTTGCTTCGGCGGTGATTCTATGGGTAAGCCCTTATGCCGATGCGTATACCCTCGGCTATTTCTTTTTGCTCGCCGCGGCGACGGGTGTGCATTTGTACGTCCGGGAACGGAAAGAGAAGCGCAATTTTTCCGAGGATCTCGCCCGTTTTCGCGCGGGAATTCGCGCGGAGAAGCTCGATTCGTTACAATTCGACGATACGGTGTTTTTGTACCTCGTCGACGATGTGGAAAAGATCCTCGCCGAAAAGCAGCGCGCCTACGACCACGAAAAGGCGACGCGCGATCTGATTCGCCAAAATGCCGAGGACATTGCCCATCAGATCAAGACGCCGCTTGCGGGAATCGGCATGCTTTTGGATCTCGCCCGCACCGATCCCGCCAGGCGGGCGGAATATCTCGATATGGTGGAGCGGGAGATGGAGCGGCTGGGCGCGCTCTGCGATTTGCTCTTAAAACTCGCGCAGATCGACGCCGAGGCGGTGGCGCCCAAGCGGGAGCCGGTGTCGCTTCGGAGTTTGGTGCTCGACGGGGAAATGTATCTCGAGCCGCTGTTTTTGGAACGAAACATCCGCCTCGCCCTCTCCGATGGGGATGTGGTGGTACAGGGCGACCGGGTGTGGTTGTTTGAGGCGGTGGTGAATTTGCTGAAAAACGCCGCCGAAGTCTCGCCCGCCGGCGCCCAAGTCGAGGTAGAATTCGAGGACAACGAGATTTACCGGGGATTTTCCGTGTGCGACCGGGGAAAGGGCATCGCCCTCGAGAAGCGAAAGCGCATCTTCGAACGCTTTTACAAGGCGGATCCTCGGGGCGAGGGGTTTGGGATCGGGCTTTCGATGGTAAAGGCCGTGGCGGATTTGCACGACGCCGACGTCGTAGTGGAATCCTCCTGTGCCGGCAGTCGCTTTTCCGTTCGCTTTTACCGCTAGGGGGAGTGTTTTTGTGAAATTCTGTTCTTGTTTGCGCAACCGCCCCCTATTGTCATTCTGAGCGAGGAATTTTAATTCCGAGTCGAAGAATCTCTTTCACAAGAAGCAGTTTGCGTAGAGGCCAAGGCCGAAACGCACGACGTCCACTTCTTTTACGGGCAACATAACGCGCAATAGGCACCTTGCAATCCGGCGACCCGCAATAGAGACACGAGATCCGTTCGACTCCGCTTCGCTCCGCTCAGGATGACAAGGTTTAGGGATTCGCAATAGCTCTTGCCGAATCGCACATTCGTCCCCTATTGTCATTCTGAGCGAGGAACTGTGTTCCGAGACGAAGAATCTCGTTCGCAAGAAGCAGTCCGGGTAGAGGCCAAGGCCGAAACGCACGCTTAGGCTTTTATCGTCAATGCGTCACACAATAGCTTTCGGAGATGCATTCATGACCTAACAGGAATCTTCGATTTCGTCGTAGGTCAGAAGCCGCGCAGTCCAAATCTTCGATTTGGCTAACGCAGCGGCCGACTCCGCTTCGCTCCGCTCAGGATGACAAGGTTTAGGGATTCGCAATAGCTCTTGCCGAATCGCACATTCGTCGCCTATTGTCATTCTGAGCGAGGAATTTATTCCGAGACGAAGAATCTCGTTCGCAAGAAGCAGTCCGGGTAGAGGCCAAGGCCGAAACGCACGCTTAGGCTTTTATCGTCAATGCGTCACACAATAGCTTTCGGAGATGCATTCATGACCTAACAGGAATCTTCGATTTCGTCGTAGGTCAGATGCCGCGCAGTCCAAATCTTTGATTTGGTTAACGTAGCGGCCGACTCCGCTTCGCTCCGCTCAGGATGACAAGGTTTAGGGATTCGCAATAGCTCTTGCCGAATCGCACATTCGTCCCCTATTGTCATTCTGAGCGAGGAACTGTGTTCCGAGTCGAAGAATCTCTTTCACAAGAAGCAGTCCGCGTAGAGGCCAAGGCAGAAACGCACGCTTAGGCTTTTATCGTCAATGCGTCACGCAATAGCTTTCGGAGATGCATTCATGACCTAACAGAAATCTTCGATTTCGTCGTAGGTCAGATGCCGCGCAGTCCAAATCTTCGATTTGGCTAACGCAGCGGCCGACTCCGCTTCGCTCCGCTCAGGATGACAAGGTTTAGGGATTCGCAATAGCTCTTGCCGAATCGCACATTCGTCCCCTATTGTCATTCTGAGCGAGGAACTGTGTTCCGAGACGAAGAATCTCGTTCGCAAGAAGCAGTCCGGGTAGAGGCCAAGGCAGAAACGCACGCTTAGGCTTTTATCGTCAATGCGTCACGCAATAGCTTTCGGAGATGCATTCATGACCTAACAGAAATCTTCGATTTCGTCGTAGGTCAGATGCCGCGCAGTCCAAATCTTCGATTTGGCTAACGCAGCGGCCGACTCCGCTTCGCTCCGCTCAGGATGACAAGGTTTAGGGATTCGCAATAGCTCTTGCCGAATCGCACATTCGTCCCCTATTGTCATTCTGAGCGAGGAACTGTGTTCCGAGACGAAGAATCTCGTTCGCAAGAAGCAGTCCGGGTAGAGGCCAAGGCCGAAACGCACGCTTAGGCTTTTATCGTCAATGCGTCACACAATAGCTTTCGGAGATGCATTCATGACCTAACAGGAATCTTCGATTTCGTCGTAGGTCAGAAGCCGCGCAGTCCAAATCTTCGATTTGGCTAACGCAGCGGCCGACTCCGCTTCGCTCCGCTCAGGATGACAAGGTTTAGGGATTCGCAATAGCTCTTGCCGAATCGCACATTCGTCGCCTATTGTCATTCTGAGCGAGGAATTTATTCCGAGACGAAGAATCTCGTTCGCAAGAAGCAGTCCGGGTAGAGGCCAAGGCCGAAACGCACGCTTAGGCTTTTATCGTCAATGCGTCACACAATAGCTTTCGGAGATGCATTCATGACCTAACAGGAATCTTCGATTTCGTCGTAGGTCAGATGCCGCGCAGTCCAAATCTTCGATTTGGCTAACGCAGCGGCCGACTCCGCTTCGCTCCGCTCAGGATGACAATATTGGAGTTCGCAATAAAGGATGGCAATTGTATTACTCCACGCAGGATGAAAAATATTTGACCATCCTCCCTTTCCGCAAGAAAAAAAGATGTGAACGCGCATTAGAGTGACCCCCAAAAGTTGGACCTATGAAACCAACTTTTGGGGGTCAGTGCAACATTCACATCTCTTTTTCATTTCACGACAACAAATCTAATATCCCTTCGTTCAATATCTCTTTTTCCGCGCTCTTGGTGGCGGCGAGGATGCCGAGGGTGGTGAGGAGGACGAATAGGAGGAGGCCGGTATAATCGACGGCGCCTAAGATGGCGAGGGGCGAGAACATGAAGTGTTTGCGCGCGCTCTGGAGCACGGCGCCGGCGACGAGGATCGCGCTGTAGCCGATAAGCAGCCGGCGAATAAGGATGCGGTTTTCCGTGGCGACCATTTCGCGAATCTGCGTGCGCGTCATACCGGCGGAATGAAGCAGGCCGAAGTCGCGCCGCCGTGCGAGCATATTGGTGTGAAAGCTGCTGTAGGCGTTGGAAAGGCCGATGGCGATAAAGATCCCCTGGGCGAGTACGGCGAGGAGGACTTCGTTTCTTCGGACCTCGGCGTCGAGGGCGCGGCGGAGGGAAGGCGGGGTGAGTTCGTAGTCCGACCGCGGCGTATCTTTGGCGATGACGGCACTTACGGCTTCGGTGGCGGCGGTTTCGCGGGTTTCGTCGATATTGGCGCGCAGTTCGTAGTGTAGTGCGTCCTCTTCGTCGACAAAACGCGCCGCCGCATAGCGCTCAAGATGGGATAGGGAGGTGACGACGGCGACCTCCCGGCTGCCGAAGCCCTCGAGTTCGTAGGGAATGCGCTCGAGGTGGCCTGCGATGGGGATTTCTTCCGCCGGGGCCTCCAAGTGATCGCGCACGATAAGGGTAGGGGTCATCTTGTCGGTGAGGGGAATGTATTGTCTGCGGTCGTAGGGCACGCCGACGGTCTTTTCGGGTGTGGCGTTTACCAGAAGGAAGGCTTCGGGATCTTCCGCGAGGCCGTTTTCTCGCTGAATGGCGCGGAAGCTATCGTCTTGGATGCCGTAAAACATACAGTACGGATTTTCAAAGTCGCGATTGCCCGACGCCAATGCGTCCTGAAAGGCATCGGATAGGATGTCTTTGTTATCGGCCTCGTAGAATTTGGCGGAAAAGCTGTGATAGATTTGCAGATCCTCGAGTCCCTTTGTCGCCCGTAAAGCCGCGATGCTTTCGGGCGAAAGGGGTGTGCGCCGGTGGATGGTGCCGGTAAAGGTATACGGCGAGCGGAAGTGATTGTGCGTCTCGTTGAGGTTCCGCCAGGCGCCCACCACCAAATACAGAGAGAGGACCGCCGAGGCAAGCGCCATGGCGACGGCGATGCCGCGGTATGTCTTGGCGTAAGCGCGCAAATAGTCCTTTCCTAAGGATACCGGGCTGTTTTTCGAAAGTCGCTCTTTTCGAGCGCTCTTTCGCACTTTCGGTCGGTCGGGTCGAAGGGATTCGGCGACGGTTTGTTTAGCGGTCTTGCGTGCCGGACCCAGGGCCGAGAATAGGACGCAGACCAGGCTCAGGACGAGGATTAAAATGACGCTTGTCGGCCGTAGGGGAATCGGCTGAAAGCCGCCAATTTCGCCGTAAAAGCGGACGCCGGCGCGGGTGATGTTTTTGTAAGAGATGTGATTGTTCCACCACATCAGGTACAGGATGCCGTTGGCGAGCAAGTAACTCGCCGCGGTGCCGATCAAAATGGGTACACCGGAGAGCATCAGCGCCTTTTTTACCACCAGAGCGCGAATCTGCTTTTTGGTGGCGCCGACGGATTTTAAGAGAGCGATATAACGACGATCTTTGCGGTCCCACACGCCGAAGGCGTTTCGGATCATGCCGGCAAAGAGGGCAATCAAGATGGCGTATGCGCCGAAGGATTCGATCCACTCATTGGCCTTCTGGGCGGTGGGGACGATGCCTTGGGGAAATACCAGGTATTCCTGTAAGAGTTTTTCGTTATAGGCTAGGACGCCGGTGCTTTGCAGATCCTCGTCTTTTAAGCCGTACTTGGCGAGAAAGGCGCGCGTCTGGGGGTAGGTATCGCGCATATTTTCAAACCAGATCTTCGCGGACACCGCTTTGTGCTCGGCAAAAACCTCCTCGGGTGTCTTGTAATAAATCCGTCCGAAGAACAGCCGATCCTCAAAACTGTAGCCGTCAGAACGCTCGGTGCCGACGACGGTGTATTCCCTATCGCCCAATCGAACGGTATCGCCGATCTCGATCTGCATTTCTTTCAATACGCGTTCTTCACAGAGCACTTCGTCGGGGGCTTGGGGCTTTCTGCCGGCGTGGACGCGACGATCGCCCGTCCAGGCGCTCTTGTCCTCTAAAAGCAGGCTCGCCATGCGGTTTGAATCGTCGTCAATGGGCAGGCGGTCCGTCGTCTCGAACTCTATGGCGCGGACTTTATGTGCCTCTTGCAGTTCGCGCAGGTGGGCGGGATTCTGTTCCGAGAGCAATATATGGTAATCGCCTATGGTTTCTTTGATGTAGTCGATCCGAGCGACGCGATTCTGTTCCACGATAAAGACAAAGGTGCCCAGCACTACCACCGCCATGGCGACACTGATGACGACGGCGAAGCTGTCTTTTTTGCGTGCACGGACGAAGGCCCGGGCGAGTTCATCGATAATTTTCACGATCTTCACCCCCTTGTTCCTCGAGCCTGCCGTCGTTCATGGTAAAGATGCGGTCGCAGCCGAGGGCGATGCGCTCGTCGTGGGTGATGATGAGAATGGTGGCGCCGAAGCGCTGGTTGACGCGGCGAAAGAGCGCCATCAGATCGTCGCCTTTTTTGCGGTCCAGATTGCCCGTCGGCTCGTCCGCCAAAATGATCGCCGGTCGGCTGATCAGGCTCCGGGCGATGGCGACCCGCTGTTGCTCGCCGCCGGAAAGCTGATCGGGAAAGCGGGCGGTCTTGTCGGAGAGCCCCAAAGTGTCTACGATTTCGCGGTAATAGTCGAAATCGGGTTCTTTGCCGTCTAAAAGCACCGGGAGCAAAATATTTTTTTCCACGGAAATAGGGGGGGTCAGATTAAAGAACTGGTAGATAATGCCGATATTGCGGCGGCGAAACACCGTGCGCGCCTCATCGCTCAGGGCGGTGAGGTCCTTGTCCTGTATGTAGACCTTCCCCGTAGTGGGCGCATCGACCCCGCCCAGAATGTGGAGCAGCGTCGATTTGCCCGAGCCGCTGGGGCCCACTACCGCCACCAGTTCCCCGGCAGCCACCGAAAGATTCACGTCGTCGAGGGCGCGGACGTCTTCCGCCCCTTTGTAGATTTTGGAGATCTCTTCTCCTCGCAATGCGTACATAGTACACCTCCTGTATGGCTATGGTAGCCGAGGAAAGTGACGGCAAAGTGACTGTAAAAAAGGCCCCTTGGAGGGCCCGCGTTTTACGCTTTCGTCTGTTGTTTCTTTTGCAAATCGTCGCGTATCTTTCGGTACCGAATAATGGGCGCATCGCCCGCGATTAAGTGTTCACCGATCTTGAGCCCCGACGCCTTGGGTTCCTGCGTAATAACGACGCGCTTGTCTTGCCGCTCTACGATCAAATTGGCGTAGCGGCCGAAAAAAGCGATCAGACCGTCTATGGGTCGGATGCCCGTAATGCGATTATAAAAGCGAATGTAGAGTACGGTATTTTCGTCGTCTACCGGGGCAAAAAAGATCAGCACCCGCACTTTTTCGCTGATATGGTTGAGCCACAAATTGGGAAAGAGGAAATTGAGATGGGTTTTACGAATGCGGGCGGCGTTTGCGTCCTTGGGTTTTTGGCCCCGGTCGACTTCGTTGTCCGCCGAAGTCCGTAAAATATCGCCCTTAAAGAGTACCTTGGGCCCGTTTACCAGTGTTTTATTGCCGCGGCCGATGGTGTTGTGGTGGACAAAGGGCAAATGGACCACGTCGAGCTGATTTTCGATCGCCCGAGAATAATGCGCATGCCAATGATCTTCGAGTTCGCTATACACAAACCGCTCGTCGATATCGTCGTCAAAAAAGGGGAGTGCCGGATTTTTCGCCTCCCTATCGCCATACCAAAGATAGATGATATCGTGCGCTTCCTCTACCACGAAGTGCTCTACATCAAAGCGCGAGAGGTCCTCGCTGCTTTGTTTGCCGAGCGCCGGCACGAAGTGACAGGCGCCGTTTTGGTCGAATTCGATGCCGTGAAAGGGACATTTCACACAGCCGTCTTTTACCGTACCCTTATGAAGCGCCGCGCCCCGATGGGAGCAGCGATCGTGCAGACAGGCGACCTTTCCGTTCGGATCGCGAAAGAGCACCAAGTCTATGTTACAGCGGCGAACCCCTACGGGCCTTGCCTCGCGGACGGCCCGCGACGGCAAAATTGCGTACCATTGATTATAGATCATATTCCACCTGCCTTTGTTTTAGTATAGCCGAAAATCGGAACGGGTGCGAAAGAGAATCGAGATGCGGGTATTGTTTCGGTATATACAGTAAAATTAAAATAAAAAACATATACACGACGGCTTTTTATCGTTATAATAAAGTAAAGTATTTCTTCGGAAATGCGCAAATGGTAAGGAATCGACAGAAATGGAAAAGGAGGTAAGAACGATGAAAAAACGAAGCGTGCTGTTGCTCGTTTGTGCCCTATTGGCGAGTTTTGTCGCGTCCCATATTGCCGTGGCACAAGAAGTGCAACAGGCGGACAATGTGGTGGTAGCGGAGCCGCTGGCGGCATAATTTCGCTACGAAAAGACCATCGATATGACGCATGCACCGAATCCCGAGGAAATTCCCAAGGCGACTTTCGAATTTTATCTGGATACAATACCGGATAAGGATCGAGCGTCCTACGGCATCGGAAAAACCTACGGCGACAAGAGCGTCGTCGCGGGCACACTTGCGGCGCCGATGCTCCTCACCAAGGTGAAATTCGGCGACGAATACGCCGATCGCAGCGCCGAGAACCCCGCCGGCGGCTATGATGAGACGCTCACCGGCATGATGGATGCGTATTTAAAAGACGGCCACACGACGGATGCGGCAGATGCGATTCTGGATCGAATTATGAAATACCACTACGGGGCAATGCGCGACAGCGAGAATGTGCAGCGCGGTTTAACGCGAAAGGCGACGCCGGAAGAGTATTTGCTAAACATTGAGGAAGAATCTCCTTTTATAGAAGAAAGCCGCGGAGGTATGCACTGGCCCTTGGCGTTGGCAAGTTGGCGTTGTTTTTATCAAGGATGTGATCTGGGCGATTACGAGAACGGCTGCCAAAATATACGAGAATACGATTACAAAACCTTCGACTATGCGTCGGATTTAGGTCTTCATGCGAACAATGAACTGATCCAATATGCCGCCGGCGTTCAGGACGACATCCTGACCCACCAAGAAAAAGAAGGGGAAGAGAATTATATTTCGATCTCCAAGCCGCTGTTTACCTTCGACCAAATGGTAGACGGCTGCGAGATGACCGACAATCTGACGATTTTGGAGCGGATCAAGGCGGCGGTACAAAATGGAGAATCGGGGCAGATTTTGCGATTCGTGCTCGTAGAGAAGAACGCCCCCGCCGGTTTTCTCTCCAACGACGAAGTCAAGATTTTAGACGTCAATTACGATGTCATGGCGGGCGAAGCGCGTCCCGCGCTGGACGAATTTGCGTTTATGCTCTTTAACTCGCCGCAGGAAGCCGACGCTTTTTATGCAGAGAGCGATCTGCATTCGCCCGTCGTAAGTCCGTCGGCGCCGTCGGTTTCGTTTACCAACCGATTTATGCCGCCAAAAGAGGAAAATCCGCCTGTCGAACCGGAGAATCCGCCGGCATTCCCGCCAGGTGGCATTGCAACCCCGCCCTTTATGCCGCCCGAAAAAGAAGAGTCCGCGCCCGAACGACACGAATCGCGGCACGAAAAATATATCTTCGGCTATCCCGACGGCACCGTGCAGCCCAACGGCTCCATGACCCGGGCAGAAGCCGCCGCCGTCCTGACGAGACTCAAGGGACTAAAGGGCGACGATGCAGCACCGACCTTTACCGACACCCCGTCGAATTGGTATAATCGCTACATTAATGCCGTCGTGGAAGCGGGGTATATGAAAGGCTATCCCGACGGTAGCTTCCGGCCCGCAGAGCAGATCACCCGTGCGGAAGTGGCGCAGATGATTCTGCAATTTGAAGAATCGGCAGAAAAAACCGCTCCATTTTCCGATACAGACGGCCACTGGGCCAAAGCCGCCATCGACCGCGCCTATGCGAGCGGCAACATCGATGGGTATCCCGACGGCAGTTTTCGCCCCGACGAGAACATCACCCGCGCCGAAGCCGCAAAAATCATGAACCGCCTCTTCAACCGCAAAGTCGACGAGAGGGAGACTCACCCCGGCGCTCAAAAATCCCGAAGACATCGCCGCGTTTTCGGATCTCGAAAAATCCCATTGGGGTTATTATGAAATCACCGAGGCCGCCAATACCCACCGTTTTTACAGAGCGGACAAAGACGCCCTCGACGAGATTTGGACCCGAATCGAATAAGCACACACAAAGGCCCGAGGATACCTCGGGTCTTTGTGCGTAAAAGGCAATACTTTGTTATTTCTCCCCGTAACTGCGGTATGTGTAGGAAGAGGACCCGGTAAAGGAGGAGAATATAGAACTGTTGACGACATTACAAGCGCGATTCGACGCCCATCCCCATCGTCACAATACCCTACGCTGGGAAGAAGTGCAGGCGGCACTCGACGAGGAGAAACTCGCCGGCATTCGAACAATGGAAGAGACCGGCGGCGAACCCGATGCCATAGAATACGAGGGGCATATATACTACGCCGATTTTTCGGAAGAGAGCCCCATCGCCCGGCGCAACCTCGCCTATGACGAGGAGGGTGAAAAAGAGCGCCACAAAGACAAGTATCGCCCCGCGGGCAATGCCCATACCATGGCGAAAAGCATGGGGGCGGAGATTGTGGACCGCGCCTTTTACGAATATATGCAGGGCATCGAGGACTTGGATCTAAAGACCTCCTCGTGGCTTAAGCCCCCCGCCTTCGTTCGGGAAATGGGCGGCGCCCTCTTCGGCGACAAGCGATATGGCGAGTGCTTTTGCTACCACAATACCGCCAAGAGCTTTTACGCATCCCGCGGCTTCCGTGCGCGGATCTTGATTCGGTAGTGTAGGGGAAGACGGGAAAAGGAGAGAAGGATGGCGAAAGACGATCGCAAAAAATCTTCAAAAAAACACAATTTGTGCGAAGAAAATAAAAAATATGTAGAGCAGGAATCCGAAACTGACGAAATAGAAAAGCAAATAAAAGCATTGAAAAAAGAAAACGAAGAACTCAAAATGGAGAACGAAATCTTAAAAAAAGCCGAAGCATACTTTTCAAAGCGCTATGGTCGGAATAAATAGGATCCGACAAACGGATGTAAGGAGCACGGCAATGGGAAAGAGGACGTAGAGCGGACCGTATACTCTTCCTCGCAATCGTCCCCCATTGTCATTCTGAGCAAGGGGCTTTAGCCCCGCGTCGAAGAATCTCTTTCGCTGTAAGGGGTCTGCAGAGAAGCCCGTGACGAACCGCATGACATTGCCTTTGTGCTTAGGACAATAAGACCCGCAATAGGTACTGTGCAACCCTCCGACCCGCAATAGCCCTCGGAGATGCATTCATGACCTAACAGAAATCTTCGATTTCGTCGTAGGTCAGATGCCGCGCAGTCCAAATCTTCGATTTGGCGAACGCAGCGGCCGACTCCGCTTCGCTCTTAATTGGTACAATGTTTTGGACAAACTTTTCCAACTTTTAGTGACGTTCATTCCATTCTTCCATCGGCGTCTTGTATCCAATCGAGGAGTGGGGACGCAGATGATTGTAGTAATAAAAGTAATAATCGAACATCATATCCACTTGGTTTTTGGTGAAGGCGGATATCTTTCCCATCTCCACTTTCATCGTCTGCCAAAAGGTCTCAATAAAGATGTTATCAGCGGGCCGATGCGGCCGGGACATGGAATGGAGGATTCCATTTTCTTCTAATGTCCGATGAAAGTTCTTGCTAACAAACGGACTTCCTCGATCCGTAAGGATCATATACGGTTTTTCATAGCGTTCGAGGGCATCGTTTAATGCTTCCAGTGCCACCGCTGTATTGTTCTTCGAGGATTTCGCATATCCCACCAAGACTTTCGATTGTATCGAAAGAATGCCACAAACGTAATACGTTTTGTTTTCCACTTTTATTTCCGTAAAATCGGTGGACCAAATTTCTTGCTTCTTTTCCTGCGAAGAAAGTTTGGCGTACAGATTTTCCTGAATATAGCGCTTTGTATGGGGACTTGTGTGGACATTGTGGATTTTCTTCCTGCCGTATTTTGCTTGCAAGCCATTCATTTTCAGAATACGGGAAATTTTCCATTCCGAATAGTGGCAATCTTCCTTTTCCAAGATCTTTTTTAAATGTCTACGACCAAAAGACCCGTGATGCCGATGAAATGCCTCTATCACCGGACGCATCTCTTCTTTGGAACATAGGGGCTTCAGGGGATGTTTCAAACGATAATAGTAAGAAGATCGGGGGATTTTTATGATTTCGCATACTTTACGCAACGGATATTGGCATAAATGGACAATGGCAAAGTTTATTTTGTCTGTTGTCGGCGCGCAAAGTATGCTTCGGCTTTTTTTAAGATTTCGTTCTCCATTTTGAGTTCTTCGATTTCTTTTTTCAATGCTTTGAGCTCATTTCCGGGAACAACTGCTTTGGAATCAAAAGCAAGCGGACCGTTTTTCTTAAATTCCTTTACCCAACGCCATACAGTCTGTCGGTTCAGATCATAAATCTCACAGATTTCTTTCGTGGAGTAGATATTTGACAGCTTCTTTTCCACGATATCGAGTTTGAATTCTTTTGTGAAAACTCTTCTGCTTCCTTTCGACATATGTCTCCTCCTTTGCTGAGGTAACTAAGGCCGTGTCTAAAATCATTATACCAGCTACCTCTGCTCAGGATGACAAGGAAGTGGGTGGCAATAGCTTACGGAATGCTGTCTTGCCATATTCAGGATGACAAGGTGTACGATCCACAACCCCATAAAGACGAAAAATACCGACACCGGAACAGGAGAAGTACCATCGAACCCTTACTACAAATCTACGACGCACTTTTTTCCCATTACGGCGACCTGCACTGGTGGCCGGGGGAAAACCCCTACGAAATTATGGTGGGCGCGATTCTTACGCAAAACACCGCCTGGACGAATGTAGAAAAGGCGATTGCCCGTCTGGCGGAAGACCTCACGCCGCAGAGGATCGCCGCCATGCCCGTGGAAACATTGGAAGAAAGGATTCGCCCGGCGGGATTTTTTCGCCAAAAGGCGCGCTATTTGAAGGCGATGACGGCGTGGTATGCGCGTTACAACTACGACGCCGAAGCGGTGCGACGCGTGCCTTTGGACGCGCTGCGACCCGAAATTCTTTCGGTAAAAGGCATCGGAAACGAAACGGCGGACAGCATTTTGCTCTACGCCTTCGATCTGCCGTCTTTTGTGGTGAATGCGTATACGATGCGCCACTTCGCCCGCTACCCGCTCAAGACGGGAAGGACGTATGCGGCGGTGCAGGCGTATTGCGAAGCGCGGCTCCCCGAAAGCGCCGAGATCTACAATCACTTTCACGCGTTGATCGTGATCAACGGCAAGGAACACTGCAAAAAGCGGCCGATCTGTGCGGGTTGCCCGCTGGAGGGCGGCTGCGAAAAGCGCATAGAGGAATGAATCGATCTTCGGATCGATTTTTTTGTGGAATTGTTCGGTTTTTACATGAGAAAGGGCATCTATTTCTTACACAGAATGTATACAAAAAGAATAACCGATACGAGCGACCGCCAAGCGAATTTACGAGGGGGCGGTTGTATGCGACACACCATAGGAGGAAATTATGCAAAAGACGATCAAACGAGCCGGTATGTTTGTCGCCTTATCGCTGATTTTGGTGGCCTGTGGCGGCGGTGCCGACAAAGGAAATGCCGAGAACAAAGGCGGCGAGAATACGGCGCAGGGTACGAATACGGCAGATTATACGACGAAGACTTGGGACGATATGACCAAGGAAGAACAGCAGATTTTGGCGACGAAGATGTTGACCATGAGCGAAGAAGAGCGCGCTGCGGTTTCGAAAGATATGATAGGCGTGACGGCAGCCCAAGAAGCCCAGTATGCACAGTTTACGGAAAAGGGATATCGACAGGTCGGGGACAAGTATTTTTACGGCGGCATCGTAAAAAATACGTCCGATAAAAAGGCGCTTCAAGCCACGAATGTGCACATTACGGCAGTGGATGCCGAAGGAAAGACGCTCTTTGAAGATTTAAAGGCAACCAATGGGTTGCAGCCGGGCGATCAAAATGGATTCTTCGGAATCTATGTTAAGGATTTTCCCGAAGAGGTGGCGAATATCGAGTTTACCATCGACCAGGGGTGGTTGGAAGCGCCCTCCGAGACGGCCGTACGCGCTGCCGATTTGAAGACCGAGATGCAGGTAGAAGAAGACGGGGAAGCCAAGAAGATCTATGGCACCGTAACGAACACTTCTAAAGAAGAGGTTATGTCGTTGGATCTGATATTGCTCTTGAAACGAGACGGAGAGTTTTTGATCGGCGACGACGTGAGCCTGGGCGGCTTTCAGCCGGGGGAATCGAAAGAATACTCCTTTACGATGTCGCCGGAGATCACTTACGACGATATGCAACTGGTCCCGGACTTTTATGCGCCGGATGCGAATAAGTACGAAAGAATGACGCAGGAAGGCATGGCGGAAGCTGCAAAGCAGATGTTGGATAAGAAGTAATACCCAAAAGGATTTTAGAATCAAAAACAGCGACCGCATGGCCGCTGTTTTTGATTGCATTAGAATGGCTTTGGGAAGATCAGCCGCGCGATAAGGCCGGGATCGCCGTAGGCGAACTGTACCGTACCTCCGTGGATGGCGAGGATTTTCTTTACGATGGGGATGCCGAATCCGTTGGCACTGCGGGGCGAAATATCGTCGTTTAGGCGCTCGGTATCTGCCGAAGAAATCGTCCCGTCGTCGGCAATACATAGTACCACCGCGTCTTTCGTCTCTTTGATGGCGATGCGCACCGTCACCGCCTTGTTGTGGCGAGCAGAGTTTTGGAGCAGGTTGCGCACGGCGCGGTCGATCAGGTTTTCGTCTCCCATAATGCGGGCGTCCTCTGCGTCGTCGATTTCGACGGAAAAGTCGGTGTCCGAGGCGTCGATACATTCCGCGGCGATGCGGCGTATGAGGGGAAGGAGCGCGATTGCCTTCGGGTTTTCGGGTGCGTCCAGCTGTTCCATAAAATAGGTGAGATTGAGCCCTTCCAAAATTTTGTCGATCCGAAAGGCGCTCTCTTCGATGGTTTTTGCGGCGTGGCTGATGTCTTTTCCGTCTTCGATGGATTTCGCATTGGCGGCGATCACCGTAAGGGGTGTGCGGATGTCGTGGCTGATGCCCCGAATCCAGCGACGACGCTCCGCCTTATCGGCTTCGAGGTGGCGAGAAGTGCGGTTTAAGGCTTCTTTTAGGTCGTTCAGTTCGCCGCCGTGGGGCAGGGAGACGGGGCGGTTTTGTGCCAGTTCCTCGATTCCTTTTGCCAAGGGCAGGATCTCGGCGTTTAGTTTCTTGGAAGAAAAATAATACAACAAGAATACCGCAAAAATTCCGAAGGCGAAGATAAAGAGCAGCAAGTAGAGCAGTCGAAAGGTCATCTCCACTTGAAAATAGTTCGACGCCAATTTGCCGTAGCTGTCTTTCGGATACCCCAATACGACGATGTTTTCGCCTTCTACATAGGTAAACACCGGGTGGTCCTCGAGATACCAGCGGGTAAACTTCGCCACCTCCGAAGTCTTATAGTCGTGCCGAAGCGACGCCGGAACGCCGTAGGCGGTGCGATACTTTCCCGTATCGTCGAGCACCAGCATCCATATGCCCTCGTCGGCGAGGGTATTTTGCAGGGGGGCGGACAGGGCGCGGGGGTCGTCTTTTGCGATCGCCTTATACAAAGAGTCGGGTGATTTGGGAGAGCGCGCCTCCCGAAAATAGATGGCGCCGACGCCGATCATCCAGACTAGGAGCACGGCGGCAAAGAGGGCGAGCAGTGTGGCGAGAAAGCGGAATAGGGTTTTGGTAAAAAAGGTAAGGGACTTCACGGCCGTACCCGCAGTTTATAGCCCAGTCCCCGATAGGTACGGAGGCTTTCGGGATTCGACGGGTCCTGTTCGATTTTTTGCCGAATCTTGCGAATATGTGCCATCAGGGTGTTTTCGTAGCCGTAGCAATCCTCGCCCCATACGGCAGAGAGGATGCCGTCGATGGTGACGATATGGTTTTTGTTTTCGTAGAGCAAGTGCAAGATGTGGTATTCCTTGGCAGTCAGCGGCACCTCGCCTTTGGCATTGCGTACTGTAGCGCGGTCGAAGTCGACGGTGGAAGCGGCGAGGGCCACAACCTCGCTTTCGGGATACGCGCGGTGCAGGATCGCTTTGGTGCGCAGCAGTAAGTCTTTGGGGCGAAAGGGCTTTACGATATAGTCGTCAGCCCCTAGATCGAAGCCGCTGTACTGCTTGTCCACATCCGAGACCGCCGAGAGAAAGAGCACCGGCATATTCGAAGACTTACGGATCTGTTGAATGATCGCAAAGCCGCTCCCGTCAGGCAAAATAATGTCGAGGATCGCCATATGGATGTCCTCGCGGGCGAGTATGTCGAGGGCCTCTTGCTGGTTCTTTGCGCGGGAAATATGTTCGAAGCCGTCTTCTCTCAGCACGCTTTCGACAAAGTCCAAAATGGCCGCATCGTCGTCTGTAATTAATATCGTTCGCTCGTGTGTTTTCATATTCCACCTCGAAATCAGTATATCAAAAGGAAGCGCTAATCCCTTAAAATTCAGGTAAATTTAAGGAAGGCGCAAGAAACGCGTAAGAAGTGGGCAATAGAATATATGTAGGAGGTGGAGACGTGGAAACCATGGTTTCTATGCAGAATGTACAAAAATCCTTCGGCCGGACGATGGCCGCAGATATAGAAGCGTTGACGGTGAAGAGAGGGTCCGTTTACGGACTGATCGGCCCCAATGGCGCCGGCAAGACGACGGCGATGAAGATGATTACGGGCCTTGCCTATGCCGATCGCGGCGAGATCTGTGTGGCCGGTCTGCGCGCTGGAAAGAAAAACCGCATCGAGATCGCGAAGAAACTCGGCGCACTGATCGAATCGCCCGCCTATTACGAAAATTTAACGGGCTATGAGAATTTGGACATCGTGCGGCGCTACAAGGGAATCGAAAAGAAGCATATCGACGAGGCGCTCGCGATTGTGGGGCTTACAGGCCACGAAAAGAAGCGCGCCGGCGCCTATTCCCTGGGCATGAAGCAGCGTTTGGGGATTGCGATGGCAATTATGGGTTTTCCGCCGCTGGTGATTTTGGACGAGCCCACCAACGGGCTCGATCCCCGCGCCATGGCGGAGATGCGCGATTTGATTCGTTCGCTTCCCCGCCGGTTCGATACGACGGTGATGCTTTCGTCACACGATTTGGACGAAATAGAGAAAATGGCGGATACCATCGGTATTATCGGTAAGGGAAAGATGCTCTACGAAGGTGATATGGCGGCTTTTAAGAACCGCTACCGGGGCGAGATTCGCCTGCGCACATCCGACGACGAGCGGGCGGCGATGGTGCTGGAAGATGTGCGTGCCAAACTCGAGGGCGGTTATATCGCGGTGGCGTATGGGGAAGATGCGCGGATCGGCGCGATCAACCGGCGCCTGACAGAGGCGGGGATCGACGTGTATCGCATCTACGAATCCCTGCGCTCTCTCGAAGAGCTGTTTCTGGAATTTACCCGGGACGCAGAACTTTAGGAGGCTGTATGCGCGAAAACTTATTTGCCATCGAAAAAAGAAAATACCGCGGCGTGTGGGAAGTTTTGTTCTTCGCATTGGTAAGCGCGGTGAGTTTGGGGATCGCTGCGGCGAATCTCTATGCAGGCGGAGACGGTGATGCGCTCTTTAGGCGGCTTTCGGCGGTGGACAGCTTTTTGTTTATAAAGATCATCGTCGAGCCGATTTTTCTCGCGGCGGTGGCGGGCCGATCGGTAGAAATCGAGAGCGATCGAGATATGTGGAAGATGATCCGTACGGCGGGGATCGATCTCGACAAGGTCTACGCCACAAAGTTTTGCTATTCACTTTCGAAGGTCGCCGTCTACCAAGCGGTGGAATGGGCAGCACTTCTAGTTCTGATCTCGGTATGGGTACCGGGACCGCTTCCGTGGGGGCGCATCGTCTTTTCCTATGCAGGGCAGTTTTGTGTGTCATTTTTGCTACTTGCCGTACACTATGTCCTCGCCCTTCGGCGGGGCGAGGCGCGCACGTCCGCCGCGGTGGCGCTGGTGGGCACGCTCGCGGGGCTGATCTTTCTGTTCTTGCCCGATGTCTTTTCGCTCGTCAATCCCTACAGTTGGTACGGGCGACTGATGCAGGTGGGCTATGACTACACCGGCGGAGAGCCGGTGCGGTATTTGATGGCGCCGTCGTATGGAATTCCGATCGTTGCGGTGCTATTGGGCGTGGCGGTACTCTACGGGGGCATAAAGCGAGGTGTGCGGGAATGAGAGAAGCGATTTTTATCGAATGGCAAAAAATAAAGGGAACCAAGGCGTGGATGCCGCTGTTATTCTTGCCCCTGGTCTCGGTCTTATACGGATCGGTAAACTACGCCAACAATACGGAACTCTTGCAGAGCGAATGGATCAGTCTGTGGACCCAGGTATATTTGTTTTACGGGTTGTTCTTTTTGCCGGGGCTGATCGGGTTTTTCGCATCCTATATATGGAGCGGCGAGCACCGCGGCAACAATATGAACTTGCTGTTGACATCGGCGGTGCCGCCCCGCATCATCATCTTTTCCAAGACGGCGACAGTCTTTCTCGCGGTCCTCTGTGGTCAATGTATACTGGCAGTGCTGTATGCCGTGGCGGGGAGCTTCTTTCACTTTTCATCGGCGTTTCCGGTGGGGCTCTTCCCGTATCTGCTCTTGTCGACGGCGCTTTCCCTTTGTATGATTGCCGTACAGATCTTTCTTTCCCTTAAGATCCGTTCCTTCGGCATACCCGTGGCGATTTCGGTGGCCATCAGCATTCTGGCGGTATTAGTGTCTCAGAATCCAGAGCTTCCGATTTTACAGTACCTTACGCCCAATGTGCTTATCACCCTCGCCATGAACCACTTTCCCGATACGGGCCTTACCGCGGCGGATAGTATAGGCATGGCGATCGGCGCGGCGGCGATTTTTGCACTAGCGACGGCAATGAGCATACGCGCGCTACACAAAAAGATATTATAAAGGCAGATCGAGAGGCCGAGGCCTCTCTTTTTTGCACAAAAAAATCCCGAGGCACATACCTCGGGACTATCATTATTTGTCGTGCAGTTCGAGCACTTTTTGTACGGCTTCGTCTTTTTCCATTCTTTCCATAAACTTCACCAAGTTGGGGTATTCCTTCCAGGACTTGGGGGTCATGGTGGTCCAGCGGGTGAGGATAAAGGCGTAGGGATCGAGGACAGTTTTCTTGTCCTTGTAGACGTGGTCTTTGCCTTCTAAGAGGGAATCCAAATGGCTGACCACTTTGTCGATGGCTTTATAGGACGCCTCTTTTACCTTTTCGAGATCGGCCTCGTCTTCGCTCGTGGTGTATTTTTTGGGGCCGAACATGGGCCAGAAGGCCGGGTGGTAGTCGCCGGTCAAAATGCCGCCCGTTCATTAAACAAAAACCGGTCTTCAGGGCTTTCGTCGGGACCGAGATCCGCTTCGGGATACATATCGGCGATATATTGCAAAATAGCGTTGGCCTGCGTTTTAATATTTCCGTCGCCGGAATCGAGGGCCGGCACGGCGCCTAAGGGATTGATTTTCTTGTATTCGTCCGATCCGAGTTCTACTCTTTCCACTTCGTAGTCGGCGCCCGCCCATTCCAAAGAGATCTATACGGAGAGGGCACAGGTGCCGGGTGCGTAATACAATTTCATCGTAATTCCTCCTTATGTTTCTTCTATACCCGAACCGCCGAAAAATAATTCGCATGAGAACGGGGTAAATATAAAGGGATCACGACATATTTTTATTCCATAAAGGAGCAACTATGAAGCGTATCATCGTATACGGAAGCAAATACGGCACAACGGCGCGCTACGCCCACGAATTGGCCGCGCGCATGGGGATTCCCGCCGTCGCCCACAAAAAGATCCGCGGCGACGAGGAGGCGGATCTCGTCATCCTGCTCGGCGGTCTTTACGCGGGAACGCTGCTGGGTCTAAAGCGGGCCTTGCCGCTGATGCGCCGGGCGAAGGGGTGTATCGTGGCGACGGTGGGGCTCGCGGATCCCGAGGACGAAACGGGCGCCGCAAAGATTCGCGCGGGCATTCGGCGCCAAGTGGACGACGAAATCTTCTCGAAGATGCGGCTATTCCACCTGCGCGGCGGCATCGACTACGACCGCCTGGGTACCGTGGACCGCGTTTTGATGAAGATGCTCTACTACAAAACGAGCCGCGTTCCCGAAGGGGAGCGAACCGAGGAGATGCGCGGTTTTTTGGAGAGCTACAATAAGACGGTGGATTTTGTGGACTTTGGAACCCTGGCGCCCATTCTCAAGGAAATCGGACGTAGCGAACTCTAAAAGGGGGAATGTCGATGGACAATATGAAAGAAAAGATTGCGGATGTGCTCCGCGAAATGTTGAACGAAACAAAATTGGAAAACATCACCGTAAAGGCACTGTGCGAGCGGGCGCAGATTTCGCGGCAGACGTTCTACTATCACTTTCACGATATCTACGACGTGGTGGAGTGGATCTTTCTGTCCGAAGCGGAGACGATTCTCGCCGCCTTCGATACCTTCGACGACTGGCAATATGTATATATGCTGATTATGAAATGGCTCGAGAATCACAAGACTTTGGTGCTCAACTGCTACCGATCGGTGCAGCGAGAGTATATCGAAACCTTTATCGACCGCATTCTCTACCGCTATATTTTCCATATGGTCGATGCCGAGGCGAAAGACGCGCGCATTTCGGAATCGCAAAAGGCGTTTATCGCGCGCTTTTTTACCCTGGCGCTTACCGGGATCTCGTTGGATTGGATCGGGCGGGGCATGAAAGACGATCCCAACGAGCTGGTGGGCCAGGTCTATATCCTTCTGGAAGGGGACTTTCACAAGGCGATCCATAATTTCGAGCGACAAAATCGCTGATCTTCCTTACACCGTGGGCGCGGTGTAAGGATTTTTTATACAGTTAGAGTATCTGTCTATTATCGTTTCATCACATACATCCTATACTGAACACAGAAACAAAAAAGGAGGTCCGGCGGGACGATGCCCGTTCTTTTGTGGCCCTTCGGCGCGAAACGGTATGCAAGGACGTAGCGTTTCGGCCGAAGGTCGCATCGGTTGTATCATTTGTTTACGGCATCTGCCCGCGGGCCGTGTTTCAAAAAGGAGTATGTCTATGAAACTGAAGACTTATGACGAACGACTCAAACTCACCAACGGGAACTACCATTCGCTGGTACAATCCCGTAAGCCCGAAGGCATCGAAAAGAAGACTGCGACCATCATCGGCACCGGCATTGCCGGTCTCGCCGCCGGTTGCTATCTGATCAAAGACGCCCATATGGACGGCAGCCGGATCACGTTTTTGGAACAGCTCGACGTGGCGGGCGGCTCCCTCGACGGCGCCCGCAGAGAAAACGCGGGCTATGTCGCCCGGGGCGGCCGCGAAATGGGGCACCACTTCGAATGTCTGTGGGATCTGTTCAGCGCCATTCCGTCCTACGAGGATCCGGAAAATATGTCGATATTGGATTATTTCTTCTACACCAATCTCGACGACCCCAATTCCAGCAACTGCCGCATTACCAAAAATCGCGGCGAGCGCCACGACAACGGCAAGTTCAACTTGGGTCAAGATGCGGCGAAAGAGCTGATGCACTTTATGAACATCGCCGACGAAGAGCTCGAAGGCAAGGCGATCGACGAATTCCTTTCCGATGCGGTGCTGGAATCCGACTTTTGGACATTCTGGCGTACCATGTTTGCCTTTGAAAACTGGCACAGCGCTTTGGAAATGAAGCTCTATATGAACCGCTTCGTGCACCATGTCGACGGACTGCCCGACCTGAGCGCCCTGCAGTTCTCGCGCTATGACCAGTACCATTCCTTTGTAAAGCCCATGGAAAAATACCTCAAAGACCACGGCGCCGAATTCCGCTATGGCGTTACCGTCGACAATGTGGAATTTTCGCTCTCCGACGACAAAAAATGCGCCCGCCGCATTGTCGCCACCGACGATACGGGGGCGGATGCGTCCATCGAACTCACGGACGACGATCTGGTCTTTATCACCAACGGCTCCCTCACCGAAAACTCCGGCTACGGCGACAACGACAATCCCGCGCCCATGGACAGCGCGCAATCGGGCAGCTGGAAATTGTGGAAGAATATCGCCGCCCAATCCGACGAATTCGGCCATCCCGAGGTATTTTGCGCCGACACCGAAAAGACCAACTGGGAATCCTGTACCATCACTTGCCACGACGAAAGCGCCGCAAAGTATATCGAAAAGATCACCAAGCGCAGTCCCTACGGCGGGCGCACGGTAACCGGCGGCATCGTCACCGCCGTCGATTCCGCATGGCTTTTGAGTTGGACGATAAACCGGCAGGGGCAATATCCCGAACAACCCGAAGGCGACGTGGCCGTGTGGGTATACGGCCTCTTTAGCGACAAAGACGGCGACTATATTCAAAAACCCATGCGCGAATGCACCGGCGAGGAGATCACAAAAGAGTGGCTCTACCACATCGGCGTGCCGGAAGAGGAAATCGAATCGATCGCCGACACCTGCACCGCCGTGCCGGTGATGATGCCCTATATTACCGCGCAATTTATGCCGCGCCACTTCGGCGATCGGCCCTATGTGGTGCCGAAGCACGCCGTAAACTTCGCCTTCCTCGGCCAATTCGCAGAAACCTTGGACATCCCCGCGCGCGACACCGTATTTACCACCGAGTACTCCGGCAGAACCGCCATGGAAGCCGTATATGTCCTCACCGGCGTGGAAAAAGGCGTGCCCGAAGTATACGCTTCCCGCTATGATATGCGCTACTTGATGGCCGGCGCCTCTTCGCTCCTCGACGGCGAAAAGCCCGACATCCACGTGCCCGAACTCGTCAAAAAGAAAGTAGCCGCCGCCCTCGAAGGCACCGACACCCTCAAAATGCTCAAAGAATACAATCTCCTCTAATCTCCTAGACGACAACCTTCTCCTTGGGATGCATACAAAAAACAGGCCCCGCCGCGCGCGAGGCCTGTTTTTGTGTGGCTATTCTTTTGTCTGCGCCCGGCGAATCGCCGCCTGAAAATCCGCCATCGGCGCGGCGCCGGCGATCGTGTATTTCTCGTCGAAGAGGAAAAACGGCACGCCGCGGATCCCGATCTCTTCCGCCCGCACCAAATCGCGAATATAAAAGCCCTCGTATTCGCCCTTGGCGAGCACCGATTCGGCTTCGGCGGGATTCAACCCGACCTCCTTTGCCAGCGCAACCAGCGTCGGGCGGTCGCTGATCAGTGCCCCTTCGAGAAACACCGCCTCTTGCGTCCGGCGAAAGAATTCCGTGCCCTTGCCCTTTGCCTTGGCGTACTGAAACAGCCGGTGCGCGTCCTTCGTATTGCCGCGCACGAGGGCGCGCCAATCGATGGAAAGGCCCGCCTCTGTCGCCAGCGCATCCACATCCGACCGGGCGGCGATAACCTTGTCCTCGCTCCATCCCTTTTCCGCCGCGAGCCGCTCCCAGTAGGGTTCGCCCTCTGCCGGATAGATCGCATCGGAAAGCGAATAACTCATATATTCCACCTCGGCCTCGGCACCCTCGGCGACCATCGCCGCTTCCATTTGCTTCGAGCCGATCAGACAAAACGGGCAGAGAAAATCCGCCCACACTTGAATCTTCATACAACGCCTCCTTTAAACATTTGCATACTATATCTACCCGGAGGCGACCGGCGTTATAGGGGGAGGCTTGTTTTTTCGATTGGCCGTCCTGCCTTTGCTTTTGTGAAATAAAAGCCCACCCCGCATAGCGAGGTGGGTGCTTTCTTATTTCTTCTGATATTCCTTTAGCTTGCGCGTAATCTCTTGGCCGGTCTTTCGATAGTACAAGTAAATTCCCGCCCAGAGGGCAAAGAAAATCACGATATTGATGATGAAAAACCCGATCAACGCAGATGCACCTTGCTGTACCGGCAGCCATCCCCCGTACAAGGCCGCGCCCGCCAACACCGTCGTCCCGATCGCGAGATGGATCAGCGTCTGTACGGGGAGCGAGAGCCGTTCGTCGTCGTAGACGATCGCCGGAAGCCCGAATCCCAAACCGATGAGAATCGACGCCAGCGTCCTTTTGCTGTAGGCGTAGTCGTGCATTTCCAAATGGCCGCCGGCGATCTGCTCGACAATGACATTGGCCAGGCAGAAGATGACCAGAGCGGCGCCGATGCCGATGGCGGCGTTGTACAATAATTTTTTCAACATATACTTCCTCCTTAGAGTCCCAGTCGCTTCTTAAACGCCGGCAGATAATGCCGGGAAATATACTCGCTTTCTCCGTTTTTCAGATAGAGCCGCATCATACCGCCCCAGGTGGCCTCCATCGATTCGCAGGCATTCAGATTGACCACGGCGGATTTCGAGATGCGCACAAAGTCCCTGCCCAGAGCGTCGTGGAGTTCGTACAACCGCCTGGGGGATTGCAGCGTGCGGTTTTTTGTGACAATCTGCGTCTTGCCGCCTTCGACCCGCAGCAGCAGGACATCCTCGGGCTCGACGAGATAGATCCTGTCGTCGCTCGTCGCGGAAAGCGGGCCACCTTCGTCGGTAAAAATCTTAAGAATGCGCTGCACCTCCTCGTCGATTGTCGCGGCATAAATCACCGCGTGGGGCGTTATACAATCGGGGTCGATCTTAATCTCGGCCTTCATCGTCTCTCTCCTTTCTTCTCTGCTTGCAGTATAGCACCCTTTTGGAGGGTTGTATCGTCGATTGCTGTAAGTGGTCCAAATGCGGGGGTGAAATGCAGGGGGAAGGGGAGTATTTTGAAATCCCATCTACTTAATGAATTAATATGTTAAAACAATGGAAAATTTGAATAGTTTCGCCTATAATCGTTTGCAGGAGGTCAATTTTGTTAGCTAAATTTCGATTATATTTTCCCCGTGAAGAATTGCATTATCGCATGGGCAGTGTTTTTCACGGATTCTTATTACAGGCCATGGACGGCAACTTGGCCACGCGATATCACGAAGCCGAACATAAACCGTTTAGACAAGCGATTTCCTTTGAAGGGGAGTTTGCCATTTGGGAGATTTCGACGGTAAATGAAGAAGCGTATGATGCCGTACAGACGGTAATTCAACCGCTATCGTCGATCCACATTGCGCATAGAGATGCCAATTACGAAATTCTCAAAAAGGAGATAGTCACAGAATCGCGCGATCAGTTTGTAAAGCGATTTTTGACACTACAATCGCCCAACCGCTTCGCAAACATTCGCTTTGTGACGCCGGCCGCCTTTAAATCTCAGGGGCGATATGTTCATATGCCGACGGTACATTTGATTTTACAAAGCCTCTTAAAAAAATTCGACGCCTTTGAAAAGAATTATGCGTATTTATCGCAAGAACTCTTGCAGGACATGGAAGAAAAGATCGAGATTCATAATTACCGTTTGAAATCGAATCCATTTCCATTGGAGCGGATTATCGTACCCGCTTTTATGGGAACGGTAGGCCTCAAAATGGCGGCCCCCGATCCCTTAAAATCCTTCGTCCATATGTTGGTCGCCTATGGCGAATATGCGGGAATCGGAATCAAGACGGCACTGGGCATGGGGAAAATTTGCAAAATGGGGAGTGACGCATGGAACGAGAACAATTCAATTTGATACTGGGCTGTCTCTTACATGATTTGGGAAAGATTTTGTATCGCTATGACGATCCCAGAAAGCATGCGAAGAGCGGCGGCGAGTTTTTACAAGAGCATCTGCATATAGACGATCCCACGGTACGAGAAATGGTGCTCTATCACCATTCGGATGCACTGCGTCGTAGCGGTTTGGCAAGAGACCATTTCGCCTACATCTCTTACATAGCGGACAATATCGCGGCATTTTCGGATCGGCGAGGCAGAGAAGGCGAAAACAAGAGATTTTTGCCCGACACGAATTTGGAATCGATCTTTAATATCCTAAACGGAAACAACCGACGCGGCGTATACCCCGCCACAATGCTCGACAGCAATGCGCCGATTTTTCCGCAATCACAGGAGCGCGGGCTGGATCGGGAGTTTTATGGAAAAGTGGTAGATCGCGTGCGAGACAATCTCGCACACTTAAGTCAAGATTTTGCCTATCTACAATCCTATTTGGAGGTGGTAGAGGCAACGATGTCGTTTGTCCCTTCTTCGACCAATACCGCCGAGTTTGCGGACATTTCGCTGTTCGATCACCTAAAGCTGACGACGGCGTATGGCGCGGCAATCTATGCGTATTTGCAAGAATGCGGAGAAAAAGATTATCGGGCCCGCCTTTTGGACGGCGCGGAAGATTTTTACGAAGAAGAGGCGTTTTTGCTGGTATCGCTCGACATGAGCGGAATTCAGAAGTTTATCTACCGGATTATCAAAAAGGGAGCACTCAAATCCCTACGGGCGCGTTCCTTTTATTTGGACATAATGCTCGAAGTCATTGTCGATGAAATCCTTGCGCGGTTAGATTTGATCCGCGCGAATCTCTTGTATATCGGCGGAGGCGGCGCGTATCTGCTCCTTCCCAATACCGAAGAGACGAAGCGGGTGCTCGAGGCCGTGCAAAAAGAGGTCAATGGTTGGTTTATGCAGGAGTTTTCGACCCAATTGTATTTGACCCTTGCCTATACGCCGGCTGCGGCAAATCACTTCCGCAATGTGCCGGAAGGAAGTTATGGCGCGCTGTTTCGGACGCTTTCGGAAAAGATCAGCGCACAAAAACTCAAACGGTATACATATCGGGACATTGTGGCATTCAATGAAGCTGTGGTTGTCGACGGCGATCGGGAATGCAAAAACTGCAACCGTACGGACCACTTGACCGAAGAAGGCATATGCGAAATGTGTGCCGACTTGCAACAGGTATCCGCGGGCATTTTCGAAAGGGACTTTTTCTTATTTACCGAAGAAAAGCTCGACAAAACCGGTCTCGCCTTCCCCTTCGGACAATGGATGTATCCCGTCGGAAAGCGAGATTTGGCAAAATACATGGAATCCGGAAAAGCCTATGTACGCGCTTATGCAAAAAACGAGTTCTATACGGGCGATGCCCTCTCGACCAATCTGTGGGTGGGAGATTATCACTACAACAAGTTTACCGATCAGCTGAGTCGAGGAGAAGGGATCGAACGCATCGGGGTACTGCGCGCCGATGTCGACAATTTGGGACAGACATTTGTAAAGGGCTTTGAACGCAACGGCAATACGGATCTCGTTACGCTGTCCAGGACCTCGACTTTGTCTCGCGTATTTTCCAACTTCTTTAAATCAAATATAAATCATATTTTGGAGCATCCGGAGTACCGCTTTCGCGATGGTGAAATAGAGCCCAGAAAATGCAACATCATCTACTCCGGCGGAGACGATATCTTTTTGATCGGCCATTGGGCGGATGTAATCGAATTTGCCGTGGATCTGCAGCGCGCGTTCCGCCGTTTTACAGAAGACAGCGTTACGATATCTGCAGGCATCGGCATCTATGCCTCTTCCTATCCCATCAGCCATATGGCCGAGGAAACGGGAGAATTGGAAAGCGCCGCCAAGGCATATATCGATCGGTGGGAGAATCCCAAAAATGCGGTCTGCCTGTTTGAAGAAAATATGGCATTTTCGTGGGAAGAGTTTACCGAAAATGTGATCGGTGAAAAATACGATCTGTTGAAGCGTTATTTCCATGCCATGTATCCGGACGATGTCCAATCGGGCCATTCGGCGTTGTATCAGATTTTATATTATCTGCGCGAGATCGAGGACAAGATCAATTTTGCGCGCATACTATATCTCCTTTCTCGAAAAAAACCGAAGGAGAGAGAAGCGCGGGCGGTACAACAAGAATTGATCCAAAAATTGTACGAATGGTTGAAGATTGGGGAAGAGCGCAAAGCATTAGAGATGGCAATGATATTGTTGGTATACGAAAATCGAGGTGACAACGATGTACAATGATCGAACAAACAAAGGGTACAAAAAAAGCAACCATAAGGGGCAGGGGCCTGCGGTGCGCGCGAAAGAGATTAGAATCGACAATTTTTCCGATATGGCGGAAAAGGTGATGGATTCTTATGGCGACAACATCCGCGTAACTTCCAGCCAAATTCGTCCGTTTTTGGCAATGGTCAACCATATTGCGGAAGGGAGCGTAAAGGCGCAGGGCCCCCTCACAGATATAGAGCTAGGGGAAATCCAATATTTAAAAACGCGCTTGGTCTATAGCGCCGGCAAGGAACGAGATACCGCAACTTTTGTAGAGAAGGCAGACATTCTGGCCTTTTTGGACCGCATTACACAGTCGAAAGACAGAGAAGAAATTCAGTTGTTGGGGAAGTATTTCGAATCGTTGGTGGCATTTCATAAATTTAAGGGAGGTCGTGACTAATGGCATACGGAAAAATTGCAATCACTGGAGAAATTGTTTTAAGAAGCGGATTGCATATTGGCGGATCGCAGGCATATTCTGCCATTGGCGCGGTGGATTCTCCGGTAATTAAAGATCCTTTGACGAAACTTCCGATGATTCCCGGCAGCTCTATCAAGGGAAAGCTACGCAGCCTTTTGGCACGAAAATACAATAAGGGCTTTGTGGAACATAAAGACGACGACGAGAGAATCTTACGTCTGTTTGGATCTCAAGAGCGCATAGCGCGTATCCTCGTTTCCGATGCCGTTATGTCGACAGAGGAAGAAGCGCGTCTACTAGCGCTGGGCGCAGAAGCGACCACAGAAGTAAAATTCGAAAATACCATCGGTCGCGTCGATGGGGTCGCCAACCCCAGACAGATTCAAAGAGTGATCGCCGGGGCTCGCTTTCCCTTCGAAATTATTTATGAGTACTACGACGAAGAAGAAGTGTTCGAGGATATGGCCATATTAAAAGAGGGGCTGGAGCTCTTAGAATACGATTTTTTGGGGGGACATGGGACCCGCGGTTATGGGCGGATAGAGTTTGATGCAATCGACATCTGGCCGGTAGTGGGCTCGGAGGCCGAAGCATTGGCGGAACAAGTCAAAGGAAGATGGTGAGATGAAGGCGTTACAGACAGTCGTTTATCGGCTAATATTTCCGAATGGCATTCATTTGGGCGGCAATAAATTGTCCGATGCCGAAAGCACGCTCCGCGCCGACACTTTGTTTTCCGCCCTTTGTCACGAGGCACAGAAGATACAAGTAGACGGAATTGAGAAGTTGGTGGCGCTTATCCGAGAAGGACTTCGGTTTTCCGATGCGTTTCCCTTCGATCGGGAGGAACTCTTCTTACCGAAACCCATGGTATCGATCCGCGGAGAGGACCGAGATTCGTCCCAAAAAAAGAAGTACAAGAAAATCGACTATATTCCGCTAAGCGAATGGAGCGAATATATCGCCGGCAATTCCGATCCCGACGATATACTCGATGTCCTTGAGGAAACGCGGCATCAAACGGTATATACAAAGATCCTTCACCGCCCTGTAGGGGATCACGAAATCTATAATCTCGGCGTGCGCTATTTTCCGGAGAATGCGGGATTGTATTTTATCATGCGCTGCCCCGAATCCCGGCTGGGATGTATGGACGAGTTACTCTATTCCCTATCGTATTCGGGCATCGGCGGCAAGCGCAAATCCGGCTTCGGGAGATTCGAGATCGCCTCCGCAGATACGGAAGTGCCCGTCGATTTGAAGAACCTATTGACGGGCTCCTGGAACAGCTGGATGAGCCTGACAACCTCTCTTCCCGGACGTGAAGAAGGAGAGAAAGTCGTCGACGGCGCCCTCGGGTACGAAGTGATTCGCCGCGGCGGGTTTATCGCCTCGGCGGATGCAAAGGGCAACTTTCGCAAGCCCGTGCGAAAGCGAGACATTTACTTTTTGCGTTCCGGCAGCGTCTTTCGCGATCGATACCGAGGAGAGCTCTACGATGTCTCGCCCGGCTATGGCCATCCTGTATACCGCTATGGAATGCCGATCTTTGTGGGGGTGAAGTCGTGAAAGAAAAAAACTACATCGTTCGCCTCACCGCGAAAGGGCCCGTGCATATCGGAAGCGGCGAGATTGCGCGCAAAAAGGAGTATGTATATAACCAAAAGGAAAATCGTATCGATTTTCTGGATATGCGAAAATTCACCTTTCTTTTGATGCAAGAGGGTCTGATCGAGTCCTATCACCACTTCATTCAAAGGGACAACCATAAAAAGGGGTTGTATGAATTTTTGGTGGACCACGATTTGCAAAAGAAGTATCGGTCTACGATTCGCTACAGCCTCGACAGTTCCACGCTTTCGTTTCGCAAGGGAAAGCCGCTGAACGACATTGCCCTCGCGATAAAAGATCCTTATGCCAATCCCTACATTCCCGGCTCGTCCCTTAAAGGCGCGTTGATCGAAAACCTCCTCTACGCCTGCGCGCTTAAAAATCGCGATCGTTTGGAAAGGAAATACCGCAATCGTTTTGCAGCGGCACGGGAAAAATACAAAAGATGGCGGGCGTATAAGGAAATCGGAGAAAGCCTTTCCGAGGACCTTTCTCGTCTCTTGATTGGCGAACACTATAAAGAGCTCGGAAAATACATCTCCGTCGGCGATTCCGTATCCGTAAAGAAAGACAATTTAATTTTGGCACAAAAGTCGGATTTGATCATCAGTCCGAAAGGGGAGGCGTATGACAAACAGAAGAACTTAAATCTCATTCGCGAATCCATAGACCGGGAAACGGAACTCTCTTTCCCTCTAAAACTCACCGACCCCCATAAAGTATCGGCAAGCAAGCTCTTAGATGCCATAGAGGATACCTTTATCGAACTCGATGGGCTTTATCGGGATTTAGCGGGATTCGACGAAATGCAAGCACGTCATATCTACGTAGGTGGCGGTACGGGCTATATCTCCAAGACCTTGGTCTATAGTTTGTTTGAACGGGACGAAGCGGTGGATGTCGCAATCGATGTATTGCGCGCGAATTTTAAAAAACACAAACGCGAGGAAGATCGAGCGGTCAAATTGGCGCCGCGCACGGTGAAGATGGCAAAGACGGTCCATGGAATCGAAGAGATGGGGCTTTGTAAAATCGACATTGAAGAGGTCTCAAAGTGATCTTGTACCTGACCTCCCAAGGGGCCGACGTGCATATTGAGGAGGGGCGCCTCATCATACAAGAGGCGGATCCCGGCGGCGTGCGCCGCTCCATTCCCAAAGAACAAATCGATGCTATATATGTTTTCGGGCAGATACAACTCACCACCGGCGCCATTCGGCATTGTTTGACAAGAGGCATTCCCGTGTCGTTTTTCTCCACAAAAGGAAAATACTTCGGCAAACTCTACACAACAAGTCACGGAAACATATTCCGACTGAAAAGACAAGTGGAAGCTGCCGAAAACGAGGACTTTGCCTTGGGAATTGCGAAAAAATTTGTGGCGGCAAAGAGCAACAACCAAATTACGATATTGCGCAGGCAGAATCGCGCGAACGGGAAGATGGATTCTAAAATTCGAGAGATTCAGATCCTGCGAAGAAAACTCGATTCCGTCGCGACCGTACCCGAACTCATGGGTTACGAAGGATCTATTGCAAGAATCTATTTCCGAGGACTTTCAAAGTCCGTTCCCCAAGCGTTTGCGTTCTGCGGTCGCAATAAGCAACCGCCGCGCGATCCTTTCAATTCTCTACTCAGTCTCGGGTACAGCATTTTGTTGAACGAGATCGTAGGCAACTTAGAGGCAGTGGGTTTACACCCGTTTTGCGGTTTTCTGCACCAGGACCGAGAGCGGCATATGACCTTGGCAAGCGACATGATCGAAGAGTTGCGTGCGCCCATCGTCGACAGTCTGGCCATAAAATTATGCAATCACGTATTCTCTCCCGAGGACTTCGAAATACAAAATGGGGGATGTTTTTTGAAACAAGAGACCTTAAAGATATTTTTGCGGGAACTCGAGGAAAAATTGATGCGTTTGCAGAACTACCGACAGGATGAAAATCCTATGTCGTTTCGAAAAGCATTGGGTCTGCAATCCCGCGATTTGGTGCGGGCCATCGAAGACATGGATCCCGAGAGGTACACGCCTTTATGGATACGCTAAGAGAGGAATTCTTGGTAGAGGATTTTAGAAAACCCACCGGACAGAAGAAATATCTCTACCTCATCATCTACGATATCGTCGACAACAAGCGAAGGAATCGGCTATTCAAATTTTTGAAAGGCTACGGCACGCCGGTGCAGAGATCCTGCTTTGAAAGCTACCTGACGGAAAGCGAGTACCTAAAAGTGGAAAGACGCATTTGTCGATGGATCGATCCCGAAGAAGACAATGTGCGCACCTATCAATTGCACGGATTGAACCGCGTCTTCAATTACGGAACCGACAACCCCAATGCCTACACTGAATTTATCATTTTCTAGGAGGAAATATGGAAACACGCATCTTATTTTCCTGTGTGGGAAATACCGACCCCATGAATCAAAACAATTTACACGATGGCCCCATACTCCACATCATACGCAACTACCGTCCGGCGAAAGTGTATCTATACCTCTCCCGACAGATGCTCAAGTGCCATAGAGAGGAAAACCGCTATGAACCCTATATTCAAAACTTGGCGGAGCGGGAAGGATTCGAAATTGAAATAGAACGGATCGAACGGTCCGAACTGGTGGACGTGCATCTGTTCGATATCTTATTTCGCGACTTTCGAACACTGATCGAGGACATCCACAAGCAGTACCCCCAAGCGCAGATCCTCTTAAATGCCTCGTCCGGAACCCCCGGCATGAAATCGGCCCTCTCGACCTTGTCGACCTTTATGGATTTTCCGACCACCGTCGTACAAGTCGCCACCCCAAAAACCGGAACCCACGATACGCCGAAAGACGTGGACGAAAACTTTTGGGATCTGCTGTGGGAAATGAACGAGGACAATCACCGTAACTCCAAACGATGTATTGAACTGAAGAATCCAAATCTGAACTACGAAATCAAATCGGGCATTATAGCCAATCTGATAGACAGCTATGATTACGATGCCGCCTACGATATCGCCCTTTCGATTCGCGATCTCTTGGATCCGAAAGCCTTAGAGTATCTGCGGGCGCAGAAGTACAGAAAAAACCTGGACTTTGAAAAGGCAGAAGCGGGACTGAAGCACATTAAGAAAAAAGATCTGTTGACCATAGAGCATAGAGAATATCGAAATATATTCGAGTATTTCTTAAAGTGGCAGAGCGATTTGCGCGTCGGAGATTATCGAGCCTTTATGATCGAAATCTCGCCGCTGTTGGCGGGGCTTCAGAGGCGAATCATAGAAAAATACTATCCCGAGCAGCCCAGAATCAAAGACGATGCGACTTGGGAAAAACAAAAGTTTTGCGAACCTATAGAAAAGCTACTGCATGGACAATTTTCGGGATTTGCAGGTGAATTGCGCGCCTGGCAAATCAATGCGTTACTCAAAAAACTGCCGAAGATACCTTCTGAAATCACAAAAAGACTGGTAGATCTTCGTAGTGTCGAAGAAAGACGCAATCGGTTTGCCCATCAGATCATTAAAATTTCGAAAGAAGATTTAGAAGGAAGAATGAAACAGCTGGACTTTATTGTCAACGACGCCTGGTACTTGGTCAACGAACTCTGCGAATTTAGCTCTACCAGTGAGCAAATCTTCAAAAATGCCTACGATGAAGTGAACAAAAAAATCAAAGCAAGCTTATAATCTTGCGAAGTGCTATACTATAAGAGGAGGAGCAATGTGAGCTGCGGGAACCTTTAAATTTAAGGGCAATTTTTTACAAAATCGGCCTGCCTCCCGCAAATCGCATCTAAGCCCCTCTTGCCGACGGGCGTACAGCGCCCGGGGTAGAACCAAAAAAAGCCCCTAACGGGGACGGAAACAAAATTTTCTTTTTTCATTTTTATATCTCCTTTTCTGATCGTAGAACCAAAAAAAGCCCCTAACGGGGACGGAAACTGTCCTCGACCTCCACCTCGACCCCCTTGCCATATTTGAGGGTAGAACCAAAAAAAGCCCCTAACGGGGACGGAAACCTCAACGATTTTAAGGTCAAGCATGCCACACAAACGTACAAGTAGAACCAAAAAAAGCCCCTAACGGGGACGGAAACTCGGAAAGTTCTTCGTAGGTTCTCGGTTTAATTACTTCAATGGTAGAACCAAAAAAAGCCCCTAACGGGGACGGAAACACAAAGCGGGCATACCCGATGCGGATCGGGCTGCTAAAGAGTAGAACCAAAAAAAGCCCCTAACGGGGACGGAAACTTGATTTGCAAATGATCAGTCAACAAGTCCGCCAAATCGTAGAACCAAAAAAAGCCCCTAACGGGGACGGAAACTTAATGCGCGGCTTTTGTAGTCCAATTTTGTGTTTTTGTGTAGAACCAAAAAAAGCCCCTAACGGGGACGGAAGCTCTTCTTCTCCTCCATTGATTAGTACGAGTTCGTAGTTGTAGAACCAAAAAAAGCCCCTAACGGGGACGGAAACTCTCGACATGACAGTTCTTCTACCAATTCTCGCGTAGAATAGTAGAACCAAAAAAAGCCCCTAACGGGGACGGAAACATACCATCGATTTATCCTTTCTTCGTCGACATCGTAGTGTAGAACCAAAAAAAGCCCCTAACGGGGACGGAAACAGGCTTTCGCAAAAACCTTCATATTCTCATTTTTAATTCTATGAACCAAACAAGCCCCTAACGGGGACGTAAGGCGTACAAGCCAATGGTTTCTTGCAAAAGTCTATGTTCCGCCAACGATGAGAATTCTCTAAAAAAAACAGCCACAGCGATTTCGCTGTGGCTGTTGCTATATGGAAGATTTCTTACCGTAGCCCTTCGATATAGCCGAATAGTTTTTCCAATGTCGATGCCAGTTCGCCGCGGGATACGGGGCGTTCGGCGTCAAAGGTTTTGCCTTCCAATATGCCCATATTTTCCAAGGCGCGCGCCGCATCGGCATACCAATGGCGGAATTCCGTTTTGTCTGTGAATGCAGACGGGGTGGCGCTATCCATGGGAAGGCCCGCGTTTTTAAGGAAACGGTAGAGGATGGCGGTCAGCTCGGCCCGGGTCATTACGCGGTCGCCGCCGAAGCTGCCGTCTTCGTAGCCCTTGGCAATGCCTTTGGCCTTTGCCCAGGTGGCGGCCTCTTCGTACCAGCGGCTTTTGCGTCGGCGAAGGGGACTGCTTTCGCATGGGTCTTGTCCTTGCTCATGCGGTAGAGCATGGTAAAGAATTGGGCGCGGGTGGTGCCGGTCTCGGGCGAGAAGCGATTGTCGCCGATGCCGTTCATCATGCCGCGAGAAGCGGTGTTTTGGATGGCTTGTTCGTAGGGCGTGCCTTTTATATCGATAAAGACGGGTGTTTTTACGATTCCTTTGGGAGGAATGGCGATTTTTGCGAAAAAGGCGACTTTATCGAAAGGCTTGTTGGCTTGAGATCGGGTGTGGTCGTCTTTGCAGGCGGGAGCCAGATGCCCGATGCCCACGGTCTTGCGGGCGGTTGCGGCCATGTGGGTTTTTCGGGGGTAACTGGGCTTTCGGGATCCTTGCCGGCCTCGCTCTTTACAAATGTTCCCTTGTCCTTGTCGCCGTTTTTGATGACGAATTGTACTTTTAATTCGTCGAGCGGTTTCGGTGCCGGATTTTTCGTAAAGGACCAGCTGCCGACGAATTGAATGTGATCGCCTTCGACGTATTGTACGGCGGGGTTCCAACCCTCAAATTTCCACTGAGCGTAAAGCTGCCCGGCTTAGAGGTATCGAAGTTTTCGGTATCCCATATTACAGGGACTTCCATGGTTTCGGTGGCGACCGATGCGGGTGCCGGCTCGATGCCGTCGACGGGAGAAGGTGGTGCAACAGAAGTATTTTTGTCGAGGTTTTTGATCCCCATGTTTTGATCCAGGTCGATAACCAAAGCATGGCGCTCCTCCTCGGAATTGTCTTTTGTCAATCGATATTTTTGACCGCCATTTACCCAGCTCAGTACACTTTTCTCAGAACTTCCGAACTTATAGACGACGCGGTTTTCATATACCACGGAATAGTTTCTGCCGGCCATCCATTCTAGCCTGTCCAGGGTTACATAGCCGTTCTGGACAGTATAGGCATAGAAATTTCCCCAGTGATCTTTTGAGAGACCGAGCTTCAGAGTGATGGGGTCCGTCACTAGCTTTCCGTTTTGTGTAACGGCAAGCTTCAAGACGTCGCGCTTTTTCTTGGTAGAATGTATGAACGTACCCAAAGGTTCTTTGTTCGCTTCCCTATTTGCTCGACTTCTGCTTTTGTTGTTGTGGGCAATCTGCCTTCATTATCGCCGACATAAAGCGTCAAATCGTTAGCTTTTGTAGCGTGAATTCGGTACGCAGTCTGTTCAACTGTGTATGTATTTTCGGAAAGAGCCGAGCTCTTATAGAAGTCGGAGAACGTGCCATTAGCATAGGCTGATTCGGTACCGAAACATAAAATCGCACACATGGTAAATGCGAGTAATAGAGATGCGTGTTGTCTTGCTTGCATGAATGCCTCCCATCTAAACAAAATAAAAATTTATATATCGTACAATCATATAATATTGAATAGACTGATAAATGGGAAGGAGAATACCGAATAACTATCTTGAGTTTTACGGTGAGATATTATATTAAATAGATAATTTCTATTCTAAAGTGGAAGTGTTTTGAATGGTCTTAGGTTTTTGTACTAGCGGCCGGTATTATAATGCGGAGCGAGGAAATTATTCTGAGTCGAAAGATCTCTTTCGCTAGATAGAGTCCGCAAAGAAGCCGGGGCCGAACCGTACGAATAGGATTTTATCGTCAATGTGTCACGCAATAGCCCACTGGAGATCGTTCATGACCTAACAGAAATCTTTGATTTCGTCGTAGGTCAGATGTCGCGCAGTCCAAATCTTTGATTTGGCTAACGAAAGCGGCCCGACTCCGCTCAGGATGACAGGGGCGGGGAGTATGGTGCGCCCGACTTCGCTTCGGATGACAGGGCCTTGTTCTGCACATTTGCTCTTTATTGTCATCTTGAGCAAGGGGCGAAGCCCCGCGTCGAAAGATCTCTTTCGCTAGATAGAGTCCGCAAAGAAGCCGGTGCCGAAACGCACGAATAGGATTTTATCGTCAATATGTCACGCAATAGCCCACTGGAGATCGTTCATGACCTAACAGAAATCTTTGATTTCGTCGTAGGTCAGATGTCGCGCAGCCCAAATCTTTGATTTGGCTAACGAAAGCGGCCCGACTCCGCTCAGGATGACAGGGGCGGGGAGTATGGTGCGCCCGACTTCGCTTCGGATGACAGGGCCTTGTTCTGCACATTTGCTCTTTATTGTCATCTTGAGCAAGGGGCGGAGCCCCGCGTCGAAAGATCTCTTTCCCTACATAGAGTCTGCATAGAAGCCGGTGCCGAAACGCACGACGTCTCTTTCTGTTTGGGGGAATAATACACGCAATAGCCCACTGGAGATCCTTCGACTCCGCTTCGCTCTGCTCAGGATGACATGGATGGGGAGTATGGTGCGGCCCGACTCCGTTCAGGCTGACAGGGGTGGGGGTGCAATAGCCTTTGGAGCGGCGCGACTCCGCTTCACTCCGCTCAGGCTGACAGGGGCGGGGAGTATGGTACGCCCGACCTCGCTTAGGATAATAAGGGTGGGGGCAATAGCCTAAAGAGCGATTGGCTTCCCATCCAAAGATCTCCATTTCGACAAAGCATTGACAGAACCGAGCTGTTATACTACAATTAAAACAGTTATAACACAGGAGGGCCTACGCTGAATATTCACATACGAAATACCGACAACGAGCCGATTTATCTGCAAATCGCCCGTCAGATTCGCGCGCAGATTGTATCCGGCGTTTTGCAGGAAGGGGAACAGTTGCCTTCGATCCGCGTGCTCGCCAAGGAGCTTAAGATCAGTATGCTTACGGCGAAGCGGGCGTATGACGAGCTGGAAGCGGAAGGGTTCGTGAATTCGGTACAGGGAAAGGGAAATTTTGTCGCGCCGCAGAATCGCGAATTTCTGCGGGAGGCGTATTTGAAGAAGATGGAAGCATTGTTGCAGGAGGCATCGGATCTCGCGGCTATGGCGGGGGTCGATGACGAAGCGTTGTTGCGTATGCTGTCGAATATGTTGGAGGGAAGGTATGAATAAATCGGCGATTGCGCTCTACGAAGTGGTGAAGCAGTTGGGAGAATTTCGCCTGGGACCCATTGATTTTTCGGTGCCGCAGGGGTCGGTGGTCGGCTTTATCGGCCAAAACGGAGCGGGTAAGTCGACGACAATGAAGCTGATTTTGGGTTTGTTGCGCGCCGATTCGGGCACGATTACCGTATCGGATGCTCCCATCGGCACGACGCAGTATAAGGATTCTATCGGGGTGGTGTTCGACGATCTCTTTTTGCCGGAGGAGATGGACGCGAAGGCCGTAGAGGCGTTTGCGGCGCGGGTGTATTCCCATTGGTCGAAGGAGCGGTTTTTTTCGTATATCCGGCGCTTCGACATTCCCGAGACGCGCATTCTGAAGCAGTATTCCCGGGGGATGAAGATGAAGCTGTCGATCGCGATGGCACTTTCGCATGAACCGAAGCTATTGCTTTTGGATGAGGCGACGAGTGGGCTGGATCCCATTGTGCGGGAAGAGATTCTCGACATTCTTCGGGATTATATGGCAGATGGCGAGCGGACAATTTTGATTTCATCGCATATTCTTTCGGATTTGGAAAAGATCGCGGATTATATCGCCTTTATTCACAAGGGGCAGTTGCTGTTTATGGAACCGAAGTACAGGCTGGAAGAAGAATACGGCATCTTAAGGATTTCGAAGGAAGAGGCCAAGGAACTGGATCCGGCAGCGGTGATCGGAAGGCGCGACAATGCGTTTGGCGAGGAGATATTGGTTCGTCGCGACCGCATCCCCGCCGGGATGGCGATGGAGAGGCCGTCGATCGAGGAGATTATGATCTTTTTTGTGAAGGGGGCAGAAGTATGCGGGCGTTGATTATTAAGGATTTGGCGACGATGAAAAAGAGCCTTGTGCTGGTGACGGTGCTCGCCGTGGCGATCGGCTATGTGGGCATTTCGCAGGAGTCGCTGTTGATGGTGGCGGGGTTGAGTGTGATGATCCCCATTATTTTGAGTTCGATCTCCTTCGGCTACGATGCGCGCTCGAATTTTCAGCAGCTCGCCTTTTCGATGCCGATTTCGCGTCGCGAATATGTGTTGAGCAAGTTCTTTTTTGCCTTTGTCTTCGGGCTGGCGGGGGCGATCGCGATTTTCTGCGCCCGCATCGCCGGGGGCGAGGGTTCGGTGGCGACGGCGCTGATTCTTTCCCTCGCGGTGCTCTTTATAACGCTATTGGTGCTCGCCGTGCAGCTTCCCTTTATTTTGCGATATGGTGCGGAGAAAGGGCGGCTGATTTTGGTGGTGACGTATTTTGTGATCTTCGGTGCCGTGCGGGTACTCAGGGATTTTCCCGGTCTCTTGCCGAATCGCTTGTTCGGCGGCGTGTCGCTCGTAACGGCGGGGGTGGTGTTTCTGCTCGCAAGTGCCCTCGCTACATATGCGCTGTATCGCGTGTCGGTGAAGGTGATGGAAGAGAAGGAGATATAATCTATCACAAGGCGACGCGTATCCTTTTAGACACAAAAACGGCTCCGTTTTGCCGCGGAGCCGTTTTTGTGTTCTTATTCTTCGTCTTCGTCCTCCTCGAGATCCAGCAGTTTGATCTCCACCCGGGCGATGCGCTTGTCGGTAACGCCGAGGGTGGTGAGTTGAATGCTGTTGTCGTAGAGGACGGTATATTTTTTGGTGTCGCCGGCTTCGGGAATAAAGCCCAGCCGCTCGATGGTAAGGCCCGAGATGGTCTCGTGGTTTTCGCTCTCGAGTTCCAGGTCGAGGAAGTCGTTGATGTCGTCGATGTCGGTCATGCCGTCGGCGACATAGGTGTGTTCGTCGAGCTTTAAGATGGGAAGAATGTCGTCGTCGTATTCGTCTTCGATTTCGCCGACGATTTCTTCGACGATGTCTTCGATGGTGACCATGCCCGCCAGGCCGCCGTATTCGTCGATGAGGATGGCGAGGTAGTTTTTGGTGGTCTGAAGTTCCTGCAGCAGGGTGTCGATGTTTTTGGTTTCGGGCACGAAGTAGGGTTTTTTCATGACCTTATCGATGTCGATGGAGCGATAGTTTGCCTTGGCGTATTCTACAAAGAGGTCTTTGATGTAGATGGTGCCGACGATGTTGTCGGGATTTTCTCGATAGACGGGTGCGCGGGAATAGCCGGAGCGCAGCATTTCTTGAATTTTATCGGTGTCGAATTCGTCGTAGTCGAGCATATATAGGCCCGTGCGGGGGGTCATGATCTCGTAGGCGAGTTTGTCGTCAAACGCCATAATGTTGACCATCATAACTTCGCCGCTTTCGTTGATGACGCCGTGTTGCTGGCCCACTTTGAGATAGCTCTTGATTTCTTCTTCGCTGATGTTTTTTTCCACATCGGTGGAATATTTTCCCATCATTTTCAGAATGCCGGTGGTGGTGAGGCCGGTGAGTGCCACAAAGGGAGAGACCAAGGTATAAAAGCCCGAAATAAATTTAACGCGCTTTAAGGCGATGCGCTCGGCGTCTTGGAGCGCCAACCGCTTGGGAACGAGCTCGCCCAAGACGAGGGTAATGTAGGAAAGCAAGATCAGGACCAGCACAAAGGCGATGGTGTGGCCGTAGGGCACGCCCGCACGCGCTAGCGCCGTGCCGGGATAGGCGGCGAGGTCTTTGGAAGCGATGGCGGCGGCAAAAAACCCCGCAAGGGTGATGGCCACTTGTATGGTCGCCAAAAAACGCGTTTGATCGCGCGTGATCTCCAAAAGCAATTTGGCGCGGCGATTGCCGTCCTCGGCGAGTTCTTTGATGCGCTGGGGATTGGCGGAAACGACGGCCATTTCGGTGGCGGTAAAGAATCCGTTGATCCAGGTGAGCGCGGCGATGATCAAAAGTTGGGGCAGTATCTGCGGGCCCGGGTCCATGTGTGCATTCCTCCTTTGTTCTTAATTTTCATTATACCCCGTATCGTCTTCTGTGCCTACGTTTTGCGGCGTTTCTATCCCATTTTCCTTCTGGTATACTGAACGTATGGAAAACGCATAGAAAGGATGATCCAATGATAGCCAAAGATGTAATGGAATTTATAGATCGCAGTCCCACCTCGTATCATGTGGTGGATAACATCCGCATGATGGCGGCGGGTTTTGTAGAATTAGACCCGGCGGAAGCGTGGCAGCTCGAAAAGGGCGGTCGCTATTTTCTCGTCAACGACGACGGCGCGGTGGTGCTGTTTCGCATGGGGAGCGACGATCCCGAGACGATGCTCTTTCGGATTGCCACCAGCCATTCGGACAGCCCGGGCTTTCGCCTGTTGCCCGGCGGCATAGAAGACGGGGACGACCACGTGCGTTTGGACGTGGAAGTGTACGGATCGCCGATTTTTTCCGCCTGGATGGACCGGCCATTGTCGATCGCGGGGCGGGTGTTGGTCCACGACGGCGACGCGGTACGGAGTCGCTTGGTGGATTTTAATGCGCCGGTAGTGACGATCCCCAATCTTGCGTTGCACTTAAACGGCGAGGTGAACAAAGGGCACGTCTATAAAATAGGAAAAGATCTCGTGCCCATCGGGAGCGCCGCCTGGAAGGACGGCGGATTTTTGCGCGCCTTGGCAGAACTCGCCGATGCGCGCCCCGAAGATGTGCTCGACTACGACTTGTACCTCTACCCCTACGAAGCGTCGTCTGTGATCGGGGCGGAGGAAGAGTGGATTCAGGCGCCGCGCCTCGACAATCTCGCCACCGCCTATACGGCCGTGCGGGCGCTGTTCGATGCCGATGCACCGGCAGATACCACCGCGGTGGTGCTGATTACCGACAACGAAGAGATCGGGAGCACCACCAAAAGCGGCGGCGACAGTACCTTTTTTGCCAATACGCTCCGCCGCATCGCGAGAGGCGCCGGGGAAGAGGGTTTTTACCGCGCGCTGGCACGCAGCTTTATCCTATCGGCCGATATGACCCACGCCTCGCACCCCAACTATCCAGAGCGGGGCAACAAGAGCTGTGCGCCGGTACTGGGCGGGGGCGTCACGGTAAAGGTGGCCGCCAGCCGCAGCTACGCCACCCAGGGCATGAGTGCGGCGCGATTCAAGTATTTGATGCGCACCCTGGGTCTTACGGTGCAGGACTTTGCCAATCCCCACGGCCAACGGGGCGGCACGACCATCGGTCCTTTAGGGCTCCGCCATTTAGATATCCTCTCTGCCGATGTGGGGATTCCGCTTTGGTCTATGCATTCGGTGCGCGAAACCGTCGCCGCAAAGGATGTGGACGATATGTACCGCGCTTTCGTGGGGTACTTCCGGTTTTAGGAACCGCTCAGAATGCCGCCGAGAGGCGGTTTTTTTGATGGAACGGTTCCGAATGCGAAAAAATACGACGCGGTTTTTTGTCGCATTTCCGAAAGATTTTATACTGATAGCCGCCGCAATTTGCAGATTATAAAATATATGGGTGTTTTTACGCCGATATTTCACAAATTTCCCTTATCTTCTATATTCTTTCCCCAAAATTGGTATAGGTTATAGTGTGAATAGGAGGAAATTCTTTTGAAAAAAATAATGATCATCGCCCTGGCCTATGTGGGTGTACTTACCGGTGCCGGACTTGCATCGGGTCAGGAGCTGTTGCAATATTTTACCGCATTCGGCAAAAAGGGCTTGATCGGCGTCCTCCTGGCAGGGGTATTACACGCCCTGGTAGGCGGTGCGATCCTGCAGCTGGGTTCGTATTTTCGCGCCGACGACCATCAGCAGGTCTTAGATGAGATCGCGCCCTCCGGTCTGGCGAAGTTTCTCGACATCGGGCTGGTGATTACCTGTTTTGTGGTCGGCTTTGTCATGATCGCCGGCGCCGGCAGCAACCTGCACCAGCAATACGGGCTCGCCCCGTGGATCGGTTCCGCCATTTGCGTGGCGCTCACCATCGTGATCGGCATGATGGACTTTAAGAAGGTGGCGCAGGCGATCGGCGCCTTTACGCCGGTGATCGTCGCCTTTATCGCGGTCGCCGCGATCTATACGCTGTGGGGATTCGACGGCGATTGGGATGCGCTGGACGCGGTGGCCCGCATCATTCCCACCAATCTCCCCAACTGGCAGCTCTCGCTGGTGAACTACTTCGCCATGTGCATGATCACCGGCACCAGTATGGCGCTGGTGCTCGGCGGGAGCGTAATGTATCCGAAGAAGGCGAAGCGAAGCGGGCTGATCGGCGGCGGCATCGTCGGCGTGATTACGGCACTATTGGGCTTTACGTTATTCGTAAAGGTCGATGCGGTAAAGGATGCGGATCTGCCGCTTCAGCTTTTGGTATCGGAGATCCACCCGGCATTCGGGGTGATTATGTCCGTGGTGATCTACGGCATGATCTTTAATACCTGCATCAGCCTGTTTTATGCCCTCGCCTCCCGCTTTAGCGGCGGCGACGACAAGCGCTTTAAGTGGCTGCTCGTGGGCATCACTTTGGTGGGCTATGCCGTCAGTTTTCTCGGCTTTAAGCGCCTGATCTCGATTATGTATCCGATCCTCGGCTATATGGGTATGGTGCTGATCGCCACTTTGATCTATGGCTGGGCAAAGAGAAAGCGCGCCATTCTCCGCGAAGACAAAAAACGACACGCCATCACACAGATTTTGGCGCGCAAACATACCGACACAAAGAAATTTACCCCGAGGGACCAAGAGCGGCTCGAAGCCATGGCAGAAGATGCCCATGTGGATCTGGAAGATATCGATGCCTTTGTCAAAGAGGTGGTCGAGTTCGGGGAAGCCTATTGAGAAAGTGCCTGCGGGCACTTTTTTGCTTTTTTTGAAGATTTCGGACCGATTCGGTGTAAGTATAGTATAGAGAGGAGTGGGAGAATGAAAAACAGACGGAGGGGACTTTGGGCCTTCGGCCTCGCCGCATTGGCAATTCCCCAAGTGGCGCGCTGGGTGCGCAAGGAGTGCTCGGTCAAAGCGATGCTCGACTGGCAAAAAGAGGGCATGTTCGATGCGGTGCAGATCCTCTACGAAGACGAGGCGCGCATCGACGGCATCTATTATTCGGTGGTGGACCGGCTGCCGCTGTCCTTTTCCATTCTAAAGGCAGAGCGTCCCGAGGGACTTTTGCAGGTGGTACACGGGGCACAGGAGCACAAAGGCTATTACGAGGATTTTGCGCAAAAAATGGCGGAGGCGGGCTTTACCACCCTGCTTTCGGACAACCGGGGGCATGGCGATTCGGTGTCTACGGCGCATCCGCGGGGCTTTATCTCTTCCATAGACGATATCGTCATCGACCAATACGCCCTGGCGGTATATTTTAAGCGGCGCTTCCCCGGGCTTTCTCTCGCCATGTTCGGCCATTCGTTCGGTTCTTTGATCGTACGAAACTTTATCATGCGCCACGACGACATACTCGACAAACTGATAATGACCGGCGTGGTGGCCTATCCCCCTTCGGCGCACTTCGGTCTCTTTGTGGGCAATGTGGAAGGCTTTTATACCGACGAGCAAAAGCGCGGCTTTTTTATCCGCATGATGGACCACAAGACCAAGGCGGCGCTCCATACCGTAAGCAACAACGCCGATTTTCTGCGCGCTTTCAAAGAAGATCCGTTGGTAATCGAAAACTACACCAATGGCGGCGCCATGGCGATTTGGGAGGCGGCGGCGCGGCTCAAGGACTACGGCCGGTATTTGGTCAAAAACCCAAATCTCGAAGTCCTCGCCCTAAACGGCACCCGCGACCCGTTGACCGCAGGCGCCAAGGGACTCGCGGATACGGCGAAGACATTTTACCGCTTGGGGTATCATAATTACGAGAACATCGTCTACCCCGCGATGTGCCACGACTTGCTGCACGAATCGGCGAGTCGGTATATTTTTGAAGACATGCAGGAATTTTTACAACGATAACAGGAGGCATACTATGGCAGTACTGGAACTTACCCTCGTGCCCATCGGCACCCAAACGACATCTTGCAGCGGCTATGTGGCAAAGGCATACGACGCGGTCAAAGACGACGAGAAGATCGACATCCGCCTAAATCCCATGGGGACCGTGCTCGAAGGCGAGATCGACGATCTGTTCGCCGCCGTACGCAAAATGCAGGAAGCGGTTTTTACCGCCGGCGCTCACCGGGTGTATTCGGTGGTAAAAATCGACGATAGGCGCGACAAAAAAGCGAATCTCGACCAAAAGGTCAATTCCGTAATGGAGAAACTCATCTAGGTCCGTAAACGGAGATTCTTTGTGTTAAAATATCCCCATGGAAGGGATGAGTTATGGATAAAAAACAATCGTTAAAAAAACCGCTGAACGAACATTCCAAGATCGATAAGGCCATCGCGGTCTTAAGCGGAAAGGGCGGGGTCGGCAAGTCCATGTTTACGGGCCTGTTGTCCTCGGAAATGCGCCGCCGAGGCCATTCCGTGGGCGTGCTCGATGCCGACATTTTGGGGCCTTCAATCCCCAAAATCTTTGGCGCGGACGAGACGGTCTTTCAGACGGAAAAGGGGATTCGCCCCATCAAGACCTCTTCGGGCCTGGAGCTGATGAGCGTCAACTTGATCCTCGAAAGCCCCACCGATCCCGTGCTGTGGCGCGCGCCGGTGGTGGGCAATATGCTGACCACCTTTTGGAGCGACGTATATTGGGGTGAGAAGGACTATCTCTTTGTGGACATGCCGCCGGGCACCGGCGATGTGGCGCTCACCGTGTTTCAGACCATGGACATCGACGGCATCGTCATCGTTACCTCTCCCCAGGATCTGGTGTCGATGATCGTGGAAAAGGCGCTGAATATGGCGAAGATGATGGGTATTCCCGTGGTGGGGATCGTCGAGAATATGAGCTATTTTGTGGCGCCCGACACCGGCGTTCGATACGATATCTTCGGCAAGAGCAAAACCGAGGCGATCGCAAAAGAGCGGGGCATTCCCTTTTTGGGGGCGCTTCCCATCGATCCCAAACTCGCCGAAGCGGCGGATGGAGGCTCTATCGAATATTACCAAAACGACGCCCTACAAGCCGTGGGCGATGCGCTGGAAGCCTTCGAAAAGAGACAAAAATAGAGAAAACGCCCGCGGGGGCGTTTTTTTATGACGAGTTTTAACAATGGCAAAAATATGTCTAAATCGGCGGTTTTTTGCCCCTTTCGACGCATTCGGACGGCCGGTGCGGTTTTTTCCCACGCGGTTTCGGTATATACTATAAATAGAAACAGTACAATCGAACAGGAGGAAAAAAGATGGATAGGGATGTAATCATCGCCTTGGACTTTTCTTCCCGCGACGAAGCGGCGCGTTTTCTCGCCCCCTTTGCCGATGCGGAACAAAAGCCCTATGTAAAGGTGGGAATGGAATTGTTTTATGCCGCCGGGGCGGATTTTGTGCGGGATCTGAAGGCGAAGGGATATAAAGTCTTTCTCGACCTGAAACTCCACGACATCCCCAACACCGTCGCTGGGGCGGTGGCCTCTCTTGCGGCGCTCTCTGCAGATATGCTGACCCTGCACGCATCGGGCGGGCGCGAAATGATTCGCCGCGCCCGAGAAGCGGCGGATGCGTGGGACCGGGCGCCGATCCTATTGGGCGTCACCGTCCTCACCTCCTTCGACGACGCGTCCCGAAGCGAGGTGCTCTTGGGCGAAGGCCATACCGCCGAAGAAGCGGTACTCGCCCTGGCCGATGTGGCGCTCGATGCGGGCTGTGGGGGCATCGTGTCCTCGGCCATGGAGGGAAAGGTGCTCCGGGAAAAGCTCGGCACAGATTTTCCCCTCGTGTGCCCGGGCATTCGGCCCGCGGGTACAGAGGTCGGCGATCAAAAGCGAGTTGTCACCCCGGCGGATGCCCGCGATCTCGGCGTAGACTATATCGTCGTCGGACGGCCCATTACCCGGGCAGAGGACCCCTTGGCCGCGTATCGCGCGATTTGTGAAGAATTTTTAGGAGGAAATCGGTGAAAGAAGTATGTGAGATCTTATTGGACATCGGGGCGGTAAGCCTTTCGCCCCAGGCGCCCTTTACCTGGGCGAGCGGCATCAAAAGCCCCATCTACTGCGACAACCGCCTTATCCTCTCGTATCCCGAGGAGCGCGAAGTGGTCGAAAAGGCACTGGCGGAGACCGTGCAGATGCAGTTTCCCGGTGCCGAGGGCATTTTGGGAACCGCCACAGCGGGCATTCCCCACGCCTCTTATATTTCGTGGATCCTTCACTTGCCGGCGGGCTTTATTCGCTCCAAGGCCAAGGATCACGGCAAGAACAAGCGCATTGAAGGGGCGTTCCGCCGCGGACAAAAGGTCGTGATCGTCGAAGACCTGTTTTCCACCGGCGGCAGCTCCATCGACGCCGCCAAAGCGGCAGAAGAAGAGGGGCTCGAGGTAATGGGCATCCTCGCCATCTTCAGCTATGATCTGAAGGCGGCGGAGGAAAACTTCCGCGCGGCGGGCTTTCGCCACGTGGCCCTCGCGAACTTTCCCGAACTCGCCCTGGTGGCGCGCGAACGGGGCGATCTCACCGCAGAAGACATCGAAAAACTGGAGAAATGGAGAATGAACCCCCGCGACGAAGGGTGGTTCCGATAGGAGGTCCCATGAACTGGTCCGGATTGTTACAACGCAAAATGCCCGGGGCGTCCCGGGTGGTGTCCGATCCCGATCGCCTAAAAAAATTGGCGAAGGACGGGTTTTCCATCGTAAAGGGAAAAAAGAAATTTTCCGAAGTGCAAAACGAGATCACGACCCTGATCACCATGGTCACCGATTCCGTGCGGGGCAGCTACAAGGGCTTGGGCAAAAAGAACCTGCTGATGATCGTGGCGGGGTTGATCTACTTGGTCAATCCCCTGGATATCGTACCGGATTTTATCTTCGGCATCGGTTTTGCCGACGACTTGAGCGTGTTGGTGTATATCATCTCCAAACTCAGCGAGGAAATGGCGAAATATAGATTTTGGAAGAAAGGGGAGGTCGAGACCGAAGAAGCGCCCGATTTGGAGGGCTATACGGTCATCGAAGATGAAAAATAACAGGAGGAACCCATGAAAAAGACAGCGACTTTGTTGGCAGCACTCCTTTTGGCGACGAGCGCGGCCGCATCGTACGAAAGCGTCGCCTACGCCTCCGCCGTCGAGGCGCGCGTCGATAAGGGCGTCGTCGCCGTACACCACGGCAGGGTCGCCGAAGACGGCAGCGTGCGCGGCATATTTATCGACAAAATTCTCTCCGGCGCCCGGACCGTCACCGGCATCGCCGCCGTAGAAAAAGACATCGTCGTAAAAAACGAAAAGGGCGTCGTGCTCGGGCAGGGCAAAAGCGACGAAAACGGCAGATTTTCCGTCGCCCTCAGCCGCAGCATCCAAAAGGGCGAAAAAATCGTCGTAGAGGATGCCTCCCAAGGCGCGGCGGAAGAAGTCGCGGTCGCCGTCGCTTCCGAGGGGCGCGCCGCCTATGTTCGGGGAAAGAACAACCGTATGCGTCCGGACGACGGCGTATCCCGCGCCGAGGTGGCCATGATGCTCGCACGGTTGCGCGCGGGGCGTATGGACATTTACGGCAAGAAAAAGACCGGCTACAAAGACGCCTCCCACGCGTGGTTTACCACCGCCGTCGACGATATGAGCCGAATCGGCGTCTTAAAGGGCTACCCGGGCAACAGCTTTCGGCCCCACCGCAACATGAGTCGGGGCGAATTCGCCGCCGTGCTTTCGCGCATGGCGCCCGTATCCGATCGCGATACGCACCCCTTTACCGACGCCGCCCGCCACTGGTCGAGCAAGTCCGTGGGACGCGCCTACAACGCCGGCTACTTACAGGGCTATCCCGACGGGCGCTTTCAGCCCGAGAAGAAAATCACCCGCGCCGAAGCCGTCGCCATACTCAACCGCGCAGCGCATCGCAATACCGCCGCCGCGAGCTTTCGCGACACGCGGGATATGCACAAACTCACCGGCTTTATCGACGTGCGCCCCGATCACTGGGCGTACTTCCACATCCTCGATGCGGCAAACGACCACCGCATTGGCGAGAAGAGCGATGCCAAGGACGTCGATCAATGGATTCGCGTGGAGTGATCGAGAAGAACCCGAAAGGGTTCTTTTTTATTGTGGGGATTGGTATTTGGTATCTTGAGCGGGGGAGGGGCGTGCGCTCCGGCAACAGCTTCTTTGCGGGCTTTAGGTTGGGGAGAGATTCTTCGACTCGGAACGAGTTCCTCGCTCAGAATGACAAAGGGGCGTGACAAGAACCTATCATCCTGAGCGGAGCGCAGCGAAGTCGGGCCGCTGCGTTGGCCAAATCAAAGATTTGGACTGCGCGGCATCTGACCTACGACGAAATCGAAGATTTCTGTTAGGTCATGAACAATCTCCGTCGGCTATTGCGGGTCGACAGGTTACACGGTACCCACTTCGGGTCTTATTGCCCGAAAGAGAAGGTACATCGTGCGGTTCGGCAATGGCTTTGTTGTGTACTCTGTATAGGGAAAGAGATCTTTCGACGCGGGGCTTCGCCCCTTGCTCAAGATGACAATAGGGGGTGTGGTCGACGGGTTGCGCGGTCTCTACGGTGTGTTCTATTGCTCAAAATAAAGGAGGGTCGTGCGTTTCAGCCCCGGCTTCTATGCGGGCTTTAGGTAGGGAAAGAGATTCTTCGACTCGGAACTAAAGTTCCTCGCTCAGAATGACAAAGAGGGAGGATCGTGTGTGGCGGCAGAGGCCATTGCGTTTAATATCCTTGTCATCCTGAGCGACGCCGAAGACGGAGTCGAATGGATCTCCGTCGGCTATTGCGGGTTGAAGGATTGTACGGTACCTATTGCGTGATGTATTACCTGAAACAGGAGGAGGGGGAGGCTCGTGCGCTCCTGCAATGGCTTTGTTGTGTACCCCGTGTAAAGAGAGAGATCTTTCGAAGCGGGGCTTCGCCCCTTGCTTAAGATGACAATAGGGGGTGTGGTCGACGGGTTGCGCGGTCTCTACGGTGTGTTCTATTGCTCAAAATAAAGGAGGGTCGTGCGTTTCGGCACCGGCTTCCTTGCGGGCTTTAGGTAGGGAGAGAGATTCTTCGACTCGGAACGAGTTCCTCGCTCAGAATGACAATGGGGGAGGGTCGTTCGTTTCGCACCGGCTCCCTCTTCTCCACAAAAAAACCGCCCCTTGGGGCGGTCCTCTTTCCACTATTCCTTTGAAAGGTCGGTCTGTTTCTTTTTGGTCTGTCCGTCGCCGGTCTTGGCATCGGTCTTAGTCGAGTTCGCCTTGGTCCCGGTTTTGGTCGCGGTGCTGTCTTTTGTCGCAGCGGTCTTTTTGTTATCCGTATCGTTCGAGGTTTTCTTTGTATCGTTCGTAGTCGTCGTCTTTTTCGTATCGTTTGTCGTGGTCGCGGACGGTTTCGTATCGGTTTTGGTATCCTTTTTATCGGTCTTTTCGTCGTCGCTTAGGCGATCGTCGACTTCGGCGTACTTTTTTTCCATATAGCGAAGCAAGGCGTCGTCGCTTCCGTCGACGCGGTAGAATCCGTTGGTGGCGTGGGTGGGCGCCACGGTGCCGTCGGCTTCATCGCGGTAGAAGATGATGTATTCTCGGTTGGGGGTAAGTCCCTTGGGGGCGGGAAGTTCAACGGTGCTCAGGGCGCCTTTGTAGTTTTTCACGAACTCGAGCCCCACCTCTCCGTTGGCGGCGGTGGAAAGTTCCACCAGGGCGATATAGTCGCTGGCGTCTTCCAATGCGGCGTAGCGGGTTTTTTCATCTTCGCTTTCAAAGAGCTCTTTTTCCTTTTTTTCCCGATCGCCTTCGGGGTCGTAGTCCGCATTTTCGTCGGCGGTGTCTTTGTCTTCTTCGCCATTCGTCGTATTTTTTTCGCCGGCGGCATCCCGTTCGGCGGCGAGGGCCTCTTCGCGCTGTGCCTCTGCATCGGCGGTGTCTTTGGCACCGTTGCCGCAGCCGAATAGGAAGAGGCAGGCCGCCAAGAGGGGTACGAGTTTTCTGAATTTCATGCTAAACCTCCGTCAGTGCCCGGTGGGCGTTTCGCAAGTCTTCGATTATACTCAGGTGCTGGGGACATATGGATTCGCAGCGGCCGCAGGCGACGCAGGCGCTTTGGTCGGTGCCGGCGGCGGTGAGCTTTGTATAGCTCGCTTTGTTCTTGAGTTCGCCGTAGGTATATAGGTTGTTGTAGAGTTTAAAGATTTTGGGGATCTCTACGCCGGCGGGGCAGGGCAGGCAGTATTCGCAGGCGGTACAGCCCACGGCGGTGCGGGCGTCCAAAATCTGCTTTGCCATGCGGTAGCTTTCGGTTTCTTCGCTCGAAAGACAGCCCGGCGTCGCCTCCGAGGCGGTGGCGATATTGTCCTTTACCTGCTCCATGGTACTCATGCCACTCAAGACCACCGAAACCTCGGGGCGGTTGAACAAAAAGCGCAGGGCGTGGGAGGCCATGGTGCGCTCGTCGGAAAAGAGCGCCCGCACGTCGTTCGGCGGATAGGCGAGTTTGCCGCCCTTGACCGGCTCCATAATCACGACCGAGATGCCGCGCTCGCCGGCGGTCGAAAGGCCCGTCAGGCCCGCTTGGTGGTAGATGTCCATGTAGTTCAGCTGGATCTGGCAAAAATCCCAATCCCGATAGGAGAGGATTTCTTCGAATACGCTGTATTCGTCGTGGAAGGAAAATCCCAGATTGCCGATCAGCCCCTCGGACAGAGCGCGTTCCATATCGGAAAAGGCATCGAGGGCGAGGAGGGCCTCCCATCGTTCTTTATCCAGTGCGTGGAGCAGATAAAAATCCAGGCGATCGGTCTGAAGCCGCGCGAGTTGCGATTTCAGCAGGCGGTAAAAGTCACCCTTTTCCTTTGCCTTCCATACGGGACATTTGGAGACGAGAAAGATCTCGTCGCGCCGCCCGTTTTTGCGAAAGTATTCGCCCAAAAAGATCTCCGATTGTTCTCCGTGGTAGGGATATGCGGTATCTATGTAGTTGACGCCGTGGTCGATGGCGTAATCCAAAATCTCTGTGGTGAGCGCTTCGTCGATGTGGCTGTTGTCGCCGTCTACGACGGGAAATCGCATACATCCGAAGCCCAGTTGCGAGACCCGATGCTCGTCGGGGGTAAAACTTCTGTATAACATAGATGACCTCCTTTTCATGATTATACCATAGGGACAGAGGGCGGACTGTGGGAAAACGGAGAAAAAACTTGCGAGATAGTGATATAATATCCCTATGAAACTACCGGCTGATATAAAATATATATGGAACCGCTTTGCCCAAGCGGGCGCAGAAGTGTATGTGGTGGGCGGCGCGGTGCGGGACTCACTTATGGGTAGAGTCCCCCACGACTACGACCTCACCACGGCAGCGCTTCCCAACGAGATCGTGGAAATGTTTGCCGATCACACCACCTTTCGCGCCGGCGCAGCCTATGGCACCGTGGGCGTCGCGATGGATTCGGGGGTGGTGGAAATCACCACCTTTCGGGTGGACGGCACCTACGGCGATAGCCGCAGGCCCGATTCGGTGCGCTTTACCCGCTCTTTGGAAGAGGACCTGGCGCGGCGCGATTTCACCGTAAACGCCATGGCATACAGCCCGGAGCGGGGCATTGTGGATCCCTTCGGCGGACGTGACGCCATTCGAAGACGCGCGATCGAGACGGTGGGGGATGCGGAGCTGCGCTTTCGAGAAGATGCATTGCGCATACTTCGAGCGCTGCGCTTTCGGGGACAACTGGGTTTCGATTTGACGGAATCGGTACGAACGGCCATCCGCCGAGAGCGGGACCGCCTCAGCGCCCTTTCCGGCGAGAGAATCGCCGATGAAATGGGTAAAATACTAGCAATCGAGCGGCCGTCCACGGTGTTTTACGAAATGGAAGCCCTGGGCGTGCTAGCGGTGCTTTTTCCCGAACTCGTGCCCACCGTAGGCTACGACCAAAGGAGTCCCTACCACGACAAGACGCTGTTCGACCATATTTTGTGTGTGGTGGATCATACACCGCCCAAGCTCCCCGTCCGCTATGCGGCGCTCTTTCACGATGTGAAAAAGCCCGACACATTGAGCATAGACGAAGACGGCAAAGGCCACTTTTTCGGCCACGACACCTTGGGCGCCGAGACGGCGGCCGAGATCCTTCGGCGCTACAAGGCGTCAAAGCGCCTGGTGCACGAGGTTTCGGCGCTGATCCGCGAGCATATGAAGGTGCACGATGTGATGACCGACCGGGCGCTCCGGCGGCAGATTCGGCGGGTGGGCGAAGAGTATATTTTAGACCTATACGATCTGATGGCGGCGGATATGGCTTGTACCTACGGCGCCAGAGATATTTCCTTTATAATAGAACGCAAGGCGCGCATACGCGCGTTGATGGAAGAAGGCGTGCCCAAGCGATGCGATCTCGCCGTAGACGGCAACGATTTGATCGAAATCGGCATCGCGCCCGGCCCCCTTATGGGGAAAATCCTCGGGGAAATGGAAGCGCGCTTTATCGACAATCCGGAGGAGAACGACAAGGCGCATTGGCTCGCCTATGCCGAGCGGCGCTACGACGAGCTCCGAGGAGACGACAGGAGGAACAGATGAAACTTTTCGGAACCGACGGAATACGCGGCGTGGCCAACGAGGACCTTACGCCCGAACTCGCCATGCGCACCGGCGCCGTCCTGGGCGATCGGATTGCAAAGAACAGCGCGGAGCGTGGCTTTGTGCTCTTGGGGCGAGACACGAGAAAGTCCGGGGAGATGCTCGCCTCCGCCGTCGCGGCGGGTATTATGTCCGCCGGCGTGGACGTGGTGGACCTTTCGGTCATCCCCACCCCGGGCGTGGCGTATTTGGTGCGCAAATACGGCGCCCGGGCGGGCATCGTCATCTCCGCCTCCCACAATCCCTATCCCTATAACGGCATCAAAATCTTTGCCGATACCGGCTACAAACTGCCCGATGCCGTAGAAGAGGAGATCGAAGCCCATATCGTCGACGATCACTTTCAACCCCGCCGCGCGGTGGGGGCGGCGGTGGGGACCTACCGCCGGGAATTTACCGGCGCGGGCGACTACGAGGCCTATCTGAAAAGCCTTATCGGCGGCGACCTGAAGGGCTTAAAAATCGCCATCGATCCCGGAAACGGCGCGCTCTATGCCATGGCGCCACGGGTGCTCACCGAACTCGGCGCCGAGGTGATCGCCATCTCCACCGCACCGGACGGCGAAAACATCAACGCCGAATGCGGCTCCACCGCGCCGGAAAAGATCCAACTACTGGTCAAACAAACCGGCGCCCATATCGGATTTTCCTTCGACGGCGACGCCGACCGCATCATCGCCGTCGACGAGACCGGCGCCATCGTAGACGGCGACCACATCCTCGCCATCTGCGCCGCCCAACTCAAGGAAAAGGGCGAACTCGACGGCAACACCGTCGTCGGCACCGTGATGACCAATATCGGACTGGATCGCTACTTGAAGGAACAGGGCATCGACCTCATCAAGACCAAAGTCGGCGACCGCTACGTATTGGAAGCCATGCGCGATGCGGGCTATGTACTCGGCGGCGAGCAGTCGGGGCATATTATCTTCAGCCGCTACAACACCACCGGCGACGGCCTCGCTACGGGCCTGCACCTATTGGACGTCCTAAAGGAGCGGGGCGTTCCCATGAGCGCGCTGAACGGCCTGATGACATCCTATCCCCAGGTCCTCGTCAACGCCACGGTGGACAAACACAAAAAAGAAGCCTATAAAGAACATCCTGGCATACAAAAGCGCATTCGCGAAATCGAAGCCCGCTTTCAAGACGAAGGACGCGTCGTCATCCGCCCCTCCGGCACCGAACCCTTGGTGCGGGTGATGATCGAAGGCGAGGACCAAGCGGTGTTGGACCGGGAAGCCCGGGCCCTGGCCGCGTACATCGAAAAGGAGTTGCAATGACAAAGATCAGAATCATCGCGGATACCTCCGCGGACTTTACCCGAGAAGAAGCGGAAGCCATAGATCTTATCTTCGTGCCCTTTACCATCGAAGTGGGGGGAAAGACCTATGTGGACGATTACGACGTAGACATTGACGCCATGTATAAAGATATGGCGGCGTCGAAAGATCCCATCCGCACCGCCTGCCCCTCGCCTTACCATTATGAGACGGCACTGGAAGAAGCGGATGCCGACGCGGTGTTCGTCGTCACCATCTCCTCGAAACTTTCCGGCAGCTACAACGCCGCCTATACCGCCGTGGAGCGCTATAAGCGCGAACACCCCGATCGCAAAGTCGCCTTGATCGACTCCAAATCCGCCTCCGCCGGCACCGCCAATGTGGTGGATCGGATCGCATCGGGCATCGAAAAGGGTGCGGACTTCGACGAAATCTTGCGCGATGTCGAACGCTATGTCGACGAGCAGACCACCTTCTTTATCCTCGAGACCATGGACCAACTCGTGAAAAACGGCCGCGTCCGCAAACTCACCGGACGCGCCATGAACGCCTTAAATGTAAAGCCCATCATGCGTTCTAACGACGGCAACATCGAACTGCACCAGGTCAACCGGGGCTTCAAAAAGAGCCTGGCGCGCTTGGGCGAGCACATCGTAAAAATGGCAAAGGAGAAGAGCTACGAGCTCATCACCATCTCCCATTCCGAGGCGGAAGAGAAGGCGAAAGAGCTCAAAGACATCATCGCCAAAGAGATCTTCGACGTCACCATCCGCATCGTACACACCAAGGCATTGGCAAGCGGTTACGCCGACTTCGGGGGCATCGTCGTCGCCCTATAGAAATCTTGCATTTTCCCGAAATTTGGGGTAACATACACGTATATACTCTGCGAAAATTAGGAGGACAATTATGGCAAAAGGAAAATTTGAAAGAACGAAACCGCACGTAAACGTCGGCACCATCGGTCACGTCGACCACGGCAAGACCACCCTGACCGCAGCGATCACCTACGTTCTCAACAAGAGATTCGGCAGCGGTGAATTCGTAGACTACGAAAACATCGACAAAGCCCCCGAAGAAAGAGAACGCGGCATCACCATCTCCACCTCCCACGTGGAATACGAAACCGACAAGCGTCACTACGCCCACGTGGACTGCCCGGGTCACGCCGACTACGTCAAGAACATGATCACCGGCGCGGCACAAATGGACGGTGCGATCCTCGTCGTCAGCGCGGCAGACGGCCCCATGCCCCAAACCCGTGAACACATCCTCTTGTCCCGTCAAGTAGGCGTACCCAAAATCGTCGTCTTCTTGAACAAACAAGACCAAGTCGACGACGACGAACTCATCGAACTCGTCGAAATGGAAGTGCGCGACCTCTTGAACGAATACGACTTCGACGGCGACAACACCCCCATCACCGTGGGTAGCGCCCTGAAAGCCCTCGAAGATCCGGACGGAGAATGGGGAGACAAAATCGTCGCCCTTATGGAAACCGTCGACGAATACATCGACGACCCCGTTCGCGACGTCGACCACCCCTTCCTCATGCCCGTAGAAGACATCTTCTCCATCACCGGTCGCGGTACCGTAGCCACCGGTCGTGTTGAAATGGGTACCATCAAAGTCAACGACAACGTAGAAATCGTCGGCCTTACCAACGAAAAGAGAAGCGTCGTCGTCACCGGTGTGGAAATGTTCCGCAAACAACTCGACCAAGCAGAAGCTGGCGACAACGTAGGCCTCCTCTTGCGTGGTGTTCAAAGAGACGAAATCGAACGTGGACAAGTATTGGCAGCCCCCGGCACCATTCACCCCCACACCAAATTCGAAGCCGAAGTCTACGTCCTGAGCAAAGAAGAAGGTGGACGTCACACCCCGTTCTTCAACGGCTACCGTCCCCAATTCTACTTCAGAACCACCGACGTAACCGGTAACATCAGCCTGCAAGAAGGCGTAGAAATGGTAATGCCCGGAGACAACGCAACCTTCTCCGTAGAACTCATTACCCCCGTCGCCATGGACGAAGGCCTGCGCTTCGCAATCCGCGAAGGTGGCAGAACCGTCGCATCCGGCGTCGTTTCCAAAATCGTCGAATAAGAACCGAAAGAAAAAGAGCGCGGCACGCCGCGTTCTTTTTTGTGGGTAAAAAGGCTGTTGGTGGCGTTGTGCGCTATTAAAAACAAAAGGTACGTCGTGCGTTTCGGCAATGGCTTCGTTGCATACCCCTTGTAGGGAGAGAGATTCTTCGACTCGGAACTAAAGTTCCTCGCTCAGAATGACAAAGAGGGCGGTTCGTGAAAAAACAATTGTCATCCTGAGCGGAGTGTAGCGAAGTCGGCCGCTCCGTTAGCCAAATCAAAGATATGGACTGCGCGGCATCTGACCTACGACGAAATCGAAGATTTCTGTTAGGTCATGAAAGGATCTCAAGTTGGCTATTGCGGGTCGACTGCTTGCATGGTGTCGATTGCGTGTCTTATGGTCCGAACCAGAAATGTACATCGTGCGTTTCGGCAATGGCCTCGTCGTGTACCCCATGTCGGGAGAGAGATCTTTCGACGTGGGGCTTCGCCCCTTGCTCAAGATGACAATGTGGTTGCGGTTTTCCGCACACAAAAAGAGCGAGGGGGTCCCTCGCTCTGTATCCGCGCGGCATCAGCGGGCGTGCACTTTTTCTTTTCGTTCGCGTAAGGTCTTTTCCCAAAGCTTGCCGGAGGTCTCGGCCCACATATCGGCGGTGTCGTGGCATTTGGCGCAGAGGTCGTCGACGTTTTCGGGGTTAAGCAGATCGGTCGACTTGGCGCCGGAGGCGTGGACCATATCCGCCAAGCGGTCTTTGTTGTCCAAGAGGGGACAGGGACGCAGCAGATTGTCGTTGAAGGGCTGTCCGTCTCGGTAGGCCCGAAAGAGGGGGTTGGTGAGGGCATCGAGCAGCGAAACTTCGCGGATGTTGGCGTCGGAGTAGTGGATAAAGGCACAGGGCTCCACGTCGCCATTGGCGTTGATGTGCAGATAGTTGCGGCCGCCGGCGATACAACCGTGTACGTATTCGCTGTCGTTCCAGAAGTCAATGGTAAAGATCGGCTTTTCGTTGCGGAATTTGCGGATGGTGTGATAGATCTCTTCCCGCTGTTCGGGCGTCGCCATCAGTTCGGTGGGAGAGCCGACTCCGACGGGCATAAAGGTGAAGAACCAAGCGAAGAGGGCGCCCTTTTCGACCATAAAGTCGAAATATTCTTCGGAGGCGATGGCCTCGGTATTTTGCGAAGTATAGGCGCAGGATACGCCGAAGGGCAAATGGTGGGCCTTCAAAATATCCATGGCGCGCTCGATTTGGGCAAAGGTGCCGCTGCCGCGGCGGCCGTCGGTGGCGGCTTCAAAACCTTCCACGCTGATGGCGGGCACGAAGTTTTTGACCCGGAGCATCTCCTCGGCAAAGGCGTCGTCGATCAGGGTGCCGTTGGTAAAGGCGAGGAAAAAGCAGTCGTCGTGCTTTTCACAGAGCCGGATGACGTCGTCTTTGCGCACCAAGGGCTCGCCGCCCGAGAACAAGAACACGTGCATGCCCAGTTCTTTGCCCTGGCGGATGATGTCGTCGAGCTCCTCGAATCGCAAATTCAAGTGGTCGTCATACTGCGCCGCCCAGCAGCCATCGCAGGCCAGGTTGCAGGCGGTGGTGGGGTCGATGAGCATTGTCCAGGGAATATTGCAGTCGTATTTTTTCTCGAGGGCGTCTTTTTTCGGCGCCCAGTCCACGAATCCGTTGATGACGAAGTTTTGGAAAAAGGCGTCGATGACGCCGGGGTCGATGTCTTCGAACACGTGGTCCATAAGTATATGCCAATTGTTGTTCGGGTCCTTGACCATGGGACGCAGGAACTGAAATTGGGAGTAACCCGCGAGTTTGGGATAGAATTTCTCTAAGAAATCGTATGCCTTTTCTATATTGTCGGCGGGATCTTCTTGCACAAATTGAATCAGTTTTTTGACCGTAAAATTTTTTAACATAAGAACCTCCCTTGTAGCTATATCATAGTCTCCACCGGGTCGGATTGATATAGACAAATGAAGCGTTCTGTCTGAAAATCGCGTTTTTTGTAGATTTACGAAGATTTTGCCATGGAATCGAGGGTATGAGAAAGGCTTTCTTTGAGCAAAAAGCGAATCTGATCCCGATACACCTGAAAATTCTCGTCCATATTGCGCTGTACCCAGTAGAGATAGATGCCGGTAAAGCTGTAGGTAAAAAAGTCGACGAGGAGTTCGGCGGCGTCCGGATCGACGGGGCGCCGCGGCGCATCCGCTTCGATGCGCTTGCGAATAAAAGGCCGCATATGGCCCATGATATAGTCGCCGATCCACTTGGGGTTGACGGAGTGGTAGATGTTTAAGATGATTTTTTTCTGCTTCAACGACTCCTCGAAGATCTTGAGCAGAAGATCGTCACCGCCCGCGAACAAAGGCGAAATGTCTTCGTCCAGGGTGTATCGCAAGAGGTCATAAATGTCTTCGAAGTGGTAGTAAAAGGTCTGCCGGTTGACCCCCGCCTGATCGGAGATTTCTTTGACGGTGATCTCGTCGAGACTGCGGGTCTTTAGGCAATCGACCAATGCCTCCGCCAATGCGTTTTTCGTATCGTGGGCCACGGTGTCCCTCCTTTCTGCGGTTTTTTCGCCGTTACTATATCTTTACCCAATCGCAGCATGAAAATTTGTCGCAAAGAAAAGCGGAAATACGGTTGACAGCGTACGGATCTATGTAGTATCCTTTCTAACAACAGCAAACCACAGAAAAGAAGAGTACCCTTCCGAGATGCGTACAGAGAGCTTTGTTTGGTGAGAAAAGCGGATTCGACGGAGGCGAAGATGGTCTTTTGTCCGGGAGACTTCGATACTAGGGGTCTACGGGGGCGCCCGTTATAGCGCTAGGGTATGATGGTACCTGAAGAGGCTTTTGCCGCGAGGCATAGGCGAAATAAGGTGGTAACACGGAGTAAAACTCTCGTCCTTTGGGACGGGAGTTTTTTTGTTGGCAAAAGGAGGATTTACAATGACGGATTTGAATCGCATCGACATCGAGAGCTTGTGTGTGCAGGGCGGCTATCAGCCGAAGAGCGGCGCGCTCAGAACGCTTCCGATCGCGCAGGGCACTACCTACAAATACGACGACGCCGACGAAGTGGCGGAGCTGTTCGACTTAAAGCGCGAAGGGCATTTGTATACGCGCATCTCCAACCCCACCACGGCGGCATTTGAAGAAAAGATCGCCCAACTGGAAGGCGGCATCGGCGCCGTCGCCACGGCATCGGGACAGGCGGCGAATTTGATGGCGGTCCTCACCATCACCAAGGCCGGCGAAAATGTCGTCGCCATGAACAATATTTACGGCGGCACCTATACGTTGTTGGGTTCCACCCTAGAAAAATTCGGCATCGAATGCCGCTTTGTGGCCCTAAACGATTTCGAAGCGCTCGATGCCGCCATCGACGAGAACACCAAGCTCGTATTCGGCGAAACCGTAGGCAACCCCGGCGTCGCGGTGTTGGATATCGAAGGGGCGGCGGAAATCGCCCACGCCCACGACATTCCCCTCGTGGTCGACAACACCTTTGCCACGCCGTATCTGTGCCGGCCCTTCCGATTTGGCGCCGACATCGTCACCCATTCCGCGAGCAAATATATCGACGGTCATTCCTTCTGCATGGGCGGGGTCGTCATCGACGGCGGCCGCTTCGACTGGACCGGCGGCAAATTCCCCTGCCTGACCGAAGCGGACCCGAACTACCACGGCCTCAGCTATACCGAGACCTTCGGCGATGCCGCCTATATCACCAAGGCGCGGGCGGTGTTTCTGAGGGATTTGGGCGCATCGCTCAGCCCCCTGCACGCCGCGAGCTTTCACAAAAGCCTAGAAACGCTGGCGCTGCGTATGGAACGCCACAGCGCCAACGCCCTCGAGATCGCGAAATATCTGGCGAATCACTCCAAGGTGGAATGGGTGCACTACCCCCATCTGCCCGATTCCGAAAGCTATGCGCTCGCCCAAAAGTACCTGCCCGACGGCGGAAGCGGCGTGATCTCCTTCGGCGTAAAGGGCGGTTTGGAAGAGACCAAGGCGTGGATCAACGGCCTCGAGATGGTGAGCCTGGTGGTGCACGTGGCAGATACGAGAAGCCATGCCCTTCACCCAGCGAGCATGACCCATCGCCAGCTCAGCGACGAAGCCCTAAAGGCGGCGGGGATCTCGCCCAATATGGTGCGACTCTCCGTGGGAATCGAAAAAGTAGACGACATCATTCGCGATTTGGACGCATCGTTTTCGAAGCTATAACAAGACGAAATCAGGAGGGAAGGATGACGGCGTTGTTTGGTACAAAGGAAGGGAAACAGAATATAGACACACGAAAGAGCGCGCGGCATAACGCGCCGCTTCGCATCGCGCTGGTCAATCTGATGCCCGACAAACGCGCGACCGAAATGCAGTTTCGCGCCCTGCTTTCGCGGAGCGGGGCCGAAATCGACTGTATCCGCATGGCGAGCTATACGAGCAAGCGCGGCAGAGATCTGGACTGCGTGCGGCGGTACAAAACCTACGACGAGATCCAAGGCGAGCACTACGACGCCATGATCTTTACCGGCGCGCCGGTGGAATGCATCGACTACGCGGATATCGTCTACTGGGAGGAACTGACCCGGCTTTTCGACTACGCCGAGAGGCGCGTCGAGAGCACCATGTTTATCTGCTGGGCGGCGCAGGCGGCCCTCCACTACTTTTACGGCATCGGCCATCGAACCGCGTCGCACAAAATCTTCGGCGTATACGACTACCCGCGGCGCGAGGAAAATGCCCTATTTGCGGGCTTCGACGACCGCTACTATATTCCCCATTCCCGCCACACCTATGTGCGAAGTGGGGATGTGGCAGTGGATTCCATCGACATCCTGGCGGCGAGAGAAGAGACCGGCATCAGCCTCGCGGCAGATGGTAACCGCGGCTTTCTCTTCAACTTCGGCCACTGGGAATACGACCGCAACACCCTCCACCGGGAATACCTGCGCGATCTGTCCCGCCAAAAACCCATACGTCCGCCCGAAAACTACTACCGCGGCGACGATCCGGCGGCGGAAATCTGCGTGCGCTGGCGGGCATCGGCGACGCTGTTTTTCGAAAACTGGGCGCATCTCGCCCGCCAAAAGGCAAGAGCGGTGCAGTAAGACGAAAAAAACATCTCCTGTCAACACGGGAGATGTTTTTGATTGCGCAGATTATAGATACGGAATCACCGCCGTCGCCAGGCCGAAATAGACGATCAGTGCAAAGGCGTCGCAGAGGGTGGTGATAAAGGGGCCCGATGCCACCGCGGGATCGATCCCGATTTTGTCGAAGAGCGTGGGGATAATATAGCCGATGGCGGCAGAAATCGTAAGCGTCAACAGGATCGACGTGCCCACCACCGCGGCGAGCAGCAGATTGCCTTCCACCACCAGCACCACGATCCCGATGGCGAGAAAAGCCGCCATCCCGATAAAAAAGCCCGAAGCGAGTTCGCGGAGAATGCTCTTTATAAAGCTCTGGTTGCGGTCTTGGTGAAACGCCAAGCGGCGAATGGCGAGGGCGAGGGATTGGGTGCCCACATTGCCGGCGCTGTCCAAAATAATCGGCATAAAAATCGCGAGCGCCACTACTTCCTCGATCGTGTCTTCAAAGAACGAAATCAGATTGGCGGAGATTAGGCCCAAAAAAATCAAAGTCACGATCCAGGGCACCCGCGCCTTTACCGCTTCGAACACGGAATCCGCGGGGGAAGGCCGGCTATCTGTGTCTTCTACCAGCGTAAACAACCGCGTGAGCTCGTCGCCGTCCAAGCAGGCGGTAAGGCGGGTTTTGTTGACGGGGTAGAGGGATTGGAACAGCCGCTTTTGTTCGTTCGTTCGCAGGGAAAAAAACATATCCCGGAACTTTTCGTACTCTTCGTATTTTAAGAACCGATACATCAGGTCGAATTTCTTTTCGGTGGTCATATTTCTATCTCCTTTCGGTCGTGCGTTATTCGCGCTTCCAGTAGCGTCTCTCTCGGGGAAGAGGGTCTGACATAGTATGCTCCTTTCTGTGGGAGGACGATACAGAAACCCCGGAAGATAGAAAACCCCCACTGCGCAAGTGGGGGCATAACCGATACTTTCTATTGAGTTTCAGCACTTTACAACGTAACGTGAGGTAGCTGCATTATGTCTTTCCTTGGCGAAAAGACCTGTTCGACCCGTTGGCGTCTCTCGACATTTCCGGGCAGCAGCGTGTATTTGTAAAGGAGCCTCCCTTAATAACTGTATGATATTCATTTTTACTATGTCATCATATCATGGATTCCGAATCGGGGCAAGGTGTGAAAATTTACATGGGGATCACGCAAATTTTAACCACCCCGTATTGTTTTTTTTCCTCGGAAGCGTATAATGGGGAACAATATATTTTAGCACGGTAATGTGTGAATTGATCCAGGAGGGATTGCTATGGCGAGAAAACGAAACTTCTCAGCGGGTCCGGCGACTCTGCCCGAGGCGGTATTGAACAGAGCCGCGGCGGAGATGACGAATTTCAAGGACAGCGGTATGTCTGTGATGGAGCTGAGCCACCGCAGCGCGCTGTACGAGTCTATCCACGACGAAGTAAAAAGTCGGCTCTCTCGTTTGCTCTCACTTCCGGCGGATCGGGAGGTTCTCCTCCTACAAGGCGGGGCATCTTTACAGTTTGCCATGGTTCCCATGAATCTATTAGAACCGGAGGATAGGGCGTCCTATCTGATCACCGGATCTTGGGCAAAGAAGGCCTATAAGGAAGCGCAGTTTTTCGGCCATCCCGAGATCCTCGCCTCGACGGAAGCGGAGGGATTTCGACGGATTCCGTCCTTTTCGGTAGAGGACGTGCCGAAGGCCGCCCGCTATCTCTATCTATGTACCAACAACACCATCTACGGCACCCGCATTGCCCCGGAAACGATCCCCGAGGTGGGGGTGCCCTTGGTGGCGGATATGTCGTCGAACATTTTGTCGGAACCTTACGATATGCGCCACTTCGACCTCGTCTTTGCCGGGGCCCAAAAAAATCTGGGGCCTGCAGGGCTTACGGTGGTCATTCTTAAAAAGGGGCTGCTCCGCAAAGCGTCGGGGGCCCTGCCCGCTATACTGGACTACCGCACCCATATGGAGAAGGGGTCTTTGTATAACACGCCCCCGACCTACGCCATCTATATCTGCAATCTGGTTTTGGCGTGGATCGAGGAGATGGGCGGATTGGATGCCGTGGCGGAACGAAATCGGGACAAAGTGCAGATGCTCTACGATTGCATCGACGAGAGCGATCTGTTTTTTAACGACCGCGCCCGAGAAGATCGCTCCCGCACCAATGTGGTCTTTACCACAGGGGACGCAGACATCGACCGCGCCTTTGTGGATGGGGCGGCGGAGCGGGGGCTTATAAACCTCAAGGGGCATCGAAGCGTCGGCGGTATGCGGGCGAGTTTGTATAACGCCATGGAACCGGAAGGGGTGGCGGAATTGGTGACTTACATGAAGGAATTTGAGGTGCGAAATGGACGCTGAGCGGAAAAAAGAAAGCAGAATGTATAAGATTCGAACCATCAACGAGATCTCCAAGGAGGGACTGAAGCTCTTGCCGCCGAACTTTTTTGCCAGCCCGGAGGAGCCGAATCCGGATGCGATCCTGGTGCGTAGTGCCGACCTCCACGATTTTGATTTTACCGAGAACATTCGCTTTATCGGCAGAGCCGGTGCCGGGGTGAATAACATCCCCGTGGCGCGCTGTTCGGAAAAAGGCATCGTCGTCTCCAAAGCGCCGGGGGCCAATGCCAACGGCGTCAAGGAACTGGCCCTTTGCGCCCTGCTCTTGGCTTCAAGAAATATCGTCGGGGGCATCGATTGGGTGCGGGGCTGCGAGGAGATCGACCTGCCCAAGGCCGTGGAGTCCAACAAAAAGCGATTTGCCGGCCCCGAACTCGCCGGAAAGACCTTGGGGGTGATAGGGCTCGGAGCCACCGGGCGTTTGGTGGCCAAGGCGGCCATCGATCTGGGCATGGATGTATTCGGCTACGATCCCTACCTTTCCGTAGAAAACGCCCTTCATTTGGACAGCCGGGTCTCTGTCGTAAACTTTAGCCGCACCTTGTTCAAAAATTGCGACTACATTTCCCTACATTTGCCCCTGACCGAGGAAAACAAACACTTCGTCGGCGCCGAACTCCTCTCCGTCGCCAAGCCCGGCTTGCGTCTGATCAACATCGCCCGGGGCGGATTGGTGGACCACGCCGCCTTAAAGGCGTATATCGATTCCGACATCGTCGCCGCCTATGTGGTGGACTTTCCCGACGCCGAAACCCTGGCTTTGCCGAACACCGTCAACATTCCCCATTTGGGGGCATCCACCCCGGAAAGCGAGGAAAACTCCGTGCGCCTGGTAGTGCGGCAGCTCGTCGACTATCTGAACAACGGGAATATCAAAAACTCGGTGAATTTTCCCGATTCCGATATGGGCGTCTGCAAAAGCGCTTGGCGAATCACCGTGAACCACCGCAACATCCCCAATATGATCGGGCAGATCACCACCGTACTGGCGGAGGAAGGCATCAACATCGCCAATCTGCTGAATCGACACAAAAATGGTTGGGCCTACACCATGATCGACGTCGATTCCCCGGTAGACGAGACCATGCGCGATCGCCTGTGGGCCATCGACGGCGTCGTGCGGGTTCGCTTTATGAAATAGGAGGAAATATGGTACAGATACGAGGATTTCGGGCCTTACGGCCGATGCCGAAAGAGGCGGCACAGATTGCGGCCCTGCCCTATGATGTGTATTCGCGAGAAGAAGCCCGGCGGGAGATCGAAAGCCATCCCCTGTCCTTCTTGCGCATCGACCTTCCCGAGGCGATGATGGCGCCGAAAGAGGCATACGGCGATAGGAATCGCCGCGCCCGTAGAGAACTCGATGCCATGGTGGCGGAGGGGCATTTTTATCGGGAAGAGGTGCCGGGCCTGTATATCTACGAATTGGAAAGGGAGGGGCGGCGCCAAAAGGGTTTGGTGTGCTTAGCGTCGGTGGCGGAATACGAAAACGGCACCATTCGACGCCACGAAAAGACCCGCCGAAAAAAAGAAGCCGACCGGGTGGATCACATCCGCGCCCTGAACGCCCAAACCGGGCCCATCTTCCTCGCCTATCTGGAGCGGGACGAAATACGGAGACGGATCGACGAGGAGAGTGCCCGCCCGCCGGAGATCGAATTTACCACAGACGACAAGGTGGTGCACCGCATTTGGAGCCTGCGGGATTCCGATACCGTAACCGCCATCGAAAACCTTTTTCGCGCCGTGCCGTCGATGTATATCGCCGACGGACACCATCGCTGCGCTGCCGCCGCGCGGGTTGCCGCCGAGACCGAGAAGGAGAATGCGGGCTTCCTCGCCATCCTCTTCTCCCATAGGGATTTGCAGGTCTACGATTACAACCGCGTCGTAGCGGATCTGGGCGGCCTCAGCGAAAGGGCGTTTTTCGAAAAGCTCGGGGCGCACTTTGCGGTAATAGAAGCAGAAGGTCCCCTTCGGCCCGCGCAAAAAGCCACATTCGGCATGTATACGGGGGGCCGGTGGTACCGACTGGAATTTACGGGTCAAATGCCACGCGATCCCGTGGCCGCTTTGGACGTATCCCTTTTGCAAGACAATGTCTTGGGGCCGATACTGGGCATCGACGATCCCCGCACCTCTGAGCGCATCGACTTCGTCGGCGGCGTGCGGGGCATGGAAGCGCTCGAGCGGAGAGTGGATGCGGGCATGGCCGTCGCATTTTCCCTGTATCCCACCGCCCTGGAGGAACTTATGGACGTCGCCGATGCCGGTCGCGTAATGCCGCCCAAATCCACATGGTTTGAACCCAAACCTCGATCGGGATTGTTTATTCACGAACTGAGGTGAGTACGGCAACGGGAGAATTGGCGAGATGCACATTCGTTCCCTATTGTCCGGGCGACAAGACACGCAGAAGGTAACGTGCAAACCGTCGACCCGCAATAGTTCTCGGAGATCCTTCGACTCCGCTGCGCTCCGCTCAGGATGACAAATTCTTGTCACGCCTCATATTGTCATTCTGAGCGAGGAATTTATTCCGAGTCGAAGAATCTCTTTCCCTATATGGGGTACGCAAAAAAGCCCATGCCGAACCGCACGATGTACCTTCTCTTTCGGACAACAAGACCCGCAGTAGGTACCGTGCAAACAGGCAACCCGCAATAGCTGTCGGAGATCCTTCGACTCCGCTTCGCTCCGCTCAGGATGACAGGGTTGGGGGTGCAATAGCCTACGGAGCGTCCGACTTTACTTAGGATGACAAGTATATTTCCACGTTACACCCTTATTGTCATCTTGAGCAAGGGGCGAAGCCCCGCGTCGAAAGATCTCTTTCCCTACACGGGGCCCGAAACGAAGCCATAGCTGAACCGCTCGATGTACCTTCTCTTTCGGGCAATAAGATCCGAAGTGGGTACTGTGAAATCCGTCGACCCGCAATAGTTCTCGGAGATCCTTCGACTCCGCTGCGCTCCGCTCAGGATGACAAAGGGGATTCGCGACCCGCCCCTTATTGTCATCTTGAGCAAGGGGCGAAGCCCCGCGTCGAAAGATCTCTTTCCCTATATGGGGTACGCAAAAAAGCCCATGCCGAACCGCACGATGTACCTTCTCTTTCGGACAACAAGACCCGCAGTAGGTACCGTGCAAACAGGCAACCCGCAATAGCTGTCGGAGATCCTTCGACTCCGCTGCGCTCCGCTCAGGATGACAAAGGGGATTCGCGACCCGCCCCTTATTGTCATCTTGAGCAAGGGGCGAAGCCCCGCGTCGAAAGATCTCTCTTCCTACACGGGATCCGAAACGAGGCCATTGCCGAGCCGCACGAATAGGATTTTATCGTAAATTTCCACACAAAAAGAGGTATACCACACGGTATACCTCTTCTCTTTCCCCTATCGACAGAAGGCGGTGGCGCCGACGAGGATGCCGACGTTTTTTGCCCCCGGCTCTTCGCGCATTTCCTCTCCCGCGTAGAGTTGTACGTTCACGGTAGAGTAGAGGGGCGACAGCATGTTCTCCCGGTGTCCGGGGCTCTTCCACCAGGCGTTAAAGCTGTGGTGGGCGAGATACACGGGATCGGTCATGATCTGCCGCGTATTCTCGTCCATTTCTTTTTTGAGGGGCACCTGAATCAGGTTTTCGCCCACAAAGTAGCGGGGATTCAGCACGGGCAGGTAGGTGTAGGCGGTGTAGTAGGGCGTGCCGTCGGGACGCACGTGGCGATTGCCGCGGATCCGCATATTGCCGTAGAGGGCGAGTTCCTTTGCCCGCACATACGCGCCCTGCTGCAAATCCACTGTGAGGCGGAGCGGCTTTTGTCCCGCCGAGGCGCGGGCGTCGTTGATGAGTTTCAGCAGTTCCTTCTGGTACACGCGGTGGTCGAAGGTGGAGCGGGTGTTAAAGCTGTCTTTGTAGTCGCTGAAGCCCGGCGCCTTTTCTTTTTCCGGCGGCACGACGAGGGTCGCAAAGCCCTCTTCGTCGGCCATGGCGTCGTAGAGCATGACGAACACATCGCGGCGGAGTGCCGGCGCATTGCCCGCCACATCCTCGGGGGCGAGACCCAGTTCCCGCGCCCGGTGCATCCACCCGTCGGGCCAAGGTTCGGACGGATCGGGGTAGCGCGCCTCTTTGTCGTCGAGGACGACGAGGATTTTTGCCACCTCGCCATAGCTCGCTTTGCGATCGGGCTGAAATTTGCCGTCTGCGTAGCCATTCAGTACCGGGGCGGGCCGCTTTGCATTGGCGCCTTCAAGGGCGGCGATATATCCCTTCGCCCAGTGGGCATCCGCCACGTCGGGGAAGGGGGAGGGGAGCGACTTGGCGGCATCGGCGCTGTCTTTCAAACCCATGGCGAGCACGATCAGTTTGCTGAGCTCCGCCCGGCTTACGGCGCGGTCGAGCCCTAAGTCGTCGTCTCCGTAGCCGCGCACGATGTTTTTTTCCTGCAAAATGCGGATCTTTTGCGCTTCGGGGGCGGCGTCCGATTCTGCCGCAAAGGCGCCCGAAGCACAAGAGAAGAGCATCCCCGCGGCGAGGGCCGCCGCGGCAAGGCCGGATTTGAAAGATGATAACATAGCTACCTCCTAAATTTTACCTGCATTTCATGTAGTACTAGGATTATAACCGAAAATGGGGTCCCGCTAACAGGAAAATTGCAGTTTGCAGAGACCTCGCGGCGAGATTTTGGGCAAAACACGGGTATGTACCCCATAGACACAGAAAGGAGATTATCTATATGAAACGTTCGTTGTCTCCGAGCGTGATCGTCATATTGATTTTTGGCGTCATCAGTTTGTTCGGGGATATGGTATACGAAAGCGCCCGCAGCGCCAACCCCCAATACTTCCAGTTGCTGGGAATCGGGGCGGCAAAGGTCGGTCTCGTGTTCGGGATCGGCGAATTTTTAGGCTATTTTTTGCGATTGGTGGCGGGCATTTTATCGGATAAAACCCAGCGGCCTTGGCTGTTTATGTTTATCGGCTACGGCATGTTGATCGCCGTGCCGATTATGGGGCTCTATTACGATTGGAACATCCTCGTGGTGCTCATCCTCGCCGAGCGGATCGGCAAGGCGCTGAGAAACCCCGCCAAGGACACGGTCCTGTCGGGCGTCGCCCAGGGCGAGGTGGGCGTCGGCTTTGCCTTTGGCCTGCAGGAAGCCCTCGACCAGCTGGGCGCCTTTTTGGGGCCGCTGATTTTTACCGCGGTGTTTTATTTTTCCGGCGCGCGGGGCGTAGGCGCCTATCGGCAGGGGTACCGGCTGTTGGCGATTCCCTTTGTCGCCCTTATGCTCTTTTTGTTCTTTGCCTACCGCAAAGTAGAGGGAAACCGCCTCTTGCCCGATGCCGATACAGCGGGGCTTCGGCAGCAGCGCTTTGAGCCGGTCTTTTGGCTCTATACCGCCTTTACCTTTTTCGCCACATTGGGCTTTGTAAACTTCAGCACCATCGGGTATCATCTCAAGGCGGCGAATCTGTTTACCGACGCGCAGATTCCCATGCTCTACGCCTTTGCCATGGTGGTCGACGCCGTCACCGCCCTCGTGGTGGGGCGCGCCTACGACAAGAAAAAGGAACAATCCGGCGCCCGGGCGGGCCTCGGCGTGTTGATCGTCATCCCCGTCCTCTCGGCGCTATTGCCCCTGGTTTCCATCACAAAGAACAAAGCCGTCATCGTGGCGGGGATGTTCGTATTCGGCGTCATCCTCGGCATTCACGAGACCATTATGCGCTCGGCGATTTCGGATTTGACGCCGTACCACAAGCGGGGCACGGGCTACGGCATCTTTAACGGCGCCTACGGGCTCGCCCTGCTGGGCGGTGCGGCGTCGATGGGCGCCTTTTACGAAGCGGGGCAGATCGGTGCCATCATCGCCTTTGCCCTCGCGGTAGAAGCGGTGGCGCTCCTTCTGTACTTCCGCATGCGAAAGGTCGCCGGTTAAAATACGATTGCACACAAAAAGAGACGAGCCATTTTTTTGGCTCGTCTCTTTCTTTTGCCTTCGATTATGATTCCGTGCGCACCGCGTGGATCACCATGCGGTCGTCCCGGTCGGAACAGGTGGAGAGGGTGAGTATTTTTCCGTTTCGCGGCATCGTGTAGGGAAGCAGATTCTCCGCGTCGATCCGCGAAAGGAAGCGCGCCTTGTCTTCGCCGCTATACTGCGGCTTGCGGTAGTCCGCATAGGCGGAGACGTCGTAGGCCGCCACCACCCGATACGCCATTTGCCCGCGGGGCGTATCGACATAGATCAGCGGGTGCGCGGCGCGAAATTCTTCGTCGCCATACTGCACCAACTCGTGGAACACGTGGCCGCTGCGGACATTGTGCCCGTAGAGCACCGTGTTATAGTCCGAAAAATCCGCCGCGTCTCGCGCGTCCATAAACACCGCGCCGAAGGGGTGGTACTCGCCCTTGTAGTTGTGGTCCAGGTAAAAGGCATTGTCCTCGCCCTGCACCACCGGAAAGTCCACCGCCGTGCCCGGCACGCGAATGCGGCCCACCACATCGGGGTAGCGGTCTTTTAGGGAGCGGATGGCATTTTTAGAAGAAGCGGGCGCCGCCTCTGTGCGCGCTTTCTCTGCGGCGGGGGCGGGCGCTTCCTCCCGTGCCGCTTCCCGTGTCTCGGACGCGGGTGCCGCCTCTTCCGGCTTTGCCTCGGCAGACTTGGCGGGGAGAGGAAGGGCGGGCGTCTCTTCCTTTGCCGCTGGCTCTGCGGGATTCTCGGGCGGGGTAGCGGCAGGCGAAGCGGCCTCCGCCCTTTCCATCGCCTGCACAAATTCCGCCTGATCCGCCTGAAAGCTTTGGTTGGAATGGTAATAATCGAAGATCTTATAGGCCGAGAATAGAATACACAGGACCAACGCCAATTCTACGGCGCGTATCAGATATTTTTTCATGGACGGTCCTTTCTATAACCGGCAAATATCGTGCTTATTTCTTTCTGCGCTTGGATTCGAAGAAACCGAGAATCGCAGATGCCAAAACGCTCAGCCGAAGTAGCCGCTTACACCGGCATCGAAGGTTTGGGGCGCCTTGTCGGCGTCGTCCTTCGCCTTGGTTTCGACCTTCTTCGTCGTATCGCCCTTGTCGGATTTCTTTACCACGCCGGTCTTTTCGGGGGCGTAGGGTTTGTCCGTAGAGGGCTTGTCTTTGGGTTGCTTTTCGGGAGCAGTGGGTTCACCCGGCTTATTGGGCGTGGGTTCACTCGGCTTGTTGGGGGTGGGATCTACCGGTCCGCCAGGAGTGCCGGGGTTCCAGGGCTTGCCGGGCGTCGGGTCGGACGGCGTTCCCGGGGTCGGATCGGACGGACCTTCCGGCGTGGTCGTCTTCGTGTCTTTCTTGTAGACATAAGTGACCTTGAGTTCTTTTTTGGGAACAAAGTTGTCCTTCACTTCGCTGCCGTCGATGGTCTTCGTGATTTCATCAGACTTTTCAATTCGTTCGGGAACGAGTTCAAAGTCTTCTTTAGGATTCTCTTCAGTACCGTTAGGTTTGGCAGCGGTAGTAAACTGTTCGTCTTTTGTACCTTCTGTTTTCGGAATGGTGATGGTATTGGTATTTACCAACTTTCCGTCCTTGTCATATTCATAGTATTCATGAATTTCAGTAAAGGAACCTCTTTCTTCCATGGGATCTTCGGAAGTGATATCTTTTCTATAGACATAGGTAACTTCAAGATCTTCGTTCGGGATAAAGTGGATGTCTTTTGGTTCTCCATCCAATTCGTCGGTAATCTTATCAGACTTTTTGATCTCTTCTTTTACTAGGGTAAATCCTTCTTTTTTGTTATCATCGGTCCCATCGGGCTTGGCAGAAGTGGTAAAAGTTTCTTCCTCTGTACCTTCGACCTTGTCGAGGTGGATGTTTGTGGTTTGATCTTCTTGCTTTTCACCATCTTTGTATACTTCGTAAATGTGGTGTTCAGTGAAAGAACCCTTTTCTTCCACGGGATCTTCGGAAGTGATGTCTTTTCTATAGACATAGGTAACTTCAAGATCTTCGTTCGGGATAAAGTGGATGTCTTTCGGTTCTCCATCCAATTCGTCGGTAATCTTATCAGACTTTTTGATCTCTTCTTTTACTAGGGTAAATCCTTCTTTTTTGTTATCATCGGTCCCGTCGGGCTTGGCAGAAGTGGTAAAATTTCCGTCGTTGCCGTAGAATTTAGCGGCGGAATATAGATTTATATTCTCTTTTTTGGGATCGACTTTAGAGACGACTTTAATGACATAGGGATTGTCAATGGTCTTTCTATTAAAATTCACTCTGGCCTTGCCGGTTTGATTGTTAAAACCCACCTCACTAGCGGTATCGATCTTGTCATCGGTGAGCCAGTCTCCGTAGACGGCATGGGGCATAACGGTATCTTTATCGAGTTTGTATACGGTTACCTTGGTGTTGTCATTGGTGAAGAATACGTTGCTGCGGTAGCCGGTAACTGTTTCTGCCTCGTTTTCATCGTTTCCATTGTGAAGAATAACGCCGACAGATAGTTGAAGATCGTTTTCCGAAGAATAGTTTACATCTTTAGAGTTGGGGTTAATATAGTAGATTTGGGTAAATTCGCCGGTTTCCGGATTCCATTCGGTGAATTCACTCTTTCCCTCTAAGCCTTCATGATTATAAGGTTCACCATAATCCACATTTAAGGTAATGGAATCAGTGGTCTCGCCCATATCAACAGTAAAAGTTTGCTCTTGACTGTTTTGGATCTTCTCTTCCCGGTCAAAAGCGACGTGTTCGGCGCGTGCCTTAGCGTAGCCTCTTCCATTGATGGCATCGGTAAAAGTATAGACGATTGTGTTTTTATCCACGTCATACTTTCCAGTTGCAATGACGGTATCGCCGAATGTGATGTCTAAAAGATCGGTGGGTACCGGCTCGAGTCCCTTTAATCCGAAGTTATCGGAGTGGGTAATGGTTACGGTGTCTCCGTCCCGGGTGTCCTTCGGAGTGACAAAGGAAATTCAAAGGAGAGGGCTTCGCCACCGGCTACGTCTAGCGTGCCTTCAGTATCCTTTGTTTCCGTCTCGCGAATCTTTACCACGGGGTTAATTAGTTCGTTGGTAATATCCTTAGCATCTCTTGTAACTTCTTCGGCCAGTGTGGAGGGATCGACTTCGACGGGTGCGATTTCGAGCTTTTCGGGTTGCAGGGCCTCTGCTTTGAGGAGGGCGTCTTTTTCTTCTTGGGTTCGATCGGCGGGGTCTTTTGCCAAGGCGGCGGCGAGGCGTTCGTCGTTCGCGTCGGCTTCTTTGGCCTCGGCGGCGGGCGCTTTTTCTTCTGCGGGCTTTGTGTCGGCCTCTTCGATTTCTTCGGGCGCTACCGCTTTGGCGGGCGCTTCTTGTGCCGGTGCCGATTGGGGCTTGGCGCTTACGGTTTCGTAGGCGGTCTCTGCCACGGATTGGGTGGCAACGAGTGCTGCCACGTCTTCTGCCTCTTGGGCGTGGACGGTGATTGGCGCCGCCAGTACGGTCATGATGAGAACGTTACGAATGGCGTTCTTTTTAAAGTTGTTCATGGATCATCTTTTCTCCTTTACAATTGACGTTCGAGAACCCCGTGTACCCGTGTATATGAATGTATACACTTAGTTCTATATGTTACTATACCACGATTGACGGTGTTCAATCTATTGAATTATACAAAGCATGTGTAGTTTTCTGGCGGGAAAGGTTTCCCGTATTTACAGTATTTAAAACCATTTTCACATTATTCAATAAATTAATTTTTGAATTCTCGAAGAAAACACGCCTTGCATCGGATCGTACGGCGGATGTGGGGCAGGTATATAAAATTTATATATAGATGTCATCCTATGGATTTTGAGGATATATGGTTGCCTTGTTTTCCCGCCAAAAAAACCGACGCCCATAAATTTGTAATCAGAATGACTTAAATTGCCTTCGGTTTTGCGGATTGCTATACTATTTATGTAGGCTCCTTCGGGATAAAAGGGGAAGTCGCCGTTTGCGCACGGTCCCGCCACTGTATACGTCGAGAGGCCCGCTCACTTTACGGGAAGGGCGCTGCCTCGTTGGAGACGGGAAGTCAGGATACCCGCCTACGGTAGGTTTTTCACGCGGTATGAAGACATACACAGGAGGTTATTATGAAGAGGTTTATTGCGGTCGTATCGATTTTGTTATTGCTCCTCGTAGGTTGTGGCCGGGACGCAAATGTTTCCGATACGGCAGGTGAAAAGACGGCGGTGCCGTCGGATTATGCACCGGTTACGATCGACACGGTAGACAGCGACGGTAAGCCGGTGGAACAGACTTTTGAGAAGATGCCCGAAAAGGTGCTCTGTGTGTACCAATCGGCGATCGAGAATATGCTGGCGCTGGGTCTGGAGGATAAGATTGTCACGGCGGCGATGCTCGATATTCCGGTAAAGGAAGAGTATAAGGAAGCCTTTGGCGAGGTAGAATATATGGAAGATGCGCCCTCGAAGGAAGCGGTGCTCGCCATGGAGCCGGATATGATTCTCTCTTGGTCGTCGTATTTTACCGATAAGATGTTGGGCGATGTGCGCGATTGGCATAAAAAGGGCGTACATACGTATATATTAAAAAATAGCGGGGCGGTAAAGCCCAATCGCTTGGAAAATGAGTTCGACGATATTTTGGCGCTCGGCAAGATTTTTCATAAGGAAGATGTGGCGGAGCAGATTGTACGGGATATGCGCACGCGTCTCGAGGAGACGGAAAAACCCCGCGCGGGTAAGCCCAAGGTGACGGCGGTGATTCTCGAGATCGAGGACGAAAATTTGTTTCGCAATTACGGCAAGGACACGGTAGGCGGCGAGATCGCCCTGAAGGCGGGCGCGGAACTTCCGATCGAAGGGGATCGGTTCGGCGCGGAAGAATTGATCGAGAAGGATCCGGAGGCGATCTTTGTGGTGTATTTCGGCGAAGAGAAGACGGAGGGCGAGCAGCTCGCGTGCGTTCAGGAGAATCCCGCGCTTCGGTCGCTGAGAGCGGTGCAGGAGGATCGGGTATATCCGGTGAGTCTGTCCGAGGTGTACGCTTCGGGTGTGCGCACGGCCGACGGGATTGAGACGATTGTAAAAGGGTTGTATCCCGCACTATGATTCGGCACAATCGGTTTTTATTGCCGCTTTTGATCGCCTTGTTTCTGGTATCGGCGTATATGGGATTGTGTTTGGGCTATGCGAAGATCCCCGGCGCAGAGATTTTTCGGGCGCTGTTTCGCCCGCAAGAAGCGCCTGCGCAGGTGGCGGCGATTGTCACCGAGATCCGCCTGCCGCGTATGCTCCTCGCGGTGATTGTGGGCGCGGGGCTTTCGGTGGCGGGGCTCGTAATGCAGGCGGTGGTGGGAAACCCCATCGCCGACCCGTATATATTGGGGATTTCCTCTGGGGCATCGCTCGGTGCGACGGCATCGATCGTGTTGGGGCTGTTTTCCGCCTTCGGCACCTACGGACCGGGGATCGGCGCGTTTTTGTTTGCGCTCCTCACCGCGCTCGGGGTGCTCGCCCTTTCGGGCATCGGCGGGCGCGCCACGGCGGAGCGGCTGATTCTTTCGGGCCTTGCGATTTCGACGGCGGCATCGAGCGCATCGACGCTGCTTTTGTATACGGCAAAGAACCGCGATGCGGTGCGCGAGGTGAGTTTTTGGCTTATGGGTTCGCTCTCGGGGGCAAAGCTCGCGGAGTTGAAGTTTTTGGCACCGCTGATTCTCCTCTTGTGCCTGTTTTTAACGGGGCAGTACCGCAATCTGAATCTGATGCTGTTGGGCGACGAGACCGCCTATAGCCTGGGGAAGGACCTTGCCAAGATCCGCCTGCTTTACATTGTGTGCGTATCGCTGATGGTAGGGGCGATGGTCTACGCCGCGGGCACAATCGGATTTTTGGGGTTGATTGTACCCCATATGGCGCGGTTTATGGCGGGCACCGACCACAAGCGGCTGATTCCCGTGGTAATGCTCTTGGGGGCTATATTTTTGTTGTGGGCCGATATCGCCGCGCGCAATATGGTCCCCGGCGGCGAATTGCCCACCGGGGTGGTGGTATCGGTGGTGGGGGCGCCGTTTTTCGTATATCTGATCGTAAAGAACGCAAAACGCAGGACCCGGGGCTAAGACCGGGCACAAAAAAAGGCCCCCGCGGGGACCTTTTTCGTTTGGGATTAGGATTCCAAGAGTTTGATAAACTCCCGCACGTGTACCGGCAGATCGCCGGGGTTGCGGCTGGTGACGAAGTTGTCCGAAACGACGACTTCTTCGTCGACCCATTCAGCGCCGGCGTTTTCGAGGTCTACGCGCAAGCTGGGAAAGCTGGTCACCTTTTTGCCCGAAAGATCGGCGGCGGAAGCCAGCATCCAGGGGCCGTGGCAGATGGCGCCCACGGGCTTACCGGCCTCTGCCATGGCCTTTACAAAGGCGACGGTGTCGGGAGAGCGGCGCATAAAGTCGGGGGAGAAGCCGCCGGGAATATACACGCCGGCGTAATCCTCCGCCTTGGCGTCTTGTGAGGCGCGGTCGCTCTTTTTCACAAAGCCCGCCTTGCTCTTGTACTCGGTCTCGGCGTCGGTGCCGATCAGCTCTACCTCATAGTCTTCCCGCAGGCGGTGGAAGGGGTAGATGAGTTCCTGCTCGTCGAATTGGTTTTCTATTAATATGGCTACTTTTTTCATACTGTCCTTACCTCCTATACATACTGCATACCCGCAGGGGAGGATCTGACGCAGATATTTTGATGCGAGAAAGGAGGCGCTATGCTCGAAGCCGAACACCTCATTGTGTCTATCGGAGAAAAGGAAATTTTGAAAGACGTGTCGTTTGCCGCGCGTCCGGGGGAATGTGTAGCCGTGATCGGGCCCAACGGATCGGGAAAGAGCACTTTGGTGCGCACCCTGGCGCGCATTCTTCCGTATAGCGGGCGGATTTTGCTCGACGGGGCGGAGGTCCGCACCATCTCTCGGCGCGCGTACGCCCGGCGGGTGGCGCTGGTGAGCCAGTTTCAGAATATGGCGTTCGACATGAACGTGCTCGATATGGTGCTGATGGGCCGCACGCCGTACAAGTCGTTTTTGGCGCGCGATACCGCCGAGGATGTGGCGCGGGCGCGGGGGTATTTGAAGGCCGTGGGGCTCGAAGACTTTGCCGAGCGCAATCTGTTGGCACTTTCCGGCGGGGAGCGGCAGCGGGCGGTGCTCGCCCGGGCGCTGAACCAGGAGACGGATATTTTGATCTTGGACGAGGCGACCAATCACTTGGACATTTATTATCAGCTCGAGATCCTTTCGCTAATAAAGCGACGGCAGGCGACGGCGATCTGCGTGCTGCACGATGTAAACCTCGCCCTCGCCTATGCCGACCGTCTTTACGCCTTAAAAGACGGAAAGATGCTTTCGCCCCGCCGTCCCGAGGAAGTGGATCCCGCCTGGATCCGCGGACTGTACGGGGTAGAGGCGGTGGCGACGATGATTCCGGGCACGGACACGCACCAGGTGCTTTTTCCGCCCCAGGGACTTTGATAAGCGGCGGCTTTCGTACTTTTTGAATCGCCTACCCTTCGGGTATACAAACCGTATACCCATAGGAATGAAGCATAGGAGGTAAGTATGGAAGTTGTGAATCGAAATTACATCGAGATTTTGGGAAAAGAAGAAGAAATCCCCGAGATCGCAGAGACATACGCCTACGACGTGGTCGTGGTGGGCGCCGGCACCCCGGGCATTCCCTGTGCACTGCGGGCGCAGGAAAAGGGGCTTTCGGTGGCGGTGATTCAAAAGGAATCCGCCGCCAGTGCCTGCGGCAATATCGGCGCGGGGATTGTCACCGATGAGAGCAAGCCCGAGGACGTGGCGCGGCTCGTCTCTATTATGCAGAACCACTCCGGCCATAGGCCCAAGCGCGAGGTGCTCGAGGTGTGGGCAAAGCATTCGGGCGATGCCGTATCGAGCATGATCCACTGGGGCGAAGAAGCGGGCTGCCAGGTGCAAAATGTGGGCACCGGCCCCCACAAGCCCATGCTCGAAAAATACGACCTCGACATCGGCTTTGTCACCGCCCTATTCGGCCCCAAACCGTATAGCGTGGGGCGCGCCGTCAAAGAGCTCGCCGCCTACGGCGAGAAAAAGGGCATCGACTTTTACTATAAGACACGCGGCGTAAAGCTCGAAAAAGACGGCGATCGCGTGGTCGGCGTCATCGCCCGACGCGGTGAGAATTATCTGCGCTTTGCGGCGAAAAAAGGCGTGGTAATCGCCACCGGCGACTACCAAAACGACGAGGAAATGTCGAACTTCTTTTTGCCCGACATGGTCCACTACGAGCGCAAAAAGCGCGGACGCACCGGCGACGGTCACCGCATGGTCGTGCGCGCCGGCGGCCGCATCGAAAACATCGGCCACACCAAAATGGCCCACGACTTCGACGCCGGTCCCGCCGAAATGATGGATATGCCCTTTTTGCGAGTAAAGCGCGACGGCACGCGCTTCTGCAACGAGGAAGAGGAGATGGCGGTCATGAACTGCTATCTGCTGAGCGAAGAAGACGAGGGGAACTACTTCCAGATCTTCGACGACGCCTACCCCGAAAAGGCGAAGGACTTTCCCGGCGAAGTGGCGGACAAAGAGACGATCAAAAACTTTATGCCCGAAGAAGATATCGCCAAGCGAAAGGGCGTAATTCGCTCACAGATCGGCACCTTTAAGGCAGACAGCCTGGAGGAACTTGCAGAAAAACTGGGCATCGAAGACATCGAAAAATTCGTCGAAACCGTGGAACGCTACAACGAAAACGCCCGTAAGGGATCCGATCCAGACTTCGGCGTAAATCCGAAGTACTTACAGACCATCGATACCCCGCCGTATTACGGCATACACCGGCACTTGCGCCTTACCATGGCATTGGGCGGCGTCGTGGTAGACGGAAACCTCAACTGCCTCGACGAAAACGACAAGCCCATCCCCGGGTTGTATGCTGCGGGCAATGTGTGCGGCTGCTTCTTCGGCTCCAGGGATTATCCCATGACCGTGCTGGGCCTCAACCACGGGAACAACTACACGCAAGGGTACTTCCTCGCCGAACACCTGGCGAAATAGAGAGAAGGGCGCGACATCGGTCGCGTCTTTTTTTGTGGGGATGTAACGCGAAAAACACTTGTCATCCTGAGCGGAGCGAAGCGGAGTCGGCCGCTCCGTTAGCCAAATCAAAGATTTGGACTGCGCGGCATCTGACCTATGACGAAATCGAAGATTTCTGTTAGGTCATGAATGCATCTCCGTGGCCTATTGCGGGTCGACTGTTTGCACAGAGCCTACTGCGTGTAGTGTTGCCCGAAAGAGAGGGCGGGTCTTGCGTTTCGGCCATGCATCTTTGCGTGCCCCGTGTAGGGAGAGAGATCTTTCGACGCGGGGCTTCGCCCCTTGCTCAAGATGACAATAAGGGGAGGGTCGCGAAAAACCACTTGTCATCCTGAGCGGAGCCGAAGGCGAAGTCGGCCGCACCGTTAGCCAAATCAAAGATTTGGACTGCGCGGCATCTGACCTACGACGAAATCGAAGATTTCTGTTAGGTCATGAATGGATCTCCGTGGGCTATTGCGGGTCGACAGATTGCACAGAGCCTACTGCGTGTAGTGGTTCCGAAACATAGGGTACGTCGTGCGTTTCGGGGATGGCTTTGTCGTGTACCCTATGTAGGAAAAGAGATCTTTCGACGCGGGGCTTCGCCCCTTGCTCAAGATGACAATAAGGGGAGGGTCGCGAAAAAACACTTGTCATCCTGAGCGGAGCGAAGCGGAGTCGGCCGCTCCGTTAGCCAAATCAAAGATTTGGACTGCGCGGTATCTGATCTACGACGAAATCGAAGATTTCTGTTAGGTCATGAATGCATCTCCGTGGCCTATTGCGGGTCGACTGTTTGCACAGAGCCTACTGCGTGTAGTGTTGCCCGAAAGAGAGGGCGGGTCTTGCGTTTCGGCCATGCATCTTTGCGTGCCCCGTGTAGGGAGAGAGATCTTTCGACGCGGGGCTTCGCCCCTTGCTCAAGATGACAATAAGGGGAGGGTCGCGAAAAACCACTTGTCATCCTGAGCGGTGTCTATTGCGTGCGTTGAGTTCCGAAAGAGAGAGTACGTCGTGCGTTTCGGGAATGACTTCGTTGCATGGGCCATGTAGGGAACGAGATTCTTCGACTCGGAACTAAAGTTCCTCGCTCAGAATGACAATGGGGGGTGGGTCGCGAAAAACTACTTGTCATCCTGAGCGGAGCGCAGCGAAGTCGAAGGATCTCCCTAAGCTATTGCGGGTTGACGGATTGCACAGAGCCTATTGCGTGCGTTGAGTTCCGAAAGAGAGGGTACGTCGTGCGTTTCGGGGATGGCTTTGTTGTGTACCCTATGTAGGGAAAGAGATTCTTCGACTCGGAACTAAAGTTCCTCGCTTAGAATGACAATGGGGGCGGCGCGAATCGAAGGATTGCACGGCGCCAACTGCGTGTCTTATCACCCAATAGAGAAAACCTCACAAACAAAAACCGCATTTAATTTTCCTATATCGATACGTACCGATGGGTTCTGTGGTACTATCGATATATATTCATATACAAGGGGTATATTTATGAAAAGAATTTCGCTCGTGTTGAGCATGTGCCTATTGTTGGTACTTACGGCCTGCGGTGGCGGACAAAACGCGCCGGCGGAAAACGGCAAGAACGGCGCCAATGCCACGAATGCCGCGGCAGAAAATACCGCGACGGAAGATAAGAAGGCAGAGGATGCCGAAGCAGCCGATGAGACGACGGCAGCGGTGGATCGCAAGGTGTTTATCGACGCCAAGGAACTGGCGGATCTGCAAAAGAACGAGAAGGATCTCGTCATCGTAGAAGCCGCCTGGGGCGAAGGCAAGGACGGTATGTACAGGAAGAAGCACATTCCCGGCGCAATCCATATGAATACCGATTCGATCGAAGAAGGTCCGGTATGGAATCTGCGTGCCGCCGACGAGCTGGAAAAGGCGTTTTTGGAACACGGCATTACGAAAGACACGCCCGTGGTGGTCTACGGGGAAGATACGGGTCGCGACCGCGTGGCCTTTACCTTGCTCTATGGCGGGGTGGAAGATGTGAAGGTGCTCGACGGCAATATCGCTACTTGGGAAGCCGCCGGTTTTGAAACCGAAACCGATGAAGTCAAGCCCGAAGCGGCCAAGGAATTCGGTACGAAGATACCGGCGCATCCGGAATATGTACTCTCCCTCGAAGAAGTGCAGGAAAAGCTGAAGGACGACAACTTTAAGCTGGTTTCCATCCGTTCCGAAGAGGAATGGATCGGCAAGACCTCCGGCTACACCTACATCCCCAAGGCGGGCGAACCCAAGGGCGCGGTATGGGGCAAGTCCGGCGAAGGCAATAGCGGCATGGACTACTACGTAAACGAAGACAATACCCACAAGCCCTGGGACGAGATCGTGGCCATGTGGAAGGAACAGGGATTCGGACCCGAAAACGACCTTTCCTTCTATTGCGGTACGGGTTGGAGAGCGTGCCTGCCCTGGCTGATGGCGTATGAAAACGGCGTCGATGCGACCTTGTTCGACGGCGGTTGGAACGAATGGCAAATGCACGACGAACTCGAAGTGCAAGTAGGCGATCCCAAGTCCGACGATGTGGTCTACACCACGGTGGGAGAACTTTCGAATGACAAAGCCGCAGCGGAATAAGCGCATTGTAACGGGGATCCTCGGCATTTCGATGCTGGGGATTCTCTATTTTAGCGAGACGAAGATGGGGATGGAGCGACATATGCTCTTTATGGAATACGCCTACGAAAAGGCATTTGTCGGCGGCTTTATCTTCCTGCTCTTTGTCACGGGCCTGTTGTATGTGAAGCGGGGGTTCGATAAAGTGACGCTGTCGTCTTCGGCGGTGTGCACGCTCTTCGGGATCTACTTTTTCTTCGATCCGGCGAAGTTTTTTGCCCCCTATCACTACACGGCGGCGATTTTTTGCCTGCTCTTGGGCGCAAACGAGTTGGTTTGGCCCCACCAGCGGTAAATACAACTGCATAAGGAAACTATATGAAAAGCCGGTCATTCGGCTTTTCATATTTTAATGCAGTAAATTGTAAAAGTGCATAGAATCAAGGCTTGCCCGCGGGAAAAATTGCGGAATGGGGTTTCTTTAATTTGCTGACTTAGTATTTACATTGATTTATCTTAACTATATAATATGCACTGTGAATATAGTTTAGCAGGAGAAAGGAGAAAATTGGTGCGACAAAGAGTAGATCGTTTGCTTTCTCTGATGAAAGAAAGAGATATAGACGTTTACATAGTACCTTCCGAAGATTTTCACCAAAGCGAATACGTAGGCGAGTACTTTAAGGCGCGGGCATGGCTTTCGGGCTTTACCGGCAGTGCCGGCACGGTGGTCGCCACCGCCGAGGAAGTATGCCTGTGGACCGACGGCAGATATTTCCTGCAGGCGGAAGAACAGTTGAAGGACACGGGCATTGTGCTGCAAAAGATGGGCCAGCCCGATGTACCGACGATCCTTTCGTATGTCAAAGCGGCGCTTCCCGAAGGGGGCACGCTGGGCTTTGACGGCCGCGTGATTTCGGTCGCAGACGGCGCGGACTACGAAAAGATCGCAGAATCGAAGGCGGCCTCGATCGTCTACAATATGGACTTAATCGACGAGCTGTGGGAAGATCGCCCGGCTTTTTCCGAAAAGAAAGCCTTTTCTCTTCCCGTAGAGATCACCGGCGAATCGGCGGCGAGCAAGGTAGGCCGCGTACGCAAGGCGATAGACGAAAAGGACGCGGATACGCATATTCTCGCGTCTCTCGACGATATTTGCTGGCTGCTGAATATGCGCGGCGACGACGTATTGTACTCGCCCTTGGTCCTCAGCTATTGCGTGGTGGAGGCGGAGCGCGTCGTGCTCTTTGTGGATGCGGCGAAGCTCAACGACAAAATTTACGCGTCTTGGGAAGGGATAGACGTCGAAATCTTACCCTATAACGACGTGTACGCCTTTGTAGAGAATCTTTACGATCGCTCGATTCTCTTGGATCCGTCCAAGATGAACTACGCCCTCTACGAAAACATCCCCGCAGACAATGCGGTGATCGAATCGGCGAACCCGACGATTTTGATGAAGGCGATGAAAAACGACGTCGAGCTCGAGAATATGGCGATCGCCCACGTAAAAGACGGCGTGGCGTGGACCAAGTTTATGTACTGGATCAAACACCGCATCGGCAAAGAGACGATCACCGAAATCGACGCCTCCGACAAACTCGAGGCGTTTCGCAAGGAACAGGACGGCTATATGTGGCCTTCGTTTGCCCCCATCAGCGGCTATGCGGAACACGGCGCCATCGTACACTACGAAGCCGACAGCGAAAGCGACAAGACGCTCGAGCCGAAGGGATTGTATTTGTCCGACACGGGCGCGAACTTCCGCGAAGGCTCGACGGACATTACCCGTACTCTGGCACTGGGCGAGCTGACCGAAGAGGAGATCTTCCACTTTACGCTCGTCTTAAAGAGCCATATCGGCCTGGCGCGGGCGGTGTTCCCCTACGGCACGCACGGCTATGCCCTCGACGTGCTGGCGCGCAAGCCCTTCTGGGAAAACCACCTGAACTTCGACCACGGCACGGGCCACGGAATCGGGCAACTGCTGAATATTCACGAGGGTCCCACGGGATTCCGCTACAAGATCAATCCGGCAAAAGGCGAACACCATCAAATCGAGCCGGGCATGATTATCACCATTGAACCGGGCATTTATATTGCCGGAAAGCACGGCATTCGCACGGAAAACTGCATCGTAGTCAAAGAGACCGAGGCGAACGAGTACGGACAATTTATGTACTTCGAACCCATCACGCTGGTGCCCTTCGACATGGATGCGGTGGATGTCTCTATGCTGGATGCCGACGAAATCGCGTATCTTAACGCGTACAATCAACGGGTTTTCGACACGATCTCGCCCCACCTCGACGAGGACGAGCGGGAATGGTTGAAAGAATACACCAAAGAAATTTAGGAGGAAGAAATGAACACGAAAGTAAAAATGCCCTTCGGCTTTTATGTCGTGTCCCTGGGCTTCTCCATGGAGCGGTTTGCTTTTTATTCCGCGAAGTGGCTGATGACCGTAATGGTAGCCGCCGCCGTAGTGAACGGCGGTTTGGGATTGACCGATGCCGATGCGGCGAAGATGAGTGCAAACCTCGTCGCCATGACCTATATCGCACCGCTGTTCGGTGCCTATATCTCCGACCGATGGATCGGCGCACGGTACTTAATACCGGTGGGAATGTTTTTAATGGGCGTCGGCTATCTGATCGGATGGCAGGCGGATTCCGCATTGATGATCAATATAATGATTGCGGTGGTCTCCATCGGTACGGGGCTATTTAAGCCGCAGGCGAATGCCTTGACCGGTCGACTCTTCGACGATCCGAAGATCCTCGATACGGCATTTTCGACGCAATATTCTTTTGTTAATATTGGCTCGTTTATCGGGACCACGATCATCGGCGTCTTGGCGCTGAGCAAGGGCTACTCCTTTTGCTTCTTGGTCTGTGCCATTATGATGTTTGTCAATACCATCTGGTTTATCTTCGGATGGCGTTATTTGGGCGATGCGGGCAAGCGACCCTTTAAGGTCGACGAACGCGAGAGCGTGGCGGAGCAAAAAGAAGCGGCCGCTACGGTGAAAAAGCCCTTGACGGAAATGGAAAAGAAGAGAGTGGCTGCGATCATTTTGGTATCGGCGTTCTCGACGCTGTTCTGGCTGTTCTGGTACCTGGCCTATATGCCCGTGTACTTCCACTGGAGCGGGGACAACCCGGCGGCAAACTGGGTCATTTTCGGCTATGAAGTGCCCACCGCTTGGTTCGACTCCCTTAACGCCCTCTGCTGCATTACCTTCGGACCGATTCTCGGCGCCTTCTGGGCGCGCCGTGCCAGAAGTCCCCGGGGCGACTTCAATATGTTCCAAAAGACCTCTTTCGGTCTTTTGCTCTTGGGCCTCGCCTATATTATTTTTGCGGTGGCCGATATCGCCAGAGGCGACGGTCTCGCCAACTTGGGTTGGATTATCGCCTTCGGGATCGTACTTTCTTTGGGCGAAATGGTATTTTCTCCCTTGGGGAACTCCTTTATCTCGAAGTTCGCCCCGGCGCGTCTGCTCTCGGTGATGATGAGCGTTTGGACCCTGGCGATCTTTATCTCCGCCAAGACCTACGGCTATCTGTATGAGTTTACGTTACAGTTCCCCTTCGCACCGACCTACTTTATCATTGCCGCCATCGCCATTGTGGGGGGCATTATCCTCTATATGCTGAGCGGCCGACTGAACAAGCTGGTCAAGGAAGACGAATAATCGCATTTTCAGGAAAGGAGCATCAGTATGCATAAGGAACGAATCGAACGGGTCGTCGCGAGCATGAAAGAGGCGGGATATTCCCAAATCATCATCTCCGACCCGGTGGCCATCTTCTATCTGCTGGATCGTTGGATCCACCCCGGCGAAAGGATGCTCGTCCTCTATATCCACGAGGACGGCACCGCGAAGCTCGTCATCAACGAGCTCTTCCCCCAAGACGGGGACGTGGGCGTGGAACTCGTGTGGTATAACGACATCGAAGACGGGGTCGCTGTCCTTTCCGAACATATGAAAGACGGAGAAGTGATCGGCGTGGACAAGAACTGGCCTGCCCACTTCTTGCTCCGCTTGCAGGAGATCTTTCCGGATCGCAAGTACAAAAACGCCTCCCTTCTGGTGGATAAGATTCGCCAGATCAAAGACGAGGAAGAAAAGGAAATCATGCGCGAATCCTCCCGCATTTGCGATGCGGTGATGGAAGAGCTGATTCCCTGGGTGGTGAAGGGCCTAACCGAAAAGGAACTCGACGCCAAGACCCGCGAACTCTTTGCTGAACACGGCGTCACCGAAATGTCCTTTGACCCGATCACCGCCTATGGCAGGGGCGGTGCCGATCCCCACCACGTCACCGACGATTCCAAGGGAAAGCGCGGCGACAGCGTGGTGCTGGATATCGGCGGCTTTTACAAGAACTACGCCTCGGATATGACCCGCACGGTCTTTATCGGCGAAGTGTCCGATAAGGCGCGCGAAGTCTACGAGATCGTAAAAGAAGCGAATCTTCGGGGCATCGCCGCTGCTAAGCCCGGCAACCGCATGTGCGATGTGGACCTCGCCTGCCGCAACTATATCGAAGAGAAGGGGTACGGCAAGTACTTTACCCACCGCACCGGCCATTCCATCGGATTGGAAGACCACGAATACGGCGATGTGTCTTCGGTGAACGAAGAGATCATTCGCCCGGGCCAAGTCTTTTCGGTAGAGCCGGGGATCTATCTCCTGGACGAGGGGATCGGCGTACGGATCGAGGACTTGGTGATCGTCACCGAGGACGGCTGCGAGGTCTTAAACCATGTCACGAAAGACCTTATCGTCGTCGACGAGGAGGCGTAATATGGTTTCTGTGCGCGAAGGCCGCATGCCCTTTCGGGGTTTCGAAACCTATTACCGCATCGCGAATCCCGCGGGCAAAAAAGCGCCCTTGGTGCTGCTGCACGGGGGACCGGGCTCGACCCACAACTATTTCGAGGGATTCGACAAAATCGCCGAGACACTGGACCGGCCCATTGTGATGTACGACCAGATCGGTTGCGGCGAATCCGCCACGCCAGGGCATACGGAACTCTATACCGCCGAGGTGTGGATGGACGAGCTCGACGCCCTCAGGGAACACCTCTCGCTGGACAAAGTGCACCTCTTGGGGCAGTCCTGGGGCGGTATGCTCGCCATCAGCTATATGATCGAGAGAAAGCCCGCGGGCGTACTCTCGGTCGCCCTCGCCTCGACCCTGCACGCCGCGGAGGTTTGGAAGCAGGAACAGTACCGGCGCATCGAGCACTATATGGCGCCGGAGGATCTGTCGGTGTTTCATACCGCCGAAAAGACGGGAAACTACGACGATCCCGCCTATCTCGACGCACTGGACCGCTTTATGGACCTCTTCTGCGGGCCCACGGTGACGGACAATGCCCCCGAATACCTCAAACGCGAAAAGAAAAACAGCGGCGAGGTGTATATCACCGGCTGGGGCGCCAATGAGTTCAGCCCCACCGGCACGCTCTCGGGCTACGATTACCGGGGACGGCTCCACGAGATCGACGCCCCGGTGCTCATCACCAGCGGGCAGATGGACCTCTCCAGTCCCTATATCTCCAAGAGTATGCACGACGAGATCGAAGGCTCCCGTTGGGAACTGTTCCCCTACTCCCGCCATATGGCATTTGTGGAGGAAGAGGCGCGCTATTTCGAAGTGCTCGCCGACTGGCTGAAAGATTTTGCGTAAATAAAAAAGACCGCGATTGCGGTCTTTTTTTGTGTGCAAAATTTTAAGAAAAATCCGGTTCCCGAAGAAACGGCGTGTAAATCAGAAAGCGGTAGCGCCTTAGCCGGCTACGACCTTTACATAGAATGTGCGGGTGCGCGGGCCGTCGAATTCGCAAAAGTAGATGCCCTGCCAGGTGCCGAGCAAAAGCCGCCCCTCTGTAATCATTACGAGTTCCGAGGCGCCCACCAAGCTCGATTTAATATGGGCACAGGAATTGCCCTCTCCATGCAGGAAATCCGCTTGATGGGGCAGATATCTCGCCAGACCGGTCAAGATATCCCGCTGCACATCGGGATCGGCATTTTCGTTGATGGTGATCGCAGCGGTGGTATGGGGGCAAAAGATAAGGCAATATCCCTCTCGGCAGCCGCTCTCATCGACGCAATCTGCGACTTTGCGCGTGATGTCTATCATCTCTTCGGATTCGGTGGGAAGGGAAAAACGTTTCAGCATATCAGTTCCTTTCGCATAGATACATGAATCGGGGTTGGTGTCGATTATAGATAGTATAGCATTACAGAGCGATCTCTTTTAATCCCCATGGCGACGGTGCGATGAGCGATGCGCGCCGCCTGTTCGAGATTGTGGGTGACAAAGAGAATGCTGTGGCGAGCGGAGAGGTCTTGGATCAGTTCCTCGATAATGCGGGTATTGGCGGGATCCAAAGAGGCCGAGGGTTCGTCCAACAAGAGCACATCGGGCGCCGTGGCGAGGGCGCGGGCGATACAGAGGCGCTGTTTTTGCCCGCCGGAAAGGGAGGCGGCGGGGAGCCGGAGCTTGTCTTTGACCTCGTCGAATAGCCCCACGCGGCGCAGCAGTTCTTCAGTTTTTTCCGCGCGATCGAGCGCGCCGTAGTAGTCGAGGACATAGTGGATGTTTTTTTCGATGCTCAAGGGAAAGGGGCGGGCGTCTTGAAAGACGGTGCAGATGCGCTTTCGCAATTCGCCGTCGGAGAAGGTGACGGTATCGACGCCGTTGAGGCGGATTTCGCCGCGAAAACTTCCGCCTTTGTCGAGGATAAAGCGATTGATGCAGTTTAAGAAGGTGGACTTGCCGCCCCCGGAGGGCCCGACGAGAGAGACGATTTCGTTGTTTGCGATGACGAGGTTGCGGTCTTCAAAGACGATGCGGTCGCCATACGCTGCGGTGAGATGTTTAATTTCCAGCACGATGTTTTCCCCACTTTCCGACGAGCAGATAGGACAGATAATTTACGAGGACGAGCAGAAGGATGAGCACAAAGGCGGTGCCATAGGCGTTTTCGGTAGAAATGCCTTGGGTAAGGAGCATATGCAGGTGAAAGGGAAGGGTCATAATCGGATCGGTCAGATGCTTCGGCGTCTTGGCGACGAGCACCGCGCCCGTCAAAATTACCGGTGCGGTGGCGCCCATCACATAGGCGCCGGCGACGAGTACCGCGGAGAGGATGTCCGGTAGCGCCATGGGGAGCAGAAGCCGAAAGACGGTGTATTCTTTCGCGATCCCCAACCCCTCGGAATCGGCGGCGATTCGCGGGTCGATCTCTTCGAAGATCTTTTCGGTGTGGATTTCGATATAGGGAAACGCCATGGTGGCGAGGGTGAGGCTTACGCTTAACAGCGAGCGCTGTATGCCGAAAAAGACGATAAATACGCCGTAGCCGAAGAGGCCGAAGAGGATCGAGGGCAGGCCCGCGATATTTTTGGTGATGAAGCGGATGGTGCCCTTTAGCCAGGATTTTTGAGAAAAGAACGCCGTATAGATCGCCGTAAGTACGGCGAAAATCGCCGAGATCGATAGGGCGAGCAGCATCGAGAACAGGCTTCCCATAATGGCGGGAAAGACGCCCCCTTCGGTGCCTTGGGGGATGCCCGCAGGTCCCGCGGTCAGAAATTCCCAATCCACCACGGCGATACCCTTTGCGGCGATAAAGCCGACGACAAAGAGTACCGCGGCGCAGGTGAGAAAAAAGGCAAAGAAGATAAGTGCTTTTGTGATGGCGTCTTTACATTTCATGGGAAACACTTCGCTTTCGTATGTGCTCTACGAGGAGATTGACGGCGCCGATGGCGATAAGGAGCACCAGCCCCGATGCGAACAGGGCGCTGTAATGGGTGCTGCCCACCTCCGCCATGCCCATCTCGAGGGCGATCAGCCCGGGTATGGTTTCGGCTTTTCCGAGCAAAGTCGGAAAAATGGGCGCGTTTCCGATCACCATCATCACCGCCATGGTCTCGCCGATCACCCGCGAGAAGGCGAGGATCGTGCCGATGGCGATGGAGCGCCCCAAAGCGGGGAGGGCGACGGCGCGGATAAAATATTCCGTACTGATGCCCAGTGCCTCGGAATCGGCGCGGTGGCGTTCGATCATCATGCGGGCGGAATCGGCGACGGCGTTAACGATAAAGGGAATGATCATCGCCGAGACCACCAACCCGCCGGCGAGGATGCTTTCGCCGCCGGAAAGATGGAGGCCGCGCTCGATGCCCTTTACCACGACCATAAGGCCGATAAAGCCCATAATTACCGAAGGGATGCCGGCGAGAATACCGATCAGGCGGAGCGCCGGTGCCCGGAGCCTTTGCGGCAGATAAAAGCGGACACAGAGCGCCGTTCCCAAACTGACGGGGAGGGCGATGGCAATGGCGATGCCGAAGATATAGAGCGATGCGGCTATCAGATTGAACACGCTGTAACTCGGCGTATTGCCCGTGGGGCGCCACTTGCCCGGGGCGAGGAGGGCAAAGGCGCCTTCTTCTGTGAGGAAGGGCAAGCTTTCTTTGAGGATAAAGAGAATGACAGAGAGCATCGCCGCCGCCGAGAGCAGGGCGACGACGGCGCTTATCGATTTAAGGGGCGCGTAGTTTTTCGGGGCGTTGGGTGTAGCGGACACGGCTTACCTCCTGAAAAAAGGGGCCCTCAGACAGCGCCGAGAGCCCGTTGGGGTTATGGAATCGGTACGAATCCCATTTCTTTGATCGTTTCCGTTCCCTTATCGGACTGCAGATAGTCGATAAAGGCCTGTTCGGATGCGGTCGGCTCGCCGGATCGAATGGCGATCAGCGGGCGAGAAATGATATAGCTTTCGTCCAAGATATTGGCTTCTGTGGGCGAGACGCCGTCGACGTCCATGGGGATCAGCTTGCCCTCATTTTGTCCCACCATACCATAGGAAGCGTAGCCGATGGCGTTGGGGTTTTCGATGATCTTGGTGACCAATGCGCCCATCGACGGAGCTTGAATGGCGGATTCGGTGACTTCGGTTTCGCCCATAATCTTCTTTTGGAACACCTCGTGGACGCCGCCCGAAAGGTCGCGGGTTACCACGACGATGTCCGTATCGGGAAGAGAAGCGTCGATGTCGCTCCATTTTTTGTATTCGCCCGAGAAGATTTTTACGATTTCGTCCTTGGTGAGATTTTTGTTCTTCAGCTCGACGATGGGGTTTTCGGGGTTTACGGAAATCGTAAGCGCGTCGATCCCCAGCTTATATTCCTTGAGATCTTCTAGATTTTCCCGCTCCTCGTCCTTCAATTCGCGGGCGATCATGCCGAAGTCGCTGGTGCCGTCCAATACGGACTTGACCCCCGCGCCCGATCCGCCGGCGGAAACATAGATCGAGATATTGTCCTTCGGCATATCGGATTTTACCTTGTCCCAGGTTTCGTACTCTTCGATAAAGTCGGTGGAAATCGCCGAGATCACCGGCGCCAGGGTAGACGAGCCGTTAAAGGTGAATTGCGCCTTAAATTCGTCGTCCGTTTTTGCGGCTTCCTTCTCGGGTTTGGCTTCTTCGGTTTGTTCCGCTTGGTTTGCGTTGGCTGAATTATTCGCCTTCGCATCGTCTGCCTTGGGGCCACAGGCGGTTAAGAGCAGCACGGAAAGCAGCGTCAGAGAAGCGAGCTTCATCCACAAATTGTTCTTTTTCATAAATGTCCAATCCTCCTTATTGATTTGCCCCGATTACATCATAGAATTTAACATAGCTTAACATTCTTTACTCAGCCTAGATTCGATAAAAGATTACATCATTAAAAAAGCGGTTTATTTGGAATATAATAAACCGCTTAAAAATATTAAATCAATAGATAGATTGGATTCAATATTATTTATTATACAGACTTAGAACGGCATCGATTCCAATAATCAACTACAAAGAAACCTGCAATATATGGCATTGGTGGGAAATATTTGGGTGGATTCATTAACAATTGGAGTGCCATCTGCACATTAAGTTTAGCTAGAATATAAATGGTAATTATGATGAGAATAAAGATTCCACCCAATAAGCCTCTAAACCGTTCAGGAATGCTTTCGATGAAAAGATATGAGATTATCCCCATAACTAAAAGTATTAACCATCTATAAGCTTGCGCGTCGGCAAAAACAACCTTACCTTCGTAAGAAAGATTTATCCAGTTAGGCTCAATCAAGTTCGCAATCCATGATATTGCAAATAATATGAGTAGAAATAAGATGCTGTTCCATTTTTTCATAATCCATCTCTTTTCTCATGATCTTATAAAGGGAGCTTTGGCGAATTCCTTAACCATTACTATGATATGCGTTAACTGGTAACACTAAGTCCCACGAGCTCGATCCACGACGAATATGAATGGAGGATTTCCCTCCCATAAGCCCGGAAGCATTACCATTTATAGGGGTGGTAAAATTCGTATATTTAATCGTTTTTACCGGATTTACATACCAAGTTTTTATTTGGTTAGTTACAGGAGAACCATTATAATAATTCACACCATTACAGATGCCGGTTATTTGGGCATTTGAAAGGACGAAACTAGAATCCTCTTTACGCCAGTTCGCTTCTACGCTTTTTAGCAGGTAGCCACCATTCGAATATCCATAACTAATTTTGACCCACGCCTTCAAACCGCCAGTAGAATCCCATTTTATATCTTGTAGGGTGCCCGTATTGCCAAAATTCTGTGGGGTAACTTCATACATATATTCTTTGGTTAATAGAGAACCTTCAGAAATTAAGGGAATAGTTTTCCTATTGGCATTACGCAAGGTAACATCAATCGGAGATAGTTCTATTATTTTTCCTTCTTCTCCAATCAAATATGCCTTATCAACATTAGTTTCTTGTGCATGACTAAAAGAAACAGGGAACAAAATCGAAAAGACAAGAAGTATTAGCAAAGTAATTTTTTTCATAATTAGCCTCCTTTCATATCGACAACGCATATTGTATTTATTATCTACATTCTTATACCGAGCAAAATTAAATGTAGTCATTAAGAATACTCCTCACTGATATGTTTTTATATATTATACATAATACTAAAAATGGTGTCAACTAATTTCCTAAATTAACTGGTAGAATACTAATTGTATAAGAATGAGGGTTGTAAAAAAAATCACAACCCCCTACAATAGAGGTGGTAGTATTCGAAGGAAACTATACACTTATTTCTATTACTTAAATATTTCGATGTAGAGCTTCAGTATTGCACTCCTACGAGGTGATAACCATGAAAAAACTCGGCATCATCGGCGCCGGCAAGGTCGGCGTCAGTCTGGGGATCGGACTGTTCTCGTCCGGCCCCCTGCGCGTCTCGGGCTATTATAGCCGGAGCGAAAAAAGCGCCCGTTACGGGGCGCAGCGGACGAATACGAAGGTATATGCGTCCCTAGAGGAGTTGATCCGCGATGCGGATGTGATTCTCTTTGCCACGCCGGACGACGCGATGGAAGCGTTGTGGCGGCAGTGCCTACAATTTAATATTTCGGGGAAGATCTTCTGCCATACCGCCGGCAGTCTGTCTTCTTCTCTTTTCTTCGATCGTACTACCAAAGACGTATCCGCCTGTTCTCTGCACCCGGTGCTCGCCATTTCGAGCCGGGAGGAAGGCCATCGCGACTTGGGCAGTGCGTTTTTTACGTTAGAGGGCGATGCGGCGGCGGTGGAGGTATTTCGCCGCGCTCTCAACGACCGCGACATTTCGTATAAGGTGATGGAAACGTGGGACAAGGCGGGCTATCACTTGGCGACGGCCGCGATGAGCAATCTCGTGGTGGCGCTGGGAAAGATGGCGACCGATCTCTTGGCGCCCTATGGGTTTTCGGAAGACGAGGCGATGACGGCGCTTGCGCCGCTTGCCACGCACAATATGGAAAACCTCGTGAAAAAGGGACCCGCGGCGGCACTCACCGGACCGGTGGAGCGCAACGACCTATCTACGGTGCGCCGCCATCTCGCGGTGCTCGACGACGCGGATTCTGCAGATCGCTTATACCGGGCGGCGAGTGAGGTGCTCACCCGAATCGCCGAAACGAAGCATCCCGAAAGGAATTACGAACCGATGCGCAAATTGTTGAAAGGAGAAGACCGTTGAAAAAAGTTACCGTCAGTACATTTCAGGAAGCGAAGGAAAAGGGCGAAAAGCTGACTATGCTCACCGCCTACGACTACACCACGGCAAAGCTGGTGGACGAAGCGGGCGTCGACTCGATTCTCGTGGGCGACAGCCTGGGGATGACGATGCTGGGTTACGAAAACACGCTGCCCGTTACGGTGGATGATATGATTCATCACAGTGCCGCCGTGGCGCGGGGGGCGAAGCGACTGTTTATCGTCTGCGATATGCCCTTTTTGTCGTACAGCACGGGAATCCGCGACAGTGTGATGAATGCGGGTCGCATGATTCAAGAGGGCATGGCCCATGCGGTAAAGCTCGAAGGGGGCGTCGAAGTGGCGGAGATTATCCGCGCGATTGTAGACGCCAAGATCCCGGTATGCGCCCATATCGGCCTTACGCCGCAGTCGATCAACGCCTTGGGCGGCTTTAAGGTACAGGGCAAGACCGACGATACGGTAAAGAAGTTGATCGCCGATGCCAAGGCGGTGGAAGAAGCCGGCGCCTTTGCCGTGGTATTAGAATGCGTACCGGCGCCTTTGGCGAAGAAGATCACCGAGATACTCTCGATTCCCACCATCGGGATCGGCGCGGGCGCGGACTGCGACGGTCAGGTGTTGGTGTATCAGGATATGCTCGGTATGTACGACGATTTTACGCCGAAGTTCGTCAAACACTTTGCGCAGGTGGGCGAGGCGATGAAGGAAGGATTTTCCGCCTATGACCGGGCGGTAAAGGCAGGCGAGTTTCCCACAAAGGAACACGAATTCGCCATGGACGAAGATCTATTGAAAGGGATTTAACGGAATATGGAAATTATACGCAGTCTGGAAGAAATGAAACGCATCGCCGCCGGCGTCTCCGCAGACAAGAGCCTGGGCATGGTGCCGACGATGGGTGCACTGCACGAAGGGCACGGTTCGCTGATCAAAAAATGCCGCGCCGAAAACGATACGGTGGTCGTGTCGGTGTTTGTAAACCCGATCCAGTTCGGACCGGGGGAAGATTACGAGGCCTACCCGCGGGATTTGGAGGCGGACGCCGCCTTTTGCGAATCGCTGGGGGTGGACTATCTCTTTCACCCCGACGAATCGGAGATGTATCCCGCACACTTCGGCTTTCGTGTGGTGCCGTCCGCGTCGATGATCCGCATTCTCTGCGGCATCACCCGGCCCGATCACTTTCAGGGCGTGGCGACGGTGCTCACCAAGTTCTTCTCGCTGATCCGCCCGGACCGCGCGTACTTCGGCCAAAAGGACGTGCAGCAGCTCGCCATCGTAGAGGCGATGGTGTCGGATCTGAATCTGGGCACGACGATCGTGCCCTGTCCCATCATCCGCGAGGCCGACGGGTTGGCGAAGAGCAGCCGCAACAGCTATCTTTCGGCAGAAGAGCGGGACGCCGCAACGGTGCTAAGCCGCTCCATCCGCATGGCGCTCGATGCGAAAAAAGCCGGCGAGCGCAATGTGGAGGCGCTGAAAAAAATCGTGGTGGAGGAGATCGAAAAGGAACCCTTTGCCAAGATCGACTATGTGGAGATCTTGCGTTTTCCGCATTTTGAACGAGACGAGACCGTAGGCGAGGACAGCTTTATCGCCATGGCGGTCTATATCGGCAACACCCGCCTGATCGACAACGCGTTTTTCTCAGAGGCGTAAACGAAATCGACGGACACAGAAAAAGAGGCCCCGAAGGATTTCGGAGCCTCTTTATTTTATTTGGAGGAACCTTTGGGGGAAGGCTGGTTCTTTTGGTTTAGGCCGCAACAATCCAATTTGCCTTCGCCGAAGTTCTTTTTGTTGTCCTGTCCCATTTTTTCCAGTTTCTTGTCGATCTTTTTCTTCATATCGTCGAAGAATTTCAAGATCATCCGACCTTTCTAATCATCCTGTTCCAAAACCGATCGCCAGTGGGCGAGGTGGCTCTTTTCTTCCTCCGGCAGTTCCGGGTATTTCGGGTCCATATCCTCGAGAACGCGGACGAAGATCTCGGAGACCAGATAGCGACTAAACCACTTATGATTCGCAGGAATCACATACCACGGGGCGTTTTCCGTAGAGGTATTGCTCAAGAGGTCTTCATACGCTTTTTGGTATTCGCCCCAGTACTCTCTCTCGCTGACGTCGGATTCGGTAAACTTCCAGTTCTTGTCTTCCCGGTCAATGCGCGAAAGCAGGCGTTTTTTCTGCTCGTCTTTCGACATATGCAGGAAGAATTTGACGACGCGAAATCCGTTGTGGTGAAGATACGCTTCGAAGTTGCGGATCTCCTCAAACCGGCGCTCCCAAATGTGGTCGTCGACGAGATTTTGGGGGATCTGCTGTACCGCGAGTAAATTATGCACGCGGGTCACCAGAACGTCTTCATAGTGAGAGCGATTAAAGATGCCGATATTGCCCCGGCGGGGAAGTGCCTGCACCACGCGCCAGAGGTAATCGTGGTCCAATTCCTCTTCGGTGGGTTGTTTAAAGGGGGTCACCTGCGTTCCCTGGGGGTTTAAGGCGGTGAAGACGTGTTTGATCAGGCCGTCTTTGCCTGCGGCGTCCATAGCCTGCAACACGACGACGATGCCCCGGCGGTTTTCCGCATAGAGCGCGCCCTGAAGTTCTGCCATGCGCGCGAGGTTTTTCGGCATCAATTCGTTTTCGACTTCTTTTCTTTTGAGGCCCGCCTTGTCCGAGGGATCGTAGTCCCGCATACGGGCATTGCACTTTCGGTCGATTTTATATTTTTCTATTTTCATCGTAACTCACCGTCCTTTTGGGTATATACGCCAATATGAATCGTTTCAAACAGTAACGGAATATAATGGGAGGATACTATGGGAAAGAGATTAACCAGAAGCACGACAGACAGAGTATTTGCAGGGGTTTGCGGTGGCATTGCCGAGTACTTCGGCATCGACTCGAATTTAGTACGGATTTTGTGGGTGTTGTTCGCCTTGGGCGGCGGCAGCGGGCTATTGGTCTACATTCTCTGCGCGGTGTTGATCCCCGAAGAGCCTAGCTGGTAGGAAACAGGTTGGCGAGCGCTTCGCGGACGTCTCGGTTTTCGGGGTCGTTTGCGAGGAGGGCGCGCAGTTTTTGTTCCGCGGCCACTTCGTCGCCTTGGGCGGCGTCGGTCTCCGCTTCCCGCACGATGCGCCGGGTGATGGTCTGCATCATCGCCTCGGCGTTTAGGTAGTTTTGGTGATCGGCGGGTTCGACCTTCATATAATACGCATACGCGGGAATCCAATCACCGGCTCGACTCAGTTCGAGCCCTTTTTTATAATTCGCCTCGGAGGTCTTGAGGCTCGCCAGCTCCTCGTGTTTGAGCGCCATATCCACATTGTCGACGGTGGGGGGCAGGGTGGCGTAAATGCTCTCCGCCTCCTCGTAGCGCCCCATGGCAATTAAGTCCTGGGCGCGCTTGTAGTTGCGACTGATGTGGATTTTGTGGTAGATGCGGAAGGAAAAAAAGCTGAAAAATACGATGCCCAGAGCGATGGCGAGAAAGACTAAAATCCGCCGTCGCTTGGGAACGGGTTTTTCGTCGGCTAAAAGACCGCGCTCGGTGTCGATTTCTGTCAAAGGGCGTATGGGCATGGTGTGCAGGGTTTCGCTCGCCCGCTGTGCCAGGTCGCGGTCCCGGGAGATATACATTTTATAGAGCTTTTTGTTCACCTGCCGCTCTGTCATGGCGGAGAGGATAAAGTCTCGGGAGCGGTGGCAGAACCGGCAGTTTTCGTCGTCCTCTCCGTTGGTAAAGCCGCAGATACAGCGCCAATAGGGGTTGTAGCGGCCGCCGTAGGTATAGAAGTCGGGGCCGAAGAGCTTTTGCAGCTTTTCCATCTTTTCGGTGGGGATAATGGGCACGGTCTGGTAGTGTTCGTCCTTGCCGTCGTAGTATTTTCTCGTGGCGTCGTCGAAGTGGACTTCGGCGATGCGGATGCGCACGCCCCGCGCGGTGTGATGGCGCTCGTCGAGGATCCAGTTGGGCAGATAGGAGAGGGTCTTGGGCGGAATTTTGAGATCCGGGTAGTCGTGGCGGAAGACCGTCTCGTCGAAAATGAGTTTGTCGAAGGCGTTGATAAACATAACTTCGAGCTTGATCGCCTCGATCGTCTTGGACGTATTGTTGATGACGTCGACGACGAGGGCAAATCCCGTGTCCGCCTGGGCGAGATAGGCGTTGGTGACCTGGACTTCGTTGTGGGCGCGCAGGCGCACTTTGGTCGATATGGTTCGCATGCTAACCTCCTTATGGCTATTATAGAAAAGGGCGACGGCGGGCACAAGTCGCCGCAGAAAGAAAGGAACGAGAAATATGTATCAGTATAAAGCCGCCGGCGGGGAGATCTTTGCCTATCGTCGGCGGGGGACGGGAAGGGCGATTCTTCTGCTCCACGGAAACCGCGCCTCGTCGGGTGCCATGGAACCGCTCGCCGCGCCGCTTTCGGCATATGGGGCGGTCTATGTGCCTGATATGCCTGGCTTCGGCGAAAGTACCTACAATCACCGCCTGCGCCGCGTGGAGGACTACGGGGCGATGATGGCGGAATTTCTCGCGGCAAAAGAACTGGAGGATGTCGTGGTGGTAGGCTGGTCCTTCGGCGGCGCCGTGGCGATGGAACTCGCCAAACAAAGCGAACGCGTAAGCGCTCTGGTGCTCCTTTCCGCCGTCGGCGTGGGCGGGGTGACCCTACCGGGACTTCGGGGCGAGGCGCAGAAGTATGCCCATCTGCCGCGGCAAGAGGCGAAGCGGATGCGAATCGAGGAGATGCTCGGCACCTATCTCTTTCACGGCGAGCTCCCCCGGGCGTATCTCCACTTGTTGGAAGAGGCGCTGAAGCAAAAAAACCCGCTGGACATCTACCGGGCGCTTCGGCGCTATCGATGCACGGCGCCGCGGGATCTGCCGGCACTCATCATCCACGGCAAGGGCGATCGGGTGATTCCCGTATCGGACGCCATGGCCACGGCGGCGGCCTATCCCCGCAGCGAGTTGCTCTTGTTGGAAGGGGGGCATTTTCTGCTCTACAACCAGCGCGATGCGGTGCTTCGCGCCATCGTGGATTTTCTCGCCGCGCACCCGAAAAAAGCACCGTAAGCCGAAGTGGCCCCGGTGCTATCGATTGTATATGCGGGGATCGAATCGGCGCTGGGCCTTGGCGATGCCGTAGCCGATCAGAATGCCGCACATATTCAAGATCCAGTCGTCGATGTCGGCGCTTCGGCCCACGAAGTACTGCAGGGTTTCGATCGCCAAAAACGCCGCTCCATAGAGAGAAAGGCAGGATAGGAGGCCGCGGAATCGCCGAAACAGAATGGGCGTGGCAAAGCCCAAGGGGATGGCGATCAGGACATTGCCCCATACATTCAAAAAGAAACCCTGAAAGCTCGCGTAGTCGCGAAAGGAGCGCATGGTGGCAAAGGGCACCAGATTGATGCGCCAATCCTCTGTCGCGGTGTCGATGCCCAAAGTGACGCCGCCGTTTTCGAGATTGGTATTGGCGATCAAGAGAAAAAACAGAATCCATAGGCAATAGGTGGAAAAGGCCAAGAGCAATCGCTCCCGCTTGCGATTGCTCTTTTTTTTGTATTTGCCGAAACACTGGGCGCGTAGAAAGGAAAAGGACAAGAAGGATACGAGCACAATGATCGGCGTCATTTTACAGATGTATCGGATCAAACAAACCGCCCCGGATCCAAATTTTCGAGGTCTTTGACGGTCTCGTCGGAATGGGCCAAGACATCGTCCCAATGGGGTTGGTTGTGTTCGTCCCATACGCCTACGGTATAAAAGCCCGCCTCTTTCGCCGAACGCAGCGCATAGGGAGCGTCGTCGAAAAAGACGATGTCCTCGGGCGCGACCTCGAGCCGTTCGGCCAAGGTGTCGAAATAGCGGCGGTCGCTTTTTTGGAGCCCCACGGAATCGCAGGTCTGAATAAAGGCGAAGTACTTTTTCAAATCGAAGCGGGTGAGCGCCGGGGCGAGAAGCGCTTCGTTGGTCGCCGTGGCGAGAACGGTGGGAACGAGGCGCGCCGACTTTTCGACCAGCGCCGCCGCACCGGGCTTTAAGAGCAGCGTCTCGCTATAGCCCAAGTAGAGGATGGAACTCATCTCTTCGTAGATGGCGGGCACGGCGTCTTCGAACTGGAAGTATTCCTTAAAGAACTTCGACGATTGCGATAGGCTCATGGTCGAGATGGTCTGATCGATCTCGTCGGTATAGGTAAGCCCCCGGGATTCGATGAAGTTGCGGCCCAAGTGGCGCCACAGACCCATGGAATCGATCAGGGTGCCGTCGAAATCGAAAGCGATGGCTTTTTTCATAGCGGACTCCTTCTAACTGCGGCAGATGGCTTCGAGCGCCATCAGCATATTCAACAGATCCCGGGCGGTGTCGAGGCTGGCGTTGATCCGATAGCCGTCTAAGCGTATGATGCCGGGGATCATCTCCGCCTTGTCGGCGTGGAGGGTGGAATTCATTTCGATGGTGAGATTGTAGGGCGGCGGCAAATCGCCCCGGGGCATTTCGGCGAAGTCCTTGGCGAGGACTTCGCGCACTTTGCTCCGGATCTCGGTCTCGACCACCTGAAAATTGCGGTGCAGTACCGCGTCGTGGGCGAGGCTTTCTTTGGTGATGACGTATTCGACATAGGGCATATAGCCTTCGAGAATCAGTTGATTATACAATCCCTTGTCGCCGATCACCAGTCCCACGGGGATGTCTTTTTCCCTGGCGTAAAAAGTGTTGATCATCGCCTCGGAGCACTTGATGCCGTTGATGGTGACGCGGTGAAAATCGGTGGAGTAGCTGTGGTCCATATTGGCCATATGCTGGCCGCCACCGGCGTGGTAGCCCAAAAAGATCACCAGGTCGTGGTCGGAAAGCCCCGTCATCATATATTCCCGTCGGGGGTAGCCGCTGATCAGTTCGATGCGGGGATCCAAGGCGCTTAAGGCGAGGTAGTCGAGGTTTTTGCCTTCCCCGTGGCTGTCGGCGACGGTGATGGCGGTGATCGCATCGTTTTGGGGGCTTTCCTGAATGCCTTTTATCAGCGCCTGAAAGTGGGCGTCGATGGCGGCGAGGTAGCGGGTGCGCTGTTTGAACTCGTCGGAAAACTTGTCGACGCCGGCGATGCCCTCCATATCAAAGGAGATGTATATTTTCATAGCCGTTCCTTTCCGTGTTACTATAAGAGAAAAGACGATCGAAAAGAGGTGTTTGCATGAACGAACAATGGATGCGCGAAGCCTTAAAAGAAGCGCGGCGTGCCTACGAAAAGAACGAAGTGCCCATTGGCTGTGTGGTGGTCTCGGATGGCGAGATCGCAGGCCGGGGGCACAATCTTTCACAAGGGCGCAAAAATCCCCTTTTGCACGCAGAAATAATCGCCCTCGATGCCGCCGCAAAAAGCGGAAAACTGCGCCGCGGCGAGGCGGATTTGTATGTCACAGTGGAGCCTTGCCCCATGTGTATGGGGGCGATCTTAAACGCCCGCATTCGCCGCTTGTATATCGGCGCGGACAATCCTCGCTTCGGCGCCGCGGGTTCGGTGGTGGATCTGTCGGCATATCGCGCCTTTAATCACAGCGTGATCGTAGAGCGGGGGCTTTTGAAAGCGGAATGCGGCGCATTGATGCGCGATTTTTTTGAAACGCTCCGAGCGGACTAGCAGCGCCTTCCGTCGGCCTCGTCGAGCTCTTCTTGGGTAAGGCCACGCACGATCGAAAACGGGCTTCCCGATGCCACCGCGCGGGAGGGAACTTTGGCGGTGTCGTTTAAGACGGTCTTCGCCTCGACGATGGAATAATCGCCCACATAGACCTCATGTCCCGTCATGACCTCGTCTTTTACGGTGGCATAGGCGCCGATTTGGCTGCCGCGAATGCGCGCGTGTTCGCCGATATGGGCGTAGGCGCCTATTTTTGTGGTCGCGCCCGCAGCGCCCAGAATCTCCGTGCCCTTTTCGATATGCGCGCCGCCTTCGATGAAGACCGCGCCTTCGGTGGCGTCGATGGTGACGTGTTCGTCGAGGACGGCGCTCTCGTCGATCTTTGCATCGCCTTTAATGGTTATGGATTCGCTGTACTGTTTCATAATGTACCTCGTTTCGGGTATATTTCTTCCGGGAGGAAGATATATGGATATTCGAACGGTATTGTACGCAATCAGACACCGGGCGGCGGGCTATCTGCGGGGCATGGCCCTCGGGGCGCTCGCCACCTGGGTCGTTCTTATGATCGGTCTGTATTTGCTGCGCGTGCCCTACTGGGGACTCATCGCCTTCGGGATCACGCTGGTGGATTTGGTGCCGGTGATCGGCGCGGGGATCGTCCTCGTGCCCTGGGGATTTATCGCCCTTTTGTCGGGAGAGGCTAGACTCGCCTTGGGTTTGGGGATCCTCTTCGGCCTCTGCTTTTTAATTCAAGAGGTGCTGGTTCCCCTTTGGATCGGAAAGAGCGTGTCGCTCCATCCGCTCGCGAGCCTCGGGATTCTCGTCGCCGCGACCGTGCTTTTCGGGCCCTGGGGCGCGCTGATCGGCCCGGTGGCGACGGTGATCCTTTCCGCCTACCGAGATATGCGCGCCGAGCGGGTTGCGGGTAAAAAAATACCTCGTGAGGAAGAAGAGGATTCTGTGCGCTCGCAAGGTGAAGGGAAAGATCAATAATTGTGAAAATAGATGTCGAGTATCAACGCCGCGGCGAAATACGCCTCTAACGGAAGCGCATCGCTCAGGATGTGGATGTAGTATTCCTTGCCGCCGATCACGGGTCTGCCGGTGATGGTGGCGAGTTTTTGTTCGTCGTACTCGATAAAAAATTCCCGCGCGCGGACAAAGCCCACCAGATCGAACTTCTTTCGGTTATACCAAAAGCTGATGTCGGGCATACTGAAGCGCTCTTTATCCTCTTCGAATACGATGCGTCCCTTTCCGTACACCATCGTAAAACCGCGGCTTCCGAACGGGGCGGCGGTTTTTTTGTGGAGGGAAAAGAGTTCGTTTCCTTCGGCATCGATTAGTGATAAAGTATAGGGTATAATAGGGACTTCACGGAGCAGGACGTCGAAATTGTCCTTGGCTTCTTCCGTGGCGTTGGTGAGTATCGGCAGTCCTTCTTCGTCGAAGAAGGTGTACTGCATCGATACGGGCGGGGCCGTGGTGGCCCGTAACGTGCATCGAATCATAGCGTCACATCCTTATCATTTATTGTACTATAAACGGACGAGAAAACAAGAATTGAAGTAGGGAGGAATCATGGAGAAAATCCTCGAAAGAATCAACGAATTGGCGAGAGAGGCAAAAGATCGCCCGCTCACCGAAGAAGAACTCGCGGAACGGGATGCGCTCCGCAAGGAATACTTGAAAATCTTTCGGTCGGGCTTTCGCCAAACCCTGTTAAATACAAAGGTCGTAGACGACGAGGGCAGAGACGTCACGCCGCAAAAACTCAAGGACGCGCAGGTAGAGGAGAGAAAAGAGGAGAAATAGATGCGGGCACTGATCGCGGGCGCCGGCAAACTGGGCATGCGCCTGGCGCGGGCACTGGCGGAAGAAGATGTGGAGATCACGGTACTGGACAGCGATTCCCGGGTGATCCGAAAGGTGAACAACGAACTCGACGTGCTCACGATTACGGGAAATGCGCTGGATTTTAATATCTTGCGCGAGTTGAATATCGAGGACTACGACCTGATTATCGGCACCGTCACCAGCGACGAGTCCAATGTGCTGATCACCAGCATCGCCAAAAAACTCGGCTGCAAGCGGGCCGTGGCGCGCATCCGCAACCCCGAGTACCACTCCCAAATTCGCCTCATTAAGGAAGAACTCGATATCGACCACGTCATCAATCCCGAGCGGGCGGCGGCCGCCGCCATCGAGAAGTATCTGCTAAAGAAGTATTCGCTGATGAGTGACGAATTCGCCGGCGGGCAGGTAAAGCTCGTGGAATTTAATATCGGCACCGAATCGGAATTTGTGCATCGCCGCCTGATGGACCTCGACTATTTCGGGGATCTGTTGATCGCGGCGGTCTCTCGGCGGGGCTATACCTTTATCCCCGACGGAGGCACGCGCCTCGAGAGAAACGACGTGATTCTCGTGATCGGCGCCCGAAAGGACATCGACGAATTCGACCGCAAGTATTCCAAGGTGCAGGCGGTAAAACCCACCCGTAGCGTGATGATACTGGGCGGCGGAAAAATCGGCGATTATTTGACGAGCCTATTGCTCAAGGACCATATCGACGTATTGGTGATCGAGCGGGATTTCGAACGGGCATCGGCGCTGAAGGAGCGCCATCCCGAGGCGGTGGTGATCCACGGCGACGGCACGGACTTTAATCTGCTGGAAGAGGAACTGATCCGTTCCTACGACGCCTTTGTCGGCGCCACGGGCATCGACGAGACCAATATCTTAATGGCGCTCTCTATGAAAGAAGAGGGAATGGCGAAATCGGTGGCGAAAATTTCCCGCGTCAACTTTATGAATGTGTTGGACAAGCTGAATTTAGACGCCACCTTTAATCCCAGCTTTATCACCGCCGCGTTGATCCTCAAGTTGATCCGCGGAAAAGACGCCGTGGCGGTCCATTTGATGTACGACGGCGACGCCGAGATCGCAGAGATTCAGCTCGCCGACGACCTCGATATTTTCGACATTCCCCTGGCGGAACTCGAACTGCCCAAGGGCGTTTTGATCGCCGCCGTGGTGCGAGACCGAAAAGTGATGATTCCCCGGGGGCAGACGGCGCTTCGGCGCGGAGACCGCATTATCGTCTTTTGTATGCACGAGAACGTCTCTGCCATGAAAGAAATGTTTTATAAGACGAAGAAGGGAGGATGGCTGCATGAACTACGCCGCCGCATTTAATGTAATTGGCACCCTCCTCTTGATCGAAAGCGGATTTATGTTGCCTCCCCTGATCTATGCGCGCGTCCATGGAGAGGGGAGTTTTTTCGGCTTTCTGATGACGGCGGCGCTCCTCGCCGTACTGGGGTTGCTCCTGCGCGCCATCCCGAAGCGCAGGGAAAGGATCCGCGGAAAAGACGGGCTCTTTATCGTGGTATGCGGCTGGGTATTGGCCTCGATCTTCGGGGCGATCCCCTTGGTACTGGGCGGGGCGACGCCGAACTATATAGACGCCTTGTTCGAGACGGTGTCGGGCTTTACCACCACCGGCGCATCGGTGATTGCGGACATCGAATCGGTGGATAAGAGCCTCGTCCTCTGGCGCAGTATGACCCACTGGATCGGCGGCATGGGGATTTTGGTCTTTACCCTGGCGCTTTTGCCCCGGGCGGGCAACAACGGCTTTCGCATCTTTAAGGCGGAGACGCCGGGGCCCGTGGCGGGGAAGGTAGAACCCAGAATGCGCGATACGGCACTCGCCCTGTATAAGATTTATATCTCGATCACCTTGCTGCTCTTTGTGCTCTTATGGGCGCTGGGGATGAACGCCTTTGACGCCGTGATCCACACCCTGGGGGTGGTGGGCACGGGCGGGTTTTCCTCCCATGCCAATTCGATTGGCAATTACGACCTCAATTCGCCCATTATCTTCGTCATGGGGATTTTTATGCTCGTATGCGGCACGAACTTCAGCCTCTATTCCCGGGCGATGCACGGCAAGGTGCGCGATATTTTTCACGACGAAGAGTACCGCTTTTACTTAAAGATCGTCGCCATCGCCGTGGTCTGTATTACCGCAAATTTGGTGATAGACCGGGGCATGCGCCCGTTTTACGGGTTTCGCGACGCTTTTTTTCAGGTGAGCAGCATTATTTCCACCTCGGGATTCGCATCGGTGGACTTCGACCTGTGGCCGGGGTTTTCCAAGAGTATACTGCTTACGCTGTTTTTCTTCGGCTCTTGCGCGGGTTCCACCGCCGGGGGTATAAAGATGATCCGGATTCTCGTGCTGTGGAAGATTATGAAGCGCGAAATCTTTAAGAGCGTACACCCCGAGGCGGTGATGCCGATCCGGATCAACGGCAAGGTGCTGGAAGATCGGATCGTAACGGGGATCGTCGCCTTTGTCTGTGTCTACTTCGTGCTCTTGGTGGCGGGTACCGCCCTGGTAAGCCTCTCGGGCGTCGATTACGAGACGGCGCTTTCGGGGACGCTCACCTGTCTTTCGAATGTGGGGCCGGGTTTTCGGCTGTTGGGGCCGAGCAATACCTTTGTCGCCTTCGGACCGCAATATAAACTGTTGTTTGCCTGCCTGATGCTCTTGGGCAGATTGGAATTTTTCACCGTACTCGCCCTGATCGCACCGGATCGGGGCCGGCATTTCAGAGAGTAGGAGGAGCCATGGACATTGTCGTTATCGGAAGCGGCGCCGGCGCATCTTTGCTCGTTCGGGGTTTGCGAAGAGAAGCGCACAAAGCCCAGTGGATTTTGCGCGAAGGCGGAGACAAACGCCTCGCGTGGGAACTGGGCGCCGTGCGCTATACAGAAGACGAGGCGTTTTTTGACGAGGGTATCCTCGGCGTGGACGCGGTTGTTGTGGCGGACACATCGCCTTCTGCCGCGGTGCTCGCCGCCGCCATGGCAAAAAAAGGCGCGGCCGTGTATTTTGTAAGCTACGACGATCGCTTGAGTCGGCTGTTGGCGGCCGAGCCGGTTCAATTCGGCATACGCCGCATCTTCGATTACGGGGAGATCCTCGGCAAGCGCCTTTTTCGCTTTTACTATGAAGAAGAGGGCATGCAGACCGAAGTGTTCGACCAATTCGGCTCCGCGCTGATCAAGGTGCGCGTGGAAAAAGGCGATGTGTTTTGCGGCCGCCGGGTGCGCAATATCGGCGCGCTGGAAGATTTGGTACTGGTGACGGTCAACCGCGGCGGGCGGGTTTTGATGGCGAAGGGCGACACCGCGCTCGAAGAGGGCGATCTGGTACGCATCATCGGAAAAGTCGAAGCCGTAGACCGCTTTCGGCGCCGATACGGCGTCGCGGTACCGAGGCCGGAACGCGACGGCGACCGCCGATTTATCGTCTTCGGAGAAGGTGCCAAGGCGAGGGCGGCACAACGGGCGCTCGTGCGTGCCGGTGCCGACGTGGTTACCTGGGGCGGGGCGCAGACGAGCGGGGCGGGCCGTCCGTTTCTTCGGGATCTTTCGGTCACCGACGCCATGGAAGATATGGAGGTCGAACGCGCCGACGGCTTTGTCGCCGCCTCGGAGGACGACGGCATGAACTTTCTCACCGTTGCCGCCGCCCGAGACCGCGGCCAGCGGCACTGCGCCATGTGTATGTGCGATACGCGCCTGATGAAGGTCGCCGATCGCACGCAAGCCGAGGGCATTTTTTCGGCGGATCTGCTCCTCGCCCGGGAGATCAAAAAGGCGCTCTTGGGACCGGGGGACCTTTCGCTCCACCTCTTTCCCGGCAATCTCGAAATCTATGAGATCGTCCTTAAGGAGGGGGCGCAGGCGGCGGGAAAGCGGATCGACGAACTCTCGCTGTCGCGGGGCTTTTTGATCGGCGGGCTGATGCGAAAGGGCGAGAGCGTGACGCCCAAGGGGTATACGGCTCTCGAAGCGGGCGACCGCTTGTTGATCTTTCTCTTGCCCGAGAGCGACTGGGATCTCAGAAAATTTATTCCACAGAGGAGTGTCGGCAGCATGATTACGGAACTGTTTTCTTTATAGGAGGCGCTATGATTTTCGGAAACGATTGGGATATTTATCTAAAAGACGAAATGGAAAAACCCTATTACCGCGACCTGCGGCGCCTCTTGGCGGAAGAATACCGAAATTTTACCGTCTATCCGCCGGCAAAAGACGTGTTTCGCGCCATGAAGCTCACCCCCTTTGCCGACACCAAGGTCGTGCTCTTGGGGCAGGACCCCTATCACGGGCCGGGACAGGCACAGGGCCTTTCGTTTTCTGTGGACCGCAATATGCCCTTGCCGCCGTCTTTGAAAAATATCTACAAGGAACTCGAAGACGATACGGGGATTTGCCGCAAAGAGGGCGATCTCACCGACTGGGCAAAGCAGGGCGTACTGCTGTTGAACACGACCCTCACCGTGCGGCACAAACAACCCATGAGCCACGCAAAGATCGGCTGGGAGCTCTTTACCGACCGGGTGATCCGCCTCGTCGGCGAAAAGGAGGATCCCGTGGTATTTCTGCTCTGGGGCGGCCACGCCCGGAGCAAGAAGAAGCTGATCGAACGCAAAAACCACCTCGTCATCGAATCGCCTCACCCGTCGCCGCTATCGGCGTATCGGGGATTTTTCGGCAGCCGTTGCTTTTCCCGCACCAACGATTTTTTAACGGCGGAGGGGGAAGAGCCCATAGATTGGAGCGAACATGTTCTTTAATGTAAAAGAGACCGCCATACAAATCGGCGAAATTCCCGCCGTATATATCGCACCCGAGGACGAAAAAGACATTCTCCTCCTCTATTATCACGGGTGGGCCTCCTCGGTAGAATCGTCCCGCTTCCGGGCGAGCATTTGGGCCGCGGCGGGCTACCCGGTGCTTCTGATCGAGGAGCTGATCCACGGCGAGCGGGGCAGCATCGACTATGAAAACAGCCTGGAGCGCCTGCCGGAAGTTCTGATCCGAAACATCGAGGAATTCGACGAGGTACTCGCCTACGTTCAGAAAAACTTTCCCCACAAGCGGCTCTTTCTCTGCGGGCACTCCATGGGCGCATTTACGGCGTTGGGCCTTTTGTATCGCGAGGAGATCGAGGGCGCAATCGCCATGAACGGCATGGGCGATTGGGACGTGATGAAGTGCCATCCCTACAAAGAAAAAATCGAGGCGTACGAGCCCCTCGCCCGGGTCGAGGAGCACGCGGACAAGGCGGTGCTCTTGTTAAACGGGGAGTTGGACGATACGGTGGATCCGGAACTCGAGAAAAACTACTACGAGGCCCTAAAGCGCGTACACAATTACGAAAAACCCCTATATATGGAAATCATGGAAATGACCTCCCATGTGGTGACGACCAATATGATGGAAATCACCCTGCGCTTTCTCGAAGACCTCTAGAGCGCCTGCGCTTTATGGTATAATCAGAGTTTGAGGAGGAGTCCATGGAAACAAAAGTTTTACACATCACCGACGCAGAGGACGCCGAAGCCATCGAAGAGGCGGCGGATTTTCTGCGCCGGGGAGAACTGGTAATTTTTCCCACCGAGACCGTTTACGGACTGGGCGCCGACGGTCTCAACCCCGAAGCGGCGGAGAAGATTTTTGCCGCCAAGGGCAGACCCAAGGACAACCCGCTGATTTTGCACATTGCGGAGGCGGATCAGGTATTGGATCTGGTCACCCATATTCCGCCCAAGGCGAAGGACTGCATGGATATGTTCTGGCCCGGGCCGCTCACCTTGATCTTCGAGCGATCCGACGCGGTTCCCGATGCCATTACCGCCGGGGGAGATACGGTGGCGATTCGCATGCCTTCGCATCCCATCGCGCACGCCATTCTAAAGGCGGCGAAGATCCCGGTGGCGGCGCCCAGTGCCAATACAAGCGGCAGACCCTCGCCCACGCGCCTTTCCCATGTATGGGAAGATATGCGCGGCAAGGTTCCCCTGATCGTCGATTCGGGTGATGCGGCGGTGGGGATCGAGTCCACCGTATTGGACGTAACCGTGGACCCGCCGATGATCTACCGACCCGGCGGTGTAACCAAGGAAGACTTGGAGGCGATTATCGGCGAAGTGGCGATCGACGAAACGGCGATCGACGCCGAAAATGGCGGCATTCCCAAAAGCCCCGGCCAGAAGTACCGCCACTACGCGCCCCGCGGCGAAGCGACCCTCTTTGCGGGAAGCCTCGCCAATATCGCCAAGGAGATCAACCGAAGGCTTTCCGAGGCGGAGGGCGTGCGAACGGCGGTGCTCGCCACCACCGAGACCGTCGATCTCTATGAAGGGGCGGATCTTTTGATCGATATGGGCAGCCGCGAAGATCTGGAATCGGTCGCCCACAATTTATTTGACAATCTGCGGCGCTGCGACGAAGAGGAGATCGAGCGAATCTTCGTCGAGGGCTTTGAATTTCGCGGCCTGGGGGTGGGCATTATGAACCGCCTCCTAAAGGCCTGCGGTGGAAAGGTAGTATTGGGACTATGAAAGTACTCTATATATGTACGGGAAACACCTGCAGAAGCCCCATGGCGAAACTCCTCGCCGAGGTGGAGGCGGACAAAAAAGGCATCGCCTTAAGCGCCCGTTCCCGCGGCATGGCCGCCCACGAGGGCGACGCGCTGAGCATGGGGGCGCTGAAAGTTTTGGCGGAAGAGGGGATCGACGGATCCTTTCACCGGGCGAAGACCGTAACCGACGAAGACATCGAATGGGCGGATGTGATTTATGCCATGACCCATACCATGGCGGAAAACCTCAAGCGGGGCTGGCCCCAAGCGGCGGATAAGATTCGTCCCTTTGCCGAGATCGACATCGTCGATCCCTTCGGCGGCTCTTTGGAGATCTACCGCCGCGCCAAAGATAGGATCAAAGAAACCATCGAAGAAAATATGAAGGGAGAAGCCGAATGAAGATCGCCATGGGCGCCGACCACGCCGGCTACCGAAGAAAAGAAGCGTTAAAAGAATACCTGCAGGACCTGGGGCACGAAATCACCGACGTAGGCACCGATTCCACCGATCGGGTGGATTACCCCGCATTCGGAAAAAAGGCGGCAGAACTCGTGGCAGAGGGAAGTTGCGAAAAGGGCATCGTCATCTGCGGCAGCGGCATTGGCATCGGCATCGCCGCCAACAAAGTGCGCGGCGTGCGCTGTGCAATGGTCTCCGAGCCCTATAGCGCAAAACTCGCCCGTCGGCATAACGACGCCAATATGATCGCCATGGGCGCGCGCACCATCGGCGGCGATATGACCCGAGAAATCGCGCGGGCGTTTTTGGAAGAGGAATTCGAAGGCGGCCGCCACAGCGCGAGAGTCGAACAACTGGAGGACGGCGCATGGGAAAAGTAACGGTAACCGAACACCCCTTAATTCAGCACAAGCTCACCCTGATCCGCGATGTGGACACCGCGAGCAAGGACTTTCGCGATCTCTTAACCGAGATCACCATGCTGATGGGCTACGAACTCACCCGCGATTTCCCCTTGCAGGACAAACAGATCGAAACCCCCATGGGCCCCATGATCGGCAAAGAGATCGCCGGCAAAAAGCCCGTCATCGTACCCGTCTTGCGGGCTGGGCTCGGCATGGTAGACGGGCTCTTGCGACTAATCCCTGGCGCCCGCGTGGGCCATATCGGCCTCTATCGGGACCCCGAAACCCTGCTGCCCGTGGAATATTACTGTAAGCTGCCGAAGGACATCGAGGATAGAGACATCATCATCGTCGATCCCATGCTCGCCACCGGGGGCTCCCTCGCCGCCGCCGTCGACTTCGTGAAACAGCGCGGCGCAAAATCCGTCCGCGCCCTCTGCCTGTTGGGCGCACCGGAGGGGATCGAGACATTTCGCGCGGCGCATCCCGACGTAGATTTGTATCTTTCCTGTATAGACGAGAAGCTCGACGACAACGCCTATATAGTGCCCGGACTGGGTGATGCGGGAGATCGAATCTTCGGAACGAAGTAGCGGGTGTTTTATGCAAGCAATTCAACTGTCATTTATCGTCTGCGTGGCGGCGAGTTTGATCCTGACCCCCGTCGTGCGCAAATGGGCCATGAAAGTCGGCCTCTACGACATCCCCAAAGACGAACGGCGCGTACACAAAATGCCCATCCCCGTAAGCGGGGGACTGGCGATCTTTTTTGCCGTAGTGGCGGGCGTGCTCTTGTTTTTGCCGCTGGATCGCGCCAATATCGCGTATCTGATCGGCGCCGCCGTGGTCGCCTTTACGGGGCTTTACGACGACAAATTCGATATGAGCCCCAAGGCGAAGTTTTTGTTTCAGATTCTGGCGGGCTTGATCCTGGTGCTAGGCGGCGTGCGGATCGAGTTCTTTACCAATCCCTTTTACGGGGAAGATCTGCTGATCAATCTGGATTTCCTCGCGATTCCCATCACCGTATTTTGGGTCGTGGGGATCACCAATACCATCAATCTGATCGACGGATTGGACGGGCTCGCCTGCGGCATTAGCGGCATCGCATCCATCAGCCTGATGTTTGTCGCCTACCGCTTCGACCAAAAAGAGATGGCGGTACTCGCGGCGATCCTCGCGGGGTCCTGCCTGGGCTTTTTGCCCTATAACTTCAACCCCGCCAAGATCTTTATGGGCGATACCGGGGCGCTGTTTTTGGGCTTTACCCTGAGCTATTTGAGCATACAGGGCGTGATGAAATCCATCGCATTAATTACGATCTTTATTCCCGTATTGATCCTGGGCGTGCCCGTATTCGACACGACCTTTGCCATGATCCGCAGAAAACTTTCGGGCAAGAGCATCGCCGAAGCCGACAGGGGCCATTTGCACCACCGATTGCTCAATCGGGGACTCAATCAAAAGCAGACCGTGGGGAGTCTATACGGCATCAGCATCCTGTTCGGCATTGTCGGCAATCTCGTAAGCAATATGCACGAGAAAAACGGCCTGATTACCGCCATCATCATTATCGCCCTGGTGGGCATCCTCGCCCTGTTTTTGGGACTGTTACATGAGAGAGGGGAAGAAAATTGAAAGTACTGTCCGTATTCGGAACGCGTCCGGAGGCCATCAAGATGGCGCCGGTGGTATTGGAACTGAAGAAGAGAAAAGACGTGGAATCCTACGTCGCCGTCACCGGCCAGCATCGGGAGATGTTGGATCAGGTGCTCGCCATCTTCGGCATCGAGCCGGACTTCGACCTGGACATCTTTACGCCGGGCCAAAGCCTTACCGATATAGCCGTGCGTTCCCTGCGGGGTCTGGAGACCGTATTCGAAGAACTCCGCCCCGATGTGCTCCTGGTGCAAGGGGACACCTCGACGGTCTTTGCCGCGGCGCTTTCCGCCTTTTACCACGGGGTGGAGGTCGGACACGTAGAGGCAGGGCTCCGGAGCCACAATCTGTATTCCCCCTATCCCGAAGAGGCGAACCGAAAGCTCACCGGCGTCCTGGCAAACTACCACTTTGCGCCCACCGAGGCGAATCGCAAAAACCTTCTCGCCGAAGGCTATAAAGAGGAAAATATTTTTATCACCGGCAACACCGTAATCGACGCCCTGGCCTATGCCGAGCGCGAGGACTTCGTCTTCGACGAGGCGGAACTGAACGATATCGACTTCGAAGAGAAGCGGGTCATCCTCTTGACCTGCCACCGCAGAGAAAACCTGGGTACCCCAATGGTGCGCATATTTAGCGCCATTCGCCGCATCGTCGAGGAAAACGACGACGTGGAAGTGGTCTTTCCCGTACACCTAAACCCCAAAGTGCGGGAAGTCGCCGAGGAAATCTTCGGCGATCTTGCGCGGGTGCACCGCATCGAGCCCATGGAGTATTTGCCCTTCTCGAATCTGATGATGCGGGCGCATTTGGTCGTCACCGACAGCGGTGGCATTCAAGAGGAAGCGCCCCACTTCGGCGTGCCCGTACTGGTGGTGCGCGAAGAGACCGAACGGTGGGAAGGGGTCGAGTCGGGTACCGCCAAACTCGTGGGCACCGAAGAAGAAGACGTCTATCGCGCCGTTAAAACCCTATTGGAAGAAAAAGGGGAATACGACAAGATGGCGCGCGCCATCAACCCCTACGGAGATGGGCACGCCGCCGGGCGCATTGTAGATATTATCGTGGGAGAACAATAAGGAGAACGACTTGAAAATACAGACAAGAGCGGCGCTGATCCTCCTCTCGGCGCTTATTCTTTCGGCGGCGGCACCGGCGCCGGTACAACCCGAAGCGCAACTGCCGGATCCGGCCGCCGTCTTGGCGGAGCCCAGGGATCAGGACGAGCACATTCATACCGAAAAACTCGGCGCCGTCCCCATGACCGCGACCGAAAAAAAGGCGTATGACGTCGCCAACGCCAAGCCGACGGAAGCGCTGCTCAACAGCTATATCACCGGCGACTATCGCACCGGCACCGTCTATACCCAGCACAACGCGGATCAACCCGTGGGGCTCGCTTCCACCACCAAATTGATGACCGTCTTCGTCGCAATGGATGCGGCGGATCGGGGCGAGATTTCCCTCAAAGACCCTGTCACCATCGACGATGCAGTCGCCTCTATGCACGGCTCTACATATAAAATGAAGGCGGGGGAGGTCTATACCGTTGAAGAGCTGATCCACGCCGGCATGATCGTTTCGGGAAACGACGCCATGGTCGCGCTCTCCAAACACGTCGCGGGGAGCGAAGAGGCCTTTGTTTCCCGTATGAATCAAAAGGCGAAGGAACTGTGCCTTACCCACGCCCACTTTATCAACTGCCATGGCCTGACCGATTACGAAAAAAATGACTACAATCGCGCCACCGCCCGGGAGATGTTTCAGCTGAGCCGCGAACTCTTAAAAAAATATCCGACCATACTGGACGCGACCCGGCGTGTGAAACTCGAGGAGCCCGATCGGGAGTTTCGGGCTTATAACACCAATCCCATTTTGGGTATCGTCGACGGCATCGACGGCTTAAAGACAGGATACACCGGCATCGCCGGGCGCTGCTTTATCGCCACCGGCGTCGAAAAAGCCATGGGCAGAAATCTCGAAAACCGCTTTATCGCCGTCTGCATGGGCGCTCGAAACGATATGGATCGCTACGTCGCCGCCCGCCGACTCTCAGAAGACGCCATGGAGCGCCATCATCTCCGCGTCCTCTCCTACAAAGGGGAAGAAGTGGCGGAACTCGTCCTCGAAAACGCCTCGCCCCGTAGAAGCCCCGTCTACGCCAAAGACGAAATTACGCGCCTCGTCGCAAACGACGAAATCAAGCGCATGATCGACTACTACGACATCGACATTCCCCACAAAAAAGAGGCCCCCGTCGGGCGCATGCGCTTCATACGCGGCGGCAAAGAAATCGCCCGCACCGACCTTTTCGTCAAAGAAGACATCAAAAAACCCAACCCCATCCTGCGCTACCGGGACATGATGACCGAGATCTTTATCGCCATCGAAAAGGCTTCTTGACATTATTTTTCTATGTTGTTAAAATAGAAAAATATGGACCCGTAGTTCAGCTGGATAGAATGTTGCCCTCCGAAGGCAAAGATCGTTGGTTCGAATCCAATCGGGTCCGCCATTTAAATAATACTTTATGCACATAGCTATAAGTATTGCAAACGCAGGGTTTGCAAGTTCATCTCATAAAGGAATCTTTTCTACTTTTCGGGCTCTTATGTACCTATAACTTTTGAGTTGGGAAGGACCAAGAAATAATGAAGTTCCTTTTAAGTTGATGACTTGTAGACCCGTTTTTTTGTTAGAAAAGAACTACTGCGATATGATCATTGTCAGAGCCTATACTAGATTATCTCATATAGAAAGAACAAATTTGACTATGTTTAACCGCGTGATAGAATAAAAGTCGGCTGTTTACTGTCTTTTATTCATTCTTACATAGGTAGGTATATCTTTGATCGAGATCAAAAATTTAAAAAAATCATATAACGCCAGTATTATCCTTGAAGATGTTAACCTAAAGGTGCCTTCGGGGGATTTTTTTGGTTTGATTGGAAACAGTGGATCCGGAAAATCAACGCTCCTGCGGTGTATAAATGGATTAGAGGATATTGATTCTGGGGAAATTTGGATTGATGATGTCAATGTATGCGAACTGAAAGAAAATGAGATTCAGAGGTTGCGAAAAGACATTGGCATGGTATTTCAGGGTTTCTCGTTGATGCGGCGTCTGACTGTATCCGAGAATATCGCCCTGCCCCTTAGGGTCTGGAGATATGAGAAATCAGAGATTGATCATAGGGTAGAGCACCTTCTCGAACTCGTAAATTTAAAAGACAAGGGAGACTTTTTTCCCGGACAGCTATCTGGGGGCCAGAAACAACGTGTGGCTATTGCTAGAGCGTTGGCATTACAGTCCTCGATTTTGTTGTGTGACGAGCCTACTTCAGCATTGGATCCCGCCAATGAGGCATCAATTTTGCGTTTGCTAGTGGAACTGAATCGCTCTTTGGGCATTACCATAGTGATTGTTTCGCACCAAATGGATGTAATTAGAGCAGTATGTGATTCATTTACAGTTGTTAAAGATGGCTCAGTCAGTCCGCCTTTACCCGTCTGCGAATTGGACTCTGTGGAATTTTCATAACCGAGAGGTGTGCAATGTTATCCAGATATTTTTTCGAGATGATACTTCCTGCCTTCGGCGATACTTTGAAAATGATCGCAATCACCATGTGCATTTCTATCGTGCTCGGGGGATTGGCCGGAATGGCAATGATGATTACGCATCCAAGTGGATTAGAACCCGATCGTAGAGTCTATGGAGTGTTGTCGTTTTTCGTTAATACAATACGAAGTCTACCGTTCATTCTACTAGTCGTTATTCTTGCTCCACTGACAAGATTGATAAACGGTAGCATTGTCGGCATTTATGCCGCGATTATTCCGATGAGTATCGGCGGGATTCCATTGGTTGCCAAATTGTTGGAAAATGAGTTTCTTGCGGTACAACCGGAAGTTATCGAAGCGGCGATATCCTATGGCGCGAGCAAGCTACAAATATTTTTCTATGTAGTATTAAAAGAGAGCGTGCCGGGAATTATCAATGGGCTGACGCTTGCGACTATAAGTTGTGTAGGCGCTACCGCTATGGCTGGCGCAGTGGGTGCTGGCGGTCTGGGGGCCGTCGCATTGAATCAGGGATTCTACAGTTATAACAACGAGGTGCTTTACTTAAGTGTAAGTTGTATTATCCTGATTATTGTCGTCATTCAAAAGTTCGGAAACATCTTATACAAACTATCGATTCGATGATCAAAGGAGGATTTTATGAAATCAGTTGTAAAGAAAATATTGGCAGCGACTCTATGTTTAACGTTTGCCGTGGGACTTGTCGCCTGTTCTGGTGATCAAGCAGCGAAGGGAAAAGGAGGTAAGGAAGCGATTAAGATTGGAACCTTTCCCTCCACGACACAATTGCCGAACATATTGAAGGACTCTCTAGCTGATGAATATGATGTGGAGATTGTGCTGTTCGACGGAAATAATATGCCTGCTGAGGCATTGAACGCTAAAGAACTCGACGGCATTATCGGAAACGGCGACAAATGGCTGGCCACCTATAATAAAGAGAACAACACAAATCTCGTAATGGTCGACAAGTTGTATTCCCACTTTTCGGGACTGTATTCGGAAAAATATAAGTCGACGGAAGAGTTCCCCGATGGGGCGAAAATCGCCATTGCTAATGACCCGACCAATGTTAATAATGCCTTGAAGTTGCTCCAAAACTCCGGATTGATCGACTTGAGTGAAAAGCCGGGAAGCGGTAATGTTTATACAACCTTAGACATTACGAAAAACGATAAAAATCTGAAATTTATGCAAATGGATCTCACCATGATTGCAAAGAATATGAAAGATGTAGACGGTGTAGTAACTTCTGCCATCCTGATCAAAGAAGCAGGCGGAGATCCGATGTCCTTCTTGGCATTACCGAATCAGGAAGATTTGCAAAAAGACGGTTTAATCGTGAATGCGGATGATCAGTATAAAGGATGGGTCAAGAAGGCCGTAGAAGTCGGGCATACAGAGGAAAACAAGAAAAAACTTATGGAAGAATTGGAAGGCACGGCTTTTCTTCTAGAAGATGCAGATGCGTTCTTTGCAAAGAACAAAGCGGAATAACTGGGTATAAATATGTTTGATGCAACATATCTACAAGACAGAGCGAAATTACTGCAAGACATTCTGAACCTTGAGGCAAAGATAGTCGGTATAAAATTTCTGTTTACTGAAAGAGAATTTGAAGCAGCTAATGTGGAGAGAATGGAAAATAAGTCCACTTATTGCAAAATGGTTTACCGCGCTTCGAGAGGGGAGAGCATCAAGGCCGACTTTGATAACTTTGGCTGTTTTGGCGCTGCACGTTCTTTGGGAATAGTAGGTGTCGATGAATACTATACATCTGGCAGGTTTTTTTATCCTAGAGGTCTTTATAAAGATATGGCCATCTCTCGAGAGGTCAGCAATGCGATAACGCGATGTGATCATCATATTCATGGTATTCGGATCAGTCCATTAGAAAAATTTGATCAACAACCCGATGTTATTATTATCATCGGAAACAATCGTCAAATTATGCGATTAGTACAGGGTTATACCTATTCTTTTGGTGTCTGCAAGAATTTGAAGATGATGGGAAATCAGGCGATATGCAGTGAAGCCACCGCGACGCCATATGTATACAATGATATGAATCTTACTATGTTGTGTAAGGGCGCGAGAATGAGCGGGATTGGCGGAGAACACGGCGATGGTTTGGCCATGGGCATTGTGTATAATAAATTTGAAGGTCTAGTAGAAGGTGTAGGGATGACTGCTACCGCCGTAGAAAACAACGAGCGGAAAACAGAGATTGCCGAAGCCACCGATGAATTTCCTGTGGTTAAGGATACGGGGTACAATGTTCCTTTTTTTGAAAGAGATTTCAATTATTTTAAAGATGGCCTTAAAAAGACTAGTGCAGAGGAAGAGTTATTTGACGATATTTACGATCCTAAAAATAAATGAGCTCACCATAATAAAAGGTCGCCGATTTTCGGCGGCCTTTTATTATGGATCAATCATCGAAAATAAATTTGAATTCGTAGCGATGCATATGTTAGAGTAATCGCTAGAGTGAAAATTCTTCTTTCGAAAAACAATAGGAGTTTGCTGATAATCATAAAAAGTTCTTGTAAAAATCATATGAAGCCTGTATAATGGATAAGGTAAAGACGGGGTGTAGCGCAGTTTGGTAGCGCACATGGTTTGGGACCATGGGGTCGCAGGTTCAAATCCTGTCACCCCGACCAAGGGAAACCTCTGTCGGGCATCGATTCTATTACGGGGTGTAGCGCAGTTTGGTAGCGCGCATGCTTCGGGAGCATGAGGTCGAAGGTTCAAATCCTTTCACTCCGACCAAAAATCCGCAGTTGTAGCTGCGGATTTTTTTGTGCGATTTTTTCTGAAAAATAGATTGTCAAGAAAATACCGATTTTGTCACTCCGTGGTTCATGTGGTATATTTATCTATGACTGTGATCGCCTATGCGATCAGGCCAATGTACGGAAAAAAGGTATAGTCAGTAATGTCAGAAAGGAATGTAAAATGGATTTTATGCAAGATCTGCGCGACCGCCTCAAATGTCGCGATATCCGAGTCGTCTTCCCGGAAGGGCAAGATCCCAGAATTCTTTGGGCCGCTGCAGAGCACCAAAAAGAAGGTCTGATCCACCCCATCGTATTGGGCTTTAAGAACGAGATCGAAGCCACCGCAGAGCGCGAAGGCATCGACATTTCGGGTCTGGAAATCGTAGAAATCGGTCAATATGAACACATCGACGAACTCGTCGAAAAGTTCGTAGAACGACGCAAGGGCAAGATCGACGAGACCCGTGCGCGCGCACAATTGCACGACCCCAACTACCTGGGTACGATGATGGTGTATGCGGGCTATGCCGACGGTATGGTTTCCGGTGCCGTTCACACCACGGGCCAAACCATTTTGCCGGCGCTGCAAATCATTAAGACCAAAAAAGGCGTAAGCCGTGTATCGGGTCTGTTTATCCTCCTGCGCGGAGACGAAAGATACCTTATGGCTGACTGTGCCATCAACACGGAAATGGACGCGCCCACTTTGGCGGAAGTCGCCGTTTCCACCCACGAAACCGCAAAACAATTCGGCTTCGATCCCAAACTCGCCATGCTGTCCTTCTCCACGAAGGGTTCCGCCAAGGGCGACAGCGTAAAGAAGGTAGAAGTTGCGACCTATTTGGTCAACGAAAGCCATCCCGAAATCAATGTAGACGGCGAGCTGCAATTTGACGCCGCCATCGACCCCGAAGTCGCCAAGAAGAAGGCGCCGGGCTCCGAAGTTGCCGGCCAAGCCAATGCCTTTATCTTCCCGAACTTGGAATGCGGAAATATCGGCTACAAGATCGCCCAAAGACTCGGCGGATTTACGGCCATCGGCCCGATCCTGCAAGGTCTCAATATGCCGGTTAACGACTTGAGCCGTGGCTGCAACAAAGAAGAAACCTACCAATTGGCATTGATTACCGCTGTACAGGCCTGCCTCGGAAAAGAGTAAAAAAAGCGCCCGCAAGGGCCTTTTTTTCTAGGATAAAAAAGAGAAGGAAGACTTATGGACGGATTTGAACGATTACAGGAAATCCTGAAAAAAGAAGAGCGCGTCGCCGTCGCCTATTCCGGCGGGGTGGACTCGTCCTTTTTGATGGCCGCCTGCGTAGACGCATTGGGCGCGGAGAATGTGCTCGGCATCTATGTGGAGACGGCGCTGCATCCCAAGCGGGAGCGCTTTGACGCCTATGTGCTTGCGCAGATGCGCGGCTGGACGGTGAAGGTGCTCGAGGTCGATATCGCCGACAAAGAGGAGATTTTGAGAAACGACGAGCGTCGCTGCTATTTCTGCAAACGCGTCATTTTTGCACAGTTGCGGGCGTATGCCGAGAAGAAGGGGATCTCGGTGATCTTAGACGGTACAAATACGGACGATCTCGGGGAATACCGCCCGGGGGTCGAGGCGCTTTCGGAACTCGATATACGCAGTCCCTTCCGGGAAGCGGGCCTTTCGAAGGCGGATATCCGAAAACTGTCGAAGTCGGTCTATGATTTGCCGACGTGGAATAAGCCTTCGCAGGCGTGTCTCGCCACGCGCATTCCCTACGGCACCCCGATTCGCGAGGAAGACCTCGAAAAGGTAGAAAAAGGCGAGGCGTATCTGCACGAGTTGGGCTATTTGACCTGCCGACTGCGCCTTCACGGCGTGGTGGGGCGGGTAGAGATTCCCGAAGAGGACTTCGAGAAGTTTTTGACGCGCCATAGCCGCGACGTCGCGGCCTATTTTCGGGATCTGGGGATTTTATACACCGCTTTAGATGTGTTGGGCTTTCGCTCCGGTTCCGGCACCGCCGTATTGGAGCGGCGATGAGAGCGCTGTATATCGATCCCTTTAGCGGGATCAGCGGCAATATGTATATCGGCGCCCTGTTGGATATGGGGGCGGAGATCGGCCCGTTTTTAGAGGGAATTGCGCCCCTCGGGGTCACCGTGGAGGACATTCTCCTGAAAAAGGTCGACCGGAAGGGCATTCGCGCCACCTATTTCAATCTCAAAGGCGAAGAAGAGAAGCTCCGGGCCCATGAACACGAGCACGCGCACCATCACGAACACGAACACGGGCATACGCACAATCATACCCACGGCGGCCACCGGACGCTCGCCGATGTGATGGACTGTATCGACAAAAGCGCCTTTGACGACGAGGTCAAGATCCTCGCCAAGGCGATCTATATGCCCCTCGCGCGGGCGGAGGCGGCGATTCACGGCAAATGCCTTGCCGATGTGCACTTCCACGAAGTGGGCGAAACCGACGCCATCGTCGACGTGTTGGGGGCGGCGTATTTTACCTTTGCATGGGATGTGGAAGAGATCTACGTGGGAAAGATCAACGCCGGCTTCGGCACGGTGCATTGCGCCCACGGCAACTACCCACTGCCCGCGCCCGCCACGGCGAAGATCCTCGCCGATTTGAACGCGCCTTTGGGCGGCATGCCCGTAGAGACGGAACTGACCACGCCGACGGGGGCTGCGATCTTAAAGGGGATCGGCGCGCAATATCGGCCCATGCCCGAAGGGCGGATTCTAAAGAGCGCGTATGGCGCAGGCACCAAGGACGGCGCCTGGGCCAATGTGCTCCGGGTGCTTCTTTTGGAAACAGAGGAAGCGGAGGCGCCGATCTGGTACAGCTGCAATATCGACGATATGACCGGCGAGGAACTGGGCTTTTGCATGGAGAAACTGTTCGAAGCCGGTGCAAAGGACGTGACCTTTACGCCCATCTATATGAAGAAGAATCGGCCGGGCCAGCGGATCGACGTATTGGGGGCGCGCGCCGATGCCGAAGCGCTGAAGGAAATCCTATTTACGCATACCACCACTTTGGGGATTAAGGAAATTCCGCTAGAAAAGATCGAACTCGCCCGCACCGTCGAAAGCGGTACGATCGGCACGTGGGCGGTGCGGACCAAGACCGCCCGCTACGGCGATCGAAAAAAGGCGAGCCCCGAATACGAGGATCTGCGCGCTCTGGCGACCGAGGAAGACATCAGTCTGCGCGCTGCCTACGGCCTGTGGGAGAGACGGCGATGAAAAAGAAGTTTTATGCCGTTCGCAAGGGCAAGACGCCGGGCATTTACGAAGACTGGGACAGCTGCAAGGCGCAGGTGCACGGGGTAAAGGGCGCGGTGTATAAGTCCTTTGCCACGCGCGCCGAGGCGGAGGCCTTTCTTTCGCCCGCGGATGCGCCGACACAAGACGACGGCCTGATCGCCTATGTAGACGGCTCCTATCGCCATGCGGACAAGAGTTACAGCTACGGCGTGGTGCTCTTAGACGGCGAGATGCGGCGCGAATACAGCCGCCGTTTTTCCGGAGAGATGGCGGAGATGCGCAATGTCGCCGGCGAGATACTGGGCGCGCGCAAGGCGATGGAAGAGGCGATCGCCTTAGGATATGACCGGCTGATCCTCCACTACGACTATGCCGGGATCGAGCACTGGGCGAAGGGGGAATGGAAGCGCAACAAAAAAGGAACCGCAGAATACAAGACATTCTACGATTCCGTAAAAGACGCGTTGTCCGTGCGCTTCGTCAAAGTGGCGGCCCATACGGGCGTCGAAGAAAACGAACGCGCCGATGCCCTCGCCAAGGCGGCGGAGTTTTAGGGCAACTGACGCATGGGGATGCCGTTTTTTGTAAGCAGGTGCACGGCGTATTCGTCGACGCGATAGGCATGGCGGTAGACGATTTCGTCGATTCCCGCCTGAATCAACGCTTTTGTGCAGTTTAGACAGGGAAAATGGGTAACATAACAAATAGTTCCCTTCGTGGAAATTCCCTCTTTGGCGCAGTATAGCAATGCGTTTATCTCGGCGTGGATCGTGGCGATACAGTGGCCGTCGCGCATGGTATGTCCGATCTCGTCGCAATGGGGGTTTCCCGCAACGGAACCGTTGTAGCCCGTGGAGACAATGCGGTGGTCGCGGTTGACCAGCACGCAACCGACGAAGGCGCGATCGCAGGTAGAACGGCTTGCGACCATCTCCGTAATTTCCATAAAGTAAGTATCCCAAGATTTTCTCAAAACAAAACCTCCTTTGGCTAAGTATACCACGGGAGGATGAAAGGAGAGAGGATGAAAAATACCTTAAACGAATTTAAAGAGTTTATCGCCCAAGGCAATGTCGTCGACATGGCCGTCGGTGTCATCATCGGCGGTGCCTTCGGAAAGATCGTCGCATCGCTGGTAAACGACATTCTGATGCCGTTGATCGGCCTCGCATTGGGCGGCGTCGATCTGACGAAGATGTACGTAGCACTGGACGGAAAGAGCTATTCGGATCCGGTAGCGGCGGCAGAATCCGGCGCACCCCTTTTGGCATACGGGAATTTTATTCAAAATATCATCGATTTTCTGATCATCGCCTTCGTCATTTTTATGATCTTAAAACAAATCACCAAGATCAAGGGACGCTTCTCCAAGAAGGAAGACGAACCCGCGGCTACGAAAGTGTGCCCCTTCTGTAAAGAAGAAGTACACATCGACGCGACGAAGTGCCCCCACTGTACGGCAGATCTGGAGGCTGTCTGATGCCATACGGCCTCGTACTCGAAGGAGGCGGCGCCAAGGGCAGTTACCAACTGGGAAGCTATATGGCTTTGCAGGAAGAGAACAAAGACATACGCCTCGTGGTAGGCACGTCTATGGGCGCCTTAAATGGCGCCTTTGTCGTTCAGGGAAATACCGACGTGCTGGTGAAGGTGTGGTCTATGAGTACCTTTGACGAAAGTCGGGATCTGATGGAATCCTTGGCAGTGTGGCGGGGAAATATATACGATCCGATCCAGCTCGCCCGCACCGCCCGCGCCGCCTCGCGCATGGACATTCGGCCCCTTCGAGAGCTGATCCACCGCCATATCGACGAAGATACGATCCGCGCCGCAGAAGTCGATTACGGATTGGTGGTCTACAGCCTGACCGAGGGCAAGACCAAGTTTTTGTACCTCGACGACATTCCCCGGGGGCAGCTGGGGAAATACATCCTCGCCAGCTGCTGCTATCCCGTGTTCAGTCCCATAAAGATCGACGGCAATCTGTATGTAGACGGCGGGATCGGCAATAACCTCCCCTACGAGATGGTCCTCGCCCGGGGACTGGATCCGATCATCCTACGCACCAATCCTCCCAAGGCGGAGGACCGCTTCCCCGAAGGGGCGACGGTGATCGGGCCGGACCGGCCGGTGGCGGATACCATGCACTTTAACCCGATTTTGGCGCCCGATCGCATGCGTACGGGATATCGCCACGCCAAGCGGATACTGGGCGGCTACGACGGTTTGGATTATACCTTTTTTCCCATCGACGAAGCGGAGGCGATGCAGCGGCTATCGGAGCTATTTTTCTTCCGAAAGGAGGACTTTCGCTATTTGGTGGCGGAGAAAGGGAGTTTGGAGCGGGGCATCGTAGAGACGCTCTGGCCCCAACTCGCCCGGTCGCTTGCGCTTCCCGAGGCGTATAGCTATAAGCAGCTGTATCTTGCGCTTATCGAAGCGCGGGCACAGCAGCTGCATTTCGATCCCGACCGCATTTACCATGCCGACGGGTTGATTCGGGAGATGGAAGAGAAAGAGGGCATAAGCCCCCGGGTGGAGACCGTGCTCGAGCGGGTGCTGCACCTGTTGTTTCGCGGAAAGAGGGTGGCGATTGGATAAGGAAAAAATTCAAGATATACTCAATCATCACGAGCCGGGTCCCTTGGATCTGGACCACCGCTTTGCGGTGCTCGTCGCTTTGGCGGAGGTGGACGGGGAGGCGCACGTCATCTTCGAAAAGCGCTCTATTTTGCTGAAAAACCACACCGGCGAGGTCAGTCTGCCGGGCGGAAAGATCGAAGCGGGCGAGACGCCTAAGGAAGCCGCCATCCGCGAGACCGTAGAGGAGCTTCGCATTCGCGAGGAGCAGATAGAGATTCTGGGCGAGGCGGATTATTTGGTGCTGCGCACGGGCAAGGCCGTCCACTGCTTTATCGGCATCCTCCACGACGTGGTGATCGACGAGATCGAGCCCGAGCCGATGGAGGTCGCCTATGTATTTTCGGTGCCCTTAAAGATTTTTCTCGAACAGGAACCGGAAGCGCATATCATCGAATTCAAAAAGGACAAAGACGAGGGCTTTCCCTACGAGCTCATTCCCAAAACCACGGTGGCGCCCTTTCGAAACGTACAGGACCGCATCTACTTTTATAAGGAGGCGCGGGAAAAAGAACAGATCGTCTGGGGCATGACGGCAAAAATCATGTACGGCGTGGCGCGGTTGTTGCGCAAGGGCTTATAGGCCATCGGACATCCCCGCAGAGGCGGGGATTTTTTTGTGTCCGGATAATTACAAAAGCATTACATTGCGAAAAACCCGTTGTATTGGTTCTATGGATTTGGTACGATACCCCACGTGAATCGAAGAAAAAGTTACAAATTGTAATATTTATACCGTAAAGTCCATAGAAGTATGACAAAGGAGTTTTAACGTGATGAAGAAGTCCATCGTAGCCTCCGCATTGGCGCTCAGCCTTTTGTTGCCCGCAGGTCTTGCCGAGGCAAAGACCGTAACCGTAAAGACCGCCGGCGATGCGCCCAAACAATACAATACCGAAGCCGCGACCGTCGGCGAATTCTTACAAGAAAATGACATCGTCCCCACCGGCGGCATCGTTTCGTTCCCCGCTTCCAAAACCGCTTTGAAAGAAGGCGACAGCGTAGAGCTGAAGAGAGGATATGAGATCACCATCGCAGACGGCACCGAAGAATACGTCCGCTCCGTGTCCTCCAACCGCGTGGAAGACATTTTGCGCGAACTCTCCATCGAATTGAAAGAAGGAGACAGCGTGACCCCGCCTCTGGACAGCACCGTCGAAGACGGCGAAGTGCTCCGCATCAACCGCGCGGCGGAAAAGACCGTGACCGAAACGATCGAGATTCCCTTTGAAACCATCACCCGCGAAAACCCCGAGTTGGAGCAGGGCACCGAAAAGGTGGTACAAGAAGGCGTCACCGGCGTGATCGAAGAGACGCGCGTGGTAAGCACCGTAAACGGCGAAGAAGCGAGCCGGATCGTCATCGGTTCTACAGTAAAGACCGAAAAGCAAGATCGCATCGTCGAAGTGGGCACCAAGGTTCCCGAAAACACCATCCACGGCAAGAAGTACAGCCGTAAGATTACCATGAAGGGCACCGCCTACGACCCCAGCGCCGGCAGCATGACCGCATCCGGCACGAGAGCGCGCGTAGGCGCCGTGGCGGTCGACCCCCGCGTCATTCCCTTGGGCACCAAGCTCTATATCGAAAGCGCCGACGGCTTCCCCACCTACGGTTTTGCCGTAGCGGAAGACACCGGCGGGGCGATCAAGGGCAATCGGATCGACCTGTTTTACAACACCCGCGGCGAGGCGAATCGCTTCGGCCGCCGCAATGTCACCGTATATGTATTGGAAGATTGACAACAAAAAAAGGATGCAGCCGTAATGGGTTGCATCCTTTTTTCTGTTACACAAATGGCGGCGTATCGGTCTTTTTCTGTTCCGCGAGGGCCGCAAGCTGTGCATCCGCCGCCTCTTTGGGCAGCAGATAGGCGGCGGGGTGGTCGCCGTAAAAAATATAGTAATGGCGATCCGCCTCGCAAATGCCGCGGATCTCGTCGAAGGAGAAGCGCACATCGCCGTCTGCGAGGGCGCCGTCTTCGATGGTTACGGTATGTTCGCCCAAGGGAAGATCGTCTTTCATGCGGGCGATCAGCGATTTGAGTTTTTTTCGCATGCTGCGCTTAAAAAAGAACACATAGACAAAGGGCCAAAGTACGAGGACGCCTGCCAAGGGGAGCAGGTCTTTTATGGATTTTTCCGTAAAGAGGTAGAAGATCGCCACCGCCACAAAGACCGCCATGGGCAAAAACTGCTGAATGCGCATGGTGCGCTTGGCGGCGGGGTTGTTTAAGAACATAAACCATTGGTAGCGAAAGTAATCTTCTTCCGAAAGGGTAAATCGATGTTTCATATTGCCTCCTTTTTTGTATTGTACCCCAAGGCGGGCTTTTGCGGAAGAGCGCGCCGCCGGTGCGGGATGTGATAAAATAGCCTAAAGAGCCGTAAGAGGAGGAATGACATGGCATATGTGGAATTTATCGAATCGAGCAAGGTGTACGGATCGGGGCCGGCGGCCACGGTCGCAAACGACAAAATCTCCTTTTCGATCGAAAAGGGCGAGTTTGTCGTGATCCTCGGTCCGTCGGGGGCGGGGAAGTCCACGATCTTAAATATCCTCGGGGGAATGGATACCAACGACAGTGGACAGGTGCTGGTCGACGGAAAGGACATCGCGCAGTATTCCGACCGGGAGCGCACCCGCTACCGCAGAAACGAAGTGGGTTTTGTGTTTCAGTTTTACAACTTGATCCCCAATCTGACGGCGCTGGAGAATGTAGAGCTCGCCAACGCCATTGTAGACGACGCCCTGGATGCCCGCGAGGTGCTGGAAAAGGTGGGGCTTTCTCACCGCATGAACAATTTCCCGTCGCAGCTTTCCGGCGGCGAACAGCAGCGGGTCGCCATTGCCCGGGCGCTGGGGAAAAACCCGAATTTACTCCTCTGCGACGAGCCCACCGGCGCATTGGACTACAACACGGGAAAGAAGGTGCTGCTGCTTTTGGAGGAGAGCTGCCGCAGGGAAAACCACACCCTGGTGGTCATCACCCATAACAGCGCCATCGCAAAGGCGGCGGATCGAGTGGTAGAGATCGCCGATGCCCGGGTGCGGGGGGTCCGTACCAACGAAGACCCGACGCCGATAGAAGAAATCGAGTGGTAGTATGAAACCGAGACAAAAAGATTTTTGGCGAGAGATCGCCGGCGGCAAACTGCGGTTTTTGTCCCTGTTTTCTCTGATCGCCATCGGCGTATTCGTGCTGGTGGGGCTCACCGTAACGGGGCCGATTATGCGGCGCACCGTTTCGGACACCCTAAAGGCGAGCAATGCCTACGACCTCAAGCTGTCGGTCAAAGCGGGACTCGAAGACGAAGACTTAAAGCGGATCGACGCCTTGACGGGCGTGCGGGATTCGGAATACTTTCACCGCGCCTTTTTGCAGACCGACGGCAGAAAGACATTAGACGTATCCAGTATGCCGCGGCGCATCACCCGACCGGTGATTGTAGAGGGCAAGGCGCCGATCTCGCCCGGGGAGATTTTGTTGGACCGAAGCTTGAAGGATACCTACGCGATCGGCGAGAAGCTGCACTTTGTGCGGGAAGAAGACCCGCTGGATCCCGATGCGCCGCCCGTACTGAATCGCTACGATTTTACGGTGACGGGTTTTGCGACGAGCGCGGAGTATCTCGACGAGTCGGAAAAGGGCACCACGCAAAAGGGCGATAAGATCGACGGCTTTGCCTATATTCCGCCCCTTGATTTTCGCGATCCCACCATTACCGACGCGCATTTTCAGTTTAAGGACCTCGAAGGCGTCGCCGTAGGCAGTGCGGAATATAGCGAGAAAAACGCCTCCCACCGCAAGGGATTCGAAGAGATCTTTCGCGATCGACCCGAGGCGCGGCTGTCGGCAGAGCTCGATGAAAAGCGCGCAGACATCGCCCAAGGCAGAGACGAAATCGACGAGGGCTATCGCGAGCTCGAAGACGGAAAGAAAGAGATACAAGACGCTGCGGCGCAAGTCGCCCACGGAGAAAAAGAACTCGAAGACGGCCGGCGCGCGTACGCGGAGGGCATTGCCGAAGGGGAAAAGACCCTCGCGGCATCGCTCGATTCCCTGCGGCAGGCGCGAAAGAGCATTCTCTTTCAAGAGGATCGCTTAAGCGTGGGCGAACGGGCGCTCCTCGACGGCAAGAGTCGCTGGGAAGCCGCCGCGGCGGAACTCGCCGACTCGCGAGGTACGGCCATAGCGGGGCTTTCGGGGATCGAGGACGCCTTTCGTGCGCTCAAAGAAGAGGAGGCGCTCCTCGCCGAAGCGCGAAAGAAACTGGAAACATCGCCCGCGCCGGCGGATCCGATGCCGCCGCTTCCCTATACCGAAGCCGAAGTCGCCGCGTTTCAGCGCGAGAGCAAAGAGATTGCCGACGCCCTTCCTGCCGCGGAATCGAATCTTCGTGCGCTCGAGGCGGAGCGGGATCGCCGTCGCCAAATGCGCGACGCCCTCGCCGAGGAGATCGGGATAGCGGATGCCGAAGCGGCGGCGGGGCACATCGCCGCCCTCGAAAAACAGATCGCGCAAGCCGATGCGGATATCGCCCGCTTACGGGAAACCGCGCCCGCAGAAGGAGAAGAGATCGAAGAAAAACTTCGGGCTCTGGAAGGGGAACGGGCGGCCCTTGTGAAGAAGCGCGACGCCCTCGCCGACGAGCGGGATGCGGCGAAGAACCACCCGCGTGCACCGGAATATGCACAGGCGAAAAAAGACGCCGAAGCGGCGGAATCGGCCTATGCGGCGGCCCAACAACAGCTTGCAAAAGATGAGGCGCGCATCCGCACCCTCGAAGAGAAGATCGCCGCACAGAAGGCCGCGGAACGAAAGCGGCGGGAGATTTCGAAAGCGGCGCGGGAAAAAAACGCCGCCTACGAGCGCGAACTCGCCGCGCAAAAAGACGAGCTGGCACGCGCCAAAGCCGAACTCGAAGAAAAAGCCCGCCTCCTCGAAGAGAAAAAGCGCGAACTCGAGACAAAGCGCACCCAGGGAGAGGGCGCGCTTCAAGAGATCGAAGCCGCAGAAGCGGAACTCGCGCGCAACAAGGCGGCGCTCGCATCGCGGGAAGAAGAGATCCGTGCGGGCAAGGCACAGCTGATCCTCGTCAAAGAGGCGTTGGGGCGGGGCGAAGCGGAATGCGCCGCCGGCGCATCGGAACTGGAAGAGAAGCGCAGGACGGGCGCCGCGGAGCTCGACGCCGCGGCGAAAGAGCTCTGGCAGGGCCGTGCGGATCTGGAGGCGGCGCGCAGGGAATACGCCGAGAGAGAGCCCGAAGCCTTGCGAGAACTGAAAGAAGGCGCGGAGGATTTGGACCGGGCCGAGGAACTATTGACGGTCCTGCGCAAGCCCACCTATACGATTACGCCGGCGAACGAAGAGACGAAGGTCTATACCTTCCTCGACTACGCCAAGCGGATCGATCTGCTCGCGGGGATCTTTCCCGTGTTTCTGTTTGCCATCGCCCTCTTGCTCGCATCGACGGTGACCAATCGCATGGTCGAGGAGCAGCGCATTCAGATCGGCACCTATAAGGCGTTGGGCTACGGCAATATGGACATCGCCGCAAAATACGTTAAATTCGGATCCTTGGCGGCGCTGTTGGGCGGCATACCCGGGGCGCTGGCGGGGAACTTCTTCTTAAGCCGCGTGATCGCCGACGCCTACTTCAGCGGCGGTGCCTTCTTCGTCCTGTCGATGGGGCTCTATCCCCTACACATCGTCCTCGCGATCGCGGCGGGCATCCTCGCCACGGGACTGATCGCCTTTTTGAGCGTGCGGGGCAGCCTTACCGAGCGCACCGCCACGCTGCTTTTGCCTAAGCAACCGGCAAAGGGCACGCGGATCTTCCTCGAGCGCATTCGGCCGCTGTGGGCGCGCATGACCTTTTTGCAAAAGGTCACCTCGCGCAATCTCTTCCGCGACAAAAAGCGCATGGCCATGACCGTGATCGGCGTCATGGGCTGTATGGCGCTATTGGTGCTGGGCTTCGGCATCCGCACCTCCGTCGACGGCCTGGTGGATAAGCAGTTTGGCGAGATTACCCGTTTCGACCACATCCTATTGTACGAGCCCCTGCTTTCGCCCGAGGATCACGACGCATATCAGCAAGAGATCGCAAAGGATCCGGACATTCTGCGACGCGCCACGGGCCGGCTGGTACGCCTCCGCGTTCCGTATTCAGAGGGGCTTGCGCAACCGGTGAATTTGATCGTGCCCGAAACGGAAGCGGCGCTCGAAGACGTCGTCGTGCTCCGCGATCCCAAGACCAAAGCGACCGTCGATTTGACAGACGGGGCGGTCATCACCGAAAAACTTGCGAAGATCATGAAGCTTTCCCTCGGCGATTCGATCCGCGTAAAAGACGAGGACGACAGATTCCACGACATCTCCGTCGCCGCCATCACCGAAGGCTACGCGGGCCACTATATGTATATGAACCGCACGACCTACGAGCGGGTATTTGCCGCGGACTACAAGGCGAATACGGATCTGGTGTATACGGCGGGCAAGGACATCGCCCGCTACCGGGACTACGATTCGGTGACGGCGCTGTTGGATACGTCGGGGATTCGGCATATCGTCGAGCAGGTGACCGACAATATCGGCTTTATCGTGTTGGTCATCCTCGTGGCCTCTTCCACCCTCGCGGTGGTGGTGCTCTCGACGCTTACGAGCATCAATATTCAGGAGCGACGACGGGAGATCTCGACGATCCGGGTATTGGGCTTTTATCCCGAAGAGGTCACCGCCTATATCTACCGGGAGACCGGGGTGCTGACCGCCGTGGGCATCCTCGTCGGCTGTGTGGTGGGAAAATACCTCCACGCCCTGGTGATCTCGCTCGTCGTGCCCGACGGCGCCATGCTCGACCCCGCGCTGGGCGCGGCGAACTATTTGATTCCCGTCGCCATCACCCTGGCGATTTCCGTGGTGCTGATGTTCTACTTCCACCGAAAACTGCAGAAGATCGATATGGTGGAGGCGCTCAAGGGCGTAGAGTAGTTGCCTTCGGGGTAAAAATATGCTATACTGTTTAGACCGAAAAAGGGCCCATGCGCCCTTTTTTATTGTCTAAGAATCGAAACGTAAGAAACGAAAAGAAAGAAAGGTGTGTATGAAAGAAAATAAAATGGGTTACGAGCCGATCCCCCGGCTCCTCATACAGATGTCGCTTCCGATCGCCCTTTCTATGTTGGTGCAGGCGCTCTACAATATCGTCGACAGCGTCTGGGTCTCCCGCATCGGCGAGGACGCCTTGGCGGCGGTTTCGATGGCCTTTCCCCTGCAGCTGTTGATCAATGCCCTTTCCATCGGGATCGGCGTGGGGATGAACGCCTTGCTTTCCCGCTCTTTGGGCGAGCGAAATGTCAAAAAGGCGAATCTTACCGCCCAGACCGGCGCCTTTTTGATGCTCGTGACATCGGCGCTGTTTGCGGTGGGAGGCGTCGCCGTGGCGCCTTCATTGATCGGCATGCAGACCGCCGATCCCGGGATCTACGCCGACGGGGTGAGCTATCTGCGGATCTGCTTTTTGTTCAGCTTCGGCCTGTTCGGGCAGATCTATATGGAACGGCTTTTGCAGTCCACGGGCCGGGCGGTCTTGAGTATGTATACGCAGATTTTCGGCGCCGTGCTCAATATGGTCCTCGACCCGATTCTCATCTTCGGCCTCGGGCCCTTTTCGCCCATGGGCGTCGACGGGGCGGCCATCGCCACAGTGAGCAGCCAGATCAGCGCGCTCCTGTTGGGCTTTTATCTGAACGTAAAAAAGAACCCCGAGCTGGAACTTGCGCAGCCGGGCTTTCGCCTAAACGCAGACATCATTAAGAGCATCCTCGCCGTGGGGATTCCCAGCGCCATTATGATGTCGGTGAATTCCTTCTCGATGTTTTTGATCAACGCGATGCTCGCGGTCTTCGGCTCCACCGCCATCGTCGCCTACGGGGTGTATTTTAAGGTACAGAGTTTCGTGTTTATGCCCATCTTCGGCCTAAACAACGGGATGATCCCCGTGATCGCCTACAATTACGGCGCGGGGTATCGCACGCGGATCTACGAGATAATACGGATCGCCTATAAGGCGGCTACGGTGATTATGGTCTTGGGATTTTTGGCATTCCAGTTCTTCTCGCCGCAGCTGATTGGCTTTTTCGATCCCTCGCCACAGCTCTTGGAGATCGGGGTCACGGCATTTCGGATTATTTCGTTTTCCTTTATCTTTGCGGGCATCAGCATTATCAGCTCCGCCGTATTCCAATCCTTAGGAAACGGCATACTCAGCATGATCGTCAACTTGATCCGCCAGTTGGTATTGATCATTCCTTTGGTCTTTGTGCTGAGTCGAACCGGCGTGCTCGCCAATGTGTGGTTCGCCTATCCGGCGGCGGAACTCTTTACCATGGGAATCGCGATTTTCTTTATGCGAAAGATCGATCAGGCGAAGATTCGAAATCTCGAGCCCATCGAGGAACCGGAGGCATAAAATAAGCATCGACTTTGTCGATGCTTATTTTTATTTCAGAAACTTGCCCAAGACCCCACCCAGGGAGTCGACGATGTTTTCGCCTTGGCCGCCGCCCAAACTGCGGAGCACGTCGTCTAAGCCGAAGCCGTCGTCGTCTTTTATGGTTTCGATTTCTTGCTTGGTGACCGTTTCGAGATCCTTGCCCTTCGCCTTTTCTTCCGCGAGCATGGCGGCGATGGCGGGGGAGAGTTTCTCGAGGACGGCATCTACTTCTTCTTTGGAGGCGCCGGATTTTTTGGCGATCTCTTCGGCGACATCGGTCTGTTTGCCTTCAAAGACCTCGTCGAGCATTTCCCGTCCGTCGGCGCGGTCGACGCGGTCCAGATAGCCGCCCACATCGCCGGAGACGGCTTCGCCCTTGTAGCGATCGATTTTCTCTTCCAATTTGGGGCGGGCGTTTTCGCTTTTGGATTTTTGCCAGAGCCCGAAGAGGATCACCGGAATGGCGAATTTGGCCGCCTGTGCGATGGATTCGGAGTTTTTGCCGCCGAGTTTTTGGATATTTTTTTCGTTCTTGAGCACGTCGTTGCCCAGTTGATCGAATAAGCCCATATAGACCTCCCGTAAATATGCCTTGTGTCGTTCTTTCTGTCTGTATCTTACCCCGAATCAAAATTTTTATGCGTCCGGGGCAAATTCCCGTCCCGTTTCTTGACGGGTCGCGGGGGTGTTGCTATAATTCACTTGAGGTTGAAATTCCATAATCCCGACAAACAGCGATTTCTCCCCCGTTACGCGTCCATATTCGGACATCCGTTTAAGTGCATGAAGGAGTGTAGAAATGGGAAAAGAATTTAAGTTTTTTCTGAAACAAGGGGTCGGCGCACCGCCGGAACCGGTTGTGGAAAAAGGCGACTCCGTAAAGCGGGGCCAAGTGATCGCAGATTACGATCCCGAGAAATTGAGTGTACCGCTTCACAGTTCCGTGAACGGAAAGGTAAAAGAAGTACACGAAGACTATATTCTCGTGGAACAGGGCGACAAGAGCGACGATTTCATCAAATTGGAGCCCGGTAAAGACGATGCCGAAACGGTACGCAAGGCCGGCATCCTCGGCATGGGCGGGGCAGGTTTCCCGGCTTATGTAAAAATGGGTACGAAACTCGAGGAAGGCGGATACATCCTCTGTAACGCCGCCGAATGCGAACCGATTCTCGAACACAATATGCTGCAAATCATGGAAGAAACCGAAGCGCTCATCGGCGGTATCCAAATCGCCATGAAGTCTACCGGTGCGGCAAAAGGGATCATCGGCATTAAGCTCAAACACAAAGAAGAAATCAAGCATATCAATAAATTCCTGAAGGAAAAAGGCATCAAAGACATTCGCTGCCTGCCCCTCAGAAATGTATATCCCGTAGGGGAAGAGCGCGCATTGGTACGCGATACCGTAAACGTATTGCTCGAACCCGGTGCGCTGCCCGCGGCGGCAAACTGCGTCGTATTTAACGTGGAAACCCTGTGTGCCATCTACGAAGCCGTAGAACACCACAAGCCCATGATCGACAAATACGTCACCGTAGCCGGCAAGTTCAAGAAATTCAAGAAAAAAGGCGAAAAAGAAATCATCCACATTCCCTACGGCATGATGATCGAAGACATCATCGAAGATTTCGGCGGCATCGACGAGCCCATCGGCGAAATTCTCATCGGCGGCCCCTATACCGGACGCAGAATGTTGGAAAACTCCGCCGTCTACAAACTCTACGGCGGCATAACCGCGGTAGAACCCTTCGCCGAAGCCAAGGGTCCCTTGGGCATCATCCAATGTGCCTGCGGTCCCGCTAAGGAACGCCTCTACGAAATCGCGCAATCCTTGGGACAAGAGCCCATCGGATACCGCGTGTGCAAAAACGCCGTAGAACAAAACAACGGAACCTACAAGTGCAAGGATCCGGGGAACTGCCCGGGACAGGCGGAACACGTGCTCCACTTCAAGAAGGAAGGCGCCAATTCCGTACTGATCGGCCACTGCACCGACTGCTCCAATACGGTTATGGGTTCTGCACCCAAGGCCGGCTTGGAAGTACACCACGCCACCGACGCCGCACTGCGCACCATGGGCATGCCCGTGATCCGCAAGTACGACGAAAGCCAACTCTAAAGACAGATAGGAGGAGACCATGGGAATCGGTCCTTCCACGAAAGAAACCAGTTTACACCACTTTCGCGATCCCCTCGTGGAACTCTTGGGAGAAGATACCGACATCGACTTTCAGGGCGTCGTCCTCGTGGGCACTCCCCAAGACAATGTCGATAAGTATCTGGTCGGCACCCGCGCCGCCCAGTGGATCGAGGGCATGCGTGCAGACGGCGTCATCCTGAGCGCCGACGGCTGGGGCAACTCCCACGTCGACTTTGCCAACACCTGGGAGGAGCTCGGCAAGCGGGGCATCCCCACCGTGGGGGTCACCTTTCAGGGTACGCAAGCCGCATTTGTGGTGAAAAACAAATATATGGACACCCTCGTGGACATCAACAAGTCCGAGGCGGGCATCGAGACGGAAGTCGTCGGCGAAAACAATGTCGACGAATTGGATGCGAAAAAGGCGATCGCCTTTCTCAAACTCAAGATCCGCAAGATGAAATCCCAAAAATAGTCCGACATTTGACAAAAGGGAACGCATATGCGTTTCCTTTTTCTATGTGAAAAATGGCGGGAAAACGCAATGCAAAGATTCGCCGGACTTTCCCAAAACAAAGCAAAACCATGGGGTTTAGAGGTATGAAATGGCGTAAATAAGCCGTTGATAGCCGACTATCGATTTTTCAAATAACTTTTATTTCCCGAGAAATATTCAAATACTAATGTAATTTTATTGACGAAAACTCCCTACCTTTGTTAACATCGTATCTGACGGGGGAATTTCACAAATCGAAATATTCGGGTCTGCAGCAACATGCCTTCGCGAAAGTGCTGCAGTTTTCGTGAAATGGCGTGTAATACCCGCATAGATCGTATGTGGAATTTTGCCTCGCCGACGAAACATCGATTTGAATTCAAATGTATGCAGTTTGTCACGCGTAATGTAAACGTATTCAACTCCGGCCGAGAATACCTTGAAACGAAGGAGGCTGTATATGTCGTTAACCAATGAACAAGTCCAAGCACATTTAAAGGATCCGGCAGTATTCTGCTGCCGCACTGAAAAGGGAACGAAGATCAGCTCTGCCGACCTCGAAGATCCCTCTCTCTTCCCGGATATGGTGGATGCCGGTTTGATCGAACTCTCTGACGACGGCTTGACCATCGAGCAAGTACTGGGATCGGTTCTGCAGGAAGATGCCGACGCATTGATTTCTATCACGAAGGATATGATCGATAAAGTCCAAGAACCTTCCGCCGAAAAAGAAGAGCCGAAAGCAGAAGTCAAGGAAGAAGCGAACAATGTATCTTCTATCGTCCCTACCGTAGGAGGAAGCGGAATGATTCGTATTGAAATAGGAAAGGCGGAAAAATTTGACGGCCTGAAGGTCGAAGTGCCCGTAGGCGTTGCCGCACAAGGCGCACAAGCCGCCGCACCGGCACAAGCCGCAGCGGAAATCGGCGAAAAGAAAGTCATCCATAAACTGACGAAAAAACATATTAAGATCAACGACGCCAAGCTCGGCGACAAGACTTCCATCGAAAACGGCGTCATCACCATCGACAAGAACATCGTAAAAGAAGCCGTCAAGGAAGACGTCCTGGTGAAGAGTCTGGAGCTCGACGTAATCCATCCGGACAATCGCCATATCGAAACCGAAACCATTATGGATGTCGTACCCATCGCCACCAAGATCGAAGGCAATTTGGGCGAAGGCGTTACCAAGATCGTCGACGGCGTCGTATTTATGCTCACCGGCGTAGACGAAGACGGCGTACAAATTCACGAATTCGGTTCTTCCGAAGGATATCTCGACGAGCAAATGTTCTTCGGCCATCCCGGATGTGCCGACGAAGGCGACATCATCATTCGCTGCCACGCCGTAGTAGAACGCCTCACCGGTATGACCAGACCGGGACCCTTGGCCGCACACAAATGCCAAGACTACATTATCCAAGCGGTTAGAGAAGAACTCAAGGATTATGAAGGCGAAGTCGTAAAAGAAGAACTCTGCGAAGACGTACGTCGTCCCGGCAGACCCCGTATCCTCCTCGTTAAGGAAATCATGGGTCAAGGCGCTATGCACGACAACTGCCTCTGTCCCAGCGAACCCTGTGGCGTCGCCGGCGGTCGCATGAACGTAGACCTTGGCAACGTTCCTTTGGTATTGAACTCCAACGAAATCAGAGACGGTGCGGTACATGCGCTGACCTGTATCGGACCGGCTACGAAGGAAATGACCCGCCACTATATCCGCGAACCCTTAATCGAAGGATTGGCAGAAGACGAAGAACTCGACTTGGTCGGCGTATGCCTCGTAGGCTCCCCCCAAGTCAACGACGAAAAAATGTGGGTTTCCGAACGACTCGGTTCCACCCTCGATGCCCTGTCCTTGGACGGCGTAATCATCACCACCGAAGGTTTCGGCAATAACCACATCGACTTTGTAGAACACATCGGCCAAGCCGGTAAGCGCGGCATCCCCGTAGTGGGCGTATCCTTCTGTGCATACCAAGGACAATTGGTCGTAGGTAACGAGCACGCCGATGCCATGGTCGAAGAAAACCTCGATGCGGGCGGATTCGAAAACGACATCGCCGGCTGCAACTGCATCACCCCCGAAGTGGCTGCAAGAGCGATCCAAATGCTCAAGAACAAGATCGAAGGCGTAGAAATCCTTCCCGCCGAAAAGAAATGGAACCACGATGTAATCAACGAAAACAACAAGATCATGGGTCTGCCCGTTTCCGAGCTGGTTGAAAGCGGTACGATTCACTAATTCTGATGGAGTACTCGATACAACCCGTCAAGGTAAAGGGAAAGATTAAGAGCTTCGATCGGGTAGAGGAGAATCGGATAAAGATCCACTTAAGCGGCCGCCTGGGCGTCTTGGTCATCCCCAAGACATTGATCGTCAATTACGAAGATTTCGATAGAAATCGGTATTTGACCTTCTATTACAGTTATCTGCGCGTACAGGATATGCCCTTTGACAATGACGTCTCCGAACTCCTGAATCAGAAGACCATCGAACCTTGTGTAGTCAGCGGCGTTCTCACAGAAGTAAACGATACGGCCGTAGAATGCAAGATGAACCGCGATCTGGGCGCCATCCGCGTCCCGAGGCGCACGGTAATTACCGAAGTACCCTTAAAGGAAGGACTACCGGTAGAGTTCTATCTGAGCAAGGCCCTCGTCGTCGCCGAATAAAGATTCAGACAACAAAGTCGATTGTAAGGAGGACTGAAATGACTTTAAAAACCGTGGAAGGATTGAGATCGGAAATATTCGTGCCGAATATTCCGAAGGCAGTGTTTAACGAATTAAAGAAACCCCTGAGCGAATGTAAAGTCGCCTTTATCACCGCCGGTGGGATTCACAATAAGAAGGACAAACCCTTTAACACCTCGGGCGACTTCTCTTATAGAGAAATTCCCTTCGACACGCCCTCTTCCGAATTGATGGTTACTCACGGGGGATTTGACAACTCCGATATCAACAAGGACGTCAACGCGATGTTCCCCATCGACCGCCTGCACGAGCTGGTGGAAGAAGGATTTATCGGATCCCTCCCGGAAGTAACCTACACCTTTATGGGCGGTGGCGGAAACGTAGAAAAGTTCCGCGAAGAAACCGGCCCCGAAATCGCAAAGAAATTGAAGGAGCAAGGCGTCGACGTCGTACTTTGTACCGGCGGCTGCGGTACCTGTCACAGATCCGCGACCATCGTTACCCGCGCGTGTGAAGAAGCGGGCATGAGCTGTGTGGTAATCGCCGCACTCCCCCCCATCGCAAGACAACAAGGTGCACCCCGCATTGCCGCTGCGCACGTTCCCATCGGATCCAACGCCGGCGAACCCAACAATGTAGAAATGCAAATGGGCATTTTGAAGGATTCCCTGGAATGGGTACGGGACTGCCCCAGCTACAATCAAACCAAGATGTTGCCTTACGAATATCGTCACAACGTATAAACGCGGTTTCGTGGTTTATAAAAAGCTGTCACATTCGTGGCAGCTTTTTTTGAAAGGAGGAATCCATGGGTTTAGGTCCCAGTATCAAGATGACGAGCCTGCACCATTACCGCTGCCCGATAACCGATCTCTTGGGCAAAGACGAAAAGGTCGACTTTCCCGGCGTCATCATCAACGGCGTAAGCGAAGTCTACGGCGATAAGGTCTTTACCGCAAAGCGCACGGCGGAACTCGCCGAGGCGCTTGCAATCGACGGCGCTTTAGTGGCCATCGACGGGTGGGGAAATCACCATATCGATTTTGTGGAAGTGATTCGAGAACTCGGGATTCGCGGGATTCCCTCCGTAGGGCTGAGCTATGTAGCACAGCAGGGGAGGCTCGTCGCGACAAATCCCTATGTGGAGACGGTGATCGATTTTAACAAAGAGGCGTCGGGCTATGAAACCTGTAAGGTGGGCGAAAACAATCTGACAGAGATCGACGCCGTCAAGGCATTGGCGCTATTACAGTCGAAACTCAAGAAAAAGGGCATCGTTCCTGCAGATCCGCTGCCGAAGGGAGAAAAGCGGCATCGCTTGACGAAAAAGACGTTCGCCATCGAAAAAGTAGAATTTGGCGAAGAGACCGCCATTCGTAGAGGCGTCCTCACCGTGCGAAAGGGGATCGAAGAGCGAATAAAAGAGACAGAGCCGCGGATTCGAGATATTCGGGTCTCGATCCTCGTGCCCGGAGAGGTCGACGGCTTCGTCAATTCCAATCTCGATTTCTCGCCCATAGCGGTAAAACACCGCGGCAGCCTTGGAAAGGGTATCACCCACGTGTTGGAAGACGTGACGGTGATGAGCACCGGGGTGGAGGAGAATAGCGGATTTCAGCCGTCGAATATCGGATCGTCCGAAGGCATTCTAAAAGAGCGGGTAGAATTCGACCGGGCGGGGACGCCGGCATCGTCGGATTATATCCTCCACATCGACTATCTGTTTGAAGAAAAAGAAGGACGCACCGCCGAAGGTCTCGAGGCGGCGCACCGCGCCACAGACCGCATTGTCGGAGAGATCCGCGGCGTCTTGGCGGATCTGATGGATATGAAATCCGAGCGCAAGGACTATTACGACGAGACGCGGCCGGGCAATCCCCGTATTCTTTTGGTCAAGATCACCTCGGGCCTCGGCAATATGTACGATAGCGCGGTATTTCCCGACGAGCCGGCGGGATTTATCGGGGCGCGCATGCTGAGAGATTGCAACAATATTCCTTTTTTCGTGACCCCGAACCAAATTCGAGACGGCGTGCTCCACACCCTGCTTTAGGTATCAAAAAAGACCGGCATCGCCGGTCTTCGGTGTGATTTATGCGCGCACGCGGACGCCGTCATGAAATTTGGTGAATCCGCGGCGGTCCATTTCGTCTAAGATCTCGACCGCGTATTTGCGCGAGGTGTCGATGGCGTTTCGGAAGTCGGCGAGTTTCATTTTGCCGGTTTCGTCGATCATCGCAAGGGCAATCGATACCGCCTCGTCCCAGACGTCGCGGTGCAAGGTGCGGGTTTCTAAGGCGATCAGCGTTCCCGATTCTTCCATAAAGCGGAGCACGTGTTCGCGCTTTTTGCCCACGGGAACAAAGTCGCTGTCGTCGGCGCCTTCGAACCCCTTTTCCTTGGCGATGGCTTCGGCGCGCTGCCACTGCTTTTCCTGTTCGGGGGTGAGGGTCGCGGTAAAGTGGCTGTCCTCGATGCGCTTGCCGTGGTCTTCCAGCAGGTGCTTTTGGTAGAAATGGGCGAGAAACGCCTCGGGAATTTTTTCGTCATCGAAGTGCTCCGCCTCTTGGAGCTGATGGCGAAACGCCTGCTTGGGCATGCCCGTCTCGAGGGGAAATTCCTCGTGGTAGCGGGCGAGGATGGCGCGCGCGTTTTCCAGCACGCCTTCTGCGGTGTGCGCGTGTACCAAGAGGCCGCCGGGCAGTTCGACGGTGGTGCCTGCTTCGGTGAGCTCTTTTCGGAGCGCGTGTCGCTTTTCTTCGGAAAAGCCCAGCGCCGCCCCCAGTTCGCGCTCGTCGGCATAGCGATAGCGGTTTTCCTCGAGGGCGAGGGCGAAGATCGTGGCGTCGTCTCCGGTATCTTTTTGAGAAAGCCGCTCGACGACGCGCTCGTCCTTGCGCTTGTGGCGCTTGGGATGCACCTCGAGCACCCGTCCGCCGGCGATGCTTTCGACGGGCGAGAAGAAGCGCAGCACAAAGGGGTCGTCCTTTCGAATGGGAATCGGCGCCTCGAATCGCAACTGGCCGTAGGCGCTCATGGCGGGGAGCAGTTCGTCTTCGCCGAAGAGAATCACCCGCGCCAGTGCTTCGCCGCTGCCGTAGTTTACGTGGACGCGGCTGGAATTTTTCATGGTGCGCTCCGTGGAGGCGAACATGTGAATCGCCACGTCGATCTGCTTGGTGAGGGGAAGGCTATGGGGCGGGGCGAGTACGTCGCCGACTTCGAGGCGGTCTTTTTTGACCGAGATATTGAGTGCCACCCGCTGTCCGCCAAAGGCTTCTTCGACCTCTTTGCCGTGGACTTGAATCCCCCGCACCGCGGCGAGATCCTCTTTGGGGTACAGGCGCAGCGTATCGCCCTTTCGGATGGCGCCTTCTACCAAAGTGCCGGTGACGACGGTGCCGTGGCCTGCCACCGAGAAGATGCGGTCCACCGGCAATCGGGTGAGTTCGGGCGTGCGGGGCGTCTCCTCGGCGGCCTCGGCCATATCGAGCATAAGATTTCGAAGCGTCTCGATATTCTCGCCGGTATAGGCGGAGACGGGGACGAGGGGCGCGTCTTCTAAGAAGCTGCCCTGTACCATTTCTCGGGCTTCTTCTTCGAGGATGGGGATCCACTCCCGATCCACCAGATCCACCTTAGTGAGGACCAGAATGCCCGTATCGATTCCCAGCGCCTTTACGATCTCGAAGTGCTCGCGGGTCTGGGGCATAATGCCCTCCTCGGCGGAGATTAATAAAAGCACCAGATCGACGCCGCCGATACCGGTGAGCATATTATGCACGAACTTTTCGTGGCCCGGCACGTCGATAATGCCGATATCCAGTCCCCGGTCGTTTTCCATGGTGCTGTAGCCGGGATTGATGGTAATGCCTCGTTTTTGTTCTTCTTGTAATGTATCCAAATCGACGCCGGTGAGTGCCTTCAGCAAGGTCGTCTTGCCGTGGTCCACGTGGCCGGCGGTTCCGATAATGACGTTTTTCATCGCGATGTCTTTCTAAGTTTCATGGCGCGCAGAATCGTGTCCGTATCTCCCGGGCGCAGCGTGCGCGCATCGATCAATAGGCGGTCGCGCCGAATGCGAGCGACAATCGGCGGATCGTTCTTGCGGAGGTCTTCCTCGAGCGAGGCGGCGCTCGCCTTGGGGTCTTCTACCGACACCACATAGGTGTCGAGGTACTCCCCGGGGCAGGAGCCGCCGCCGATTTCGCTCTGGTCGCGAGCGACTTCGGCGAAGTAGCCGAGTTCTTTCAGTGCTTCTGCCATCGCCTCGGCTTCTTTTTGGATGTCCTCAGGACGTTTTGCGATCATCGAGAGCACCGGAATGTCTTTGCGCGCCTTTTCGGGATTGCGGTAGCTTTTGAGGGTTGCCTCCAAGGCGGCAAAGCTCATCTTGTCCATGCGCACCACCCGCGCCAAGGGGTGGCGCTTCATGCGGGAGATATACTCGCGCTTTCCGATGGCGATTCCCGCCTGGGGCCCGCCCAACAGCTTGTCGCCGCTAAACAGCACCAGATCCGCCCCCGCCGCGAGGGAAGAGAGCACGTCGGGTTCCCGAATGCCCACATCGGTAAGGGGGTGCATCAGTCCGCTCCCCAAATCGTAGATCAGGGGCAAATCGTGGCGATCGGCGATCTCTCGGAGCGCGGGCAGTTCTACCTCTTCGGTAAAGCCCATAATCTTGAAATTGCTGGTGTGTACTTTGAGGAGCACCTCTGCCGCTTCGCTTTCGGCGGCGCGCCCGTAGTCCGCGGGGTGCACCTTATTGGTGGTGCCGATCTCCCGCAAGGTGGCGCCGGAAAGCTCGATGATTTCGGGAATCCGAAACGAACCGCCGATCTCGACCAGCTCGCCCCGGGAGACGATGACCTCGCCTTCGGGGGCGGTAAGGGCGCTGATGGCGAGGAGCACCGCCGATGCGTTGTTGTTTACGACCATCGCATCTTCCGCGCCGGTGATCTCGCGCAAGAGGCCGCTCAAAATATCGTGGCGGCTGCCGCGACGCCCTGCGTCCACATCGTATTCCAGATTGGCGTAGCGGCCCGTAAGCGCAGAAATATTTGCGATGGCATCCTCACTCAAGAGCGAGCGGCCCAGATTGGTATGAAGGATCACCCCGGTGGCGTTGACCACCGGCATCAGCGCCGGACGCCCCTTGGCGGCGAGGGCAGAAAGGATCGATGCTTCGATCGTGGCCCGATCGGCGAGGGCGCGGCAGCGCTCTCCGTCTTCTGCCGCAAGGATTCCTTTTCTCGCGGCATCGAGTGCATCGCGCACCGCCTCTTTCAATAGCGCCACATCGTCGGATTTGCCTTCGAGCGCCATTAAGAGCTCGTTTACCTGGGGCAGCTGTTGTAAGTATTGTGATTTTTCCTTCATACTAAATGTCATTGGATTTCCGCCTTTTCGTGAATGTATTTTTTGAACGCCTGTGCCTGTTGCGATAAGGTGACGTTCTTATTCCATACCATATAGAAATCCCGCGTCATATGCAACTCTTTGATTTTAAAGATCAGATAGTCCCGCGCCTCGTAGTTTTCCCATGCGGAGATCTTCGAAATGACCGAGATGCCGAGGCCTAGCTCTACGCATTTTTTGATCGATTCGATATGGGTGAGAAGCGCGCTCATGCCCCATTGGTAACTGGAATAGCCGAGCTTTTCCACCTCTTTTTCGAACTGGCGGCGGGTGGCGGAACCCTCTTCTCGCCAGATAAACTGTTCGCCCAAGATCTCCTTGATGCTGAGCGACTGATACTTCTTATATAAGGTCTTGTACTTTTCGTTTTTGGGGCAGATCAGCACCAAGGGATCGGTGAGCACTCGCTCCGATCCCAGTGCGGAGTTGGGCTTTTTGCCGAGAAATCCGAGATCGCCCTGGCCCGAGAGCAGATTGTTTTCTACGATGTCGCTGTCCGACTGGTCGATAAAAAAGCGGACATAGGGGTGTTCCTCGCGAAAGCGGACCAAGTGCTTGGGGATCCAGGATTCGCCGATCACCGACGAGACCTGCATCGAAAGCACCCCCGCCACCTCTTCGTGGACCTCTTGCTTGACCTCGTGAATGGCCTCGTCGCGCACATTGATCAGATTGACCGCGTATTTATAGAGTTTTTTGCCTTCGTCGGTGAGGATCGCCTCGCCGCGATTTCTGTTGAGCAAGATCACGCCCAGTTCCTTTTCTAAGCTGATTACGTGGGCGCTGATCGTCGGTTGGGTCAAAAAAGAAGCATCCGCCGCGCGGGAAAAGCTCTTGTATTTGGCCACATTCACAAAAGCATTAATCTGTTTAAAATCCATTTTTTCCTCCGTCTGAAATAAATCAAGCGCAGTATTGCTCGGATAGATAAAACCTCTACGCCTATTTATTTTTCTATACTTCGATTTTATCACAGCTTCGGGTGGATTCCCACGACTTGGGACGGGGTGTGGCATGGAAGTTTCGGGAAAAAATAATCTCGTATAGGAAAAACAAATTCGTCACAAAGGTGATCGTTTAGACGATAACAAACTGCCGCAGGAAAACTCAGGAAAACATATACAGAGTTTTCCTGAAAAAACAGTCTGTTATTTTTCTCCCAGAAGCTGTAAATGTATAAAGAATACCGTTATTTGACCACGTTTTCAGGAATTGGTATAATTTACCTACATCGAGAGGGAAAGGCAGAGCCGACTTTAAGCGCGTAACCGTCGGAGGCATTTCGCGTATTCCGCGGCCGGTCTTCTCTTCTCGAAGGAATCCGACGGCGATTCTTCCGTCGGGCGCCGGAGTCTCTCCGGTGCAGGTTGTTCATGTATAAGGAGGAAGAAAATGTCTATTACCAAAGAAACGGCTATGCAGCACAAAGGCGATCCTGCCGTAACCTGCTGCCGATTCGAAGCCGGTGAAGTCATCGAGCCTTCCATTTTGGAAGACCCGGCCATTTTCCCGGACCTGCAAGATACCGGTCTGCTGGATATCAATGACGAAACCCTGACGATCGGCCAAGTAATCGGCGGCAAGCTCAAAGAAACCGTCGATGCCCTGACTCCCCTCACCATGGATCTCGTAGAAGAGCTCCCCGAAGAGGAAGCAGACGAAGCCGAAGAAGCTCCCGCAGAAGAAGCGGAAGCGGCGGAAGAAGCACCCGTAGCGCAAGCAGCTCCCCAAGCAGTGGCAGCACCTTCTGTCGGTGGTTATGCGACCATCAAGATCGCTGAAGGTAAAAACATCGAAGTTACGTTTCCCGTCGTAGGCGGCACTGGTGTCGCAGGTGGGGCAGCTTTCCCCCAGATGGCAAGCGCAGCAGCGGGCGCTGACAATACCGGTGCACAAGCGGTAGATGCCGGCGAAGAAGCCGAAGGCGAAACCCACGAAATTCGCACGCTCAAAAAAAAATACTACACGATTGACAAAGTAGAGCGCGGTCCCGAAACCAAGATCGAAGGCGCCACCCTCTATATTCGTGAAGGCATCGAGCAAGAAGTTATCGATTCTCAAGAACTCGTAAAAGACTTCTCCATCGAAATCATTACTCCCGATCGCTATAAGGAATATTCCGAAACGATCATGGACGTACAGCCCATCGCCACCAAAGAAGAAGGCGAACTTGGCGAAGGCGTTACCCGCGTACTCGACGGCGTCATTATGATGCTGACCGGTACCGACGAAGGTGGCGTTCAAATCGGTGAATTCGGTTCTTCCGAAGGGGAAATGGACAAAAACATTATGTGGAATCGCCCCGGCAGCCCGGACAAAGGCGAAACCTTCATTAAGACCCAAATTACCATCCAAGAAAAGACCAACATGGAACGTCGCGGACCCATGGCGGCGCACCACGCTACCGACACCTTGACCGATGAAATCCGTCAAGCGCTCAAGAAGCTGGAAGCCGAACCCGTACGAGAAGAAAACTTCTCCCACGTTCGCAAAGACGGTCGCAAAAAGGTCCTCATCATCAAGGAAATCATGGGACAAGGCGCAATGCACGACAACTTGCTTCTTCCCATCGAACCCTGCGGATGGTTGGGCGGTAAGCCGAACGTCGACTTGGGTAACCTTCCGATCATGCTCAGCCCCCTCGAAATCTTAGACGGCGGCGTGCACGCACTTACCTGTATCGGACCGGCATCCAAGGAAATGAGCCGTCACTACTTCAGAGAACCCTTGGTACTCGAAGCATTGGCTGACGACGAAATCGACTTGCTCGGCGTTTTGCTCGTAGGCTCTCCTCAAGCCAACACCGAAAAATTCTATGTATCCAAGCGTCTCGGTATGACCGTAGAAGCGATCAATCCCGACGGTGTCGTAATCACCACCGAAGGCTTCGGTAACAACCACATCGACTTCGGTTCTCACCACGAACAAGTCGGTATGCGCGGCGTTCCCGTAGTCGGTATGTCCTTCTGTGCCGTTCAAGGTGCCCTCGTAACAGGTAACAAGTATATGACGGCTATGGTCGACAACAACAAGTCCATGCAAGGGATCGAAAACGAAATTCTCGAAAATAACACCCTTTGCGAAGAAGACGCTATCCGCGCCATCGCTATGCTGAAGACCGTAATGGCCGGCGAAGAAATCAAGGCACCGGAAAGAAAGTGGAACAACAATGTGAAGCTGAATAACGTGGAACTGATCCGCGAACAAACCGGTCGTGAATTCGAACTCGTAGACAATGAACAAGTACTCGAAAAGAGTAAGAAACGTCGCGAAATCTACGAACGCGAAGACGAGGAAGACGAAGAATAAACGATGGAAAAACTGAGATATGTCTCCTCGGAGACGTATATTGAAGGCATCATCGTTCGTCTCACCGAAGCATCCGTCACCATCGACTTTAAGGGCAGAATGGGACAACTCAAAGTGCCCCTACGCTATATCATCTCCGACTACCCCCTCGAAGAGGGCATGGAAATCGGAATGTTGATGTCGATGCCCGAAGTGATCAGCCCGGATGTAAACGAAGGATACCAAAGAAATATCGAATTGAGAAGAGAAAGAGGTCTCGAAGACTGATTTCCACAAGGAGGAAATAGAATGAAGCTTACAAGCATTAAGGGCTTGCAATCCGAAATCTATGTTCCTATTACGCCGAAACCCGTCTGGGCACCGGTAAAAAAGGAACTGAAGGATATGCGAGTCGCCATTGCAAGTGCTGCCGGTATTCACTTAAAGACCGACAAGCGGTTTAACCTTGCAGGGGATACCACTTTCCGCGAAATCCCCGGAGATGTAGACGGAGACGAATTGATGGTTTCCCACGGCGGATACGACAACTCCGACGTAAACAAGGACATCAACTGTATGTTCCCCATCGAAAGATTGCAAGAGCTCGCAGAAGAAGGATTTATCGGCGAAGTTGCTCCCATGCACTACGGTTTCATGGGCGGTGGTGGAGACCAAGACGCTTTCACCAACAAGACCGGTCCGAAGATCGCAGAACTTCTGAACAATGAGGATGTAGATGCAGTTATCCTCACAGGTGGCTGAGGTACCTGTCACCGCACCGCGACGATTGTTCAACGTGCGATAGAGGAATCGGGGATTCCTACCATCTTGATCGCTGCATTACCTCCGGTTGTCCGTCAAAACGGATCGCCCAGAGCGGTTGCACCGCGTGTTCCTATGGGAGCCAACGCAGGGGAACCGAACAACGTAGAAATGCAAACCGGTATCTTGAAGGCTACCTTGGAACAGCTTATCGCCATTCCCAGTGCCGGCAAGATCGTCGATTTGCCCTTCGAATACCAAGCGAAGGTCTAAACCATCGTAGTAGGGGGATAGTATGGAAGATATTCGAAAAAGGCGTTTGGTCATCCGCGCCTTTCACGCAACGGATGTGGAATTCGGCAAAAAGCCCGCGTTTAAAGACGGAAAGCTCACCGTACCCGAGCAGACCAAAAACGCGAGCGAACTCGTCGTAAACTCCACGGTATCCATCTTGAAACCGCATCAACACGATGTGGAAGTCAACAGTATCATGGATATTATCCCTATATCTACGAAAGTACTCGGCACGCTCGGTGAAGGCGTCACACACACCTTCACCGGCTGCTATGTACTGCTTACCGGCGTCGACGAAGACGGTCGCCAGATCGGAGAATTCGGCTCTTCCGAGGGCAATCTGAAGGAACAGCTCTACCTGGGAAGACGCGGAACGCCGGGAGAAAATGACTATATTCTGCACATCGACGTATTGGTCAAAGGCGGACAACCCTTCGACCGAAAACTCGCCAACGCCGCTTTTCAAGTGGCGGAGGACTATATCATGGAGATTCGCAAGATGCAAAAGAAGCTCGACGGCACCCTCGCCGACGAATCTCACGATTACTACGATGTGGAGCGAAAAGACGGCATAAAAGTCGTCCTGTTGAAACAGATCGCGGGACAGGGAGCGATGTATGACAATATGTTGTTCCCCTCGGAACCTTCTGGCTTCGACGGCCTTTCGATTATCGACATGGCCAATATGCCCGTGCTCTTGTCGCCCAACGAATATAGAGACGGGGCCATACGCGCCCTAGTATAATAAAATAAGTGAAAAGGAACCGAGGTCGACGTCGCTGATTTGTCGGGAACATGGTATGATACCTGCGGGGAACGCCTCGGTTCTATTTTTCCTTATTGTATGGACAGATATATTTTTATTATGGGAGTAGATAGGTTTCTGGTGTGCCTCGCGGTCTTCAAAACCGTTGTGAGAAGTTCGTAGCTTCTTAGGTGGGTTCGATTCCCACATGCTCCCGCCATTTTACATATAAATGGCATAAAAAGGTATCTTTGTCAGGCAGGAAAATGTTTTTACTTGTGAGGAGGATCCAGAATGAAATTTTCCAGAAGTATTCACGCCGTAGATTCCCATACCGCAGGCGAAGCCACCCGCGTGGTTATCGGCGGTATCCCGAAAATTCCCGGAGACAGCATGCCGGAGAAAAAACAATGGCTAGAAGATAACTTAGACTATCTTCGTACCGCAATCATGTTGGAACCCCGCGGACACAACGACATGTTCGGTTCGATCCTTACACAACCCACGAATCCGGAAGCCGACTTCGGCATCATCTTTATGGATGGCGGCGGCTACCTGAACATGTGCGGTCACGGCACCATCGGCGCAATGTCGGTAGCCGTAGAAACCGGTATCGTTCCCGTAGAAGAACCTATCACCAAGATCGTACAAGAAGCGCCCGCAGGCATCGTCCGCGGCGAAGTGGAAGTCGAAGACGGTCATGCGAAAAAGGTTACCTTCACCAACGTACCTGCATTCCTCTACAAAGAAGACCAAGAAGTTGAACTGCCCGGACACGGAAAAATCAAATTCGATATTTCCTTCGGCGGCAGCTTCTTTGCCATCGTAAAAGCCGACCAAGTGGGACTCGACATCGTGCCCGAAAATGCCGGAAAACTCAACGAACTCGGCATGCAACTGCGCGACATCATCAACGCAGAAATCAAGGTACAACACCCCGAATTGCCCCACATCAACACCGTAGACTTGATCGAATGGTGGTCTGAAACCGACACCAAAGAAGCGACCCTGAAAAACTGCGTCGTATTCGGTCAAGGCCAAGTCGACAGATCCCCCTGCGGCACCGGTACCAGCGCCAAAATGGCCACCCTTTTTGCCAAGGGCGAACTCAAAGTCGGCGACGAATTCGTATACGAATCCATCCTCGGCACCCTCTTCTACGGCAAGATCGTAGAAGAAGCTAAAGTGGGCGATTTGGACGCGGTGATTCCGCAAGTATCCGGCTCCGCTTGGATCACCGGCTTCAACCACTTCGTCATCGATGAAACCGACCCGTTGAAACACGGATTCGTATTGGGCTAATCCGCGAACACACAGAATAGGAGAAATACATGATTGTAACACTACTGTTGGGCGTATTGACCGCGCTGACACTCTACTTTTTATTCTTCCTGGTGAAGGACCTGACCGCCAACAAAGAAATTATGGCACAGGAAAAAGCGAGCTGGGTAAAGAGCGGCCTTATCGGCGCCTTCGTCAACTTTTTCGATACCCTGGGCATCGGCAGCTTTGCGCCGCTGACGGCACTCTTAGACTTCTTCAAGCAATTGGATCACGATAAACTGTTGCCCGGTACCTTGAACGTGTCCTGTACCATTCCGGTACTGACCGAAGCATTTATCTTTATCCAATCCGTAGAAGTAGACCCCATCACCTTGTTCGCCATGGTGGCGGCCGCCGTCGTCGGCTCCTTCGTCGGTTCCAGAACCGTATCGAAACTCCCCGAAAAGAAAGTACAATTCTACATGGGGATCGCCCTTCTGGTAACCGCGGCGCTCATGTTGCTCAAGCAATTCGGCGTACTCGATATGCTCGGCACCGGTAACCAAGCCGTGGGCCTCACCGGCATCAAACTCGTCATCGGCGTCGTCGTCAACTTCTTCCTCGGCGCACTCATGACCATCGGCGTCGGTCTGTACGCTCCCTGTATGGCACTCGTATACATGCTGGGTCTCAACCCCTTGGTTGCCTTCCCCATCATGATGGCCTCCTGTGCAGGACTCATGCCCGTCGCCAGTGCCGAATTCGTAAAGGCAGGCGTCTATGCGCGTAAGGCAAGTATCGCCATCACCATCGGCGGCATGATCGGTGTATTTATCGCGGCGAAATTCGTCACCGGACTTCCCATGGACATCCTGACGGTCATCATCACCATCGTCGTCATCTACACCGCCATCACCTATATCCGCAAATCCAAAAGACAAGTGGCATAAGAAAACACAAAAAACAGCCGTTTCCCCAATCGAGGGAGCGGCTGTTTTTGTATGCTATTCTTTCGGTGTGTCTTTTGCAAAGATCTCGCCGGAATACAGCAAAATATCCCAATGGCGAAATAGATTGTCCGCATCGTCTAAGGCTTGTTGATTGTTTCGCTTCTCGGTAAGCGTAGAGCGGATCAGGTACGCGTGGCGATCGGAAAAGCCGGTCCCTTCGGATAAAAAGATGGGGACATAGCAATTCGCGGGCTCACCATCGTTTCCCCAATGCGCTTTTGCGACCGCTTGTATAAACGGCCGGTCAAATCGTCCTTTCACTTCGTTTCGGATCTCGAGCAATTCCTCCTCGGGTATGTTGGAATCGTCATAGAACAGCTGAATCTCCAGCAGCGCATCGTAGAGATAGGCATGCGTTTTTGTAATCTTCGGGTGCTTCTGCATTAGTTGTTCGCAAAATGCATCCACTTCGGCATTTCGAAGTAGGATATGGTTCCGGTTCCAAAACGAAGAAAAAAAGAACAGAAAGACAATCGCAGCCACGACGATGCCCATTCGTTTTTTCATAGTATCTCCCTTTAGCATTACATCGCCTCTTCCTCTTGAATCAGCAATCCCTCCGGGGTCGCGATCGACCAATAGCGAAATAAATTGTCCGAATCAGAGAGGGGCACCTGTGTATCGTACCCGTCGGCTAGGGTAGAGCTGATCTCGTAGTCATAGTCGTCGTGGAAGCCGTCTCGTTTTTTCAAATAGATTCGAACCGAGAAATCGGCCGGATACATGGAACGCCCCCAATGTTTTCGGCCGATCTTTTCTATAAAATAGCGATTGAACCGATCCTTAAATGCGTCGCGGATCTCGATCAACTCTTCTCGGGAGATTTGAGAATCTTCGTAGTAGAGTTCGAAGCCGATAAATGTCCGAAACATATATTTTTCTATGCGAACGATCTTTGGATGATCTCCCTCCAGCCCCTCGCAGAAGAGGTCGACTTCGGGGTTTCTGAGAATCATATGATTTCTATTCCATATCAGAAAGGAAAGAACCAGTACCGCGGCTATGGCGATAGCGGTAGATATATATTTTTTCATCGCGCCTCCTTCTTGATAATTACTTTACTAATTTTAGTATATATGAGGCATCCTATGGATGAGGTGAAATTGCAGTGAAATTCATAAGGTAATGTATAGAAAATGGCGTGAACAGATCGGCGGCGGTATGAAAACATATTGAAATCAAAAAACCGGGAAGGCATTGCCTTCCCGGTTTCCGCTACTGTGAAAACCGCACTTAGCAGGGTTTTACGACTTTGTTTTGGATCATGAGTTCGCAGATGCGGTACATATTGGTAATGCTGCCGACTTGCACTTTGTCCTTGACACCGTATTGTTCGAGGCAGAGGCCGCAGGAGAGGACTTCTGCGCCTTTTTCTTCGAGTGCCTTGAGGTCTGCGATGACTTTTTCGTTGCCGGTGGGAAGAAGTACGCCCGTGTTGTAGAAAATGACGTATTTCGGGGCGATGTCTTGCTCGGTAAGGGCGTAGATAAAGCCTTCGAGCAGGGTCTTGCTGAATGCCTCCTCTCCCGTTCCCATTTCGGTAGAAGAGATGACGACGGCGTAGTCTTTTCCTTCGTCTTCGAAATCCATGACGTCGCATACGTCGCCGGTCTTTTGCAGATACACGTCGTAGGCGGCGGGGGAGTGTTCGGTTACATCGGCGGTAAAGCCGAGTTGTTTCGCCATTTTGGAGAGGTTTTCGGTGGCGATTTTGTTGTCAACCTTTACGAGTACCTCTTCTAAGTTTTCCTCGGAGATGGCTTTTTTGGTCATAATGACGGGGCGCGGACAGGCTTGTCCCATTGCGTCGATTTCTTTCATCTCGATCACCTCACATAGATGGATTTGTCGCCGGCTTCGATCATTTTCCCGACGGGGTAGACGTCGATGCCCGCGTTTTGCATTTCTTCGTACATGGCTTCGCCGTCTTCGGGATCGACCGAGATCAACAGGCCGCCCGAGGTTTGGGGATCGAAGAGCACTTCTTCTAAGGCGAAGTCGTCGATTTCGAAGGCGATTTGATCGCCATAGGCATTGCGGTTGCGCTGCCCGCCGGCGGTAAAGAGGAAATTTTCCGCCGCTTCGCGCGTGCCTTCCAGGATGTGAAGGCCCTCGGTCTCGACGACGGCGGAGGCGCCTTCGGCCATTTCAGACAGGTGTCCCAAGAGTCCGAAGCCGGTGACGTCGGTTAGGGCGTGTACTTCGTATTGATTTAGGATTTCGTAGGCGGCTTTGTTTAGGGTCGCCATGGATTGTACGGCCTTTTCGTAGTGGGGCCTTTCTACCTCGCCCACGGTGTAGCCGCTCATCAGGAGCGAGACACCCAGGGGCTTGGTAAGATACAGTTTGTCGCCCACTTTGGGGGTGTTGTTGCGATAGACTTTGTTGAGGTCGACGATGCCGATGACGCTCAGGCCGTATTTGATTTTGGGGTCGTGGATGGAGTGGCCCCCGGTGAGCGTGGTCTTGGCTTCTTTGCAGACGTCGGCGCCGCCCTGGAGAATTTCTTCGAGGACGCGCACGTCTTCTTCTTCGGGGAAGCAGACGATGTTCATGGCGCTTACGGGTTCTGCGCCCATGGCGTAGAGATCGGACAGGGCATTTGCCGCCGCGATCTTGCCGAATTCGTAGGCTTCTTCCACCATGGGCGGAAAGAAGTCTAAGGACGTGACGACGCCGATGTCTTCGGTGATTTGTATAATGGCGCCGTCTTCGTTGCCCTCAAAGCCCGCGAGGATCTCTTTGCGGGGAAATAGGGGCAGTTTTTCGAGAATATTGCTCAGGTCGCCCGCGCCGATTTTGGCGTTGCAACCGCCGCATACTTCTAAATGCATAGCATCCCTCCTGTATTCATTATAGCATAGTGAAAATTTGTTTCGGGCATTTTCCCCGATCGGCCGGGATCAGAGCAACGCGGCGATATGGTCTAGGATTTTTCGCGATACGTCGATGCCCGTCGCCTGTTGAAAGCCCATATAGCTCATATTGGAATTGACCTCGATCAGTGCAGGTCGTTCGCAAGAGGCGGTGAGGTCGATGCCCGAAAAGGTAAGACCCAGCGCGCGGTGGGCGGCGAGGGCGATTGCGCGCTGGCGCTCGTTTAGGATGTAGGGTTCGGCGCGGCCGCCGGCGGCGATATTGGCGCGAAAATCGCGGTCGTTGGTGCGCTTGATGGCGCCGATGATCGTATCGCCCACTATGAGGACGCGGATGTCTTTTCCGGCGGCGTCGAGATCGAAGGGCTGAAACAAAAACGGGGCTTCTCCCATGGCGAGGATGCGTTCTTCGAGCGCTGCCCGGTCCTCTGCCAAAAAGACCTGCTCGCCGAAGGATCCCTTTGCCGCCTTTACGACGACGGGATAGCCCAGGGCTTCCACCGCGTCGAGATAGCTGTCTTCGGGCATCGACGAAAAGTAGTGAAAGGGCGCGGGGATGGTGGGTACCATGGGAAGCCGCGGGGCGAGCAGCCGCCAGGTCTCGATTTTGTCGTCGGAGGCGGCGATAGCGTGGGAGGAATTAAAGACGGGGTATCGTTCTTCCAAGAGGCGGGCGAGGAGGATGTCTTTGTCGAAAAACAAGACGGCATCGGGCTCGGGGTCGCGCTTTCGGTCTTTGGCGACGATCTTTTCTCCTTCTTTACAAATGATATAATCGGTATGGGGCTTGGGAATGAGATTTGTGCCCTTTTCGACCAAATCCCGTATGACGCCCGTTAAAGCGGTAGAAGTGGTAAGATAGGCGTGATAGACGATATGTATAGACATAAGACCTCCGGAAAGGACGAGTATGGGAATAGAAGCAATGCGTACAGAAATCGATGCGATCGATGCGGAGATGGCGGCGCTTTTGAAGGCGCGCTTTCGATTGTCCACGCGCATCGGCGCGGAGAAAAAGGCGAAGGGCACCGCGGTGGCGGACCCGGGTCGTGAAGAGGAGATTATAGCGCGGGTGCGCGCGCTCGCCGCCCCCTACGGCGCGGAGGCGGAGGCGATCTGGCGTCTGTTGTTTACGCTTTCGCGGAACGTTCAAAAATAGATGCCGATTCCATTATACAGAATTCTCCCTATGTTATAATGAGCGGACAGGAGGAATCACCATGAAAATATTGATAACGGAAGATGAAACCCCGATCGCGGAAATCATCTCGTATAACTTGCAAAACGAAGGGTACGAAACCGAAATCGCAAAAGACGGCGTGGAATGTCTCGAAAAATTCGAAGAAACGGTGCCGGATCTGGTGATTCTGGACGTGATGATGCCCAGAATGGACGGATTCGAAACCTTAAAGGAAATCCGAAAAAAGAGCCGGGTTCCGGTGATTATGCTGACCGCTAAGGACGCCGAGGGCGATCGGATCCGCGGCCTGGAGCTGGGCGCCGACGACTATGTGGTAAAGCCCTTTTCGATCGGCGAGTTGGTGGCGCGGGTCAAGGCGAACTTCCGCCGCCAGGACTTCGAAAACGAAGGGTATCTCCCCGACGAGGTCATCGAAGAAGCGGATCTGTATATCGATCCGGTAAAATACGAAGTGAGAAAGCGCGGCAAGATCGTAGAACTTACGCTGCGCGAGTTCGAGCTCCTAAAATACCTCGTTCAATCGCCCGGTACGGTCTTTAGCCGAGAGGTGCTGCTCGAGGAGGTATGGAGCTACGAATACTACGGCGATATTCGCACCGTGGATGTGACCGTGCGGCGCCTGCGGGAAAAGATCGAGGACGAAGGGGAAGAGTTCCGCTATATCCTCACCAAGCGGGGGGTCGGGTACTACTTTGGAGGTTAAGTTTTACTCGAGCATCAAATGGCGATTTATCGTCATTTACGTACTGCTCGTGACGGTGGTGATGGCCATCGTCGGCGCGTTTATCGTCAACCGGCTGGAGGATGCCCAGCTGGAAAAGGTCGAGACCGATATGGAACAGACCCTGAGTTCGATGACCAATTCTTCGGTTTATCTGACCGAGACGCCCTGGCGCGATGTGCGCGGTCGGATTCAAAACACGCTGAATGCCTGGCGCATCGGTTCGGAGGAGACGATCTATGTCATCGGGCCGGGCAAGGTGCCCGAGATTTTGGCGTCGACCATCAATTCCAAAAATCTGGTGGCGGGAGAAAACGCCCTGGCGGATCCCAATCTCTCGCCAAAGCTGATCTTAAACGGATTTAAGGGCAAGGGCGCCACGGTGCTCCGAGAAGATGCGGATTCCAAGACGCGCTACGCCCATTACACCCTGCCGGTCTACGGAAAAGACGGCAGCGTAATGGGCTTATTTTACATGGTCAGCAATCTCTCGTCGCTCTACGGCGTGGTGGACGATGCGAGCATTATCCTTACCTATGCCACCATTGTGGCGATTATCGTCACCACCATTCTCGCCTATATCCTCGCCCGTTCCATCACCACGCCGATCCGCGATGTGACCAAACAGGCGCGCGAGATGGCGGAGGGGAACTTCGACCAAAAGGTCGAGGTCAAAAGCGACGACGAGATCGGCCGTTTGGGCTCTATGTTCAACTATCTGACCACGGAGCTGGAAGAGACCATCTCGAGAATGGATATGGAGCGCTCCAAGCTCGACACGATCTTCTATTATATGGCGGAGGGCGTGATTGCGGTGGACAAAAACAGCCGCTTAATCCACGTCAATCCCGTGGCACGGGAGATCCTCGATCTGGAAGAAGGGGATATGGGTAGCTTTTTCGATCTGAAAAATCTGAACATACAAAATATCAACTACTTCGAGCCGGGTTCCCTTTCGGGGATGAGCCAAAAGGAGATCAAAGAGAACTTCTATAATATCCGCTACGCCCCCTACAAGGGCGACGGCAGCCGCAATCAGGGGATTATCGCCGTGTTGCAGGACATTACCGAGGAACACAATCTCGACATCTTCCGAAAAGACTTTATCGCCAATGTGGGCCACGAGCTCAAGACCCCGATCACCACCATCAAGAGCTATACGGAAACCCTGATGCGGGCGGATCTCGACAAGAGCGCGGCGGAGCGGTTTTTGAGCATTATCGACCGCGAAAGCGACCGCATGACGCATTTGGTTACCGATTTGTTGCAGCTGTCGAATATGGACGCGAAGCGCACGAATTGGGAAATCGTGTCGATCGATCCCTACGAAGTGGTGACGAGCATTCTCGAATCGCTCCGGCCCATGATCCAGCAGAAGCACCACCGTGTGCGCCTCGACATTCCCGAAGACATTCGGCCGTTTTTGGCGGATCGACACGGTGCGCACCAGGTGATTGCGAATATCCTGACCAATGCGGTCAAATACACCACCTACGCCGGCAAGATCGAGGTCATCGGCAGAAACTACGGCTCTCGGGTGCATATCGAAATCAAGGACAACGGGATCGGCATTTCCCGCCGCGATCTGGAGCGCATTTTCGAGCGCTTTTACCGAGTGGAAAAGGGCCGTAGCCGCGCTATGGGCGGCAGCGGTCTGGGCCTTTCGATCGCCAAAGAAGTGATGGAAAATATGGGCGGGCGCATTCGCATCAAAAGCGAGCTGAATGTGGGCACGCAGGTGCTCTTGTCCTTTCCCACGGATCAGGAGGCGCAATGAAAGAGCATTTTAAGACCGTCATTATCGGCGTGCTCCTGGTGACGAGCGTATTTTTGGCGGAAAAGATTTGGCTCGCCGCTCCGCCGGGGCCCGAGGAATTGCTTCCCAAGGCGCAGCCTAAGATCGCAGAGAATATAGAGCCCAGGGTGCTCCCCGCCAGTATGTTGGTCAATTTCGGAGACGGCAAGCACACCAAGATCTATCAACTGCAAAATCTCTGGCCCTTTTATCGCAATATCCTCAAGCGGAGTTCCGAGATCAACGAAAAGGTGCGCTGGGAATCGGTGGGCACCGCCCGCTATCTCAAACTGCACGAGGAACCGTCGGTGGTCTTCGATTTAGAAAATGCCGTGTATTCGGATCTCTTAAAGAAGATGTATAATCTCGATGATATCGAGGAGGACATTCGCCAGCTCTATTTTTCCGAGAGCGAGGGAATGCTCGTGGTCACCGACAACGGGATCTTTAAGCCCCGCGTGCCGCAGTCGTATTCGGATATCGAAACCTATATCTCCTCGGTCGCCAAGGAGAACCTGCCGTCTTACAGTTCCCTGTGGGAGCGCTACGGCATTCCCCGGGCGGTGTATCTGCCCGACGGCGCGGCGGGGTTTGCGCCGGGGCACATTTACAGAAACGAGCTGTCCGATATGCCCGCAGCTTACAAGAACGACCTGGTGCAGCGGCTCCTGAAGGTCTCGATCGACGACATCCACGTGATCGTCGAGGAGGACTCGGTGCTCTATGTGGCGGGGCAAAAATCGGTGCGGCTGTTCAAAAACGGCATTCTCGAGTACCGAAACGGCGGCGAGAGCCAAGGCAGCGGCACCGATGCCGCAAGCGCCGTGCAGACGGCCATGGCATTTACCGTGCGCGCCACGGGAAACGGCGATTCGCTCTATGTAAAGGACGTGGTGCCCGTGCGCGACAACGGGCGCGGCGGATACCGGGTATCGCTGAACTTCTTTGAGCGCGGCATCGGCGTGGTGCCCGTAGACGGGCGCATCAAAAACTATGTGGAGGCGGAGATCTACGACAATCAGGTGCGCAGTTTTCGCTATATTTACCGCAACAACAGCGGCGAGCGGGTAGAAGACGAGCCGGTATCGACGCTTTCGGTCGACGAGATCGTCGCCAAAAACCCGAATGTCTTCGGCGATCCCGCCCGCGGCTATAACAAGATCTTAAAGGACGTGCGCGATTTCGGGTTGTGCTATATCGACTATGCCGACCACTCGCGGAGCAAGTTGCGATACGGCTATACATTCCGCATCGACGACGAAGACTATCTGTTCGACGCCCAGACGGGGGCGTATATCGGAGGGGAGAGGGAATGAACTGGGAAAAGTCGAAAACCGTATTTATCGTGGCCCTCCTCCTCACCAATGTGTTTTTGGCGGGCATTTTGCTCCTGGATCAGCGGCGCATCCGCCCCGCGGAAAGCGCGCCGGAATTCGAACGCGAAGTCGAGGAAATGCTGGCCGATGCCGGCATCGGTTTGAAGACGGAGATCCCCCGGGCGGGCACTTCGCTTCCCGTACTGCACGTGCGCTTTGAATCGGACAGCCCCGAAAACTACAATCGCCGCTTTTTTCGCGGCGAAGGCGTGCTGGCGGAAAACCAAGATCGCTATATGCGGATCGACGGCGCGGGGGCAACGCTGACGGTCATCGACGAGCGCCGCATTCTCTATGAATCCGACGAGCGGGGCGAGGGCGCGCTCTCGAAAGAAGAAGCGCTCAATGCGGCAAGGCTGTTTCTCGACGAGCGGGGTTTTAGCGCCGACGATATGGAACTAGTATCGGAAAAGCGGGCGGGGGAGAATTGGTCGCTGAGCTTTACCTCGAAGTACAAGAACCGCTATATGGAATCCACCTATACCAATATCACCTTAGACGGCGACGTGGTGGTGCGGATGGACAGGCTCTGGATCGAGGTGCTGGGCGAGACCGACGAGACCGCGCCGCTTCCGATGCCGACGCAGGTGCTCCTGCGCCTTTTGACCGAAGACGGGCTGAAGGGACGCACCATCGAAAAGATCGAGCCCTGTTACTACTTCAATCCCGAAGAGCAGGGCGCGGTGGAAAATCTCGCCCATTCGCCGGAGGGCAATTCCTCGGTGGCATGGCGCCTCCTCTTGGACGGCGGCGAGGAATTGGTCCTGTTCCGATAAAAAAAGGCCGAAAACGCGATGGTTTGCGTTTTCGGCTTTTTGTGTGCCTATTTGTTGGCGCCGTGTTTTTCCAATAGATCGTCTTTGACCTTCCACAGGGCGGGACTCAAATCGACGATGTATTCGTGAGGATTGTTGAGCCGCTTGATCTCGTCCCAGAGCGTGCCCAGTTCCTTTTGTACCTTGTCGCGAATGGCGTCGAGGTCGGGGGATTCGTAGACGAGCTTTCCGCCCACATAGATGTCCTCGAGAAGCGGACGCACCTCGTAGTTTTTGAGGGTTTTGCGCTTCCAGGTAAAGAGGGGGTGGAAGATCTCGTATTCGTCCTCGGGAATGGTCTCGCCCTTTTGGGTGATGACATCGGCCAAGGCCTTGCCGTGATCGCGGTCGTAGAATCGCCAGATTTCTTTGACCCCGGGGGTGGTGATCTTGGTGACGTTCTCGGAGATCTTGATGGTGGGAATGATGGTATCGCCGTCTTCTAAGGCCACCAGCTTATACACCCCGCCGAAGACCGGATGGCTCTTGGAGGTGATCAGCCGCTCGCCGACGCCGAAGGAATCGATGCAGGCGTCTTGCTTTAACAGATCCTCGATGACGTATTCGTCGAGGGAGCTGGAGGCCATAATCTTTACGTCCTCGAAGCCCGACGCGTCTAAGATCTTGCGGATCTTTTTGCTCAGATAAGCGATATCGCCCGAGTCGATGCGCACGCCCTTGCCTTCGTGGCCCGCTTCGCGGAGCTCTCGAAAGACCTGAATCGCATTGGGCAGCCCCTGCTTTAAGACGTCGTAGGTGTCGATCAACAAAAAGCAGTTGTCGGGGTAGACCTTGGCATAGGCGCGGAAGGCGTCGATCTCTTCATCGAACATCTGCACCCAGCTGTGGGCCATGGTGCCCAGGGCGGGTACGCCGTATTGGATGTCGGCGAGGGTATTGGCGGTGCCGTTACAGCCCCCGATATAGGCGGCGCGGGCGCCGAGATTGGCGCCGCTGTAACCTTGGGCGCGGCGGGAGCCGAATTCGGTCACGGGGCGCCCGTCGGCGGCGGTACAGATCCGGTTCGCCTTGGTGGCGATCATGGTCTGGTGGTTGATGGTCAGAAGCACCATGGTCTCGATCAGCTGCGCCTGGATCACCGGGCCGCGCACGGTGACCAAGGGTTCCTGCGGAAAGACCACGGTTCCCTCTGGCACCGCGCGCACGTCACAGCTGAACTCGAAATTCGACAGGTACTCGAGAAAGTCCTCGCTGAAGATGCCCTTGGAGCGCAAAAATGCGATGTCTTCGTCGTTGAATTTCAGCGCTTCGATGTATTCGATCATGGGTTCCAGGCCGCTTACAATGGCATAGCTCGCTTCGTCCGGGGCGGAACGGAAAAACATATCGAAGTGGACGATCTGATCGCTCATTCCGTTTTCCAAATATCCGTTGCCCATGGTGAACTCGTAAAAGTCCGCCAAGAGTGTGTAATTGTTTTTTTCTGTAAAATTCATGACACTCACTTTCCGAAAATTAACGTATAAACGCTTTACTGCTTAACATTATAGCACAGCGGAGGGCAAATGCGGTCGGAAGAAACGATTTCATTTCGAGCGAAGCGGCGCCCACGCGACGCCTAAACAATGGTGAATTACCGTCGCGCGGGTGATACAATAGGGGAGAATACTACCAGGAAGGTGAACTATGTTACAAGTAACCGATGTAAGCGTATTGTTTCCGGACAAAAAACTCTTCGACGAAGTGAATCTGCTATTCCAAAAGGGGAATTGCTACGGAATCATCGGCGCCAACGGCGCGGGAAAATCTACATTTTTGAAAATCCTCTCCGGCGAGAAAGAGCCCACCACGGGCCATGTCTCCAAGGGAAAAGACGAGCGGCTCTCCAAACTCAAGCAAGATCACTTCGCCTACGAAGACGAGGTGGTATCGGATGTGGTGATCCGGGGCAACGAGGAATTGTACCGCATCGGCAAGGAAAAAGACGCGATCTATATGAAACCCGACTTTTCCGACGAAGACGGCATTCGCGCCGGCGAACTCGAGGCCCGATTTGCCGAGCTGAACGGCTACGAGGCGGAAAGCGAAGCCGCCCGCCTCTTGCAGGGGTTGGGGATCGGCACCGAAAAGCACGATCTCTTGATGCGGGACTTGATCGAGAGCGAAAAAGTCAAGGTGCTCCTCGCCCAGGCGCTTTTCGGCGAACCCGAGATCCTGATGCTCGACGAGCCGACCAACGGTCTCGACGTAAAGGCGGTGTTATGGCTCGAGGCCTTTTTGGCGGAGTTTCCGGGCATTGTAATCATCGTAAGCCACGACCGCCATTTCTTAAACGAAGTCTGCACCCATATGGTAGACATCGACTACGGCAAGATCAATATGGTTACCGGAAACTACGACTTCTGGTACGAATCGGGGCAGCTCGCCGCCAAGCTCCTCAAGGAACAGAACAAAAAGAAAGAGGAGAAGGTCAAGGAGCTGAAGGAGTTTATCGCCCGCTTCAGCGCCAACAAATCCAAATCGCGCCAGGCGACGAGCCGCAAAAAGTTGCTCGAGAAGATCGACGTGGAAGAGATTCGCCCTTCCCTGCGGCGCTATCCCTTTGTGGGCTTTTCCCTTTCGCGAGAGCCCGGAAACGAGATCCTCACTGTGGAGGGACTATCCGCCAAGAACGAAAAACAGACGCTGCTCGACGACATCTCCTTCCGCGTCGACAAGGGCGACAAGATCGCTTTTATCGGAAACGAGATCGCCGTGACGAAGCTGTTTTCGATTCTCGCAGGAGAAGATGCCGACTATACCGGTACGGTGAAGTGGGGCCAGACCATTACCGCGCGGTACTTTCCCCGGGACAATTCCCGCTATTTCGACGACGTGGAGGACAATCTCATCGATTGGCTGCGCCGCTACTCCGAAGACCAATCCGAAATCGTCATGCGGGGCCTTTTGGGCAAGATGCTATTCTCCGGCGACGAGGCGCTGAAAAAGGCAAAGGTCCTTTCGGGTGGGGAGCGGGTGCGGATGATGTTTTCCAAGATGATGATCGATCCCGCCAATGTGCTCCTGTTCGATCAGCCGACCAACCACTTGGACTTGGAGAGCATCGAGGCGGTCAACAACGGGCTGATCGCCTTTAAGGGGAATGTGCTCTTTTCCTCCCACGACCACCAGTTCGTCAGTTCCGTCGCCAATCGCATTATCGAAATCAAAGAAGACGGCAGCATTCGAGACAGAAAGATGGGTTATGAAGAATATATTCGCGAATTTATCGCCGACGACGATCGCTAATTTACAGAGATTTTACAATTCCAAAATATTAATTTGTTATGGTGTAGACGAGGTGCTTTAAATGCATGGGATTATAGACATCGGTTCTAACACCATTCGTCTTTCGGTGTTTCGCATCGAGGGAAAAAAAGTAATCAATTTGTTCAACGAGAAGCGGACGGTCGGGATCGCCGGCTATCGAAAAGACGGGAAGTTGACCCAAGAGGGCATCGACGTCTTGATCCAGACGCTGTCCTCTTTTGCCTATATCATCGACATATTCGGGGATATCCACTACGCCCACGCCATTGCGACGGCTTCCATCCGAAACATCTCCAATTCCGACGAAGTGATTCGCGCCGTGAAAAAGAAGGTGGGGATGGATATCGAAGTGCTGAGCGGGGAAGAGGAAGCTTATCTCGCCTTTGTCGGGGCGGGATCGTCTTTGGATGCGGTCGACGACGGCGTGCTCACAGACATCGGCGGCGGCTCTTCGGAGATCGTCCTGTTTCGCGATCGAGAGATCGTGGACTCGGCGTCTTTGGACATCGGTTCCTTATCCGCCTTTAAGGAATACGTGGCGGGGCTCTTCATGCAGCCCTGCGAGCGCAAGGCGCTGGATCGGCGCCTGAAGTTTTTGCTCCACGCCCAGGGCGTCGATCGCGAAGACTTCCCCGTCCTCTGTGCCGTCGGCGGCAGCGCTCGGGCGACGCTTTTGATGTATAACGAGTTCTACGACGAACATCCCGATAATGACGAGATGGACGTCGACGACCTGAGGACGTTGATGAAACATTTGTTGGAAATGGACGATAAGGACAAGATGGATATCATCCTCAAGACAAAGGCGGATCGCATACACACATTCTTGCCCGGCCTCTGTATTCTGTACCGAATCGCGAAATACTTCCACGTGGACCGCATCGCGGTTTCGCAGACGGGGATCAGAGAGGGCTATGTACTCAGTCGCATTGTAGGAGGCGAATCATGACCGATATTTCCTTTACACAAAACAGAGAGTTGTCATGGCTCCGTTTTAACGAACGGGTTCTCGACGAAGCCCAAGACGTCAAGGTGCCGCTTTTGGAGCGGATCAAGTTTTTGTCCATCTTCGATTCCAATCTCGACGAATTCTTTATGGTGCGGGTGGGGTCTTTGACCGACCTTTCTATGCTGCAAAAAAAGGTCGTCGACAACAAGTCTTTAATGGACCAGGACGAGCAGCTCGACGCGGTGATGGAGGCGACGAGTTCGCTCTACCAAAAGAAGGACCACGTCTATCAGGAACTGATGGATCGCTTCCGCTCCGAGGGCTATTATTTTGTAGAGAAGGAAGAACTGTCGGAACACGAAGACACGGTGCTCCAGGCGTATTTCGACAACTCGGTCAGCCCCTTCTTAAACTATCAGATCGTGGATATGACCCACCCCTTCCCCCATATTCCCAATCTCGCCATCGTCATCCTCTACACCCTGCACGCCAAGGGGGTGGACGGGGATCGAAAGATCGGCATTATTCAGGTGCCCGACAAGGTCTCCCGATATATGCGCGTAGACAGCAATAAGTATATTATGCTAGAAGAGATTATCCGGGAATACGGAAAGGCGCTCTTCGAAAACTACGATGTGGAAGACTCATACATAATGAGTGTGACCCGAAATGCCGATATCGAGTGGGACGACGAGGACTACGAGCTGGAAGAAGACTACCGCTCGCATATGAAGAAGATGCTCAAAAAGCGCAAGCGTCTGGTGCCGGTGCGCCTGGAAGTCGACCGACTCCCCGACGAGGCGGTCGTGAAGCTGCTCTTGAAAAACCTCTCGCTTTCTCGCAACCGCCTCTTTGTCACCAAGAGCCCCATGCGGTTGGACTATCTTTTCGCCCTTTCCGGCGAGCTGGAAGAAGCCATGGGCCCGGAATATGTGGAACCGCCCTTCACCCCCCAACGCAGCCGCTATGTGCGGGATGACATGCCCATGATCGAACAGGTGGAGGCGCGCGATATTCTATTGTCCTACCCCTACGAGAGCATGGACCCCATCATCCGTCTCTTAAAAGAGGCGGCGGAAGACCCCACGGTGATGTCGATCAAGATCACCCTATACCGCATCGCCAAGGACTCCAAGATCGCCGAGCAGTTGATCGCCGCGGCGGAAAACGGCAAGGACGTGTTGGTCTTGATGGAGCTCCGCGCCCGCTTCGACGAGGAGAACAATATCTTGTGGTCGTCGAATCTGGAAAAGGCGGGTTGCCGGGTGATCTACGGCTTTAACCACTTCAAATGCCACTCCAAGGTCCTCTTGATTACGCGCATGGTCGACGACAAGGCACAATACATCACGCAAGTCGCCACCGGAAACTACAACGAAAAGACCGCCAAGCTCTATACGGACTTTTCGCTCCTGACCGCCGATCAAAAGATCGGCCGCGACGCCAATCGCCTCTTCGACAATTTCCTGATCGGCGATATAGAAGGCGAATACGACGAACTCATGGTCAGCCCCAAATCCATGTCCGAAGGGCTCGAGCGGCTCTTCGACGAGCAGATCGCCTTGGCAAAATCCGGCGGCGAGGGCTATATTCGCCTCAAAATGAACTCGATCTCCGACCGCATTCTGATCGACAAGATCTCCGAGGCGTCCAATGCCGGCGTCAAGATCGATATGATGGTGCGCGGCATTACCTGTATCGTGCCCGGCGTGCCCGGCCGCACGGAAAATCTGTCGGTCTACTCGGTAGTGGGACGCTTTTTGGAGCACCACCGCGTCTACCAGTTCGGAAAGGGCGAGGACGCCAAGGTCTACATCTCCTCCGCCGACTTTATGACGAGAAACATTCGAAAACGCGTGGAAGTCGCCTGCCCCATCTTGGATCCCGAGATCAAAACGCGGGTACTCGACTTTATGGACACGATGTTTGCCGACGACGTAAAGATCCGCGAGCTCCTGCCCACCCGCCGCTATGCGCATGTGGTGAATCGCGACAATATCGTGGCGCAAGAGGCACTTATGAAAGAGGCGTTGGAACACGCCCCCGAGGATACGCCCGTGAAGACCGCGCCCCGGCGATTTGCCGAACCCCTGCCTTCTCAGGGCAGAGAAGAACCCGGTGCACAGAAAGAAGAAAAAGAAGGCTTCTTCGCCCGTCTGATTCGCAAATTGTTCGGGCGATCCCGGTAAACGAGGAGAAGACCTGCGGGTCTTCTTTTTTTATTCGGAAACTTTGATATAATGAAAAAATAAATAAGGAGAAGATGCAATATGCCGAAAGATAAAAAGAAAAAATTAAAAGCGAAAGACGACAAGCGCGCACAAAAAGCGCAGAACGAGAAGAAAAAGAAGGAGGAGAGTAAGGCGGGGGAGAAAAAGACAAAAACAAAAAAGAAAAATAAGGCCAAAGTCGAGCGACAAAAAGCGGCGGACAAAGCTGCCAAAAAGAAGAGCGCCAAAAAGAAGCGATCGAAGGAAGAGGCGAAGGCAAAGAAAGTGAAGCTGTCTTCAAAGGCGAAAAAAGCGAAGACCGCGCCTGAAAACAAGAAGAAGCCGTCGAAGGCAAAAGCGAAGAAGACAAAGACGAAGTCGAAATCGAAAAAAGCCAAGTCTGCAATGGTAAAAGCGAAAAAGAAGCCGTCGAAGGAAAAGAAGGAGAAAGCACAATCCGCACCCGTAAAAGAAGAAGAGAAAACGCCGGCGCATAAGGAGGACGAAGGGGCGGAAAACGACGCGGCGCATGCGGCCGCCCCGGCGGTCGAAGACAGCCCCACAAAAGTGGTGCCGCGCGTACAAGCGGCGACGAGTGCGGCAAAGCCCCTACAAGCGCCCGCCGGCGTATCGGCGGTGCTGCGCCGGGTGATCGAAACGCCCCTGGGCCGCCTCTCCCTAAAGGCGGAAGGGGAGGCGCTTACGGAGATCCTATTTACCGAAGAGGACCTCGGCGGCGACGATGCCCCCCTCTTGCAAGAGGCGGAGCGCCAACTCGCCGAGTACTTTGTCGGCGAGCGCAAGTCCTTCGAGCTGCCCCTCGCCCTGCGGGGCACGGAATTTCAGCGGGCGGTCTACGATGCGCTCCTCGCGATTCCCTACGGCGAAGTGAAGAGCTACCAGGAAGTGGCCGTCGCCATCGGCAGAGACCGCGCCTACCGCGCCGTGGGCGGCGCCGTGGGGAAAAACCCGCTTACGGTGGTGGTGCCTTGCCACCGCGTGGTCCGCAAAGACGGATCCGCCGGCGGCTACAGCGGCGGTGCGCATAGAAAAGAGGCGCTCTTGCGCCTGGAAGGCCGCTAAAAAGCGTGAATGCGATTCTACTATTCGTCTCGACGATCTTTATCGCGGCGCTCTTTGCGATCAAGTTTTCCCATCGCTACGGCATCCCCTCGCTCTTTTTGTTCTTTCTATTGGGGATCGGTGCCAATGCCCTGGGCGTCGACTTCGAAAAATTCGGATTTATGGAGCACTACGCCGGCTTTGCGCTCTTTGTAATCATGTTCTACGGGGGCTACGGCACCAATCTCGAGATGGGGCTTCCGGTCCTTCGGCCCGCCGTGGCGCTCAGTTCCCTGGGCGTGGTGATTACCGCCTTATTGACGGGGTTGTTCGCGCACTATGTGCTGGACTTTTCCCTCGTAGAGGGTATGCTCTTCGGATCGGTTATCGGCTCCACCGACTACGCCTCGGTTTCCTCGGTGCTCCAGAGCAAGAATTTGAACCTGAAGTACCGCTCGGCGCCGCTTTTGGAATTGGAGAGCGGCTCCAATGACCCCACCGCGTATACCATGACGCTGATCTTTTTGGGGTTGTTGACGGGCAGTGCCGTCTCGGTGCCGCTATTGTTGTTGAAGCAGCTCGCCTTTGCGCTCCTTGTGGGCTACGGTATGGCGAAGCTCTTTTTTCTCATTCACGACCGCGTCAATTTTACCAAAGAAGGTCTCTTTACCGTCTTCGTCTTTGCCATGGCCCTCGCCGCCTTTTCCCTCTGCGGACTGGCGGACGGAAACGGCTATCTCGCCGCCTACCTCTTCGGGGTACTGATCGGCAATCGGGATTATTCCGGCAAGCGCGAGATGGTCTTTTTCTTCGACGGCCTGACGGAGATCATGCAGATCAGCCTGTTCTTTCTACTGGGATTTCTTTCCGATCCGCACGCCCTGTGGACGTGGTTTCCCACGGCGCTTGCGGTAATGCTGTTTTTGCTCCTTGTGGCGCGTCCCGTAGCTGTCTTTTTGTTGATGCGATTTTTCGGCGGCACCTTTCGCCAAAATCTCCTACTCTCGTGGGCGGGCCTTCGCGGGGCGGCGGCGATCGTATTCGCCATTATGGTCGTAAACAGCGGCGCCCGATTGGAATCGGACATCTTTCATGCGGCCCTCGGCGTCTGCCTGTTAAGCAGCCTATTGCAGGGGTCTCTTCTCGCCAAAATCGCCATCAAACTCGATATGATCGACCCCGACGATACGGTCTTAAAGACATTTAACTACTATCAGGACCGCAGCGATGTGGGCTTTTTGGAGACTCGCGTCAGGGACGATGAGATCATCGGCATGAAGGTGAAAGATTTGAACCTCGCCTTCGACTTTATCGTCGCTAAAATCGAGCGCGGCGGAAAGACCATCGTGCCCCACGGCGACACCGTGCTTCAGGCGGGGGATCTGGTCGTGGTGGGCGGAAAAAGCCATTTCGACACCGTCGGCGGCTCGCTGGAAGAATTTACGATTCGAAGCGAGCACCCCTGGGCCAATCGGCGGATTCGGGATTTGCACCTTTCGCCCAACGAACTCATCCTAATCGTACAGCGCAATCACAATATCCTCGTGCCGTCGGGGGATACCATTGTATGCCCGGGGGACAAGGTGCTGTTTACCGACAGCGAAGAGCCGCTATTTGCGGAGAAAGACGCCGAATTGTAAATAGAGTCACCGGCGTGTAAAAAAAGAATCATCGATTTCGAAGAAAATGTAAAATCGGCCTTGACAGTTTCTCCATCTGTCTCTATAATAGTATGAGTATTGGAGATGCTATCGTAGCTCAGTCGGTAGAGCACTACATTGGTAATGTAGAGGTCGCAGGTTCAAATCCCGTCGATAGCTCCAAAAAAGGCAAGGTATATACCTTGCCTTTTTTCGTGCGCGCAGATTGTCACAGGAATGAAAAATTAAAAGCCGCCTCCCGTGGTATACTTAAAGCGTAAGAGAGCAAACACGCAAAAGGCGGTGTATATATGAAACAAATCAGGCGAAAAATCGCCGCGGCATTGGCAGTGCTGATGCTCTTGCCTTCGGCGGTCTACGCGAAGAATTTTTCCGACATCGGCGGCCACTGGTCCGCGCCTTATGTGCGCACCCTCAGCGATATGGGCATCGTATCGGGTTACGGCGACGGCAGTTTCCGGCCGAACGGGACAGTTTCCAAGGCGGAGTTTTTTGCCATGGTCAACCGCGCGGCGGGGCTTCGACGCACCTATACGGTGACATTTTCGGACGTCGCGCCGGGCAGTTGGTACTACCGCGAGGTGGCAAAGGGCGTAAAGGCGGGCTATCTCACCCCCACCACGGGGCGGCTTCACCCCAATCAGCCCATTTCCCGCCAGGAGGCGATGCGGATCCTCGCCTATATGTATAATATGACGGCGAGTCCCGGCAGCCTGTCTCGTTTTTCGGATGCGAATTTTATCGCCCCCGCTGCCCGTCCCGGCGTGGCGGCACTGGTCGATGCGGGCGTCGTATCGGGCTACGGCGACGGTCGCTTTGTGCCCGGCGGCTCCATCACTCGGGGCGAGGTTGCAAAGGTATTTCAGGTGCTGATCGCGAACTACAATAAGCCCCTGGCGCGGACGGTTTTGGATTCCAAGATTCCCTTCGGCCCGCGCGATCTTTACGAATAAAGAGTTTGAACATACAAAAACGGCTGCCATCGGGCAGCCGTAATTTTTATGCGCTGTAGGCGTAAAACAGTTCTTCGTGATCGCGTTCCACGGCGTATAGATCGTCTTTTACCACATAGGTGTCGGAGAGCAGGTCGCCGATGTTTTGTTTGCGTTCGGTAAATGCCGTAATCACATACAAAATGGGAAAGGTCGTCTGAATCAACCGGCAGAAGAACTCCCGCACGATGACGGTAACCGGCGACAGGCGGCTTTCCTCCTTGTGGATGACGCGGATGCCGGTGATCATCTTGCCGAGGGTTTGGCCGTCGGTAAAGTAGGTGAACAGCACGAAATACAGGTAGAAGAAAAAGCCGGAGACCGCGGCGGGAAAGATGCCCTCGGGGCGGCCCGCCAGTGCCACGATGGGCGAGGCGAAAATCGCCGAAAAGGCGGATGCCACGGTGGCGTCGATACAAAAGGCGACGAAGCGAATCCAAAATCCCGCCGTCACAAAGGAAGAGACGGGGTATTTTCTTCGGAAGGTCCTCCGCGCTTTGGGGAGGGGAGATTCGGGCACCGTCGCTTGCTGTGCACCCTCTCGATGTTCGCGCAAGATCGCCGCATCCAGGGGCGGGTTGTTCCGATCGAAGGGCTCGCGATAGCGTTCCGTCGTCGCTTCTTCTTTCGCCGGTCGCTTTACCGGTGCCTTTTTGTCGCCGTCTTTCTTAAAGGGGTCGTAGTGTTGGTTTTTCATCTATGCACCTCCGTAGAGATACATGGGTCTAGCGCCTGCATTCAACGATTCAAACAGCAGCTTCTCGATCACTTCGTTTTCGATCGATGTCTTGGAGAAGAAGTTGCCGAAGATACTGCCCGAAAGGCCCGGCGTGTATTCGTAGACCTGTGCATCTTCGGCACCGATGGCGGTCTTTAAGGCGGCGAGCACGTCTTCGGGATAGCCGATTTCGTCGATCAAGCCGTTTGCTTTCGCCTGATTGCCCGTGTAGATCGAGCCGTCGGCGAGGGTACGCACTTGTTCGATGTCCATCTGTCTGCCTTCGGAGACGACCTTCAAAAACTCGCCGTACATATCGTCGATTACGCCCTGCAGGATGGCCCGTTCGTCTTCGGTCATGGGGCGGGTGGTGCTGCCGATGTCCTTGTGTGCGGCGCTCTTAATCGCCTGATCGGCGATGCCTAGTTTTTCCAACAGGCCCGAGAGATTTTGCCCGCCCATAATCACGCCGATGGAACCGGTGATGGTAGAGGGGGCGGCGTAGATCTTTTTGGCGGGCGCGGAGATATAATAACCGCCGCTTGCGGCCATATTGCCCATGCTGACGTAGATGGTCTTGTCGGCATCGGCGATTGCCTTGAGCTTTTTGTGGAGCTCGGCGCTTTCGAACACGCCGCCGCCGGGGGAATTCACCTCCAGGAGTACGCCTTTTACCGTATCGTCTTCGAGGATGTCATCCAATTCGGCGAGCGTCAACCGGTGATCATAGGCCATGGTGCCGGCAAAGGGCGTAGAGGGAATATCCATAATGGGACCTTCTACGGCGATCTTTGCGATCTTTGCGTCTGCATTTTCGCCTTCTAAGACCGTGCGGTCGAAACTGCCGATGGAATTGCGGATGGATTCTTCGACTTTCTTCATTTGCTCCTCGCGGTTGATCAGGGAACTGAGACCACTGGAAAGCGCGGAAAGGCCGAGAATCAAAACGGCGATGCCCACGGCGATCCACCGCTTCGTATTCATTTTTTCGAGCATAAATCCTCCTGTTCGGTACAATTGTTTTTTGGGATATAGTATGATACATCTATCGGGAGTAAAACTCTCTTTCTTGATGATAACATAGGAGACGGGAATGAAACAACGCAATTGGAAAAAGGCATTTGGGATCCTGGCGGCATTGAATTTGCTGATACTCGCCGCCGTCCTGTTCCTCGCGCGGCCTACGGGCGAGGTAAAGACCGAAGAAACCATACCCAAAAAGGGAAATATTCAGATCGCGATGGAAGCGGACGCACTTCGAAGCGTCATTGATCGAGGGCTTTCGGAGGCGGGAATCGAAGGAACGGTAGAGGCGGGCGATGGCATTCGCATGTCGATGCCGGTGGAAGCCTACGGCATCTCCAGCGCGCTTTCGGTGCGCACCGAACCCCGCGCGACAAAAGACGGCCGCATCGAGCTCGCCGTAAAAGAGGCGAAGCTGGGACAAATTCCCCTGCCGCCGGCGGAGACCGTGGCGATGGCGAGCCGGCTGTTTCAAAAAGACGGCGTAGCATTCGATTCCGCGCGCCGATCGATCGTCATCGACCCCGCTATGTGGGCGATCGGCGGTATTCGAGATCTAAAGGCCATAGAGATGGATTCGGCAGAAGGTCGCTATATTTTTGAGGGAACAATGGGAGAATAAAGCATGGATTCAATCGGCATATACGGCGTAGTTATCGTACTCTTAACCGCCGCCTCGGCATTCTTTTCCTCGTCCGAGACGGCGCTCTTATCGGCAAATCAGATCCGCCTGCGCCAGGCGGCGACCGAAGGCGACAAGAGCAGTCTGATGGTGCTTCGGCTCCTGGAAAAACCCCAGGACATGATCTCGAGCATTTTGATCGGAAACAATATCGTAAATATCGCATCGTCCGCCGTGGCGACGGTGCTCTTTACCCGCCTACTCGGCGCCAGCGGACCCGTGGTGGCGACGGCGGTGATGACGGTGGTCGTCTTGGTCTTCGGCGAGGTGATGCCGAAGACCGTGGCGCAGGAACAGCCGGAACTGGTCAGCAAAAAGATCGCCAAGCCGATCTCTGTGATCTCAGTCATTCTAAAACCCGCGGTGTTCTTGTTGGGCGCCTTCACCACTTGGGTCAATCGCCTGCTCTTTCCCGACGTGGGCGATAAGCCGACCATAACCGAGGAAGAATTTAAGACCCTGGTCGAGGTGGGCGAGGAAGAAGGGGTGCTTGAGAGCGCCGAACGCACGTATATCGACAATGTCCTCGACTTTTCTTCCGCCACCGCATCGGATATGATGAAGCCCCGCACCTCGGTGGTCGCCCTCGACGTAGAGGCGGAGCAGGACGAGATCCTCGCGCTTTTGCGCGAAAACCGGTATAGCCGCGTGCCCGTCTACCGCGATTCCATCGACAATATCATCGGCATCCTCTATATGAAAGACGTGGTGCGCACCCTCGCCACCGGCTCGAAACTCGAACTCGAAGAAATGCTTCGGGATCCATATTTTATCGGAGAGAGTGCCGTGGCGGATCGGATCTTTCGCGAAATGAAGGCGCGCAATCTTTCTATCGCCGTGGTGGTGGACGAATACGCCGGCACCAGCGGCATAATCACCATGGAAGACATCCTCGAGGAACTGGTCGGCAATATCGATGACGAGTATGACCTCGAAAACCGCGCCATGATTCTCTTGGACGCGGGGGTATTTTTGATCGATCCGGAGCTTCGGATCGACGAAGTGAACGACCACTTCCGATTGGATTTGGAAAGCGAAAAATCCGACTCCATCGGCGGCTTTGTGATCGAGCAGTTGGACCGCATTCCCAAAGTGGGCGAGGTGATTCGCTACGGGGACATCGTCTTTACCGTTAACGAAATGCAGGGTCTCAAGCTTACCAAACTGAAGATGGACCTACGAGAGCGCTTGTAGGTAAGCGAAGAAAGGAGCGTGAGCGCGATGTTTGAACGATATATGCAGAGAAAGCTCCCCGACGCGCGAGATGCGGCGGCGCGCAGTCGCATGGGGCGAGAGGCGTCTTTGATCGGGATCGGGACCAATCTCGCCCTGGCGGCATCGAAGATTGTGGTAGGCACGCTTTCCGGCGCCATTTCGATGGTCGCCGACGGGCTTAACAACTCCATGGACCTGTTGAGCTCCCTGATTTCTTTGGGGGGCTTTCATTTCGCCGCCATGCCCGCCGATCGCCGCCATCCCTACGGCCATGCGCGCATGGAGTACTTGGCGTCCTTTGTGGTGAGCCTGATCATCCTCTGGACGGGGGCGAGCCTGTTTTGGGAATCGGGAAAAAGCATACTGCATCCCAAGGCGATGGAGGTATTGCCTGTCGCCTTTGTGGTGCTGTTGCTTTCGATCGGGGCAAAATTTCTCCTCTTCGCCTACAATCTCGCCCTGGGAAAGCGCATGGGCTCCGATCTTTTGATCGCCACCGCCTATGACGCCCGGGGTGATGTGCTCGCCACCTCGACGGTGGTGCTTTCGGTGGGCGTACAAAAGCTGTTCGGCCTCAATATCGACGGCTTTGTGGGCCTGCTCGTGGCAGGAGTGATCCTAAAGAGCGGCTGGGAGAGCCTGACCGATACGGTGGATTCTCTTTTGGGCGAAAAGACCGACCCCGCCCTCATCGAAGAGCTCCTCGCCTTTATCGAGAGCTTTCCCGTCGCCATCGGCGTACACGATTTGATCTACCACGACTACGGTGCACAGAAGCGCTTTTTGACCGTCCACGTGGAGGTCAACAGCGAATGGGACGTGCTCAAGATCCACGAGGACATCGACGAGATCGAGCGGCGACTGGCGGAGGAATTTCAGCTGGATGCCACCATACACATCGACCCCATCCGCATCGACGACCCCCGCAGCAATGCGCTCTATGACTATCTGAAGGGGACCTTGCGAGAAATTCACCCCAAACTCGACCTACACGATTTTCGCATCGTCGACCGAAAGGACGGGTTGAATCTCGTATTTGACGTACTCGTTCCCATGGCGATGGAAGGAAAAGAAGAAGAGATCGACAGAAGGCTGCGTCAAAAGGTCGCCGAAAAGCACCCCGAATACGCGCTGATCACCACCTACGATCCCGACTATCAGGATCTGTTGGGGGCACAGGAATGAACGCGCTTTACAATCCCGACGAGAAAAAGCGGCTCTTGGCGATTTGGTCGAAAGAGGGCGGCCTCAGCGGCAACGCACTGAAATTTTTTGCTTGCCTCTTTATGTTCTTCGACCATATGGCCCAGGGCGGCGTGCTGCGCGATTCCCTGGGGATCGAGGTGGGGGGCCTTTTGCCCTTTCAGTATTACGATTCCCCGGGCCTGTTGGCGGGCAATCTTATGGTGCTCTTCGGGCGCATCGCCTTTCCCATATTCTGCTTCTTTTTGGTGCAGGGTCTCTTTCTCACCCGCGACTATAAAAAACAGCTGATTCGGCTCTTTCTCTTCGGCGTTCTTTCCGAGATCCCCTTCGATTTGGTTGCAAACGGCGGCCTAGAATGGGGACATCAGAATGTGTATTTTACCCTGGTGGCGGGGGCGGCGCTCGTCGTGCTCCTAGAAAGAATTCGGCACACGGATTGGAAACGGCTGCCGAAGATCGTCGCATCGACGGCCGTTTTTTTGGCCATCGCCGCTCTTTCCGCGGTTTGCGGCTTCGACTACGGCGCCTTCGGCATCGGCGCCATACTGCTGTATTACCTGGCGCGTGAAGATCGATTCCGCACCCTCTCGGCGACGCTCTTCGGCTTTTGGTTCGAGGCGCCCCTATTCGGTACGGTATATCTTTCGCTGCCTTTTCTTTGGCTCTATAACGGAAAGCGCGGGCGCGGGCATAAATACGCATTTTATGCCTTTTACCCCCTGCACTTGCTCTTTTTATACCTGCTTTCGTTGATTTTCTAGAAAGGAGATCTATGACTTTTCTCGATCGCTTGCGGGCCATTCGCCCGTACTTTACGCCTTATCGGGGCATTCTCTTTACCGACCTGCTCTGCGCGGGGCTCACCACGGTGTCGGAGATTGCGCTTCCGATCATACTCCGCCACTTGACCAATCTCGGCGTCAAAGACATTGGGCTCATTACGCCGGATTTGATCCTGAGGCTCGCGGGAATCTTTCTGGTCATCAAAATCATAGAGATCGTCGCCGCCTACTATATGACCAATATCGGCCATATGATGGGGGCGAATATCGAAAAGGATATGCGCAGAGACGTCTACAACCATTTGCAGACCCTGAGTGCCTCCTTCTACAACGATATGAAGGTGGGCCAGATTATGAGCCGCATCACCAACGACCTCTTCGACATCACCGAATTTTCGCACCACGCGCCGGAGGAATATTCCATCGGCGTCTTAAAAGTCGTCGCGACCTTCCTAGTCCTCGCCTCGGTGCATTTGCCACTTACCGTATTTTTATACCTTATGATTCCGATCATGCTCATCGCCGCCCGCAAATTCCGGTTGCAGATGCTTTCGGCACAGAGAAAACAGCGGCAGATGATGGGGAATTTGAACGCCACCATCGAAGACTCCATTTCGGGGATTCGCGTCACCAAGAGCTTTGCCAACGAAGGGATCGAACAAGAGCGCTTCGAAAACGAAAATATGCGCTTTTTAGAGACCAAGCGGGAATTCTACAAATCCATGGCGGGCTTTAATGCCGTCACCCGCAACTTCGACGGCATTATGTATTTGATCGTCATCATCGGCGGCGGCTTCTTTATGATGGCCGGCGAGATCCTACCCGGCGATATGGTCGCCTATATTATGTATGTTTCGACCATGGTACAGACCGTGCGCCGGCTGATCGACTTTACCGAGACCTTCCAAAAAGGACTCACCGGCATCGAGCGCTTTCAAGAGATTATGTCCATCGAAAGCGACGTCGTCGATCCGGCGGACGGCGTGGTACTCAAAGACCCCGAAGGCGCCATCGAGTTTCGGGATGTCGACTTCGCCTACGAGGGGAAATTCCCCGTATTGGAGGACTTTTCGCTTTCCATCCGCCCCGGCGAAAACGTGGCACTGGTGGGCCCCAGCGGATCGGGCAAGACCACCATCTGCAATCTGATTCCGCGGTTTTACGACGTGGATGCGGGGGCCGTCACCGTCGACGGCATCGACGTGCGCGAGATTACCCTCAACAGCCTTCGGCGCAATATCGGCATGGTGCAGCAGGATGTGTACCTCTTTAATACCAATATTATGGAAAACATCCGCTACGGCCGGCCCGAAGCCACCGACGCCGAGGTAAGGGAGGCGGCCAAACTCGCCAACGCCTACGACTTTATTATGAACCTCGCCGAGGGATTTGAGACCTTTGTGGGCGAGCGCGGCGTCAAACTGTCCGGCGGGCAGAAACAGCGCATTTCCATCGCGCGGGTATTTTTGAAAAACCCGTCGATCTTGATCCTCGACGAGGCGACCAGCGCACTGGATAACGAGAGCGAGATGATCATTCAAAACTCCCTCGAAGAACTCACTGCCGGGCGCACCACCATCACCATCGCCCACCGCCTCTCGACCGTCGAAAACGCCGACACCATCCTCGTGCTTCAAAAAGACGCGGGCATCGTAGAACAGGGCAACCACCGAGAGCTGATGGCAAAGCAGGGCCTGTATCATCACCTCTACACCAAGGGCGGCAATTTGGAAGCAGGTTTCGAAAATCGGTAAATTTGACAAATATACAATCGTCGGGTATCATAAGTAGATACCCATGGGGACGAAATGGCTTCGACGGGGATTCGGAAGCCGGAGTAGCAAGCCGTTGATGAGTCAGGCAACGTTAAAATGGCTCAAAACTTTAAATGCTAACGACAACAACGTAGCACTGGCAGCGTAAACACGCTACCCACGGAACCGAGAGGTCCACGGCTCGGGGAAGTGTCAATTCAGTGGAGAAACGCGCTCGGTCAAGCTTTGCCCCGAGAACGGAATCTATGAAGCTACCTTATAGACGAGTTTTGTTTTTCCCTCGTGTATAGGGGAAATTTCAGGAAAAACTGAGCTTGGAGAAACTCCGGTGGAAGGATTTTCGGACGCGGGTTCGACCCCCGCCGTCTCCACCAAATCAAAAAAGGCCGTGTGGCAATATACTGTCACGCGGCCTTTTTCTATGCTCCCGGTTTCGCTATGCGTTTCGATTTGATATACTGCGCTCTATAAGGAGGTACTTTATGACGGAAGATATGAAAAGAGAATCCAGCTATTCGGTCGCATCTGGCAAAGACTTGCCGTATGTGGTCTTACAGGTGACGCTGAAAGAAAAGTTTATCGGCACCGGATCCGGCAATCTGGTCGAATTGGAAGAGGTCATCAACGAACAGGCGGCAAAAGGCTACCGGCTGCATACCATGACCACCAGCCACGGCGGCAGTACCGGCTTGCTCGGCGGCGATCGAATCCAGGCGACACTGGTGTTCGAGGCGATCCGATAAAGGATGCGCCGCAATCTATAAAAGATATACATTTCGATTGGCGGGATCGCAGATTTGCGGTCTCGTTTTTTTGTGCAGAAAGACAAAAAATTATCATTCCGAAATTTACCGAAAAATAACTGTACCTTAACTTTTGAATAATGGGGATAAAACAAGGAGCAGATACACTGGGAGCCGATGTATAAAGTTGCGGTATACGCAAAATCGGATCCACGCGCGGCGCGATACGACGCGGGGGCATATGAGGAGGAATTATGAAAAACTGGAAGCGAAGCCTCGCGGTAGGCGGATTGGGAATGATGATGTTGTTGACGGCGTGCGGTGGAAGCGGCGCAAAAGAGGCCGAGAAACCGGTGGATCTCTCTTCGATCAGCGTGGAAGAGCTCGAAAAGAAGGCGAAGGAAGAAGGGGAAATCCAATCCATCGGCATGCCCGATGCATGGGCTAACTGGAAGGACACCTGGGATCAGATTTCCGAGAAGTATGCCCTGAAACACACCGATACGGATATGAGTTCCGCCGAAGAGATCGCCTTGTTTGAGCAAGAAAAATCCAATCCCACCAAGGATATCGGCGACGTGGGCCAAAGTTTCGGGCCCGTCGCCGAAGAAAAGGGCGTCTCCGCCAAGTACAAGACCTCGTACTGGGACAAGGTACCCGATTGGGCAAAAGACGACGACGGCGACTGGATTATCGCGTACTACGGCACCATCGCCATCATTACGAATACCACCAAAGTGGCGAATCCGCCCAAATCCTTTGCCGACGTACTGGAAGGGGACTATAAGGTCTCGATCGGCGATGTCAACGCCGCTACCCAGGCACAAAACGCCCTCCTTTCCGCGGCCATCGCCAATGGCGGAGACGAGAAGAATCTGCAACCGGGCTTCGATTATTTCGCCAAGCTCGCAGAGCAGGGCCGTTTGGACCTCTCCGATCCCTCCGTGCAGCGACTGGAAAAGGGCGAGGTGGAAGTCGCCTTCGTATGGGACTTTAACGGTCTAAACTACGCCAAACAAGTGGAAGAAAGCAATCCGAATCTAAAATTCGAAGTCACCATCCCCTCCGACGGGGCGGTGCAATCCGGGTATTCCACGATCATTAACGCCAGGGCGCCCCACCCCCATGCGGCGGCATTGGCGCGGGAATACATTCTTTCCGACCAGGGACAGATCAATTTGGCAAAGGGGTACGCCCGTCCCATTCGCGACGATGTGGAATTGCCGGCGGATGTCAAGGACATGCTCCTGGACGATTCGCTGTATGCCAAGGCACAACCCATTAAGGATATGAAGGCATGGGATGAGGCGGCGAAGGGACTCGGCCAAAAATGGCAGGCCGAAGTCCTTACCAAGGCAAAGAAGTAATGGAGAAACTGATTCTAATCGTACTGGACGGGCTAAATGCACAGACCGCTTTTCGCCATATGGGCTATTTGGAATCCCTCGCCGAGGCGGGTTTGTGTGCCACCTACCGGGTGATCTCCGAGCTGCCGGCGATGTCGCGTCCCCTGTATGAGACCATTCAGACCGGCCTCGCGCCGCGCGAGCACGGCATTACCAACAACGGCATTCCCAAGAGAAGCGGCGAAGAAAATATATTTTCCATTGTGAGACAGGCAGGCGGCGTAACGGCTGCCTGTGCCTATTCGTGGGTCAGCGAGTTGTATCACCATACGCCCTTTCGACCGAGCGAAGATCGATTTTTTACAGATGGCGAGGGGGAGATCGCATTGGGTTCGTTCTATTGGAACGACAAATATCCCGACGACCATCTCTTTGCCGACGCGCATTATTTTATCAAAACATATGCACCCGAATATCTCCTGCTGCACCCCATGAATGTAGACGATGCGGGCCACGCCTACGGATCGGACGCGGCGGAATATGCCTTTGCGGCGGCAAATGTCGACGTGGCACTCAGCGATTATTTGCCGCTGTGGCGGGAGGCGGGCTATCAGGTCGTCGTGACCGCCGATCACGGCATGAATCCGCTCCGCTTTCACAACGGCGCATCGGATGCGGAGCGGATTGTCCCGCTCTATATCTTTTCGGAAAAAATACTGCCCGGCGATTTTCGCGATCAACAGCGGTCGCAACGGGAGGTGGCGCCCCTCTGCCTGTATCTGTTGGGGCTTTCCCCTTCGAAAAAGATGATCCCCATGGGGGTTGCCCGCCGTTCTATGTAAAAGGAAAGGATCGAAAATGAGAACCGACGCAAAACTTCCGCTCCTATTGTTCCTCCCCTTCGGGGTGTTGGCCCTCTTTTATATTCTCCTGCCTCTATTTTCTATTCTGTGGAAAAGCTTTTTCGACAATGGCGGTGCCTTTATCGGGATGTCCAATTATGGAGAGATTTTTTCGAATCCCTACTATTTTATGGGCATCGCCAATTCCCTGAAAGTATCGTTCTTTAGTGCGCTTATCGGCCTGATTCTCGATTTTATGGGCGCCTATGTGATTTATAACAACGAAGGCGTCTTAAAAAAGGTATTTTTGAATGTCCTCAATATGACGTCGAATTTTCAGGGCATTCAGCTCGCCTTCGCCTTTATGATCATCCTGGGCAATTCCGGCGTGCTGGTGCTCTTGGGCCAGGCTTTGGGTTGGAGCTTTCTCGCCGATTTCGACCTCTACGGCACCAATGGCCTGCTCCTCACCTTTATCCACTTTCAGATTCCTTTGGGCACGCTGCTCTTGTACCCGGCATTCGCCATGATCCAGGACGAATACAAGGAAGCGGCACAGCTCTTAAAGACCGGTACCCTTCGTTTTTGGCTGTATATCGGCATTCCCATTCTATCGCCGGTGCTCTTCGGCACCTTCTCGATTCTGTTTGCCAACGCATTGGCGGCCTACGCCACCCCCTATGCGCTGTTGGGGAACAACTACCCCCTTATGCCGATTCAAATCTCCTCTATGTTTACGGGGGATATCGTGCAGCAGCCGGGAACCGGGAGTGCCCTTTCGGTGATTATGATATTGATCATGCTCTTGGTAAATGGCTTGGGATTGCTCGCCGGTAGCAATCGAGAGGGGAGGGAAGTCCGTGAAGAAAAACAGTAAACTGCTCGATATCCTCGCCTTTGTGGTGATCGGCTTATTTTTGATACTGCCGCTCTTTATGACCGTGGTGTATAGCTTTTTCAGGGATTTTACCAAGATCATACCACGGGAATTTACCTTCGATTTTTATCGGGAACTGTTTACCGCCACAGAGATATGGCCGGTGTTGATCCGCACCGTCTTGATCTCCGTCCTCCCCGTCTTGATTACCGTAATGATTATGCTCCTCGCCCTATATGCGGCCCGGGTTTACTATCCCAAAGCGGAAGTCATCATGGATGCGGTCTCCAAAATCCCGTACGGGATCCAGGGCGTAATTATGGCGGTTTCCTTGATCGTCTTATACGGCAATTCCGAGAACTTTTACGGCAATCGGATCTTTCTGCTCGTCTGCTCCTACTGCGTGTTAATCTGCCCGTATATGTATCAGGGCGTCAAAAACACCCTGACCGCCATCGATATGACGCCTATGCTCGAGGCGGCGGAAATCCTCGGCGCCTCTTCTCTCCGCACCTTTGTGACCATTATTGTACCCGCCGCCTATCGGGGACTCTTGGCGACGATGCTCCTCTCGGCGGGACTGTTGTTTGCGGACTTTGTGCTCGTAAATATATTGGCGGGTTCCTATTATGAGACCCTGGGCATCTTCCTCAATCGCATGCTCAGCGTTTCCGGTCCCACCGCCGCCGCCATTTCTACGATTATGAGTGTGGTAATGCTGGCGCTTTCCGCCCTGGTCAACCACTTGAACGCACGACAATCGTCCCCGCAAAACGGGAGTAAGGAGAACTAAGATGAGTTATATCGCATTTGAAAACATACAGAAGAGCTATGACGGCACCCACTATGTGCTCAAAGACATCAATCTCGAAATCCAAAAAGGGGAGCTCCTCACCCTCTTGGGCCCCTCCGGTTGCGGAAAATCCACATTGCTGCGTTGTTTGGCGGGATTTAACCGCGTCGATCACGGTACCATCCGCATCGGCGATAAGATCGTCAACGATCTCGCGCCCGGGGAGCGAAATGTGGGGATGGTATTTCAGTCTTATTCGCTCTTTCCCAATATGAACGTAGAAAACAATATCGGCTTTGGGCTGAAAATGCAGAAGATGCCCAAGGAAACCATACGAAAAAAAGTCGCCGAAATGATCGAAATCGTCGGCCTTAAGGGGCGGGAACATTATGCGCCGTCCCAACTTTCCGGCGGGCAAAAACAGAGAGTCGCTCTGGCGCGGGCGCTGGTCACCGAGCCCCGCGTGCTCCTATTGGACGAGCCGCTTTCCGCCATCGATGCGCAGCTGCGAAAGAGCCTGCAAAAATCCATCCGAAACATTCAACAGCAACTGAACATCACCACCATATTCGTCACCCACGACCAGAACGAAGCCATGCTGATGAGCGACCATATCACCATCTTAAACGACGGGAGAATCGAGCAGATCGCCACACCCATCGACCTCTACACGCGGCCCCGTACGGAATTTGTCGCCAACTTCGTCGGCAACTACAATGTCCTGCAGCCACAGGCGTTCGAAACCATGACCGGCGAGACGAGGACGGGCGCCGTCGCCATTCGTCCCGAGGCGATCCAAATCGTGGGCGAAGACACGCCCCAAAAGGACGACTACATTCGCCTGGTGGGGCGGGTGCGCGACCGCATTCCCAAGGGAAATCTGTTGGAGTATTTGGTAGAAAGCAACGGAATCGTCCTGAAAATCGATACCCTCTTTCGCACCCACAATCTGTACGAGCCGGGCGAAGCGGTCGGCGTCGAGTTCGAAAGGAGAAATGTGCTGGATCTGGAATAAGTAGGCGGCAGAATCCCGAAAAGACCAATGCCGGCCCTACGAGAACTTAACCCGAACACCGCATGGGCATAACAAAACCGAATCCATATGACGGAATTGTAAAATAGTGCTTGCAATCTGTCGGCGACCTTGGTAAACTATATTGTGCTACGGAGAGTTAGCTCAGTTGGTAGAGCGCTACGTTGACATCGTAGAGGTCGCTGGTTCAAGCCCAGTACTGTCCACCATTTGTATAAACGGCTGGTTGCTGCTAACGCTGCAATTTAGCCGTTTTTTCGTGTTTTCATAACTTTGGTTTTTGTTATTTGCGGCTGCAATTTGCTGGTTTTGCATCGTCTCAGAACATCATGGCGCGCACATCAACGCCGTACAAAAGCAAATGCAGAAAGTGCACCGAGATCAGTTGCGGCGACGATGTGGCCAACGAACCGGGAAAGGACAAAAAGCATGCGGCGCGCACACTACATCACACGGAAACGACCTATTTGAAAGCATAGCTGACCTGCTTATGTAAAAAAAGCTGGGCATTAAGGAATATGAATTTTTGGCCACCCTAGATATGAAGACCAGTGCAATATGCCGTTCTATGGACGGCAAGCACTTTCCTATTGACGAAGCTATGCCGGGCGTAAACTATCCGCCTATGCATCCGAGATGCCGATCGACTACGATCACCTACAGGGAGAACAAAGACGGAAAGACGAGGACAGCGAGAAGCGAAGACGGGAAGAGCTATGATGTGCCTCTCGATATGAATTACGAAGAGTGGCATAAGACCTATGTAGAGAACGATCCGGAATATTTGGCTAAGGAAAAAGCATGGAAGAACCGTCATGGTGACAGAAAGCAATATGAGAATTACATTGAAGCGATAGGAAAAAAGAACGTACCCTCTAGCTTTGATAGCTTCCAAAAATTAAAGTATAATAATACGAAAGAGTGGGAGCAATTAAAGCATTATAAACGTTCAATAAAAAGTGGTGAGTTGACGTCATTTGCAGATTTTAAGTTATATAAAGATGTATCTAAAGAGATAGACGAAAAACTGATAGGGCTAAAGACATCAGATGGTGTTGTGATAAATAAGAAATCTAAGCATTTCATCAATAGGGTGATTGGTTCTGTAGAACAAAAGAGAAATGGAGTGGATATTGAACACGCGATACGAATATTGTCAACCCCCGATGACATTAAGAGGCTCAAACATAGTACGAGGTATAGCATAATGGGTGTTGGGTCTGTGTCTGTTAATCCGAAAACTGGTAAATTGATTCAAGTAAATCCATTAGGAGGTCGCAAGAAAAATGATTAACATCACTGAGCTTCAAAAGAATGAATTGAGTAAGGATATTAACAACCTTGAAGAATTATTGAATAACGGCGACTTGGATAAGTTATTGTTAGCGATTGATGAGTTATTTTTGTCAAATCTCGATGAAAATGACGAGCCCACAGAAAAGGCTATGAAATACCAACGGCTATATGATCAAATATACAACCAAAACTAAAAGCACATCTTACGGTATAGCTGGTGTGCTTTTTTGATGCAGTAAAACAAGGTTGCAACTTACAGGCGTGCACTGTAAGGGGCGAAAGGAGCAGAAAGATGAAGAAGAATTGGAACAAACTGAAGTGATTTTATGACTTAAGAGAAGAAAAGAGCCGGAAAGTGGGCAACGCCTTTGAGCAAGTAGTAATTGTATAGAGGCGAGGCACGTCAATGCAAAATCCTGGGTAAACAGGAATCGGCCGAAGTGCCTCGTTTATGGTTGTAAAAATTATCCAAATCCTCAATCAATTACTTAAAATGGTTGCATAATCATAACACGCGTGTCATAATTCATATAGAAAGTGAGGTGAGAAAGTGATAGAAATCGCTTAGGGGTATGGATCCCAAAAGCAATTAACGGGTGCCAACAAATACAAGTTAAAAGCTTGCGATCATAAAGCTAGAATTGAAATGGCTTAAGGGTGGGGGTTAATTCCCTACCCATAAGAAAGTTCTATCACATGGAAAATGTTAAATCACTTACTCAATCTATTGCTCTTCGTCTCGATTTTGGTGTGCATCGCTTTATTCATTAAAAATGGAAAGTTGCAGGAAGAAAAGAAAAGACTAGAAAAGGAGCTTGAGCGTGAACAACGAAAGAAAGACAAGTGATGCTCAAATTCGAGCGTCAAGAAGATGGGAAGAAGAAAATCCGGAGAAGAAAAGGTATCAGCGCGTCAGGAGCAACGCCCGTACGTTTGCTCGGAAATATGCCAGGTCTCGCGAAGAAGTAGAGGAGCTACTTGGTATTTTTGATGAAGAAAATTCGAACGCCACAAAATAAGAGTCCGGAGGTGCGTCCGGATTTCAAAAAGTACATCCTATCGTCCCTATCAGCCCCCAGTTTAGAGGGGTGCTCGATTATAAACGGCTTCACTAGTGATTTATAGGGGTTTAATGATTGGTTCAGTTTCAGTACTGTCCACCATATTTGAAACGGCGTAAGGTGTGTTCTATGTCGTTTAAGGCGTCCCTTATTCGAAGTGCAGAGGATGCACCCAAATAAGCGCACAAAAAAACGCCTCCGAAGAGGCGTTTTTGTCGCGTTTACAGTACTTTTTAGTACGGTGCGAAGTTTTGCATATTCCACCATTCTTGTTGGTAGATTTCATATTGGGTACGCAGGGTTTCCAAGTGGGATTGTTCCCATTTTACGAGGATGTCGAAGAGGTGCTTGGATTCTTCGCTTTCGACTTTTGCCTTTGCGTCTTCGTAGAAGGTCACGGAGTCTTTTTCCATGTTCATGCCTACGGAGAATACGGTTACGGCCAAGCGTACCATGTCTTCATCCAATTTGTCCCATTTGAAGATACCGGGAGAAGGAACTTCTTCTTTTAATTTTTCCGGATCGTAGTTGATTGCCTTGCTGTCGTCGATGATTTTTTCGGACAGGGAACGAAGGTATTCGATGTGCTCTTCTTCTTGTCTTGCGAGGTCCAACAGCGCGTCCTTCGTAGAGGAGGAAGCGAATTTGTCGGCTGCGAGTTTGTAGAATTCTGCACCTTCGACTTCGTTCAGCATTGCCTGTCTGAGGATTTCAACTTCATTTCGCATTTACAATCTCCTTCATTTTTTCTCCACCAAACTTCAAGGCTTCCAAGTTGGATTTCATAACTTTTTCGCCCTTCTTACCGTAGAGTTTGTCTACCGCTTTTTCCAAAGCGCCTTGGCTGACCATGCCGGTGATTTCGTTGAATGCGCCGATCATGATCATGTTGAGAACGCGAGGGTTACCGAATTTTTCGGTTAGACCGTTGACCGGGAGCAAGTGCGAGTTGATGTCGCCTCTGGTCGTGTCTTTGTTGACCAGGGAGCTGTTGATGAAAATGTGTCCGTCGGGAACGACATAGGACTCGAATTTGTCCAAGGAAGGTTCGTTCATGGCGATGACGGCGTCGGCTTGTGCGATGTTGGGCGCGCCGATGGGATCATCGGAAAGAATGACGGAGCAGTTTGCCTTACCGCCGCGCATTTCGGGGCCGTAAGAGGGCAACCAGGATACGTTTTTGTCGTCGAACATGCCGGCATAGGTCAACAGTTGGCCGATGCCCATAACACCTTGTCCACCGAAACCGGATACGATAACTCTTTTCGTAGTCATTATAGATCCTCCCCGTTGCGCAGATTTCCTAAGGGATAGTAGGGAATCATGTTGTCTTCTAACCATTTCAATGCTTCTGTCGGAGGCAGACCCCAGTTGGTCGGGCAGGTAGAAAGAACTTCTACGATGCCGAATCCCGTGCCTTCGAGTTGCAGTTTGAAGCATTCCATAATCGCCTTTTTGGCCTTGCGGATGTTTGCGGGCGTGTTGACGGCAACGCGTTCGACGAATTTAGCGCCGTTGATGGTTGCGAGCATTTCGGCGATGCGGATGGGACGTCCGGCCCAAGCTTCGTCGCGGCCGTAGGGGCTGGTGGTAGTCTTTTGGCCGACCAAGGTGGTGGGCGCCATTTGACCGCCGGTCATGCCGTAGATGGCGTTGTTGACGAAGATGGTGGAAATGTGTTCGCCTCTGTGGGCGGCTTGTACGATTTCGCCCGAGCCGATGGAGGCCAAGTCCCCGTCACCTTGGTAGGTGAAGACGAATTTGTCGGGGGTGGAGCGCTTGATACCCGTAGCGACTGCCGGTGCACGGCCGTGTGCAGCTTCGAACATGTCGCAGTTAAAGTATTTGTAAGCGAGTACGGAACATCCTACCGGTGCGATACCGATGGCATTGCCCGTCAGGCCGAGTTCTTCCAGACATTCAGCGACCAATTTGTGCACTACGCCGTGGGTACAACCGGGGCAGTAGTGGGTCGGCATATCGGTGAGTGCTTTGCTTCTGGTGTAGAGTAGTTTTTCCATTTTACGCCTCCAATAGCTTTAAGGCCACTTCTGCGATTTCTTCCGCGGAAGGAATCATACCGCCTTGGCGACCATAGAATTCTACGGGCAGTTTACCGTTAACGGCGAGACGTACGTCTTCGACCATTTGACCTTGGTTCAATTCCACGTCGAGGATGACCTTACAGTCTTTGTTGATCTTTTCGTACGCTTCGCTGGGGAAGGGCCACAGAGTAATGGGGCGGATGAATCCGACTTTGTAGCCTTTTTCCTTGAGGATGTCTCCGGCGGAACGGCAGATACGGCTGGTGGTACCGAAAGCGGTAAATACGATGTCCGCATCTTCTACGTCGATGACTTCGACGCGTTTTTCCTTGTCGGAGATTTCTTTATATTTTGCGATCAGCTTCTTGTTGTGGGCTTCGAGCTCTTCGGGAGAGAGGTAGAGGGAGTTGATGATGTGGGGCTCTCTTTCGCCCTTGGTTCCCATTGCCGCCCAGTCGGAGTGATCGTAGGTGGTGACTTCGTGTTCTTCGAATTCAACCGGTTCCATCATTTGTCCGAGCATACCGTCGCCACAGAGGATAACCGGGGTGCGGTATTTGTCGGCGAGGTCGAAACCGAGGTGAATCAGATTTACCATTTCCTGAATGGATGCCGGTGCGAGGGTGATGGTGCGGTAGTCACCGTTTCCGCCGCCGCGGGTGGATTGGAAATAGTCCGTTTGCGAAGGTTGAATGGATCCGAGACCCGGGCCCCCACGCATCATGTTGACGATCATGCAGGGCAGTTCGGATGCGGCGATATAGCTGATTCCTTCTTGCATCAGAGAAACCCCGGGAGAAGAGGAACTGGTCGCCACGCGGGTTCCGGTACCGGCGGAACCGTAGAGCATATTGATTGCGGCGACTTCGGATTCGGCTTGTAAGAAAGTACCGCCGATCTTCGGCAACTCTCTCGCTAAGTACTCGGGAACTTCGGATTGCGGGGTGATGGGGTATGCAAAGAACGTTTTGCATCCTGCGGCGATCATAGCCGCGCCGACTGCTTCGTTACCTTTGATTAAAACTTTTTCAGACATTCTATGACTCCTTTCACTCTTCTATGCGGTAGACGCTGATTACAGAGTCAGGGCAGATGATCGCACAGCTTTGGCATGCGATACAATCTTCCGGATTTTTCGCATAGGCGGGTCTGTAGCCCTTCGGGTTCAATTCATCGGTTTTGAGAGCCAAAACATCTTTCGGGCAGACCGATACGCAAAGACTGCAGCCTTTGCAGTAATCTTGATCGAAAGTGACTTTTCCTTTTGCCATATTTTTCCTCCTTATAGCATCCATTGATCCCTAAAATAGAGATCGATGGGAAGAATATAGAGATCGGGGAAATGTGCCTGTACTTCGGGCACCAACTCGCGCTTGCAGACCGTACCCAATAGGGGCAGGCCCGTAATGTCGCTGACCTGTTCGGCGAGGTCTAAGCCGCCGATGACGTCTTCGGCCGTGGTGTCTTTGAGGAAATGCGAGGTATTGAACAAGCCGGTAATTTGGGTATGGCTCGTCGCCTGGGTCATTTCCATAAATTCGATCACCTGTTCCGGCGTCTTGGTCTCCGGACGGTTGGAGTTGATGACGAAGATCTGTTCGTATCCCGTTTCCTCCAAGGTGGGGTAGTAGCGGGCGAGGGCACGTGCACCGGAAGGATTGCCGCCGACGTCGATAATGACGCGACCGTGACCGCTAGCGATGGCGGCATCGATGGCCGGGTCCAACGCGGGGATGTCCAAGGTCTTTGCCTTTGTCGCGGTGTAGAGGGCCTTGATGCCGTGTTCCTCGAGAAACGTATCCTTATCCCGAATTCGGAAGTACGTATTGATGATATCGAGGTCGACGATCGTCACCTGTTCTCCCTGTTCTGCGAGCTGTAAGCCTAAGTTGATGGACATTTCTGTCTTACCGCTGCCGAAGTGACCGGTAATGATAAGAATCCTGTGATGCTTCTTCCAATCCATATTTTCTTCCTTTCTTAAAAGAATCGCAGCAAGAAAACGTTTACACTACGGTACAATGTTTTCCGGCTAAGATCAATATACCATAGAATCGGAAAATGGGAAAGCCTTACTAAAGTTTTTTCACTGCAAGGCGCGAAAGTTTGAGGATTCGACAAAATGGATATGAACTAAATTGTCGGAAAGTATATTGGGAAAGGGTTGGACGATGAATCGCAACAAACGAGAATATAACAGAGCTACACGAGAATTATACAGTTTTCCCCGCGGGAAAACCGCCACTAAGGACGAAGGGGAATCCATACAAGCGGTACGCGCCTACCGCCGCCGTCGTCGTTCGGTGACGCTGTGGTTGCCGGCGGCGCAGATGCCGCTTACGATCGGCAGTCTCGTGCTGAAAAGTGCGGTATACGGGACGAAAAAAAGCTTTTCCGTCGCAAAATACGTGCGAAGGATGCACGGGGCCTTTCGCAGACCCGCCCTTGAGGTGAAAGACCTGGATCTTGCGATCCAAAGGACTAATGCGTCGCTCAGAAAACAGCGGAAGGAGACCGATATTGACGGCAGATAGCATGCTTTTTCGCGGCATCGACGACTCGAAGCGCGAACGCCTATTGCGGGAACTGGGCGCCGAACGCAGGCATTACGCCGCAGACAGCTATATTTTTCACCAGGAAGAGGAGAGCGCGGGGGTCTATATTTTGCTCGCGGGCTCGGTGGAGGTGGAGCGGATCTCGGCATCGGGACGGCGGCAGATGATCAACCGCTTTACCGAGCCGGGCACGGTGTTCGGCGAGGTATATACCTTTTTGGAGGATCATCCCTACGATTTCGGCTGCGTAAGCCGCAAGGAATCGGAGGTGTTGTTTTTGCCCAAGACCGCCTTTGACCGGAGAAACGGCGAAATCGCCGACCGATTGGTGCGCAATATGCTCGCAATTATGTCGCAAAAGGCGTATTTTTTGAATCTGAAGATGCTGGTACACAGCGCCGGGAGCATTCGGAAGAAGATTATCCTCTATGTATTGTACGAAAATCCGGAGGGCGAGGGGATGCTTCCCTTAAATCGAGAGGAACTCGCGGCGTATTTGGCGGTGCCGCGGCCGAGCCTTTCCCGCGAACTCGGAAAGATGCAGCGGGAGGGACTGATTCGGACGGAAGGAAAGTATGTGCGGTTCGATCCCGAGGTGTTGGAAGAATTTTTGTAAAAGAGGACAAAGGGTAACATTAGTTACGGTACAGAAAGAAGATTGGTTGTATAATCGAAGCATCGAATGGAGCTATGCAACAAAAGAAACCGGGAGGTAGTATATGTTTTGTTATCAATGCCAAGAGACCGTAAGAAACAAGGGTTGTACCGTAAAGGGCGTCTGTGGAAAGACCGCCGAGGTGGCCGATCTGCAAGACGTTTTGATCTATGTAACCAAGGGATTAGCGCAGGTGTATAATCGCCTGGGCGAAAAGAATGTCGAAGTCGAGGACCGCATCGCCGACAATTTGTTTACGACGATTACCAATGCGAATTTCAACCCCGAAAAGGTAGAGGAATTTATCGTAGATACTTTGGATATGAAAAAGTCGCTCCTCGCTTCTATCGACGATCTCGAAAGCCTGCCGAAAGAGGCCGGATTCGATATGCGCGACGGATTGAGTGAAGCGGCGAAGGCGGAATACATCGGCGTGCTCGCCACCGAAGACGAGGACGTGCGTTCCCTGCGCGAGCTGATTACTTACGGCCTGAAGGGCATGGCGGCCTATATCCGCCACGCCAATGTGCTGGGGTATCGAGACGACGACGTCCACGCCTTTATGGCGGATGCCCTCGAAAAGATCACCGACGACAGCCTAAGCGTCGAGGATTTGGTGAATTTGACCCTCCAAACCGGCGAACACGGCGTCAAGGCCATGGCGCTCTTGGACGCAGCCAACACCGGCCGTTACGGCCATCCGGAGATTACCGAGGTCTCGCTCGAACCCAGAGACAATCCGGGCATTTTGATTTCGGGCCACGACCTGGGGGATATGGAAGCGCTGCTGCAACAGACCGAAGGCACCGGCGTAGATGTATACACCCACTCGGAAATGTTGCCCGCGAATTACTACCCCGCCTTTAAGAAGTACGACCACTTCGTCGGCAATTACGGCGGCAGCTGGTGGCACCAACGGGAGGAGTTTAAGAGCTTTAACGGCCCGATTTTGATGACGACCAACTGTATCGTTCCCCCGAAGGACGACAGCTATATCGACCGCTTATATACCACCGGCGTCGCCAGCTATCCCGGCGCGACCTTTATTGAAGGCGAGCTCGGAAAGGACAAGGACTTCTCGGCGCTGATCGAGCAGGCAAAGAACTGCCCGGCGCCCGAAAAGATCGAAGAAGGCACCATCGTCGGCGGCTTTGCCCACAACCAGGTATTTGCCCTGGCGGATAAGGTGGTGGATGCGATCAAAAGCGGCGCTATCTCGAAATTCGTCGTCATGGGCGGCTGCGACGGCCGCCAAAGCGATCGCCTGTACTACGAAGAATTTGCCAAGGCGCTCCCCGATGATACGGTGATCCTCACCGCGGGCTGTGCGAAGTATCGCTACAACAAGTTCCACCTCGGCGACATCGACGGCATTCCCCGCGTATTGGACGCCGGTCAGTGCAACGACTCCTATTCCTTGGCGGTAATCGCCCTAAAGCTCAAGGAGATCTTCGGGCTCGAAGACATCAACGAGCTGCCCATCGTCTATAATATCGCCTGGTACGAACAAAAAGCGGTGATCGTATTCTTGTCGCTGTTGGCTTTGGGCGTAAAGAATATCCACCTCGGACCGACACTGCCGGCATTTTTGAGCGAAAATGTGGTCAAGGTTTTGGTAGAAAACTTCCAAGTTTCCCCCATTACGACGGTAGAAGAAGACATTAAAAAACTCATTACGGCATAAACGCGATTTCAAAAGGCAAGGCGCAAAAGCGCCTTGCCTTTTTTGTGTGCAGGCTATATGCGTGTAAGCACGCCTTCGACATAGGTTTCGATCGTCTGTCGGATCGCATCCTCGCGGCCCGAGGCGTCGACGATCAGATCGCAGCGGCGATTGTCGATGCGCTCCGGCAGAAAACGGCCATTTTCTTTTCGGGCGAGGAGGCGCTGTGTACGCGCCTTCTCTTCGATGACAAAACAGATGCGCTTCGCCCCCATCGCCTGCACTTCCTTTGCGCCCGTATCGTCCAATACGACGACGGCGTGCCTGTTTTTGTCTTGAACCAGCGCATCGAGATCGGTCTTGGGAATGCCGTAGCAGGCGCCGTGGATTTCGGTGGTGGCGAGGAGGGCGCCGGCGCATTTTTTCTTAGAAAAGGCTTCGGCGGAGAGAAAATAATAATCCGCGCCGTCGATCTCGCCCGGGCGCGGCGGCCTCGTGGTGGCGGTGATCAATCGGAAGAAATCCGGTCGTTCGGCGAGGAATTCCGCCTGGGTGGTTTTTCCGGAGCCGGAGGGCCCCTGTATGACAAATAGCATAATCACTTCCTATCTTTCGGTTCCGTATCGCATAGATACCCTCTTTCTGATATGATGGAAACGTCGGCTCATCGTGTACTTTTTCCCGAGATGGGTATACTAGTACAGAACTTTATAAATACAGAAAACATAAGGAGGATACAATGACGATTCGTGTAGGGGTGAACGGTTTCGGCCGCATCGGAAGAGACGTAATTCGAGGTATTCTGTTGCGCGAGGAACTTCCCTTTGAGCTGGTGGCACTCAATGCCAGCGGAGACTGGACGCTGATGGCCCACTTATTCAAATACGACACGGTATATCGCAAATATCCCGGCGACATTCAGGTTGTCGACAAGGGATTCGAAATCGACGGCAAGCTGATTACGATTACGGACCAACGCGATCCCGCGCAAATCCCCTGGAAGGATATGGGCGTGGATTTGGTGATCGACACCACCGGCGCTTTTAAGGACAAAGAAGGCGTACAAAAGCACTTCGACGCCGGCGCGAAAAAGGTCATCGTCACCGCACCCACCAAGGGCGAAGACATTACCATCGTAATGGGCGTAAACCACGATCAATACGATCCCGAAAAGCACCACTTCCTTTCCAATGCTTCTTGCACCACCAACTGCATGGCACCGGTGACCAAGATCATTATGGACAACTTCGGCATCGAAAAGGGCATGATGACTACGGTACACGCCTATACCAACGACCAAAACATCCACGACGCAAAGCATAAAAAAGACTGGAGACGCGCCCGCGCCGCAGCGGAAAATATCATTCCCACCTCCACCGGCGCCGCCAAGGCGGTGGCACAGGTATTGCCCGAGCTCGAAGGCAAATTGAACGGCTATGCGCTCCGCGTGCCCGTTCCCACCGGCTCCATCACCGATATGGTATTCGAACTCTCCAAGCCCGCGACGGCAGAAGAGATCAACGCCAAAGTGAAAGAAGCGGCGGAAGGTCCCATGAAGGGCTATTTGGAATACACCGAAGATCCCATCGTATCCAGCGACATCATCGCCAATCCCCACGCTTCGATCTTCGATGCGTCCCTGACTTTGGCACAGGACAATTTCGTTAAGGTATTTTCCTGGTATGACAACGAATGGGGATACAGTCAAAGAGTCATCGACTTGGCAAGCTTGGTTGCAGAGAAGATGTAATACGGGTCGAGCTCTTACGGGCTCGATTTTTCTTGGAGGAATCATGAATTTAAAATCTATGGACGTAAAGGGAAAGCGCGTACTCTTGCGGGTGGACTTTAACGTCCCCGTAAAGGACGGAAAAGTAACCGACACCACCCGTATCGAAGCGGCAAAACCCACCATCGACCATCTGCTGAAAGCGGGCGCGGCGGTGATCCTGATGAGCCACCGCGGACGGCCCAAGGGAGAATACAAAGAAGAATTCTCGATGGAGCCGGTGCGCAAGGCCGCCGAGGAGATTCTCGGACAAACGATCGCGCCGTTTTTCTCGGGGGTCGTGGTAGACGACAATGTGCGCAAGATGGCAAAAGAACTCGCACCCGGCGAGCTCGCCATGCTGGAAAACCTCCGCTTTCGAAAAGAAGAGGAAGCCAACGACGCATCCTTTGCTGAAGAGCTGGCATCCATCGCCGATTTGTATGTAAACGACGCATTCGGCACCGCCCATCGCGCCCATGCGTCCAATGTGGGCATCGCCTCGAAGCTCCCCTCCGCCTTGGGCTTTTTGATGGGAAAAGAAGTGGAAGTGCTTTCGAATCTCGTCGAAAACCCCGAGCGTCCGTTTGTCGCGATCCTGGGCGGCGCCAAGGTATCGGATAAGATCGGCGTCATCGAGAACTTGATCGAAATCGTCGATTCCGTGCTAATCGTCGGCGCCATGGCGAACACCTTTTTGTTGAGCCAAGGCTACGATATGGGCGCCTCTTTGGTAGAAAAAGAGCAGACCGAACTCGCCGAGCGCCTGATGAAAAAGGCGCGAGAAAAGGGCGTGGACCTGCTCCTCCCCGTGGATCTCGTGGTGGCGAAGGGGATCGATCGTCCCGATACGGCTCGCGCGGTAAAGCCGGGGGACATCGCCCCCGACGAAATGGCATTGGACATCGGAGAAGAGACTGTCAAGGCATACGGCATGATCCTCGACGGGGCGAAGAGCGTGGTGTGGAACGGTCCCGCCGGCGTATTCGAAACCGAGCCCTTTGACGCGGGGACCTTCGATTTGGCGAAGATCCTCGGCGATTTGGACGCCAATGTGGTGATCGGCGGCGGCGATTCCGCGGCGGCGATCACTCGATCCGGGCTGGAAGAGAAGATGAGCCATATTTCCTCCGGCGGCGGGGCGAGCCTGGAATTTTTGGAAGGCAAGAAATTGCCGGGCATCGCCGCCATTGAAGAGGTGTAAGATGAGAAAACTTTTGATCGCAGGAAACTGGAAAATGAACACCACCGTTTCGGAGGGAGAGGCGCTCGCCAAAGCTCTCAGCGCCTACGATTCCGATGCGGTAGAGATGATGGTCGCACCGCCCTTTACCCATTTGGACCGAGTGGGTGCGGTCTTAAAAGACAGCAAAATCGCCATGGGCGCCCAAAATATATCCGCCGACGGATTCGGCGCGCACACCGGGGAGATCGCCGGCGAAATGCTCGCCGATCTGGGCATGCGCTATGTCATCGTGGGCCACAGCGAAGCCAGAGGACGGGGAGAAGACGACGCCCTGATCCGCGAAAAGGCGAAGCGCGCTCTGGAATGCGGCCTCGTGGCGGTGATTTGCTTCGGCGAAAGCGCGGAGATTTACGCCACCGACGAGCGGGTTGCGTTTTTGAAGCGTCAGGTCGCCGAAGCGCTCAAGGGCGCGGATGCCAATGCGGAAGTCGTCCTCGCCTATGAACCCATTTGGGCGATCGGCACCGGAAAGACCGCCGACGGCGACGACGCCGATGCGGTGATCGGAGAAATCCGCGCTTCTCTACCCGAAGGCATGCGCGATTCGGTGCGCATCCTCTACGGCGGGAGCGTAAAGGCCGCCAATGTGGCGTCTTTTGTATCGAAAGAAAATATCGACGGCGTATTGGTGGGTGGCGCGAGCTTAAAGGCCGACGAATTTATGAAGATCGCAGACGAGGCGAGCCATGTCTAAACCGTTTCTGCTCGCCATCTTAGACGGTTACGGCCTCAGCGAACCGGGCCCGTATAATGCCTGTACGACGGCAAAGACCCCGTGCCTCGACGCCTTAATGCAAAATGGCTTTGCCACGCTGGATCCTTCCGGCGAGGCGGTGGGCCTGCCGGCCGGGCAGATGGGAAACTCCGAGGTGGGGCACACCAATATCGGCGCCGGTCGCATCGTCTATCAGGAGCTGACCCGCATTTCGAAAGAGGCGCGGGAAGGAAAGCTCGCCCTGAACCCCGTGGTAGGAGAGGCCATGCGGCGGGCAAAAAAAAGCGCCCTGCATTTGGTGGGACTGGTGAGCACCGGCGGGGTGCATTCCCATAAGGACCACCTGTATGCGCTTTTGCAAATCGCCAAGGACGCGGGCGTAGAAAAAATCTATATCCACGGCATTTTGGACGGTCGCGACGTGGCGCCCACTTCCGCCAAAGAAGAGATCGACGCTTTGCGCGCCTATACCGAACAAATCGGCGCCGGGGAATTGGTGAGCCTGGTGGGCCGCTTTTACGCCATGGACCGCGACAATCGATGGGAGCGGGTACAAAAGGCATACGATCTCTTTGTAAAAGGCGAGGGCGTCGGCTTTACCGACACCGATGTGCTCTTCGATGCGGCCTATGCACGGGGCAATACCGACGAATTCTTCGAACCGGCGGTAAAACTTTCCGGCGGTTTGCCCGTGGGACGCATCGAGGACGACGATGTGTTTTTGTTCTTCAACTTCCGTCCCGACCGGGCGCGGGAGATCGTGCGCGCCTTTGCCGATCCGGATTTCGTAAGCTTTCCGCGGGATCCGAACCCCTCGGTCTATGTGGTCACGATGACCCGCTACGACGAGAGCATTCCCAATACCCATGTCATCTACCCGAAAGAAGTCTTGTCGGACACCTTGGGCGAGGTGCTGGCGAAAAACGGCCTGCGGCAGATGCGCATCGCCGAGACCGAAAAATACGCCCACGTCACCTTCTTTTTAAGCGGCGGCAGAGAGACGCCATTTCCCGGTGAGACGCGGATTCTGATCCCTTCGCCGAAGGTGGCGACTTATGATCTACAGCCCGAGATGCGGGCGAAGGAAGTGGCGGATCTTTTGATCGAAGGCATCCAAAAGGATTTGGCGGATGTATATGTCGTCAACTTCGCCAATCCCGATATGGTCGGCCACACCGGCATTATGGAAGCGGCCACCACGGCGGTAGAGGCGGTGGATGCGGCCCTTGCGCGCGTGCTCGAAGCCCTCGAAGAAAAGGGCGGCGAGGCGCTCATTACCGCCGATCACGGCAACTGCGAAGTGATGCGCGATGAAACCGGAAACCCCGTCACCTCCCACTCTACCAATCGCGTAGCGCTCCTACATGTGGGTAGCGACCGCGCATTGAACGACGGGATTCTCGCCGACATTGCGCCTACGATTTTGGCGGCATTGCACATTCAAAAACCCGAGGCGATGTCGGGACACAGTTTATGGAAATAAGGAGAAGATATGAGCAGTATCATTGAAGTCTACGGAAGAGAAGTCCTCGACAGCCGGGGCAACCCCACCGTCGAGGTGGAAGTACACACATCCATGGGCGGCTTCGGCCGGGCGATCGTGCCCTCCGGCGCGAGCACCGGGGAATACGAAGCGGTGGAACTCAGAGACGGGGGCGAGCGCTACCTGGGTAAGGGCGTAGAAAATGCCGTTCGCAATGTAAACGAAAAAATCTCCCAGGAAATTTTGGGCTTCGACGTACTGGATCAGCTGGGCGTGGACGAAGCGCTCCTCGCCCTCGACGGCACCGAGAACAAGTCAGCCCTCGGCGCCAATGCCATCCTCGGGGTCTCCCTCGCCACGGCGCGCGCCGCCGCCGACGAACTGGGCCTGCCGCTGTACCAATACATCGGCGGCATCAGCGCCCGCACCTTGCCCGTTCCCATGATGAACATTCTTAACGGCGGGGAACACGCCGACAACAATGTAGACATTCAGGAATTTATGATTATGCCCGTGGGCGCGGCAAACTTTAAGGAAGGCTTGCGCATGGGCGCCGAAGTCTACCACAGCCTGAAGAAAGTCATCAAGGACAAGGGGCTTTCCACCGGCGTCGGCGACGAAGGCGGATTTGCCCCCAATCTGGGAAGCAACACCGAGGCGCTGGAGCTGATCGAAGAATCGGTGAAGGCGGCGGGTCTTGTGCCCGGCGAGGACATCGTATTTGCGCTGGATGTGGCGGCTTCGGAACTATATGATGCCGAAAAGGACCGCTATGTACTTTCGGGCGAAGGGCGCGAAATGCGCGCCGAGGATATGGTCGCCTGGTACAAGGAAATCACCGATCGATTCCCCGTAAAAAGCATCGAAGACGGCCTGGACGAAAACGACTGGGAGGGTTGGAAGCACCTCACCGAAGTCCTGGGCGATACGGTGCAGTTGGTGGGCGACGATTTGTTCGTCACCAATGTAAAACGGCTGAAAAGGGGTATCGATGAAAGCGTAGGAAATTCGATCCTGATCAAGTTAAACCAAATCGGAACCCTCACGGAGACCATCGATGCGGTCGAGACCGCCAAGCGCGCGTCTATGACGGCCGTGATCAGTCACAGAAGCGGCGAGACGGAAGATTCGACCATCGCCGATCTCGCAGTCGCCTTAAATGCCGGGCAGATTAAGACCGGCGCACCGGCGAGAACCGATCGCGTGGCAAAGTACAACCAGTTGGTGCGCATCGAAGATGAGTTGGGCTATTTGGCGCGTTACGAGGGGAAAGACATATTTAAGAAATAGAGGCAGCTATGATTCTATATTTAATGCGACACGGAAAGGCCGAAGCCGTCGCCGAGCGCGACGAAGACAGAGCTTTGGTGAAAGAAGGCGTCTTTCAGGCGGAGGACACCGCCGAGGCGTTTTTGCGCAGGGAATGGCCCCTGCCCCAAAAGATTATCGTATCGGAATACCGACGTGCCGTAGAGACGGCGGAGGTCGTCGCCCAAAAACTCGGCGTACACGATGTGAAGGTCGTCGATTACAAAGACGCCACCAGATGGCGCAATATGAAGACCTATATCACCGACGAGCCGATTCTTTTTATCGGCCATCAGCCGAGCCTGGGCATGGTCATCGAAGAGATCACCGGCGAATCGGTATCGGTTAAAAAGGCGAGTTTGCACCGCATCGAGTACGATCCCGATCGCGATCGGGGCGAGTATATCGACAAAATCGAAAGGGTGAGAAAGTGAGATACGCACATACCTGTATTCGGGTAAAGGACTTGGAAGCGTCCATCCTCTTTTATCGAGAGGCGCTGGGGTACGAGATCACGCGCGAAAAGGACCACAGCGAAAACGGCTTTAAGCTGGTGTATATGGCCCTTCCCGGCGACAATTCCGAACTGGAGCTCACCTATAATATCGGCCACGACGCCTACGAGATCGGCGACGGCTACAGCCATGTGGCGGTTCTTGCGGACGACTTAGAAGCGGAACACGCCCGCATCAAAGCCGCCGGCTATCCGGTGACCGAACTCAAGGGACTGCCCGGCGAGGCGACGCGATATTTCTTCGCCACCGATCCCGACGGATACAAGACCGAAGTGATTCGGGCACAGTCGGAAATCTAAGAATCGGCAAATGGCCGTCGGTAGCGTATTTTCAAGGAAAATATGGTACAATAAGTCCGCTAAGAGAATATTCTCTTAGCGTTCTTATTGTAGAATAAAGCGCCTTACGGGCAATGTATATAAATATACGACCGCCGTGATACGCAGTTTAAGAAATAGAATTAAGGGGAGATCGTTTTTGGAAAAGATCGTCGTTGAAAAAAGTCCCGCGCTCAAGGGACGCGTTCGGATCAGCGGAGCAAAAAATGCCGCATTGCCGATCCTCGCAGCTTGTCTGTTGGGTACGGAAGATATTTACTTGGAGGAAGTGCCGGATTTACAGGACGTCAATATTATGTGTAAGGTCCTGGAATCCCTCGGCTCTACCGTGGAAGTGACGGGAAAGGGCAAACTAAAAATCAATTCCGCGAATCTGCGGGAATACAAGACGCCTTTTGAACTGATGAACAAAATGCGTGCGTCGTTTTTGGTAATGGGCCCGCTCCTGGGACGCCTCGGCAAGACCGAAAACTCCCTGCCCGGCGGCTGTACCATCGGCGCTCGCCCCATCGACTACCACTTAAAGGGCTTTCGCGCATTGGGCGCGGATATCGTAGAAGACATCGGCAATATCACCGCGTCCTGTGAAAAGCTCGTCGGCGACAAAATCTATCTGGACTTTCCCTCCGTCGGCGCCACGGAAAATATTATGATGGCCGCCGTATTGGCACAAGGGGAGACGGTCATCGAAAACGCCGCGAAAGAGCCGGAAATCGTCGATCTTTCCAACTTTTTGCGCAAACTCGGTGCCAAGGTCACCGGCGCCGGCACTTCCACCATCCGCATCGACGGGGTAGAAAAACTGGGCGGTGCGCGCCACGCCATTATTCCCGACCGGATCGAAGCCGGTACCTTTATGGTCGCCGCCGCCATTACCGGGGGCGATGTTTTGGTGGAAAATGTGATTCCCAATCACATGAAGCCCATTATCGCCAAGCTCAAGGAATCGGGGTGCAAGGTGATCGAAGAAGGGGACAATGTGCGGGTTATCGGAAAGGAAATTCCCGATTCCATCGACATCAAGACCCTGCCGTACCCCGGCTTTCCCACCGATATGCAGGCGCAGTTTATGGCTTATATGACCCAATGTAAGGGCAGCAATGTGGCGATCGAGACCGTATTCGAAAACCGATTTATGCACGTTGAGGAGTTCCGGAAAATGGGCGCCGACATTAAGATCGACGGCAGAAGCGCCGTGGTCGTAGGGCCCAAGAAACTCACCGGGGCACGCGTGCGCGCCAGCGACCTGCGAGCGGGTGCGGCACTGATCTTGGTGGGTCTCGTCGCCGAGGGCAAGACATATATCAACGACATCTACCATATCGATCGGGGCTATGAGGGAATCGAAGACAAATTCCGCGGCCTGGGCGCCAAGGTCTACCGCATCGAGGAAGATGCGTAGGCGATGGCATTGTCGCAATTGTTTTTATATTGCCGAAGAAGGGTATATTCTCTGAAAGTGTTGAACACCCAAACAACCTAACGAAAGAGAAGTGATGCCATTGAACAAAAAACTCATTGCCGCCGTTTTGGCGCTCGCCATGCTCCTGACCGCTTGCGGCGGCGGGGGCGGCGCCTCGTCGGGAAAAGACAAAGATACCCTGACGATCGCCATGGCGGAAGATGCGACCACGATGGATCCTGTGATCCAAAACAACATCTATTCTGAAAACGTGGTGCGACAAATTTTCGATACCCTGATCGCCAGAAAACCCGACGGCGAGATGGAAAACCGCTTGGCGGAATCCATCGAACAACCCGATGAAACCTCGTATGTCGTAAAGCTCCGCTCCGGCGTCAAGTTTTCGAGCGGCGAGGAACTCACATCGGAGGACGTGGCGTTTTCGCTGGATCGGGCGTCGAAATCCGATTCCTACGCCTATATCTTCGAAAAGATCGACCCCGCCAGCTACGATACATCCGATCCCGCGGTGCTGAAGTTTAAGCTCAAAGAACCGGACGTGTCCTTTAAGGCGGCGCTCGCCCACCCGGCGGCGTCTATCGTAAGCAAAAAGGCGGTCGAAGCCGATCCCGACAAGGCCGAGCGGGAACCGGTGGGCACCGGCCCCTTCAAACTGGAGGATTGGTCGAAGCTCAATTCCCTGACGCTTGCCGCCAACGACGAGTACTGGGGCGAAAAGCCCGCTTTCAATAAGATGGTCTTTCGGATCATCCCCGAGGCGAGCAACCGCGTCATCGAACTGGAAAGCGGCCAGGCGGATCTCGCCTTAGAAATCGCCCCCAACGACATCAAAAAGATCGAAGAAAACGACAAGCTCGCCCTCCACAGGAAGATGGACAACTCCGTGCACTTCGCCGGGTTCAATATGACCCGGGCGCCTTTCGACAATCCGAAGGCGAGAGAAGCCGTCTATTCCGCGCTGGATATACAGGCGATTATCGACTCGGTCTATATGGGCGCGGGCAAAGTCGCCACAGGGCCCATCAACCCGAACTTCGAATACTCCATTTCCGATTCCCTGGAGCCGACAAAGCGGGATATCGAAAAGGCAAAACAACTTTTACAGGAAGCTGGCGTAGAAGAAGGACAGACCGTCAAGCTGTACGTCTCTCAACAACAGGTCCGCAAGGATATGGCGACGATCATCAAGTCCCAGTTGGAAGAAGTCGGCCTGAATGTGGAAATCACTGCATTGGAATGGGGTACCTTCGTCAACGCCTTGGAAGCCAAGGAACACGATATCTTTATTATGAGTTGGGCGCCCTCCGTGGTGGATCCCCACTATACCTTGTTTAGTCCCTACCATACCAAGAATATGGGGGCGGGACCGAACTATATGTACTACAGCAACCCCGAACTCGACGCCCTCATCGACAAGGGCCTCGCGGTGGAAGGGGACGAGCGGGCAGAGGTCTACAAATCGGCACAAGAGCTGATTATGAAAGACAAACCCGTCGTCTATGCACTGTATGGAGAACAGTTGATCGGAACGCAGAAAAATGTTTCCAATTTCGATCCGGATCCCTCCGGCAGTAACGAGTACTATCATATTACGTTCCAATAAAGCAGATTGAGAAAGGCTCCGTTTTTCGGAGTCTTTCTTGCGTATCGACCGGAAAGAGGAGTGCATGACGAAATATATTATCAGACGCCTGCTGTTTATGATTCCCACGCTGTTGGGCGTCAGCTTTATCATCTTCGGTCTTTTGTACCTGACACCGGGCGATGCCGCCACCGCCAAGTTGGGACAGAATGCACCGAAAGAAGCCGTAGAAGCGTATCGGGAGGAGCTGGGGTTAAACGACCCCTTCCTGGTACAATACGGCAATTACATGAAGGGGGCGCTTACGGGCGACTTGGGAAAGAGCTACGCCTCCGGCGCCGACGTGGCGGATACCTTGGCGGAGTATTTTCCCGCCACATTAAAACTGACCGCCTTTTCTCTGGCCATCGCCGTAATTTTCGGGATCCTCTTCGGCATCCTGAGTGCGGTGTATAAGTACAGTTGGATCGACAAGATTTCCATGTTTATCGGCATGATCGGCCTGTCGATGCCGATTTTCTGGTCGGGAATTTTGTTTATTCTGTTGTTTTCGGTAAAACTGCGCTGGCTGCCCTCGTCGGGCCTTTACTCCTTTAAGCACCTGATTTTGCCGGGATTTGCCCTGGGCTTTCAGTCCATGGCGGTGATTATGCGCCAGACCCGCTCTTCTATGCTCGAAGTGCTGGGCAAGGACTATATTCGCACTGCGCGCTCGAAGGGGCTCCGGGAATGGTATGTTATCGTCGTGCACGCGCTGAAAAATGCCATGATTCCCGTGCTCACCAGTGCCGGGCTTTTGACCGGCGCCCTCTTGGGCGGAAGCGTTCTGACCGAGACGATCTTTTCGATCCCCGGCATCGGACGGCATATGGTGCAGTCTATCGGCGCCAGGGATTACCCCATGATCTTGGGAGCGGTGCTGTTGATCTCGTTCTCTTACTGCGTACTGAATCTCGCGATCGATATCCTCTATGGATTTTTGGATCCGCGGGTGCGTAGCCAATACGAATAGGGGGTTTTTGTGGAAAATTCGATATCGAGAAGTAAAGACCTCCGCATGCGTTTTGTAAAGAACAAGATGGCGGTACTGGGACTTTTGATCCTCGCGCTACTGGTTATTATGGCGATCTTTGCGCCCGTCATCGCCACCCACGTGCCCGAAAAGCAGGACCTCGCCAATCGGCTGGCCCTGCCTTCGGCGGCGCACTTTTTCGGGACGGACAATTTTGGGCGCGACATTTTTTCCAATGTCGTCTACGGCGCCCGCATCTCGCTGTTTATAGGCCTTGCCGCCACCACGATTTCGGTGGTCATCGGCACGATTATCGGCGCCGTGGCGGGTTTTTTCGGCGGGCAGGTGGACAATGTGATTATGCGGATCGTCGACGTGTTTTTGTCGATTCCGTCTTTGATCCTCGCTATCGCCATTTCGGCGGTACTGGGCAACGGAATCCGCAATCTGATCCTCGCCGTATCCCTTTCGGGAATTACGGGCTATGCGCGGATCGTGCGGGCGAGCGTCCTTTCGGTAAAGGAACAGGAGTATGTCGAGGCGGCACAGATCGGCGGCGCGGGCAATCTGCGCTTGATCTTTCGCCATATCCTCCCGAACTGCACCGGGCCCATCATCGTGCAGGCGACCCTGGGCGTGGGCACCGCCATTTTACAGGCGGCGAGCCTGAGCTTTATCGGGTTGGGGGTACAGCCGCCGACGCCCGAGTGGGGCGGCATGCTGAGTGCGGGACGGGATTATATCCGCGACTTTCCGCATTTGACGCTATTTCCCGGCCTTGCCATCGCCTTGACTATTTTTTCGCTGAATTTGTTCGGCGACGGCCTGCGCGACACTTTGGATCCGAAGGAAAGGAGCTAATATGGCGAAACTCATGGAATTTAAGGACCTTCACGTTTCCTTTCATACGGACCGGGGCGTGGTGCACGCCGTAAACGGCGTGAGCTTCGACATCGACGAGGGCGAGACCGTCGCAATCGTCGGCGAAAGCGGAAGCGGAAAGAGCGTGACCGCCCTTTCGCTGATGGGGCTTTTGCCCAAACCGGCGGGCACCGTCGACGGGGGCGAGATCCTCTACCGAGGCGAGAATATCTTTTTGATGGACGAAGCGGCGCGGCGGGATTTGCGCAGCCGCGAACTCGCCATGATTTTTCAGGAACCGATGACGAGCCTCAACCCGGCGCTTCGAATCGGCTTTCAGATCGAAGAAGTGTATCGGCGCATTTTGGGGCTATCGAAGGCGGATGCCAAACAGAAGTCTTTGGAGATGTTGGAGATGGTCGAGATCCCCGACGCCAAGGACAAAATGCACGCCTATCCCCACGAGCTCTCCGGCGGGCAGAGACAGCGGGTGATGATCGCCATTGCCCTGGCGTCTTCTCCCAAACTGTTGATCGCCGATGAGCCCACTACGGCGCTGGATGTGACCATTCAGGCGGAGGTCTTGACCTTGATGCGCAATCTGCAAAAAGAGCTCAACACCTCGATCCTCTTGATTACCCACGATTTGGGCGTGGTGGCGCAAATGGCCGACGAGGTGGTGGTCATGTACGGGGGCCGTGTAATGGAAAACACCGATGTGTGTACGCTCTTCGACCACCCTCTGCACCCCTACACCAAGGGTTTGTTGAAGGCGCGGCCCACCCGCGAAAGCAAGGGCAAGAAGCTCTATAACATTCCCGGAAATGTGCCCACCGCCTTCGAAATGGAGGGACACTGCCCCTTCTATTCCCGTTGCAGCGAGCGCATGGAAAAGTGCGCTAAGGCGGTTCCCGCCCTCACCGAAGAGAATCCGGGGCAAGAAGTCGCCTGTTTCTTATACGAGGAGGATGCCCGTGGATAAGATTTTGGAACTGAAAGATGTGACGAAAGAGTTTTCCGTGGGCAAAAAGACCATCTTCGGCGCCGCGCCCAAGACGGTAAGGGCGGTCGATCACGTCAGCTTCAGCTTGGGAAGAAAAGAAACCCTAGGCATCGTCGGCGAGAGCGGAAGCGGCAAATCTACATTGGCGCGCTGTATTTTGGGCCTATATCCCGACGCGCAAGGCGAGGTGCTCTTTGAAGGGAAAAATGTGCTAACGGCAGACAAAAAAGAAATCCGCGCGGTGCGCCGAAAGATTCAGATGATCTTTCAGGATCCGTACAGTTCGCTGAATCCCCGCATGAGTGCCCGAGAGATCGTGATGGAGCCCTTGATCAATCTGGGGAGCGACGACATCCGGCGGCGGGCGGAAGAGACCCTCAAGCTATGCGGTCTTTCTACGCAGCATTTCGAGCGCTATCCCCACGAATTTTCCGGCGGCCAGCGCCAGCGGATCGGCATCGCCCGGGCGTTGGTGGTAGAGCCGGATCTGATCCTCGCCGATGAACCCACATCGGCGCTGGACGTTTCGATCCAGGCGCAGATTATCAATCTCCTGGAGGAATTGCAGGAGGAGCGGGATCTGAGCTATATCTTTATCTCGCACAATATCGCCGTGATACAGCATATTTCCGATCGAATCGGCGTCATGTATAAGGGCGAATTGGTAGAAATCGGCGACGAAGCGCAGGTCTCCGAGGCGCCGCGACATCCCTATACGAAAAAGCTGCTCGCGGCGATCCCGCCGCCGGATCCCCATTGCAGATAAAAAGCATCCCTCGAGGGATGCTTTTTTTGATGCGTATTCAATAGAGCGCCGCGATGTAGCCGTCGCAGCGTTTTTCGGTGCCGCCACAGTAGACGCCGTTTTCGCGCACGAGGATCTGTCCCCGTCCCATATCCAGCTCGTCGCCCGGGATGGTGACCGCATGGCCCGAGGCGCGGAGAAAATCGAGGATCTCGGGGGCGTAGGTCGATTCGCACGCAATGCGGTCCTCCCCCGTCCACATAAAGCGTGGCGCGTCCAAGGCGGCCTGGGGATTTGCGCCCGAGACGAGCAGCCGCAGCAGGGTTTGCACATGGCCCTGGGGCTGCATAAATCCGCCCATCACGCCGAAGGCGGCATAGGGCGCGCCGTCTTTGGTCAAAAAGCCGGGGATGATGGTGTGATAGGGGCGTTTGCCGCCGGCGAGGATGTTGTCGTGGCCCGCTTCCAAAGAGAAGTTGAGCAGCCGGTTGTTGAGAGAAATCCCCGTACCCGGGACCACGACGCCGGATCCGAAGCCGTCGTAATTGGATTGGATCATAGATACCATATTGCCCGCTGTATCTCCCACCGCGAAGTAGACGGTCGAGGGGGCGAGGGGGTGGCAGTATTCGACGATCTTGGCCGTATCGGCGATGTCGTCGCGGCGGCGTCGGATAAAGGCGTCTGAGAGCAGGTCTTCACAGCGCACGCGCATATGATCGGGATCGGTGACGAAGCGGGCACAATCGGTCATGGCGCGCTTCACGGCCTCGACGGTGCGGTGGACGCCCAACGGCGTATCGAGGTCGATCTTCCAGGGTTTGAGCATCGCCAGGGCCATAAGCACTGAGATGCCGTGGCCGTTGGGGGGCAGTTCGTAAACAGTGGTCCCTTCGAAGTCGAGGGAGAGCGGCTCTACGCGCAGGGTTTGGTGGGCGGCGAGGTCCGCGGCGGAAAGAAATCCGCCGAAAGTCGCCGAAAATTCCGAGATCTTCTCGGCGAGCGTGCCGCGGTAGAAGGCCTCGGTTTTGCTTTCTGCGATGGCAATCAGCGTCTCTGCCTGATCGGGATTGGAGAAGATTTCGCCGGGCCGGGGGGCGCGTCCTTCGGGGGCGAAGGTGTGCCAAAAGGCGTCGAAGACCGGGCCGGTGCAGTGCTTGCGCGTTCTAAGTTCCCGCGCCCACAGAGCCGATACCGTGGGTGAGATGACGAAGCCGTCCTTTGCATACCGAATGGCGGGGGCGAGCACCTCCAAAAAGGAAAGGGCGCCGAAGGCTTCGTGCACCGTGCGCCAGGCGTCCACGGCGCCGGGGACGCCGACGGGTTCGATTCCGTAGGGCGGGATCTTATCGAATCCCTTCTTTTGAAGTGCCTCGGGGGAAATAGACGCGGGGCTCTTGCCGCTTCCGTTGAAGCCGTAGAGGGCGCCTCCAAAGGAAAATACGGTAAAGAGATCGGAACCCAAGCCATTGGAGGTGGGCTCCACCACGGTTTGGGCCGCCGCCATGGCGATCGCCGCATCGATCGCGTTTCCGCCTTGCTCTAAAACGGTTCTTCCCGCCTCGGCGGCGAGGGGGGTGGAGGCCAGCGCCATGGCCGGGGCGTAGACCGCGCTTCGTTTCGAAGGATAGGGATAGCTGTGATACAATGGATTCACTCCTTTCTCTATCAGTGTAGACCAGGGGGAACGAATTTTCCAGACCGAGGCACAAAAGCCGTAATTCAAGCCGATTGCCGGCCGTTCTGAATTGCAATCACACGGTGTTTATGGTAGGATAGTAACGTTATTGATATACAATTCAAACAGAGGGGGTGTTAGATTGACCACGTTTTTAAGTATCATAGTGGCGCTGTCGGCGATTGCCTTGATTCTCTCCGTCGTCGTGCAGGAATCGACGCAAGTGGGATTGGGAACCTTGGACGGCAGCGGAGGCGCTTCTGCGGAGTGGGGTGCCAATCGCGGTACCAGCCGCAAGGAAATGCTGAAGCGGATTACCGTCGTGACGTCCGTAGTCTTTTTCATTTCTATTATCGTATTGATCGCTGTAACGCAATAATCAGGAGGAATCATGGATTTTAACATTTTACTCATTGCTCCCGTCGTGGGGGTAATAGCCATCTTGTTCGGTCTGTATAAGTCTTCTTATGTAGGCAAGCAAGAGGCCGGAGACGAACGCATGAAAGAAATTTCCGGCTACATCCACGAAGGGGCCATGGCATTTCTGCAACGGGAATACAAGGCACTCGTCGTATTCGTAATCGCTTTGGCCGTCGTCTTATTCTTCGCCATCAACTGGCAAACCGCCGTCTGCTTTATCGTCGGCGCGATTTTCTCGGTATTGGCGGGCTATGTCGGCATGAACACGGCCACCAAGGCCAATGTGCGCACCGCCAACGCCGCCCACACCAGCGGCATGGCAAAGGCATTGGACATCGCTTTTTCCGGCGGCGCCGTAATGGGCCTGATCGTAGTGGGTCTGGGTATCCTCGGGATCTCCCTGTTCTACCTCTGGTTCGGCAACCCCGAAATCATCACCGGGTTCTCCCTCGGTGCTTCTTCGATCGCATTGTTTGCCCGCGTGGGCGGCGGTATCTATACCAAGGCTGCCGACGTCGGTGCGGACTTGGTGGGTAAGGTCGAAGCGGGCATTCCCGAAGACGACCCCCGTAACCCCGCGGTCATCGCCGACAACGTAGGCGACAATGTCGGCGACGTCGCCGGCATGGGCGCGGACCTCTTCGAATCCTATGTAGGGGCACTGCTCTCGGTCATCACTTTGGGAACCCTGGCATTTCGTGAACAAGGCCTGCAATTCGGCCTCGGCATCGCCGCCATCGGGATTGTGGCATCGATCTTGTCCATGTTCTTTGTAAAGGGCGACAAGAACCCGCAAAAGGCGTTAAACATCGGTACTTACGTCGCATCCGGCGTGACCATCGTGGCAGCGGGCGTTTTGGCCAACGGCATCTTCGGTTCGCTGACCATGTTTTTCCCGGTTATCGTCGGCGTTATCGTAGGGCTCACCATCTCCAAGATTACCGAGCACTACACGGCGGCGGAATATAAGCCGGTACAGAGAATCGCAAAAGAATCCGAAACCGGCGCTTCTACCAATATCATCTCCGGTCTGTCCGTGGGTATGATGTCCACCGTAGGACCGATCATCGTCTTGGCCATCGGCATTATCGCCGCATACGCATTGGGCGGCGGTAAAGAAAACGCCATCTACGGCCTCTACAGCATCGCACTCGCAGCTGTGGGTATGCTCGCGACCACCGCATCCACCATCGCGGTAGACGCATACGGCCCCATCGCCGACAACGCCGGCGGTATCGCCGAAATGTGCGAACTTCCCGAAGAAGTACGCGACATCACCGACTCTTTGGATGCGGTCGGCAACACCACCGCAGCTATCGGTAAGGGATTTGCCATCGGCTCTGCAGCTCTGACCGCGCTGTCTCTGTTCGTATCGTATATTCAGGCGACCGGCCTTGCGGGCATCGACATTTCCAAGCCCTCGGTTATCGCCGGTACCTTTATCGGCGGTATGCTGCCCTTCGCCTTCTCGGCGCTCACCATGAGTGCGGTGGGTAACGCGGCCAGTGCCATGATCGACGAGGTACGTCGTCAATTCAAAGACATCCCCGGCATCATGGAAGGCAAGGCGACCCCGGAATACGCCCGTTGCGTAGATATTTCTACCACCGCGGCCCTTCGCGAAATGATCGTTCCCGGCATTATCGCCGTCGTCGTCCCCATGCTCGTCGGCTTCCTCTTGGGAACCGAGGCACTGGGCGGACTCCAAGCCGGTGCGCTGATTACCGGCGTTCTGATGGCGATCTTTATGAGTAATGCCGGCGGCGCTTGGGACAATGCCAAGAAATATATCGAAGGCGGCGCCCACGGCGGCAAGGGATCCATTGCGCATAAGGCAGCGGTTACCGGCGATACGGTCGGCGACCCCTTCAAGGATACCTCCGGTCCCAGCTTGAACATTTTGATCAAGTTGATCACCATCGTCTCCTTGGTATTCGCACCCCTGTTCGTCGCATTCGGAGGCGTGTTCCTCTAAAATACGACAATAAAAATGCCCTTCGGGGCATTTTTTTATGCACAAAAACGGATTCTCTGATATTGACATTCTTTGACCATAAACGTATAATGATTCTCACGAGAGGGGGTAAATATGGCACGACTCAGCAATGTCATCGAAGAATACATTCGTACGCTGCTTGCAGAGAAAGACGGCAATGTAGAGATCAAGCGCAATGTGCTGGCGCAGCATTTCGGCTGCGCGCCCAGCCAGATCAACTACGTTCTTACCACCCGTTTTACGCCGGTACAGGGGTTTTATGTGGAATCCCGCCGGGGCGGGGGCGGCTATATTCGCATCGTACAGGTGGAAATCGAGGACAACCGGAAGTATGCGGATCTTCTGCAAGAGGAGATCGGCGATAGTTTGACCCGGATCAACGGAGACCGGATCCTCGACGCGTTGGCGGAGGGCGGCTTTCTCGACGAGCGGGAAAAGCGGCTGCTCAAGATCGCCCTTTCCGACCGCGCCCTCGCCGCGGCAGGCGATGTACGCAATCGCCTGCGAGCGGAGATTTTACAGAATGTTTTATTGGGTATCTTCTCTTAAGGAGGTGGAGGTATGCTCTGTGAACACTGCCACGAAAACGAAGCACAAATTACCTACACGACCGTAGAAGGGGATACGACGAAAGAGTTGCATATTTGTCGCAGCTGCTTTCAGGATTTGATCAAAGAAGATTTTCCGACGATGCAGATTCCATCGGTGGAAATCCAGCCCCTCCTCAAAGAACTCTTTCCTCTGTTCGGCTATGGCGACAGAAAAGACGAAGAGCGGGCCTGCGCGCACTGCAACCGCACGCTCAGGGAGTTTCAGGAGACGGGGATCCTCGGCTGTGAACACTGCTATGAGGCGTTTTCCGAGGAGCTGTCTCGGATCCTGCCGCGTATACAGGGGGCCAAGAAGCATGTGGGCCACAAGCCCCGCGCCGCCTTGTTGCGCGACGAGAAGAGCCGAAAGATCCAGACTTTGCAAGAAGAACTGGAGCGCGCCGTCGCCGAAGAGCGTTACGAAGACGCCGCCGACCGACGGGATCGAATCAAGGAATTGCGAGAAGATAAAGATGCACAATGATCAGGTTTTGCTAACGAGCCGAATTCGGCTGGCGAGAAATATCGAAGGCTATCCGTATCCGTCGACGATGGATAGGGAAGCGGCCCGGGCGCTTACGGAAAAGATCATCGACGCGTTCGAGAAGCGCGAAGATACCTGGGTATACCACAAGATTCAGGATATGGCGCCCTTGCAGAGCCTCTATGCGCTGGAAGAGAATCGGATCAGCCCCGAACTGATGAAAAACAAAGAGATCGGTTCGTATCTGGAAGGACCGGACAACGAAATCGTCATGTTGATGGAGGAGGATCACCTGCGCATTCAGGATATGCGCAAGGGATTTTTTTTAGACGAAGAATACGAAAACGTCGCCTCGATCGCGGGCGATCTGGAAGAGCGCTTGCCGGTCTCCTACGATCCCGTACTGGGCTATCTGGCCGCCTGCCCCAGCAATGTGGGCACGGGCCTGCGCGCCGGGTGTATGATGCATCTTCCCGCCTTGGACACATTGGGGATGGAACAGATTCAGCGCTCTATCACCCGCATGGGCTTTGTGCTCAGAGGCATTCGCGGCGAGGGTTCCAAGAGCATCGGGCATATCTACCAGATCAGCAACGAGCGGACCCTGGGCCTTACGGAAGAAGAATTCTTGCGACGGGCCAAATCGATCGTCGCTGAGGTGGCGGCGCTCGAGCGGATAAAGCGCAAAGAGATGTATCTGGATCACTTGATCGAGCTGGAGGATATGGCGCGGCGCAGTTACGGAATTCTGCGCAATGCGCGGATTATCGGCTTTGAAGAAGTGATGTTTCACCTCAGCCATATGAAACTCGGGATCGAACTTTTCGTCTTGGACCCCAAGCGGGACTTCGACCTTTACGATGCGATGATTCGCCTGGGAAAGGCCCATCTTCAAATGGAGCGGGGCAGTTTTCTCGACGATCGGAGCAGCAATATATATCGCGCCAATACGGTGCGGAAGTTTATCAAGGAGGTATTTTAATGGCGATGTTCGGCAAATTTACCGAAAAGAGTCAACGTGCCATGGTCTTCGCCCAATCGGAGGCGCGGGAGCAGGGGCACGCATATATCGGAAGCGAACACATTTTGTTGGGGATCCTCCAGGTACCCGCCGGTGCCTCGGGCATTCTCGCCCAAGTGGGCGTCGACTACGCCCGGGCGAAGGATGCCGTTATGGAGATCGTATCCCCCGAACCGGGGCCGGTGACCTCGCTCACCTATACGCCCCGCACAAAAAAGATTTTCGAATTGGCCTTGGAAGTGGCCAACGAACTGGGACACAATTATATCGGCACGGAACATTTGCTCTTGGGCATTTTGCGCGAAGGCAAAGGCGTCGCCGTATTGGCGCTAAGGAATCTGGGAATCGACGTGACGATGCTCGAGAGAAGCATCGTGATGGCGATTAAAAAGGTCGACCCGCGCGCCCAAGAAGTCGAAGAGGACGTCAACGAATCGGCGCTCGAAGAATTCGGCCACAATCTGAATGAACGCGCCACCGCCGGCAAGATCGACCCGGTGATCGGCAGAAAAGAAGAGATCGAGCGGATCATTCAAGTGCTGGTGCGCCGTACCAAGAACAATCCCGTTTTAATCGGCGAACCCGGCGTCGGGAAAACCGCCATCGCAGAAGGCCTGGCGCAGCGCATCGTCGAAGGAAAGGTGCCGGAGATCATCAAGGACAAAAAGATCTATACCTTGGACGTCTCCGCCCTGATCGCCGGGGCAAAATACCGCGGCGACTTTGAAGAACGGCTGAAGGCAGTGATCGCCGAAGTGGAATCTCGCGAGGACGTCATCCTCTTTATCGACGAGATCCACGTGGTGATCGGTGCCGGCGGCGCGGAAGGGGCGATGGACGCATCGAATATCTTAAAGCCCTCTTTGACCAAGGGCGATCTGCAGATTATCGGCGCGACGACCATCGACGAATACCGCAAGCATATCGAAAAGGACCCCGCCTTTGAACGCCGCTTGATGCCCATTATGGTGGAAGAACCCGATGTGGAAGATTCCATCGAGATCCTCAGGGGCATTCGCGACAAATACGAAGCCCATCACAATGTAAAGATTACCGATGCGGCCATCGAGGCGGCGGTGGAACTTTCGCACCGCTATATCAACGACCGCTTCCTGCCCGACAAGGCGATCGACTTGATCGACGAGGCGGCGAGCCGCTTGCGGGTCGAAAACTTCAACAGTCCCAACTCCCTGAAAGAATTGGAAGAGGCGCTGGCAAAACTCTCTAAAGAGAAGGAAGAAGCGGTCAATTCCCAAAACTTCGAAGAAGCGGCGCGGCTGCGCGATGAAGAAAAGAAGATCGAGGAAGAACTCGAGGGCCAAAAGAAGAACTGGGACCGCGAAAAGCACACCAAGAATATGGTCGTGGACTACGAAGAGATCGCAGAAATCGTAAGCAACTGGAGCGGCATTCCCGTCACCACCATGAACGCCGAGGAGAGTGAACGACTGGTGCGGTTGGAAGAGGAACTCAATAGCGAAGTAATCGGACAGCCCCAAGCGGTCGAAGCGGTATCTCGCGCCATCAAGCGCGCCCGCGTGGGCCTCAAGAGTCCCGATAAGCCCATCGGCAGCTTTATCTTCGTAGGCCCCACCGGTGTCGGTAAGACCTATCTCGCCAAGAGCCTGGCGGAATTCTTGTTCGGCGATGCGGATTCTATGATCCGGATCGATATGAGTGAGTATATGGAAAAACACAGCGTCTCCCGTCTCGTGGGTTCGCCCCCGGGATATGTCGGCTACGACGAGGGCGGACAGCTCACCGAAGCCGTGCGCAGAAAGCCCTATTCCGTGGTGCTCTTCGACGAAATCGAAAAGGCGCACCCCGACGTGTTCAATATCTTGCTGCAAATCTTAGACGACGGACGACTGACCGACGGACAGGGGAGAACGGTGGACTTTAAGAACACGGTCTTGATTATGACCAGCAATGTGGGCGCCACCCTTCTCAAGCGTCAAAACACCATGGGCTTCGGCGCGCCGGATACCGAATCGGCGCGGGGGTACGACAAAATGGTCGAAACCATTCAGTCGAAACTCAAGGATACCTTCCGCCCCGAGTTTTTGAACCGGATCGACGAGATCATCGTCTTTAAGTACTTGGAAGAAGAACAAGTGCGCGAGATCGTGAAACTGATGCTCCGCGACTTGAAGGAGCGGTTGGAAGACAACGAAATCCACATTCACTTTACCGATGCCGTGGTGGATTATATCGGCGATGAAGGCTTCGACGAAGAATACGGCGCTCGTCCCCTGGTGCGTTCGATTCGAAAGAATATCGAAGACCGCCTCGCCGACGAGATCCTCTTGGGCCATGTCCAAAAGGACCATGAAATTTTTGTGGATGCCAAAGACGGAAAGCTGGTATTTTCCGAGGAGGCGAAGACGCCCCAAACCGTAAGCGATGAAGCATAAGGGCTATGTATGCGAATCCTGCGGCTACAAGAGTTCGGGGTTTTTCAGCCGCTGCCCGTCGTGTAAGACTTGGAACAGCTTTCGGGAAGTCGGAGAAGAGGCGGAGGAGAAACGGTCTACGCGCACAAAAAAAGAGGCGAGACCGCTCACTAGTGTGGTGGGCGAAACCAAAAAGCGACTTTCCAGCGGCTATAAGGAATTCGACCGCGTGATGGGCGGCGGCATCGTAGAGGATGGGGTGACGATCCTCGCCGCCAAACCCGGTGCGGGAAAATCTACCCTGCTGTTTCAGATCGCCAACGCCCTCGCCAAGGACGGCCTGCGCGTCTTGTACGCTTCGGGTGAAGAGAGCGAGAGCCAGGTGAAGATGCGCGCCGAGCGGATCAGCACGGGAATCAGCGAAAATATCTGGATCTATGCCGGCACCTCTATGGACGATGTGCGCCACTGGATCCGGGAGATCAACCCCGCCGTCATCATATTGGATAGCATTCAGACCTTTACCCTCGATGCTTTTTCCGCGCGGGCGGGAACGCCCACCCAAACCATGGAATGTGCGAATCTCTTGGTGGACTACGCCAAGAACAAAGGCAAGCCCCGGGCGGTGTTTATGGTGGGTCAGCTTACCAAGCAGGATTCCCTTGCCGGCGTGCGGGCGTTAGAACACCTGGTAGATACGGTGCTCTTTATCGACCACGAAATGCAGGAAGAGCTTCGCATTTTGCAGGTGACGAAAAACCGATTCGGTTCCACCGGCGAGATGGGATTTTTCTCGATGACCGAAGCGGGCATGGTCTCGATCGACAACCCTTCCTCGCATTTTATGACCGAACGGGCGGAAGGGGGCGAGGTGCCGGGCTCTGCGATGTGCATCGCCAGAGAAGGGACCCGCAGCATTATCGTCGAGATCGAAAGTCTCGTCAGTAAGAGCTTTACGCCCTATCCCCAGCGGATCTCCCAGTGTATGGGCAGAGAACAGCTGGGGGTGCTCCTCTCTATATTGGAAGAGCGGGGCGGTCTGTCGCTGTACGACAAGAATGTCGTGGTAAAAACCACCGGCAATCTGAAGCTCAAAGAAGGGGCTGCGAATCTCGCGGCCATCCTTTCGATCGCATCGGCATTTCGCAACAAGCCCCTTCCACGGGACGTGCTCTTTATCGGCGATGTGGGACTCACCGGAGAGATTAAAAATGTCCCCTCTCTCCAGTCGCGCATTCGCGAAGGGGAGCGGATGGGATTTCGCACCATCTACGTGCCCCTGGGCGCGCGCATCGAAGGGGGAGGAAAAGCGGAGATTCGGTCTCGGCGTCTTTTATCGGAAGTCGTTCGGGAACTCTTGTAAACAAGGAGACGCACAATGGACTATTACGAGAATCTGCTCGGGCTTTTTGCCGGGGGAACGGCGATGATGATCGCCTTGATCGTCGCCATCATCTATATGGTGGCGTGGTGGAAATTGTTCGAAAAAGCGGGGGAAGCGGGGATCGCATCGATCATTCCCATCTACAACACCGTCGTGCTTGCGCGCATCGTCTACGGATCGGGTTGGTTTGCGCTTTTGCTCCTCTTGCCCGGGATCGGTGCGGTCTATGTGCCGATCACGACTTTCTTGTTGATGCGCCGATTTGATCGCAGCGTGCTGTTCAGCTTTTTGGCCATATGGATTCCGTTTTTGGTCCTCGTGCCGGCCTTTGGAGACGATCTGTATTTGGGACCGATCCGTTGATTTCATAAAAATAAGCCATCGAGATTGACTCGATGGCTTATTTTTATGAAAAAGATTATTCGGCGTCTTCTTCTTCTTCCTCGTCGGATTCGGTTTCGTCGACGGTGGGTACGTCGGCTGTTTCTGCTTCTTCCGCATCTTCGTCTTCTTCGATGATTTCTTCGCGGGGTTCTTGGAGGGAAGCGACGGCTTCTTCCGCATCGGTGAGGACTTCGATGTCTTCGATCTTAAAGACATCCAAGTCTTCGACGGTGAGGGTATCGCCGATCTCCATATCTGCGACATTGACAACGGCTTCGGAAGGAAGATTGGTCGGCAGACATTCGACTTCGACTTCTTCCAACAGTTGCAACAATACGGAGGGTTGTACCTTGATATCGTCTCTGCCTTCGAGGACGACGGGAATCATCAACTTGATCTTTTCCTTCAGGTTGACGCCGTAGGCATCGAAGTGCAGGAGTTGGTTTTTGAAGGGGTGCTCTTGAATTTCCTTAAACAGGATCTTCTTGGAGTTGCCGTCCAATTCCGCATCCACCAGAGCGGAGGTACCGGCTACGTCTACGATTTTACGCAACTCGTTGGCCTTGGCGACGATGGCTACCGGCTCTTCGCCTTTGGCATAGTAAATGCCGGGGACCAGACCTTCCGTTCTATTCTTCTTGGCGCCGGCAGTACCGGTGCCTTCGCGTTTTTCTAAATGTAATTTAAGTTCTGTCATTTCGTATCCTCCTTAGTTTACTCGACAATAAATTATATCCTAAAATCAGCGCAATTTCCACGTTTTCGCGCATTTTTCCGAACTAGGAGACGGGTTTCGCGCACAATACGGCCATAGAAATGCCCCCGCTTCCCAAATGAGAGCCGATAATGGGGTTTAAGAGGCCCGTATAGACGGTTTCGATCTCCGTCTTTTCGAGAATCAGCTTTTTCACTTCTTCACAGAGCGCTTCGTTGTCGGCGTGGGACAGATAACAGATTCGGTGTGCGGGATCCGGGTCCTCTCCGGCGGTGCGTGCGAGGGTCTTGGTCGCGTTCTTTGCGCCGCGTACCTTTTCGCGAATGGCGAGGACGCCGTCGTCGCGCATATGGAGGAAGGGCTTAATATTTAAGGCATTTCCCACCAAGGCGCCGACACTCGAAAGGCGCCCGCCGCGGTGTAAGTGGTCCAATTCGGTGACGATGCCGTAGAGCCCGATATGTGCCTTAAAGCTTTCCAGATCGTCGAAATTTTCCGAAAGATCCATGCCCGCCGCTTGATTCGCCTCCGCCCGGGCACAGATCAAATTGCCGCCGGCGGTGCAGGTGCGGGTGTCCAAACAGCGGATGGTGCGCTCGGGGTAGCGCGCCTGTAAGAGTTTTGCCGCCACCTCCGACTGATGAAACTGCATGGATATGCCGCCGCTCATACAGAGGTATAAGACGTCGAGGCCTTTCTCTAAGTATTGTTCGAAATAGTGTTCATAGATCCCCGGGGAAATCTGAGAAGTATAGGCGGGTTGTTCTTTAAGCAGCCGGTAGAATGTCAAGATATCGTCGCGCGTGGTATCGTCGCCGATCTCGAAATCGCGACCGCCGCAAGCGGTCCGCATGGGGATTCTGCGGATATTCGTACTATGAAACAGCTCGGGATATAGGTCCTGAGCGCCGTCTGTCAAAATTTGATAGGATGACATTTTACACCTCGATCCTTTCTCGTCCCCTCCGCTTGTTCGGAGATAGACGTAAATATTATACCACACTTGCTCGCGTAGTTATCTTCGGAAGCGGAGACGGGGAAAATCCACGCATAAAAAGCGTTTGCGCGTTTAACAAATAACAATGGAAAGGAAAAATGCCGGTGTATAGCCGTTTTCGTAGGTACAAATGTGAATATCATGTATAAAAAACAATTCTTGACACGGCTTCCAAAATCTTGTACGCTTGAACATATCTAAAATTATCTATTTGTGTGAAAAGGAGTACAGAGATGAAGATTTCGGGGAACGGCGGAAAACTCGCCATCGGCGCCTTGGCGATGACTTTGTTGGCGGGATGCGCACAAAAGAACGACACGCAGGCGAACGGAGCGCAAGAGGAAGCAAAGAATGCGCAGACGCAAACCGCCGTCGCCAACGATAAGAAGGCGACCGAGGAAAAGAGCGAAGTCGCGGCGGGCGAGATCGCCAAATTGGGCCTGGGATTCGATACCACGCTCAAGACCACCGATCAGATGGGAGAAAAGGGCGCATCGGCGCAGGCGGACGGGATGGCGGTGGCCGTGGGCTTTGACACCGACGGCAAGATCGTCGATCTCCGTTACGATGTGATTCAACCCAAGGTCGAATTTTCCAATGACGGCGCCTATACCGCCCCGGCGGAGGCCGCCTCTTCGAAATTGGAACAGGGCGCGAGCTACGGCATGAAAGAAGCTTCGGAGATCGAGAAGGAATGGGACGAGCAATCCGCCGCCATTTCCGCCTATGCGATCGGAAAGACGGTAGAGGAGATCGAGGGGATCGCCACCAAGGAAAAAGACGAGCACCACAAGGCGGTACCCGATGTCGCGGATCTCGCGAGCTCGGTGACCATCGACATCGGCGCGTTTCAAAAGCTGGTGCGTGAAGCCTATGACAACGCCCAAGACGCGAGCGGCGGCGAAAAGGTGGGCTTAAAGCTCACCGCCGATACCCAAAAGTCCAAGGGCGTGGAAGGGGAAAAGGGCCTCAAAGCGGCGATTGAAATCTCCGCCGCGGCGGTTATGATCGATAAAGACGAAAAGATCACCGCCTCGAGAATCGACATCTCCGAGCCGACGGCAGAATTTGACGCCGCCGGGAAAGTGAAACAGGCGGATGCCGAAATTAAAAGCAAGAGGGATTTGGGCGATGCGTATCAGATGAAAGAAGCCTCCGAAATCAAGAAAGAATGGTACGAACAGGCCGACGCTTTTGAGGCGTATGTCGGCGGAAAGACCGCAGAGGAAGTTCTCGCCATTCCCACCAAGGAAAAAGACGAGCACCACAAGGCGGTGCCCGATGTAGCGGATCTCGCGAGCTCGGTGACCATCGATATCGGCGACTTGCAAAAACTGGTGCAAGGTGCCGTAGAAAACGCGAGCAAATAATCCCATAGACGCATAAAAAAAGAGCCATCGGCTCTTTTTTTGTCCCCGAAATCGGGCATTCTCTTATTTTTTGCGTCGTTCGCGGCGCAGGCGTTCTTTTTGAATTTGGCGCTCGCCATAGGCGGCGAGTTTGTCTTTTAGATCGTCCAAGAAATCGATCTTCGCCGCTTCGGTGCGCTTTCCGCTTCGATTATAGCGGACGCTGAGGCAGAGGCCGATCATGGCGAGGTTCACCAACTGGAAGGTGCCGCCGTAGCTGATAAAGGGGAGGGGAATGCCCGTAACGGGCATCAGTCCTAAGGTCATCCCCGCGTTTTCCCACACGTGGATAAACAAGATGCTGAGAAAGCCCATGACCATCAGCCGACCTGTCGCATCCCGCGCGATCTTTGAGAGGGCGAGCAGACGGTAAAACAAGAGACCGTAGAGGGCGAGCACAACGCTGCCGCCCAAAAACCCCAGCTCTTCGACCAAGACCGGAAAGATAAAGTCCGTTTCTTTGGTGGGGATAAAATTGTACTGCGTCTGCGGGCCTTCGTAGAGGCCGCGGCCGAAGAACTTGCCGTTTCCGATGGCGATGCGCCCTTCGTAGGCCTGATACCCGCTCCCCGAGGTATTGGCGCCCGGACGTAGAAAGTCGAGGATTCGATTTTTCTGGTACTCGTCCAGACGGGCATAGAAAAAGGGCAGCGATAGGATCGCGGCACCGGCGGCGCCGATAAAATACTTCCAATCCAGATCGGCAAAAAACAACATAATGCCGATAAAAAATAGATAGACCATGGCGGTCCCGAAGTCCGGCTGCAGGAGAATCAATCCCACGGGAAAGCCGGCAAAGACGAGGGCCTTGATAAGTTCCTTGGGATGATTGATGACCTCGGCGTGGGTTTCGAGATAGGCGGCAAAGCAGATCACCAGAAAGACCTTTACGAATTCCGCCGGCTGAAAGTTCACCGGTCCCAAGGAGAGCCAGCTCTTTGCGCCCCAAGTGGTGTCGCCGTGACCGAAGAGAAGCGTCGCCACCAAAAGCAAGATACTCAGGCCGTATAAGAACGGGTAGTAGCGCTTCCAAATGCGGTAATCCAACACCATAAGCCCCATAAGAGCGGCAAAGCCCAAGGCGGTCGCCACCCCCTGCTTTAATAAGTAGGATCCGCTCCCGTAGGTTTTGGTCGCCGAGGATAGGACGAGAAAGCCCAGGGCGGTGATGGCGAGGACAGAGAAGATCAGCGTAAGATCCACATCCCGCTTTTTGGGCACGAAGTCGGCGATGCGTTGTGCCTTAATTTTCAAATTTTTAACGGGTATACCTTTTCGCATGTATACCTCCTTCTAAAGGTTATGATAGTATAAGTATACAACAACGAAGGGGGCTTGTGATGGATCTCGAAGAAATCAAAAACAAAGCGGGTTTTCACGACCTCGCCCATATCCCCCTTACGGTACTTACGGAAATGGAAGTGATCCTCGCCGCGCGAAGGGAGGCCGGGGAGCGACTGGATATTGAACCCAAGGACGACCGAAGTCGCTACGACTTTCGGGCGGTGTTCCCCGCGGGCAGGTCAGTCTATGTCGCCTTTGAGCAGATTCCCTTCGAGAGAAAATTGTCGGCGCCCCGGGCGGGCTACGGTCGCCTGGCGGGGATCTCGCGCGATGTCGATTACCATCTGCTTCTTAAACACAAAATCGAAGTCCTGCAGGCGCTTTTAGAAGAAGCGGACCCCACGATCCGCTGTCATCGGCAGATCGATACCGGTCCCCTATACGAGCGGGGGTTTGCCGCGCGCACCGGGCGTGGATTTATCGGAAGAAACGGCAACTTTATTCACCGCGAATTGGGAAGTTATGTTACCATAGGACTTCTGCTCGTGGATCGGGATTGCGATGGGGCGGCGGAGATCGAAACGTGTCGCTGCGGAAGCTGTATGCGCTGTGTCCGCGCCTGCCCCGGCGGCGCCATAGACCCTTCGGGACGGCTATCGCCCACGCGGTGCCGCTCGTGGCTCTCCCAAAAACGGGGACCGCTCAGCGAACGGGAACGGGAGATCCTCGCCGATTCCCTCTACGGCTGCGACATCTGCCAGGCGGTATGTCCCTTCAATGCCGACATTCCCGCGCGGTTTCAGACGAAAAACCCCCGCACATACATTCCCCTCGACGAGGTGGAGGCACAGAGCAATCGTACCTTTCGAGAAAATTTCGGACATATGAGCGGCGCGTGGCGCGGCGCGCGACAATGGAAGAAAAACGCCGAGTACATTCGGGCGTATTTCAAAGACAGGAAGAGGTAGAGAATCTATGCGAATCGATAAGCAAACGGCAGAAAAAGTATATGCGCGATTGGAAGCGATGTTTCCCGACGCGCGGGCGGAGCTCGATTATACTACGCCCTATGAGCTTTTGGTGGCGACGATTCTCTCTGCCCAATGCACCGATGTACGGGTGAACAAAGTGACGAAGGTGTTGTTCGAAAAATACAACACCCCCGAGCGCATGGTCGCACTCGATCAAAAGACGCTCGAAGGCTATATCAAAAGTTGCGGCGTCTACCGGAATAAGGCAAAGAACATCCTTGGCGCATCCCGCGCCATATTAGAAGACTGGGGCGGCGAGATTCCCCCCACCATCGAGGGCCTGATGACGCTTCCCGGCGTGGGCCGAAAGACCGCCAATGTGGTGGCATCGAATGTATTGGGGATTCCCGCCATCGCCGTGGATACCCACGTGTTTCGCGTATCCAACCGCATCGGCCTCGCAGAGAGCGACAAGGTGGAAAAGACCGAGGCGCAACTGATGGAAATCTGGCCCGAAGAGAAGTGGAGCAAGGGACACCATCTGCTGATCTTTTTGGGCCGGCGCATCTGTAAGGCGAGAACGCCCCTCTGCAGCGAATGCGATTTGAAGCCGTATTGCGAATATTATAAGAGGAACGGGAAAGCCCATGAATGAAAACTATAAAAACTATCGAAAAAATAAGCGCGCCGCCTTGAAGCGAAAAAAGCACATAAAGCACGGGGTCCTCTTGGTAACGGCGGTCTTGTTGTTTGTCATTGCCGTTATTTCTGTCCCCGCTTTTGGAAGAATCAGCCCCGGCCTTACCTATAAGGGCGTGTCTTTGGGGACAAAAAGCGAAAGTGGCGCAAAGACAGCGCTGAAAAATGCCGCGGCGACCTTCGATGAACGGGAGATCACCCTTCGCGCCGGTTCGCGCGCTGTGCGCACCGACGCGCACGCACTGGGCCTTTCCTACGATCCCGGCGCGGTGGCGGCGGCCGCGATGAAACTGAGCCGGGATATGAGGCCGTGGGAGCGGATCGGCGCCTGTTTTGCCAAGCGCGAAGTGGCGATGCCCCTTGCGGTCAATGAAAAGAAGCTCGCGCGCACGCTCTTTTCCTTTGACGGCACGTTATATGATTTGCCCCTCCCCGCCCGTCCGGTGGCGGACAATGGGGATGCGGTGCGAATCGAAAAGGGGGAGGCGGGAGAAGTTCCCGATGTGAAAGCGGCCAAAGACGCCCTCGCACTTTATGACGGCGCGCCCGTTAAAATCGAAACCACCGCACAGGAGCCGGCGCTGAGTGCCGAGGCACTTTCGGGGATTGACGGCGTGCTCGCTATGGTGCGCTCCGACTATACAGATTCCGACCGCGACCGCAAGGCAAATGTGGAAAACGGCGCCTCGTATTTTCGGCGCATTGTGCTCTCGCCGGAAGAAAAAATCTCTTTTCTGCAGGAGATCGGGGGCATCACCGAAGCCCACGGATTTCGAAAGGGAGAGATCGTAGAAAACGGAAGAATGGCATCGGGCATCGGAGGCGGCGTCTGCCAAGTTTCCACCGCGCTTTACAATGCGGCGGAAGAGGCGGGGCTTACGGTGCTTACGAAATTCAACCATTCCCGCCCCGTTCCCTATGCCGAGGAAGGGCTGGATTGCGCAGTGGTGGACGGCTACAAGGATTTGATCTTCAAAAATTCGTACAAGACGCCGGTATATATCGAAATGCGGGCAGACGGCAAGGAACTGGTGTGTAAGATTTACGGGCCCAAGGCGGAAAAGCCCGATGCCATCGAACTCGCTACCGAGCGCGTGGCGACCATTCCCGCAGGGGAACAGCGGGAGCTTTCTTCTCAGCTAAAGGCGGGAGAAGAAAGGGTAGAGGTGCCCGCCGTAGACGGATCGGTGTATAAGACATATCGAATTTTCAAAGAGGGCGGACGGGAAGTGCGGCGCGAACTCGCATTTACTTCCCGCTATGTGCCTTCGGCGGGGAAAATACTGGTAGGGGAAAATTAATACGATTTTCCCCTTGTTTTATATTGCGCCTCATGATAATATAATAAATTGCATAATAATAAAACGAAGCATGGAAATGACGGCAGCAGCAATGGAAGACGATGTATATGTAAGCTTTTTTTGGCGGGGCAACTCTGTACGAATACTTACACATACATTTTTTGTTTTCCGAGGAATTTGTGAGGGGTGAGGAATTCAGATGGTACATCCTGTTCAATACGGCAAACGGGAGAGAATGAGCTATTCGAGGATCGACGATGTGTTGGAGATCCCCAATCTGTTGGAGGTGCAGACCTCTTCGTTTCAGTGGCTGATCGACGAAGGTCTGAAAGAGGTATTTCGAGATATTTCGCCCATCGAGGACTTCGCGGGCAATCTGATTCTCGAATTCGTAGACTATTACGTATCCGACGATAAGAAATACGACTTCGAAGAAGCCAAACAGAAGGATACCAATTATTCGGCGCCTTTGAAGGTAAAGGTCCGCCTGATCAACACGGAAATCGGCGATGTAAAGGAACAGGAAGTATTTATGGGGGATCTGCCCCTGATGAGCGACACCGGCACCTTCGTCATCAACGGGGCGGAACGGGTCGTCGTCAGTCAACTGGTTCGCTCCCCCGGCGCCTATTATAAGGAAGAACTCGACAAGACGGGCAAGAGCCTGTTTTCTTCGACCCTGATCCCCAACCGCGGTGCGTGGTTGGAATTCGAGACCGACGCCCAGGGCGTGATCAATGTACGCATCGACAGAACCCGCAAAATCCCCATCACGATTTTACTCCGCGCCATCGGCATCGAATCCAATCTGGAAATCACCCGCTTAATGGGAGAGACCGAGGAGCTTTTAAAGGTATTCGAAAAGGACCAAACCAGCAACAAGCAGGAAGCCCTTCTGGAAATCTACAAGAAGCTGCGTCCCGGCGAGCCGCCGACGGTAGAATCCGCCCAGTCTCTGTTCGAGAATATGTTCTTCGATGCCCGCCGCTACGATATGGCGAAGGTGGGCCGCTATAAGTTCAACAAGAAGCTGGCACTTCGCGAACGTCTCGAAAATCGCGTAGTCGCTGAAGACGTAATCGACGGCGAGACCGGCGAGATCCTGGCGAAGGCGGGGGATCGGGTGGATCGCGCGGCGGCAATCGAGATCGAAAACGCCGGCATCAATCGCGTAGAAATCCTCGTCGACGACATCAACGACCCGGGCGAAAAGCGCAAGCTCGTGCTCCTGGGCAACAATTTTGTGAATCCCGCGGCATTGGATTTGGATTTGGACTTTGAAGCCCTGGGCTTTAAGGAAAAAATCTACCTGCCTCGCCTTAAGGAACTCCTCGAGGAATACGAAGGCGAAGAACTGATCGCGCGGATCAAGTTACACTATAAGGAACTGACGCCGAAGCACATTTTAATCGACGATATTTTGGCGGCGGTCAACTACGAATTCAATCTGTTCCACGGCATCGGAAATACCGACGACATCGACCACTTGGGCAATCGCCGCATCCGTTCTGTGGGAGAGCTGTTGCAGAACCAATTTCGCATCGGCCTGACCCGCATGGAACGGGTGATTCGCGAGCGCATGGCGGTACAGGACCCGGATGCGTCCACGCCGCAGTCCTTGATCAACATTCGTCCGGTGACGGCGGCGATCAAGGAATTTTTCGGCTCTTCGCAGCTGTCTCAGTTTATGGACCAAAACAACCCGCTGTCGGAGCTGACCCACAAGCGCCGTCTGTCGGCATTGGGACCAGGCGGTCTTTCTAGGGACCGCGCCGGCATGGAGGTACGGGACGTCCACAATTCCCACTACGGCCGGATGTGCCCCATCGAGACGCCGGAAGGTCCGAATATCGGGTTGATTACCTCGCTTACGACCTATGCCCGCATCAATGAATACGGCTTTATCGAGGCGCCCTACCGCAAGGTAAAAAAGGGTGAAGGCGTCGTGACCTCCGAGATCGAGTACATCACCGCCGATATCGAGGACGAAAATATCATCGCCCAGGCGGACGAAAAGATCGACGAAAACGGACGCTTCGTAAACGAGCGGGTTATCGCCCGGGGACACGAAGGGGTCGTGGATATCTTCCACCGCGAAGACATTACCTATATGGACGTCTCGCCGCAACAGATCGTCGCGGTAGGGACCAGCATGATTCCGTTTTTGGAAAACGACGACGCGAACCGTGCGTTGATGGGCTCGAACATGCAGCGGCAGGCAGTGCCCCTCTTAAAAACCGAAGCGCCCATCGTGGCGACGGGCATCGAGTACAAGACGGCCCGGGACTCCGGCGTCTGCGTGATTTCCACCTGCGACGGCACCATTTCTAAAGTGAGCAGCAGCTCCATTACCGTGACGCCCGACGACGGCACGGACGATGTGGTCTTTACGCTCCATAAATTCGAAAAGGCGAACCAAGGCACCACCATTAATCAGCGGCCCATCGTCAAGACCGGACAAAAGGTAGAACGCGGCGAAATCATCGCCGACGGACCCTCCACCGATTTGGGCGAGATGGCCTTGGGGAAAAATATCCTGATCGCCTTTATGAACTGGGAAGGCTATAACTACGAGGACGCGATGCTGATCAACGAAGAGCTGGTCATCGACGACGTTCTCACCTCCCTCCACATCGAAGAATATGAATCCGAGGCACGCGATACAAAGCTCGGACCGGAAGAGATTACCCGCGATATTTCCAATGTGGGCGACGATATGCTCAAAGATCTCGACGAGCGGGGCATTATCCGCGTTGGCGCCGAGGTAAACCCCGGCGACATTTTGGTGGGCAAGGTGACGCCCAAGGGCGAAACCGAGCTCTCGGCGGAAGAGCGGCTCTTGCGGGCGATCTTCGGCGAAAAGGCGCGGGAAGTGCGTGACACCTCTCTGCGTCTGCCCCACGGGGAAGCGGGGATTGTCGTAGACGTCAAGACCTTCAGCCGCGCGGACGGCGACGAACTGCAACCCGGCGTAAACGAAATGGTGCGGGTATATATAGCCACCAAGCGCAAGATTCAGGTGGGCGACAAGATGTGCGGTCGCCACGGCAACAAGGGCGTCATCTCTCGGGTACTGCCCAAGGAAGATATGCCCTATATGCCCGACGGCCGTCCCATTCAGATCGTACTGAACCCCCTCGGGGTTCCCTCCCGTATGAATTTGGGACAAGTTCTCGAGGTCCACTTGGGCCTTGCGGCGAAACAACTGAACTGGCACGTGGCGACGCCGGTATTCGACGGCGCCAACGAGCAGGATATCTTTGACACCTTGGAAGAAGCGGGTTTTTCCGCCGACGGCAAGGTACAACTCCGCGACGGACGCACCGGAGAGGAGTTTAACAACCCGGTCACCGTAGGCTATATGTATATGTTGAAACTGCACCACTTGGTCGACGAAAAGATTCACTCCCGTTCCACCGGGCCCTACTCTCTCGTCACCCAGCAACCCCTCGGCGGCCGCGCCCAATTCGGCGGGCAACGGTTCGGGGAGATGGAGGTTTGGGCGCTGGAGGCATACGGCGCCAGCCATACCCTGCAGGAGATGCTCACGGTAAAATCCGACGACATCGTCGGCCGGGTCAAGACCTACGAGGCCATCGTCAAGGGCGAAAACATTCCCCAGCCGGGCATTCCCGAATCCTTTAAGGTATTGATCAAGGAACTCGAAGCCCTCGCTCTGGAGATCAAGGTACTGGACGAAAATGAAGAAGAAGTGGATCTCAGCCACGACGACGAAGAACTGAACCACTTGGACAATATGGACGGCAAGATCGAAGGAGAAGACGCAGGGGAATTGATCGAAGGCAAGAGAAGCGCAAAACCGCTTGCGGGCATCCGCAAGATTTCCGGCGACGCGATCCCCCAAGGCTTTACAGAGGATGCGGATGAAGAATAATCCGTCCCACGAAGTCGCACTGCATATAGGAAAGGAGAGAGTGCTCCTTGAGCAATAACGAACTATTTCATTCCATTAAAATCGGATTGGCCTCGTCGGAAAAAATCAGATCCTGGTCGTACGGGGAGGTAAAAAAACCCGAGACCATCAACTACAGAACCTTAAAACCCGAAAAAGAAGGTCTGTTCTGCGAAAAGATCTTCGGTCCCACCAAGGACTGGGAGTGTTCCTGCGGAAAATATAAAAGAGTCCGCTATAAAGGCGTCGTCTGCGAAAAATGTGGCGTCGAAGTCACCAAGGCGAAGGTGCGCCGGGAACGTATGGGCCATATCGAACTGGCCGCTCCGGTTTCCCATATCTGGTACTTTAAGGGCATCCCCTCCCGCATGGGCCTGATTTTAGACATCAGCCCCCGGGCGCTGGAGAAGGTATTGTACTTTGCTTCGTATATCGTAACCAAGGTAGAGCCGGGCGAAACCCATCTCTACGAAAAGCAGCTTTTGACCGAGACCGAATACCGCGAATACCGCAAGGAATTCGGCGACAAGTTCGAGGCGAAGATGGGCGCCGAGGCGATCCGCGACATTTTGCGTCGTACGGATCTCGATGCCATCGCCAAGGAATTGCGCGAGCAGATGGAAGATGCCACCGGACAAAAGCGGGTGCGCATTACCCGTCGACTCGAAGTTATCGAGGCATTCCGCAAATCGGGCAATAAGACCGAGTGGATGATCCTCGACTGCATCCCGGTTATTCCGCCGGAGCTGCGCCCCATGGTGCAACTCGACGGCGGGCGCTTTGCCACCTCGGACTTAAACGACCTGTATAGACGGGTCATTAACCGAAACAACCGGCTGCGCAAGCTGATGGACATCGGCGCACCGGAAATCATCGTACGAAACGAAAAGCGTATGCTGCAAGAATCCGTAGACGCATTGATCGACAACGGCAGACGGGGCCGCCCCGTCACCGGCGCCGGCAATCGGCCGCTCAAGAGCCTTTCGGAGATGCTCAAAGGGAAGCAAGGGCGCTTTCGTCAAAACCTCCTCGGAAAGCGCGTCGACTACTCCGGTCGTTCGGTTATCGTCGTAGGTCCGCAGCTGAAATTCTACCAATGCGGTCTGCCGAAAAATATGGCGCTCGAGCTCTTTAAGCCCTTTGTGATGCGCGAACTCGTCGAGCGCGAACTCGCCCACAATATCAAGAGCGCAAAGCGCATGGTAGAGCGGGTGCGCCCCGAAGTGTGGGACGTATTGGACGATGTCATCAAAGACCATCCCGTTCTCCTGAACCGGGCGCCTACGCTGCACAGATTGGGGATCCAGGCGTTTGAACCCGTGCTCGTAGAGGGCAAGGCGATCAAGCTGCACCCCTTGGCGTGTACGGCCTACAACGCCGACTTCGACGGCGACCAAATGGCGGTCCACTTGCCCCTTTCGGCGGAAGCCCAGGCGGAAGCGCGTCTATTGATGCTCTCCACCAACAATATCTTGGCCCTAAAAGACGGTAAGCCCATCACCACGCCTTCTCAGGATATGGTCTTGGGAACCTATTATCTCACCCTCGACCGAAAGGACGCCGTAAAGGGCGACGGCTACACCTTTACTGACGTCGACGAAATGATCCACGCCTACGAAAGCGGCTATCTGCACTTGCACTCCCACGTCAAGGTGCGTCGCTTTAAGGACGCCGAGGACAAGCGCGGAAAGATCGTAGAGAGCACCGTGGGACGCTTTTTGATCAATGAGGTCATTCCGCAAGACCTCGGTTTCGTAAACCGAAAGGAAGATCCGTATAGTCTCGAAGTCGATAAGACCATCGACAAGAAGCTCCTCGGAAGAATCATCGACCGTTGCTATAAGCTCCACGACAATCTGGAGACGGCGGAGTTCCTCGATAAGATCAAGAGCATGGGGTACCACTACTCCACCATCGGCGCCATGTCCATTTCCATGGGCGACGTCGAGATCCCCGAAGAGAAACAGGAAATTCTGGACAAAGCCGATGCGGATGTTACCAAATACGAAAAGGCGTTCCGCAAGGGCCTTATCAGCGACGAAGAGCGCTACGAACACGTCATCGACATTTGGAACGAGGCGACCGACCACCTGACGAATAAGGTTATGGAAGGCTTTGGCGAACTCAACAATATCTTTATCTTCGCCGATTCCGGCGCGCGGGGTTCCAAGAACCAAATTCGGCAGCTCGCCGGTATGCGGGGCCTGATGGCATCGCCCTCGGGTCGTACCATCGAGGTGCCGATCACTTCGAACTTCCGCGAAGGTCTCGACGTATTGGAATTCTTTATGTCGACCCACGGTTCTCGGAAAGGTCTAGCGGATACGGCGCTGAGAACGGCGGACTCCGGATATCTTACCCGACGCCTCGTCGACGTGTCGCAACAGGTTACCGTCACCGAAGACGACTGTGGCACGAAAGAATACATCGTCGCCAAGGACTTTAAGGACGGCCGCGAGATGATTGAAGAGCTGGGCGATCGGATCACCGGCAGAACCGCCTACGAAGACGTATTTCATCCGGAAACCGGAGAAGTCCTCGCCCATGCGGACGAACTCATCACCGGCGATATGGCCGATGCCATCGTCGAAGCGGGGATCGACAGCGTAAAAATTCGCTCCATCCTCGGCTGTCACAGCGAGCACGGCGTCTGCGCCAAGTGCTACGGCCAAAACCTCGCCACCGGCAGAACCGTCGGCATCGGCGAGGCGGTGGGCGTCATCGCGGCACAATCCATCGGCGAGCCCGGTACCCAGCTGACCATGCGTACCTTCCACACCGGCGGGGTCGCGGCGGCGGCGGACATCACCCAGGGTCTTCCCCGGGTTGAAGAACTCTTCGAGGTGCGTAAGCCCAAAGGGCTTGCCATCATCGCGGAGATCGACGGTACCGTAGAAATCAAAGAGACCGCGAAGAAGCGCGAGATCGTCATCACCGGTGAAAACGGCGAATCCGAATCCTACAATGTCGTCTACGGCGCGCGCATCCGCGTGAAAAATGGAGACTACGTAGAAAAAGGCGAAGAACTCACGCAGGGTTCCGTCTATCCCCAAGACCTCTTGCGGGTAAAGGGCGTCACCGGCGTGCAGGAATATATCGTAAAAGAAGTGCAGCGGGTATACCGACTGCAAGGGGTAGACATCGACGACAAGCACATCGAAGTCATCGTCAAACAGATGATGGGCAAAATGCGCATCGAAGATGCGGGAGACACCGAACTCCTTCCCGGCAGCATGGTCACCAAATTGCGCTTTGAGAGGGCAAACGAAGAAGCCGAAGCAGAAGGACTTCGTCCGGCGATCGGCGAGCCCACCCTGTTGGGAATCACCAAGGCGTCTCTTGCGACGGAATCCTTCTTATCCGCTGCCTCCTTCCAAGAGACCACCCGCGTCCTTACCGATGCGGCGATCCAAGGCAAGCAGGACTATCTGCAGGGCCTGAAGGAAAATATCATTATCGGCCAACTGATTCCGGCGGGTACCGGCGTGCGCAAAAACGCCGAAGTCTATCTGGAGGAGGAAAACCTCGCAGAAGAAAACTTCAAACTGCTGGAAGAGGCACAGGCATAACAAAAGCTCCGCGAAAGCGGAGTTTTTTATTTGACGGGACGGCCAAAACGTGGAATAATTTTACAATACGTATTGTAAAATTATTCGGAGGTATTCTTATGAAAACAAAACATTTGACCACCGTCGCCATGTATTTAGCCCTCATTATACTGAGCGGCATGATCGCCATCCCCATGCCCGTCGGCGTGCCCGTGGTGCTGCAGAATATGATGCTGTTTATGGCCGGGGGCATCCTCGGGAAAAAGTACGGCACTCTCACCGCCGCCGTCTTTGTCCTCGCCGTGGCATTGGGTTTACCGGTGCTTCCCGGCGGTCGCGGCGGCGCGGCGGTATTTTTCGGCATATCGGGGAGCTTTTTTATCGGCTATGTGCTCGCGCCCTTCTTGGTGGGCCTTGCGCTCGAAAAATATACGAAGCGAAACTTCCTTACATTTTTTATCGTCTATTTTCTCTTCGGCGCGGTGCTTATCAATCTGACCGGCCTTTTGAGTATGTCGATCCACAGCGGGGGGATAAAGCCGGCGCTCGTAGCGATGGCGGGATTTTTGCCCATCGATACATTAAAAGCGGCCTTCGCCGCCTGGGTCAGCGAACGGATCTATGCGACGGGAAAGCTGAATGCCTTTATCGGATCGTGAAAAATCCCGAAAATCGGGTAAAAACCTTGCTTAACGGCATAAATGGTGGTATACTACTCGAGTGTAAATCGACAGGAACGTGGAACTACCCGAAAGGGTAGTTTTTCATGAGTGAAAATCGATTTGTGCTGTTAGATTTTACTTTATTTCAAAGGAGGTGCACTCAGTGCCTACAATTAATCAACTCGTCAAGAGAGGTAGAAAGAAGATGGAGACCAAGTCCAAATCTCCGGCTTTGGGCTTCAACTACGATTCCTTGAAGAAAGAACAAACCGTGGTCAACTCCCCGCAAAAGCGAGGTGTTTGCGTGGCGGTACGTACCGTAACCCCGAAGAAGCCGAACTCCGCGCTTCGTAAGGTTGCCCGTGTACGTCTTTCCAACGGATACGAAGTAATGGCGTATATCCCCGGAATCGGACACAATCTGCAAGAACACAGTGTCGTATTGATTCGCGGCGGCCGTGTTAAGGACCTCCCCGGTGTGCGTTACCACATCGTGCGCGGTTCCCTCGATACCGCCGGCGTAGACGGAAGAATGCAAGCTCGTTCCAAATACGGAGCGAAGAAACCGAAATCGAACTAATCAAAGAGCACAAACTATTTTCATAGATGCTCTTGGCACACGACATTTGTCGAGTACCGATGATTTTTCTCAACCAATAGTTAAGGAGGGAAGAGAATGCCAAGAAAAGGACATATCCCCAAGAGGGAGGTCATGCCCGATCCCGTGTATGAGGATGTCGTAATCACCAAACTCATCAACAACGTTATGTTGGACGGCAAGCGCGGCACGGCACAAAAAATTGTTTACGGAGCCCTGGATTCCGTACATGAAACCACCGGCGAAGAAGCACTCGAAGTATTTTACAGAGCGCTCAACAATGTAATGCCGGTGTTGGAAGTAAAATCCCGCCGTATCGGCGGTGCGACCTATTTGGTCCCCATGGAAGTGCGTCCCGAAAGAAGACAAACCCTGGGTCTTCGCTGGATTATCCGCTATGCGAGACAACGCGGCGAAAAGACCATGGTAGAACGTCTTTTTAAAGAAATTATGGATGCTTCCAACGGACTGGGCGGCGCCGTCAAGCGAAAAGACGAAATGCATCGTGCGGCTGAAGCCAACAAGGCCTTCGCCCACTACAGATGGTAAGAAAGGGGAAAATACGTGGCTAGAGAAGTGCCGCTTAAGAAAGTACGCAATATCGGAATCATGGCGCACATCGACGCCGGTAAAACGACGACGACGGAGCGTATCCTGTATTATACCGGTCGCATTCACAAGATCGGCGAGACCCACGACGGTGGGGCACAAATGGACTGGATGGAACAAGAGCAGGAGAGAGGGATCACCATCACTTCTGCCGCGACAACGGCCCATTGGAAGGGGTATCGGCTGAACATCATCGACACCCCCGGCCACGTCGACTTCACGGTAGAAGTGGAACGTTCCCTGCGGGTACTCGACGGTGCGGTCGCACTTTTCGACGCGAAGAGCGGGGTAGAACCGCAATCCGAAACCGTTTGGAGACAAGCGGATCGCTACCACGTACCCAGAATTGCCCACATCAATAAGATGGACGTCACCGGCGCGGACTTCTTCCGTTCCGTAAAGACCATCGACGAAAAACTCCACGGAAATCCCGTTCCCATCCAAATTCCCACGGGCGCCGAAGAAGATTTTATCGGGATGATCGACCTCGTTACCATGGAAGCTGAAATCTACAAAGACGACATGGGAACCGAAATCGAAATCACCGAAGTTCCCGAAGAATACAAGGCTTTGGCAGAAGAGTGGAGAGAAAACCTCGTCGAAAAAGTATCCGAGTTCGACGAAGACTTGATGATGGCGTATCTCGAAGGGGAAGAATTTAGCCAAGAGGATCTGAAACGTGCCATTCGTAAGGGAACCCTCGCCGTAGAAATGACCCCGGTAACTTGCGGGTCTTCCTACAAGAACAAAGGGGTTCAACTCCTGTTGGATGCGATCCTCGACTATCTTCCTTCTCCCCTGGACGTACCCGCCATCGGCGGCGTACTGCCCGACAGCGAAGAGACCGACGAGCGCCACGCATCGGACGAAGAACCTTTCTCCGCATTGGCATTTAAGATCGTCACCGACCCCTATGTAGGTAAGCTCTCCTACTTCCGCGTCTACTCCGGTACCTTAAAAGCGGGTAGTTATGTCTATAACTCCAGCAAGGGCAAGAGAGAACGCGTGGGTCGTATCCTCTTGATGCACGCCAACAAGCGAGAAGAAGTCGACGAAATCTATGCAGGAGAAATCGCCGCGGCCGTAGGATTGAAAGACACCACGACCGGGGACACTCTCTGCGACGAAAAAGAGCAAATTATCCTCGAAAAGATGGAATTCCCGGAACCGGTTATCTCCGTAGCTATCGAACCGAAGACCAAGGCGTCGCAAGACAAAATGTCCATCGGTTTGCAAAAGCTGTCGGAAGAAGACCCGACCTTCCGTACCTATACGGATGAAGAGACCGGACAAACCATCATCGCGGGCATGGGCGAGTTGCACTTGGACATCATCGTCGACCGCCTGCTCCGCGAATTCAAAGTCGAAGCGAACATCGGCAGCCCGAAGGTATCCTACCGAGAAGGCATCACCTCCGCCGCAGAAGGCGAAGGAAAATTCGTACGTCAATCCGGTGGTCGCGGTCAATACGGCCACGCCAAAATCCGCATCGAGCCCTTGGAAGCCGGCGGAGGATTTGAATTTGAAAACAACATCGTCGGCGGTAGCATTCCAAAGGAATTTATCGGACCGACCCAACAAGGTATCGAAGAGACCATGCAAAACGGGATTCTCGGCGGTTATGAAGTACTCGATGTAAAGGTTAGCCTTTACGACGGTTCTTACCACGACGTCGACTCCTCGGAGATGGCGTTTAAGATCGCCGGCTCCATGGCTCTGAGAGATGCGCTTTCCAAGGCGAATCCGATTCTTCTTGAACCGGTCATGAAGGTCGAAATCACTACGCCTGAAGAGTATATGGGGGATGTTATCGGCGACATCAACTCCCGTAGAGGTCGTATGGAAGGTATGGAACTCGTAGGCGGCGCGCAAATCGTCACCTGCTTTGTACCCCTTGCGGAAATGTTCGGCTATGCAACCAGCTTGCGTTCCAACACCCAAGGTCGTGCAAACTACTCCATGCAATTCGACCACTATGAACAAGTTCCGAAGAACGTATCGGAAGAAGTGCTCAACGGAAAGAACAAAAATAAAGAAGCGTAAAGCAGGAGGACAATTATGGCAAAAGGAAAATTTGAAAGAACGAAACCGCACGTAAACGTCGGCACCATCGGTCACGTCGACCACGGCAAGACCACCCTGACCGCAGCGATCACCTACGTTCTCAACAAGAGATTCGGCAGCGGTGAATTCGTAGACTACGAAAACATCGACAAAGCCCCCGAAGAAAGAGAACGCGGCATCACCATCTCCACCTCCCACGTGGAATACGAAACCGACAAGCGTCACTACGCCCACGTGGACTGCCCGGGTCACGCCGACTACGTCAAGAACATGATCACCGGCGCGGCACAAATGGACGGTGCGATCCTTGTCGTCAGCGCGGCAGACGGCCCCATGCCCCAAACCCGTGAACACATCCTCTTGTCCCGTCAAGTAGGCGTACCCAAAATCGTCGTCTTCTTGAACAAACAAGACCAAGTCGACGACGACGAACTCATCGAACTCGTCGAAATGGAAGTGCGCGACCTCTTGAACGAATACGACTTCGATGGCGACAACACCCCCATCACCGTGGGTAGCGCCCTGAAAGCCCTCGAAGATCCGGACGGAGAATGGGGAGACAAAATCGTCGCCCTTATGGAAACCGTCGACGAATACATCGACGACCCCGTTCGCGACGTCGACCACCCCTTCCTCATGCCCGTAGAAGACATCTTCTCCATCACCGGTCGCGGTACCGTAGCCACCGGTCGTGTTGAAATGGGTACCATCAAAGTCAACGACAACGTAGAAATCGTCGGCCTTACCAACGAAAAGAGAAGCGTCGTCGTCACCGGTGTCGAAATGTTCCGCAAACAACTCGACCAAGCAGAAGCCGGCGACAACGTAGGCCTCCTCTTGCGTGGTGTCCAAAGAGACGAAATCGAACGTGGACAAGTATTGGCAGCCCCCGGCACCATTCACCCCCACACCAAATTCGAAGCCGAAGTCTACGTCCTGAGCAAAGAAGAAGGTGGACGTCACACCCCGTTCTTCAACGGCTACCGTCCCCAATTCTACTTCAGAACCACCGACGTAACCGGTAACATCAGCCTGCAAGAAGGCGTAGAAATGGTAATGCCCGGAGACAACGCAACCTTCTCCGTAGAACTCATTACCCCCGTCGCCATGGACGAAGGCCTGCGCTTCGCAATCCGCGAAGGTGGCAGAACCGTCGCATCCGGCGTCGTTTCCAAAATCGTCGAATAAGAACCGAAAGAGAAAGAGCGCGGCACGCCGCGTTCTTTTTTTGTGGGTAAATGGCTGTGGTGGCGTTGTGCGCTATTAGAAACAAAGGGTACGTCGTGCGTTTCGGCAATGGCTTCGTTGCATACCCCTTGTAGGGAGAGAGATCTTTCGACGCGGGGCTTCGTCCCTTGCTCAAGATGACAAAGAGGGCGGTTCGTGAAAAAACAATTGTCATCCTGAGCGGAGGGTAGCTGGTATAATGATTTTAGACACGGCCTTAGTTACCTCAGCAAAGGAGGAGACATATGTCGAAAGGAAGCAGAAGAGTTTTCACAAAAGAATTCAAACTCGATATCGTGGAAAAGAAGCTGTCAAATATCTACTCCACGAAAGAAATCTGTGAGATTTATGATCTGAACCGACAGACTGTATGGCGTTGGGTAAAGGAATTTAAGAAAAACGGTCCGCTTGCTTTTGATTCCAAAGCAGTTGTTCCCGGGAATGAGCTCAAAGCATTGAAAAAAGAAATCGAAGAACTCAAAATGGAGAACGAAATCTTAAAAAAGCCGAAGCATACTTTGCGCGCCGACAACAGACAAAATAAACTTTGCCATTGTCCATTTATGCCAATATCCGTTGCGTAAAGTATGCGAAATCATAAAAATCCCCCGATCTTCTTACTATTATCGCTTGAAACATCCCCTGAAGCCCCTATATTCCAAAGAAGAGATGCGTCTGGTGATAGAGGCATTTCATCGCCATCACGGGTCTTTTGGTCGTAGACATTTAAAAAAGATCTTGGAAAAGGAAGATTGCCACTATTCGGAATGGAAAATTTCCCGTATTCTGAAAATGAATGGCTTGCAAGCAAAATACGGCAGGAAGAAAATCCACAATGTCCACACAAGTCCCCATACAAAGCGCTATATTCAGGAAAATCTGTATGCCAAACTTTCTTCGCAGGAAAAGAAGCAAGAAATTTGGTCCACCGATTTTACGGAAATAAAAGTGGAAAACAAAACGTATTACGTTTGTGGCATTCTTTCGATACAATCGAAAGTCTTGGTGGGATATGCGAAATCCTCGAAGAACAATACAGCGGTGGCACTGGAAGCATTAAACGATGCCCTCGAACGCTATGAAAAACCGTATATGATCCTTACGGATCGAGGAAGTCCGTTTGTGAGCAAGAACTTTCATCGGACATTAGAAGAAAATGGAATCCTCCATTCCATGTCCCGGCCGCATCGGCCCGCTGATAACATCTTTATTGAGACCTTTTGGCAGACGATGAAAGTGGAGATGGGAAAGATATCCGCCTTCACCAAAAACCAAGTGGATATGATGTTCGATTATTACTTTTATTACTACAATCATCTGCGTCCCCACTCCTCGATTGGATACAAGACGCCGATGGAAGAATGGAATGAACGTCACTAAAAGTTGGAAAAGTTTGTCCAAAACATTGTACCAATTAAACGCCGAAGGCGGAGTCGAACGGATCTCCGAGTGCTATTGCGGGACGCCTGTTTGTATGGTACCTATTGTGTGTCTTATCCCCAAAAAAGAGAAGGTACGTCGCGCGGTCCGTCATCGGCCTCGTTGCGTACCTCTTGTAGGGAAAGAGATCTTTCGACGCGGGGCTTCGCCCCTTGCTCAAGATGACAATGGGATGTGACGTGGAAAACATTTGTCATCCTGAGCGGAATCGGGCCGCTCCGTAGGCTATTGCACCCCCATTCCTGTCATCCTGAGCGACGCCGAAGGCGGAGTCGAACGGATCTCCAGTTAGCTATTGCGGGACGCCTGTTTGTATGGTACCTATTGTGTGTCTTATCCCCAAAAAAGAGAAGGTACGTCGCGCGGTCCGTCATCGGCCTCGTTGTGTACCCCGTGTAGGGAGAGAGATCTTTCGACGCGGGGCTTCGTCCCTTGCTCAAGATGACAATGGGAACGGTCGTGCGATCGTAAAACCCTTACTGCGAAAAGGCCATATAAAGTCCGCGTAAAGACCCTGAAAAATATCGTGCTGCAACCCCGATTGAAGTATAAGATTCGTCGAAGCGTATTGCGAAGAATCCACCGATCCGATAAGATAAAACGAGACAAAAAAGAGGTGGAAGAATGAAATATATTAAAATTGCCGTAGTCACCCTGGCGATTCTGGTACTGGCCGGCGGGCTGGCGTTGGGATACAGGATCCAGGGCGGATTTTCACAAAGCGGCAAAGTCAGCAAAGAGGATGTGGCGCAGGCCAAAGAAAAGATCGACGCCATGGATACCACTAATCCCTTTAACGGCGACGATCCCCTGCATATCCTCTTGTTCGGCATCGACAAGACGGCGACGACGGATATGAGCGCAGAAAAGAATCCGACCCGAAGCGACGTGATCATGCTGGTGACCATCGACCCGGTTACCAAGCGGGCGCAGCTCTTGTCCCTACCCCGAGACACCTATGTAAACATTGAGGGACACGAGGGAAAGACCAAATTGGGGCACGCCTACGCCTATGGCGGCGAAGCATTGGCTGAAAAGACGGTCGAGGAGTTCTTAGACGTGCGGATCGACTACTATGCCACCGTAGACTATGAAGCCGTAAAGCGACTCGTAGACGCCGTGGGCGGAATCGAAGTCGATATTCCCTTCGACTATACCTACGAGGATACCTACGTGGTACCCAATCTGAAGATCGATTTTAAGAAGGGCAAACAGAAGCTGAACGGAGACGATGCGGTTCGGTATCTTCGTATTCGGAAGATCTACGAGAATCAGGACATAGATCGCATTCAAGTCCAGCAAAAATTCATGATGCAGCTTTTTGACAAGCTAAAGCATCCCGCCATGCTCCTAAAAGTTCCGGAGTTGATCGACATCACCCTCGAGAATGTCGAAACCAATTTGAACTACGGCCAACTGGCGTATCTGGCGCAGTTCAGCTTGGGGATGGGCGGCGAAGACATCCAAACCGACACCCTCGTCGGAGAAAACAAAAGGATCGGAGAAGTCGAGTACTACATTGTCGATCAAGATACCGCGCAAGAACAGGTGAAGCGGTTTTATGGCGGAAAGGGCAGCTATTTCCGAGAAATAGAAGCCAAGAAGGAAAAAGCCACCACAGATACAGACGATGCGGTGAAAGAGGCGCGGGAAGCCGAAACCGAAGAATAAAGACACCCTTTTCGAATTTGCGAACGAACTACGGTTCGCCGAGGATTCGAAGGGGTGTTTTTTTTTATGCAAAGAATGGGGTATAAGAAGCGAACACCTTTGTAAACAACCACAGCTTAGGAGGATAGTATGGAAATCAAGCAAACCAAAAATAGATTCTATGTTGGGGAGGCGGATCGCCCCACTGCACATCTGGACTACCGCGAGATCGACGAACACACCGTCGAGGCGTATCACACCGTGGTGCGGCCGGAGCTGCAAGGGCAGGGCATAGCTAAAAAGCTTCTGGACCGTTTAATGGAGTATGTCAAGGCCAACGATTTGAAGGTCGTCGCCAGCTGCTCCTATGTCGACGTGAAGATGCGCGAAGATGCGGAATACGACAAATATTTGGAAAGATAGTCAACAACGCGGCGCTGTGTTTGTAAATGCGGCATAAGCAACTTTTACAGAATTCTAAAAAGCGATGAATCGTCTCTTGACACCCCTATGTGCCGCTAGTATAATAATAAAGTCATCTGAACGGCGGGCAAATCCGCCTTCGGCAGGAAAAAAGAAATCGAGAAGATTTCAATTTTCCATTGACAAGAGTTTACATCCGATGTAAACTGTATAAGTCGTCTCGTGAGAGAAAGCGAGCGTAAACAAAACTTAACAAAGTTTTAAAAAGCGCTTGACAAAGTCTTTTCGAGAAGATATACTAAATAAGCTGCTTCACCGAAGCGGCACATTGAACCAAGTTAATTAAATGGTATAAGAGAATAAACCATAACACATCTAAGCTTAAAGCGGAAACACAGTCAGTGAATCCGAGTTAGGCAAACTCAAAAGTTTTTATTGAGAGTTTGATCCTGGCTCAGGACGAACGCTGGCGGCGCGCCTAACACATGCAAGTCGAGCGATGAACCTCTTCGGATCCCTTCGGGGTGAAGAAGAGCGGATTAGCGGCGGACGGGTGAGTAACGCGTGAGGAACCTGCCTCTCACAACGGGATAGCCTCGGGAAACCGGGATTAATACCGTATGAGACCACAGTAACGCCTGTTACAGTGGTTAAAGTCACAGCGGTGAGAGATGGCCTCGCGTCTGATTAGCTAGTTGGTGGGGTAACGGCCTACCAAGGCTGCGATCAGTAACCGGCCTGAGAGGGTGAACGGTCACATTGGAACTGAGACACGGTCCAAACTCCTACGGGAGGCAGCAGTGGGGAATCTTGCACAATGGGGGCAACCCTGATGCAGCGACGCCGCGTGAGCGATGAAGGCTTTCGAGTCGTAAAGCTCTGTCCTATGGGAAGATAATGACGGTACCATAGGAGGAAGCCCCGGCTAACTACGTGCCAGCAGCCGCGGTAATACGTAGGGGGCGAGCGTTGTCCGGAATTACTGGGCGTAAAGGGTTCGCAGGCGGCTCGGCAAGTCCGATGTAAAAGGCGAAGGCTTAACCTTCGTAAGCATCGGAAACTGTCGAGCTTGAGTGAAGGAGAGGCAAGTGGAATTCCTAGTGTAGCGGTGGAATGCGTAGATATTAGGAGGAATACCGGTGGCGAAGGCGACTTGCTGGACTTCAACTGACGCTGAGGAACGAAAGCGTGGGTAGCAAACAGGATTAGATACCCTGGTAGTCCACGCTGTAAACGATGAGTGCTAGGTGTCGGGGGTCAAACCTCGGTGCCGTCGTTAACACAATAAGCACTCCGCCTGGGGAGTACGTGCGCAAGCATGAAACTCAAAGGAATTGACGGGGACCCGCACAAGCAGCGGAGCATGTGGTTTAATTCGAAGCAACGCGAAGAACCTTACCGGGACTTGAAATATTGTCGCCAATTTTAGAGATAAAATGTTTTCTTCGGAAACGGCAATACAGGTGGTGCATGGTTGTCGTCAGCTCGTGTCGTGAGATGTTGGGTTAAGTCCCGCAACGAGCGCAACCCTTACTTTCAGTTGCCAGCGCATTATGGCGGGAACTCTGGAAGGACTGCCGATGATAAATCGGAGGAAGGTGGGGATGACGTCAAATCATCATGCCCTTTATGTCCCGGGCTACACACGTGCTACAATGGTCGGTACAGAGGGCAGCGAGACAGCGATGTTAAGCGAATCTCAAAAAGCCGATCCCAGTTCGGATTGCAGGCTGCAACTCGCCTGCATGAAGTCGGAGTTGCTAGTAATCGCGGATCAGAATGCCGCGGTGAATGCGTTCCCGGGTCTTGTACACACCGCCCGTCACACCATGGGAGTTGGCAATACCCGAAGCCAGCGAGCCAACCGCAAGGAGGCAGCTGTCGAAGGTAGGGTTAATGACTGGGGTGAAGTCGTAACAAGGTAGCCGTATCGGAAGGTGCGGCTGGATCACCTCCTTTCTAAGGAAAACGGCCCTCGCCTGCGGGCGAGGCGCCATAAAGATGGTTACTTCTCTTATACCTTTAATTATATATGGGGGTGTAGCTCAGTTGGGAGAGCACCTGCCTTGCAAGCAGGGGGTCAGGAGTTCGAATCTCCTCATCTCCACCACACATCTTCGGATGTGCATTGAACCTTGACAATCACATACACAATCAACGAGAACATCGTAAGAATCAAATCTTCAAATTTTTTAAGATTACAATTTCAACGATTGGATCAAAACAGATCAATTTAGGTCAAGTTAGAAAGAGCATCCGGTGGATGCCTTGGCACCAAGAGCCGATGAAGGACGCGATAAGCTGCGAAAAGCTGTGGGGAGTGGCAAATACACTTTGATCCACAGATTTCCGAATGGGGAAACCCCCTTTGATAGCCTCAAAGGATCCTAAGGTCAATTCATAGCCTTAGGAGGGAATACCGGGGGAACTGAAACATCTAAGTACCCCGAGGAAAAGAAAGAAACCTCGATACCCTAAGTAGCGGCGAGCGAACGGGGTAGAGCCCGAATTGAGATACGGAAGTGACGACGAGTAGAATCGCCTGGGAAGGCGAACCGTAGGGGGTAACAGTCTCGTATACGAAGAAGTCACAACCACTCTAAACGAGTACCACAGGGCACGTGAAACCCGGTGGGAATACAGGGGGACCACCCCCTAAGGCTAAATACTCCTTGGTGACCGATAGCGCATAAGTACCGTGAGGGAAAGGTGAAAAGAACCCCGGGAGGGGAGTGAAATAGA
>NZ_LR134523.1:460000-1147500 GCF_900638585.1 Aedoeadaptatus ivorii
GCGGGAATATGGATTCCAACAAAATAAAAAAAGGCGCCCGGGTCTATTTGCCGGTGCGCGTGAAGGGCGGTCTGCTCGCGGTGGGCGACCTGCACGCCACGATGGGAGATGGCGAGCTTTCGGGTGCGGGTCTGGAGATCGGCGGCGAAGTCGTATTGCGCGTGCGCGTCTTAAAGGATTTTCGCCTGGACTGGCCCCTTACCGAGCTGAAAGATCGCTATTATGTGAATGTCACCGGCAAAGCCTATGACGATGCCCTATGGGAAGGCTGCCATGAAGTGGCGCGTCTGATCCGGGACGCCTACGGCTGGGATGCGACCGATATTTTGATGTATCTTTCGATGCAGGGGTCGGTAGAGGTGAACCAAGGGGTAAAACCGATACATGGCGAGATGTTTAATCTGCGGATCGGGATTCCCAAGGTCGATGCCAAGCCGCCCATTGTTCCCGAAATCTCGTAAAGTCTGTGCACGCAAAGCAAAAGAAGCACCCGATTCGGGTGCTTTTTCTGATGGGTGAGGTCTACGCGCAGTCCCTGAGATATGCGAGCAATTCGGCCATCACGTCGTAGTATATTTCGTCGTCTATGCCGAAGACCACGAAACCGGGCGGGGTGGGTACGGCGGAAGAGATTGAAAAGTCGCCCCGGAGGACGAGTGCCTTTTTCTCGGCGTCGTAGGGCATATAGCGAACGTCCGCCTCGAAGAGAAAGCGGCCGTCTTCTTCCCAGTACAGGATGTCGTCGCGCTGATAATAGCGGTCTCTGCCGCCGGGGGTTCTTCCCCGTATCTGAAAGGGAGAGAGGGAGAATGCGGTCAATTGCACCCCTTGCCGTGTCGTGCGTTTGCGGAGTGCGGTATAATAGGAGTATATGGCTTTCATGGCGAGGAGATTGTGCCGAATCTGGTCATAGAGGGCGGCGGGATCGGCAATACGGAAGCGCTCGACAAAGGCATCGCCCACGGCGACCGCCTTCGAAAACCCCGCCTTTTCGGCGAGATGCGCCATGGTATACGAAGACTCGGGTGCAAGCCCGGTGATGGCTTTGAGCATGGGATATAGGTCTAAAGCCGACCGCAAGCGGTCCCGTGCGGTAGAAGAAAAGAGGGGCGCGGCCTTTTTGATTTCGTAGTCGGCGTGATAGACGTAGAGATCTTCCGTTTTCGGGAGATTTGTAAGGATGCGGTCGAGGGGCGCGATCCAATCCTTTGCGGGATCCACCTCGATGCCGATGTTTTCGCTGCCTTCTTTGGGCAGATAGCCATACGCCACGGGGCGGCCGCCCCGCCCGTAGCGGGAACAATAGATCTGTAGGAAATGATTTGACATAGATGCCTCCTGGGGGTTAGTATACCACAGGAAAAGGAGGGCAAGAGATGATATATTTAGACAATTGTGCCACCACAAAGCCGAAGGATTCGGTGGTTCGCGCCGTAAGTCGGGCGCTGGCGGAAGATTTTTCGAACCCGTCGAGCCTGCATAGCTTCGGCTTTCGGGTCGATCGCGAAAAAGAGGCGATCCGCAAACAGATATGCGCCTATTTCGGCTGCCGAGAGGGAAAGCTCTATTTTACCTCGGGGGGCACGGAGTCCAATAATACGGCCCTCGACGCCTATGTATCCGGCGCTTCCTTAGGCGATAAGAATGTGGTGACCACCAATATCGAACACCCCTCCGTTTTGAATGTCCTGCGGAATAAGGAGATCGAGCTCCGGGAGGTGGCGGTGGATGCGAGCGGCCATATTCCCTTTGAAGTGCTCGATCGCGCGATCGACGAGAACACGATCGCCCTCAGCCTCTTTCACGTCAACAACGAATTGGGTTCAATCAATCCCGTCGAGGAATGGGTGCCAAGGCTAAAGGCCGCCCATCCCGCCTTAAAGGTGCATATCGACGGTGTGCAGGCGGTCGGCAAGCTGGCGATCGATTTCGACGCCATCGGCTGCGACAGCTATTCCTTTAGCGGCCATAAATTCCACGGACCCAAGGGGATCGGCGGCATACTGCTGCGGCGCGATATTGCCCCTCTGATCCGCGGCGGCGGGCAGGAAATGGGGTTTCGAAGCGGCACCGAAAACATTCCGGGCATTTACGGTTTGGGCGCCGCCTTTCGCGCCTTAGAAGAAGAGGGCATCCGAAAGGAGGAGGCGGAGGCGCGCGTGCGATTGCTCCGCTCGCTTTTGGAAGAAATCCCCGAGATCCGGATCAACACCACCGAACCGGCGAGCCCGTATATATTAAATGTCAGCATTCCCGATACCCGGGGCGAGGTACTGCTGCATATTTTGGAGGGACGCGAGATCTATATCTCCACCTCCTCCGCCTGCTCCAGCCACAGAACGGGGAAGAATCCCGTATTGACGGCGCTGGGCCTTACGGACCGGGAGGCGGAAGGCACCATACGAATCTGTATGAGCCGAGAGACCACAGAAGAAGAATTGCGGATCTTTGCGGCGGCACTCGCGGAGGCCGTAGACGAAGTTCGTTCGATAGTCAGGAGATAAGATGAAACGCATATTAAGTTTGAGTTTGGGTGAGGTGGTCCTGAAGGGGGCCAATCGGCGGTTTTTTATCCGCAGAATCGTACAGAATATCGAGAGCGTCCTGGAGGATATTGGGTATATTTCCATTATCCCCGAAATGGGGAAGATTCAGGTAGAGATCGATCCCGCAAGGGAAGAAGAGAGCATAGAGCGCCTGCGCCACGTCTTCGGCATCGTATATATCTCGCCTTCGGTGGCCTTCGATGCGGATTGGGAGCGCTTAAAGGCGGAGTCCGTTCGCTATGTAGAAGCGGTGCTCGAGGCGCATCCGGAGATGCAGACCTTTAAGGTTGTCACCAAGCGCAGCGACAAGTCCTTTCCCCTGAACTCCCAGGAGATCAATCGGGAACTGGGCGCCATTATATTGGATGCCTTCGAGGAGAAGCTCTCTGTCGACGTACACGCGCCGGATCTGATGCTCTATGTCGACGTCAAAAAGGAGATGTATCTCTACCACGAAAAGATCTCGACCTACGGTGGTCTGCCGTTGGGAAGCAACGGAAAGGGGCTCTTGCTCCTAAGCGGCGGCATCGATTCGCCGGTGGCGGGCTTTTTGATGGCGAAGCGCGGGGTACAGATGGACGCGCTCCACTTCCATTCCTATCCCTTTACCTCGCCGCAAGCGGAGGATAAGGTGATGCGCCTGGCAAAGATCCTCACCCGTTATACCACCAAAATGAACGTATACAGCGTAAACCTGTTGCCCATTCAAAAAGAGATCAACAAAAATTGTCCGCCGGAGCAGATGACGGTCCTTTCCCGCCGCTTTATGATGCGGATCGCCAATCGATTGGCCGAAAAACACGGCTATCTTTCCCTGACGACGGGCGAAAACCTGGGACAGGTGGCGAGCCAAACCATCCACGGCCTGGACGTCACCGACGATGTGGCAAAGCCTGTGGTATTTCGGCCGCTGATCGGCATGGATAAGGTAGATATTATTCGCTGGGCAGAGCGGATCGGCACCTACGAAACATCGATCGAACCCTTTGAGGACTGTTGTACGGTATTTCTGCCCAAGCACCCTTCCCTCCGGCCCATGGTAGAAGAAATGGAAGCATCCGAAGCACTCCTTTCCATAGAAGAGATGCTGGATGCGTCGATGGAGACACTAAAAATCACCCGAATTCGAGCAAAGGAGAAGCTATGAAAAAATGGATACCCGTGGCGGTCATACTCGTCTTGATCGCCGTACTGTTCGGCTCAACCTACAATAAATTCCAGGTCATGGACGAGAACGTAGACCAGGCGTGGGCACAGGTGGAAAACACCATGCAGCGCCGGGCGGATCTGATCCCCAATCTCGTAGAGACCGTAAAGGGATACGCAAAACACGAAGAAGACGTATTTACCAAGGTAACCGAGGCGAGAAGCGCCGTTCAGCGCGCCGAGACGCCCAAGGAATATGCGGCGGCCGATGCACAAATGAACGAAGCCATCCGCAACATCAATGTGGTGGCCGAGGCCTATCCGGAATTAAAGGCGAACGAAGGATTTCAGAACCTGCAGGCGGAATTGGCGGGTACGGAAAATCGGATCGCGGTGGAACGCAAGCGCTATAACGAAAGCGTGGGCGATTACAACCGCGCCGTAAAGCGATTCCCCACCAATCTCGTGGCGGGCATCTTGGGATTTCACGAGCGGGAGTACTTCCAACTGGCGGCGGGTGCCGATCAGGTACCGCAAGTGAAATTTTAGGAAAAGCCTATGAAAAAGCGCGTTTGGCTCTTCCTCTTACTCCTATTGCTCCCGCTTCCGATTTTTGCAGCGGGGAAGGATTTGCCGCAGCCGACGCGGGAATTTTACGTCTATGACGAAGCGGATGTCCTAAGCGATGCGGCGAAGGGAAAAATCGTCTCTACGAACGAATCGCTCGCCCGACAGACCGGCGCGCAGGTCGTCGTCTGCGTATTGGACCGCCTGCCCGACGGGGCGCCCATAGAAGACGTCGCCGTGGAACTTTTCGATGCGTGGAATATCGGATCGAAAGAGAAAGACAACGGCGTGCTCCTATTGGTGGCGATGGGGGACAAGAAGTTTCGCATCGAGACCGGTTACGGTCTGGAAGGCGCCTTGCCGGATATGAAGGCGAAAGCCATCCTAAACGATCTGACACCGTATTTTAAGGAAGGCAGATACGAAGACGGCATTCTAACCGGCTTTGGAGAGATTCTAGCGGTGATCGAGGAAGAGTATAATATTCAAATCGACGGCAGCGAAGAAGTCACCGCAACCGTCGAGCCCGTCGAGGAGGACGAGGTGGTGGACACCATCCTTCGCTGGGTGATCATTTTGATCGTCTTGTCCATCTTCCTTCGCGGTGGCGGCTCTTCCGGCGGTGGTCGCGGCAGACGACGGCGCTATCGCGGTCCCGTTTTCTTCCCCGGCGGTTACGGCGGATTTGGCGGCGGCTTCGGCGGCGGCTATGGCGGCGGAGGAAACTTCGGCGGCGGCGGTTCTTCCGGCGGCGGCGGCGCCAGCGGCGGCTGGTAAGAAAGCATCCTGCGGGATGCTTTTTTTACGCCTTGTAAATTTTATGGCAAAGATGTAAAGAATTTGTCATGAAAAATTTGAGATCTATTCTCTTTATTCCTTGCCCCACCGAACGCCATCTTATAGAATAGAATCACGATAACGACGCGCACGATTCGCACTGCCGCGCGAAAGAAAGCGGTCGGCGAACGGCAAAGAAAAGGACGGGATGCGAAATGCGGGAGAAGAAACAACAGGACATGGTCGAAATTTGTAAAGCCTTAGGCGATTTGAACCGATTAAAGATCATGCAATACTTAATCGACGGCGAGGCTTGTGCCTGTGACATACTGCCGGATTTGGACATCACTCAGCCCACCTTATCCCACCATATGAAAATCCTTTCGCGTGCGGGGCTGATCGATGACCGCAAGGAAGGAAAATGGCATTTCTATACGATCAATGCCGAGGTGATTCGCGAGTTTCAGCAATTTCTCGCCCAGGTCGCCCGTTCCAAAGTCGGGCATCGGAAATCGAGTCGATGTTTGGGACTCTGTTGTGGCGGCGCGTGGAAGGCGGAATAGATATATACCGAAAGAAAAGAACGGCCCGATCCGTTCTTTTTGGTTGCAAAGACTTCGTAAATAGGCGAGAAATCGCGGATTTCGTTTCGGGAATCAGAAAAATTTGGTAAACTGAGTAGGTATATACAACTATGGGAAAGAAAGACGGAGATGGAATGAGAAAAAAATGGACCGCTCTGCTCCTCGCCCTCGCCATGCTGATGACGGCATGCGGCGGCATAAAGCGGACGCCGGAGCGCTACGAGATTACTTTTTACGACACCTTCGACACGCTGGTTACCGCCATCGTCTATGCGGACAGCAAGGCCGAAGGCGACAAATATACCGAATTGCTCCATAAGAGATTTCAGGCGCTGCATAGAATCTATGACGGCTTTAATCGCTACGAAAATGTCAGCAATCTAAAGGCGTTAAACGATGCGGCGGGAAAGGGAAAATTCAGCGTAGAACCTGAGCTGATGGATCTCTTGTCGCTGTCGATCGAACGCTATAAAGAATACGGCGAGACCAATATCGCATTCGGCGCCGTAACGGATATTTGGAAGACGTATCGCGATCGTTATACGACGGAAAAAGGCCACGACCACGATCGAGAAAAGAACGCCGAATTGCCGCCTATGGACGCGCTACGACAGGCGGCCGCGCATACCAATATCGACGATATCGTGCTCTATCCCGAGGAGAACGCGGTGGAGATCAAGGACCCCGATCTCTCGATCGATTTGGGCGCCGTCGCCAAGGGCTATGCCACCGAAGTTGCCTGCCGAGAACTGGAAGAAGCAGGCTGTAAGGCGGCGCTGGTGAGTGCCGGCGGCAATGTAAAGCTGATCGGATCGGCGCCGGAGCCGAATCGCACCGCCTTCGGCATCGGCCTGCAGGACCCCGATGCAATCACCGAGAAGCGGCCGACGGCCCAAAATATGAAAGACGTCGTCTATGCCAATAATACCTCGGTGGTCACCAGTGGTGACTATCAGCGCTACTATACGGTGGACGGCAAGAATTACCACCACCTGATCGATCCGGACACGCTGATGCCGGCGGATCACTTCCGCGCGGTTTCGGTCATTTCCGAAGACAGCGGACTGGCGGATTTTTTGTCCACGACGGTGTTTTGTATGCCCTATGAAGAAGGCAGAAAGCTGGTGGATTCCCTAGACGGCGTCGAAGCCTATTGGATCTTAAAAGACGGCAGCATCGAATTTACCGAAAGCCTTCGAGACAAGTTGAAGAGCGAGGGGGCGAGCAATGCGAAATAACGCCGTACTTTTTATCGTCGTGCACGCGCTGAATATCTTGATGGTATCCGCATTTTTAATATTGCTCCATTTTGCGCCGCCCTTGGAGCGATTGTTTTATGGCAGTATGGTCTTTCGCCTGGCCATCGCCCTATTGCTCTTTGCGCCCTATGTGGCGGCGGGAAAGTTTTTTTCCAAAAGCCCCGTCACCGACACAATCGCCCTGTGGATCGTTCCGGCGATCCTCTGGGCGCTTCTGTTGGGGATCGCGTATTTTGGCGGGGGCGGGGAGACCTTTTTGCGCGGGCCCTTTCGTTCGCTATGGCGCCTGCCGGCGGATACGCTGATGCTGCCGCAGATCGCGGCGATTCGCCTGTTGCGCCTTGTGCCTAAGCCCGCGGTATATGCCGCATTTTGCGTCTTGCCCCAGACCGCAGCGCTATTTGTCGCAGCGGTGGATGACTTGCGGTATCAGCGGCGCAAAAGACAGAGAATTCGAGAAAAATACTAGAATAGAGGAAAGCATGTATAAATACGATATGGAAGAATTGTATCGCCTGGCGTTGGATGCCCTCGCCGAAAAAGGCGTGCGGGTGCAGGACATCGCCGAGATTGTTTATGAGTTGCAAAAAGACTATGTGCCCATTACAATAGAACTATGTGAAGAAAATGTTTTGGCGGTTTTGCGGAAGCGGGAGACGATCCACGCCGTATTGACGGCACTTGCCATCGACAAGGCGGTGGATCAAAAACTGTTCGACGAGCCGATTCGGACCATCATCGCCGAGGACGAAGGCCTCTACGGCATCGACGAAGTGATGAGTCTTTCGATCGTCAATGTCTACGGTTCTATCGGACTGACGAACTTCGGCTATTTGGACAAGAAGAAGATCGGCATTATCGACAAACTCGACAAGATGAAGGGCAAGGAAGTTACCACGTTCTCCGACGATATGGTGGCGGCCATCGCCGCGGCGGCGGCCGCTCGATTGGCGCACAGCAATCGCAACACAGAGGAGGCGGAAAATGCGCATGAATAAACGAACACAGTGGATTGCGACGACGGCAGTACTGGCCGCCGTCTATTACGGTCTGACGGTGGTATTGGCGCCGGTGTCCTACGGGCCCATTCAGTTCCGTGTGGCGGAAGTAATGAATCTCTTGGCATTTTATAATCCCGCCTTCGCGCCGGGCATCGTACTCGGCGTTCTACTGTCGAACATCACATCCCCCTTGGGTATATACGATATCTTTTTCGGTACCTTTCATACGGCCATCAGCCTGTATGTGATGGGAAAGATCCATCGGAAGTGGGTGGCGAGTTTGATGCCGGCCCTATTCTCTTGGATTATCGGTTTTGAGTTGTATCTGGTTTACGGCGGCGGAATCGCCGGTTTTCTCGGCATGAGCGCTTCTGTGGCGGCAAGTGAGCTGATTATCTGTACCCTGATCAGTCTGCCGGTCTACGAAGTCCTCGAGAGAAATCCGGGTTTTCGATCCATTGTAAGTAAGAACCCTCAGTAAGAGTCCGTTGCAATACAGAAGGAGTGTATATGAAAGTCAATGTTTGCGTAGGTGCTCGTTGCACCATGATGGGATCCAGCAATATGCTCGATGCGCTGGAAAACCTTCAAAAGCGGTATTTTGAAGAGGGAGAACTGGAAATCACCCATACCAACTGCTTGAATGTATGTAAGGAGCAAGGTACGGAGAATACGCCGGTGGTCGAAATCGACGGCGAACGCATCACCTCCGCCGCGCCCCAAGAAGTTTGTGAACGCATTTTAAAGCTTGCGGGAAAGATTGACTAATAGGAGGGAAATGTGAAAGAGAGTTATGTAAGTGTCATGAGTCTGCGCCGCCGCGTCTTTGCCGAGGTGGCCAGAATGGCTTTTACGGACAGACCCATCGAAGAGCTGGAAACTGCTGGATATCGGCTTTTTCCCGGTCAACCGGAAAACGATCGCCAGGACATATTCCGTCAACGCGCCATCGCCGAAGAGATGATTCGGCTGGCCATGGGCATGGGGTTGAGAGATTACGGCGAATACATACCCGTCACCGACGGATTCGACAAGGTGGACGTAGACACCTCGATCTTCGAGACGCCCTTGGTCGATGTGATCAAATTCGCCTGTGAAGCCTGCCCCACCCGTGCCTTTGTGGTCACCGACAACTGCCGCAGATGTATGGCGCATCCCTGTACCAATGTCTGCCCGGTCAATGCCGTCAGCATCGGCAAGCACGGCGCGATTATCGACAAAGAAAAATGCGTCCGCTGCGGCCGCTGCAAAAACGCCTGCCCCTATAACGCCATCGTCGAATACGACCGCCCCTGTGCCTCGGTATGCGGGGTGGACGCCATCGAAAGCGACGAATTGGACCGCGCCATTATCAACCACGACAAATGCGTCGGCTGCGGTCGCTGCGTGACCGAATGCCCCTGGGGCGCCATTGGCGATAAGACCATGATCTATCAGCTCGCCAAGGCATTAAAGAGCAAAAAACGCATCTACGCCATCCCCGCGCCGAGCTATATCGGCCAGTTCGGCGAATCCACCACCCCCGCACAAGTTCGCGCGGCCATGAAACAATTGGGATTCGAGGATATGGTAGAGGTCGGATTGGGAGCGGATTACACCACCCTGCACGAAGCCAAGGAATATCTGGAGCGCGTGCCCGAAAAGATTCCCTTTATGGGGACCAGCTGCTGCCACTCCTGGACGCTTTTGATCGACTACCGCTTCCCGGAACTCAAGGACTATGTATCCGACTCCGGCTCGCCCATGCGCTATACCGCAGAACACATTAAGAAGGACGATCCCGAGGCCATGGTCTGCTTCGTCGGTCCCTGTACCTCCAAAAAGGTAGAGGCCGTCTCCGGCGATGTAAAGGAATATGTCGACTTCGTCATCACCTTTGAAGAGCTGATGGGCATGTTTGTCGCCATGGATATCGAGCCCGCTGAAATGGAAGTCACCGCCGAAGAAGAAGAGTCCTCTTCCTCCGCGCGGGGTTATGCCATCGCCGGCGGCGTCGCCGCAGCGGTCAAGGAAGTGGCGGAAAAGATCGATCCGGATCGCGACATTCAAATCGAAGGCGCCAATTCCCTGAAAGAGTGCATCAAGATGCTACAAATGGCAAAAGCCGGCCGAAAAGAGGGCCACCTGCTGGAAGGTATGGCCTGCGAAGGCGGATGTATCGCCGGTATGGGCACCATTGCCGCCACCAACCGCGTGCGCAAGTCCGTACAAAGCTATATGAAAGAGTCTGAATACAAGACGCCCTTGGAAAACAAGCTCGTCGACGACAGCCTCAAGGACTTTAGCAAATAAAGCGAAAACATCCAAAAATGAGTAAGTACGAAATTCCGTACTTACTCATTTTTTTTGGGAGCGCGCCTCGCCGTTGCCCTTCGCCATCTCGCGGCGGATGCGGCCGAGTACGTCGTCTTTTGCCATCAAAGATTTCAGATTGTCCCGGTCCAAGAGAAAGATCTTTTCTCGGCGCAGCGTCGCCTTTGCTCGCGAGTCCAAGACGGCGGAGTCCATCAAGAGCACCTTCTCTTCTTTTACCGAGACGGGGAAGTGGGAGAGAATGCCTTCTAAATGTTCGGGACCGGCGATCCCCTCGAAGTCGATCTTTTTAATCTCGACGGCATACACCACGCCGTCTTTTTGCATGGAAAAATCGAAGGGGAGCGCGGGATTTTTGACGTCGGTCTCGAGGATTTCGTATCCGCATTTTGCAAACGCTACCTGGGCGAGCTTTTCGTGGGTGAGCTCCTGCTCCAAGAGCGCGAGCGTCTGTACCAAGTGGAGCGGATCGAGTTTGATAATGGCGGTACAGCCATAGGTTTCATTTTCTTTGGGGATGTGGCGCACGTCGAAGGCCATAATGCGATCGTCGATCACCGTAAAAAAACCGTGGGCGATGGCGTTTCGCATATGCCGGACCAACGCCGAGGTCTTGGTCTCGTTGTCGCCGGTGGTGAGGATGATCTTTTGGCAATTGGTGCAGATCTTTTCCATATAGTAGTCGACGATGTCGTCGTCGATGTATTCCAGCACCAGCACGTCTTCCTTTCTGAGATGCAGGGTATCGACAATCATGCTGAAGCTAAAGTCTTCGTAGAGCTTTTCTTCGATCAGAATATTCGATGCCGATTGAAACGAATTGATATTCGGCACATACCACAACAGATACTCCAGCGCCTCGGTGATCTCCGGGGCGAGGGGCAAGGGCCGGGGCCGATGTAAAAGAGAGTAGGGGCGGGCGTTGTCCGCGTCGCAGTCGTATTGAAATGTACGAAAAGACGGCAAGTGGCCGTTTCGTTTGCCTTTGGTTCGATTCATGATGCACTCGCTTTCTATGGTCTATATAGCCTTTATACCGAAACGCGGACGAATCTAACAAAAGGGCGTAGAATTGCGGTTTTATGCGGATTTTTCTTGACAAGGACCCAAAATTCAGCTACAATAATTGCTAGTGTTTTAAAGCCCCGGAAACTTTTGAACATTCGTCTCTTTGATATAGCAGGAGGTCATCCATGAAGACAACTATGGCGAAAGCCAATGAAGTAGATAGAAAATGGTACGTCATCGACGCCGAAGGCAAGGTCCTCGGTCGTCTGGCAACCGAAATCGCTAACATCCTTCGCGGCAAGAACAAGCCCATCTATACCCCGCACGTGGACACGGGAGATTTCGTAATCGTCATCAATGCGGAAAAGATTAAGATGACGGGCAACAAATGGAACGACAAGGTATACGACTACCACACCGGTTATCCGGGCGGACGTCGTGAAGTCGCTTACAGCGAAATCCGCGAAAAGCACCCCGAGCGCGTGATCGAATACGCGGTGAAGGGCATGCTTCCCAAGAGCCGCTTGGGCCGCTCCATGTTCCGCAAACTGAAGGTCTATGCGGGCAACGAGCATCCCCACGCAGCACAACAGCCGGAAGCATACGAAGTATAAGGGAAGGGTGATTTAGATGGCAGAACAATACAGAGCAACAGGTAGAAGAAAGACGTCCGTAGCCCAAGTGCGTCTCCTTTCCGGTAGCGGAAAGTTCATCGTCAACGGTCGCGACATCCAAGATTTCTTCGGATTCGAAACCTTGCGCATCGTCGCAAAATCTCCCCTGGAGATCACCGAAACCGAAGGCAACTATGATGTCATCGTCCGCGTAAAAGGCGGCGGCTATACGGGACAAGCCGGTGCCATTCGTCAAGGCATTGCAAGAGCGTTGGTCGAAGCGGACGGCGAATTGCGCCCCATCCTCAAAAAAGCGGGCTTCTTGACCCGTGACCCGAGAATGAAGGAACGTAAAAAATACGGCTTCAAAAAAGCGAGAAAGTCTCCCCAATTCTCCAAGCGTTAAGATTACAAAAAACCCGCATACATCGCGTATGCGGGTTTTGTTATGCCGAAAAACAGCGCCCCCGAAACGGTATAGAGCCGGTACGGGGGCGTTTTTTTGCTGTGCAAATCGATTTGGCTACTCGAGGGGCCGAAGGTCCCGGTAGATGGCGAGGAGCTCGCCCTTGTCGGCGTCTTTTGCCGTCACACCCAAGAGAATGCCGTCTCGTTCGGCGTAGAGGCTCGATCCCTGCACAATCACTCGAATGCCGTCGATGATGTGGGTTTCGATGGGTTCCTCGCCGCCGATTTCATAGCCGGCGCCGGGGATGTCGCGCCGCTGGTCGATATAGATCTCCTTGCCGTCTTTCGTCTTATAGTGAAAGGCGACGTAGTCGGTTTTTGTATCGTCTGTCGCGTATACGTCGGCATACTCATAGGGGTAGCGCTCTGATAAGACCAGGGGCGTAAAAGTCAGTCGATCGGCCACGGAAGGGATCGGTTCATAGACGCTGAAGTCGATGTCGTCGGTCTCTTCTTCTAAGACGAATGTCGCCTGGCCGGTTGCATCGTCGAACTCGATGTGTTCGATCTCTTTTCCCTCTCGGGTAAAGAGCGGTTCCATTTTATCGAGGACCGTCGCATCGGTAATTTCGCGGCCGTCCCGGTCGTAGAGCTTACCCTTTAAGGTTTCGGGCAGGGTTCTCTTCGACAGATGCGCGTTCGCCTTTTCCTCGTGGACGACGATACGGTTCGTGGGCGTTGCCACCTGCCGTATCGTCTCAACGATGCTTTCTCCGAAGCCCGTAAAGGGTAAGGTAAAGACCAAGAGCGCGGCGGCGGCCGCAATGGCGGGTGTTGTGCGGCGCCGCGCCCGGTTTCTTATGCGGCGGCGTACCGCTTCTTTGTCCCGTGCATCGGGCGCATAGAGGGTTTTTAATTGCGCGGTCCACTCTTCTTCCGCCCGAAAATTCGAAGACTGCAAATCTTTAGGATTCTTCATAATATGCCTCCATCTCGCGTTGAATTTTTTTCAAAAGTCGGTGCAGTAGGACGCCCACATGGTTCGGCGTCAGCGCCATCAACGCCGCAATGTCCGCGTTGGAAAGCTCTGCGGCGAATTTATAGCTCAGGAGCAGTTGATCCCGCTCGCTTTGGCGTCGAATGATCTTTCGCAAATGCTCGTGTTCTTCCGCTCGCTCGATCCGATCTTCCACCCGTTCCTCGGACGGGAGAATGTGGATCAGATTTTCCAGCGGCAGCCACTTTCTGCGAGCCTGTCTTCGATAGTAGTCGTATAGGGTGTTTCTCGCGATGGAAAAAATCCAAACCTCAAAGCGGCCTTTTGCCGCATCGTATGCGGAGAAATTCGTATATACTTTTTGAAAGATATCTGCGGTTACATCCCGCACCGATTCTCTATCCGCCAAGCGGTAGGCGACGAATCGAAAGATCCGATCGAAATACGCTTCGTAGATCTCCTCGAAATTCGCCGTCTCCTCCCAAGCGGAAACGGAATCGATTCTTTCCGTTCTTTCCAATAGGCTCACCTCCTTGGCGCCGTATCTTTCATAGAGTAAATACGCAGGTAGGGCTAAAATATTACAAAGAAATCAAAAAAAGTTTCCGCGCGTATCGCAATCCCCGTATTGCACGTAATGGGAAAAGAGAATGCGGCGGTGGTCTTCGGTGGCCGTATCGCGATAGGGATAGGCTTGCAGCGCGCCTTCTTCATAGCCGACATGGGTGAGGATGCCTTGTTTTACCACAAAGTGCCGGTTTCCCGCCGGCGTCGGTTCGCAGAGGACATGTGTATCCGAAAGAAAGGCGTCGTAGAGGAAGAGATTGCGGCCGAGGCGGCTCGCCTGGCGATGCATCACCTCCAGCGTCTCGGCCCGCTCGAAGTACAGTGCCGCGACGGATTTCTTCTGGAGCGTTCGGATCGCATCGAGAAAGGCGGAAAACGCCGCTTCGTCGGAAAAGATCGCCGCAAGCCGCGCCTCGGTCTGCGCCGCCTCCGCCGCCGTAAGCCGGAGGGGCAGGGGATGATAGGCGAGGGGGCCGTCGAAGGGAAAGAGATGGCGAAGAGACAAAAAGAATTCCCGTAGAAAGGATTCTTTTTGCACCGGGCCGAATCCGCCGGGGGCGAGGCGATACAATAAGGGCGCTCTTCGATCCGGCACAAAGCGAACGGCGCGTATCTCGCGCTTTAATATACGGTTATAGGGCGGTTGAAGGCGCTTGATCTCGCGTTCTTCGGCGAGCATGGCCTCGAGATGAGAGGGGGTGTATTCGATGCCCACGGCGTCGATCCGCGCCACCATGTGGCGGATCTTGGGGGCGTGATGGGATCCTCCGAAATATTGGCGCACGCGATGTCTCAGTTGCTTGCTTTTTCCCACATAGAGGAGCGCGCCGCGGTCGTACATTTTGTAAATGCCCGGCCTGGGCTCGATACGGGAAAGTTCCGATAATTGCAATAGTTCCATACCGTTATCCTACGCCGATTGACAGAGATACACAAGGGGGTTTACAAGAAAGGGAGTCCGTGGTATATTATTAAAAGGAAAACATTTCCTAACTGCATAGAAGTTCTTCAGGGCGAGGCGCAATTCCTCACCGGTGGTCACAGTCCACGACTCGAAAGATTGAATCGGTGTAATTCCGATACCGACGGTATAGTCCGGATGGGAGAAGAATCATAGGCAATACTTGTATTGCCCTGAATTTGCGTACCATCCGGAGCCCCGTGCTCCGGATTTTTTATGGGAGGCAATATGGACGAACGTTTTATACAGAGAACCCTGGCGCTTGCGGCGAAGGGAAGGGGACATACAAAGACCAATCCCATGGTCGGCGCGGTCCTGGTACGGGACGGGCGGATTCTCGCAGAGGGCTATCACCGCGCCTACGGGGCGGAACACGCCGAAGTGGACTGCCTACGGCGAGCCAAGGAAGATCCCGCCGGCGCCACGCTCTATGTGAATCTGGAGCCCTGTTCGCACCACGGCAAGACGCCCCCTTGTGTCGACGCCATTGTGCGGGCAAAGATCGCCCGGGTCGTCGTGGGGATGGAGGATCCGAACCCGAAGGTGGCGGGTGGCGGCATCGCCCGGCTCCGCCAAAGCGGCGTCGAGGTAACCACGGGCGTACTGGAAGCGGAATGTGCGCATCTAAACCGCGCCTTTATTACGGGCATTACAAAACATAGGCCCTACATACTCGCCAAGTACGCCGCCACCGTCGACGGGAGAATCGCCACCCGAAGCGGCGAGAGCCAATGGATCACCGGCGAAGCGGCCCGCAAAGACGGCCACCGGCTTCGCGGCGAAGTCGATGGAATTCTCGTGGGAACCCGCACGGCGCTCTTAGACGACCCGCGTCTTACCAACCGAAGCGGCGAAGGCAAACAGCCCGTCCGCATCGTCTTGGACCGAATGGGACGACTGGACGCGGGGGCAAAGCTCTTCGACGGCGAGATCGAAACGGTGGTCTACACCGCCCGCATGGACCGAAAAAAAGCGGATCGCCTTGCCGAGCAGGGCGTAGCGGTGGTCTTTACTGAAGAGCGCGACGGCGTACTCGATACCGCTTCGTTTCTCGAAGATCTCTACGACCGGGGCGTCGGTACCCTCTTGGTCGAAGGAGGCGGGACGCTCCACGGCAGCATGATCAAAGACGATTTCGTCGACGAATTCGTCCTCTATCTCGCCCCGACCTTACTGGGCGGCGGCAGAGAGGCCGTACGCGGCGAGGGCGTCGAGTTTTTGAAGGACCGCAGAGAATATGTCTTTACGGAAGTGGAGCGCTGCGGTTCGGACCTCAAGATACGCGGGGTGAGAGCTTGTTTACAGGAATCGTAGAAGAAGTCGGAACGGTTGCGCATATGCGCCGCCGGGGCGAGAAGATCGAGATCGAAGTCGCCTGCAAAACCGTCCTCGAAGACGTGGCGATCGGCGATTCGATCTGCACCGACGGCGTATGCCTCACCGTCACCGCCTTTTCGGAGGACCGCTTTCGGGCGGATATGATGACCGTGACGGCACAAAAATCGGGTCTGGACCGATTGGCACCAGGCGCCTCTGTAAATCTGGAGCGGGCGCTCCTTCCCACTACGCGCATGGGCGGGCATATTTTGCAGGGCCATGTGGATACGGTGGGCACCGTCGCGGGAATCTCGCCCCACGAAGGCGGCTATCTCCTCTCGGTGAAAGTCGATCGCGACTGGTTTCCCTATTTTGTCGCCCAGGGCTCGGTGGGGTTAAACGGCGTCAGCCTGACCGTCGCCCGCACCGACGCCGATGGGTTTACGGTATCGTTGATTCCCGAGACCCTCAGAGAGACCAATCTGGGCACATTGGAGCGGGGTTCGCCGATCACGGTGGAATTCGACATCGTCGGCAAGTATATTTTAAGAGCAAAAGAATGTCATACAAAGGGCGGGGGGATCGATATGGATTTTCTTCGCAGAAACGGATTTTAGGAGGATCGTATGTGGAGCACAGTTGAAGAAGCAGTCCGCGCACTGCAAGCGGGAAAGATGATTTTTGTATTGGATTCCGAGGACCGGGAAAACGAGGGGGATATGATCGTCGCCGCCGAGACCTGTACGACGGAACAGTTAAACTTTATGGCGACCCATGCCCGCGGACTGATTTGTATGCCCATGAGCAAAAAAGAGGCGGACCGTTTGAAGCTCGCCCCCATGGTCTATCAGAATACGGACAATCACGAGACCGCATTTACCGTATCCATCGACCACGTCGAGACCGGAAGCGGCATTAGCGCCGTAGAGCGCGCCATGACCGCGAGAAAGGCGGCGGATCCCGAAGCGGCGCCCACAGATTTTCGCCGCCCGGGGCATATGTTCCCCTTAATCGCAAAGCCTGGCGGGGTGCTGGAGCGCGAAGGCCATACCGAAGGTACGGTGGATCTTTTGCGCTTGGCGGGGCTTACCGAAATCGGACTCTGCTGTGAAATTATGGAAGACGACGGCGAAATGATGCGAAGAGACCGCATTCGGGAGATGGCGAAAGAAGCGGGCGCGCCGCTGATCCATATCGAACAGCTCAAGGAATACCGCAAGACCCACGACCCGCTGGTAGAATGCGTCGCCAAGGCGGATATGCCGACCAAACACGGCCATTTTACCGCCTACGGCTACCGCAACCGCCTAAACGGCGAGCACCACGTGGCGCTCGTTAAAGGCGAGATCTCGGAGGACGAAGAGATCTTATGCCGCGTGCACTCCGAATGCCTTACGGGCGACGCCTTCGGCTCCTTGCGCTGCGACTGCGGCGATCAGCTCGCCAAGGCGATGGAGCGGGTTTCGGAAGAAGGCCGCGGCGTCGTGCTCTATATGCGCCAGGAAGGCCGAGGGATCGGTTTGTTGAACAAACTCAAGGCCTACGCCCTTCAGGATCAGGGGATGGACACCATTGAGGCGAATCTCGCCCTGGGCTTTCCGGAAGACGCGCGGGAATACTATATCGGCGCGCAAATCCTTCGGGATCTCGGCGTCCGAAAGATCCGCCTGCTCACCAACAATCCCGATAAGGTCTACCACTTGAACCAATACGGCATGGAAATCGTAAAGCGCGAACCCATCGAGATCCATTCCCAGGCGTGCGACCACTTCTATTTGGAGACCAAGGCGAAAAAGATGCACCATTACTTGGACGAATTTAACACCGGCGAGACATCCGAGGAGGCCATGCGATGATTACGATTGAAGGAAAATTGACGGGACGGGGCAAAAAATTCGCCATCGTCGTCAGCCGTTTTAACGATTTTATTACCGGAAAGCTCCTCGACGGGGCGCTGGACTGCCTGATCCGCCACGAGGTCGAAGACGACGACATTACCCTGATCCGCGTGCCTGGGGCCTTTGAGATCCCCCTCGCCGCTCAACGCCTCGCAGAAAAGGGCGAATACGACGGCATCTTGTGTTTGGGCGCGGTGATCCGCGGCGCCACCACCCACTACGACTATGTCTGCAACGAAGTCTCCAAGGGCATCGCCAAGGTATCCTTAGACAGCGGTGTTCCCGTGGGCTTCGGGGTCGTCACCACCGAAAACATCGAGCAGGCCATCGAGCGGGCCGGCACTAAGAGCGGCAACAAGGGATACGATACGGCCATGAGCGTATTGGAAATGGTCGATTTGTTCGACCGCATTTGATTGGCGGAATTTGAAAAATATGTAATAATAGGGGAGAAAGACGAAGGTCTTTCTCCTTTTTTTTGTATTTTCAGAAAGAAAAGACGAAGGATGCACGCATTTCTTCAAAATAAGATCAAGTTTGTAATCTATACATTAAGAGTGCCAAGTTTATTTAAACTCTATGTTATAATATTGGAAGTGAGGAGGGGTTATTATGAAAGCAGTTGTCAGCGTCTTGGGACGCGATCAGATCGGCATTGTCTATCTCGTCACCGAGCAATTGCAAAAACACAAATTCAATATTTTGGACATCAGTCAAACCATTGTCGACGGCTATTTTACGATGATTCTCGTCGTGGAACACGCCGACGAAAATTTTGCCTTAGAAGAAGTCGTAGAAGAGTATCAGTCCCTCGGCGAAGAGTTGGGCTTGGATATCCGCCTGCAACACGAAGCGCTTTTCAGCAGAATGCACCGCATTTAGGGAGGGGATTTTCTTGGATCGTTCTTCTATTCTGGAAACCATACATATGCTCGACCACGAGAATTTGGATATCCGCACGGCGACGATGGGCATTTCGTTGCTGGACTGCATATCCGACGACGCGGACGAGGTATCGGAAAAGGTATACGCGAAGATTACCGCATTGGGAAAAGACCTGGTCGAGACGGCCGATGCGGTTGCCGCAAAATACGGCGTATGTGTCGTAAACAAGCGCATTTCCGTAACGCCCGCGTCTCTTTTATTGCCCGGCGGCAGCCGCGAGGACTTTGTGAAGCTCGCTAAGTCTTTGGATCGGGCCGCCATTGCCATCGGCGTCGACTTTATCGGCGGGTTTTCGGCGCTAGTGCACGGCGGTATGACCGCCGAGGAGAGAAATCTGATCGAGGCGATTCCCGAGGCCTTGTCGTCGACCGAAAAAGTCTGTGCGTCGGTGAATGTAGGCAGCTCCAAGTCGGGGCTGAATATGGACGCGGTGCGGATTATGGGCGAAAAGATTATCGAAGCGGCGAAACTTTCTTCCGCCGACGACTCTATCGCCTGTGCGAAGCTCGTGGTCTTTGCCAACGCCGTCGAGGACAATCCCTTTATGGCAGGGGCATTCCACGGGGTGGGTCTTTCGGATCACGTGCTCCATGTGGGCATTTCCGGACCGGGGGTAGTGAAATCCGCCCTGGAAAACTATCGCGCGGACCGCTTCGACGAGCTCGCCCGCGTAATCAGCGAGATGGCCTTTAAGATCACCCGCATGGGCGAATTGGTGGGAAAAGAAATCGCCGAGCGCCTCGACGTGCCCTTCGGCTCCATCGACCTATCGCTTGCCCCGACGCCGGCGGTGGGCGACAGCGTCGCGCGGATCCTCGAAGAGATCGGCATCGGCCGGGTGGGCGGCCACGGCACCACGGCGGCGCTTGCGCTTTTAAACGACGCGGTAAAAAAAGGCGGCATTAACGCCTCGGCCCATGTAGGGGGCTTAAGCGGCGCGTTTATCCCGGTCTCCGAGGACGAGGGCATGATCGATGCGGCCGCAGCGGGCGCATTGGGACTCGATAAACTCGAAGCCATGACCTGCGTCTGTTCGGTGGGTCTCGATATGATCGCGATTCCCGGCGATACGCCCGCATCGACCATTGCGGCGATCCTCGCGGACGAGGCGATGATCGGCATCATCAATCACAAAACCACGGCGGTTCGCATCATTCCCGTCTGCGGAAAGGGAGTGGGCGACGGCGCCGTATTCGGCGGCCTCCTGGGCGAGGCTCCCATCCTTCCCGTACACGAAAACGACTGTCGTCGATTTGCGGCGCGCGGCGGATTTATCCCCGCCCCGATCCACAGCTTTAAGAACTGACGTCTTTGCCGTCTGGAAAGGAAAAGAATGACAGTCTCTATTCAAGAATTTATCGCTATGATCAGCGAGGACCCGGCTATTTTTATTACCGCTTTGCTCGTCCTCGCCGTTATTTTTGTAAACGGATGGACCGATGCGCCCAACGCCATCGCCACCGCCGTATCCACGCGGTCCATCGAACCGCAAAAGGCCATTTATATGGCGACATTGTTCAATTTTCTCGGCGTATTCGTTATGACCTTTCTCAATGCGAATGTCGCCGAAACCATCTTTAATATGGTAGACTTTAACGGCAACAACAACGAGGCGGTCATCGCCCTGTGCGCCGCCTTATTCAGTATCGTCATCTGGGCGACTGCCGCCTGGTACTTCGGGATTCCCACTTCGGAATCCCACGCCCTGATCGCCGGTCTTTCCGGCTCTGCCATCGCCCTGCACGGCGGCCTTGCCGGCATCAACGGCGCAGAGTGGATCAAAAACATCTACGGCCTGGTGCTTTCGACGGTATTGGGCTTCGGCATGGGTTATATCGTGGTCGAGGCGGTAAAGCGCATCTTCTTTTATGCCGACCGACGAAAGACCAAGCGATTTTTTAAGAACGGACAGCTGATCTCGGCGGCGGCCATGGCATTTATGCACGGAGCGCAGGACGGCCAGAAGTTTATGGGGGTATTTATGCTCGCCATCAGCCTGGGGGCCGGCACCGGAAACGCCGGGCATTTTATCATTCCCTCCTGGCTGATGATTCTGACCTCGCTCGTCATCGGTTTCGGCACCAGCATCGGCGGACTTCGGATCATCAAATCCGTCGGGATGATATGGTCAAGCTGGAGACCTACGAAGGGTTCGCCGCCGATATGGGGGCGGCGATCAGCCTATTGTTCGCATCGATTACCGGGATCCCCGTCTCCACCACCCACACCAAGACCACGGCGATTATGGGCGTGGGCGCCTCCAAGCGCATTCGTAATGTCAACTGGGCAGTCGTTCGGGAGATGGGGCTGGCGTGGGTGTTGACCTTTCCTGGCTGCGGGTTGATCGGCTTTATAGTAACGTATATCTTTATCAAAATTTTCTAGGAGCATTCCATGAGAGAAAGAAAGTTCGACTATTTTCAGAAGTTTAGCGATATGACGGATCGCGCGACGGCGGCGGCCAGACTGCTCAGCGACATCTTAAACAATTACGATCACACCAAGCTGAAAGAAAAGACCGAAGCCATGAAGCGCATCGAAAACGACGCGGACCATACCATGCACTCGATTATGAATCAGCTGGCCATCGAATTTTTGCCGCCCATCGAGCGGGAAGACATTATCGAAGTGACCCAAAAGCTCGATACGGTGGTCGACAGCATCGAGGAGATCCTCTTGGGTCTGTATATGTATCGGGTGCGGGAATTGATCCCCGAATGCATAGAATTCGGCGAATTAATTCTGGAGGGCACGCTGCTATTGGAAGAGCTGGTGTTGGAATTCAGCAACTTCAAGCGCTCCAATGACGTAAAGGATCGCATTATTCACATCAACTCCCTCGAGGGCAAGGGCGATGAATTGTACTTAAATTCCATGCGCGCCCTCTTCGACTTTACCGGCACCTTCGACCCCCGCCGCATCCTGACCTGGAAGGAACTCTTGACGGTGATGGAAAACTGTATGGACAGCATAGAAGGTGCGGCGAACGAATTCGAATCCGCCATGTTAAAAAACCAATAAATACAAAAACCGGTCCCTAGCGTTTAAGACCGGTTTTTTCGTTGCCGCAATATGTCTTCTTTTGCCCAGGTAAAAAAGGGGGAGGGGCTCGCCACTTCCCGGTCGATGCGCCTGGGCCTGAGAAAATAGAGGCGATGGCGCGCCCGGGTCATGCCCACATAAAACAAGCGACGCTCTTCTTCGAGCAGGCGCTCCACTTCGTGGGGATGTGCGTCCGATGCGGCGCGGGCGGGGATTACATCTTCGTTTAAGTCGATCAGAAATACCGCATCGAATTCCAACCCCTTGGCGCCGTGCAGCGTGCTCAACACGATGCCCGGTTCCTTGGCACCGCCGCCCGAAAGCAGACGGTCCAGCGCCTGCAAGCGGGCCATAAAGGCGTCCGCATCGGCGCAGTTTTTGGCGATAAATTTCGCGTAGTAGAGAATGCGCATGGCGGCGGTTTTGGAGGAGCCAAAGGTATTGGCGTGGTTTTCCAAATACTTTTCGTATTCCAGATCCTTTTGAATAAATCGAAAGGCTTCGGCGAGGGGAAGGCCCGCGAGATACATAAAGTCGCGGCGTAGCGCTTGGAGGTCCCTCCGCATATAGTCGGGGAGCTTTCCTTCGAGCATGGTGTCGAAGACCGATACCGAAACGCCGCGGCGAGCGAGGTCCTCCACCATTTTCTTGGAAATATAGCCGCGGATTTTATAGTAAATATGCGAGAACGATTCGAGATCGCGAGGGTCTTGGGCAAAGCGCACGATCTCCAAGAGATCCTTTACGACGCGGTGGCGCAAAAATCGGATCTTGCCCTCGCGCATCGAAAAGGCGATATTCTTCCGCTCGAAGTATTCCGCACAGCCCACGGCGGAGATATGGTTGCGATAGAGCATCGCCACGTCCTTGAGGTCGTGTTTTTGAATTTCGGATGCGATAAAGGCGTATTGTCGTTTGAGATCGTCGAGCTCCACATAGCGAAGCGCGACGCCGCTTTCCCGTACGGCGTGCACGTCTTTCGAATAGCGCTTTTTATTCTGTTCGATAAAACGGGTGGAGGCGGCGATAATCGATTCCGTCGAGCGAAAATTGCGGGACAGATAGTAGATCTTCAGATTCTGATAGCGGTCCTTCAGCGACATGAGACCTTGAAAGTCGGCGCCCCGAAAGCCGTAAATCGACTGGTCGTCGTCGGCGACGACGAAGAGGTTTTTTTCCGCTCCCAAAACGGCATCGACGATGGCGAGCTGACCGCGCGATGTATCCTGGCCTTCGTCGAGCTGTACATAGTCGTAGGATCTACGAATGGCGCGCAAGAGGCCCGGATCCTTTTGAAAAATTTCGGGGCAAAGGGCGATCATATCGTCGAAGTCGATCCAGTTGCGGCTGCGCTTGAGCGATTCGTAACCTCGGTAAAATTTTGTAAAGAGGGGACTGCGCGCCTGTTTCTGATAGGCGTCGGGGTCGAGCATTTTATTTTTGACGTATCCGATTTCTCCGATCAAGGTCTCCAGCTGCTCGTCGTTGGGGCTTCGGTGCAGATACTCTCGCCATAGATCGGCGAGGATGCGCCACTTCCCGATGTTTTGCGCGGTTTCGATCAAGGTGTAGCGAATGCCCGAGCGGCGCTCGTAATTTTTCAGCACCGAAAAGCAGAAGCTGTGGATGGTGGAAAAAGACGGCGCCGGTTCCTCATAGAAGAGCTTGCGGTAGCGGAGCTGCATATCTTTGGCGGCGGCCCTTGAAAAGGTTATCGTAAGAATGCGCACCGGATCCTCACCCGCTTCGATCAGTCTCTTGGTGCGGCTTAGAAGCATCGTCGTCTTTCCGCTTCCGGGCACGGCGAGGACCAGGGCGGGACCTTTGTCGTGGGAGATCGCCTTTTTCTGTTCATCGGTCAGTTTCATAGTTCACCTCCCGTCGAGTATACCATTTCTTCGGGCAAATGTCCTTTTCAAGACTTGGGGCATGGTATATAATGAACGGAGTAGGTATGTACAGGATGGTGAAGATGAAAAACCCGTTTAAATCTTTTGATGAATACTTTATGGAACGCATCAATAAGGAATTAAAAAATCCCTACTGCGATATGTTTTTTTATTTGTATACCAATATTGCAGGTCCCAGATGTCTGGTCGCGTTTTCTCTCTTCATGCTCGCGCTCGGAAAACGTTGGATCGGGCAATCGGCCTACGAGATGGTCCTGGCATTGGTGCTGAGTACCTTGCTGGCACAAATTTTAAAACGGGCATTCAGCCGGAGTCGACCCTACTGGATTTTGAAAAACCTCAATACCTACGGGATCGACCTACGGGATTATTCTTTTCCTTCGGGACATACGACCGCGGCATTTACCGTGGCCACCACATTCTCACTGTATTTTCCGAAACTTGCCGTACTCTTTATCGCCATGGCGATACTGGTGGCGGTTTCCAGGACGTATCTCGCGGTACACTATCCCACCGATGTCTTGGCGGGCGTGATACTCGGCATCGGCGTCGCGTATGTTGTACATATTTATGTCTACGATGCCGTAGCAAATTGGTTTTAGCAAAAGGAGGAAGCGTATATGGTAATGACAAACTTCTTGCAAAAGAGAAAAACGGTTCGGGAATTCGGTCCTACGGATCTTTCCGCCACCGAAATGCAATGGGTACGAGATATTCTCGCCAAGGTGGAAAACGAAGAAGGCAGCGAGGACATCAGCTTCGCGCTGTTTGAAAACGGAGATACCATCGCAAACAGCCTGAAGGGCAAAGCCGGTTATGGCGGCGTGATGATTGCCGCGCCCTTCTATATCGCATTGAAGGTAAAGAGCCACGACAAAGAAGATTTGATCCGCACCGGCTACTATCTCGAAAAACTCAACACCGCACTGGTCGACCGCGGATTCGGCACCTGCTGGATCACCGTCACCCAAGTCGACGACGATACCAAGAAAATGCTCTTCGGCGAAGGCGGAGAATTTGTCGACTACATCGTAGGATTCGGGCACGCCGAAAACCAGGAAGTATTTGCCGAAGACGGCGTAAGCCCCCGCTATAGCGTGGACGAAATCGTATTTAAGGATCACCTCGATACGCCCGTCACTATGGAAGTATTGGAAAACTACGGCCTGTTTGAGCTGTTTACTTCCATTCGCTTTGCGCCCAGCCATGTAAACGCGCAGCCCTGGCGCTTCTTGCTCAAAGACGACGGTACGGTTACGCTGTTTATGGACAAATCCAAGGGCCAAAAGAGCTATGTGGATATCGGCGTCGTCATGTACTACTTCGAGGCGATGCTCGCGGGCACCGGCACCCACAAGCGTTGGGCACTCATAGAAGGAGCCGACATCGGCGGATTGGAACCCGTCGCAGAAATTTCCATCTGATTCCGGCGAAGGAAAAGGCGCCTGCAGGCGCTTTTTTTATTGACAAAAACCGAAAAGGAGCGTATCCTATACATGAACAATCAATCATGTGTCAGCGGAGGGAGGATTCTTTGTATACGTATCGATTGGACAATTTGGGGTGCGCGAACTGCGCCGCAAAAATCGAAGAGCGCGTCGGCGCATTGCCCGGCATTGATCGCGCGCGGCTGGATTTCACCGCAAAGCGACTCGCCGTAGAAGGTCCGGACGCTGCCGATAAAGAACAGATACAGAGAATCTGTACGGCGGTCGAATCTGACATCGTCGTCCGCGAAGAAAAAGAGATCGACGAAACGGAGAACGAAGGCGAAGACCGAGCGGCGTTTCAAAAAGAGGCGATGTGCCTTCTGGGCATACTCCTCGCCGCCGTAGCAAACACCCTACTGGTGTCGGGAACTTTGCAGACCGTCCTCTATGGGGCGCTGCTTGTCATAGCGGGCTTTCCGATTTTTCGCCAGGCGCTTCGGGGCATTCGCACCGGCGAGGTATTCGACGAAAACTTTCTGATGAGTATTGCCGCCATCGGCGCCTTTTATATCGGCGAGTACACCGAGGCATTGGGCGTATTGCTCTTTTATCGACTGGGCGAGGCGTTGCAAGATCGCGCAGTGGATCGCGCGACGGCATCGGTGGAATCTCTGTTAAAGAACGACACGACCACGGCGCATTTGATCGCCGATGAAATCATAGAGGTCGACGCCGCCACCTTGCAGCCGGGAGATACGATCCTGTTGCGTGCCGGCGATACCCTGGCGGCGGACGGAAAGATCCGCAAGGGATCGGGACATATCTCCAATCAGCATATGACCGGAGAATCCGTACCCGTCGCGGTTTCCGAAGGAGACGAGGTGCTCGCCGGTGCCATCTCATTGGACGGCGCCCTCGAGATATCGGTGCTCCGCGCGGCGGGCGAATCTACCATGGCGCGGATCGAGTCTATGGTCTCCGATGCGCGGCTCAATAAGGGCAAAACCGAACGCTGGATCACCCGATTCTCTCGCATATATACGCCGGTGGTGGTGTGTATCGCCCTCGCGGTCGCCTTGGGCGGGTCCCTCGTCTTCGGCGATTGGAATCTGTGGATCTACCGCGCCTGTGCCTTTTTGATCATCAGCTGTCCCTGTGCCTTGGTGCTTTCGGTGCCCCTTACGATGTTTGCGGGGATCGGGCGCGCCTCCCGCGAGGGGATCTTTGTAAAGGGATCGACGGCTTTAGAGGCCATTGCCGAAGCGGATGCCGTCGCCTTCGACAAGACCGGGACGCTCACCGACGGCAAGTTTTCTCTGGCACGCATCGACGCAATTTCAGGGGATAGAGACCGCATCTTATACCTCGCCGCCACGGCGGAACAGTACTCGAATCACCCCATCGCCCGGAGCATACTCGCGAATGCAAAGGCGAAGGGAACGCCGTCGGATGTCAAGGAAGTGCCGGGAAAGGGAGTTTTATGCACCATAGAGAATGCTTCCGTCGCCGTCGGCAATGAAGCGCTTATGGCGCTTGTGGGCATCGAAGATTTGCCCCCCTCTTCCGAAGAGACCTCGGTCTTCGTCGCCGAGGACAAGGCGCTTTTGGGCAGAATCGCCTTTACCGACACCATGAAAACGGGCGTCGCCGAGGCGATCCGCCATTTGAAGCGCACCCTTACCACCTATATCTTCTCCGGCGACAAACCGGCGATCGCCGAAGCGCTGGGCCGCGAATTGGGAATCGACGAGACCCGCGGCGGGTTTCTCCCCGACGAGAAGATTCGGGCGCTGGATGCAGTGCTCGCCCGGGGAAAGAAGGTCGTCTATGTGGGAGACGGGATCAACGACGCCCCGGTGCTCGCGCGAAGCGATGCGGGCATTGCCATGGGCACCGGCGGGAGCGATATGGCGATCGAAAGTGCCGACGTGGTTATTTTGGGCGACGATATCGGCAAACTTCCCTTCCTGTTTTCCCTGGCAAATCGTGCGAAGCGGGTGAGTTACGGTAATATCGCATTTGCCCTCGCCGTAAAGCTTTTGGTCGTCGTCTTGAGCATAGCGGGCATCGGTAACTTGTGGCTTGCGGTCTTTGCCGACGTCGGCGTTTCGCTGATCTGCGTGTTTATCGCCATGACGCTGTTGGCCTATAAACCTTCCGAAACGAGTGTGGTATAATATTTTCGGGAGGCGTATATGTCCGGAAAGTGGAAGAACTATCAGATTTTGGGGAGAGATTTTCTCGAGCGAGGAGACCGCAAGCGTGCCCTGAAATCTTTAGAAAAATCGATGATTTTTGCACCCGATGACAAAGCATTGGCAGAGACCTTATTTTCCGTCGCCGACCTGTATTGGCAGGCGGGAAACGAGGATCGCGCCATTGCTTTTTTCCGTGAGATTACAAAACTCGGGGATTACCCCGGGGCGCATTACGGCATGGGGGTGCTCTATAGCGAAAAAGGCGAGATTCGCCGCGCCATTTCCTGTTTTCAAAAAGCGGTGGCGTCCTATCCCTTTTACGAGAGTGCCTATTACGAAATGGCGCTCTTGTACGATCGATTGGGGTATAAAGACGTGGCGCTGGAGCTCTTTTACCAATGTGCGACGCTGGTGCCCGAAAACGGCATCGTCCGAAGCGACATCGCCTCGATCTACGAAGAGCGGGGCGCATACAAGAAGGCGTTGGGCTATGCCAAACGGGCGGTGGAGCTCTCGCCGACTTACGCCCGGGGCTATTACAATCTCGGCGTCATTTACCAAAAGACGGGGAGAGATAAGAAGGCGATGACGGCGTATCGCGACGCGCTGGATTTGGACCCGGACTACGCCCCGACGTATTTGAATATGTCGGCGATCTTTCTGAAAAACGAGCGGCCGACAGACGCCGTATATATTTTGACGCGGGGGATACGCAGAAACTTACACAGCGTCAATCTCTACTACAACCGCGCCTGTAGCTTTATGCGCCTGGGCAAGCGAACCACCGCCCTGGCCGATCTGAAGCGCGCCATCGCCATCGACGGCGACGCGCGCATGTGGGCGTCGAGAGATGAAGATTTACAAGACATCGTCCGGGAGGTGGACAGTTGATAATCATAAAGACCGAACACGAAATCGAAAAAATGCAGAAGGCGGCGGATCTCTTGATCGCCGTACACAAGGCGCTTCGGGAAAAAATCGTACCCGGCGTCACCACCATGGAACTCGACCGCTTCGTCGAAAAATTTATCACAGATCGCGGCGGCCATCCCGAACAAAAGGGCTATCAGGGCTATCCGTATAGCATTTGCGCGTCGGTAAACGACGAAATCTGCCACGGCTTTCCCACGGACACGCCGCTTCGGGAAGGGGATTTGCTCACCGTAGATATGGTGGTCAATATCGGCGGCTATTTGGCGGATTCCGCGTGGAGCTATGCAGTGGGCGAAGTCTCGGAAGAGACGAAGAAGCTAATGGATGTCACCAAAGAATGCCTGTATCGGGGCATCGAGAAAGTACGTCCCGGCGCCCGATTGGGAGACATCGGCAACGCCATTCAGAGCCACGCCGAGGCCAACGGGTTTTCGGTGGTACGCGATTTCGTCGGCCACGGCATCGGAAAAAATATGCACGAAGATCCCCAAGTGCTCCACTACGGCAAGCCCGACCGCGGCCTGCGCTTGCAGGAAGGCATGGTTTTTACCATAGAGCCCATGATCAACGCGGGGGATTGGCCCATCCGCATGGACAAAAACGGTTGGACCGCGAGGACTAAAGACGGTTCTCTGTCCTGCCAGTACGAACATACCCTGGCGGTGACTCGAGACGGGGTCGTCGTCCTGACCGAACAAGGAGAATAATATGCTCAAACAAATCGAAGCGCCCCGCGCGGGCGATCTCATGGCGCGCCTTACGACCGATAAGGGCGATATCGAGATTCGCCTCTTTCCCGAAGCGGCCCCCAAAGCGGTGGAAAACTTTACGGAACTGATCCGAAGAGGCTATTACGATGGCGTGATCTTTCACCGCGTCATCCCCGATTTTATGATTCAGGGGGGAGATCCCACCGGAAGCGGCCGCGGCGGCGAAAGCATTTGGGGCGATTCGTTTGAGGACGAGTTCGACCCCGCCTATCGCAATCTGACCGGGGCGCTCAGCATGGCGAATGCCGGGCCCGATACCAACGGCAGCCAATTCTTTATCGTACACGGCCAAAAGCTGGGCGAAGACATCCTCTCTCAAATGCGCGACGCGGGGGACGCCTACGGCTATACCCAAGACGTCATCGACGCCTACGAGAAAAAGGGCGGCGCCTTCTGGCTCGACGGCAAACACACCGTATTCGGCCAGATCTATGCCGGCGCCGACGTGGTGGATGCCATCGCCCGCGCGCCCAGAAACTCCATGGATCGCCCCGAGGAAGACATCGCCATTCGAAGTGCGGCGGTCTATACCTTCGAAGGATAATCTCAAAAGCGCTGCGGCGCTTTTTTTGTGCGAATTTTGATCTGTCCGTAATATTTCTTCTGGCTGCGCGTATTTACCGAAGAGACGCCGAGGAGAAGAAAGGACAGATACATGGAATATACAGACCAACAGATAAAAAGAGATAGCGGCGAAAAAATGCCGCCGCGGAAAACGACGCGACTGCTTCCGGTGGCGCTCCTTCTGTTTCTGCTCATGCAAGCATGGCTGATCGTCGGATTCGGCGCATTGGACTGGCTCGACGGATTGGGGCCCCTTCACTGCAAATATGTCTACGTGTGGGACCGGGCGGAGAAAGTGGCGATATACGATCGCAAAAGCGATGTGCGCGTCTCGCCCGCTTCCTTGACGAAGATGATAACCGTCTACACCGCCCTGGATATGGGGATCGACAAGGATGCTGTGGTGCAGGTGGACCGGGCGGTGTACGACGATATGTTTGTAAAAAACGCCAGCATGGCGGGGTTTGCCCCCGGCGAAGCCTTACACGCCCGCGATCTCCTCTACGGCGCGCTCCTCGCATCGGGCGGCGAGGCGACGGGGAGTTTGGCGAAATATATCTGCAACGACGAGAGCGCCTTCTGCGCGGAGATGAACCGTCGAATCGCCGATTTCGGGATTCGAAACACGCATTTTACCAATGTCGGCGGTTTCGACGAAGCGGGGCAATATTCCACAGCAAAGGACATGGCGATGTTCCTCGATAAGGCGCTGGTCAACGGCGACTTTCGGACGATCTTTACCAAAAAACGCTATCTTTCTTTTTCCACGGCGGATCACCCCAAGGGCGTCGCCTTCGAATCCACCGTACTCGGCAAAGACCGGCGGTGGAAGAAAGAGTGCGGCACCCTATTGGGCGGCAAGAGCGGCACCACCATCGACGCCGGAGAATGTTGGGCGAGTTTGTGTGAAAAAGGCGGCAAGGAGTATATCGTCGTCGTCATGGGCGCGCCGTTAAAGGACGTGTCGAACAAGACCGATCGACCGCTCGAGGACACGATGAAAATTATGGCGTCCATAGACCTTAAGTAGCAGAGAAAAACCGCCGAATCCGCATCCCGTGGGATGCGGATTTTTGTGTGCCAAAAAACGAATCCTCTTAAATTTCACGCCACGGCCTTGACAAAAGTACGGGGAAAATATATACTACCAATAACCATTATCATTACATAGATACATGGGAACGCTATTGCAATCTCGGGGAAAGCGCGAAATATGTGGCGCATTTCTCCGCCGACCATTTGTAGAGCAAATCGCCGAAGGAAAAACACGAAAGGAGAGCGGAATGAAAAAGTTCGCATGGATTTTAAGTTTAGTATTGTGCATGGGCCTCTTCAGCGGCTGCGGAAACAAGGCATCAGACGACGGGGGCAATTCGAATACATCGGCGGCTGTCGAGGAAAAAGAGAAGGCACCCGCCGAGACGGCGAAACCGGAGAATGAAGAGGAAGTAGAGGCGGTATCGCTCTCGGATTGGGAATCGCTGCACCCCGAATGGAAGAGCATCACCGCTTTTTACAAGGAAAGCTATGTATCGAAAGCCGCCGACAAGCTGGGCAAAAAAGAAGATAAAAGCGGGCCGGATCTCTTAGAAGAACACGCGGCAGGCGCCCACAGCGAAATCGCGAGCATCACATTTTCCGGCGATACGTTGACATTGAAAGACGATGCCGACCGAGAATTGGCAAAGAGCAAATACCGCTACATAAAGACCCTCGGAAAGGGCGTCGAACACGGCGAGTTTGCCGTCTTTGAAGCGGAAGAAGAGGTGCCCGAACAATTTAAATACTTGGCATTGATGGAGCCCCACGGCGGCGAAGGAGACATCACCCACTTCCACGCGCGCTACGCCAAGGCGATCGATGCCCCGGAATTGGAAGACGGAGATTGGTGGCCCGTGTTTGTAGATCCCGATTCCACACAAGATCAGGTCATCCACGAAATCCTGGGCGAAGAGGAATAAATGTATACCAAACGAAACCGGCCCGAGAAGCATCTTGGGCCTTCGCCTTGTGCCGATGCAAAAAGAAAGAGGCGCATGCGAAAACCATGGCTTCTGCTGATTGTGCTAAGCGCTTTGTGCACCGGACTTTTCGGCTGTGGTCGCATACAAGAGGAAGAGACGACCGATAAGCCCGTGGTCTACGCATCGTTTTTTCCCATTTACGATTTGGTACGGCAGGTGGCGGGAGATACGGTGGAGCTGAAGTCGTTTATGCCGTCCTCTGCCGATCCGCATCTGTGGGAGCCTTCGGCAAAGGATTTGCGGGCGCTTTCCCGCGCGGATATATTGTTTATCAACGGCGCCAATATGGAGCCGTGGGAAGACAAAATACGCGAGAGTCTTCCTGACGTACGCGTGGTCAATCTAGCGGCCAAGGTCGATCTCATCTCTTATAAAGGCGCCGCCGATTTGGGAGATTTTCAGTATATGGCGAGGATGCGAGGCAAAGCAAAAGAGCGATATAAATTCGAGTTCGGTCATACCCACGAAGACGCCATGCGGGTCTGTTTTTTGAAAGGCGATAAACGAACAGACGAAGAAAAACGGATTGAAAAGGCAAAAAAATACATGATGGATCCGGGAGAACGCGTGGCCCAAGAAGAGACCATTCCCGTCGAAGCCGGGAAGGTCTACGCCCTGGAGATGGGGCACCAAAGCGGGAGAGTCTATTTTACTTTGCCGACAGACGGGGACTGGTATGTGATCTCGGACCGGATTTCTGAGGATATCCTGTCCTATGAAATTCAAAAAGGCGATCAAAAGATGCCGGTAGAAGACATCGTGACCCATTCGACTTCTATGAAAGATAAGATTACCTACGACCCCCACGCATGGCTGTCGGTCCCCAATGGAAAGGCCTATCTGACGACCATACGGGACAATCTGATCGAGCTGTATCCGGAACACAAAAAAGCATACGAAAAGGCGGCCTTTCGGGCACAGGACGCCTTGGCTGCGCTCCACGCACGCTATGTGGAAAAGTTCAAAACCATAAAAAAGTCCGATCGAGAATTCGTGGTTACCCATTACGCGTGGGAATACCTCGCCCAGGACTACGGCCTCAAGCAGTTTCCCCTGCAAAATCTGGTTTCTCAGGAATCGCCGGGTCTCGAGACCATTAAGCGGGCGATTCGATATGCCCGAGAACAGAAGATTCGGACGATTTTTTACGAAGACTATATGCCGCCGAAGGTCGCAGAAATTATAACCGAAGAGGTGGACGGCGAGGCCGTGCCCCTTCGGAGCATGGAGTACGTAAAGGGCGCAGATAATGAAGCGCCGGGCGCCTACACGAGGATTATGGAAGAAAATCTCGAGGCGCTGTACCGATCGATGGAAGGAGGGCGATCGTGAGCCTAATCGAAATGCAAGGTGTGTCTTTCGCCTATGCCGACGAAGACATTATCAAAGACGCCGATTTTCGGGCAAAAAGCGGAGAGATTGTCGCGATATGCGGCGAAAACGGATCCGGAAAGAGCACATTTCTCAAACTCCTCCTGGGAGAGCTGCGTCCCCGAAAGGGGCGCGTCTGTATCGAGGGCATAGAAAGTGCAAAGATCCGCGACTTTCGCAATATCGGCTATGTGCCCCAAGTACAGAACTTTAACGACATCGGATTTCCCGTCAGCGTGCGGGAGCTGGTCGCTCTGAATTTGTATCACAGTTTCGGGTGGTTAAAGACGATCAAACGAGAACAATATGTGCGAGCGGAGGAGACATTGCAAGAACTCGGGATGGCGCGCTATCGGCACACGCCGTTTTCTGCCCTTTCGGGCGGTTTTAAGCAGCGCGCGATGATTGCCCGCGCTTTGATTAACGACCCGTCGGTGTTGATTCTCGACGAGCCGACGGCGGGGGTGGACAAGGAGAGCAAGGAAAGTTTTCTCGAATTGATAAATACCATGGGCCGCACAAAGCAGAAGACGGTCTTGATCGTCACCCACGAAATGGAATTGATCAAAAGAGCGCTGCGCCCCGACATCATCTATGCGATGGAAGAAGGGAGACTCGTGCGATGCTAGAATTTCAATTTATGCGCCACGCCTTACTGGCGGGATGTATGCTGTCGATTATGATCCCCATGATCGGCGTCGTCATGGTCAGTAGAAAGACCAGCATGATCGGCGATTCCCTGTCTCACACCTCCCTCGCGGGAGTGGCGCTGGGCTTGATCTCGGGCATCAGTCCGGTGCTCGGGGCCATATGCGTTTGTCTCCTATCTGCCTTTGCCATCGAGTATATTCGACACCGCCTGCCCGCCCACGGCGATATGGCGACGGCGGTGATTACGAGTATCGGACTTGGGGCCGCCGCGATTCTATCGCGGTTTGCGCCGGGCGGCAACAATTTCGACAGCTACCTCTTCGGCAGCATCGCTTCTGTCACGGCGGGAGATGTGTTGCAGGTGGCGGTGGTCTTTGCGGTTACGGTATTTTTCAGCATCGTCCTATACGGCGGCTTGGTAAATATCGCGATCGACGAGAATCTGGCGCGTTTGGCGGGCGTACACGTGCCCGTTGTAAACGGCATGCTTACGGCATTGAGTGCGATCGTCATCGCCTTAAGTTGTAAAATCGTCGGCGCTTTGATGATCTCCTCGATCCTGATCTTGCCGGTGGCGACGGCGCTGATCGTCGGGAAAAGCTATCGACAGGTGTATCGCAATTCTGTGTTGTTGGGCGTATTTTATACCATGAGCGGGATTCTCTTTTCCTATTATTTCGACGTCCCCACCGGCGGAGTGATCGTGGTGCTTGCGGTGGCAGGGATGCTCCTCGTGGCCGCCGGAAAAAAGTGGCGCTCGCGGGGATCCGCCCGGGAAGAAAAAGAAAACCATATACGACGCATATCCCTATAACCAAAAAGACGGCGGCAAGTGAGACAATCCAACTTGCCGCCGTCTTTTTGGTTTCCAAGGGCGAAATGTATTTACGATGCCGCGCGATTGCGCGGTTTTCGATTTTCCATCCAAATGGGGAGAAACAGACCGAGGAGTATGCAGACGATGCCCACGATTTTATATGGCGTGAGTACTTCGCCCAAGAGGGTGATGCCCATAATCGTCGCACACAGGGGGTTAAAGGCACAGAACATCCCCGCCCTTTGGGTCGAGACGTATTTTTGCGCCACGGGCTGTAAGGTAAAGCCGAAGCCCGTGCATACCACGGCCAAAACGACAATCACCCACCATTCCACCCCGGTGCGGGGCAGATGGGGCGTCTCGAAGAGGAAGGTCGCCGCGGTCGAGTAGACAAAGATCCAAAAGACCTGCAAAAATCCCAGCTGGAAGGTGTCGTCGGTGGCGGCATATTTTGCCGTCATAATAATGACCGCGGCATAGCACAAGGCGGAGCAGAGGGCATAGATCTCGCCGATGGAAAGATTTATCCCGCCGTCACGGCCGGTCAGAAAGGCGACCCCCACCAGCGTAATGGCGACGCCCACCAAGGACCAGCGATCCGGAAAGGTGCGCGACAGCACCGCGAGAATCAAGGGCACAAGGACGATGGAGGTGTTTTCTAAAAACGCCACCGTCGACGCCTCCGCAGAGAGCAGCCCCTTAAACTCGAAGGCCATCACGCCGAAGAACAGAATGCCGAGTACGAAGCCGTGGCGAAAAGTGCTGCGCGTCATGGGAAAGAGCTGCTTAAAAAAGAAGATCGCCAAGAGCGCCGTCGCCAGGAAAAATCGGGTCGAGAGGAGATTAAAGGTTTCCATACTCTCCATACCGAGCTTAATAAAGTAATAGCTGCTCGCTCGGGCGATGATCACCGCGGCGAGGAGGATCGATGCGTTTCGTTCTTTCATCGGTGCCTCCTATTGTTCGTAGATGCGGATATCCCGCAGCAAGAGAAAGGGAATGACATCGGCGAGGACGAGGATCGCGGTCAAAATGCCGGCATAGAGCAGGGGAAAGGCGCCCATAATCTCGACGCCCAAAAAGATCATCACAAAGGTCACAAAGAGGGAGCCGAAGAACGAGAAGAAACTCTGCTTGGAGTTTTTGGCGAGTTCCTGGGGGTTCTCCCAATTGTAATTCGCGAACTTCCAGTCGAAGAACAGGCCGAAGCCGTTGGAGAGGCAGGCATAGGCCAAGGGCGCGAGGAGCAAAAAGGGCCAGTAGGCGGCCGCGGGCTGAAGCGCGATGATTACCAGGACGATGCTCAACAGCAAAGAGGGGAGGGAGAGCACGAGTCCCGCCGCGAGTTTTGTCAAAAAGATCTCTCGCCCCGAGAGGGGGAGGGCGTAGGTGTTATAGGCATTCTTGCCTTCCAGGGAAAAGAAGAAGGTCGATATATTCATCATGCCGCCGAAGCCCATCGCCGCAAGGAAGATAAAGGCGTCTCTGGGGAGAAGGGATTGCGATTCGATAAAATAGAGGAAGGCCTCTCTGAGTGAGGGCACGAAGAGGAGGAGCGAGAGGATGATGGGCACCAATATGCCGAAGAAGGTATTCATGGCGACCGCTGTATTGCTCCAGTAGAGAGAGATTTCCTTTCGCAAGAGGGCGGATCGTTTCGAGCGAGGGGAAAAGGCGTCTTCGCCGATGACTTTTGTCGCGCCCTTTTTCTCCAATCGCTCGGCGATTTCGAAGAAGTGTTTTCCCATATAGGTCAGGAACAGATAAAAGATCCCGATCGCGAGCAGCGCATAGGGAATAAACACCCATATATGGGCCGACAACATATAAGAAAACAGGTGGAAGGGACCGGGCAGATTGTTGTAGAAGGCGGAAAATTCCGCGATATGGCGAAATTCCTGGGCGATCTCGTAGTAATAGAGGATCATAAAGGTGGCGAAGATGGCCACGGCGATCAGGGATTTCACAAACTTCGGCATTTCGCGGCCCGACGAAATGCGGGAAAACGCGATGCGAAGAAATCCGCCGACGGCTTCTCCGAGGATCGTGGTTAAGAGAAACGACAAGAGCAACAGGAACACTTTGAAGAGAGATTCGGTGGCGAGATAGCATAGGACCAGGGACCCCACCGAAAAGGCGAGGATCATGGGGACTTCCGTCATCCAGGAACCGCTAAATTTCGCGAGAATAAAGCTCTCTTTGGGGATGGGAAGCGCCCAGAGGGTGTTCTCATCAAAGGAATGGAAGAAGAGGTCCCGAAACTGGAAGAAGGTCCCGAGCGCCATTAACACAAACAAGAGCAAGAGGACCAGATCCACGACCGAAAGCATTTCTGCGGCACTGAGGATCTCGGAAAACGGCAGATCCTTTTGCGCATCGGAAAGCGTCGCCGTACGTCCCGCCACGATGAACATGGGGAAGAATCCGCCCAAAAACAGCATGCCCCAAAGGGAAAAGAGATAGATAAAGATGCCGAAGATTTTACTCTTGCCCGCCTGAAATTTGGAAAATATGCGCTTGCGTTCCAGACGCGATAGGATTTTAAGCAATTCCATCGGCCTGCATCCTTTCTACAAAGAGGTCTTCTAGGCTGCCCTTGGCGAGGATTTCTTCGGTGGGGCCGAAATAGATCAGATGCCCGTCTTTGATGATGGCGACTTTGTTGCAGAGTTTTTCCGCCACCTCAAGTACGTGGGTGGAAAAGAGTATGGTGGTATCTTTTTCTTGCGCCATCTTCTTAAAATTCTCCCGCACCGAACGGGTGGCGAGGGGGTCGAGCCCCACAAAGGGTTCGTCGAGTACGATGAGGCGCGGATCGTGGATCAATGCGCCGATCAACGCGAGCTTCTGTTGCATGCCGTGGCTGTAATTGCTGATGGCTTCGCCCAAGCGGTCGTGGATGGAAAATTCCGCGGCATAGCGTTCGATCCGCTCTTTCCGCGTCTCGAAATCCAGTTGGAAGATGTCGGCGATAAAATTCAAATAGTCGATCCCCCGCATAAAGGAATAGAGTTCGGGATTGTCCGGCACATAGCTGATCAGCGCTTTTGCCGCCACCGGATCGGTTTCGATGTCGTGCCCGCCGATGGCAATCGTCCCCGCATCGAAGGGGATCAGCCCCAAAGCGGATTTGATCGTGGTGGTCTTACCGGCGCCGTTTGCCCCGATAAACGCACAGATGTCGCCCGGCTCCAGGGAAAAGTTGATGTCGTACAGCACCTGTTTGTTCCCGTAGAATTTTGAGAGATTTTGAATGTTTAGCATAGGACCTCCTCTTATATTTATACTCTTACCTTAACAATATAACATAACAGTATAACAGGATCATAACAGGATCGGAAAATGGAAATCTATATCGTAAGAAGGGAGATGGGATTATTAAAATTCGAAGCGAGGAGTGTGGTATAATTTTTCCCCGAGGAGGAAACAATGCATCAGTATAGAGGAAGATTGATCCTACACACCGGAAGTATGTTTTCCGGCAAGACTTCGAGTTTGGAAAAGGAGATTAAGCGATTTCGCATCGCCGGCTATGAGACCGTGGTCTTAAAGCCTACGATGGATACCCGATTTATTCGATCGGCGATTACCAGTCACGACGACACCTCCACCGAGGCATTGGTGGTAGAGGATATCGACGGGGTGGTAGAGGCGGTCTACGATCGCCAGGCGGATGTAGTGGCGATCGATGAGATCCAGTTCTTGGGCGGCGATACGGCGGAGATTCTCGCCGCCTTCGACCGGTTGCTGGACGAGGGCAAGACCATCGTCTGTGCGGGGCTCGATATGGACTACGAGGGGCGCCCCTTTGAGATCGTAAAAGAATTGATGGCGGTCTGCGATTATGTGGAAAAGCACCACGCCGTCTGCGCCCACTGCGGCGCCGATGCGTGGATTTCGCACCGCACCAGCAAAGAGTCGGGTCGCGTGGTGATCGGCGCCACCGAAAAATACGAACCCCTGTGCCGGCCCTGTTATAAGCGACTCAAGAATCGAGGAGAGCGGTGAGCGCGCCCTATGCGTTCGTATTCGGCGGCTGCAATCTGGACATCAGCGGCCGATCCGCCGAGCCCCTCGCCGAAGGCGATTCCAATCCCGGGCGGGTACAGATCGGGCCCGGCGGCGTGGGGCGAAATATCGCCTCGAATATGGCCGCCATGGGCGTAGAGGTCAAGCTGATGACCGCGCTCGGAGACGACGCCGCAAAAGAGATGATCTTAAGTTCTCTGCCTCCGAATGTGGACGCAAAAGGCGCCTATATCGCCCCCGGGGAACGGACCGGCACCTATCTCGTCTTGTTGGACGAGGAGGGCGAAATGGTCTATGCCGTAAACGACATGGCGGTTCTTCGCCATCTTACGCCCGATCGGATCTTAGAGAGGCGCAGCGAGGCGGAAGGCGCCCGGGCGGTGGTACTCGACGGCAACCTGCCCCGAGAAAGCATCGAGACGATCCTTTCCTGGGAGATTTTTGCCGTCGTCGACGGGGTGAGTGCGATCAAGGTAAAAAAGTTTCGCGACGTGCTGGATCGCATCGACATCCTCAAGTGCAATGTAGCGGAGGCGCGGGCCCTCGCCGGAACGACAGAGGATGCGGATATTTTCGACTGCGGCCACAGATTGGTCGAACGCGGCGTTACCTATGCCGTAATTACCGCGGGGGCGGCGGGGGCGTATCTCTTTTCGAAAGAAAAGCCCCTTCACTTTTCGTCCAATCCCATGAAAATACGGGGTGCCACCGGGGCGGGCGATGCCTTTTGCGCGGGGCTAGCGGCGGGTCTGATTGCCGGAGACGACATCGTGCAGGCCGCGCGGGGCGCCGTCGCCTGTGCCCGCATGGTGCTTATGCGTGACGAAAGCGAACTGATCGACTTCCGCCGAGACGCGTGGGAGCGAGAAAAAGAGGAGGTTTATTATGAAACAATTTGATCTGAAGGCATATATGGACATCGCGCCGGAAGTGGCGCGGGCCCTCGAGGAAGACAAGCCGGTCGTGGCGCTGGAATCGACCATTATTTCGCACGGGATGCCCTATCCCCAAAATCTCGAGACGGCAAAGCGCTGTGAAGAGATTTTGCGCGAGGCAGGGGTCACCCCCGCCACCACCGCGATCATCGGCGGGCGCATCAAGGTCGGCCTCAGTGAAGAAGAGCTGGCGTTTATGGCGACGGCAAAGGATGTCGTCAAGAGCTCTACCCGCGACTATGCCCATATCGTCGCTGCAAAGGCAAACGGCGCCACCACTGTCGCCACCTCGATCCTTACGGCGAAACTCGCGGGCATTCCGATCCTCGTCACCGGCGGCATCGGCGGCGTGCACAGGGGCGGAGCGGATTCCATGGACATCTCCCGAGATCTGGAAGAGATCGCGGACACCGACATCGCCGTGGTCTGCGCCGGCTGTAAGTCGATCCTCGACATCGGCCTCACCCTCGAATATTTAGAAACCAAGGGCGTGCCCGTCGTCGGCTATCAGACCGAAGCCATGCCCGCCTTTTACACGAGAGAGAGCGGACATGCGGTAGACTTCCGCTACGACAGCGCCGAGGAAATCGCCGCGCTGATGCACACCCAGTGGGGACTCGGCCTTTCCGGCGGCATTCTGGTGGCCAATCCCATTCCCGAGGCCGATGCTATGGATGCGGATCGGATCGAAGAGGCGATTCAAACCGCCGTCGCCGATGCCGAAGATGCGGGCATCCACGGTAAACAGATTACGCCGTTTTTGCTGTCTCGGGTATTGGAAGCCACCGAAGGGGACAGTCTCGCGTCCAATATCGCGCTGGTATACAACAATACCCGCCTGGGCGCCGCCATCGCCAAGGCATATGCCGCGCAGGCATAAACGACTTCGTTGTCAGAGAATTTATATCGATTTTATAAAGAGGACATTGCCGTCCTCTTTTTTTGTTTCCGTTAAATTCCCGCAAAGTCTTCGAATTGCCGTTGACCCGGGGGGGTTGGTTTCGTATAATGGTATCCGTTGTTTAGTAAATTAACCTTAAAGTTTAGTGGTGATCCATGAAATTCGGAAAGAAAATACGCAATTTGCGGCTAAAACAGAATCTGACGCAGAAAGAACTGGCGGAGCGCAGCGAGCTGACAAAGGGCTTTATCTCTCAGGTGGAGCGGGACCTTACCAGCCCGTCGGTGGCGACTTTTCTCGATATTTGCGAGGCCCTCGGCATCACGCCGGAGGAGTTCTTTCGTGAAAAGGGCGAAGAAAAAGTCGTCTTTACGCCCGACGACGCCTTTGAAGCGAGAAGCGAAGAAGACGGCTATTCGATCGACTATATCGTCCCCAATGCGCAGAAAAACGCCATGGAACCGACCCTTTGGCAAATTGAGCCCGAAGGGAGAAGTCGCGTACTCTCGCCCTTCGAAGGCGAAAGCTTCGCCTATATCCTCGAGGGCAAACTCTACTTCTTTTACGGAGAGGAACGACACGAGGTCAAAAAGGGCGATACGATCTATGCGTCGGGCAATGCCGCCTGTTATTTTGTGAATCGCGGCAAGCGGATAGCGCGCATTTTGTGGGTTGCGGATCCCCCGAGTTTTTAGGAGGTGGACATGGAAAAAATTATTACGCTCAAGGACATTCGAAAGACCTTTGACGAAACGGAAGTACTGAAGGGCATCGATCTGGAGATCGCAGATGGCGAGTTCGTCACCCTGTTGGGTCCCAGCGGCTGCGGAAAGACGACGACCCTTCGGATTATCGCCGGCTTTGAAACCATGGATGAAGGCACGCTGTTGTTTCGCGGGAAGGATATGACCGCCCTGAAGCCCTACGAGCGGCCGGTAAATACGGTGTTTCAAAAATACGCGCTCTTTCCCCATCTGAATGTCTTCGACAATGTCGCCTTCGGCTTAAAACTCAAGGGCACGCCCCAAAAAGAGATCGAGACGCGGGTGCGGGAAATGCTCGCCCTCGTCAATCTGCCCGGCACCGAAAGTCGAAAGATCGACTCCCTTTCCGGCGGGCAGCAGCAGCGTATCGCCATCGCCCGGGCCCTGGTCAACGACCCCGAGATCCTTCTTCTCGACGAACCGTTGGGCGCCTTGGACCTAAAGCTCAGAAAGCAGATGCAGTTTGAACTCAAGAGGATCCAAGAGCGCGTGGGCATTACCTTTATCTACGTCACCCACGACCAGGAAGAGGCACTGAGCATGAGCGATCGGGTGGTGGTCATGAAGGACGGAGAGATCCTGCAGATCGCCACGCCCATCGACATCTATAACGAGCCGCAAAACGCCTTCGTCGCGAACTTTATCGGCGAGAGCAATATTATCCCCGGCATTTTCGTAAAAGACCGCTTGATCTCTTTTTACGGGCGGGAATTCGCCTGTGTGGATACGGGCTTTCTGCCGTCGGAGCCGGTGCAGATCGTCATCCGGCCCGAGGATGTGGAGCTCTCTTATACGGACGAGGATGTGTTGAAGGGTAAGGTACTTTCTACGGTTTTTAAGGGCGTGCATTACGAAATGATTCTCGATGTGGAAGGCCAGCGATGGATGGTGCAGTCCACCCTTTCCAAGGAACCCGGCGACGAGGTGGGGATCTATATCGAACCGGACAACTTCCACGTGATGAAGGCGGAGTCCTGATATGAAGCGATTCTCGATTCCCTATATTTTTTGGGCGGTATTGTTTATTCTCCTTCCCATCGCGCTGATCGTCTATATGAGCTTTAACGGCATCAGCACCATGAATATGGGTGAATACCGCTTTTCGACGGAACAGTACGCGCGGTTTTTGCAGCCCATCTATCTCCGGATTCTGTGGCGTTCCATCGTGCTCGCGGCGGTATCGACCGTCGTCTGCCTGCTTTTGGGCTATCCCGCCGCCTATTTTATCTCCCGGCTCAAGCAAAAGGACGCCTCGATGATGATTCTGCTCTTTGTGATTCCCATGTGGATGAACTTTCTCTTGCGGACCTATGCCTGGATTACCCTATTGGGCAGAAACGGCGTCTTAAACCGCATGATGGGGCTGTTGGGTCTCGGGCCCTTCGAAATGATGTATAACGAAGGGGCGATTTTGATGGGTATGATCTATAACTTTATCCCCTTTATGGTGCTCCCCATCTATTCCGTACTGACGAAGATGGACAAGTCGCTCTTGGAGGCGGCGCAGGACTTGGGGGCTTCTCCCTGGCACGCCTTTCGCAAGGTGACGCTACCGCTCTCTCTTTCCGGCATCTACAGCGGGATTTTGATGTGCTTTATCCCGGCGCTTTCGACCTTTGTCATTTCGGCGCTCTTGGGGGGCAATAAGTACTATTTGGTGGGCAATATCATCGAACAGCAGTTCCGCTTTACGGGCAACTGGGCCTTCGGCTCGACGATTTCCGTGGTGCTGATGCTGATTTTGTTCACGATGCTCTTCTTTTCCCGCAAGTTCGGGATCGACGACGGAAAGGGCGTGAAACATGGGAAATAAACTTCGAAAACTGTATTTGGGCCTGATGCTCGCCTTTTTGTATCTGCCGATTGCGGTGTTGATCGTGTTCAGTTTTAACGACACCAAACTCCGCGGGGTGTGGGCGGGCTTTACCACCCACTGGTACACGGATCTCTTTTCCGATCCCATTATTTTAAACAGCTTTTACAATACGATCCTCGTGGCGGCGGTGGCGACGGTGGTTTCTACCGTCTTGGGTACCGTATCCGCCATCGGCATCCGCGCTTTAAGGCGCAGACAGCAGAGCCTCGTCTTAAACGTGAACTATCTGCCGGTCTTAAACCCCGACATCGTAACGGCGGTGGCGCTGATGAGTTTGTTCGGCTTTCTCGCCTTGGAGCAGGGGCTTGTAACCATGACGCTTTCGCATATCGTCTTTTGTACGCCCTATGTGATCCTATCGGTGCTGCCCAAATTGGACCAGCTGGATCAAAACACCGTCGAGGCGGCCTTCGATTTGGGGGCCAAGCCCATCGAGGCGCTCCGCTATGTGGTGATTCCGCAGATCAAACCCGGCATCGCCTCCGGCGCACTGATGGCCTTTACGCTTTCGGTGGACGATTTTATCATCTCGTTTTTTACCACCGGACAAGGGGTCTCGAATCTTTCCATTGCGCTGTATTCCATGGCGAAGACGGGGATCAACCCGTCGATGAACGCCATCTCTACCATTCTCTTTGTGACGATCTTTATCCTGCTGTTGATTTTGAACAAGCGGGATATCGATCTGATCCACTTCGAGGTGTAATATGAAAAAACAGTTTTGGATCCTCATTTTGATATTCGCCCTCGCCCTAACGGGTTGCGCCGATCAAAAGGACGAGGGACAGACCGTATCGGTCTACAACTGGGGCGAGTATGTGGATATGGATACCATCGCCCAGTTCGAAGAAGAGACGGGCATCAAGGTGATCTACGACACCTTTGCCTCCAACGAAGACCTGTACGTCAAGATCAAAAAATCCAACGAACCCTATGACGTGATCGTGCCCTCCGAGTATATGATCGAGCGCATGATTCGAGAAGATATGCTGATGCCGCTGGACTATTCTTTGATCCCGAATATCAAAAAGTTCGACAAGCGCTTTTTGGATATGGAATACGACCCGAACAACAAGTATTCGGTGCCCTATTACTGGGGGACGCTGGGGATCGTCGTCAACGAGAAATACGTAGATGAGCAGATCGACTCGTGGAACAGCCTGTGGGATCCCAAGTATAAAAACCAGATCATTATGTATAATTCCCAGCGCGATTCCATCGCCGTGGCGCTTAAAAAGCTGGGATATAGCATGAACAGCCGCTCCATCGACGAGCTCGAGGCGGCGGGGCAAGCGTTGATCGAGCAAAAGCCTTTGGTCTATGCCTATCTTGCCGACGAAGGTCGAGATGTGATGAGCCAGGGCGATGCCTCTCTTTCGGTGATGTATTCTGGCGATGCGCTGATGATGATGGAAGAAAATGAAGATTTAAATTATGTAATACCGAAAGAGGGTACGAATATATGGTATGATTCTTTTGTAGTTCCAAAGAATGCAAAGAATCCCGAAGCGGCGATGCGCTTTATTAATTTTATGTCCCGACCGGATATTGCGGCGAAAAACGCCGAGTTCAACGTCGGATATGCAACGCCGATCCCCGAGGCCATAGAAATGCTTCCAGACGAGATCAAAAACGATCCCGTCGCCTATCCGGATCCCGATACCCTCCCTCCCTTGGAAGTGTACCGCGATCTGGGCAGCTTTGTCGAAGAATACGACCGAATCTGGACGGAAGTGACGGCGCGGTAGGATCACGAAAAACCATTTATTCTGAAGGAGGATGTTAGTTGTGGCTTATGAGTATGTAATTGTCGGATGCGGTATCGCCGGTGTAACGGCCGCCAAGGAAATCCGAAAAAACGACGACACGGGCACCATCTTGTTGTTGGGCGATGAGAACCGAGACGGGTATTACAGAATCAAGCTGACCGAACTCTTGGGCGAGAAGGATCCGACCTTTCCCGATCTGAACAAAGAGGGATGGGCGAAACAGTTGGGGATCGACGAATTCATCGGCGAAAAGGTCGAAAAGATCGACTTCGAATCCAAGACCCTGACCCTAAAGAGCGGAAAGACCGTTCGCGGCAACAAAATCCTTTTGGCAAACGGCAGCCATGCCAGTGCGCCCCCGTTTGAAAATAAGGACATCCCCGGCGTCTTTACCTTAAGAAGTTACGACGACTTGCTGGGCATTCAGAAATATTTAAAAGGCAAACAGCGCGTCGGGGTCATCGGCGGCGGCCTGTTGGGCCTCGAAGCGGCGCGCAGCCTGAAGGAATTGGGCAAAGAAGTGGCGATTATCCACCACTCCGATTACGTATTGAGCCGGCAGCTGGACCGCGAACTGGGCCTAATGCTCAACGAAGAGCTGAAGGACCAGGGGTATATGGTCTATACCGACAAAAACACCTCTCGGTTTTTAGGCGACGACCATCTGGAAGGCATCGAATTCGAGGACGGAAGCGTGCTCGATCTGGACTTCGTGCTCCTTTCCACCGGGGTTAAGCCCAATATCCAATTGTTCGAAGGCACGGGCCTCGCAATCGACCGTGGCGTCGTCGTCGACCATAGCTTAAAGACCAATATCGACGGCGTGTATGCCGCGGGGGATGTGGCACAGGTAGACGGCAAAGTGATGGGAATCTGGCCCGCCTCGATGTCTATGGGGAGAGTCGCCGGCGCCAATATGGCGGGCGGCGCGCTTCGCTACGACAATCCCATGCTCTTTACCCGGTTGGATATGGGGGACATTCAGATCTTCAGCGCCGGCGAGGTCGGCGAGGGCGATGTCTATTTCTACGACGACGGTGACATTCACCATCGCCTCTACGCCAAAGACGGCATGATCACCGGCGTCATCCTCTACGGCGAGACCAAAAATATGATGAAATTCAAGAAAATGGTCGAAGAAAAGGCGCCCGTCGACGAAGCCATATCGGCGGCCTATCCCTTTACCGAAAAGAAAGCATAAAAAATTCCCGAACCATCGAGTTCGGGAATTTTTTATTTGTCCGGCGCTTGCAGGGCGATCTTCAGTTGCAGACGCGTGCCGATGGCGAGATAGACGAAGACGTAAAATAGACTGTAAAAAAATTGCCACTGTAATCCTTCGTCCTTGTATCGCCAGATCGCCAGGGGGATAAACAAAAAGGGGCAGACCGCAAAGGCGATGGCGATGATTTTGTTTACCTTGGGCAAGACGACGGTGGGGTGCTTTTTATGTATGTTAAAGGGCTTTTTGCCGGCGTCGATGGCGTTGATCTCTTTCTTAAAAAAGGGAATGCCGACGGCGAGTACGACCATAATCACCGCAATGCGCGCCAAGGCGGCGGATTCGACGAAATTGCCGGATGCATCGTACAGGGGAAGGAAGGGATGTGCGACGGCCATAATGCCCAGGGCGAACATCCCGATATAATCCAGTTTTTTTAAGATCTGTAAGAGTTTTGTTTTTTCGATTTCCATAGTTACCTCCGAAATCAGTATAGCACAGGGGCGGCTTCTATGAAAAGGTTTCACCAATTTTCCATCCCACGGCGTAGACTTTATGGTATGATAAATTAAAATCGTGTAGAAATTAGGGGGATGATCATGCAGAAACAGATAAAAAACGGAATTATTTTTGTTGTTTTTTTAGTACTATGTTTTCTACTGACTCTAACGCCCTTCATATCGGAAGCCGCTTTGTTTCCCGTCAAAGAGACGAAAGACTTACCCTTCCACGGATTGATTTTCGAAAATCCCGCCCGGGTGGATCATTTGAAGATCGCCCGCAGACCGGAAGGGGGACGAGACGGCCGCTATCGCTATGACGTGCGTTTTCGCTATCGGGGCGACGCTTCCAGTCTGCGCGTATTGGGCGCGCTTTCTGACAATGTGTACCTGCCGGAGGGCGTGGAACCGTCGCACAGCAAGGTGCGGCTCAAGGGCGGCTACGACAAGGTGAGTGGTGCGGTCTATGAGTCTTTAAACATTCGCGATCTGGTCGCAAAGGAGGACTTTACGCTCCAACCGGACGCCGAAATGCGCATTCCCCTGGATGAAAAGGTAGGGGATTATGCCTTCAGCGTGTCGAATCTGCCGGGGACACTGTCGCTCTCTTCGAAAAGACCGGTGGCGACCGTAGGCGTATTTATCACCAACGGCAAGGTCGACGACTTTTCCGATGTCGCAAAGGACGACGACAAGGACGTCAAGCCCGTCACCGGTTCCAAGACCCGTTCGGGCATCTATATCAACAGCTTGGAGAGGATCTATCCCGCGGCGATGAACCGCGTCCGCTTTTGGAATACGGCTTCGAAGGTCGTGGCGGCGGTCGCCGTCATCGCCGTCGGCGCGGTGATTTTTCTCGACCGCAAAAAGCTGTATCCTGTGATTCCGTTTTCGATGCTCGCATTTGTATTTGCGCTTCCCCGGGCGATGGGAAAAGCACCAGGAAATCTCGGCGCCTTTTTGCTCCTTCCGCTTGCGGCGGGCATCGGCTATTTGCTCTTTAAGCTGATGACGCGGCGGGAACTCAGGCTTTCGGGGCTGGATCTGCGGCAGGGATTGGGATTTTTCCTCCTCGCCTTCTGCCTTTCGGTCTTTGTCTTTGTGGTGCCCAGGGGCATTTACTTCTGAAATCACAGGGCCCGAAGGGGGTATAGAAAAACACCCGGAAAACCTTACCGAATTGTATTTTTATCTATTCCATATTATAATAAATGCAGATCAAATAAAGGGGGAACCAAATGAAGAAAAAATCGCTGTTTCTGGCCATGATCATGCTCTTTACATTTGTACTGGCGGCATGCGGCGGCGCAGAGAAAGCGGCCGATAACGGCAATGAAGGTACGAATGCAAATAAGACGGAAGCCGAAGGCAAGACCGACGGCGACGTAAAGGGTATGAAGATCGGCTTTGTCACCGACGAAGGCGGCATCAACGACCAATCCTTTAACCAAGGCGTATGGGAAGGCTTGCAAAAGGCAAACGCCGACTTCGGATTCGACGTATCCTACCAAGAATCCAAGGAGGCGGGCGACTACGCACCCAATATCGAAACCCTGTTGGATGCCGGCAACGAAGTCATCGTAGCGGCTGGCTTCAACTTGGGCGATGCGATGTTGGAAGCGGCGGAAAATAACCCCGACGTTAACTTTGTCATCGTCGACTATACCTACGAAGACGGTCCGGACAACCTGACCGGTCTCGAATTTAAGGCGGAAGAACCTTCCTTCCTCGTCGGCTATATCGCGGGGCTTACCAGCGAAACCAACAAAGTCGGCTTTGTTGGCGGACAAGAATCCACGTTGATTCAAACCTTTGAATACGGCTACAAAGCGGGCGTGGACCAAGCGGCCAAGGAAAAGGGCCAAGAGATCCAGTTCGTCAGCCAATACGTCGGCAACTTCTCCGATGCGGCCAAAGGCAAGAGCATCGCGACCAATATGTATCAACAGGGCGCCGACGTGGTATTCCACGCTTCCGGCGGTGCGGGCGACGGCGTAATCGAAGCCGCCAAGGACCAAGACAAATGGGCCATCGGCGTAGACCGCGACCAAAACGACATCGCACCGGACAATGTACTCACCTCCGCTATGAAGCGCGCAGACAGCGCCGTCTATAAGGTGCTCGAAGGCCTTTCCAAGGGCGAAGACTTCCCCGGCGGCGAAAACCTCAGCTTCGGCTTGAAGGACGGCGATACGGTCGACATCGCACCCACCAGCGACAAGAATGTAAAACCGGAAATCCTCGCCAAGATCGACGCCTTAAAGGAAAAGATCGTATCCGGCGAAATCAAGGTGCCGAGCTCCAAGGAAGAATACGAAACATTTGAAGCAAAATAAATTTGATCTCGCGGGAGAGGCGAAATGCCTCTCCTTTTTGTTTGCGCCTTTAGAAAAGCGGGGGGATAGTGTATAATAAAACGAGTATATTAAGGGGGATAACGATGGTTGAAAGACAAAATGCGCCCGCCGTGGAGATGCGTGGAATCACCAAGAAATTCGGTGACTTCGTGGCGAACGACACGATCGATCTCGTCGTCGAAAAAGGGGAGATCCACGCACTCTTAGGTGAAAACGGCGCGGGCAAGAGTACGCTGATGAACGTACTCTACGGTTTATATGCGCCCACGGAAGGCGCGATTCGGATCCACGGAAAGCCCGTGGATTTTCGCGGTCCCAAGGACGCCATCGAGGCGGGTTTGGGGATGGTGCACCAGCACTTTATGCTGTTCGAGCCCTTTACCGTGGTAGAAAATATTATTTTGGGAGAAGAACCCACAAAAGGCGTCGTGCTGGACAAAGAAGAAGCGCGTAGACGCGTGATGGAGCTTTCCGATCGTTACGGCCTCAAGATCGACCCGGACGATCGCATCGAAAACATTTCGGTGGGTATGCAGCAGCGGGTCGAGATCCTAAAAGCGCTTTATCGCGATGCGGACATATTGATCTTCGACGAACCCACGGCGGTACTTACGCCCCAGGAGATCGAGGAGCTGATTAAAATCCTGCGTTCCCTCGCCGAAGAAGGAAAAAGCATTATCATCATCACCCACAAATTGGGCGAGATCAAAGCGTTGGCGGAGCGTTGCACGATCATTCGTCGGGGCAAGTGGATCGACACGGTGGATGTGGCGTCGACCTCCGAAGAAGCACTGGCAGAAAAGATGGTCGGCCGCGAGATCGCCTTTTCGGTCTATAAAAAGCCCATGCAGTTGGGCGAGGAGTTCCTCAAGGTGGAAGGCCTTCGCGTCAAGGATTTTCGCGGCGTGGAAAAACTCCGCGGCTTGAATCTCGAAGTCCGAAAGGGCGAGATCTTCGGCATCGCGGGCGTCGACGGCAACGGCCAATCGGAGTTGTTGGAGGCGCTTACGGGTTTACGACCCATTGAGGGCGGAAAGATTTTCATCGGCGGCAAGGATATGACGCAAAAGTCACCCAAGGAGATCCGCGATGCGGGCATGAACAACATTCCCGAAGACAGAAACAAGCGGGGCCTGGTGCAGGAATTTAGCGTGGCGGAAAATATGATCCTTCACCGCTTCCACGAGATGCCCTATGCCAAGGGCGGCATCTTGCAGGATGAAGCCATCCGTACCCATGCACAAGGGCTGATGGAATCGTACGACATTCGGCCGCGGCGCAGCGATTATCTGGCGGGAGAACTTTCCGGCGGGAATCAGCAAAAGGTCATCTTGGCGCGCGAGATCGACGACGATCCCGAAATCCTGATCGCAGCGCAGCCGACGCGGGGTCTCGACGTGGGCGCAATCGAATACATTCACAAATTCCTGGTGGAACAACGGGACCGCGGCAAGGCGGTGCTGTTGGTGAGCTTCGAATTGGAGGAAGTCATGAGTCTTTCCGATCGCATCGGAATTTTATATGAGGGACAGATCACCAAGATCTTCCGAGACGGGGAGGCCGACGAAAAGGAATTGGGCTACTATATGGCGGGAGGTAAAGACCATGAATAAGCGTATGCTCTACTACACGCTGATGTCCGTCGCCCTGGGCCTTTTGGTGGGAGCGATTATCTTGCTTGCCGTGGACGTAAACCCCATAGAAGCGTATAAGGTCATGATTTTGGGCGCCTTCGGCCGTCCCAAGTATCTGTCTTGGACCATCGTCGAGGCGGTGCCGATCATCCTTACGGGGATCGCCGTCGCCTTCGCCTTTCGCACCGGCATCTTTAATATCGGGGCGGAAGGACAGTTTATCGTCGGGAGTTTGGGCGCCATTATGGTGGGCGCGGCGGTCGAGATGCCGCCGGTGATCCACGCCGTCGTCGCCATACTCGCAGGGGTCGCCTTCGGCGCGCTTTGGGGCGCGATTGTCGGCATCTGCAAGGCAAAGCGGGGCGTCAACGAGGTCAACTCCCTCGATTATGTTGAACTGGATCGCCTTCTACCTGAGCAACTATATGCTCACCAAGGCATTTCTCAGAAAGCCCGACAGCAACTATTCCTTCGACATTCACCCGTCGGCGGGGATTCGCATTTTGGGCGAGTGGAAGCGCTCCGGCGCCGGGCGCGCCTTTTTGCGCGAACACGAAATCCTCAAGGACATCTTGAACCCGCCGGTTCACTGGGGCATTTTGCTCGCCATCGTCGTCGCCATTGCAGTGTGGTTTATTTTAAAGAAAACCAGCTTGGGCTACGAATTGAAGGCGGTGGGCTACAATAAATTTGCCGCGGAATATGGCGGCATCAATATCTCTAAGAACGTCATGATTTCCATGGCCGTTTCCGGCGCCATCGCCGGGCTCGCCGGCGCCGTGCAGGTGCTCGGCGTACAGGGCAATATCGGCCTGTTGGCGGCACAACAGGGCTACGGATTTAACGGCATCGCGGTCAGTTTGATCGCCGCTAATCATCCCATCGCCTGTATTCCTGCGGGCATTCTCTTTGCCGCCCTCAGTTACGGCGGCGGGAAGCTAAATTCCGCCATGAAGACGCCTTCGGAGATTATCAATATCGTCATCGGCATTATCGTGTTGTTTATCGCCATGCCGCGCTTTATGGACTGGATCCGCAACAAATTTGCCGCGAAGAAACAAGGGGGAGGGGAAACCATTGAATAACACAATACTGTTAAGCATCGCCGGGGTGCTGGGCATCACCTTGCTCTACGCCGCTCCCTTGATTTATGCGGCCATGGGCGGCATCGTCAGCGAAAACACCGGCGTCGTCAATATCGGACTCGAAGGCATGATGACCATCGGCGCCCTGGTGGGCGCAACGGTCGGATTTTATCTGGGAAACCCCTGGCTCGCCTTTATCGCCGGCGGATTGGGGGGCATGGCCATTGCGCTCCTACACGGCGTGGCGACGATCCACTTCGGCGCCGACCACGTGGTGAGCGGTACCGCCATCAACTTGCTGGGGCCGGGCCTTTCGATTTTCCTCGCCCGCCTGTTTTTCGACGGGGCGGCGATGACTCAACCCATCCCCCTCGGCAACAAGATGCCCCGGGTATTTTCCGGCGTCTTTAAGGGCGGCACCGTGGGCAATATTATCTTTAACCAATATATCACCGTATATATCGCCATCGCCTTGGTCGCCGTGGTTTACTTCGTCCTCTACAAGACCAAATTGGGACTGCGCCTTCGGGCGGTGGGCGAACACCCGCACGCCGCCGAGACCCTGGGTGTCGATGTGTATAAGATGAAATACATCGGCGTATTGACCTCGGGATTTTTGGCGGGCCTGGGCGGTGCGAGCCTGAGTCTCGCCGTGGTGGCGAACTTCCGCGAGACCCTCATTTCGGGCCAAGGCTTTATCGCCCTTGCGGCGGTCATTTTCGGCGGCTGGAAGCCTCACACCACGCTGCTCGCGTGCCTCCTTTTCGGGGCGGCGGAAGGCCTGGTGGTCTATCTGGGTTCGACCTCCCTTTCGGTGGCGCCGGACCTCTTGAATATGCTCCCGTATGTCATCACCATGGTCGCCATGATCGCCTTCGTAGGCGAGGCACGTGGACCGTCGGCAAACGGGTTGCCCTACAAGCGAAACAAATAAATGGTTGATGTGCAGACAAATGCGTCTGCGCATCTTTTTTTTTGCTCTCCTTTGCGATATCCTAGAATAGGAATAATTGTCGATTCAAAACGATCGGCAGCCGTCAAATACATATAAAAAGTACGGAGGAAAGATGAATCGCAATCGATTGGAAAATGTTATGCTCGTCATACTGGGCACAGACATCAACGCATACGGCATCGCCCGCAGCTGTCATTCTCATTACGAAAAGACCTCTCATGCCTTCGGCTACAAGGCGCTCGTCGAGACGGCAAACAGCCGCATTGTAACGCCGCATATCGTCGAGGGTTTTTATCGCGACGAGGTATTTACCCGCACGCTCCTCGACTTCGCCGCGGCGCATCCCGACAAGGAGAAAGTGCTCGTGCCCTGTTCGGATCTCTATGCGGAGCTGATGAGCCGCAATGCCGAAGTCTTACAAGGCGCCTATCGCTTTCGCATCGTAGAGGAGGCGCTGCGCCGAAAACTGGAAGATAAAATCGACTTTTACCATATGTGTGAAACCTACGGGCTCGAATATCCCGATACCCATGTATTGGATGCGGAATACGCGGATTTTGATTTTGAGGGCTTGGAGTATCCCATTGCAGTAAAGCCCAATGACAGCATTGGGTATGCCATGATCGATTTTCCCCATAAAAAAAAGGCCTACACCATACATACGCCGCAGGCGGCGCGGACGGTGATGGCACAGATCTACGGCGCCGGTTATAAGGGAGCCATGATCCTCCAGGACTTTATCCCGGGGGATCAAAGTGAAATGGCAGTGCTCAACACCTATTCCGACGGCGAGGGACGCGTGCGCATGATGTGCTACGGCAAATGCCTCTTAGACGAGGTGCTGCCCTTAAATATCGGCAACTACAATGCCCTCGTTACCGAAGACAATCCGGAAGTCTACGACCGGTATCAAAAGTTTTTGGAGGCGATCGGCTATAAAGGCTACGGCAATTTCGATTTAAAGCGAGACCCCCGCGATGGGAGATTTAAGGTTTTCGAAATGAACCTGCGACCGGGTCGTTCCAGCTTTTATATGGAAGCCGGCGGGCTCAATTATATCAGCTATCTCTTAAACGATGTGCTCGACGGCGGCTTAGAAGGTTGTCACCGCCATACAGCGCGAGGGCTGTGGCTCTATGTCGATCCCTATGTATTAAAAAAATACGCCTCTCCCGGAGACCGGGCGTATGCAAAAGAATTGTTAAAGGACGGCTATGCATTTACCCAGTGGTATGAGAACGATCGCTCGCCGGCGAGGCTACTTCAATACTGGCGCCGCCGCCTCTCTACCGTTAAATACTACCGTATCTACGGTTAGGGGATCGGGCCTTTTGGACTTGCCCGAAAGATCGATGCTCTTTTCGGCGAGGGTCGTAAGCGAATCGACGCAGAAGCGGGGATCGACGATGCCCGCACGATATAAGATAGAAAGCTCCGTACAGCCCAATAGAATGCTGTCGGCGCCTTTTTGTCGAAAGTAGGAAACCACCTCGGCGACTGAATCGGGGCGACACTTGCCCGTCGCCTTTAAGTTGGTATAGATGATCTCCATCACCTTTTGCTGCATTGTTTGATCGGGGAGGACATACGCGATCCCTCGACGCGACAGGGCATCTTGATACAGACCCGAGCGGAGATTGCCCGTGGTGGCCATAATGCCTGTGGTTTCGGCGGCGCGTTCTGCCACGGCATCGGCGGCGGTCTCGATCAAATTGACAATGGGCACCGATACGGAAGCGGCGAGCGCATCGTAAAAGCAGTGGGCGCTGTTACAAAGCAATACGATGGCATCCGCCCCGGCCTTTTCCAGAATTTTTACATCGCGCAAAAGATATGGCAGGGGACTTTCCTCGCTTTCGCCCAGTATGTATGCGGTGCGATCGGGGGTCGAAGCGGTAGAGGTAATCACCATATCGGGATAGTCCTGGTCGCAGTGGGCATCGGTAAGCGAGAGGACGATCGTCTGAAACTGCGCGGTCACCAGCGGGCCGAGGCCGCTCAGTACGCCGATGGTATGTTGGGACATAAGATACACTTCCTTTCATAGATATTTTTCATACTATCGCAGATAGAAAGCATATGCAAGAAGATTGGCCCTTGAAAGCCGAAAACAGCGCGATACCCGGTGGCATCGGCCGATCACGACGGCCTTGCAATAGGCGGGAAAAAGAGAATCGCTTCGTTTTGCCGAATCTTAGAGATTATGACGCCGCCATGTTTGGAATTTTACCCGGATTGTACACGACGGGAGCGGTATTTCAGGTAAAATAGAAGGGAACATAGGATCGTGGCGTCGAAACGAGGTTTTCATGATAAAGAATTGGATTCGAAATCCCCATGTAAAAAAATCGATCAATATAGCGAGCTGGGTGGCGACGGGTCTGTTTTTGTTGTGGATGTGGAGAGCGGGCCTTTTGACCGACGAAAACAAGATCCGCGCGGCGCTCGAGGCATCGGGTGCATTCGCCCCATTGGTCTTTATCGCGATTCAGGCGATACAGGTCGTCATCCCCATCCTGCCCGGGGCGGTGGGCTGCGTCTTCGGCGTGGTCTTCTTCGGCTCGCTAAAGGGATTCTTATACAATTACATCGGCATCTGCCTAGGCTCCATCGCGGCGTTTTACCTCTCCCGGCGCTACGGTTCGGCGTTCGCCAGACAGATGGCGGGGGGAAAGACCTTCGAAAAGTATTTGCACTATCTCGACGATACCTCGCGATTCGAGAAGGTCCTCGCCTTTCTCATCTTCTTTCCGTTTGCGCCCGACGACATCCTCTGCTATGTGGCGGGCTTAAGTCGCATTCGCTTCGAACGGTTTACGACGATAATTCTGTTGGGTAAACCCTTTGCCATCTGGTCCTACACCATGGGCATGGTTTATCTCATCAATGTGGCAACAAAGGTGGCGGGAAAGATCATACTATGAAAGTCTATATTTACTCGCAGTTTCAAAAGTGGATCGCAACCAGCGGCATCGGCCGGGCGGGTATTCACCAAAAGTGGTGCCTTACCCTGGCGGGCGCTCGGGTGGTAGACAATTACAAGGACGCGGACGTGGTGCATATCAACACGATTTTTCCCGGTACGCCCTTTATGGCACATCGGGCGAGAAAAGCCGGAAAGAAAGTGGTCCTCCACGCCCATTCCACCGAAGAAGATTTCCGCAATTCCTTTAAGGGATCCAATCAAATCGCCCCCTATTTCGGCAAATGGATCCGGTACTTATACGAACAGGGAGATGTGGTCGTCACCCCTTCCGCCTACTCCAAGCGGCTCTTAGAAGAAGACGGGGTCGATAAGGATATTTACGTACTCAGCAACGGCATCGATCTCGATTTTTATACCGCCAAGGGCGATGAGCGCAACCGGTTCCGAAAACTCTACGGCTATGGGCCCGAGGATAAGGTTATTATGTCGGTGGGCCTGTGGATCGAGCGAAAGGGGATTTTGGATTTTATCGAATTAGCAAAGTCCATGCCCGAATACCGCTTTATCTGGTTCGGAAAGACCAGCCCGAGCCTGATCCCCGCCAAGGTCGCCCGTGCCATCGAACAGGCGCCCTCGAACCTTCGCTTTCCGGGCTACGTATCCCGCGAGGCGCTGCGCGATGCGTACTTCGGCGCGGATCTGTTCTTATTCCCTTCTTACGAAGAGACCGAAGGCATCGTCGTCCTCGAGGCATTGGCTTCGAAAATCCCCGTGCTCCTCAGAAACATCCCCGTCTACAAAGGCTGGCTCACCCAGGGCCGCGACGTACATATGGCGCGCTCCCACGACGAATTCGCCGAGAAGGCAAAAAAGATTTTGTCCGGTGAGATGCAGGATTTGCGAGAAAACGGGTATAAAGTTGCCCAGTCCCGTTCTTTCGAGAGCATCGGAAAACGGCTGGTGGATATTTATCAAAGCATCGACGCAAATATGTAAAGGAGACACCATGGAATACAAAGTGTATGGAGACGATATCGTCCTGCGCCTGGATCCGGGCGATAAAATCGCAGAGAGCCTCTTGGTATTGGCAGAGAAAGAAAACATTCAGGCGGCATCGGTCGTGGGCCTCGGCGCCACAGACGACGTAAAGTTCGGCATCATGGACCTAAACGCCAAAGAATATACCGAAATGCATCTGAAAAAGCCCATGGAAATCACCATGTTTATGGGCAATTTGACGAGAAAAGACGGCGAGGCCTATCTCCACAGCCATATCAATCTGGGAGATGTAGAGGGCAATGTTTTCGGCGGCCACTTCCACGAGGGCGTTATCTCCGTCACCGCGGAACTCTTTATCCACACCGTCGGCGGCACCGTGGAGCGCGTGTTTGACGAAAAGAGCGGCGTCAACAAGATGGTATTTTGATCGATTGAGAACGAGAGAGCCCGAGAGGGCTCTTTTTTGATGCCTGCATACGAAAACAGCCCTTTCTATGCCATCGCCGGGCGAGAAATTCTGTATTTCTTTCTTATATGTAAGTGGGAAGATAAAATCTGTGTTAAAATCAGATTAGTTAGCGAACTATCAATGTACCTTTGTTTTCGAGGTTCGTCCTTGAAGCCGAGGGAGGAGGTTTAGGAATATGGATGAAAAGTTGGGCATCATCGCCATTATCGTCGAATCCGGTTCCTCGGACTGTGTGGAGCGCATTAACGGGCTCTTGCACGAGTACCGCCACATTATCGTGGGCAGGCTCGGCATCCCCTATCCCAAGCGGGCGCTGTCTTTGATCAGCGTCGTGGTCGACGGGGAGCAGGACAAGATCAATGCGCTTTCCGGGAAGCTCGGGATGCTCGGCGATGTCACCGTAAAGACGACGTTGGCAGGTGTGCGATGATCGAAGGAATTTTAGAAAAAGCGGGAAGCGGCGCGGGCTTCGACCGACGGGAGCTGCGCTATCTCTTAGAGAACCGCGAACAGCTGGAGAAACGGGTGTTTCAGAAGGCGGAGGCAATCAGTCGGAAGCACTTCCACGGAAAAATCTACGTGCGAGGTTTGATCGAATTTACCAATTATTGTAAAAACAATTGTTTCTACTGCGGCATCCGCAGGGACAATGCCGGTTTGGAGCGATTTCGCCTCGATGTCGGGGCGATGGAAGATGCGGTCCGTGCCGGCGCGGCGATGGGCTTTCGCACCTTTGTGCTCCAAGGGGGCGAGGATCCCTATTTTACCGACGAGATTCTTGCCGATCGCATTGCACGGATCAAGGCGATCTGTCCCGACGCCGCCGTCACTTTGTCGGTGGGCGAGCGGAGCCGCGAATCCTATGCGCGGCTGAAGCGGGCAGGGGCGGACCGTTTTTTGCTCCGCCACGAGACCGCCGATGCCGATCACTACGGCAAATTGCATCCGTCGGAGATGGATCCGGAGAAGAGAAAGCGATGCCTGTGGGATCTCAAGGCATTAGGATACCAAGTGGGGAGCGGATTTATGGTGGGAAGCCCCTATCAGAGGATCGAGAATCTGATCGAGGACTTTATGTTCTTACAAGAACTCGAGCCCGCCATGATGGGGATCGGTCCCTATGTCCGCCACCACGCCACGCCGTTTAGGGACTTTTCCTGCGGCAGCGTGGATCTCGCGGCGTATTGTATCGCGATTTTGCGGATGCTCTTTCCCAAGGCAAATATCCCGTCTACGACGGCGATGCAGACCTTGGCAAAAGACGGGCGCAATCGGGGCATCCGGGCGGGCGCGAATGTTTTTATGCCGAATCTGAGTCCGCGGGAAAACCGCAGGCGCTATGCGATCTACGACAATAAGGCGTCCTTTGCATTAGAAGCGGCGGAGAATTTGGAAACATTGAAGGATCAAATCGCAGCCCTGGGCTATACGATCGATATGGGCCGGGGAGATTATAAAGTGGAGGGATGAGAATGTATAACAAGATGTCGCCGAAGGCGGAAGACTTTATCAATCACGAAGAGATACTCGATACCTTAGCCTATGCCGAGGCCCACGCAAAGGACCGGGCGCTTCAGGAAGAAATCCTGGAGAAGGGCAAGAAGATGGAAGGGTTGGACCACCGCGAGGCGGCGGTACTTTTAGTCTCGGAACTTCCCGATGTGCGGGAATCGTTTCGGGAACTCGCCCGGGCGATTAAAAAGAAATACTATGGCAACCGAATTGTGCTCTTTGCGCCGCTGTACTTATCCAACTATTGCGTAAACGGCTGCGTATACTGCCCGTACCACAAGGAAAACGCACATATCGACCGGGTAAAGCTTTCGCAAGAGGAGATCGAACGAGAGGTCGTAGCGCTCCAGGATATGGGACATAAGCGCCTCGCACTGGAATTGGGCGAGGACCCGGTGAACAATCCCATCGAATACGTGTTGGAGAGCATCCGCACGATCTACGGGATCAAGCACAAAAACGGCGCCATTCGCCGGGTGAATGTCAATATCGCGGCGACCACGGTCGAAAATTATCGAAAACTCAAAGAAGCCGAAATCGGCACCTATATTCTGTTTCAGGAAACCTACCACAAAGAAAATTATGAAAAGCTCCACCCGAAGGGACCGAAGGCGAATTGGGCCTACCACACCGAAGCGATGGACCGCGCCATGGACGGCGGCATCGACGATGTGGGTTTGGGGGTATTGTACGGCCTCAACAGCTACAAATACGACTTTATCGGCCAGTTGATGCACGCGGAGCACTTGGAAGCCTATAAGGGCGTCGGGCCCCATACGATTTCGGTGCCTCGAATCCGCCCGGCGGACGACATCGACCCCGATGCCTTTGAAAACGGCGTGCCCGATGCCATTTTCGAGGACATTATCGCCTTGATCCGCGTGGCAGTTCCCTATACGGGGATGATTATCTCCACCCGCGAGAGCATGGAGATGCGCAAAAAGGCCCTGGAACTCGGGGTATCGCAGATCAGCGGCGGCTCCAAGACCTCCGTCGGAGGTTACGACGAGGGGCGCGAAGAAGAAAACTCCGCCCAGTTTGACACCGACGATGCCCGGCCTCTGGACGAGGTGATCGCATGGCTATTGGAGCTAGGGTATTTGCCGAGCTTTTGTACCGCCTGCTACCGCGCGGGGCGCACCGGCGAGACCTTTATGGAAGAGGTAAAGAACTTTCAGATCGCGCAATTCTGCCAGCCCAATGCGATTATGACGCTGGAGGAGTACCTGTCGGATTATGCGACGGCATCGACCCGTGCGCTGGGCGAGCGGCGCATCGAAGAGTTTTTAGACGACGTGGAGCGCGCGGATCTGCGAGAAAAGGCGCGAGAAAATGTCGCCAAGATCCGCGCCGGCGAAAGGGATTTTCGGTTCTGATATGGAGACACAAAAGGGACTGCGCCTGCATATCGGGATTTTCGGAGCGACCAACAGCGGCAAAAGCACGCTGATGAATCTGCTGACGGGACAAAAGACCTCTATGGTATCGGATCTGCCCGGGACGACCACCGATCCGGTGTATAAGAATATGGAGATCGACGGTTTGGGGCCGGTGACGCTGATCGATACGGCGGGCTTTTCCGATGCGACCGCGCTGGGAAATGAGCGCATGCGGCGCACCGTCAAGGTGCTCGACGAGATCGATGCCGCCATTGTTTTGGGAGAGGGCGCCCCGGAGATCCGCGCGGCGCTTTTGGAAAAGAAGATCCCCGTGCTGGCCCTCAGTTGGCCGTTCGAAGCGCGCGATACGATTCTTCAGCGCATTCGAAATCTCTTCAAAGAAAAGGAGCGCGCACCGCGCCTTTTGGAGGGCATTGCATCGCCCGGCGATCATCTGCTCCTGATTATGCCCCAGGACGAATCCGCGCCCCGAGGGCGGCTGATCTTGCCGCAGGTACAGACCCTGCGAGAGATCCTCGACACACAGCTCACCGCCACCGTCGCCACCCCTGAAACTATGGAGGCGGCGATAGAACGCATGGCGGATCCCCCGGATTGGATTGTCACCGACTCCCAGGTTTTCGCCGAGGTGTTCGCGAAAAAGCCCGAAGGCACGAAGATCACCTCCTTTTCGATCCTCTTCGCCCGGGCAAAGGGCGATATAGAGCGCATGGTGGTGGGGGCGCGGACGCTCGATTCCCTTACCGAATCGAGCCGCATTTTGATCTCCGAAGCCTGCACCCACGCGCCCAAGGAAGAGGACATCGGACGGGTGAAGATTCCGCGGCTTCTTCGAAAAAAGATCGGCGAGAGGCTTTGCATCGATTTTTCCCGCGGCATCGATTTTCCCGAAGACGTGGCGTCCTATGATCTGATCGTCATGTGCGGCAGCTGTATGTTTCAGCGGCCCGTGGTGCAGGCGCGGATCGAGGCCGCCGTACGCGCAGGCGTACCGGTCACCAACTACGGGATTTTGATCGCCGCGCTTCGGGGCATTTTGGACGATGTGGATTGGCGATAGCTGTATTGAATGAAAAGAAGGACCCGCTGCATTTGCGGCGGGTCCTTTTTGTGCCCTTCCGTTGTTGAGGGAAACGGGAAGGTTCGTTATAATAGGGTGAGAAACATACGAATGAGGTGGAAGCGTGAATGTATCAATTATATTAGCAGCGGGGGAAGGCACGCGCATGAAGTCGCAAGTGCCCAAAGTGCTGCACAAAGTGGCGGGCAAGGCCATTTTGAGTTATGTGGTCGACAACTGCATTTCGAATGCGATGGACAAAAACGTTGTCATCGTCGGCCACAAAAAAGAAGAAGTGATTTCCTATTTTCAGGACAAGCCACTGAAATTTATAGAACAAAAGGTGGGAGAAGGCATCCCTTACGGCACGGGCTATGCCGTAAAATGCGCCATCGACGAATTCGACGAGGACGATACGGTCTATATCCTCACGGGGGATACCCCCCTGTTTAAGCAGGAGACCATCGCGCGTTTTATGAAGTATGTGGACTATCACGGCTTCGACGCCTGCGTGCTTACCGCCATCGTCAAAAAACCCTTCGGCTACGGCCGAATTATCCGCGGCCAGGACTCCAATATCCTGGGCATCGTAGAGGAAAAGGACGCAAGCGACAAGGAAAAGGCGATCACCGAAGTCAACACCGGGATCTTCGCCTTTAAGGGCAGTGCGCTCAAGGACAACTTGGGGGCGCTGACCAGCGACAACAGCCAACAGGAACTGTATCTGACCGATGTCATTCGCCTGCTCCGCGAACAGGGCAAGAACATCGGCGGATTTACCATCGGTTGTGAAGAGGAAATGCTGGGGATCAACTCCCGCGTACAGCTGGCGCAATGTGAAAATATTCTGCGTCGGCGCATCAACGAGCACCATATGAAAAACGGCGTTACCTTCCTCCATCCGGAATCCACCATGGTGGACTTCGACGTGGAGATCGCCCCGGATACCATTTTGGATCCCGGCGTCCATTTGGAAGGCAAGACGAAGATCGGCGAGGGCGTCAGAATTCGCGGCGCCTCGCGCGTATCGGACAGCGTGATCGGAGACGAGGTGGTGATCGACAATTCCGTCATCGAATCCTCCCAAGTTGCGGCGCGCGTGACCATCGGGCCTTTTGCCCATCTGCGTCCGAATAGCGTATTGGAAGAAGACGTGCACATCGGCAATTTTGTCGAGGTCAAAAAATCCCACATCGGCGTCGGCACCAAAGCGGGCCACCTCGCCTATATCGGCGACGGCGAAGTGGGAGAAGGGGTCAACATCGGCTGCGGGGTGATCTTCGCCAACTACAACGGCAAGGAAAAATTCAAGACCGTCGTGGGCGACCATGCCTTTATCGGCTCGAACTCGAATTTGGTGGCGCCGGTAGAAGTCGGCAAGGGCGCCTATGTCGCAGCGGGCAGTACGATTACGGAAGAAGTGGCGGACAACGCCCTGGCGGTTGCCCGAGACAGACAGAGAAACATTCCCGGCTGGGCCGAAAGAAAGGATAAATAATATGCACAATCACGGAGATATCGTAATTTTTTCCGGAAACTCCAATCCGGAATTGGTGGACAAAATCTGCAAGCTCCTCAAGATTCCCTTGGGCGACTGCAATGTCAACCAATTCAGCGACGGAGAAATTTCCATCGACATTAAAGAATCCGTACGCGGCAAGGACGTATTCGTCATTCAGCCCACCTCGGCGTCGGTAAACGACCACTTGATGGAACTTTTGATCCTGATCGACGCACTAAAGCGCGCCAGCGCCGGCCGGATCAATGCCGTGGTGCCCTATTACGGCTACGCCCGCCAAGACCGAAAGGTGCGCGCCCGCGAACCCATTACGGCGAAGCTCGTCGCCAATCTGATCGCCACCAGCGGCGCCAACCGCGTGGTCTGTATGGACCTGCACGCCGGACAGATTCAGGGTTACTTCGACATTCCCGTGGACCACTTGACGGCCATTCCCTACTTAGCGGATTACTTTAACGAAAATATCGACGTATCCAATGTCGTCGCCGTAAGCCCCGACCTGGGCGGCGTGACCCGCACCCGAAACTTCGCCGAAAAATTGGGCAGCGCCCCCATTGCCATCATCGAAAAGCGCAGACCCAAGGCGAATGAGAGCGAAGTTATGAACGTCATCGGTTCTATCGAAGGCAAGGACTGCATCCTGGTCGACGACATCGCCGATACCGCCGGCACCATGTGCAAGGCGGCGGAAGCGCTGAAGAAATACGGCGCGAAGAAAATCTACGGCTGTGCGAGCCACGGCGTGCTCTCCGGCCCCGCCATCGACCGCATCAACAACTCCGTGATGGAAAAATTCGTGATCACCGACACCATCCACCTGCCGGAAGAAAAGCGATCCGAAAAGATCGACATCGTCAGCGTGGCGCCGATCCTCGCGAGCGCCATTCAGCGGATTAACACCGACAATTCCATCAGCAAGATTTTTGACGAAGAATAATGCTGATCGTCGGTTTGGGAAATCCCGGAGATCGCTACCGACACACCCGCCACAATGTCGGTTTTATGGCATTGGACGCCATTGCAGACCATCTGAATATCTCCGTCAATTCCATACGCTTTAAGGGGCTCTACGGCGAGGGGCGCATACAGGGCAAAAAAGTGCGCCTGCTCAAGCCGAGCACCTATATGAACGAAAGCGGACAATCCGTCAGGGAATGTATGCACTATTTTAAGATCCCGCCGGAGGAGGTGCTGGTACTGGTCGACGACATCGACATCGAATTTGGCACCATCCGCATCCGAAAGTCCGGCAGTGCCGGCACCCACAACGGGTTAAAATCGATTATCTATCAAATACGATCCGATCAGTTCCCCCGGCTCAAGATCGCCGTCGGCAAAAAGAATCCCCATATGGATCTCGCCGACTTCGTCCTCTCCGGTTTTTCCAAAGACGAGATTCCGGTGATGGAGGAGACGGTGGAAAAGGCAAAGCGCGCGGCCATCGCCTGGACGATTGACGGCGTCGACAGCGCCATGAATATGTGGAACGGAAAATAAAAAGCAGCCCAAGATTTTGGGCTGCTTTTTAGGAGGAAATATGTCCGATCTTTATAAAGCATTACTCAATCAGGACCACGCCTTTCAAGAAATCCTCGGCGGCCTCAAAGAAGGGGAGACACCCGTGGGCGCCTTTGGGTTGCCGGGGCAGGTGATCCCCCTATGCGCCGAGACCGTGCGCGCCGCTTTGGACCGCCCGGTTTTAATCGTAACCCACGACCCGGTGCGGGCCAAAAAGCTCGCCGAAGACTTGAGCTATTACGCCGAGGGCGGCGTGTATAATCTCTCGGCCCGGGAGTTGTTTTTCTTTCATCGGGACGCCGGCAGTAACGATTTATTGATCGAACGGCTCCGCGCCCTGCACGGCATGGTAACCGGGCGGGCGAAAATCGTGGTGACCACTTTAGAGGCGATGGCGGGGATTTTTCTTTCGCCCGAAACCATGCGGGCGGGAATTTTTACCGTGGAGAGGGGCGATGTCGTTGAGATCGACGCCTTGTCCGAAAAGCTCTTGCGCGCGGGCTATACGCGGGTCGATTTTGTCGAAGGCATGGGGCAGTTTTCGGTGCGCGGCGGCATCGTTGACATCTACGGGCCCGAGCCCTATCCGTACCGAATCGAGCTCTTCGACGTGGAGGCGGACTCGATCCGCCGGTTCGACCCTAATACCCAGCGTTCCATCGAGAATCTGGAGCGAGCGGAGATCTTTCCCGTCCGCGACATTCTGCCCGATGCGGCGCTGTCGGAAGAGATCGCCGATGCCATGGAGCGGGATCTTGCCAGTGCCAAAAAACTCACGCGGGTGAGTTACGACCGGGCGCGGGAAAAATATTTGCCCTATATCGAAAAACTTCGCAGCGGCGAGACGATCTTTAATACGGACCTCTTGCTGCCCTATATTCCCGAAGAAAAGCGCGCGAGCATCAGCGAATACTTTTTTGCCCCGCCGGTGGTGATGATCGACGAGCCCCGGCGGATGGACGAGATTTCCGAAAAGCAGGCGCAGGCACTGGTAGAGACCATGACGGACCTCGCCGATGCCGGGGAGCTTTTGGAGACGCATTTACACATTCAACTGGACTACGCCGATGTAAAAGAACATTTGCGGTCCTATGATACGGTGGTATTCAGCAATATCGTGCGGAGTTTTCCTGAGTACCCCTTAAAGCGGATTGCGAATTTTCGCGTAAAGACCGTCACCAGTTTCGGCGGCAGGCTTCGCTATTTTCGCGAAGAGATTCGCCGGTATCTCGACAGAAACTACACGGTGGTGCTCTTGGGCGGCACCGAGGAAAAGACGGAGCGGCTCCGAGAAACCCTCGAAGAGATGGACTTTCCCGTTACCCGAAAAAAAGACGAATTTACGGCGGGAATCATTCAACTCGACGTGGGACATGTGCACGGGGGCTTCGAATTCGAAGAGCAGCGCTTCGTCTTATTGAATTCCACCGAGATCTTCGGCGACTTTCAAAAGCGAAAGCGCAAAAAAAAGAAGCGCCGCGCCTTTGACCCGGGCACCTTTCAGGTGGGGGATTATGTGGTCCACGAGATGCACGGAATCGGCCGCTTTTTGGGCACGACCAATTTGGAGGTTCAGGGCGTAAGCCGCGATTATATTTCGCTGCAGTACTCCGGCGGCGACAAGTTGTTTTTGCCCATGGATCAGATGTCTTTGGTGCACCCCTATATCGCGAGCGACGATGCGCCGCCCAAGATAAACCGCCTCAACACCCAGACCTGGAAGCGCACCAAGGCAAAGGCGAAGCGCAGCGTAGAGGAGATGGCGGAGGATCTGATCCGCCTCTATGCCAAGCGCGAAAACGTAAAGGGACACGCCTTTCGAGAAGATACGCCCTGGCAAAAGGAGTTCGAAGACGCCTTTCGCTACGAGGAGACTGACGGGCAGCTGAGCGCCATCGCGCAGATCAAAGAGGATATGGAAGAAGAGACGCCCATGGACCGCCTGCTCTGTGCCGACGTGGGATACGGAAAGACCGAGGTGGCGCTGCGAGCGGCCTTTAAGGCGATTATGGACGGAAAGCAGGTGGCATTTTTGGTGCCCACCACCATCCTCGCCCAGCAGCACTACAACACCATGCGCGAGCGGTTTTCGGATTTCCCCGTCGACATCGCCCTGCTTTCGCGCTTTCGGAGCAAAAAAGAGCAGGCGCGCGATCTCGAGGGGTTGCGGATCGGCTCGAAGGACATCGTCGTCGGCACCCACCGTATCCTTTCGAAAGACGTGGTATTTAAGAATCTCGGGCTCTTAATTATCGACGAGGAGCAGCGCTTTGGCGTACGCCACAAGGAAAAATTGAAGCTCTTAAAGGAAAATGTGGATACCTTGACGCTCACCGCGACGCCGATACCCAGAACGCTTCAGATGTCTATGGCGGGCATCCGCGATATGTCGGTGATCGACGAGCCGCCGGAGGAGCGCTTTCCGGTGCAGACCTATGTGGTGGAATACAACGACATTATGATTCGCGAAGCGATCCTCAAGGAGATCGAGCGGGGCGGGCAGGTCTATTTCGTCTACAATCGGGTACAGTCGATGGAAAAGATGCTCGCCGATTTGATGGACCTGGTGCCCGAGGCGACCTTTGCCATGGCGAACGGCCAGATGAGCGAGCGGGAGCTGGAAGATACTATGCTCCGCTTTGTGGAACGGGAGGTCGACGTCCTCTTGTGCTCCACCATTATCGAAACGGGAATGGACGTCGCCAATGCCAATACCATGATCGTGTGGGAGGCGAACCGACTGGGCCTTTCGCAGCTCTATCAGCTGCGGGGCCGCATCGGCCGCAGCAGCCGCATCGCCTACGCCTATTTCACCTATCGTAGGGACGCGAGCATCTCTGAAATCGCCGAAAAGCGCCTGGGCGCCATACGGGAATTTACCGAATTCGGCAGCGGCTATAAGATTGCCATGCGGGATTTGGAGATTCGCGGTTCGGGCAATATTTTGGGCGAGAGCCAGCACGGGCATATGAACGCCATCGGCTACGATTTGTATATCAAATTTCTCAGGCAGGCGGTGGACAAGGCCAAGGGAAAAGAAGACGCCGAAGAGACCGAGACCACTCTCGATGTCCTGATCGACGCCTATATCCCCAAGCACTATATTCGCGACGAGGCGCAGCGCATGGAGATGTATCGAAAGATCGCCATGGTCACCGACGAGGAGGAAGAGGCGGATGTGATCGACGAACTCATCGACCGCTTTTCCGATCCGCCGAAGCCGGTATTGCAGCTGATCCTCCTCTCGAAGATCCGCCACAAGGCGGCGCGGCTGAAAGTCGAGTCGGTGACGCAGAAAAAAGACGAATATATCTTCCAATTCGTGCCGGGCTATGAACTGCCCCTTTCTCTGCTCAACGAACTCACCAGCGTCTTCGGAAAACGGCTCGTGTTTTCCCTTTCCGACCCGGCTTCCATTGCCCTTACGCCGGCGGAGGATGCGTTGGCGGAGCTGGAGCGGGTTTTGGATATGCTGAAATTACACAATTCCCACACACGCAAGGACTGAGGAATTGTTATAATGGAAAAAAACCGAGAGTCAAAAGAAAGGAAAACTATGAAAATAAAAAACAAATTCGTAAAGATCGCCGTCCTCTCTACGGCCTTTGCCCTGGCGCTTACCGGCTGCAGCAGCAAGGATCCGAATCTCGCCGCCACGGTCAACGGCAAGGAGATTGCCAAAGAGGAATACGTACAGGAATATAAGCTCGCCGCCGAACAGGCCATGGCGCAATACGGCGACGACTTCTTAACCCAAGAGGGCCTCGATGGGTCGGGCAAAAAAATGGGCGAAGTCCTGCGTGAAAACACCCTGAAGGGCCTGATCCAAATGGAAATCTTGAAGCAGGAAGCCGCCAAGGAAAAGATCGAGGTCACCGACGAAGAAGTGGACCAAAACATCTCGCAAATGGCCGAAATGTACGGCGGAAAAGAAGCCCTCGATGCGGCGCTGGAAGAACAGAATCTGACGATGGATACGCTGAAGGAATACACACAAAGAAATCTCCTGATGCAAAAATACACCGAAAAGAAGATGAAGGATCTCGAGCCCACCGACGAAGAGATCCAAAAGCACTACGATCAGAACAAGGATAAGTTCAACACCGTAGAGGCGAGCCATATCCTGGTTGAAAAGAAGGAAGAAGCAGAGGCCATTAAAAAGCAATTGGACGAAGGCGGCGACTTTGCGGCCATCGCCAAGGAAAAGAGCAAGGATCCCGGTTCCGCGGAAAAAGGCGGAAGCCTCGGCACCTTTTCCAAGGGGCAGATGGTCAAGGAATTCGACGAGAAGGTATTTTCTATGAAGCCCGGCGAAATCAGCGATCCCGTAAAGACCCAATACGGTTACCACATCATCAAGCTCGACAAGATCAACGACGATTTCAAGAGCGTAAAGGATGCGGTAAAGAGCGATTTGGTACAGACGAAATTCCAAAACTATATGCAAGATCTCGAAAAAAAGGCCAAGGTAAAGCGCATCGTCGACACCTCTGAAGAAATTTCCGTAGAGGCGCCCAAGAAGGCGAATGCCGACACAAAAGCGGACGGCGACAAAAAAGCCGATACGAAAAACACGGCGGAGAACAAACAGACGGATGCCGCCGATACGAAGAAATCCGACACAAAAACAACCGATGCCAAAGCGGAACAGAGCGACAAAAAGGCCGCCGATACGACCGCCGATGCAAAGGACGAACAAGAATAATGAAGAAAGCGCCCGGTGCGCTTTTTTCTTTGTCGAGACGAAAAGAGCGAGACATAAGATACCGCACAAACGGCTGAAAACGGGCGGAAATGTCCGATTTTACTAGACAAAGACTATCGAGGATAGTACAATACATTAGGTAAAAGGAGGACGGAATGGGAAATATACGAATTGTCGGCCTCGGTCCCTCCGACGGATCGGATTTGACGGCCAAAGCGATCGAAGCGATTTCGGACGATTCCGAAAAGTTTCTGAGAACGGATCGTCACGATACCGTGTCGTATTTTCGCGCTCGCTCCATACCTTATACGAGCTATGACTACTTATACGAGACTATGGACGATTTCGACGCGATCTACCGCGCCATCGCGGACGATCTGTTGGAGAAATCGAAGACTCGTAGGATTAGCTATTTTGTTCCCGGCCATCCGATGATCGCGGAAAAGACTGTCACCTATCTATTGGCGGCGGATCCCGAAATCGAGATCGTGGACGGCTTGAGTTTTCTCGAGCCCGTCTTGCGCCTGGTAGGCCGGGACCCGGTAAAGGGTTTGAAGGTCGTCGACGGAGACGACTTTTCGGATTTGGACCTGGACGTGCACACGGACACGATTCTCACCCAGGTCTACAATCGGCGCATTGTCTCGGAGGTAAAGTTAGCCCTGGCAAATTTGTACGGGGACACCCACGAGGTATACGTCTTGTCCCACGCGGGGAATCCGAAGAAGGAATTCGTCGAACGAAGACCGGTATATACGCTGGATCGTTACGACGATTACGGCCATGAGACGAGCCTATACGTGCCCTGCACGGACCGCGTGAATGCGCTGAGAGATCTGATCGAATTGGTGCGCACGCTCCGGGGGCCCGAGGGCTGTCCGTGGGACCGCAAGCAAACCCATAAAACGATGAAAGCCAATCTTCTGGAAGAGGCCTACGAAGCTGCCTATGCTGTCGAATGCGACGATTACGCGGCTTTGGAGGAAGAACTGGGAGATGTCTTATTTCAAGTGGTCTTCCACGCGGAACTCGCGGCGAGCGAAGGGGACTTTACCCTAAGCGACAGCATACAGCGCGTCGTAGAGAAGCTCGTGGATAGACACCCCCATGTATTCGGTGGGGAAAAATGCGATTGGGAAGATAAAAAAGCCGAAGAAACGGGTAACTATCTACTGTCGCAACAGCTTCGCCATCTCGTCGGCTTGCCGGCGCTGATGCGAGGGCAAAAGATCGCAAGACGCATGAAGGATACCGATTTTCTCGCCGAATGTATCGACCAAACGGATGTGGACGACGAAAGCACCGAGCTCGGCCTGTCTCTTCTACGTACGGTAATCGCCGCAGAAGAGAAGGGGATCGACGCGGAATCGGCTTTGGCCGAGGTCCTATCGAAGCTCACGGAGCGCGTCGCCGCAAGAGAAGGCGAAGGGAAGAACAATCTTTAGGAGGAAACAATGAACAAATCTGAACTTATTTCCAGCATCGCTGAAAAGAGCAACTTATCCAAAAAAGACGCGGAAAACGCATTGAACGGCTTCTTGAGCACCATCGAAGAAGCCCTCTCCAAGAGAGAAAAGGTGCAATTGGTCGGCTTCGGTACCTTTGAAGTGCGCGACCGCAAGGCACGGGAAGGCAGAAACCCCAGAAATCCTGAAGAAGTTATTAAGATTCCCGCTTCCCAGGCTCCCGTATTCCGCGCCGGAAAAGCGCTGAAAGAATCCGTCAATAAATAAGAACAGGGCTCCTATGAGCCCTTTTTTTGCAGGTGAAATTATGCGTATCGATAAATTTTTAAAAAATGCCAGGATTATTAAACGCCGTACGGTGGCCAAAGAGGCCTGCGACGGCGGTCGGGTCAAGATCAACGGCAAGACCGCCAAAGCGGGCGACGAAGTGGCCGTAGGCGATATTATAGAAGTACAATTCGGCAATCGCGGCCAAAAGTTGCGCGTACTGGATATTCGAGACAATGTGCAGAAAAAAGGAGCGGAAGCGCTCTACGAATTGATGGCGGACGATTGAAAATATTGTGAAAACGTGCGATACTATACATGTCGAGGTGGTTAGATGAAAAAGCACGGGAAGAGAAACACGATACCGAGAAAAACGGCATATATAACCTTTGCGGTGGTCGTCTTCCTCTGTGCGGCCATCTCCTTGAATACGTATAGGGAGGCGCGATCCCGAGAGGCGCTTTTGGAAGAAAACAGAAAACGCATTCAGACATTGTCGAAGGACATCAAGCAGACCGGTACGGAAATTCGAAACAGCGACACCGCGGAATTCGCAGAAAAAGTGGCCCGGGAAGATCTGGGCATGGTCAAGCCGAGAGAAGTGATCTATATCGACAAGGATCGGGATCGCGACAACTCTCGCGACAAGAATATTGAGGAGGACAGAAAATAACATATGGCAGTGGAAGTAGGCAGCATTTTAGACGGCGTGGTCACCGGCATCGTAAAGTTCGGTGCATTCGTTCAGCTCGACGACGCGCATAGCGGATTGGTACATATCTCGGAGATTTCCGACGAGTACGTCAAGGAGGTATCCGATCACCTTTCCAAGGGCATGAAGGTCAAAGTCAAGGTTTTGAACATCGAGTCGGACGGAAAGATCGCCTTGAGCATCAAACAGGCACAACCGAAGTCGGCCAACAAAAGACCGCTTCCCCAGGCGGTTACCTTAAGTCGCGAAGTGCATAAATCCGATGCCACCAGCTTCGACGATATGCTGAACAAGTTTATGAAGGTCAGCAACGAAAAGATCGAAAGCGCAAAACAACGCAGAAATGTACGACAGGGCAAGACGAAGAGAAGATAAAAAGGCGCCGCGCTGCGGCGTTATTTTTTTGAACGGGGGCGAAAATGGACGAGATTTTTGCGAAATATATCGGGCCGGAGGATGCGGTCCTCGTCGCCCTCTCCGGCGGGCCGGATTCGGTATATCTGCTCGATCGCCTGCGGGCGTATCGGAGCGGCTGTCCTTTTTTGCTGGAGGCGGCACATCTGCATCACGGACTCCGAGAGGAGGCGGAGGAGGACCTCTCTTTCGTGCGCGATCTGTGCGATCGGTGGCAGATCCCCCTCTATGTCGAACGCGCGGATGTTTCGGCCTACGCCCGAGCGGCGCATTTGGGGATCGAAGAAGCGGGGCGCGTATTGCGCTACGATTTTTTGCGCCGGCACAAGCGCCCGGGCGGCATGATTGCCCTGGGCCATCACCTCGACGACCAGGCGGAGACGCTCCTCTTTCGGCTGATTCGCGGCACGGGACCGGAGGGCATGGTCGGCATGCGCGTGCGGGAAGGGGATCTCTTTCGGCCGCTGCTTTTTACCAGAAAAGCCGAGATCATCGCCTATCTCGAGGCGGCGAATATCCCTTATGTCACAGATGCCACCAATGAAGCGCCGATCTATGCGAGAAACAAGATTCGGCTCGAGATTCTGCCGGCGGCGGAATCGATCAACGAAGGATTTGTCGAGAGCCTGGAGCGCTTTCGTCGCATGATACAGGCCGATGCGGAATACTTGCGCGCGGCGGCGCATACAGAGTTTCATCGCCTCGCAATGTGTAAGAGAGAGGGATTGTTTCTTTCGAAGGCGGTCTTCGATCTGCCGGCCTCCCTCGCCGATCGCGTACTCAGAATGGCGGCCGAGAAAATGCGGGGCGATCTTCAGAATATCGGTTACGAACATATTCGCTCCCTTTACGGCCTAAGGGATGCCGAGAGCGGAAAGGGTATAGATCTACCGGGCGTGCGCATTCGCAGTTCCTACGACGCACTGGTCTTTGAACGGCAGGATCAATATGCAGCGCCGACACAAGTCGTGCCTTTGAAAGACGGAGCGGCGACCTTCGACGGGCACCGGTTTTTTATCACAGAAGATAGGCATCTGCCCTGTGTGTATATTCGCGATCCCGGAGATATTCGGATTCGCACCCGTCGTCCCGGCGACCGCATCGCCATACGGGGCGGCATGAAGAAAATAAAAGACGTCTTTATCGACGCAAAGATCGACCGAGGCCTGAGAGATCGCTGGCCTCTGGTCGTCGAAGGAGAAGAAGTGGTATGGGTCCCGGGACTCAGAAAGGCATATAGACAGGAGGAAAAAGGATGGAAAAAGCTCGCATGGCGTCCATCGAAAAAGGCGTAGGCGAAGTGTTGGTCTCGAGAGAAGAGATCGACGAAGCGGTGGCGCGCATCGGCAAAGCGGTCACCGAAGACTTTCAGGGCGAAGATTTGGTGGTGATCGGCATCTTAAAGGGCGCGGTGGCGTTTATGGCGGATTTGATGCAGGCGATCGATTTGCCCCTCGAGATCGATTTTATGGCGGTATCCAGCTACGGCACCTCCACCACTTCTACGGGAGAAGTGCGCATCCTAAAGGATTTGGAGTGCACGGTAGAGGGCAGAAGCGTGTTGATCGTTGAGGACATCATCGACACGGGAATCACTTTGAGTTATTTAAGCAAGGTGATGGAAAGCCGCGGCGCAAAGCGGGTTTCCATCGCGGCCCTTCTTACCAAGCCCGCCCGCAGGGAGCGCGCCGTGCAGGTGGACTATGTGGGGTATGAAGTCGAGGACAAATTCGTCGTGGGCTACGGCATCGACTACGCCGAAAAATATCGAAATCTCCCCTATGTCGGTGCACTGAAACCTTCCGAATACGAAAAGTAATAGAACTCCCCATTTTGTGGTATACTGTTTTTTAACGAACAAAAAGGAGGGTTCTTATATTGAATAGAAAATGGAGCGGAGTCGCCTTTTATCTGGTGCTTCTCGCCATGTTGCTCTTCGGCATTTTTTACATGAAACCTTCTCAGAAATCGTCCGAAGAGATCAGCTACACAAAATTAATTGAAGAAATCGACAACAAACAAGTCGAGTCCATAGATGTAAAGGGATCGGAAGCCGTGGTCTCGAAAAAAGGCGATACGATCGTGCGGGCGCAAATCCCGCCGATGGTTTGGGATTCATTTTATGAAAACCACCTGAAGGCGCCGGTGGAAGCGGGCGAGATCACCCTCTCCGCCACGCCGGTCTCCGAGGGCGGATCGACCATCGCCGGCTTTTTGCCGACCTTTTTGGTGATGCTCTTTATGGGCTATATCTTCTTCAGCATTATGAAGTCCCAGCAGGGCGCCGGCGGCCGCATGATGAATTTCGGCAAGAGCCGGGCGCGCGTCGTCGAAGAAAAAGACGGAAAGACTATCACCTTCGACGATGTGGCGGGATTGGAAGAAGAAAAGGAAGAACTTTCTGAGATCGTAGAGTTCTTGAAAAATCCCAAAAAGTTCACGACTATGGGCGCGCGCATCCCCAAGGGCGTGCTTTTGGTGGGACCGCCGGGAACCGGAAAGACGTATCTTTCCAAGTCGGTGGCGGGCGAAGCCAAGGTGCCTTTTTATATTATGAGCGGTTCGGACTTCGTAGAAATGTATGTTGGCGTCGGCGCGAGCCGCGTGCGGGATCTCTTTGAGACGGCAAAGAAGAATGCGCCCTGCATTATCTTTATCGACGAAATCGATGCCGTGGGGCGCCGCCGGGGCGCGGGCCTCGGTGGCGGGCACGACGAGCGCGAGCAGACCTTAAACCAGCTCCTCGTCGAGATGGACGGCTTCGGCACCAATGAAGGGGTCATCGTGATGGCGGCTACGAACCGGGCGGACATTCTCGACCCGGCGCTGTTGCGCCCCGGTCGCTTCGACCGGCAGATCTACGTGGGATTGCCAGACGTGCGGGCGCGGGAGGAGATTTTAAAGCTCCACGGCCGCAAAAAGCCGTTGGCGGACGATGTGGATATGCGCATCGTGGCCAAGCGCACGCCCGGATTTACACCGGCAGATCTGGAAAATCTGATGAACGAGTCCGCGCTATTGGCGGCGCGAGAAAATCATAAAAAGATTCCCATGTCCGTCATCAACGAAGCCAGCATCAAAGTCATAGCAGGCCCTGCTAAGAAGAGTTCCGTCATCCAAGAAAAAGAGCGCAAGCTCACGGCGGTACACGAAGCGGGGCACGCGGTGGTATCGCGCCTTTTACCGGAACACGACCCCGTGCATATGATCACGATTATTCCCCGGGGACAAGCGGGCGGTTTTACGGCCTATTTGCCGGAGGACGACATTCTGCACTTCACCACCAAGACCGAGATGACCCACCGATTGGTGAGCCTCTTGGGCGGAAGGGTCGCAGAGGCTTTGGTACTCGACGACATCTCCACCGGGGCGAGTAACGATATAGAGCGCGCTACGGCCATCGCCCGGGAGATGGTGACCAAATACGGCATGAGCGAAAAGATTGGCACGTTGAGCTACGGCAGCGATTCCGAATCGGTATTTTTGGGCCGGGATCTCAGTCATACCAAGGATTATTCCGAAGAGGTGGCGGCGGAAATCGACGAGGAAATGCGCCGCATTATCGGCGAAGCCTACGATAAGGCCTCCTCGCTCTTAAAATCCCATATGGATACCCTTCTGCGCGTATCCGATGCACTACTGGATCGGGAAACCATCAGCGGCAAGGAATTTGAAATCCTCTTTAACGGCGGTTCGCTGAAAGCTGACCCCTACGGAAGCGGAGAGAAAATCGAACAATCCGAACTTTCGGAGGAAGCGGAAGAAGCGCTGGAAGATAATAAATAGAGCATAAAAAAGAACATGCCGAAGGCGGTATGTTCTTTTTTTGTACAAAAAATGAGAACGCCGCGGACGAAGATAGATCAAAATATTTAGATTTGACATTGACAGAGAGGCGTAAAAATCGTATACTCATTACATCAATATATATTGATATGAGGTGATATCGTGGAAGAATACAAGGAGATCGCCAAGATCTTTAAGGCATTCTGTGACGAGCGCAGATTGGCGATTTTGGATTTGTTGCGCTCAGGGGAGGAATGTTCCTGCGTGCTATTGGAGCATTTGCCGCTCACCCAGTCCGGTCTTTCGTATCACATGAAGATTTTGACGGAATCCGGCATCGTCGTCGGCCGCCAAGAGGGCAGGTGGACCTATTACCGCATCTCCGAAGCGGGCAGAGAAGCTGCCATAGAGGTGCTGATGCAGTTGACGCAATCCGAGGAATAGCCATCCCAAAGGATGGCTGCTTTTTCATCCGATACATCAAAAAACATTGATGTGTAAATATATATATTGGAGGTAGCTATGAAAACAAAAGTCGCATTTATCTGCGTACACAATTCTTGTCGAAGTCAAATTGCCGAGGCATTGGCCAAAAAATTCGGCGGAGATCGGTTGGAGGTATACTCCGCCGGTACCGAGGTCAAAGGATCGATCAATCCCGATGCCGTTCGCCTGATGCGCTCGGTCTACGGCATCGATATGCAAAAAGAACAGAGACCGAAGACGATTTCAGAAATCCCCGCCGTCGATCTCGTGATTACGATGGGGTGCAATGTCGTATGTCCCGTATTGGATTACGATTATGTCGCGTACGATTGGGACTTGGACGATCCGACGGGCAAGGACGATGCCGCCTTTATAGAGACTATGCGGACGATCGAAAAAAAGGTGAAGGATCTCGTCGAAGCGGTGGAAACGGGGGCCGAATATGCAGGATAAGGGTATCGGATTTTTTGAACGCCATCTCACCATCTGGGTCTTACTCTGTATGGCAATCGGCGTTGCCATCGGACGCTTTATTCCCGAAATCCCCGCCGCATTGGGTCGCCTGGAGTTCTATAATGTATCGGTGCCGACGGCGATTTTACTGTGGATTATGATCTATCCTATGATGTTAAAGATCGACTTTGGGAGTATTCGAGAGATCGGGAAAAATCCCCAAGGGCTTTGGATTACCTGGATCGCCAATTGGATCGTAAAGCCGTTTACCATGTATTTTATCGCAAAATTTTTTTTCTTCGGCATCTATCGCAACTTGGATCCGGCCGTCGCCTCCCAATACTTGGCGGGCGCGGTACTCTTGGGAGCCGCACCCTGTACGGCGATGGTGTTTGTCTGGAGTAAGCTTACGAGGGGAAATCCCGCCTATACCTTGGTGCAAGTGGCATCGAACGATCTGATTTTATTGTTTGCCTATGTGCCCATCGTGAGTTTTTTATTGAAGGTCGGCGATATCGCAATCCCCCGAGAAACGCTGATTCTGTCGATTCTTCTGTTTATCGTCGCGCCTCTGGGATTCAGCTACCTGACGCGCCGGTATCTGTTACGGCATAAGGGCGAGGATTATTTAAATGAGCGATTAATTCCCGCTTTTGACAAATACACGATGGTGGGGTTGCTCCTCACATTGGTGATTATTTTTTCCTTCCAAGGGGATACGATTATCGCAGAACCGCTGAATATTCTGCGCATAGCCGTTCCGTTGATCTTACAGACTATTTTAATCTTCGGTCTGACCTTTTATGCCGCCTATCGGGCGAAGTTGCCGTATTCCGTCGCCGCGCCCTGCGGCATGATCGGGGCCTCTAATTTCTTTGAGCTCGCAGTCGCCGTCGCGATCTCGCTATTCGGCCTCGCATCCGGCGCCACGCTTGCCACCGTGGTGGGCGTCTTGGTAGAGGTGCCGGTGATGCTGTTGCTCGTTCGCATTGCCAACGCATTACAAGACAGGTTTGCCGCATAGATCCCCACAAAAAAACGCCTCGATGTTTTCGCATCGGGGCGTTTTTGTTTCGCGCTATCGCTTAATGGATTCGAATCGATCGAACAGATCGGTATTTTGTTTCAGTACATCGGAATTTCCCATGGCGACGACGTGGTTTTGCGCCATAACCTTTTGTATCATGGGACCGTAGCTTTTTAAATCTTGTACGGTCGTGGCGAGGGCCTCTTCTTTTCGCTTCTGAATCTCTTCGGCGGTGGTGCCGTTCAGATAGCGCTTAAAGTCCAACACGCCGTAGGCGGGAGGCGAAAGATGGGGATCGAAGGCGTTCATAGTGCCGATGATCATATCGTCGAGATCGCGCTTTTTCATCTCGAGGGTCGCGAGAAATTCCGCCATTTTGTCGTAGACCGCGATGGTCTCGGGCACGCGGGGGTCGCGGTAGGAATAGCAGGCGACTTCGCCCGCGCGGGTGATGCGCACGCCGGCGCCGTAGGCACCGCCTTTGGCGCGGATTTCGTTGTGCAAAAAGCGGTTACTCAGCACATTGGAAAGCACCGCGAGCCGGCCGTCGTAGTCGAAACCCGCCGCGTGAATGTCGCCGCCCTTTGCCACATAATTGACTTGGGAGCTGGCGAGAAAGGCTTCGTTTTCGCGGCGAACGGAAAAGGCGAGCGCCACATTATCGTAGCGGATCTTCGGGAATTTTTCGAGGAAGGGGGCGAGTGCCGTCTTTGCGGCATCCAGGTCCTTTTCCTCGGCGATCAAATTGATCTTTAGGCGGCTGGTCGTAAAGAGTTTTTCATATACCCCTTTGAGTTTTTGTGTCAAGGCTTTAAAGTCGCCTTTCTTTAGGAGATCGGCGAGGAAGAAATAGAGATTGAGCCCGTTTAAGAGATCGTCCACATAGGCGGCCTCGTGAAAATGGGCGCGCACCCGGGCGGAGACGATTTGATGTCCCGATTGGAGAAGCGATGTGGCGATGTCCGCCTTTACCGACTCCAAGATGGTGCGAATGCGCGCCGCATCGTCGAAGCGGGAGCGCGTCATAATCTCGTGGAGCACGTCGTAGCAGCGCGTCAGCTGCCGGGGCAGGGCGCCGGTGGAGATAAAGAAATAGGGCGTATAGCCGTCGTCACTTTTTTCTACCGGGGTCTCGAAGGTGATGCCGCCGCCGGAGAGATAGATTTCGGTATCGAGGGCGGCGGGATCGTAGGCTTCGGTCTCCACTTTTGACAAGAGATCGCTTAGGATCGACGCGTAATAGAGTTCTTCTTCGTCGAGATGCCGCATATCGAAGGCGAGATTGGTATAGACGATGCCATTGGTCTCTAAGGCATTTTCCGTTCCCGATACGCCGGCGACTTCGATCGCTTTGCGGGGGATGGGGGTGATATTCGGCTCCACGTCCTCGGGTTCGAGTTTGGGGATGCTCGCCTTATCCTCGGGGGAATCGGGCGTCTGTTGGTAGAGAATGAGCGCTTCGGCTTCGGCGCGAATCCGCTCTTTTTCCGCTTCGGGAAGGACGCTGAGCGCTTCGCGTTCTCTTTCTCTTTGGGCGGCATCGAGGCGCTTTTGCTTGCCCGCTTCGGGATCGATCCGCATGGCGATCTGTTGCGGGGCGTTTAAGAAGTATTCGCGAATTTTTTCGGAGAAATAATCGCTTCCGATTTTCAGACGAAGGGCATTGAGTTTCGGCAGCAGTTCGATTCCGTCCAAGGGATTTTTGTCGTAGAGCCAGGTATTCAGCGCGCCGATATAGCTCAACAGATCCGCATGGGCGCCGCCGCCGCGACGAACCGAAAATTCGAATTTGGCGAGGGTTGCCCGCAGTATGTCCTCGTCGAAGCCGTTTTCGGCGAGATCTTCGAGGGTATTTGTCACGATCTCTTTAAAGCGTTCGTACTGCTCTTTTTCCGCGTGGTAGGCGACGATCGTAAAGTCCCAAGTATTGCCCGCGGAAAGCTCGGTATAGATGTCTTCGCCGATTTCCGCCTCGCGAAGCTTTCTCTTGAGTATGCCGTTTTCCGATTCCACCAAGAGCTCCTGAAAGAAGCTGCGCAACAGTAGGTCTTCGGCATCGGGATTTTCCTTTGCCGTATAGGCCATGGCGAAATACGATTTTCCGTGGCCGTCTTCGCCTTCTTCCAGGTCGTAGGTGTCGAAAAATTCCTGCGGTTCGGAATAAAAGTCGTGGCCCACGATTTCGGAGGCGGGATCGCGGCGGTTAAACTGCGAAAGATATTCGCGGTCCAAATAGTCCAACCGCTCCGCAAAGTCCATATCGCCGGCGAGGAGGATATAACTATTGGACGGGTGGTAAAAGCGCTCGTGGAAGGCGAGGAAATCTTCATAGCGCAGTTCGGGGATATGTTCGGGATTGCCGCCGGAATCGTGAGAATAGGTGCCGGCGGGGTGGAGGCGTTCCCGTACGATGTCCGATACCTGATTGGACGGGTCGGAGTAGACGCCCTTCATTTCGTTATAGACCACGCCGTTTTTAATCAGCCGGTCGTCTTGGATCTCAGCGTGCCAGCCCTCTTGGTAGAATATATTTTTGTTTTCTTTCATCGAGGGATAAAAGACCGCATCCAAATAGAGGTCCATCAGTTGCCGAAAGTCCTTGTCGTTTCGGGAGCTGATGGGATAGATCGTCTTATCCGGATAGGTCATGGCGTTTAAGAAGGTCTGCAGACTGGAGCCGACCATATCCATAAAGGGTTCCTTGGTCTTGTATTTGCGCGAGCCCGACAGGGTGGAATGTTCCACGATATGGGCGACGCCGGTCGAGTCCTCCGGCGGCGTGCGAAAGCCGATCGAAAATGTCTTGTTGTGGTTTTTATTGTCGATTAAGAGGAGGCGTGCTCCCGTTTTTTTGTGCTCTAAAAGGGAGACTTCCCCGTGTAGTTCGGGAATCTCCCGCTTGTCGATTTCGATATAGTTTTCGTTCATAGATTCACTCCTATTCTGATGGTATATACCCGAAAGGGTAAGGGAATATCAAATTCCGGGCAAGGAACGGCAAATGCGTTCCCATCTTTTTTGCGCGGCCTGAAACTGTGCTATAATTCTAGAGAATGAATGGAGGAAACTATGAAAATCAAAGATGATTTGGAGCAACAGGGACCGATTCGCGTCGCCGTCGTCGGGGCGGGACTGATGGGAACGGGCCTGGTCGCCCAATTGTTAAAGATAAAGGGCATGGAGCCCGTGCTGTGGGCGTCGAGAAACGCCGACGGACTGCAGCAAAAACTCGAGGACCTCGGGCTCGCCTACGATGCATTTGTAGACGCCAAGACGATCGATGCGGCGAAGGCCGCCCGCAGCCGGGGCGAAATCGCCCTTACCACCGAAAACCGACTTGCCTGGGAGTGGGCGGCGGTGGACGTGATCGTCGACTGCACAGGCAATACCGAGGCGGGGGCGGAAATCAACGAATACGGCCTGGAGAACGGAAAGCATATCGTCTCTTTGAATGTGGAATGCGACGTTCTGCTCGGACCCTACTTTTTGAAGAAGGCCCGGGAAAAGGGACTCTGCTACACCGGCACCGCCGGGGACGAGCCGGGTTCGATAATGGAACTCTATGAATTTGCCGACTTCCTCGGATTCGATATCGTCTGCGCCGGCAAGGGAAAGAACAATCCCCTCCGCACCGACGCCACGCCCGAGGAGTTGGCGGAGGAGGCGGCGAAAAAGGGGATCAGCCCGCGTATGCTCACCTCTTTTGTCGACGGCACCAACACCATGATCGAGCTCAATGCCGTATCCAATGCCACGGGTCTGGTGCCCGACGTCTTCGGCTGCCACGGCATCGAAGCGGATATCCACGGGCTAAAGCGCGAGGCGCGGCAAAAAGAAGACGGCGGCCGCTTTTCGAAAAAGGGCGTGGTGGAATTCGTCCACGGCATTGCCCCCGGGGTGTTCGTCGCCGTAAAGACCGACGACGAAGTGATTCGCCGGGAGATGCCCTATCTTTCGATGGGAGAGGGCCCCAGCTATATCCTCTACCGGCCCTACCACCTCACCAATATCGAGACGCCCATGACCATCGCCAAGGCGGTGTTGTATCAGGAGCCGACCATCGCGCCGACAAAAGGCTATATCGCCCATACGGTCGCCATCGCCAAGCGCGCCATAAAAAAGGGAGAGACCCTCGGCGGCATCGGCTCCGATGCGGTCTACGGCAAGATCACCGAGGCGGCGCATTGTTACGGCGAGGGGCTTGTGCCCGTGGGATTGATCACAGAAGGCGCCGTCGCCAAGCGGGATATCGCCGCGGGGCATCTGTTGACCTTTGCAGACGTCGTCTTAGACGAGGAAACGAAGCTCGTCGAGATGTTTCGGTGCGAGCACGAGGATTTCTATTCTTTACCGAACTAAACAAAAGTGTTATAATTGATACTCAACCGGAGTAGAAGGAGGGCCAAAGTGAGACTGACGCAGGAAATAGACTATGCATTTCGAATTATCGCCCATTTGGCAAGCAACGAGGGCAAAGTAATCGGCGCTCCCAAGATCGCCCGCGCTATGGACGTACCCGAACGGTTTACCCTGCGTATCTTAAGAAAGCTGAACTTGGCGGGTCTGACCCGTTCCAAGAGGGGCGCAAACGGCGGCTATATCTTAAACAAGCCCGCCGCATCCATTACCCTCTACGACATCATCCTCGCCGTAGACGGCCCCATCGAACTCAATCGATGTTTGCACGCCGACGATCCGCAGTGCAATCGCTACGAAGGCAAGGCCATTCAGGGTTGCAAGTTCCATCGCACCCTTTACGGCATACAGGAAGAAGTCATTCAGCAATTTCAAAACGTGCCAATTACAAATTTTATCGAAACCGTAGAAGCCGAAGATTGAATCTCCCTGTCCACAGAGAGGCGCAGTGGCTGAAAAGCGCCGTCATAGATTTGATCGCATCACCTTCTTCAGAGCCTCCGGGCCGTCTTACCGCGTTAAGGTATCGAGTGATAGTAACCTATAAGTAGGGTGGTACCGCGTATAATTGCGTCCCTTCGTCTTTTGACGAAGGGACGTTTTTATAAATTAAAAACAACAAAGGAGTGTATTATGGCAAAGTTTCAGACCTTATCGACCGATCCCGCCGATGTACGGGAACGTCGAATCGTGGACTACTGGCAAGAGATCGACCTGTTAAAGCGTTCGGTCGAGGCCCGAGAAGACAGCGAAGACTTTATCTTTTACGAAGGCCCGCCGACGGCAAACGGCAAGCCGGGCATTCACCACGTAATTTCCAGAACCTTAAAGGATTTGACCTGTCGCTATAAGACGATGCAGGGCTATAAGGTAAAGCGCAAAGCGGGGTGGGATACCCACGGGCTGCCGGTGGAAATCGAAGTGGAAAAGAAGCTGGGCCTAAAGAATAAGCAGGATATCGAGAAATACGGCATCGAAAAATTCAACCAAAAATGCCGCGAATCCGTCTTCGAATACGAAGATCTGTGGCGCAAGATGACCGCGCGCATGGGTTATTTGATCGACCTCGACGAAGCCTATATCACCCTGAACAACGACTATATCGAATCGGTCTGGTACATCCTCAATAAGATGTTTCAGGACGGTTTGATCTACGAAGGCCATAAGATTCTGCCCTATTGTCCCCGCTGCGGCACGGGCCTCGCTTCCCACGAAGTGGCGCAGGGCTACCAAGAAGACAAGACGCCGACGATTACCGTCAAGTTCAAGGCGAAGGACGAAGACGCCTATTATTTGGCCTGGACCACGACCCCGTGGACCGTCCCTTCGAACGTGGCGCTTGCGGTGCATCCCGACGTGGAATACGCCAAGGTACGATACGCCGACGGCAATGTGTATTATCTCGCTTCGGCGCGGATCGACGATGTGCTCAAAGACGAATACGAGATTCTCGAGACGATGCCGGGAAGCGCATTGGAGTACCGGGAATACGAGCAGTTGATCGATCAGGTCTCCATTGAAGGCAAGGCCTTTATGGTGGTCTGTGCGGACTATGTCACCACCGACAACGGAACCGGGATCGTGCATACCGCGCCGGCTTTCGGGGAAGACGACTACCAGACCGGCCACCGCTATGGCTTAGGATTCGTACGGCCCGTGGACGAAGAGGGGAACTTTACCGAGACCCTGTGGAAGGGCCGCTTTGTACACGACGTCAACGAAGAGATCATCGACTTTTTGAAAAAAGAAGACAAGGTCTTCTCCAAAGAGACCATCGTCCACAACTATCCCCACTGCTGGAGATGCAAGACGCCGCTGATCTACTACGCCCATCCGTCTTGGTATATCGCGGTGACCAAATACAAAGAAAAATTGGTCGAAAACAACGCCGGCGTCGACTGGTATCCGGATTTCGTCGGCGAAAAGCGATTCGGCAATTGGCTCGAAAACCTAAACGACTGGGCGATCTCCCGCTCTCGCTATTGGGGCACGCCCTTTCCCGTATGGCGCTGTCCGGACTGTGGCAAGATCGATTCGGTGGGCAGCCGCAAGGAATTGGCGGAGCGCGCCATCGAAGACATCGACGAAAACATCGAACTGCACCGCCCGTATGTGGACGACGTGCATCTGCAATGCGACTGTGGCGGCGAAATGGTGCGGGAAAAAGACGTCATCGACTGCTGGTTCGATTCCGGCTCCATGCCCTTTGCCCAATGGCATTACCCCTTTGAACACGCCGACGATTTCGACGAATTGTTCCCGGCGGCATTTATCAACGAGGGGATCGACCAGACGCGCGGCTGGTTCTATTCGCTGCTCGCCATCTCGACCTATATGACCGGACAATCTCCCTACAAGAGCGTCTTGGTCAACGACCTGATCCTCGACAAAGAGGGCAAAAAGATGAGCAAGAGCCGGGGCAATACCGTCTCTCCCGAAGCGCTCTTTAAGGAATACGGCGCCGATGCCGTGCGCTGGTACCTGATGTATGTCTCTCCGCCGTGGACGCCGACGAAATTCGACGAAGACGGCCTGCGCGAGGTAAAGGGCAAGTTCTTCCGCTCTCTGCGCAATCTGCACAATTTCTTTACCCTCTATGCCAACTTAAACGGCGTAGACCCTCGAGAAGAGATGGAAGTCGAATACGAAGAGATCGACCGCTGGGTTCTCTCCAAGTACAACAGCCTCCTGCAAAATGTAATCGAAAATATGGAAGCCCACGAGATCACCAAAGTCGTGCGGGAAATCCAAGATTTCGTCGCAGAAGACCTGTCCAACTGGTATATCCGCAGAAACAGAAGGCGTTTCTGGGACGAGGCGGACAGTCCCTCGAGAAATGCCGTCTTTAAGACCACTTACGACGTCCTCTTGGGCGTCTGCAAGATGATCTCTCCCATCGCCCCCTTTGTCGCCGAGGAATTCTACGAAACCCTCGTCGGCGGCGAGAGCATCCACTTGGAGCGCTATCCCGCCGTGGACGAGGAGGCCATCGATGTGCAGCTCGAGAAAAAGATGGACATCGTGCGCACCCTGGTCACTTTGGGCCGCGCCGGCCGGGAAAATGCCAAGATCAAGGTGCGTCAGCCCTTGTCGCAGGTCTTGATCGACGGCGACTTAGAAGACCTCGTCGGCGACCTCACCGGACTGATCAAAGAAGAACTGAATGTCAAAGACGTCGTGTTCAAACAAGATCTTTCCGAATATATGCATTACAATTTGAAGCCCAACTTTAAGACCGTAGGCAAAAAATTCGGCTCGAAGATCCGCGACTTCAAAAAAGAACTCGCTACACGGGATGCCAAGGCGTTGTATGCCGAACTCAAGGAAAAGGGATCGGTCACCATGACCTTAGAAGGCGAAGAGACCGAAGTGCTCTTGGAAGACGTCTTGGTGGATATCACCGCGAAAGAGGGCTTTGACGTCAGCATGGAGGACAATCTCTTCGTCATTCTCGATACGGAACTCACCGAGTCCTTGGTGGCGGAAGGCTATGTCCGCGAATTTATCTCCAAGGTACAAAAGCAGAGAAAATCCAACGACTACGAAGTCACCGACCGCATCCGCATCCGCTACAACTGCTCCGACAAGGTGGCGGAGGCGCTGGAAAATGTCAAGGACGACATTATGGATGAGACTCTCGCCGAAACCATGGACAGAGCCGAACTCATTTGCGACGCCACGGAACTCAACGACGAAATGATTCAATTCGACCTCACCAAAGCGGAGTGATCGAGCTGTATATTCTCCGCCACGGCCAGACGGAGTGGAATCGGGAAGATCGCATCCAGGGCCGACAGGACTCGCCCTTAACCGAGGCGGGGATAGAGGAAATCGAAAAAATGGCGAAAACCCTCGCCCATCTGCCGTTTCGATCCTGTTACTGTTCCGACCTGGGGCGGGCAAAAAAGACCGCCGAGATCTTGCGTAACGACAGAAAATTTCCCATAATAGAGGTAGAAGCGCTACGGGAACTCCCGCTGGGTCCCTGGGAGGGGAAGCTCTTTTCAGAGATCCAAGACGACCCGATGTGCAAGATCTACTTCGAATCGCCGGAGGCTTTCGGTTTTTCGGGGACGGAAAACTTTCACGATCTGTACCGAAAGATCGAATCCTTTCTTCGGCACATCGAGACCGAAGAGACGGGCCCGATCCTCGTCGTGGCACACGGCGTCAGCATTCGGGCGATGCTCAACTGCATGGAAGGCGTTTCGATCGAAAACTTTTGGCACCGGCCCATCCCCGAAAGCGCCGGACTCTCTGTGGCGCGCTACGACGAGAAGCGATGGGAAGTGCTGCAAACCGCCGACAAAAAAGACGGAGTATCATATTGAGGTGATCCCATGAAAAAATTGACTTTGGCGAATACGCCGACGCGCATCGAGCAAGTACAGTTGATGGATGCGGATTTACCCGCCAATCTCTTCGTAAAACGAGACGATATGACCGGTATATCCGTAACCGGAAATAAGATCCGTAAGTTGGAATATATATTGCAAAAAGCGTTGGACGACGGCATTACCGACATCATCACCACCGGCGCCGCCCAGAGCAACCATTGCCGCGCCACGGCGATGGCCTGTGCGCGAATGGGCTTCGACTGCCATCTGCTTTTGGGCGGAAGGGAAGATGTGCCGCCGGAGGGGAATGTGTTTTTGGACATCCTCGCCGGGGCGAAACTGCGCTTTATCAGCGGAGAAGACTACAACAACCGCCGGGACGAACTGATGGAAGATTGGAAGGCGGAGCTGGAGGCCGAGGGGAAAACGGTCATGATCATCCCCATGGGCGGCGCCAACGGCCTGGGGAGCTTCGGCTATGTGGACTGCTTCGACGAGATCCTCGCCCAGGAAAAAGAGATGGGGATCGAGTTCGACACCGTGATCTCCACCACCGGATCCGCGGGGATGTTGGCGGGCCTTTTATATGCCGATGCCCTGCGAAAAACGAAGAAAGATATTATCGGCATCAGCATCTTTGCCCCGGCAAAGAACATCAAAGAAGTCATGTTGCCGCCGATTCTCGCCGAAATGAACGAGATCGCCGCAACCGACGTCGTCGTCGAAGATCCCCACGTCATAGACGGCTACCAGGGCATCGGCTACGGCATCAGCCGGCCCGAAGAATTGGAGTTTATCCGCGACTTCGTCTCCCAAACCGGGATCATCCTCGATCCGGTCTATACGGGAAAGGCGATGTACGGCACGATTTCCGAGCTGTTGAGCGGCAACTGGAAGGACAAAAAGAACGTGCTCTTTATCCATTCCGGGGGCGCCTTCGGCTGGACCCGATCCAAGATCGACCAAATGCTGGGCGACAATCCCTATTGATTTTGAAAAGACGAGCGAGGGCTCGTCTTTTTTTAGTTGCAGTGGCGAACCTTTTCCCGAAAGCGATCCGTAAATTTTTTAAATACACTGCGCGGCATAAACGGCATGTGAGATCATCGGTTCGAATGGTGAAATTGTTATCAATAGACTGAAAAAAATGCGCGTTTATGGTATAATCGTACACATAAAAACGTTTCCGCAAGGGAAACCGCACGATAGGAGGAATTACACATGAAAGTCTATAACACCAGTCAGGTCCGTAACTTGGCCCTCGTAGGCCACAGCGGTTCCGGGAAAACGAATTTAACCGAGGCCATGCTCTTCCAATCGGGAGCGACCAAAAAGATCGGCCACGTGGACGAAAAAAATACCGTCTCCGACTTCTCCAAAGAGGAGATGGAGAGAGGGACGTCCATCGGTACGAGCATTATTCCTATCGAATGGCGGAAGATGAAGCTGAACATCATCGATACGCCCGGCTATATGGATTTTATCAGCGAATCCATCGGCGCACTGCGCGCCGCCGAAGCGGCACTGATGATTATCGATGCCACCGCCGGGGTGCAGGTGGGAACGGAACGGATGTGGAAATACACCGAAGAGATCGGATTGCCGCGGATTATCTTCGTCAATAAAATCGACGGCGAGAACGTAAATTTCCGCGCCTTGATGGAACAGATCGAGAGCCTTTTCGGCAAAAAGGTCATTCCCTTCTCCGTGCCCATCGGAGAGGGCGAAGAGTTCGTCGGCGTTACCGACGTTATCTTCCAAAAGGGATTCCGTTATACCGATGCGGCGCCGGCGGAAGTCGAACTCAACCACGACCAGATCAAGGCGACCGAGCGGATGTACGAAGAGATTGCGGAGGTCGTCGCCGAGTCCGACGAGGTCCTGATGGAAAAGTATTTCAGCGGCGATAAATTCACCCGCGACGACCTGCTGCGCGGCGTAACGACGGCGCTTTTGGAAGGGGACGCCGTGCCGCTATTGGTCGGCAGTGCCGAAAAGGGAATCGGGATCGACATTCTCTTGAACACCATCGTCAACTATATGCCCGCACCCGACGACGAGCGCGCCCATACGGGCTTCCGCTACGAATCCGGCGAAGAGCGCGAAATCGGCGATGCGGATCCCTTCTCGGCGGTGGTATTTAAGACGATTACCGACCCTTATGTGGGAAAAATCTCGATCTTTAAGGTGCTGAGCGGCGTATTCAAAAAGGATATGGGACTCTATAATGCCTCCCAAGGCGTCGAAGAGAAAAACGCCGGGGTCTTTGCGATTCGCGGTAAGGAGCAACTCCCCGTAGACGAGATTCACGCCGGAGACATCGGCGCCGTCGCGAAATTGACCCATACCAAGACCGGCGATACCTTGGCGGATAAGGCGCATCCGGTTATCTACAAAAAGGTAAAGATGCCGCAACCGGTATATTTCTACGCCATCGAAGCGGCGTCGAAAAACGACGAAGAAAAGCTCTCGACGTCGCTCCGCAGACTCCAAGAGGAAGATCCGGGCATCGTCATCGTCAGAAATCCCGAGACCAAACAACTTACCGTGGGCGGACAGGGCAATGTCCACCTGGACGTGATCCTCGAAAAGCTTAAAAATACCTTCGGGGTGGCGGTCAACAAAGTGCCCTTTATCATTCCCTATCGCGAGACGATCCGAAGCACCGCCTCGGTACAAGGGAAGCATAAAAAACAATCCGGCGGCGCCGGCCAGTACGGCGATGTGTGGATTCGCTTTGAGCCCACGGACGAGGACTTCGTATTCGACGAAGAAGTCTTCGGCGGCAGCGTCCCCAAAAACTACTTCCCCGCCGTAGAAAAAGGCCTTGCCGATGCCATGGAAAAGGGCGTCCTCGCGGGCTATCCCGTGGTCGGCGTCAAGGCCGTGCTCTATGACGGCAGCTACCACGATGTGGACTCCAACGAAATGAGCTTTAAGATGGCGGCGTCCCTCGCCTTTAAGAAGGGGATCCCCGAGGCGAACCCCGTGCTGCTCGAGCCCATTATGCGGGTAGAAGTCACCGTACCCGACGACTATATGGGCGATGTCATGGGAGACATGAACAAACGCAGAGGTCGCATTCTGGGTATGGACCAGCAAAAGGGCGGCGGCCAGCTGATTATCGCCGAGGCGCCCCAGGCGGAAATGTTTGAATACGCCATCGATCTGCGGGCGATGACCCAGGGTCGCGGCGCTTTCACCATGGAGTTCGAGCGCTATGAAGAAGTGCCCGCCCAACTGGCGCAGGAAATTATCGAGAACGCGAACAAAGAATAAACCCAATATAGAGAAAACGCACGGACCGCGCGGTCGGTGCGTTTTTTGTTTGCTCCTCGTCGGGGTCTATGCAATGGCTCTTCGGCTTCGCCAATGGATTGCATTTTTGGTCAAATCGGTCAACAACGGGCAACGAGATGCCTGAAAAACGGCAACCCTACAAATTCGGGAAAACGCGGTCAACAAGTGCCCAACGCATTTCATAGACGGAAACAAAGTGGCTATGATATATTTTTTCTAAGCTCAAGCATATGGTATAAATATTTATGAAAGGATTGGAATATGTCGAAAGAACATGTAAAGATTTCCGTCATCGGGGCAGGCGCCGTGGGTGCCTCCACCGCTTTCTCTTTGACCATGGCAGGCCTCGCCAACGAACTCGTCGTCGTCGATTTGAACGAAGAATTGTCCGAAGGCGAGACCATGGACCTCAATCACGGGGCCAGTTTTATCAATCCCATGACCATTACGGCGGGGGATTATGCCAAGACCGCAAACTCCGATATCGTCGTGATTACGGCGGGCGCCGCCCAAAAGCCCGGAGAATCGCGGATCAATTTGGTGGGAAGAAATATTAAGATTTTTGAATCCATTATTCCGCAAGTCACCGCGTATAGTCCCGATGCGATCCTCTTGGTCGTATCGAACCCGGTAGACATTCAGTCGCTTTTGTCGCTCAAATTGTCGCACTTTCCGAAGGAGCGAATCATCGGCTCCGGTACGGTTCTCGACAGCTCCCGCTTAAAATACGAAGTGGCGCGCCGCTTGGATGTCAGCCCCCACGACGTACAGGCCTATGTGCTGGGAGAACACGGAGACACCTCTTTTGTATCCTGGGATCTGATGACGATTCAAGGCATTCCGATCGAGACCTTTGCCGAACAAAAAGGGATCGAGTTCACCCCCGCCCTTCGAGAAGACATCGAAAACGACGTGCGCAATGCCGCCTATGAGGTCATTCAGCGCAAGGGCAACACTTCGTATGCCATCGCCATGTCCGTAACGCGGATTGTAAAGGCGATCCTCAAAGACGAACACTGCATTCTACCGGTCTCTACCTTCTTAGAGGACAACAACGGCATCAGCAATGCTTATCTGAGTTTGCCCGCCATTGTGGGGAGAGAGGGCGTCGTACAGACCTTAAATATCGAACTGAAGGGCGAAGAACGCGAAAAGTTCAACCACTCCGCGAGCGCGCTCCAGGACGTCATCGCCGCCCATGGCGCCTTGGCATAACGAGAAACACATCGGGCATTGTCCACACCCCTTATGCGACATAAAAAATTGTGCCGGCGAGATTCGGTTCTCGCCGGCACGATTTTTTTGCGAAGAAAATTCGATCGACGGAATTTCTAGTCCCTCGAAGGGTTAAAGATCTTCTCGTATTTGGTCAGCAAAGATTCCAAACTGTCCGCGTCGTAGGCGATATAGGCATTGTTGGCTTCTAATTCTCCGAGAAGGCTTTCAAAGAGATCCATCAATCGGGGATCGGTCACGACGGAGATCTCTGCGGTCTTCGCCAATTTGCTATTTTTTAAGAAACACTGCGTTCCGTTGTAGTGGAAGTTAAATTCCTTGTAGTTCTTTAGATTCCTCGTGGCGAAATCGTCGATCAGATAAAATTGAATCTTGGGGTTGTTGCGCATACATTCGATGATATGGGCATAGTGGCGGGATCGCTGTTCGGGGCGCAGCCGGTAGTGAATGCCGCAGTGCATGATATAGCCGTGTTCCATATATTCGAAGAGGGAGGAACGGGGCATAAAAAAATCGATCTCCGCGTTGATAAAGAGCTCTTCCCAGATCACTTCCAATTTCTTGATCTCTTGGATTTCCGCCGAGGTGCCGTCCCCGTTTTGATTGCTCTCGACGATGTCGGAGACGACTTCGGGCGGCAGGAGGAACTCGAATCCGTAGCCGTTTAAGAATTTGAACTGGCTTCCGGTGTAGAAGTTTGTGCGGAAATTGCTGCTCGCCACCTCTTCCGAGTCGATGGTCTTGAGCGCATAGTCGGGATTGGGTACCTTGGCCGTGATAAAATCCGAAAATTCCCGCACGAGATCCAGATCGAAGCTATAGGTGACGGTCTCAAAGTTTCCTTCGTTGTCGATGGTAAAGTTGGAAAAGAACTTGTCTTCAATCACGATAAATTTAAAGCCGCTGAGGGGACTCGTATCGTAGAGCTCAATCGAAAGATTGCTGTATGCGCTCATCAGTCGATAAAGTTGTAGGGAATTTGCCGTCTCGTCGAATGTGTAGCCCGCCGCTACGGTAATCTGACGATCGTTCAGCTGGTACTCTTTGATAATGTCCAGGATAAACTTCATCTGCGGCGAAAACACGTCAAAATTCGTCCAAATATAGAGCGGTTCCGCATCGCCCAGGATTATCAAGTCCTTTAAGATTTCCGCAATCTGTTTTTTCACTTTGTAGGTTCCCGCGTGAAAGGCGAGCTCGTTGCCGCCCACTTCGACAAAGGGCTCCGGCGCCGCTTCGTAGTAGGCGTCGTTTAGAATTTGTGTGATCTTTTTTGCGAGCTGGTCTTCGGTAAGATCTTGAAGACCCCGGCGGTCGATATGGAAGGTATGGTAGAAAAAGGGGAGCGCGTCCTCTTCTATAATGGCTTCGGCAAAGATCGCACCGAGGGTGTCGTTGATCTCGTGGATCGCCTTTGCCGTGGGCAATTTAGTGCCGGAACACCATTTGCTGATATACGAGGTGTCGTAGCGCAGGGCATTGGCGAGGACGATCAGTTTGGTATCTGTAAAATCGATGAAACGCTTTAATAGTTCGGAATAGCTTCGAATCACTATGTATTCTCCTTTGGAATTTCTGTCAAATGGGTGTATGGGTATTATATAGTACATTCGGCGCGGCGTCAGGACCTCCTCGCATTCGGAGATCAAAAAAACGAGCGAACCGATGTCCACTCGCTTGGGGTTTTGGCGGGGTCGTCTACTGATCGGTTTTACGCATTTCGCGAACGGAGGCGAGGAATAAAAAGAGTCCGATCAAAAACATTATCACCAGCGAAAAGATCGCCCGGGATTGGCTGCCCAACAAGGTCGTGAGCGTCGAGATCATAAGCGTGCCGATGATCGATGCGCCCTTGCCGAAGATGTCGAAGATGCCGAAGTATTCGCCGCTTCGTTCCGGGGGGATCAGGCGGACAAAGTGAGAGCGGCTCAAGGACTGGATCCCGCCCTGAAAGAGGCCGACGGCGACGGCGAGGAACCAAAATTCCGCCAAGCTGTCGAGCTGTACGGCAAATAGGGCGATGCCCGCGTAGCAGACGATACAGAGGGCGATCAGCCGGTACGCGGGGTATTTTTTGGAGAGCCGCGCAAAGAGCAAAGAGGCGGGGAAGGCGACGATTTGGGTCACCAAAAGCGCGAGCAAAAGACCCGAGGAATCGAGCCCCAGCGATTCGCCGTAGGCGGTGGCCATATTGATAATGGTATAGACCCCGTCGATGTAGAAGAAAAAGCTCAATAAAAACAGATAGAGCGCCTTGTCCCTGCGAATGTGTTTCAGGGTCTTCGCCATATCGGAAAACGAGGCGGCCTCTGTCGAAAAGTGGGTTTGCCGATAGGTCTTTAGGACCGGCAGCGTAAAGAGGAGCCACCAAAGCCCGTTGATAAAAAAGACGATTCCCATGGCGACTCCGGTATCGAGGCCCATCTTGGGAAAAAGCAATATCACCGCCAACGAGAGGACAAAGGGAATGCAGCTTCCGATATAGCCCCATGCAAAGCCCGTGGCGGAGACGCGGTCCATATTTTCGGGGCTCGTCACGTCGACGAGCATCGAATCATAAAAGATCAAAGAGGCGTTATAGCCCGCCTTCGCCAATATAAAGGCGATCAGAAAACTGCGCCAATCGGGGAAAAACGGAAATAGCAATGAAACCGTGACCGCAAAGGCGACGGAGACCAAAAAGCTCCTGCGCCTGCCGATCTTTCCGTCGGCGATGCGACCCAGAAAGGGGCCCGCCAAGGCGATCAATACGGTCGAGATCGTCATTCCCAGCCCCCAGTAGCTGAAGTAGTCGGTGGCGGAGATGCCCGCCCGATCGGTAAGGCTTCGAAAGTAGATGGGGAGAATGGTCGTCACCAAGAGGACGAAGGCGGAATTGCCGACGTCGTAGAGCATCCAATTGCGTTCGGAAACGGTAAAGTTTTTCATGTCACACTCCACTGAAATTCAGATCAAAAAACGGCGGATAGGCGTCCTCGCCTTCATACAGCGCCTCGATCGCCTCGACGGCGACGGGATAGGCGAGGCGCATGCGTGTCATTAAGGCGGGGGTGGTGATATAGCGGGATTCGAAAAATCCTTTGTCGTGCATCAACTTGCCGCCGAAGGATTTTTGCATGCCCAACAGGCGCAGTAGTCGCATCTTTCGATCGTACGCGCCGGGGGAGGAGACGTGAAAGAGCATCTCCACGAGGCGAAAGGAAAACAGGGCACTGCGTACGGCGTGGATGTCGCCGCCTTCGTAGCGGCCGTAGACCGGCACGATGGCATCCGCCACCTTATCCGGATGGGGAAGAATGTCGCGGCTAACGAACCGAAGCGGATCGATGCCTTCTTCTTCGAGCACCGCGCGGTCGTGCTCCCGCTCCATGGTCATATGGTCCAGGGCGACTCTGTCTTCGATGCGATCGATAAAGGGGTGCAGGGAGATGTCCAAAGAAAAATGGCAGAGCAGGCCCAAAAGATAGGCCCAGGTAGGATTGTTGCGATCGGAATAGCGGATCCAACCGCGATTTTGCCGCAGCAGTTTTGACAGGCTCTCGGCGTGAATGCGGCTCCCGAGATTGTCCGCCCGATAGGGTAAGGCAAAGAAAAAAATATCGGGTCCCTGATTGCCGATTAAAAAATGCGCTTCGTACTTTTGGGCGACCGCTTGCGCGGCATCCGGCAATAGGGTAAGGATACGCTTTCCGAAAAAATAATGGGCGATATGACTTGCCATAACATCTCCTTTCGTGCTTTTGCTATACTGGGTATAGGAGGTACACATGGACAAAAAAACAATCGATTTTATAGAGAGCCTCTCCGGGGACTATGCGGAGGATCTGAACCGCATATCCGACGAAGTGGAGCGACTCCACGCCGCCGGGGAGACCGAGCGCGCCGAAGCCCTACTGGAATACGGCAAGCGTCGCATACGAGAAAGGGACGCCGGAGAAGAGGAGTTTCGAAGCGTAGCGGCATCCGAAGGGGATCTCGGCCGCTTTTACATCCTGTTGGAAGGCGTCTTTGAAAAGATTTTACAAGAAGATTTTGCTGCGGCCGACGCGATTGCAGAAACCATCGCCGAAGAATCGCCGGTGATTGCCGTCGCGCTGGCGGCATTGGAAGACGACGAGCCGCTGCGTTCCTTTCAATCTTTGGTCGAAGAAGTGTTATACCGCGTGGCGCATACGGACGAGAGCGTGCCTATCGCGGGCCCCGAGATCGAAATCTATTTGAGCGTGCGGGGCGGTTTGGCGCTGGAGCTGAAGGCCTTTGACCGGGCGGAGCGCTATTTGAACGACGCGCTGGCGGTCAATCCCGCATCGGTCACCAATAGGCTGACGCTTTCGAAGCTGTATCGCATGACCGGCCGAGAGGACGAAGCGAAGGCGATGAATCGAAAGGCATTTCAAAACGCCTACCGCGCCGCCGACTTCGCCGAATGTTTTGCCAACGAAGGCTATTTCCTCTATAAAGAGGGCCGCGCGAATTTGGCCCTCGCCTGTTCGATGATCGCGCTGGATTACGACGAAGAAAATAGCGAGGCGGAGGGCAATCTCATCCTCCTGCGCCAAAAATATCCGGAGGTAGAGCCGGCGTCGGAAGACGAATTTGCCGACTATCTGCAGGCGAATGGGATTACCGGCACCCTATCGGAGGGGCGTGCGGAGATCCTCAAAAAGCTCGCCGAGCGCGCGGAATCCGACGAAAATTATGAACTCGCCGCCGATATCTGGATCGATCTGGAAACCATCCTCGGAGACGATGCGATCCACGAACATATTCACGAACTGATGCACAAGATGGAGCAAGCCCCCTCTATCTTTGCAGGCGATGCGGACGGCGGCTCCTGTGGCCATCACGACGAAGGGCACCATCATGCGTGCCGCCACGGGGAAGGCCATCACCACGGGAAAGGGCATCATGCGTGCCGCCACGGGGAAGGCCATCATCATGGGGAAGGACATCACGGTTGTCGCCACAGCGAGGATTCGAAAAAGGGCGACTGCTGCGGCGGCGAATGCGATTCCGAGAACGTATAGATATGCACATCCGCCGTCTTCCTTTATAGAATATGGCGCATGCGATCGTATATATTAGATCATAAGTTTGTAAAATCGAGATCAGGATATAAGAAAAGGCAGGTCAATTTTGACCTGCCTTTTGCCGTCCTGTGATTATTCACCGAATTTTTCTTTGATGTATTTGTCGATGCCTTCTGCGGCTTGTTTGCCCGCGCCCATGGCGAGGATAACCGTCGCCGCACCGGTGACGGCGTCGCCGCCGGCGAAAATATCATCGACGGAACTTTGTCCCAATTCGTCGACGATAATGCCTTCGCGTTTATTGGTTTCGATATCGGGGTTGGTCGAGGTGATCAAGGGGTTGGGGTTGGTACCCAGCGCCATGATGACGGTGTCGACTTCCAATTCGTAGTCCTGTCCTTCGAGAGGGATGGGGCGTCTTCTGCCGGATTCGTCGGGTTCTCCCAATTCCATGGGACGCACCGTCATGCTCTTGACCCAGCCGTCTTCGTCGGCGTGGATTTCTACGGGGCTGGCGAGGAAGCGGAATTCGATGCCCTCTTCCATGGCGTGGTGCACTTCTTCCAGACGAGCGGGGAGTTCTTCCTGCGTTCTTCGGTAGACGACGGTGACGTCTGCGCCCAATCGCTTGGCGACGCGGGCCGCGTCCATGGCGACATTGCCGCCGCCGATGATGGCGGTCTTTCGGCCGGCGATAATCGGGGTGTCGTAGCCGGCTTCGTAGGCGTGCATCAGATTGGTACGGGTGAGGAACTCGTTGGCGGAGAATACGCCGTTGTAGTTTTCACCGGGGATATTCATAAAGCGAGGGAGTCCGGCGCCGGTTCCCAAGAAGATCGCATCGTAGCCTTCGAGGCGAATGCCGTCTACGGACATGGTGCGGCCGACGATGGTGTTGGTTTCGAATTTGACCCCGAGGTCCTTCAGTTTTTGGACTTCGCTGTCGACGACCTTGTCGGGCAGACGGAATTGGGGAATGCCGTAGACCAATACGCCGCCGGCGTTTTGCAGAGATTCAAATACGGTGACGTCGTAGCCTTTTTTCACGAGTTCGCCGGCGACGGTAATGCCCGCGGGGCCCGCGCCGACCACGGCGACTTTGTGGTCGTTGGGAGCTTCGACTTCCATGGTCTGAATATTATTTTCACGGGCGTAGTCGGCGGCAAAGCGTTCCAATTTGCCGATACTGATCGCATCGCCTTTGTTTTTCAATACGCAGTGCATTTCGCATTGGCTTTCCTGAGGACATACCCGTCCGCATACGCCGGGGAGGGCGGTGTACTTGGATAATTCCCTGGCGGCCTGTTCGTGATTGCCTTCGGAGATTTCGTGGATAAAGGCGGGAATGTCAATGGAAACCGGGCATCCGGTGCGACATTGGGGATTTTTACAGTTCAGGCAGCGTTTTGCCTCGGTCATCGCCTCTTCTTCGTTGTATCCGTAGCAAACCTCTTCAAAGTTTTTGTTTCTCTTGTCGGGTTCCTGTTCCCGTACGGGAACTCTCTTAAAGCGATCCATCATGCATTCCTCCAAACTTGTTGGCCTTTCGTCTTTTCCACGTCGATATATTGTCTTTGCCGCTTCATCGCCAAATCGAAGTCTACCTTGTGGCCGTCGAATTCCGGGCCGTGTACGCAGGCAAATTTCGTCTCGCCGTCGATCATAATTCGGCAGGCGCCGCACATGCCGGTGCCGTCGACCATGATCGGGTTCAAAGATACGATGGTGTGCAGATCGTATTTCTTCGTGGTGAGGCAGACGAACTTCATCATAATCATCGGTCCGATGGCGACGCATACGTCGTATTCGTTGCCTTCGGCGATCAATTCGTCGATCTTTTCGGTGACCATGCCCTTAAAGCCGTAGCTGCCGTCGTCGGTACACACATAGAGATTGCAGTCCAGATCTTTGAATTCTTCTTCGTAGATGACCGCGTCTTTGTTCTTAAAGCCGATAATGACATCGCAACGGATGCCGCGTTCGGAGAAATAGCGAACTTGGGGATACACCGGGGCGGCGCCGATGCCGCCGCCGACAAATAAGTACTTTTTCGTCTTGAGCTCTTCATCGTCGATATGGATAAATTCCGAGGGAACGCCTAACGGGCCGACGAAGTCCTTCAGATGATCGCCGACTTCCTTGGAAGCGAGCTTTTTCGTGGAGGGACCGGTGGCCTGCACGACGAGGTCGACCCAGCCTTCTTTGCGGTCGAAGTTGGCGATGGTGAGGGGAACTCTCTCGGCCGTCTTGTCTGCGATAACGATTACAAACTGTCCGGGTTGTGCCGCTTTGGCGACGCGGGGGGCGTCGATGCGCAACAGAAACACATTTGGCGCCAAGTCTTTCTTTTCTTGAATCTTAAACATATTTTCCTCCCATATATTCTCCTTTTCTCCATTATAATAGATAGGGAGAAGAATTTCTACCGATTAGTGAAAATATTATCGAAATATGAAAACCTATTCTCGCCCTTGATTCCGACCATCAAGTGGCGTAAACTGTTTTCTAATAAATTAAGAAAGGCATTGAACGAGAGGAGAGAGCGATGCAGTATTATTCCACCCGAGACCGATCCCAAATCGCAGACGAGAAAGAGGCGATTTTTCGCGGTCCCGCGCCCGACGGCGGGCTCTATGTGCCCGAAACCCTGCCGAAGTTTTCCTATGCGGATTTTCTTGACGCGCCGTACCCGGCGCTCGCCGCGGCGGTGCTCGCGCAGTTTTTCCCGGCTTTCGATTACGATGCGCTAAGTTTCTGGACGCAGGCGGCCTATGGCGATTTTCGCACGCCCGGCGTCGTGGGGTTTTGCGATCTCGGCGAATGTACGGTGGCGGAGCTCTTTCACGGGCCCACGGCGGCGTTTAAGGACTTCGCCCTTCAGATGCTGCCCCGCTTGATGTCCGCCTCGGCAGAGGGGCGCCGGGTGCGCATCCTTACCGCCACCAGCGGCGACACGGGAAAGGCCGCTTTGGCGGGATTTCAAGACGTGGAAAACACCGATATTTTCGTATTTTATCCGGCGGGCGGGGTAAGCCCCATGCAGATGCGGCAGATGGCGACGCAGCAAGGGAAGAATGTACACGTCTATGCCGTGCGGGGCAATTTCGACGACGCCCAGCGCACGGTCAAGGAGATCTTCGCCGACGAAGGAATTCGGCGCCGAGGAGAAGAAGCGGGGATCGCGTTTTCCTCGGCGAATTCCATCAATATCGGCCGATTGGTGCCGCAGATCGTCTACTATATCTACTCGTACTTGGAACTGGTGCGCCGCGGCACGATCGAGATGGGAGAGAAGGTGGATGTGGCGGTGCCCACGGGAAACTTCGGCAATATTTTGGCGGCCATGTACGCAAAGGAGATGTCTCTGCCCATCGGAGATTTTATCTGCGCCTCCAATCGAAACAATGTACTTACCGATTTTATTCGCACGGGCGTTTACGATGCGAATCGCCCCTTTTACAAGACGACTTCGCCGTCGATGGATATTCTGGTGGCGAGCAATATAGAGCGGTATCTGCACCGCATACTCGGTAGGGACTACAAGATCCGCGAGCGGATCGACGCCCTGAAAGAGGCGGGGAAATATAGCGTACCCATAGACGCGATTCGCCGCTCTAAGCTGGTCGGCTACTGGTCCGGTGATGCGGAGGCGGAGGCGCGAATTCGCGAGGTCTTTGAGAGGGACGGTTATTTGATGGATCCCCATACCGCCGTGGCCTACGACGGGATGAAAAAGCACGGTGCCGCGCGCCACGTGTTGGTAATGGCGACGGCGAGTCCCTATAAATTCCCCGACACCGTAGCGCGAGCTCTGGGCATCGACGAAGACGACGAGCGCGCGCAACTGGAAAAGATCGAAGCGCTAAGCGGCGTCCCGATCCCCGCGCCCTTGGCGGCGGTCTTCGACCTGCCCCTGCGCTTTGAAGATACGATCGATGTAGAGGAAATGCGTACAGTCGTACAGGAGGGTTTTTATGATTGAGGTAAGGGTGCCGGCGACGACGGCAAATATGGGGCCGGGTTTCGACGTGATCGGCATGGCGCTAAATCTACACAATACCTTTACGTTTTCTATGGACGGCGGCGAAGTGGATCGGGATTCGATGATCTACCGTAGCGCCGAGGTCGTATTTCGACGGGCCAAGCGGCCGATGGACGGCTTTGTCTATGCGGTAGAAGCCGAGGTGCCCATGGCGCGGGGGCTGGGAAGCAGCGCCACCTGCATCGTGGGCGGTATGGCGGGGGCGAACGCGCTTTTGGGCTCTCCCTTTTCTCGCGACGAGATCCTCGAGATGGCGTCGGATTTCGAGGGGCATCCGGACAATGTGGCACCGGCGTTGTTGGGCGGCTGTGTCGTAAGCGCCCCCGGACCGGACGGGGTGTTTTACCGCAAACTGAAGCGGGCGTCGGACTTTACGCCCATCGTCGCCATTCCGGATTTCGATCTGTCGACGGAGAAGGCGCGGGCGGCGCTCCCCGAGGCGTTGGCCTATGGCGATTGCGTCTATAATATCGGCAATATGGCGTTTTTGGTCTACGGCTTGGAGACCGGAGATTTCGAGGCGCTCCTACGGGGTGCGGGCGATCGCATCCACCAGCCTTACCGGGGGCCGCTGATTCAAGGCTATGATGCCATGGCGGCGATCGAAGAGACGAAAAAAGGGAAAATGCTGATCAGCGGTGCCGGTCCGACGCTTCTGTTTTTGACCGCGGCGACCGAGGACGCGGAAGCGATTCAAAGCGCATGGGAGCGCATTGCCGCTCCCCTCGATGCGCATTGGGAGATCCGCACCCTCGCGGTGGACGATGCCGGCGCCGTCGTTCGGAAGATCTAAAACGGGCACAAAAAAATCGGCCGAATAGCCGATTTTTTATTGCGCCGATGCCAGTTCGCTTTGGATTCGCATCAAAAATGCCTCCATAATATGCGCCATATCGCGATAGGCGACATTTAATTGGACGCGGTACATATTGCCCGTGCCGTCGATGCCGTCTCTTTCTTTTTCCAGATCGTTTAAGATCTTCTTCAGATCCACATGGGTATCCTGACTGCGGATCACGTGGATCTGAGCCTCGCTGCCGTTGGGAATGCCGTAAATCTGTACGGTGCGGGGTTTTCTTTGGATGGCGCCGGTCAAATTTTTGAAGTTCTTAAAATTGATGTTTTCGAGGGTCAGATAGATATAGCCGTAGCCGTTGATGCTCCGGCGGCGGTCCATAAATTCCTGTACCTGCTCCAGTCCGAGGCGGGATTCCAGTTCCTGTTTTTCCTGCTTTAGGGTGTCGATCTGTCCCTGTAATTTTTTGACCGCCTGCCAAATGCCGGCGGGGGCGTCTTCCTTAAGATATAAGGACAGATTGTTTTTCAGGTAGCGATGCTTCCGATAGTCCTCGAGCGCTTCCGCGCCGCAGAGGAAATAGAGGCGAATGCCGTCTTCGGTTTTTTCGGCATCGGTGATCGCAAAGAGCGCCAACTCGCCGGTGGCGCTCGGTGCGGGGGCATAGGAGACTGCGGATTCTACGCCCGAGACCGAGAGCTTTCCGTCTTTTTCTACTACGGGCAGATTCGATTCGATCAGGTGATTGACCAGGTTTTCCAGCTTTTCCAAGGTCATAAAGCCCACATCTTGGGTATCAACCAGAAGATAGCATTTGTCTTCGGTTTCGGCGCCCAGCACGTCCGCGTGCAGCAGCGTCGCCGCCGCATCGGCAAAGAGGATGCGTGCCAAATTGTTCTGCATATTCTGCAGTCTGCGGGACCAATCTATGGACAAAGTTCCCGTCTCGCCGGCGGAGATGTCCTTTATGCGGTATTGAATCCTGCCGTTTTCATCGACGGAGTACGAGATGGGTTTATCGTTATAATAGGCGAGATCGCCGCGGGTATAGCCCTCCACCGGGGGTTGAACGATGCTGTCTTCCAGTAAAAAGTGCTCATATCCCTTGCTATGTACCGTCGGGGGGATGGTGATTTCCATCTTCTTCCGATAGGGATCGGTCATATATAATGCCATAGATGCCTCCTTCGCAGTTTTCCTCTATTTTAACACAAATACTCGGTTTAGGAGAGTGTAGCCGTGAAACGACCGTGGTTTCTCCTGTGTTCGGCGTTCGCCGCGGGATGCCTTCTCGCCGATTGCGTCTCGAGCGATCTGTTCTTTTTAATTTTTCTGTTTGCCGTCGGCGGCGCCGCCTTATGTAGGCGGGGCGGGCTTGTTTTGGGTGCGCTTTTGATGGCGGCGTCGTTTGCGTGGTGTATGCACGAGACGGCATCGGTTACAGCGGGGCCGTATCGGTTTGCGGCGCGGGGACGGGTGGTGAAGAGCGAGGCGCATTACTATGATCTTTCGGCGGGGATCGGCAAGAGGACACGGGTGCTGTCGGAATCCATGCCGCCGGCGGGGACGGAGATGGTCGTGCGGGGACCGGTGCGCTATCCCGAGCGACCAAAAAACCCCGGGCAGCCGGACGATGTGCGCTACGCCCTCTCCCGCGGCATAGTGCGTACGATACGGCCGGTGGCGGAAGAGACGCTTTCTAAAGCGGAAACAGATCCGCCGGGATCTCTATTGGCGGGGCGCGAATCGCTCGTGCGGCGACTGCGGGGCGTCTTCGATCGGCATTTGCCGCCGCGGGATGCCGATGTGCTTTCTGCCATGGTGTTGGGTACCCGCGCGGAGGCGAAGAGCACGGACAGTTTGCGAACGCTGGATCTGGTACATATCCTCTCGGTGTCGGGGCTGCATATCGGCGTGTGGATCCTGCTTTGGGAGAAGGTGCTCCGCCGCCTCACCGCACCCGTCGCCTTTCGCGTACTCTGGATCCATCTGTTTTTGGCGGCCTATCTCTTTCTCGCAGACTTTCCCGTGGGCGGCATGCGGATTTGGGCGATGGTCCTCTTTCGCGATCTCGCCCGGGCAAAGAATGTGCCGGCGGATCCGATGTATGCGCTCTTTTTCAGCGCCGGCGTATTTTTGCTGTGCAATCCCTTTTACATATTCCATAGGGGCTTTTTGTTCAGTTTCTTTTCCGTATACGGTCTGTTTTTTCTGTACCCGAAACTCCGACCGCTGCTTCCCACCGGCGGCGTCCTACGCGACGGACTCGTCGCCTCTGTCTCGGTAACGGCACTGATCGCACCGCTGTTGCTTGAGACCGCCGGCGGCATCTCGTGGGCGGGTATTCTCGCCAATGTCGTGGTATTGCCCGCGGCATCGATCGTTTTGATCGGCGGCATACTGTTGCTTGGATTTGCGGCGATCGCACCGCCCCTCGCTTTGGGGACGGCATTTTTCCTGCACCTCGTGCTGAGCGCGCTGTTCGGCTTTACCGATGCGATCGCTATGCTTTCCTCGAGCTGGGTGCTCCCCGCTTTTTCGCTTCCGGAAAGCGCGGCGTATATCGCGGCGATCCATGCGGCGGTGCTCTTTCCGTGGCGCCGGCTTACGCAACGGGCGGGGCGGGTGCTCATTCTGCAGGCGGTGGGGGTCGCATTTGCGGCACTCAGTACAACCTATATCCTGTCGCCGCCGCTTACGATCACCCAGCTCTACGTCGGCCAGGGCGACTGCGCCTTTGTGCGTAGCGGGGATTTTTGCGCGCTGATCGACACCAGCGGAAGCGCGGGTGCGAACGATCCGGCGCGGCGCTATGTGCTGCCGTTTCTTAGAAACCAAGGCGTAGGGCGCCTCGATGCGGTGGTTCTTTCTCACCACGATATGGACCATGCACAAGGCATATTCTCTATAAAAGATGCGGTGCCGATCGATGCCGTATATGGGCCGGCAGCGGATGGAAACGACGCGTTGTTTCGAGAAATCGAGCGCGTAGCGGGTCGCGTGCACACGGCGCCGGGTATGTATAAAGCGGGGCAGGGTCGAATTCTGCTCTACCCGTCGGTGGGGCGGGGCGATAACGCCGCATCCATGGTGGCGGAGGTATTTTACGGCGAGAATGCCGCGCTTTTTATGGGCGATCTTCCCCAAAGAGAAGAGGAGATTCTGTTTCAAAGGCCCGGCAAGCGCGGGATCGTAAAGCTCGGCCACCACGGTTCCCGCACATCGACCGGGGAAGCGTTCCTGATAAACACTCGGCCCGATTTGGCATTGATCTCGGCGGGAAAAGACAATCCTTACGGCCATCCCCACGAAGAAGTGTTGGAACGCCTGAAAGAGCATAGAATTCCCTATAAAAAGACCGAGGACGGGGCGGTGCGCATGGATTTTTACGGCGATAGCATCGCGGTCGATGCCTTTCGCACGACGCGGATTTCTATGGCGCGCGGTATGATTTTTTTCCTCTTCATGGTACTCTGTATAGGCATCGTCCGAATGGGCGCCGAATATTGTAAGAAAAGAGAAGAGATATGGACACAATGGACTATAAGGGGGCCTATCTCCTCCACGGGCCGGAAAAATACGGTATGGAGGAGCGGCGCCGAAAAATAGAAGAAAAATATATCGACGCGGCCATGCGGGATTTGAACTACGACGTGGCGGCCCCCGTCGCAGAGGAGATTATCGCTAAGGCGAACACCCTGCCTTTTATGAGCGAAAAGCGCATGGTGGTGGTAAAAGATAGCGGCGTGCTCGCCGGGGCACCGGACATCGACGCGTTTTTGGAGGCGGTCTTCGAGATTCCCGATTCTACGATCCTCCTCCTCTTAGAGGGGGAGACGGCGATTCGGAAGAATCAAAAGCTCTACACCCGCTTCAAAAAACGCGACCGCCTAATCGCCATGGAGCGGCCGAAGGGCCGGCAACTCAGAAACTATATCGCTTCGTACTTGGCCGGCTACGGCCGAAAAATTCGCCCGGAGGTTATGGAGCGTTTTATCCGCCAGTCGGGTTACGAAGAGCGTCGTTACGAGGGCGATTTGCGAGAATTGGTCAATACCTTGGATCAGATTGTCAGCATTTCCGGCAAAGAGGTGACGGCGGAAGCCGTAGACAGCTTTATGGTGCTCTTTTCGGTCGAGACCATATTCGATCTATTGGATGCCGTCGCCAAAAAGGATGCCCCGCGTATGCTCCGCCTACTCGACGAATTCGAGGCGAAAGAAGAGCCGGCGCCCCGCATCCTCTATATGATCGCGCGGCAGACGGGCAATTTTTTGTTCTATAAGTATATGCGCGCCACCGGTCTGAACGATGCGGAAGTGTTTCGCTATATGGGCGTAAAGCCCTATGAGGGAAAAAAGATCGCCGCCAACAGCCGCGGCCTTTCCGAAGCACAGCTCAAGCGACATTATGCGCTGATTCTCTCGGCGGAGCGGAAGATGAAGACCTCTTCGGGATCCGATCGCGCGGTGATGGAAGGTTTGCTCTTGGATATGCTTCGAGTATAGAGGCATAAAAAAACCCGATCCGTCGCGGATCGGGTCATTTTTTAGTTGGCCATGCCGAGTTTTTTGGACAGGCGGCTCATTTTGCGCGCCGCTGCGTTCTTATGGATAATGTTCTTAGAAGCGGCCTTCTTCATCTTCTTGTCGACAGTGCGGAGGAGTTCTCTCGCTTCGTCGACATTGCCGTTTTCAAGAGCATCTTCAAACTTGCGGATGGAAGTCTTGATACCGGTTTTAATGGTTTTGTTGCGCAAGGTTTGCTTTTTCGTAACGTCAATTCGCTTAATCGCGGACTTGATATTTGCCATGGTTCACCTCCGACTGTGAAATTATCCCTACGGACCTTAACTTGTAAAATTTTACCACAGCCCCTTTGAATTTGCAAGAACACAGTGGCTTTCGCGAGATTTTTGCTGCATCTGTGGGAAATCGGGATTTTATGATAAAATGAATAGTCAGATTAAGAAAGGGGAAATGGTTTGAAACGTGAAGAAAAGTCGCAGTCGTTCGCCATGGAAGCGATAAAACTGGTCGTAACCGCCATTGTATTGGCCTTACTCATTCGTACATTTATCTTTAATACCACCATGGTGATCGGCCAGAGCATGGAGCCGACATTGCACCAAAACGAGCGGTTGATATGTTTGGTATTCCCGAACTACTACTCCGACCCCGCCCGGGGCGAAGTGGTGATTATCGACGCGCCGGACGGCTCCGGCAAGGAATACGTAAAGCGCGTAATCGGCTTGCCCGGGGACACGGTCTCGATCGAAGGCGGAAAAGTCCTCGTCAACGGCGTGGCCCTCAAAGAGCCGTATATCCATCCCGGTATCGAGACGGAGATCTATCGGGAGAGCAGCTGGCGTTTGGGAGAAGGGGAATTTTTCGTCTTGGGAGACAATCGACAACCGGGCATGTCCGTCGATAGCCGCTATTTCGGACCGGTTCAGAAAGAACATATCCGTTCGCGCGCTGCGCTCCGCTACTACCCCTTTCAGAAATTTGCGTTATTTCGCTCCGGTGGAACGGAATAAGGAGGATCGATGACAGACAGACAGACATTTATTCGAAACTTTTCTATTATCGCGCATATCGACCACGGAAAGAGCACCTTGGCGGATCGCTTGATCGAAAAGACGGGGATGCTCACCGAACGGGAGATGGACACCCAGGTGCTGGATTCCATGGCGCTGGAACGAGAGCGGGGCATTACCATTAAACTCAAGGCGGTGCGCCTGATTCACCAAAGCGCCGACGGCGACGAGTATATCTTCAATTTGATCGATACGCCCGGCCACGTCGACTTTAACTACGAAGTCTCGCGTTCCCTTGCGGCGTGTGAAGGGGCATTGTTGGTGGTCGACTCTACCCAGGGCGTGGAGGCGCAAACCCTCGCCAATGTGTACTTAGCCTTGGATCAGGATCTCGAGTTGGTGCCGGTCATCAACAAGATCGACCTGCCCTCGGCCCGCACCGACGAAGTGAAACAAGAAATCGAAGACATTATCGGGCTCGACGCCGAAGAAGCGCCCCTGATCAGCGCCAAAAAAGGCATCGGCATCGACGAAGTTCTAGACGCCATTATCCGCGAAGTGCCTGCCCCCACCGGCGATGCGAAGGCGCCGCTTAAGGCCTTGATCTTCGATTCCTTCTACGACGCCTACCGGGGCGTGGTCTGCTATGTGCGCATCTTCGACGGCACCGTAAAGGCCGGCGATGCGATCAAGATGTGGGCGACCCAAAAGGAATTCGAGGTCGTGGAGGTCGGCGTAAATGCCAACGGCCACATTCCGCTGGAGAAGCTCTCGGCCGGGGACGTCGGCTATATCACCGCGAGCATTAAAAATGTAAAAGAGGCGCGGGTCGGCGATACCATTTTCGACCCCGCCAACCCGCCGGCGGAAGCGCTGCCCGGCTACAAAAAAGTGGTGCCCATGGTGTATTCGGGAATCTACCCCGCGGAAGGGGAGTCCTATACCGACGTGCGCGACGCCCTGGAAAAACTCCAGGTCAACGACGCAGCGCTGGTATTCGACGCGGAGACTTCCGTCGCCTTGGGCTTCGGGTTCCGCTGCGGGTTCTTGGGGCTCTTGCATATGGAGATTATTCAGGAGCGCCTGGAGCGCGAATTCGACCTGGACATCATCACCACGGCGCCGTCGGTTATCTACCGCGTCTATACCGTAGAGGGAGAGATGCTCGAGATCCAAAATCCGTCGAATCTGCCGGATCCTACCGAGATCGAATATATGGAAGAACCCTTTGTGCGGGCGGAGATTATGTCGCCCACCGACTATGTAGGCACAATTATGGAGCTCTGCCAGGATCGACGGGGGCGCTATATCAGCATGGATTATCTGGAGGAAACGCGGGTAACTATCACCTACGAACTTCCTTTGAACGAAGTCATCTACGATTTCTTCGACGCGCTGAAGAGCCGAACCCGGGGCTATGCTTCCTACGACTACGAGCTGATCGGCTACGAACAGGGCGATTTGGTCAAGATGGACATCCTGATCAATGGCGAATTGGTCGATGCCTTTTCTTTGATCGTGCACCGGGAGAAGGCGTACGAGCGCGGCAGAAAAATCTGCGAGCGCCTCACCGGCGTCATTCCCCGGCATCAATTCGCCGTGCCGATTCAAGCGGCCATCGGCTCCAAGATCATCGCCAGAGAGACCATTCGCGCCGTGCGCAAGGACGTCCTGGCGAAGTGCTACGGGGGAGACATTTCCCGAAAGCGCAAACTGTTGGAAAAGCAAAAGGAAGGAAAAAAGAGAATGCGCTCTATCGGAAACGTAGAAGTGCCTCAGGAAGCCTTCCTCGCGGTATTGAAATACGACGAAGACCAATAAGACGAGCGGATCCTCAGGGTCCGCTTTTTTCATAGGAGAAAACAGTATGCAACCACTGTCCGTATACATTCACATTCCCTTTTGTGCCGCCAAATGCGGCTATTGTGACTTTTATTCCCACCGGCCCCGAGAAGGGGAGGCGGATCGCTATATTCGCGCCCTCAAAAACGAGATTGCGCTCTATCGAAATCTCTTGGACGCGCGGGGCATCTACACGGTCTATATCGGCGGGGGAACGCCGTCGCTATTGGGCACGGATCGACTGCTCGCGGTTTTGGGCGCACTTATGCCGCAAATGGCCGATGCGAAGGAGATAACAATAGAAGGAAATCCCGAAAGTATGCTCGATTTAGATATATCGACGCTGATCGATGCCGGCGTAAATCGCTTCAGCATGGGCGTACAGAGTGCAAGCGACGCGCTTCTTACCCGCATGGGACGCATTCACGACGCCGAGACGGCGATGCGCGCCTTTCGCCACCTAAGGAGCGGGGGCGCCGACAATATCAATCTCGATTTTATCTCCTCGGTGCCGGGGGAGAATGCCGCCGATGTAGAAGCGTCTCTCGCGATGATTCGTGCGCTTCAACCCGAACACGTAAGCCTCTATAGCCTGATTTTGGAAGAAGGCACGCCCTTTTACGAACGGTATTTTGACAGCAGGGATTCGGCCTCCGAAGAACGTGACCGCCTTCATGTGCATGCCTACGCCCGCGGCCTTTCGGAGATGGGCTATGGGCAATACGAAATCTCGAATTTTGCAAAGCCTGGGCGCGAATGCCGCCACAATCTGCACTACTGGGATCTGGGCGAGTATATCGGCATCGGCGCCGCCGCCTGCGGAAATCTGGGGGATACGCGCTATGGCAATCATCGATCGATGCGTGCCTACTTTGCGGCGACAGAGGCGAAAAGATCCCCCAGGGAATATACCGAGCGGCTTAAGCCCATCGATCGGGACAACGAATATATCGTCCTGGGGCTTCGAAAAAACGTGGGAATCGCCTTCGATGCCGTGCTTCCCTCCGGCGCCACATTCGGCGCCGCCTATACAACGGAAATCGAAGAGTTTACGAAAAGCGGACTCCTGCATACACACAAAGGGCGCATCGCCCTTACGGACCGGGGACGGGATCTCGCCAATATCGTCGAGCTGGGATTTTTCCGCCTCGAGGAAGACGCAAAGTAGAGAATTTTAGCAATCGGACTTGACAAGTGCTAATAAGGGACCTATACTATAACTGTAAGCGATTAGCACTCATTCGAATCGAGTGCTAAAAACGATGGGGGAAGGAGCATATGGACCAGAGAAAGACGGACATCTTAAATATCATCATCGAGTCCTATATCGGCTCTCCCGTACCCGTCGGCAGCGGTACCATCTCCAAGGAATCCGACCTCAAGATCTCGTCGGCCACCATCCGAAACGAGATGAGCGATTTGGAAGAGATGGGCTTTTTGACGAAGCCCCATACCTCTGCCGGCCGTATTCCTTCGGAAAACGCTTATAGATTTTATGTCGACGAATGGATTTCCGAGATCGGCCATTCCGACGCCCTCGTGGGCCTCTTTCGAGAGGCCATGCCGCCGTCTCTGTTGGGGACGGAGGAATTTTACGAATCGGCGATCGGTGCATTGGCGGATCATACAAAAAGCATCGCATTTATGCTGATGCCCAAGCGGGGCGATCGGACCATAAAATATATGGATCTGATCCCGGTTTCGGAACACCTCGTCATGTTGCTCGTGGTGGGGGACCGAGGCGTGGTCGTTAAGCGACTGCTCCCGGTGGAGTTTCCCGCCGACGAAGAAGAGCTTCGTTATATTCGCGAGGTGTTATCCCGAGCCTTTGTAGGCATTTCTTTTACGGAATTCGACGGCGTGAAATTCGTCTTATCGGGCGGGCTGATCCGCTATGAAGACTTTGTCCTTCGGGTGACGGAGGTACTCTCTCGGGTCGCTTCGGCGGTCGAAGAAGTAGAGGTCATCACCGGCGGCATCAGCAATCTGTTCCGCTATGAGGAATTTCGCGATTCCTTCAAAATCCGATCCCTGTTGGAGTATTTGGGAGAGAAGAGAAATCTCTTGCGGCTTGCGGCGAATATGCCCGACACGCCGAGGATACAATTCATCATCGGCTCCGAAAACAGCGACGAAATCATGCGAGAGTATAGCGTCTCGGGGCAGAGCTATCCCATAAACGACTCTGATTTTGCAAAGGTGGGATTGATCGGTCCTTTGCGTATGAACTATAAAAAATCGGCAGAGGCGCTGGGCGCTTTTACCCAAGCTTTATCCGAGAGACTTTGGAAAGAACGTTGAGGTGGAATGTGGTAGTGGAAAATAACGAACAAAAACCCGTAAATCCGGACGAGACCCCCGAAGAGGAGCGCCGTCCGGAAGAAGAAGCACAGCGGGAAGAGGACTCCCGCGAAGCGGAGGTCGAACAGATCGAAAAGGAAAAATACGACGAGCTGGAAGACCGCTATATTCGCCTTCAGGCGGATTACAGCAACTTCCGGCGCCGCAGCACCGAACAAAGCGTTCGGCTCCGCGAAATGGGCATGGAAAAACTCGCCCTGGACATCCTGCCGGTGCTCGACAATTTTGAACGGGCGCTGGAGACGGAAGACGTGGGCGATGAAAAGTTTTACGAAGGCATGGCAATGATCGCCGACCAGTTCCGAAAAGAACTGGAGAAAAACGAGATCGTTGAGATCGACGCGTTGCATGCGCCCTTCGACCCCAATCTGCACCACGCCGTTATGCTCGAAGAAAAGGAGGGCGTGGAACCCGACGTGGTCGTGGAGGTGCTCCAAAAGGGGTATACCCTCAAAGAACGTGTCATCCGACCGGCCATGGTCAAGGTCTCGAAATAAGCATAGAGTAAGCGCAACTATATATATTCAGGAGGAAACAGAATGGCAAAAATTATCGGTATCGACTTAGGAACCACCAACTCCGCAGTGGCGGTAATGGAAGGTGGACAGTCCACGATCATCCCCAATATCGAAGGAAACCGTACGACCCCTTCGATCGTGGCATTTACCAAGGACGGCGAAAGATTGGTAGGGGAAACGGCAAAGCGGCAAGCCATCACCAACCCCGACAGAACCATCGCATCCATTAAGCGCCACATGGGTACGGACCACAAGGTCACCATCGACGGCAAGGATTACTCGCCCCAGGAAATCTCCGCGATGATCCTGCAAAAGCTGAAATCCGACGCCGAAAGCTATCTCGGTGAAACCATCACCGAAGCGGTTATCACCGTACCGGCATACTTTACCGACTCCCAAAGACAAGCGACCAAGGACGCCGGACGGATCGCCGGACTGGATGTAAAGAGAATCGTTAACGAGCCCACCGCGGCTGCCCTCGCCTATGGCGAAGACGAAGACGCGGAATCCAGCACGATTATGATCTACGACTTGGGCGGCGGTACCTTCGACGTATCGATCCTCGAACTCTCCGACGGCGTGTTCGAAGTACAGGCCACCCGCGGCAACAACAAACTCGGCGGCGACGACTTCGACGAGCGGATTATCGACTGGATCGCCGATTCCTTTAAGAAGGAAAACGGAGTCGACCTCAAGGCGGACCGCATGAGTATGCAGCGTCTGAAGGAAGCGGCGGAAAAGGCGAAGAAGGAACTCTCCTCGACCATGAGCACCAATATCAACCTTCCCTTTATCACCGCGACCGCCGAAGGACCGCTGCACTTGAACATGGACCTGACCCGTGCGAAGTTCGAAGAGCTCACCGCGGATCTCGTCAAAAAAACCGAAGAGCCCGTACTCTCCGCACTAAAAGACGCGGGCCTCAGCGCATCGGAAATCGACAAAGTCCTCTTGGTCGGCGGTTCTACCCGAATCCCCGCCGTACAGGCACTCGTTAAGAAGCTCACCGGTAAGGATCCCCAAAAGGACATCAACCCCGACGAATGCGTGGCCTTGGGCGCCGCCATCCAAGCGGGCGTATTGAGTGGCGACGTAAAGGACCTCTTGCTCCTCGACGTTACCCCCCTCTCTTTGGGTATCGAAACCATGGGACAGGTAACCACGCGTCTGATCGAACGCAATACCACCATTCCCACCAAGAAGAGCCAAATCTTTACCACCGCTGCCGATAACCAAACCAGCGTAGACATCCACGTACTGCAAGGGGAACGCCAAATGGCGAGCGACAACGTCACCTTGGGTCGTTTCCAACTGGACGGCATTGCGCCGGCACGCCGCGGCGTACCCCAAATCGAAGTCACCTTCGACATCGACGCCAACGGCATCGTAAATGTTTCGGCGAAGGACTTGGGTACCGGCAAGGAACAACACATCACCATCACCTCTTCGTCCAACCTGACGGAAGACGAAATCGAAGAAAAGGTCCGCGAAGCGGAAATCCACGCAGAAGATGACAAGAAGAAGAAGGAATCCATCGAAGTGAAAAACAACGCCGATTCCGTCATCTACGCATCCGAATCCGCATTGAAGGACGTAGAAGGTAAGATTTCCGAAGACGACAAGAAGAAGGTCGAAGCGGCCATCGAAGATCTGAAATCTGTCAAGGACACCGACGACATCGAGGCCATCAAGACCAAGACGGAAGCGCTGCAAACCGCCTTCCAATCCGTTTCGGAAGTTCTCTATCAACAAGCCCAACAAGAAAGCCAAGGAGCCGAAGGACAACAAGCTCCCCAAGACGACGATGTGGTCGATGCCGACTACGAAGTCGTAGACGAAGACGAAGAGTAAGCTATGGGCAAAAAGGGCGCTGCGGTGCCCTTTTTTATTTTGTCGTCTTTTCAAAGCCCGCATTTTGCGATATGATTATCATTTGATCAGAGTGGAAAGAGATGGTGTGTATGAGAGATTTTTACGAAATTCTGGAGATCGAACGGGACGCTTCTATGACAGAAGTGAAAAAAGCGTATCGCAAAAAGGCGAAGCAATATCACCCCGACCTCCATCCCGGCGACGAAGAAGCCGAGCATAAATTTAAGGAAGTGAACCTCGCCTACGAAGTCCTTTCGGACGAGTCGAAGCGACAGACCTATGATCTGTACGGCGAGGACGGCCTGCGCAACGAATATGCCGGCGGCGGTGGTGGATTCGGATTCGGCGATATTTTCGGCGACCTGTTCGACATCTTCGGCGGCGGTTTCGGCGCGAATTTCAGCAGCGGCAATACGGCGAAGGCCCCCAGAGACGGCGGGCATATCCGCTACGACTTGAACCTTACGTTCAAAGAGGCGGTCTTCGGCACCGAAAAGGACATTCAGATCCGGCGGACCGAAACCTGTTCCCGCTGCGGTGGCACCGGTGCCGAGGAAGGAACCGACATCCATACCTGCGACAAATGCGGCGGCAGCGGCCAAGTGCGCGAAGGCACCAATTCCGCCTTCGGCCGGTTTGTGCGCGTGGTTCCCTGTGACGAATGCGGCGGTACGGGTAAGATTATCGAAGAACCCTGCAAACACTGTAAGGGCGCGGGCAGAGAGACCATCAACCGCAAGCTCCACATCCGAATCCCCGCCGGGGTCGACGATCGCAGCGTGATCACCATGACCGGCGAAGGACACGCCGGCGAAAACGGCGGACAGCCCGGTACGGTGTACGTCTATCTGCATATCGAAGAGGACGCGATCTTTAAGCGCCTGGGGCAGGATCTCTACGTGGAGATCCCTATCCGCTACGAAGACGCGGTTCTGGGCGGTACGATTCAAGTGCCCACCCTAAAAGAAATCATCGACTACGAGATCCCCGCCGGCACCCAGGGCGGCGAGACCTTCCGCATCGAAGGCGAGGGCGTGCCCTATTTGCGCCGCGAAGGAGCGGGGGATCTCCTGTTTACCGTCAATATCCTGGTACCCAAAAAGATTTCCCGGGAGTATCGGGAACAACTGGAGTCCCTGCGGGCGGTCGCCGGCGGCAAAAAGTCGGAGGACGAAAAGGGATTCTTACAAAAGATTAAGGACTTTTTCGAGTAATGGACTACATTCTATTGGAAATTCAGGGACCCGACGCCGAGGAAGCCACCGCCGCTGCCGTACTCCACGGCGCGGGAATCGACGCCTTCGAGATCATTTCCCGAAACAGCGTGGAAGAACTGAATAGCAGCGAATTTACTTGGGATTTGGTGGACGAGAGCCTGCTCGCGGATGCGCAGGAAGGCTTTACCATCAAAGCGTATTTTGAACGCGGAGACGAAGCGATTGATGCGGTAAAGGCGCGGCTCGATGCGCGCGGCTTTTCGACGCGCATCCTTCCCGTAGAGGCGCGGGATTGGGCCAACGACTGGAAGCGGTATTTTCGCCCCATCGCCGTGGACCGGAGCCTCGTCATCGTGCCGAGCTGGGAAGACTACACGCCCGATGCCGACGAGGCCGTATTGTATATGGATCCGGGCATGGCATTCGGCAGCGGCAATCATGAGACGACGCTCTTTTGCGCCCGCTATCTGCGCCAATACGTGCGAGAAGGGGATCTAGTATTGGACATCGGCACCGGGAGCGGGATCCTTTCCTTGGTCGCCCTAAAGAGCGGCGCGGCGCGCGCCATCGCCGTGGATATGGACCCGCAATCAGTGGCCTCGGCCAAAGAGAACGCCGCAAAAAACCGCCTCGACGACCGAATCGACGTGCGACAAGGCGACCTGTTCGGCGTGGTGGAGGAAGTGGCGGATCTCGTGGTGAGCAATATCTTTGCGGAGATCATTATCGGCATGATCCCCGCACTCACAAAACACATCAAGCCCGGAGGCGTATTTATCGCCTCGGGCATACTCAAGGAAAAGCGAAAGAACGTAGAATCGGCGCTTATAGAATCGGGTTTTGAGATCCTGGATTCCGACGAAAAAGGCGACTGGGTCGCGATTGCGGCGAAAAGAGGAGTGCATTGAGACATTTTTTTGTAAGCGAACGACCGATACCGAAAAAACACGTCGCCCTGTCCTCGGCGGACAGCCGGCATCTCTTGCAGGTGCTCCGGGCGAAGAGCGGCATGGAAATTCAAGTCGCCTACGACGGCAGCTTATACCGGGGACGTCTGGTGGCGATCCGGGGCGACGCCTTTGTCGCCGTAGAAGAAGAGATTCCCATGGAGGGTCCTTTGGCCAGCGTGGTCTTGGTACAGAGCGTGGGCAAAGGCCAAAAGTTGGAAGCCGTCATTAAACACGCGACCGAATGCGGCGTCGATGCCTTCCTGCCCCTGCAGGCAAAGCGGAGTGTGTCGGACCTTACGAAGAAATACGAGTCCAAGCGTATTCGCTACGAAAAAATCGCGCAAGAGGCCGCCAAGCAGTCTAATCGCCGCCACATTCCCGAGATTTTGGACCTGGCGGACATGGAGTCCTTTCTCGCGTGCACTAAAGAAAACGACGAGATCCTCGTATGTTATGAAGAGGAGCGGCAGCAGGACATCCTCGACGTGGAGCTGCGCCTGCAGGGAGATGTGTACGTGGTCGTCGGGCCGGAAGGGGGATTCGATCCGGAGGAAATCGCGCGCTTAAAAGAAGCGAATGCGAAATTTGTGAGCCTCGGAGATACGATTCTCCGCACCGAGACCGCCGGCGTTATCGGGGGCTATATCGCCGCCCGATTGGTAGAAAGGCGGACGCGTTGATGCGTTTCAGCACATATACACTGGGATGTAAAGTCAATCAATACGAGACCGAAGCCGTAGAGGAGATGCTCGAGGCCGCGGGATACATTCGGGATCAAAGCGACGAGGCGGACATCGCCCTTATCAATACCTGTACCGTCACCAATACCAGCGATCAAAAGAGCCGCCAGATCATTCGGCGGCACAAGAGAAAGAGAAAAGATTGCATCGTCGTCGTACTGGGTTGCTACGCCCAAGTCTCCCCCGAAGAAGTGGCCGCCGTCGAAGGGGTGGATCTGGTTTTGGGCACCAAAAACCGGGCGAATCTGCTCGAAGATTTAGAGGCCGTGCGCCGGGGCGAAGGGCCGATCGTCGACGTGGAGGAACACGAACGCACGGATCCCTTCGAAGCCCTGCATGTGGAAGATGCCGAAGCGCGCACCCGCGCCTATATGAAAGTACAGGACGGTTGCAATCGCTATTGCAGCTATTGCATCATTCCCTATGCCCGCGGGTTTATCCGTTCCCGCGCCATTGATGACGCCGTAAAGGAAGCGCGGCGTCTCGCGCAAAACGGCTTTCGCGAAGTGGTGCTTACGGGAATCCACATCGGCAGTTATGGCAAGGATCTCGACGAAGCGGTCGAACTCATCGATCTGATCGAGGCGATCGGCGCCGTCGATGGGATTCTGCGCATACGCCTCTCGTCGGTGGAGCCGATGACGATTACGGACGAATTTCTGCAGCGCGTACAAAAGATTCCGAGCTTTATGCCGCACTTTCACCTCTCGTTGCAGAGCGGTTCTAAAAAAGTGCTCGAAGAGATGAATCGAAAATACACCCCGGCGGAATACAAAGAAACGGTAGAAAATATACGCCGCTACTTTCCCGACGCCGGCATAACGACCGATGTGATCGCGGGCTTTCCCGGCGAGACGGAAGAAGAATTCGAAGAGGGCCTCGCCTTTGTCCGAGACATCGGATTTTCGGACCTCCACGTGTTTCCCTATAGTATGCGGAAAAACACGCCGGCGGCAAAGCGAGAGGATCAAATTCCCAAGGCGATTAAAAATCGGCGCGCGCAGCGTCTGATCGAAGCCGGTAAAGAAATGCACAAAAAGTTCGCCGAATCCATGGTCGGCAGACGCTTCTCTGTTCTTTTTGAGGAAGAAAAAGACGGAAAGTACTACGGCTTTACGCCGAACTACCTGCGGGTTTTCGTCGAGAGCGACGAAGATCTTCATAACGCCGTGCGATGTGTTACAATACAGGGTATAAGGGAAGAGGAAATCATCGCTGTACTCGGAAAGGAGTGACCATGGACTGTTTGTTCTGTAAGATCGCGGCGGGAGAAATTCCGTCCGATTGCATCTACGAAGACGAGAAGATCTTTGCCTTTCGGGATATCGACCCCCAAGCGCCCGTACATTTTCTCGTCATCCCGAAAGTGCATATCGAATCGCTGGATGCCCTAAAGGATTCCGACGCCGGGCTGATCGGCCATATCTTTACGACCATTCGCGACCTGGCGAAAAAAGAAGGCCTCACCGGCGGCTACCGCGTCGTCAACAATATCGGAAAGGACGGCGGGCAGTCGGTCGCACACCTGCACTTTCACGTTCTCGGCGGCAGAAGCCTGCAATGGCCACCGGGTTAAATCTTTGAAAACTCTTTGCCGTTATTGAATTCACCTCCCGAATCGTGTATAATTGTAAGGAATTTAGCCAGACTCCTGGCTAATCACTCTTTTCTAAAGAGGGGAGGGAAATTATGTCGGAAATCCGCGTTGGAGAAAATGAGTCTTTGGAATCCGCCCTTAAGCGATTTAAGAGACAATGTGCTTCCAGTGGCGTTTTAAAGGAAGCGCGCAAAAGAGAACACTACGAAAAACCCAGTGTTAAGCGCAAGAAAAAATCTGAGGAAGCACGCAGAAAAAAACGTAAATACTAATTGAGAAGGTGTAATTTTGTCTTTAAAAGAAACCTTGATGCAGGATCTCAAGACTGCGATGAAGGAAAAGAACAAAAAAACGAAAGATACCATCACCTTAGTGCGCGCGGCGATCAAACAAAAAGAAGTTGACGAACGCATCGAACTGGATGATGAGGGCGTTTTAAAAATCCTTTCGAAACAAATCAAGGAAAGACGCGGAAGCATCGAAGAATTTGAAAAAGCCGGCCGGGATGACCTGGTCCGGGAAACCGAAGAGGAAATTCAAATTCTCATGCGCTATATGCCCGAACAATTGTCGGAGGAAGAGCTCGAGAAGCTGGTACGCGAGGTTATGGCGGAACACGACATCACCGAGAAGAAGCAGATCGGCCTTCTGATGAAAAATATTATGCCCAAAGTGCAAGGGCGTGCCGACGGAAAAGCCGTCAACGCAATAGTAAATCGCATCTTAAATTAAGATAACCCGGGGATTCATCTCCGGGTTACTTTTCGATTTGCCCGAAATTTCGAGGGTATAATACAAAAGGAGGTTTGTGTATGAAAAAGCGTATCCTTCTCTTTGTATTCTCTCTTGTCCTCTTGCCGCAAGCCGTCTACGCACGGGGCGTAGAAATCGCACCGTTTCTCTATTTGGTGCGCGCACTTCTCGTGATCGCGGGGCTTTCGAGCCTGGTCTACGGCTTGTTTTCCCGAAAGGGATCGGCCAGTTGGATTTTCGGTCTATTTTGCATCGTTTTGTACTTCGGACTGGGGCTTTACATCGGCATCGGCTCGGCCATTCCCTTTGTATTGTTTTTGCTGAGCGGCATACTCTTTGCCGTGGAGTTTGTGGTGCCCGGTTTCGGCATTGCGGGCATCAGCGGCATCGCCTTGATGGCCTATTCCCTCGCCGCTTCTATGGGGAATCCCTCTGTGGCGGCCGGCACATTGGGGCTATCGGCGCTGGTGCTGTTCGTCTTGATCCGCAATTTGATCGAGCGCGGCGAAGACATTGCCTTTCTCGAAAAGCTGATCTCGCCGGAAAAGCAATATACGCAGTTTCCCGCGGCCTGTGCCGTCGGCGATCGGGGAAGGAGCGTTTCACCCCTTCGGCCTTCCGGCACCGCCGAAATCGACGGAAAGCGCCTATCCGTGCAATCCGTTACGGGTTTTGTCGATGCGAATCGGCCCTTAGAAGTCGTATCCGTTACAGGCAATCAGATATACGTCAAGGAGGTTTGACATGTTTCAAGCAGCAGGCGCCGTTTTGGGGACCATATTAATGTTCGTCCTGATCGTCGTCCTTATCGCCATCTTTACCATGGTTCCCGTCGGGCTGTGGGTGACCGCATTTTTCTCGGGCGTCAAGGTACGCCTTTCCGATTTGATCGGTATGCGACTGCGCAGGGTCAAGCCGCGCAGAATCGTAAATCCCATGATCAAGGCCACCAAGGGCGGCATGCATATCAACATCGCCGACTTGGAAGGGCACTACCTCGCCGGCGGCAATGTGGATACCCTGGTAGATGCGCTGATCGCCGCCGAGCGCGCGGATATCGAATTGAATTTTGAGCAGGCTGCCGCCATCGACCTCGCCGGGCGCGACGTCTTGGAAGCGGTACAGGTAAGCGTCAACCCGAAAGTGATCGAAACGCCGAATATCTCGGCCGTCGCCCAAGACGGGATCGAGGTCGTCGTCATCGCCAAGGTGACCGTGCGCGCAAATATCGACCGCTTGGTCGGCGGTGCCGGCGAAGAGACGATTATCGCCCGCGTCGGGGAAGGGATTGTCACCACGGTCGGTTCTTCCAATAGCTACAAAGAAGTGCTCGAAAATCCCGACAATATTTCTCGCATGGTACTCAGCAAAGGGCTGGATTCCGGCACGGCGTATGAAATCCTCTCTATCGACATCGCCGATGTGGACGTGGCGAGAAACATCGGGGCACGCCTGCAAACCGACCAGGCGGAAGCCGACAAGCGCATCGCCGAAGCAAAGGCTTCGGAACGCCGCGCTATGGCGATCGCCCGCGAACAGGAAATGCACGCCGAAGTCGAAGCGATGCGCGCCCGCGTGGTAGAAGCGCAGTCTCAAGTGCCCCTCGCATTGGCGGAGGCCTTAAAGAACGGCAATCTTTCGGTGGACGGGTACTACCGGCTCGAGAACTTAAAGAGCGATACCTCTATGCGGGAGGCCATTGCCAAGGGTTCCGAGTCGACCGACGAAGAAAAGGACATCTAAATGTTGGGTTTTGCCTTTTCCAATGCCGTGCTGATCGTGCTGATCTTCGCGCTGATACAGGCGAAGGAAAAGAAAGCGCGGCAAAAACAGCATAGCGGCCGCAACGCTTCGGCATCGAAGAAGGCTTTTTCAAAAGGGACGTCTGTGGCAGAAAAAATTCGAGAGGCGCAGGCGGCCATCGGTGCGGCCGTTTCCGAGAACAGGGCCGAAGGAAGCAATGCGAAAGCCGCCAATTCCCTAAGAAAATCGGCACAACACACGAGTTCGCCTTCGAAGCGGAATCCTTCGAATTTGCAGGAGGCTTCGGCACAGGCGGCCAAGCGCGTTACGCAAAAAAGCGACCCGTATTTTTACGAGAAGAAGAGCGAATTCGACGATTATGAAACGCCGAAAGCGGCTGTGCCCAAGCGGAAGCATCCCTTTTTCGCCATCGAGGCAAAGGATCCCGCCCAACGGGCGATGCTGTACCGGGAAATTTTAGACAAACCGAAGTGTATGCGGAAGTAAAGGAGACGTTTTGCAAGGAGATTTGGTCATAGAAGTGAACGAACCCCGAATCGTAAAGGAACTGTTCGGGCATCTCGACGAAAACATCGCATTGGTGGAAGCGGCATTCGGCGTGAAAATCCGTTCCGCCGAAGACGGCCTTACGGTCGAAGGCGAGGACGAAGCCGTTCGAAAGGCCCAACTGGTGCTTCGCAATTTGATCGAGGCGATTCGAAAGCAAAAGCGCATCGATAAGAAGGACATTCGATATAGCATCGAGTTGGTGCGGGCGGGGGTCGAAGACAGCTTTACCGCCCTTTTAGACGATGTCATCGTCTATACGGAAATGGGGCGGCCTCTGCGGCCCAAGACGCTCGGGCAAAAGCGCTATCTCGACGCCATCCGCGGAAACGACGTGGTATTCGGCATCGGCCCGGCGGGTACAGGAAAGACCTATATCGCTATGGCGAATGCGGTAAAGGCCTTTAAGGAAAAGGAAGTCAACCGCATCATCCTCACGCGACCCGCCGTCGAGGCGGGGGAAAGCCTGGGCTTTCTGCCGGGGGATTTGCAGATGAAGGTGGATCCCTATCTTCGCCCGCTCTACGATGCATTGTTCGAGATTCTGGGGCAGGAAGCTTTTCAGAAGTATCTCGAAAAGGGCATGATCGAAGTGGCGCCCCTCGCCTATATGCGGGGGCGTACCCTCGACAATGCCTATGTGATCCTGGACGAGGCGCAAAACACCACCAACGAGCAGATGAAGATGTTCCTTACCCGCCTGGGCTATGGATCCAAGGCGGTAATCACCGGCGATGTAACCCAGATCGACCTGCCCCGTGGCAAACAATCGGGTCTGAAAACCGTAATGCGGATCTTAGAAGGCGTGCGGGGAATCGAGATCATCCGCATGGGCCGAAACGACATTGTGCGCCACCCCTTGGTGCAGCGCATTATCGACGCCTACGACCGCTACGAGACCAAAGAAGAAGAAGCGCGCAAAGAAAAAGCGCAGGCACGGAAGGAAAAAGGCGATGCGGCGTCTTAATCTCTATATCGACGATCGCCAGACGGCACTTCCCGTTTCCGACGAAGAGCGAGCGCTCCTCAAAGCGCTCTTTCACCATGCCGTCTTCTGCCTAATCGAAGAAGATGCGGCGGAACTCTCGGTGAGTTTTGTCGACGGTACAGAAATCCGCCGATTGAACCGCGACTACCGCGGCATCGATCGGGAGACCGACGTGCTCAGTTTTCCCCTCGACGAATCTGTGGACGGGATGCGGCTTTTGGGCGATATCGTCATCAATACCGAGCGGGTGCGCAGCCAGGCGGAGGAATTCGGCCATAGCTACCGCAGGGAACTGACGTATCTCGCCGTACACAGCCTGCTCCACCTGACGGGCTACGACCATATGGAAGAAGAGGAGAAAAAGCGCATGCGACGCGCCGAGGAGGCGCTGCTCGCATCCTTTGAAGGAGCGGAAGATGAAGCGCGGTAATTTCATTCAATCCTTTAACTTCGCCGTACAGGGCATCATCAGCTCCATCCACTCGGAGCGCAATATGAAGTTTCATTACGCCGCCGCCCTGGGCGTCATCGTATTCAGCTTGCTCTTTAATCTGTCGCGCATCGAATTTATCGCCTTGCTCTTCGCCGTTACCTTTGTGGTGGTTTCGGAGCTGTTCAATACGGCGATCGAGCGAACGGTGGATATGGTGACGCAGGAATACCACCCCATGGCGAAGCTCGTCAAGGACGTCAGTGCAGGCGCCGTGCTGCTCGCCGGCATAAACGCTGCCGTTACGGGCTATCTGCTGTTCTTCGATCGGATCCTCTCCTTCTCCGATGTGGTCTTGATTCGCATCAAGAATTCCGGCCCGCACTTGACCTTTGTCGCCATCCTCATCGTATTGATCCTCACCGTGGGCTTCAAGCTCTACAATCGGGACAAGGGCGGCAGCTACTTTCAGGGCGGTGCGGTCAGCGGCCACTCCGCCCTCGCCTTTTGCATGGCGGCGTCGATTTCTTTTATTTCCATGAACGGATTTATCGCCGCGCTTGCCTTCGGCCTCGCATTTCTCGTGGCGGAAAGCCGGGTGGAGGGAGAAATCCACAAGCCCATAGAGGCCGTGGCCGGCGGCGTGTTGGGTGTTGCGATCGCAGTGATTATATTTGTATGGATGGGATAAAGACATGAACAGAGAAGAGAACATAAAACAATTAATACGCGCGGCCATCGAAGCCAAGAAGCGCGCTTATGTGCCGTATTCCGGGTTTTCGGTGGGCGCCGCTCTCGAAACTGAAGACGGTTCGATCTACACGGGTTGCAATATAGAAAACGCCGCCTATACCCCTACGGTCTGCGCGGAGCGGGTGGCGATATTTAAGGCGATCAGCGAAGGCAAAAAATCCATCGCGCGCATCGCCGTCGTCGCCGGGGAAGAGATGAGCTTTCCCTGCGGCGTCTGCCGGCAAGTGATCCGAGAATTCGGCGCCGATGCGGAAGTGATCGTCGCCAAGGACGCCGAAACCTATTCGATCTATTCCGTAGCGGAACTGTTGCCCCATAGCTTCGGGCCCGAGGATTTAGGAGGAGACTACGATGTATAAATCCGGATTCGTATCTGTCGTCGGCAGACCCAATGTGGGTAAGAGCACGCTCTTAAACCGCATCCTTAAAGAAAAAATCTCTATCACCTCGAACAAGGCGCAGACGACGCGCAATACGATCACGATGATCCATTCGGAAGATCGGGGACAGATCGTATTTCTCGACACCCCCGGCATACAGTCGCCACGCAACAAATTGGGCGACTATATGTTAAAGGCCAGCGTATCCTCGATGGAGGGGGTCGACTTAATTTTGATGGTCGCCGATATGAGCAATTATATGGGACCCAAGGAAAAGATGATCTTAAACGCCCTCGAATCCTATAAGGGCGAGATTCCGATTTTTCTCGCCATCAATAAGATCGACGCCGCCCCCAAAGAAGAGATCCTCCCGATCCTCGACAGTTTTGCGAAGACCGGGCTCTTTCAGGAGATTATTCCCATCTCCGCAGCAGAGGGAGAAAACGTAGACCATCTGATCGATACCATCTTCGAATACCTGCCCGAGGGGCCGCAGTATTTCCCCGAAGATATGATCACCGATCAACCGGAAAAATTCGTCGTCGCCGAGATGATTCGCGAAAAGGGACTTACCTATCTGCGCGAGGAGGTGCCCCACGGCATCGCCGTCGCCATCGAAAAAATGAAGCACTTTGACGACAAAGAGATGACCGCGATCGACGCCACCATCTATGTGGAACGCGACAGCCACAAGGGGATCATTATCGGCCGGGGCGGGCAGATGCTCAAGAAGATCGGCACCGAGGCGCGCAAAGAAATCCAAGGACTTTTGGGCGAGAAGGTGCACCTTAATCTATGGGTCAAGGTAAGCAAGAACTGGCGGGAAAAAGACGAGAAGGTCTCTTCCTTTGGCTACCGAGCGGATTGATTGCCTGGGCGTGGTCCTTTCCGCTTCGATCTACGGCGAAAGCGACCGCATCGTGCGTATGTATACCGACCGAAAGGGCAAGATCAGCGTAATGGCAAAGGGCGCAAAGTCCGTGCGCTCCCGCACGCTGCCCTTGACGGAGGTCTTTACCTACGGGCGGTATCGCCTGAGTGCGGGAAAGACTTTTTATTATCTAAACGGCGGCAAGATTCTCGAATCCAATCTCGCCATGCGCGAGGAGTACGACCGCCTAATCTATGGCTCCGCCCTGGTAGAAATCGCGGATCGAAGCAGTTTGGAAGGGGAAGGCACGCCGCGGATTTTTTCGCTGCTCCGAAAGTCTCTTCATATTTTGGCGCATGCGGAAGAGCCGCTGTGGATTTTTCTCGCCTTCGTCATTAAATACGTATCCTATATGGGCTATCGACCGTTGATTCCGAACGCTATCGAAGGGGAGTATATCTTTCTTCCGGATAAGGGCATCGTCAAAAAAGAAGACGGCGGGCCGCATGGTACGGAAATCGATTCGCAGGTTATTTACACTTTTCGGCATTTGCTATATACTTCCTTAGATAAGATCGATCTCGGGGAGATTTCCCCAGCGGCCATAGAAACGGTCTATCGATGCCTCACGGAGTACGTCGTCGTCAATTTGGAATTGGAAAGAATACAGTCTCTACAACTCAGGATGTAGAGGGGAGGAAAATATGCATTTTCAAGCAATGGTGCAGAAATTACAGGAATATTGGAACGAACAAGGCTGTACGGTTCTCGAACCCTATGACACCGAAAAGGGCGCGGGTACCATGAGCCCCCATACCTTTTTGCGTACCTTGGGGCCGGAACCTTGGAAGACTGTCTATGTGGAACCGTCTCGCCGCCCGGCGGACGGCCGCTATGGGGACAACCCGAACCGGTTGTATCAGCACCATCAATTACAGGTGATCTTAAAGCCGTCTCCGGAAAATGTGCAGGAGCTGTATCTGGACAGCTTAAAGGTCTTGGGCATCGATCCCTTGGAACACGACATCCGCTTTGTAGAGGACAACTGGGAATCGCCGACTTTGGGCGCGTGGGGCCTGGGTTGGGAAGTTTGGCTCGACGGTATGGAGATCACACAATTTACTTATTTTCAACAGGTCGGCGGCATCAACTGCGATCCGGAAAGCGCGGAGTTGACCTTCGGCCTGGAGCGGATCGCCATGTATCTGCAAAAGGTCGAAACGGTTTACGACATTCAGTGGAATGAACATATAAAATACGGAGATATCTTTAAGCGCGGCGAATACGAGCATTCCAAATACAGTTTCGAAATCGCCGATATGGATATGCTCCGCCATCTCTTCGACATCTATGAAAAAGAAGCGAGCCGCGTCCTCGAAGAGGATCTGATTCTGCCGGGTTACGACTATGTACTAAAATGCTCCCATACATTCAATGTACTGGACGCCCGCGGCGCGATTTCCGTATCGCAACGGGCCGCGTATATCGCGCGGGTTCGCAATTTGGCACGATTGGCGGCACAAAAGTATATCGCACAGAGAGAAGCGTTAGGATATCCTCTCCTAACAGAAGCGGGGGATCATCATGAGTAATCAAGAAAACACATATCTAATCGAGATCGGCGTCGAAGAGCTGCCTTCTTCCTATGTACGGGACGCGCTGGAAGATTTTCAGAATCTGGTGGAGGTCGCTCTCGAAAAGGAACAACTCGACTTCGACCATATCGACGCCTACGCGACGCCGCGCCGCCTGAGCCTGATGATCCGCGGTCTTGCGGAGGCACAGAAAGACGTCGAGGATTGGGTAAAGGGGCCGGCCGAAAAAATCGCCTATCGGGAGGACGGCACCGTCAATAAGCCCTTGGAAGGGTTTATGAAGAGCCAAGGCGTCACCGAAGACGATCTGGAGGTGCGCGAAGTAAAGGGCAATCGCTATATTTACGCCCACATCCACAAAAAAGGAGAAGGCGCAGAGGAAATCTTACGCCGCATCATTCCCGATGCCATTCGCCATATCGCCTTCCCCAAGACCATGCGTTGGGGCGGAAAGAATCTGCGTTTTGCGCGGCCCATCCGCTGGTTGGTCTCTATGCTGAATGCGCGCGTCGTAGACTTTGACCTCGAGAAAATCCCCGTCTCCAATCGAACCCGCGGTCACCGCTTTTTGGGCAAATCCGACATTCCCCTCGCCCACGCAGAGGCGTATGAAGAGGCGCTGGAGGAAAATTATGTAATCGTAGATCACGAAAAGCGAAAGACCGACATTCGCTATCAGATTCGTCAAATGGCGAAGTCCAACGGCGGCGAAATCCGCCCCGATGAAGATCTGCTCGAAGAGCTGACCTTTATCGTCGAGTACCCCACCGCGATCTTGGGCAATATTCAAGAAAGATATCTCGCCCTGCCCGATGTGGTTGTGACGACGCCAATGCGCGAACATTTGCGCTATACGCCGGTGTATTCCCCGGACGACGACTTGATGCCGTATTTTATTACCATCCGAAACGGAAATGCCACCCACGGCGATATCGTCGCCAAGGGCAACGAAAAGGTCTTGGAAGCCCGTCTGGAAGACGCGCGGTTCTTTTTTGAAAACGACCGCAACCGTCCCCTCGAATCCTATGTGGAACAGCTGGACGGCATCGTCTTTCAGGAAAAACTCGGCACCATGGCCGATAAATCGAAGCGCAACCGCGCCCTTGCCGTACGCATCGGAGAAATCCTCGCCGTCGGCGAAAAGACCATCGAATCCGCCAAGCGTGCCTGCTATCTGTCCAAGGCAGATCTGATGACCAATATGGTACAGGAATTTACCGAGCTCGAAGGCATTATCGGAAGCATCTATGCCGATCTCGACGGGGAAGAAGAGATCGTCGCTCAGGCCATTCGGGAACAATATATGCCGACGGGAAGCGGCGCGGAACTGCCCGCCTCCACCACCGGGACCATCGTCTCTTTGGCGGACAAGCTGGATACGATTTGCGGTCTGTTTGCCATCGGCCTGATTCCCACCGGCAGCCAGGACCCCTTCGGCCTGCGGCGAAAAGCCATCGGCATTTTGCGGATGATCAAAGAAAAACGATGGGAACTCACCCTCAGCGAATGTGTGGACGCCGCCCTGTATGCACTGGTCGATTCCTGTGGCCTCGTATTCGACAAGGCGGATGTACGCAATCAAATCCTCTCGTTCTTCCGCGGCCGGATCGATGCCATGCTTTCCGATGCGGGGATCCGATACGATATCGCCCAGGCGTTAAACGACGTCGACGGAGAAGACGCCCTGCATATCTTCGAAAAAGCGGAGGCACTGCAGAAGTTTTTCGACGGCCACGACCGCAAGTCCTTCCTGGAAGCCGTAACGCGCGTGGAAAACATCGCCGCCAAGGCGGATCCCATACCGGGCGCGATCGATACCGACCTCCTCACCGAAGCGGAAAAGCCGCTGTATGCGAAGGTCAATGCATTGGAAGAACAGCTTGAAGAGGCCTACGGCAAGCGCAAAGATGCGGAATATTTGCAACTCTTAAATATGCTGACCGACGACATTCACGCCTATTTCGACGAAGTCATGGTCCTCGCCGAAGACGAGAACCTGCGGGCAAACCGGTTGCGGCTGATTCAGCGCATCGACCGTTTGGTACAGAGGGAATTTGACGGCAAACAAATCGTCGAAGGATAGGTGCAGAAATGAAACTTACGGAACGACAGGAAAAGATTATAGAAATCGTCCGTGAGCAAGGCCCCGTGATCGGAGACGATATCGCGAGTATTCTGGATCTGTCTCGGGGAACCATTCGTAACGATCTCAGCGTATTGACCATGCTGGGGTATCTGGACGCCCGGCCGAAAGTCGGCTATTTTTATAAGGGAGATCCGTATCGGATGCACATCCGAGAGCTCTTGGAATCCATAAAAGTAGAAGATGTAATGAGCGTGCCGGTGGTATTGGACGAACAGTCCAGCGTATACGACGGCATCGTCACGGTCTTTCTCGAAAACATCGGCACGATCTTCGTCACAAACGACGGAAACCTCGTCGGCTGCGTATCGAGAAAAGATTTGCTGCGCTCCGCCGTCGGAAAAACCGATTTGGAAAAGACGCCGCTTTCGATGATTATGACGCGGATGCCGAATCTCGTCACCATCGGCCCCGACGAATCCATCTATGCCGCGAGTATAAAGATCGAGCGCGGCGAGGTGGATGCGCTCCCGGTGATTCAGGGAGAGGAGAAGATCCGCGTCGTGGGCAGGATAACAAAGACCAACATCAATCGACTGGTCGTAGACTTAGGGGGAGACGATGAAATCGAACTATAATATGGAAGGGGCGCGAGACGATCAGCCCTTATTTATCTATGTGATCAGCGACAGCATCGGGGAGACGGGCGAGCTGATTGCCAAGGCCTCCGTACGACAATTCGACACCAAGGATTTCCTGATTAAGCGCTATCCGTATCACAACAGCGTCGAGCAGATCGGACCGCTGTTGGAGGAGGCGGCCGAACACGAAAATACCCTGATCGTCTATACCAATGTCGATGAAAAGACGCGCGCCTATATCAAATGTAAAGAAAAAGAGCTCCACTTGAACACGGTGGATGTGATGGGACCGCCTATGGATCGGATCGAGGACATCTTGGGCTATGCGCCCATTCGCGAGCCCGGTTTGATTCGGCGACTCGACGAAAATTATTTTAAGAAGGTCGAGGCCATCGAGTTCGCCGTTCAGTACGACGACGGCAAGGATCCGCGGGGCATCGTAAAAGCGGACATCTGTCTGGTGGGCGTAAGCCGCACCTCGAAGACGCCCCTTTCGATGTATCTCGCCAACAAGTTGTATAAAGTGGCAAATGTGCCGCTGGTACCCGAGGTGCCGGTGCCCAAGGAAGTCTACGAAAAGGACAATCGCAGACTCTTCGGTCTGGTGGCGAATTCGCAAAAACTCTATACCATCCGCGAGGAACGGCTGCGGGCGTTGGGACTGAATTCTTCCGCCAAGTACGCCAATGTGGACAGAATCGAAGAGGAAGTGGATTATTCCGTTCGCGTTATGAAAGAGATCGGCTGCACCATCATCGACGTGTCCAACAAGGCGATCGAAGAGACGGCGGAGATTATCAACGACTATATGGTCAGCCGTTTTTAGGAGGGCAATATGCTGTTGAGAGAGCGATGGGAACAAACGGAGCGAGAAATCCTCGCTTCGCAGGCGACTTTGGCGGCGGAATCGAAAGGTCGCAGAATAGACGAGCCGGAATGTGCGATGCGCACCTGTTTTCAGCGGGATCGGGACCGGATTCTGCATTCGAAGGCATTTCGGCGCCTGAAACACAAGACGCACGTATTTATCGCGCCGCAGGGCGATCACTATCGAACACGCCTCACCCATACCCTGGAGGTGGCGCAGATCGCGAGGACCATCGCCCGTGCGCTCCGCCTAAACGAGGATTTGGTCGAGGCGACCGCATTGGGCCACGACCTGGGGCATACGCCCTTCGGCCATACCGGAGAAGCGGTGCTCGACAAGCTGCATCCCGGCGGCTTTAAGCACTATCTGCACAGCCTGCGCGTGGTGGATTTTTTGGAATCCAAGCCGGGACGCGACGGCCTGAACCTGACCTGGGAAGTGCGCGACGGCATCGCCAATCACTCCGGCGAAAACCGCGCCCATACCCTCGAGGGAAAGATCATTAAATTTGCCGATCGCATCGCCTATATCAATCACGATATCGACGATTCCATCCGCGCCGGTGTACTGCATATGGAAGACATTCCGAGTGCGCTCCTCGAGACCCTCGGCCGTTCCCATTCCGCCCGCATCTCTACCATGGTACAAAGCGTCGTCGAAAACAGCGCCGACTACCGGGATATCCGCATGGACGAGACCGTCGGCGGCGCCATGAACCGCCTGCGGGATTTTATGTTTGAACATATTTATTACAGTAAAATCGTAAAGAGCGAAGAAGAAAAGGTGGAAATGCTGATCCGAGATCTCTACGGCTACTATAAAAAGCGACCGGAAAAGCTGCCGAAGGAGGTCTTGGCCTTTGCGGCGCGCCGTGAAGTCGCCGAGGACGATATGATCACGGACTATATCGCCGGCATGACGGATCGATTTGCCATCGCCGTGTGGCGAGATCTGTTCGAGCCCAAAGATTGGCACAGTCTGTAGAAAGAAGGTGGGTCTATGGCATCCATTATCGACGACGATATTATCGCCCGCGTAAAAGAAGAGAGCGATATCGTCGAGTGGATCGGACGCTATACGAAACTGGAAAAAAAAGGCAGAAATTATATGGGTCTTTGTCCATTTCATTCGGAGAAGACCCCTTCTTTTTCGGTGCAGCCGGAAAAGGGCTACTACCATTGTTTCGGCTGCGGTGCCGGCGGCGATATTATTAATTTTTTAATGGAAAAAGAGGGATTGGGTTTTATCGACGCCGTGGAAAAGCTGGCGGAATCGCTGCATATCGAGCTGCGTCCCGCCACAAAAAACCCGGCGGTCGAAGAGAAAAATCGCCGCATATTCGCCGCCAATCGCGAGGCGGCGGTCTATTATATGAAAATTCTAAGCCGCAACAAATACGCCTTAGCCTACCTCAACGGCCGCGGCATCGGGCGGGATACCATCCTCGCCTTCGGGTTGGGATTTGCACCCGCAGGCGGCGATCAGCTGTTGGGGCATATGAAGCGGGCGGGCTTTTCCGAAGCGCTGCTCTATGAAGCGAATCTCTTGTCGCGCAATCGGGAGCGCAATAATTATTTCGACCGCTTTCGCAACCGCATTATTTTTCCCATCGTCGACACGAAATCCCGCGTGGTGGGATTTGGGGGCAGGGTGCTGGACGACAGCAAGCCGAAATACCTGAATTCCTCGGATACGCCGGTCTATAAAAAGAGTCGGGAGCTCTACGGACTCAACCGCGTCGCCAAAACTTCGGATCGGGAAAAGATCCTCTTGGTCGAGGGCTATATGGACGTAATCTCCCTCCATGCGAGCGGGATTTCCTATGCGGTGGCGAGCCTGGGCACTTCGTTGACGACGGAGCAGGCGCGGCGGATCAAGCGATTCGGAAAGCAAGTGTATATCTGTTACGACGCCGACGAGGCGGGCAGAAAGGCGACCAATCGTGCCATCGACATCCTCCTAAAAGAGGACGTAAGGCCGCGGATCGTCTTGTTGGAACGTGGCGCCGATCCGGACGACTATATCCGCGAGCACGGCAAGATCGCCTTTGAGGCGCAGCTGGCCCGCGGCGTTTCCGCGCCCGAATACCAAGTCGAAATATTAGAAGAATCATACAATCTGCACGATGCGGCATCGCTCTCGGAATTCTTGCGAGAAGTAACAAAGGTGATCGAAAAAATCCCGAGTCCCGTAGAGCGAGACGTCTATGCAAAAAAGTTCGCCGAGAGATACGGCGTGCGCAGCGAATCATTTCGACGTGAAATGGGTAAATTTACCCATAAGAGAGAAGACCTCTCCCGAAGGGAAAAGCAGACCGATTCCGAGCGACCGCTATGGACACAGCTGCTTCTCTACGCCTTGGAGCAGGAAGACTTTTACGACATCGCCGCAAAAAACGACGCCTGGCAATGGGTCGTGGGCGAGGCGGACAGGCACGCCTTCGACTTCTTGGGTGAACTGTATCAAGAAGGCGTAAAAAACGGGACGCGGCGCGTACGATTCTTAGACGCCTACCCGACGTATGAGGCGCTTTTTATGCGCAGTGCCAAAAGCCTCGATCTGCAGCGCGGCGAAGAAATCGTCAGGGAACTGGCGGAGCGCCTCTACGAAGAGGGGCTCAGAAATCGGAGCGAAAAACTGCTTTCGGATATTCAAACGATCGAAAAAGAGGGGACACAGAGCGGCGACGATCTGCGGCAAAAGCTGCAGGAGCTCACCGAAATCAACCGCCGTCTCCACGAACTAGAGAAGGGGGAGCCATCATAGATGAACGATAAAAAGAAAAGCGTACATTTCGACAGCGCCGAAGAAAGCATCCTGGAAAAGGATCCGGCCATCGAAAAACTGTTTAAAAAGGGCATGCAAAAGGGCAGTCTGACCTGGAAGGAAGTGGTCGACGCCCTCGACGAGGTCGAGTTAACCAGCGACGATATGGACGATTTGTACTCGGAATTCGAAGACAACGATGTGGAAATCCTCAAAGAAAAAGACGAGGAAGACGACGAAAAAGACGGCGCCGCCCCGAAGAAGGACAAAAAGGACGCCGGCAATAAAAATATCAATGTAGACGACCCGGTGCGTATGTATCTGAAGGAGATCGGCAAGATTCCCCTTTTGGAACCCGACGAAGAAGTCGCCATCGCCAAGCGCATGGAGGCGGGAGACGAACTCGCCAAGCGCGAACTGGCAGAGGCGAATCTACGTCTGGTGGTAAGTATCGCCAAGCGCTATGTGGGACGGGGCATGAGCTTTTTGGATTTGATTCAGGAAGGCAATTTGGGCCTGATGAAGGCGGTCGACAAATTCGACTACACCAAGGGCTTTAAGTTCTCCACCTACGCCACCTGGTGGATCCGCCAGGCCATTACCCGCGCCATCGCCGACCAGGCGCGCACCATCCGCATTCCCGTGCATATGGTCGAGACCATCAACAAACTCGTGCGGGTACAGCGGCAACTGGTACAGGAGTTGGGCCGGGATCCCCAACCCGAAGAGATCGCCGAGGAAATGGGCATCACCGTAGAAAAGGTGCGCGAGATCCAAAAGATCGCCCAAGAGCCGGTGAGTTTGGAAACCCCCATCGGCGAGGAGGAAGATTCCCATCTGGGCGATTTTATCCCCGATGACGACATCCTCTCCCCGCAGGAGGCGGCGACTTTTATCTTGCTGAAAGAACAGTTGTCGACGGTACTGACCACGCTCACCGAACGGGAAAAATCCGTCCTCACCCTGCGATTCGGCTTGGAAGACGGAAGGGCCCGCACCCTCGAGGAGGTCGGCAAGGAATTCGACGTCACCCGGGAGCGCATTCGCCAGATCGAGGCGAAGGCGCTACGGAAATTGCGGCATCCCAGCCGCAGCAAGAAACTGAAGGACTTTTTGGAATGATCGAAAGTTCAAAACGCCTCTCTGCCGTATTCGCCATGGCGGAGCGGGCTAGTGCTATCGGAGATATCGGCTGTGACCACGGCTATATCTCCTTTGCGCTTTTACGGGATGGGATCGCTGAGAAAGTCGTTGCGACCGACATCTCCGCCCCGAGCTTGGAAAAAGCCCGGCGTCTGTTAGAAGCGGTCTATCCCGCCGAGAAATTCCGCATCGCCCGTGGCGACGGATTTATGCCCATCGCGCCGGGAGAGATTCAGGCGGCGGTTATCATCGGCATGGGGGGGCAGTTGATCGCCGAGATTTTAGAGCGCGGTTGGGAGGTCATCAAGGAATTGGACTATATCCTCGTACAGCCGATGCAGGGGGCCGAGGAGTTGTTTCGCCATATCAACGCCTACGGCTATACGATACTGGATGCGCAGCTGATCGAGGAGCGGAAGAAATATTATCCGATTCTGAAACTGCGCGCCGGCGGAGAGGACCGCGCGGACTGGGGACGGTTTCGCCACTCTCCGGTCTTTTGTGAGATGGCAGAGCAGAATCTCGCGCGCTTGGAGAAAATCGCTGAGGCGGTACGAAACGCGAAGCCCGAACGACTGAAAGAAGTGGAAGAAGAGATCGGCCGATGGGAGGAATATCTTGAAAGTATCGGAAATCGCGGCTAATCTGCGCCGCTGGGCGCCGGAGGCGTCACAGGAAGAATGGGACAATACGGGTTTTCAGTTGCGCCTTTTGGACCGGGAAGTGTCAGATGTGGTCGTCGCCATGGATGTGACCGAGGATGTGGTGGAACTCGCCGTCGAGACCGACGCGCAGTTGATCCTCACCCATCACCCGATGTTTTTTCAGTCCCTCAAGCACATCGATATAGAGGAAACAAAGGGGCGTATGGTTGCGCGTCTGATTCAAAATAATATTTCGGTCTACGCGAGCCACACTGCCATGGACAAGGCGAAAGGCGGCGTAAACGATCTGTGGATCGACAAGCTGGGCTTGAATGCCGTAGCGACCCTTACGGAAGAGGGAATCGGCATCGTCGGCGATCGCGAGATCGAACTCGCGGATATTCTGCAGATATTTCAAAACGAAGAAATCCCTTCGGTGCGCGCTTATGGACGCGGCAAGACGCAGTTTCAGCGTATCGCCTTTGTCGGCGGATCGGGCGCCGATTGCATAGACGATGCCGTCTCAAAAGGCTCCGATCTACTCATCACCGGCGATGTAAAACATCACGACGGTCAGCATGCCTACGAGCAAGGCTTAATGGTTATCGATATCGGACACTTCCACAGCGAAAAAGCGGTGCTTGCCGCTATGGCCCAGTGGGTAGAATCGTTGGGAGAGATTCGCGCGCATTTGGTCGTAAACAGCCCTTTTGCTTTTGAAATACCGGGAAAAATGTGGTAAAATACAGACTCGAGTACGTCGGTTAACTGCGCGCAAGCGAGGAAAGTCCGTGCTCCATAGAGCGAGGATGCCGGATAACGTCCGGTGGGGGCGACCCCAAGGCAAGTGCAACAGAGAGATACCGCCATTAATGGTAAGGGTGGAAAGGTGAGGTAAGAGCTTACCAGCGCATAGGCGACTATGCGGCTATGTAAACCCCATCCGGAGCAAGACCGAAGTGGAACCAAGGCGGCTGCTCGTCGTCTCCAGTAAGGTAGGTCGCTAGAGCTTTCCGGCGACGGAAAGACCAGACAGATAGTTAACAAGACAAAACACGGCTTATAGACGTAGTCGAGCGAAGCGGAGGGTTCTCCGCTTTTTTTTACATAGCTATGAAAATAGGAGGCGAAATGAAAAGACGACTGATCGTATGGATCCTCGCGATCCTGTGTTTGGCGGGCTGTACGGCGCCCGCGGTTCGAAAGCCAAATGCGACAAATGCTAAAAAAACCCCGCCGCCGGCGCCTCCGAAGACGGTGCGCGTCGTCGCCTTCGGCGATTTTATGCTCCACCGCCCGCAACTCGATGCCGCCAAGGGGCCGGAAGGCTACGATTTTAAGGAGAATTTTCGCTACCTTCGTCCCTATATCGACGGGGCGGATATGGCGATGATCAATCTGGAGACGACCTTAACCGACGGCAGCCGGGGCTACACGACCTATCCGGTGTTTTCTTCGCCGAAAGAAGTCGCTCGGGACTTCAAAGAGACGGGATTCGACGTGATTTCTACGGCGAACAACCACGCCTACGACAAATTGAAGGATGGCGTGGACTATACCTACGACGTCTTGAAAGAACAGGATCTCGACGTGGTGGGCACCGGGAAGGAAAGGGCCGAACCGCTCGTCAAAGAGGTAAACGGCATCCGCCTGGGCATTCTCTCCTACACCTACGGGCTGAACGGCTTCGACGGCGTATTGGCAAATAGCGAAAATCCCGAAAGCGTCCGTCTTCTCACCCGGGAACGGGTGCAGGAGGACGTGGCGCGTCTGAACGAAGAAGGGGTCGACTTAATCCTCTCTTATGTGCATTGGGGCGAGGAATATAGGAAAGAGGCCAATGCCGATCAAAAGGAAAAGCTGAAAATGCTCGCCGATGCGGGCGTCGCCCTCGTATTGGGGAGCCACCCCCACGTTCCGCAGGGGATCGACAATGTCGTCGGCAAAGAAATGACCACATTCTGCGCCTATTCCATGGGAAATTTCGTATCCAATCAGCGCAGAAACAATATGGGCGGCCGGCGCACCGACGTCGGGCAGATGGTCACGGCACAGATCATAAAGGACGAAAGCGGGACGCGGATTGCGGAATTTATGCCCAAGCCGCTATATGTCGACAAATACGTCGACGGCGGCCTGCATTACGAAGTCATTCCCGCGGAGGCGGCCCTTTTGGGCGAGATTCCCGTAGAGCGCATCGAGACGCTCCGACCCGTATTGGAAGAGACGGTCGCGGATCATACGGTACGAATTTCGCCGGATCTGTTGCTTTCCAATGACGGCATATAGCGCGAGAAAACCGCATATCATAAAAAAAGGCAACCATTCTACAAAGAGTGGTTGCCTTTTTGTGCGCCTATTCTTGTTCATCGCTTAAGAGCGCTTCTTGAATTCGGTTCTTTGCGTCCATATATCCCCGGCTCGCGAGGAATTCTTCGCGGTTTCCCGCGGGAACCTCGTAGCGATACGCGATGTCGTGGGTGCGGGGGGAGAGTACATAGACGGCATCGGATAGGCGAAGCGCCTCGTCGATATCGTGGGTGATCAGAAGCGTCGTCAGCGCGTATTTTTTTCGAATCTCGAGATACCAATCCTGCATCTTCAGACGCGTAATGGCATCTAAGCGGGAAAACGGCTCGTCGAGCAATACGATGTCTTTGGCAAAGAGAAAGGTGCGCAGAAACGCGGCGCGCTGCGCCATGCCGCCGCTTAAAGACGACGGGTAGAGCGTCTGGGTGCCTTCCAGACCGAATTCCGAAAAATAGGCGGATGCGGTCTCCCTAGCCGTCTTTTTATCCTTCCCCGCGAGGCGCAGGGGTAGGGAGACATTGTCTATGATCTTGAGATGCCGCAAGAGTAAATCCTTTTGCAGCATATAGGCGATATGCCCCGGTGTAGCGGTAATGTCTTTGCCGCGAAAGCGCACTTCGCCCGTATCGGGCGCGGCGAGGCCGGCGAGGATATTAAACAGGGTGGTCTTTCCGCTTCCGCTCTGTCCCAATAACGAGACGACCTTTTTCGCCGGGATGCGAATATCTACGGCATCGAGGATGACTTTGTCTCCATATGCCTTAGAGATGCCGATCCCCTCTAAGAGAATATCACTCGGGGAGGTATGCATTGGTAAAACCGAAATCTTCGGGAATCTCTTTTTCCAGCAGGTTGTTTTCGTAGAGCCACGCGTAAAAATCGTTCCAACGCTTGGCGTCGATAACGCCGAAGGGCTTGCCTTCGTCTTTGTATTGCTTTGAGAGATAGGCCTGGCTCTTTACGATCATCGCCTCGTCCAGTTCCGGCGACGCTTTTAAGAGGATTTTTGCGGCCTCTTCGGGATTCTCTGCCGCGTAGTCGTAGCCCTTGGCGATGGCGGCGAGGACTTTCTTTGCGGTGTCGCCGTTTTTCTCGAGATAGTCGTTATTGGCGATCAAGATCGGGCTATAATAATCGAATTCGGGGTGGCTTTCGATAAAGGGGATATAATTGGTTTCGAGCCCCGCATTTTCCGCGGCGATGCCGTCCCAACCATAATACACCCAGACTGAATCGACATTGCTGTTGAGTGCCGCGACGATGTCGGTGACGGTGGAGGGGATCAGTTCCACTTTGGAGAAATCGCCACCATCGTCTTCGACCATGGTTTGGATCATGGCGAGTTCCACCGGGCTGTTCCAAGTGGCGTAATTGTGGCCGCTCAGCTTGCCCATAGAGTCGATGCCCTTTTCCTTTAAGCTCAATAGACCCGAGGTATTGTGCTGCAGGATCGCCGCCACCGCCGTTACCGGCAGCGGATCGTCCTTTGCCCAGGAAGCGGCGATGGTATCTTGAAAGGAGATGCCGAAGTCGCCGCCGCCGGAAGCCACCAGGCTCTCGGCGCCGCCTTCCGGCGGTTGCAGGATTTCGAGTTCGATGCCTTCTTCTTCAAAGAAGCCTTTTTCTTGGGCCACATAGATGCCCGTGTGATTGGTGTTCGGGGTCCAGTCGAGGACGAGCTTTACCTTTTGTATATTCTCCGCCTTGCCGGCATCGTTTCCGGCGGCGCAACCCGCCAATAGCACAAATGCCAACAGGATGGGTATGAGTTTTTTCATGGAATTCCTCCTAATTGTCGCTTTCTGCCCAGGGCATGGCTTTTTTCTGCAAGATATGCACGCCCGCCATCAGGAGCAGACTGAGAAATGAAATTAAAAAGATTACGGCGAACATTTTGTCGTAGCTATATGCGTTTTTTACCCGCGTCATATAGACACCCAACCCGCGAAAGCCGCCGAGCCATTCGGCGATGACCGCGCCGACCACCGAATAGGAGGCCGCGATTTGCAGGGCGGAAAAGAAGCCCTCCAAGGCGTTGGGCAATTTGACGTAGAAAAAGATCTGTCCGGGGCGGGCCCCCATGGCGCGCAGAAGTCGAATTTCGTCGGGATCCGCCGCGGCAAAGCCTTCGTAGAGATTAACCGCCATGGGAAAGAAAGTTACCAGCACGATCAACAGGATCTTCGGCGCCATACCGTATCCCATCCACAGCACCAATAGCGGAGCAATGGCGACGGTGGGAACGGTTTGGGTGAGCACTAGAATGGGGTAGAGGGCGTCGCGGATCAGGGCATTGCTGTTCATCAAAAAGGCACAGAGAAAACCCGATGCGATGCCCAGTAAAAGACCCAGTACCGCCTCTAGGAGGGTAATTTGCAGGTGGAAAAATAAAAGGGATGCGTCGTGAATAAATGCCTCTACCACCCGCATCGGCGCGGGCAAGAGATAGCCGGGCAATATGCCGGATGTGCTCAATACCTGCCATAGGACGAGCAGCAGCACGATAAAGAGACTGCCCCGGTAGATTTTATTGATATTTGCCGATTTTTTCATCGATGGTCAGAATAGACTCTTTGCCGTGACTCAGTTTTACATAGCAATAGACGGCTTCGGCGCCTTCTTCCATCACTTTCTTTTCGCAGGCGCGCAACAGGTCGATGATTTCGTCCATGGAATCGCCTTCTACGGTGGTCTCGAAGGGACCGACCACATAGTGGAGACCGCTCTTGGCGATCAGATCGATGACGGCATCGACGATGCGTACGACTTCGCGATCGCCTTCCACCACGGGAAGGACTTGGATGGCCATGCTTGCTTTCATATCTATTTCTCCTTTCAGAACAAAAAAGCCGATGCGAACGTGCATCGGCTCATTCCTTACACAGCATTATCTGCACAAGTTCATCGGGTTGAGTTTCCTCTCTCAGCGCGCTGCACCCCGTCTCATTCAGTATACTCCAAATCCTCGCCGTTTGAAAGTGCATCCGAAAAGGCGGCGTCGTAGATGGCGCGTACGGATTTTTCCGCCTCGGCCTCCAAGACCCCGATGATAATATTCATTTCGCTCGCCCCCTGCACGATGACACGGATATTTACCTCGGCATCGGCCAGCGCCTTAAAGATCAATGCGCTCATGCCGATGCGGTTTTTCATATTTCGGCCGACCACGGTAATTAGGGCGATGTTGTGGTCAAGGCTGATGCGATCCGCATTGGTAAAGGTCTGGAGCTCGGCGAGGACCTGCTCGGTCTTATTTTTCAGATAGCGTCCAGAAATCACCAAGGAAACCGAGTCGATGGACGAGGGCATATGCTCCAAATACAGATCGTTCGCTTCGATCACCGAGAGGACCTTGCGGTGAAAGGCGAGGTCTCTGTTCATGCGGTATTTTTCGATATTGATCACGTCGAAGCCCTTGCGACAGGCGATGCCCGTGATGTCGGCGCCGCCCGCTTCTTCAGGCACCGAGCCCAGGATATAGGAGCCGTCTTCGTCTTTGGCATTGGTGTTTTTGATCACCACGGGGATGTTTTTTTCGATGACGGGAAACATCGCTTCGTCGTGCATGACCTTGGCACCGCTGTAAGAGAGCTCCCGCAGTTCCTGATAGGAAATAGAGTGAATTTTTGCGGGAGAGTTTACGATCGAAGGATCCGCCGCCAAAAGCCCGGAAACATCGGTCCAGTTCTCGTACAGATCGGCGCCGACGCCATGGGCGACGATCGAGCCGGTGAGGTCGCTGCCGCCGCGGCTAAAGGTAAAGATATCGCCTTTGTCGTTTGCACCGTAAAAGCCGGGGATGACGGCATTTTCGTGTTCCGATGCCATGGCCGCAAGCGACCGGTAAGTGGCATCTGCATCCCAGAAGCCGTCGTCGTCAAAGCGGATGACGTCCTTTGCATCGACGAAGTCGAACCCCAAATAGGCGGCGAGGATCTTGCCGTTTAAGTATTCGCCCCGGGAAAGCACATAGGCCTTTTCGACCCGCCCGTCGGCGATGGTGTTCCGTATGCGATCCAACTCCGCCTCCAGGGGAAAGCGGATGCCGATTCCGTCGATGATCTCCCGATACCGGGCTTCGATCATCTGGAGCACCTCATTGGCGCTGAGTCTGTGGATCGCCATATTGTAGAGGAGGATCAGAAGGTCGGTGACCTTTTGGTCGCTTTTTTGCGCCTTACCCGGCGCCGAGGGTATGATATAGCGGCGGTCGGGATCTTCCCGAACGATATCTGCCACCTTTTGAAACTGCGTACTGTTGGCCAAAGAAGACCCTCCGAATTTACAAACAATCGTCATAATATCCTCCTTCTTTATAGTTATACTCTATTGTAGTGAGTTTCCCACGCGGGCACAAGGTGAAAGCGGATTTGGAAGCGATTGCACAGAAATAAAAGCGATCCATAGAAAAAACGACACCGGTTTTGCCGATGTCGTCTGCGATTTGTAGGGACTATGCAAATGTCGAGGTAATAAAAATCGTAAGAATCCAAAAGAGTTTGGAGATCAGATCGATGCTGATAAACAAAATGCCGTACCAGGCGATAAAATCTCTGCGTCCTCCGGCGACGAGGTCTTCCTGTGCCGAAGCCAAGGCGAGGAAGATAACCCAGAAATACAGGAGGATGCTTAAAATAATATGCGGCGTTACGGCGCCGAGCACCGTTCTTCCCATGGCCAAAGACGAGGGAAGGAGGAAAAACACCAAAGTGGCGGGGATCAAATACAGGATCCAGTGCAACAGGCTGTCGATTCTCCGCGTCTTTTTGAAGACGGGACGGCAGGTGTTGTTCCTCGCGATTTCGTTGGCGTAGGTAAAGGCGAAAATGCCGATGGCGACCTTTAGGATGGTAAAGAGAATCGCGAGGATCGAGACCCCGCGGAATGCGAAGAGGATCGGCGCGGCGCTTAGAACCGCCCCGATGCCGATCAGTGCGTACAATCCGTTGGGTCCCGCTTCCTTGACCTTTACGCGGGCGGCCTGTAACCGTTCGGCCGCGGCATGTAAGGCGGCGATTTCGGTCTCATGGCCGGCGCCCGCATCCGCTTCGGCGGCGGGTGCCACGTCGTAGATTTCAGTGGCATCGAGGGATTCGGTCCCTTCGTTTCGGGAACGCGCTTCTTTTTTGGTGCGAAGTCGCTCTTTGAAGGCGCGGCCGCGCGCTTTCAGATCGGCCAAAAGGCGTTCTGCGCGGTCGGTTCGCGTCGGTGCATCGGAATGATCGTCCGCATCCGCGCGCTTCCCGGCGGGCGCCTCGTAGTCGTCGTAGGCGCGAATTTCTTCGGCCGGGGCGTCGTCGGAATCGGGGACCGCATAGGAATCGGATGTCTGCGTATCTTCCGCGTCGTATTCCACATCTGCTTTTCGGGACGCGCCTTCTTTCGGTGACTGCTTGAAGAAGGAGGAGAGAATGCCCTTGGCGGTGATCTTCTCTTTTTCCCGTTCCCGTTCCTGCTCTTCGAGGATCTCGTTGACCTTGTGGTTTAAGGATCCCACATCGCCGGTTTGGTTAAAGGTATCTTCTTCCACATCGCGAGAGATGCGCAAATTGTCCGCCTCGGTAGAGGAGATCGCCGTTTCGTCTTTTTCCAAGCGGTCCGCCATTTCGCCGAAGACCGAATAGGGATTGTCCTCTTCGTCGATAAAGCGGTTCCAGATCTCCGAGAAGCTCTTTTTCTTTTGCTTCGGTTGCACATCCGCTTCGGGCTCCGTTTTCTCTGCAACCGACGGCTCTTCCTCCGGTTCGACTTTCGGCGCCTCGTCTTTTACGTTTACAGGCGCTTGCTCTTCGGCCGTACTGTCGGTGGAAATGCCGGAGAGGGTTTCGTGCTTTTTGAGATTTTGTCCCACATTCGTATCGACGGTATCCAGATAGGATTTTAAGTACTCGCCGTCTTCCGGGTCGGAGGAGTAGGCGACTTTAGTATCTCCGCCGGGCGAATTGGGTCGGGTAGAATTAGGATGGGATTCAGGGGAGGATTTTTTGAATTTCTTTTCGAAGAGTCTCCTGGCATCTTCCTGATTGGCGCCGCAGACGTGACAGAATTTGGCACCCTTCACCAACTCTTCGCCACACTGAAAACAATACAATTTTTCGCCCTCCTTCTTATAGTATATTTAAATTATAACATAGCCACATAGATTTAGAAGAATAAAAAAAGCTCCGGAAACCCGGAGCTTTTACGTACTTGAATCGAAAATCGATTATTGAGCAGCTTCTTCCGTTTGTGCGTTGTCAGCAGCTTCGTCAGCTTGGTCTGCAGTAGCGTTTGCTTCAGCAGCAGCGTTTTGTGCTTCAGCAGCTTCGTTTTCCTTAGCGTTTGCTTCAGCGGTAGCGTTTTGTGCTTCTTCGGTAGCGTTTTGTGCAGCGGAGTTTGCTTCGTTAGCAGCGTTGTTTGCCTTTTCAGCGTTGCCTTGGCAAGCAACCAGACCGAACATAAGGGTACCTACTGCCAATGCACTTGCGATTTTCTTCAGATTTTTCATTTTCAAATACCTCCTAAAATACATATCCTTGATATGGTCTTAGTATAGCTACCCTATGTGATGATTTGGTGTAAATCCTGTCAAAATTAAAGGAATTCTGTTTGCGCCGGATCTGTGAATTGTATTGGGAAGAAAGGGAGGATAGGGTATACTGGTATTTCGGAGGAGATTATGCAAGCCTTATATAGAAGATACAGACCGAAGACATTTGACGAAGTCGTCGGTCAAGAAAAAATCGTAACCGCGCTAAAAAATCAAATCACAGAAGACCATATACATCACGCTTACCTATTTTCGGGCACGCGGGGGACGGGGAAGACCTCGGTGGCGAAGATTTTTGCCCGGGCGATCAACTGCCTAGAGCCTCGGGGGGCGAATCCCTGTAACGCGTGCGAGGTGTGCCGGGGCATTCTCGAAGAATCGCTCTTCGACGTCATGGAGATCGACGCGGCGAGCAATAACTCGGTCGACGACATTCGCGAGATCCGCGAAAACATCGTCTACGCTCCCGCCGTGGCGAAGAAAAAGGTATATATCGTCGACGAGGTCCATATGCTCAGTAAAGGCGCCTTTAACGCCTTGTTAAAGATTTTAGAGGAGCCGCCTGCGCACGCCGTATTCATCTTGGCGACGACGGAACCGCAAAAGATTCCCGCGACGATCCTGTCGCGTTCCCAAAAGTTTTCGTTCTCCCGCTTAAAAGAAGTGGAGATCGCCCGTGAACTGGGGCGCATTTTGGACGAAGAGGGCCGCAATTATACGGAAGATGCGCTGCATATCGTTGCGGTACACGGCGACGGCTCTATGCGCGACAGCCTGTCCATACTCGATCAGGTCCTCTCTTTGTCGGAGGATACGATCGATGCGGCGGCGGTACGAAATAGCCTGGGGTTGAGCGAGGACGAGCGCATCTTTCGGATTCTGGACGGAGTGATCGCAGGCGATGCGGCGCTCCTTTTGGATGTGGTAGAAGATGCGTATCTCGGCGGTAGGAATCTCGCGCTCTTATACGACGCGCTCCTCAGGTATTTTAGGGAGCTCTTGTTCTACCGCTACGCCGAGAAGATTCCGCCCCGATTTGCGGAAGAGGAAAAAGAGACTTTTATCGCCCAGACGCGGCAGCTGACAGAAAAGGACCTGTTTCGCTGTATCGACCTGTTCGATGCGGCGAGGGACGCTTTAAAATACGCCAAGGAGCCCCGCGGGGTGCTGGAAGTCTTACTGTTAAAGACGCTGTATAAAGAAGCGGAAGAGGAACCTGTCGATAAACCCGTGCGCGTGCGCACTCCGAAGAGAGAACCCGCACAGAAATCCGATACATCCTCGCCTTCTGTGCGGCCCCCCAAACCGCAAGAAAGCGAGAGCCCGCGCGAAGCCGAAGAGGCGTCGGAGGCTTTGAGGGACGATTCGGATCGTGATATAATACCTTCCGAAGAATTTCAGCCGGCGCGCTGGGAAGAAATTGTATCGCGCGTGCGCACAGAAAACATCGCCTGCGCTGCGCTCTTAAAGGACGCGGAGACGGTGTATGCGAAGAACCGGGCGCTCCATATCGGATTTTTGCCGCGATTTCGCTTCCATCTGAATGCGGTGCAGAAGGATACCAATCGAAAGACCCTCGAAGAGAGCGTGCGTGCGGTGCTCGGCGAGGACTGGGCCGTAATTATCGAAAAGACGGACGAGGACGCCACCTTGGACGCGCTGCGCCGGGTGTTCGGAGACGAAAAAGTAGAAGTAGATAGAGGAGGAAAAAATGGCTAAAGGTTTCCCCAATATGGGCGGAAAGAATATGAATTCCATGATGAAGCAGATTCAAAAGCTGCAAAAGGAAATGGAGACAATGCAGGAAAATCTCGACAAGGAAGAATTTGAAGCCACCGCCGGGGGCGGCGTGGTAAAGGCGATCGTCAACGGAAAGAAGGAGCTCTTAAAGGTAGAGATCGATCCCGACGTGGTCGATCCCGACGACGTAGAGACCCTTGAAGACTTGCTGCTCGCGGCGGTTCGAGAAGCCATGAGCGCGGCGGAAGAAAAGACCCAAGGGGAAATGAGTCGTCTGACCGGCGGCATGAATCTGCCGGGGATGTTTTAAGCGTGGAACGGCCTCTGGAAGAACTCGTCTTTCGCCTTTCCCGCCTGCCGGGCATAGGTGTAAAAACCGCCCGGAGGCTCAGTTATTTTCTCTTGGAATCCGACCAGGGGGAAGTGGAAAAGCTCGCCAAAGCGATCCTCGAGGCGAAGGAAAAGATTCGGGAATGCGAGATCTGTTTCGACTACACAGACGAGGAGATCTGCCCCATCTGCAAGAGCGCGCATCGGGACCGGCATACCATCTGCGTGGTGGAAGAGCCCAAGGACGTGCAGGTGATGGAACAGACCGCCAAATACAACGGCCTCTACCACGTATTGCACGGTGTCATCGTGCCGGAACGCGGGGTACTGCCGCCGGATCTTCGCATCAAGGAGCTCTTTGAGCGCCTTAAAAAAGAGGAGATTCGCGAGCTAATCCTCGCCACCAACCCCACCAAGGACGGAGACACCACCGCGCGCTATATCGCGAGAATGCTCAAAGACGTCGACATCAAGATCACCCGCATCGCCCACGGCATCCCCGTCGGCGGCGACTTGGAGTATTACGACGAACTTACGGTGGCGACGGCCATGCAACATAGGACCGAGTTTCGAGACGGATAAAAAAAGGAAGCCCCTTTTGGGAGCTTCCTTTTTCTGTGTCCGGATCGATGAATTTACAGGGGCGCCGTAAAGGGCTCGGTGATGTCCACATGGCCCATCAGGGTTTCTGCGGGTTTGCCGTTTACGGTAAACTCGACCGATTGAATGCCGTCTACGGAGAGCAGGCTGTTGACGACGGAAGTGACGATGACGTCTTCTTCCAAAGAGCCGCCGCTCGCATTGCCCGCGATGTCGACTTTTGCGGTGGTGCCGTCGAGCTTGGACTTCGCGTAGTCGAATTTATCCAATCCCGTGGGTTCTGCGCCTTCCGCGGCGGGATCTTGTGCCAAGCGGTCCAATACTTTCTTTACGATATCGGATTCGCTCGCCTTGATTTCGGCAGAGGCGGTTTTCGTCTTGGCGTCTTCCTTGCCGTCTACAATATAGTCGGTGGAAGGATAGCTCAGGGTGACGGAATAGGTTTTTTCTTCTTTTGCCGTCTCTTTTGTATCTGCGTCGGTTTCCTCTTTTTCAGTGTCATCTTTTAAGTTTTTCTTTGTATCGGTGTTTTCCGTATCTTCTTCGACCATCGCGTCGTCTTTTTCTTCGGCATTTAAGGTTTCCGTATCCTTTTGATTTTCGACGACCTCGACTTGGTTTTCGGGCACTTCTGCCGCCGAGGAATTTTGTTGGCAGGCGACGGTGACGAGGCCCATAGCAAGGACGATGCCGGTAAGTGCGATTTTTTTCATTGGCGTTCCTCCTATCGCGTGTTCCGCTGAAATGGCGGAATTCCGCTATTCTTCGTGTTTCGATTTCTGTTTCGTATTTTACCACAGCAAAATCGGATTGTCACCCGAGAAGGCGGTGTTTTCGCGTTCTTTCACAGACTCGACATAGAACACACAAGATTTTCCATGAATGTCTAATATCTGTCTCGATTTGCGGGCGAATTCGACTATTTTTTGCGCTGCGGTATCCTTTCCGCCGTGGGTGTAGTATAGTACGGTTTCAGAACCCGTTCGTATAGTAAGAAACGGCCCTCGCAAATGCGGCCATGAATAATAGTTTCCTTATAAGTGTATAAATAAATACGGACGTGAATGGAGGCGTGTATTGAAAAAAGATTTTAACCGACCGATGTTTCTGTACTACGGCATCGGCATCATAATCGTATTTTTAATCTCGTTTATGCTGATGCCCAAGATGCGGCAGGACACCGTACAGACCAAAGAGGTCAGCTATAACGAGTTTTTGACATTAGTAGACGAAGGAAAGGTAAAAGAGGCCCATATCGCCGATAAGGCCATCGGCTTTACGGTGAAGGGCGAGGACAAGGTCCGTTACGATACCTCGCGCTTTCCCGACGAAAGTCTGGTCAACCGCCTGTATGAAAACGGCGTAGAGTTCGACCGGGAATACCCCAGCGAGATGAACCCCATACTCCAGAGCCTGTTGAGCTTCGGCTTAATGGTGCTGTTGATGGTGGCGGTGGGGCAGATCTTTATTCGCAGCATGACCAAGTCGATGGGAAAAGGCGGCGTAGGTCCCATGAGCTTTGGCAAGAGCAATGCCAAGATCTACGACCAGAGTGTCGAGGGCATTACCTTCGACAATGTCGCCGGGCAGGACGAGGCCAAAGAAGCGCTCCGAGAGATCGTCGACTTTCTCTACAATCCCAAGAAGTATAGCGAAATCGGCGCCAAGCTCCCCAAGGGGGCGCTCTTGGTCGGCCCGCCGGGTACCGGTAAGACCTTGATGGCAAAGGCCGTCGCCGGCGAGGCGTCGGTGCCCTTTTTCTCGATCTCCGGCTCGGAATTCGTGGAGATGTTTGTCGGCCTCGGCGCCGCCAAGGTACGGGACTTGTTCGAGCAGGCAAAGGAAAAGGCGCCCTGTATCGTCTTTATCGACGAGATCGACACCATCGGCAAAAAGAGAGACGGGGCGGGATTTTCGGGCAATGACGAGCGGGAGCAGACTTTAAACCAGCTCCTCGCGGAAATGGACGGATTCGAAGGAAACGGCGGCGTCGTCATCCTTGCCGCCACCAACCGACCCGAATCCCTGGACCCGGCGCTTCTGCGCCCCGGACGGTTTGACCGCCGCATTCCCGTGGAACTGCCGGATCTGATGGGTCGCGAGGCGATCCTCAAGGTGCACGCAAAGGACGTAAAGACCGAACCGAACATCGACTATAACGCCGTCGCCCGCGCCACCGCCGGTGCGAGCGGCGCCGACCTCGCCAATATGATCAACGAGGCGGCGCTGCGCGCCGTGCGCATGGGCAGAGAGCGAATGCGCGAAGAGGACTTGATGGAGAGCGTAGAAGTGGTCATCGCCGGCTACGAGCGCAAGAATATGGTGATCAGCCCCCGCGAAAAGCAAATCATCGCCTATCACGAAGTGGGCCATGCCTTGGTGGCAGCGCTGCAAAAGGAATCGGCGCCGGTGCATAAGATTACGATCATTCCACGTACCAGCGGTGCGTTGGGCTATACCATGCAGGTCGACGAGGAGGAGCGCTTCTTAATGAGCAAAGAAGAGGCGTTTAACAAGATCGTCACCTTGACCGGCGGACGGGCGGCGGAAGAATTGATCTTCAACACCCGCACCACCGGGGCCTCCAACGACATCGAACAGGCGACGAAGATCGCCCGCGCCATGATTACCCGCTACGGCATGGCGGACGAGTTCGGCTTTGTCGCCATGGAGACCGTCACCAATAAATATCTCGGCGGCGACACGACCCTTGCGGTATCGGACCGCCGCGCCTTTGACGTGGATATGGCGGTGCACGCCATTGTCACCGCCGCGCAGGAAAAGAGCCACGAGATCCTCACCGAAAATGTGGACAGCCTGCACGCCATTTCGAATTACCTGCTCAAAAAAGAAACCATCACAGGGCAGGAATTTATGGATATTTTACAAAAAAATAGCGACGTCAATGTGCCGCTTACCGTCGAGGACGAAAAGCCCCAAAGCGTTAGTGGGGCATCCTCGGATCTTCCCGCCGCAAAAAATCCTGAAGAGACAGATGGCGAAACGGGTATACTCCCTAAGGAAAACGAGGACGACGAACCATCGGATGAAAACCCTGCATAAGCAGGGTTTTTTGCTTGTGCAAAGGAGGCGCATGTGAAAGCGGGAATTCTATCACCGATCTTTTCTCTGCCCGTGCCCGGCGGCCGGGGAGATTTTTCTGTCGTGAAAGACTATTTGAACTTTCTGCACCGCAGCGGTCTGTCGTACTGGCAGATTCTGCCCATCAATCCCGTGGATGCCTACGGCAGTCCCTACGCTTCTTTTTCTTTGTCGGCGGGGGATCTGGGTCTGTTGGATCTTACGGCGCTTGCAGAAGACGGATTGCTCGCCCGGGCGGATGTGGTGGCGGCGGAAGAAAAGGAAGACTATCTCTTCGAGTATTTGGATTTCGAACGCGCGGCGCGCGAACCGGGATACGCGGTCTTTTTACAAGAAGAGGGCACATGGGCAAAGGATGTGGCGGTATTTCGCGCTCTGCGCCGGCAGTACGGCGTGCTGATGAATTGGCCGGATCGCTACCGCATTTACGATGTAAATACCGTGGCGCCGTTGTGGAACGAGTCGGCGGTGCAAAAATACGCCGTGCTCGAGTACCTCTTTGACCGGCAATGGTACGCGCTCAGAAACCACGCGAGGGGCCTCGGCATAACGATCGTCGGCGATCTTCCCTACTACCCGGGGCGGGACAGCCTAGAGTTGTGGCGCATGCCCGAAAACTTTTTGCTCGACGAAAATCGAAACCCGCTCTATATCTCGGGCGTTCCCGGCGACGATTTTAACGACGCCGGCCAGACCTGGGACTCGCCGGTCTACGATTGGGAGCGTTTGCGGGCGGACGACTTTCGCTTTCACACCGCCCTCTTTCGCCGCGCCTTGAAGCGCTACGATCTGGTGCGCCTGGATCACTTTCGCGGGTACGAGAAGATCTTTCACATTCCCTACGGCGAGACCCCGAAGGAGGGACATTGGGCGCCGGTGCCGGGGCGCGAACTCCTCTCGCGCTTTCTGTCGATGCGGGATCGATTCCTGATCGAGGATTTGGGCACATTGGATCGGGCGTTTTATGAATTCCGCGACGCCTTCGGATTTCGGGGGATGGGGGTATTGCCCTTCGAGGCGCCGGGGACAATTTCAGCGTATCCGCGGATCTACTATACGGGCAATCACGACACGGCGCCTTTGGGCGGCTATGTTTCAGAGATGGGCGCGTTCGAGCGCAGGGGTTGGGAAGACTACCTGAAAAAGCCCATCTCGCGGGAAAATCTGTTACAATATGCACTGGAACGACCGGAGGAGATCGTGATCTTTCAGCACACCGATCTATGGGACGATGCACCGCGCATCAATGTACCCGGTACCGAAACGGGGAATTGGCGGGCGCAGATTCCCGCGCGCTATATGGACGAGAAGACGGCCGAGTACATTCGGCAGAGAATAGGAGAAAGGGCGGATAACAATGGATATTGAAACCTGGAAGAACAATCTGCGAATGACATTGGATCTGGAAACGGCAAAGCCCGCACACGAAGCGTCCATCGCGTCGAAGGCGAGGGCGCTGTCGAAGGCGGTGCGCCTGCGCTATCACGACCGGCGCATTCGATCCCACAATCTGCACGAAAAGGGAAAGATCGCCTGTTATATGAGCCTTGAGTTCTTGATGGGAAAGAGCCTGCGCAACCACCTCCACGCGTTGGGGTCCGATACCAAGGCGTTGGTGGCAGAACTCGTCGAAGAGATCTACCAAGTAAGCATCGAAGAGTTATATGAATTCGAGCCCGATGCGGGGCTCGGAAACGGCGGCTTGGGGCGTCTCGCCGCCTGTTTTATGGACGCCTCGGCCACCACGGGCGTACCCCTACGAGGTTACGGGCTTCGTTACGAGATGGGGATGTTTTCGCAGAAATTCGAAAACGGGTTCCAGGTGGAAGTGGGCGACGACTGGCTAAAAGACGGCGATCTCTGGGGGCAGCGGGTCGAGGAAGAAACCGTGATCGTCGACTTCAAAGACGTATTCCTAAAAGCCGTGCCCTACGACTACATCGTCCCCGGCTACCAGGTGGACAATGTGAATCGCCTCCGGCTCTGGAAGGCGGAAGCGGTCAATGACTTCGACTTTCGGAAGTTTAACGAGTTCGATTACATCGGCGCCGTGGAAGATCGGGAACTCGCCGCCAATATCACCCGGGTACTCTATCCCAACGACGAGCGCCGGGAGGGGAAGGTCCTGCGCTTTATGCAGCAGTACTTCTTTGCCCAGGCTACGATTCGCGACCTTATGCGCCAGGGCGGCATCGAACACCGTGATCTCAAGACGCTGAAAAACATTATCTCCATCCAACTCAACGACACCCACCCGGTGATCGGCATTCCCGAAGCGGTGCGCATCCTCACCGAGGAATTGGGATTCGCCTTCGAAGATGCCATCGATGCGGTAGAGAGCATATTTAGCTATACCAACCACACCATCCTGCAGGAAGCGATGGAAAAGTGGCACCGCAATATTCTCGATGAGGTCTGTCCCGATACGATGAAGGTGATCGAGCGCATGGACGCCCATTATGTGGAGCATTTGCGCATACGCGGATACGACAATGATCGGATTGAGCGCATGCGGATTTTGAGACACGATACGGTGTATATGGCGCATTTGGGAATTCTCGCTTCCCATACGGTCAACGGTGTAGCGGAGCTTCATTCCAGGATTCTTCGAGATACGGAGCTTGCGGATTTTTCAGACTTCGACCCGAACAAATTTACCAATGTCACAAACGGCATCACGCCCCGTCGATTCTTTATGCTCGCCAATCCCGAGATGGCAAAGGCGGTGGATCGCTGGATCGGAAACGGCTGGCGCAAGAATTTCAACGAGATCGAAAAACTCAAAGCCCTCGCCGACGACGCAGAGGTTTTGTCGGAATTTGCCGAAATCAAAAAGAAGAACAAGCGCCATCTCGCCGAGCGAATCCGAAAGGAATACGGCATCGTCGTCGATCCCGACTCCATCTTCGACATCCAAATTAAGCGCATCCACGAATACAAGCGGCAGCTGATGTATGCCTTCTATGTGCATCACTTGTACGCGCGTATCAAGGCCGACCCCCACGCGCCCTTCACGCCACGCACCTGTATCTTCGGCGGAAAATCCGCCACGGGCTACCACCGCGCCAAGGCGATTATCAAATACATCAACGAGCTCGCGCGGGTGGTGAATGCCGACCCGGACGCCGACGGCAAGTTGAAGGTCGTCTTTATCGAAGACTACAATGTCTCCTGGGCGGAGCATTTGGTCGCGGCGGCGGATGTCAGCGAGCAGATTTCTACCGCGGGCAAAGAAGCGAGCGGCACGGGCAATATGAAATTTATGATGAACGGCACCGTCACCCTGGGTACGATGGACGGCGCCAATATCGAGATCTTTGAAGAAGCGGGGATCGACAACAACTATGTATTCGGTGCCACCGTGGAGGAACTGCGGGCGGCAGAGTACGATCCCCATGCCCTCTATGCGAGAGATTCCCTGGTAAAAGAAGCGGTGGATAGCTTGACCGGCACCTATCTCGACGACGGGGGCAGCTTTAAGTTTTTGGACCTGTACCGAGCGCTGATGGACAATCAGTGGGGCAGAGACGACGAGTACTATATCCTCTATGATCTGCGCTCGTATATCGAAACCCAGGACCGGATCGAGCGCGATTTCTCCGACAAAGCAGCTTGGAACAAAAAGAGCTTTTTGAACATGGCCGCATCCGCCAAATTCACCGCCGATCGCACCATCTTGGAATACGCCGAGAGAATTTGGCATATAGAACCGAAGGTGCTCTAATGCGCTTCGGGGACAAAATCAAAATCCTGAGGACCGAAAAGGGATGGATCCAGCAAGAGCTTGCGGATGCCGTGGGCGTAAGCGTACGCACCATTAAAAATTATGAACTCGGCGACAGTTATCCCAAAAATCGGCTGATCTATAAAAAACTCGCGGAGATCTTTTCCGTCGACGTCAACTATCTTTTAACCGAGGACGAAGGATTTGCCATGCCCGACAAATCCCACGCGGGCTATGACGACTATCGCGCGCTGAAGCAGGCGAGCGAGGCGGTCCACCGCGTCTTTCAATCCGAATGGATTCAACAGAAAGACAAGGACGTCTTTCTGCGAAAAGTTTGGGAATGGTATTGGGAGGAGAAGGAATAAGAAAAGCGCCATAACGGCGCTTTTTTTGGCGAATGTATGTGGAATAGATAGAATCGAAGTTAAATGCGCGTTAAAGTCTGAACAAGCGAGTGCACAAAAAAAGGGAGGATCCAAAGATCCTCCCTTGGGCAAAGGACGAATAAAATCGTCATTTGCTGTACCGATAATGCCTGTAAATGGCGATTTGGTGCATCTTCAGGGACTCGAACCCTGGGCCCACTGATTAAGAGTCAGTTGCTCTACCAACTGAGCTAAAGATGCATGTCTCGGCAACAGAGATTATTATACCTACTTTCGGTGGTCTTGTCTACCTTTTCTTCGAAAAAAATGTAAAAATCTTATGAACGCGATTTTTCGGCGATTCTTCTGCCTCCGGGCGCTTTATGATAGAATGAGAGAATCATGACGAAGGAGAGTTTTTGTGGAATGAATGCATACAAAGAAGATGTCGAGCGCGGGCTGAAAGGCTTCGCCCTCTGTTTTATAGTTCTATATATCGCGGCGGATAAGATCTTTACCGGCGCGCACCTGGGCTATCATTTTTTGTTCGCCCTATTCGGATTTTTGAGTGTCGAGACCTACATTAAAGAGAAGATCTATGCCGGTCCGTATTTTGCAGAAAAAATCCGGCGACTTTGGCCGCCGCTCTTGGCGATGGTCTGCGTAAGTACCTGCTTATACGCCATATTCTTTTTCCAGGATTTGCCGCTGATTCGCGGCCAGGCGCTGAGCGCCTTATTCTTCGGCAATAATTTTTTTCAGAGCATAGAGGGCCATCCGCTGAGCATTCATCAGCCGTCGCCATTGGGCCATTTGTGGTTTCTCTCGCTTTTGGTGCAATTTTATCTGGTGTTTACATTTTGTATTACGGGGAAAAAGACCAAGCAAAAGATCATTTCTTTATGTTTGCTCTTAGGCCTCATCTCCGGTGTGTCGGTGCTCTTGATGGGCATTTACGGGGGATTGGGATTTTCCGCCACGCGGATTTTTTATATGCCCGACAGCCGACTATTTAGCTTTTTTCTCTCGGGCCTCTTCGTCCTCTATGCCACCATGGGAAAGGGGAGAGCGGCAGAGGGAAATCGAGACATCGCCTTATTGGGGATTTTGATCCTGTTTGTGATTTCGGTATTTTTCATGCCCGAAGGCCCCCCCGCCTATTTCGGCGGGCTGCTGTGTGCCACTTTGCTCTTTAATCTCTTCTTCCTTTTCTTATTTCGGGACGGGGAGTCGTTTTTCAGCATCTTCACGTTTCCGCTCTTTTCGTTTTTGGGGGAGCGCGTCTATGAAATCTATCTGTATAGCATGCCGAGCTTCTTTTTTACGGGCAGGTTGGTCCGCGCCCTGGGCGGGAGCGAGACCTTACAGACTTTGCTCGCCTTTCCCGTATTGCTGATTGCGGCCCAGGCATCCCACTACTTTTTTGAAAAGCGAGAGATCGCATCGCGCCGTGTCTTGGCGGCATTTGCAGTGCCCCTGATCATGTTGCTCGCCGTAAGCTACGCGACCCAAGAAGAGAAACCGATGCTTCCCATCTATCACAGAGAGAAAGTGGTAAAGACGGTGGAGGCGGACAAAAAAGATACGACAGAAAACCGATCCGTCACCGAGCGCTTTCAACCGTCGAACGAACTCGCGGCGGCGATCGAGCAAATCAACGCCCAAAAACCCGCCTACAAACTGACCAACGACGATCTATTTATCCTACAGGATAAAAAGGCATATGTATGGGGCAATAGTGCCATAGAAGGGCTTCGGGAGGCCTATGCAAAGATCATGCCGTCAATTTCTCTCGAGGCGGGCAAACATCTTACGATTCCCGAGATCGCAAAACGGGTAAAAGATATCGATAAAGACACCCCCTTGGTGCTCCAGATCGGAAACGACGGACCGGTCAGCTATGCCGAGGTAAAAGAAATCGTCGATGCCGCCGAAGGGCGGGCGATCTTTCTCTTTACCGTCGTCGCCGATCCCGCCTACGAAGACAAAAACAACGACGTCTTCAACCGGATTGCATCCGACTACGCCAATGTGGCGCTGATCGACTGGTACGGCGAGGCCAAGACCCAGGGAGATTTTTTTGATGAAGACGGCAATATGAAACAGCCCGCCAAGCGCTTAATGGCGCAAATGCTGGCATACAGCCTTCTTCACAAAGCGCCGCCCGCCACGCAGGCGACCGACGCCGCGGAGGGCGCAAATGCGACGCAAACGAACGAAAACAGCGAACAGACAGAATGAAAGGACAGGGATACCGTTGGAAACGAAGACGATATGGAGAGAAACCGAACAGATCGATGCCATCTACGACTTTTCGGAGGGTTATAAGGAATTTTTGAACGCCGCAAAGACCGAGCGCCTCGCCGCCCGTGCCATTGTCGAAAAGGCGAAGGCACACGGCTTCGAAGAGTTTTCCGAAAAAAAGACCGTATCGCGCGGGGATAAGTTATATGTCTTGAACAAAGAAAAATCCGTACTGCTCTTTCGGATCGGCGAAGACATAGAGGCGGGCATGCGCATCGTCGCCGCCCACATCGACTCGCCCCGATTGGACATCAAAGCAAATCCCCTCTATGAAGAGGAGAATTTGGCGCTTTTAAAGACGCACTACTACGGGGGCATTAAGAAATACCAATGGACGACGATCCCCCTCGCCATCCACGGCGTAATCTTCAACAAAAAGGGAGAAAAAATCGAGGTAAATATCGGATCCGACAGAGAAGATCCCATCTTTACCGTCACCGACCTCTTGCCGCACTTGAGCAAGGAGCAGAACAAAAAGACCCTAGCGGAGGGCATCACCGGCGAAAACCTCAATGTCCTCTTCGGCCATAAGGACGCGAATGACGACGTAAAGGCCGAAATTCTCGCCCTGTTGAAGGAAAAATACGACATCGAAGAGAAGGATTTTGAAATCGCGGAACTGGAAGTCGTCCCCGCCTTCGAGGCGAGAGATCTTGGGCTGGACCGCAGCATGATCGGCGCCTACGGACAGGACGACCGCGTCTGCGCCTACGCGGCGATGGAGGCGCTGTTCGCCGCAGAAGATCCCGAAAAGACCTGTGTCGCCGTGTTTGCCGACAAGGAAGAGATCGGATCGGTCGGAAATACCTCTATGAGCGCGCGCTATCTGGAAAATGCCGTGGCGGAAATTCTCTATGCCATGGGCAAAGACAGCCATATGGCGGTAAAGCGCGCCCTGGCTCGAAGCACCGTACTTTCCGCCGATGTGACCGCCGCCGTCGACCCCAACTATAAAGATGTAATGGATGCGAAAAATGCGGCGCGCCTGGGCGAAGGCGTATGCCTCATGAAGTATACCGGCGCCCGCGGAAAGAGCGGCACCAACGATGCCAACGCGGAATTCCTCTCTGCACTTCGGATGCACTTTTCCAAAGAAGGCATTCGCTGGCAGGTGGGAGAAATGGGCAAAGTCGACCAAGGTGGCGGCGGCACCGTGGCATTTATCCTGGCGGAGACCGGAGCGGACGTCGTCGACTTGGGCACCGCTCTTCTTTCCATGCACGGGCCCTTTGAAGTCGCATCCAAGGCGGATATCTACTCCACCTATCGCGCATACGAATCTTTCCTTCGTATGTAATTGACAATTTCAAAATATATCCTTTACACGCGGCCGAACCTCTGTTATAATTACATGGTATCGGTCGAGCCGGAGTGATGGAATCGGCAGACGTACTGGACTCAAAATCCAGCGGTGGCAACACCGTGCGGGTTCAAGTCCCGCCTCCGGCACCAAGGATACAAACGGCTAAATTGCGCTAACGTTGCAATTTAGCCGTTTTTTAATGCTCAATTTTGACGCCATCAGCGGGATTCGTGTCGATAATATCCAGGTAGATCGCTTAATTCAGCAGAGCTCTGAGGGCGTCTTGGTAATGTTTTGTGGTTTTTGACGAAAGAGGTTTTCCTGTCGCCTTGCTTACCATCCTTTGCAATCGCCTTATAAATTCAATGATATGGGTACGTTTGATATCCACGATGCATATAGATTCAAAGTAATCCGTGCCTCGCTTCGATAGGTAGTTATAACAGTGTATAGTGCGAGGCTCGACTTCACGATCGTAGAGTAAGATTTTTGCAAACTCTGCGCAGGTGGCTTTGCTATAATCTTCTAGCATGTCATCTTTTACAAGTAGATCATGGTGAGTTTAGTCTCAAGTATGATAAAGCCAAATACTATGAAGTGGATTGCAACGATGTGCCGCTTTAATCGTGAGTATATCGTGCGATAACTTAAGTATAATTACAAAAATCAGCAGTTTAATCGCGCGACAATCGTGTGAATATGTAGAAAGGGAAAAGGTGGATAAACAGCAGCTTGCACAGTATCGGGATCTAAAAAGGAGATTGTGCGAATAAAAAAGCTAAGTTTGCCGGTGCGCGATCGTGTGCGGGCTTTTAACCTTCACTCAGATTGAGAGCGAAGATAGTGGCCCGTACAAGCGGCTATTACAAAGAATCTTACAAAAGAGAAAAGCGAAATGCACAAAAATGACTTTGGAAGTGGAGTCATTTATTGCGTCTATACCGGATAGCCGAACTCGGATGATCTTTGAGAGGCGTTATGTTGATGGGTGGACTTGAACCAAAACATCAATGTACATAGGGAGCACAAACGAAGCAACAGCAAGATCCATTCACGATCGTTATTTGAATTGGTTTTTCAGTGACTGTTTGGATAAATAATTTCTAGATTCCTTGATCATCATAAACACTTGGTATATAATAATATTAACCTATGGGGTTAATATTATTAAGGGGTGAACCGTTGCAGATAGGCTATAAAACCAAAAAGCTAAAGAGAATTTGTACAAAATATGCAATTGCAAATAAAGAATATGGACCAGAAATGGCAATAAAAATACATCAACGTGTCAATGAAATTGAAGCTGTAGATACGGTTCATACCTTGGTTCAGTTTAGAATTGGACGGTGTCACGCCTTAAAAGGAAGACGAGAAGGGGAGTATGCTGTTGATCTAGTCCATCCGTTTCGACTAATTTTCACGGTGAAGAAAGATAAAATGATGATAGCGCGAATTGAAGAGATAGTGGACTATCATTAGAACTTTGGAGGTGAAAAATGATAAGCAAAAATTATATAGCAATTCCGCCTGGCGCTACCATTAAAGAGCAACTTGAAGACAGAGGTATGATTCAAAGAGATTTTGCATCTCGCATGAACCTATCGGAGAAGCATGTATCTAAATTAATTAATGGACAGTCTCAACTAACCCAAGACGTTGCTTATCGTTTGGAAATGGTACTAGGGATTCCCGCAAGTTTCTGGAATAATTTAGAGTCCATCTATAGACAGAACCTTACGAAGGTTGAGAAAGAAAACGAAATGGATCAAGATATAGAGATTTCAAGAAAAATATCATATAATGAAATCTCTAAATTAGGTTGGATTGAAGAAACTAGAAAGCCAAAAGAGCGTGTTGTTAATCTCAGAAAGTTTTTTGAGATTACAACTTTAGAATTGCTTGCTGAAAACGCACCTATGCAAATTGCGTGTAGAAAATTAAATGAAGCCAACAAAGAAGATCTTAATTTGTTAGTATGGGCTCAAAAGGCTAAATTAGAAGCTAGGAATATACCAGTTAAACCGATTAATATAGATGGTTTAAAACGAAGCTTAAATGAAATTAGGGCGTTAACAACTTCTAAAGATTCGCACTTTAGTATAGATCTTCAACAAAAATTGGCGAACCTTGGGATTGCGCTGGTTTATTTGCCGCATTTACCGGGCTCTTTTCTTCATGGCGCTACGTTCTACGATTCCAAAAAAATCGTTATCGGTTTAACGTTACGAGGTAAAGATGCAGACAGGTTCTGGTTTAGTCTATTTCATGAGATAGGCCATATCATACTAGGACACATTAATGATAATTTGGGATTAACCGAACATCATGAATACGAGGCAGATGTTTTTGCCAGAGATATCTTAATTCCGCCGGATGAATATGATCTCTATATTCAAAACCATGATATTGGTTATGACACCGTAAAGAATTTTGCAGAAAAAATTAATATCTCACCGGGGGTGGTTGTAGGTAGATTGCAAAAAGAAGGAAAAATCGGTTATAATCAGTTGAATGATTTGAAGATTAGGTATGATTTCAATTAAATGACAGGAAGATATTAAGGTTTTTTATAGGGAGATCTGAATTGTTTCAGCATCTCCCGTTTTTTAGGTCTATTTTTAACTTTGCATGTTTTGCACGGTTTTTCCATGAGACAATTGTATTGTAGATAACTATATATATTTCTTGCGTCCTTGTTGGGGGCGTTTTTTATGCAGATTTTTAGAGGGGTGAGGTGATTGACGCGCAAAAGAAAAATGTATGTGAAGCAAAGACGCGAACGGGCACACCATGTAAAAAGCGGTCGAATGGGAGCAGATCATCCGAGTACTGGCCGCTGTTAGTTACATGGTGGATCGAGTATAGAGCCGAAGCCAGAAAGTATGCGAAGAAGCAAGAATGCGGAGAAGCATGGCTTGTTTGCGAAAGTGTTGCCCGAAGAAATGATGGAGCCTATGATTTGATCGTGGAGTTTATGGACAAGCCCGATGGCGATGCGACGCAAGAGCACCTGATTAATCGGCTGGAGACGCTGATTTTTAATTTGTCGATGGTGGCCAATATCAACGACAAGGATTTCGGGGCATCCAGTGGGATTGCTTTGCGGTATAAGCTGCAGAGCATGAGTAATCTCGCCAATACAAAGGAGAGAAAGTTTACGAAAGGCTTTCGTCGCCGTTATCGGTTGATCGCGGTGCTTGCCAATACGGCGATCGCACCCGAAGATCTAGCCGGACTGCACTTTATATTCACGCGAAACACGCCTGCGAATCTGCTTGAGGAAGCGCAAACGGCCAACTTGCTGACGGGTCTTGTGAGCGATGAGACAGCGCTAAATAGCCTATCGATTATTAAGGATGCGAAGGCGGAGATGAAGCGGATTCAGGAAGAAGAGGCACCGCTGCCGACGTTTGATGCGGAAATGAACGCCGATGAATAGAGATGAATTTATAAAGCGTCAGTTTGCGTATACTAAAGCAAGGGAAGCGGAACATTTTGATCAGGTGATTCGCGATGATCTGGCATACAAAGAGGCGCTAACGAAGCTGTACGAAGATACCGCGAAGGATATGCTAAAGACAGTAGAAAGTCTATATACGCGGTATGCCTTATCTGAAGGGGTTCCGATCGAGGAGGCAAAAAAACGGATCACCAAGTTCGATGCGGCGGGATTTGCAGAAAAAGCGCAGAAGTTGGTGGAAGCGAAAGATTTCAGCGAAGAGGCCAATCGGCAGTTGAGGCTATATAACTTAAAGATGCGCGTTTCCCGGCTGCAAATGATGGAACACGAGATGCGCCTGGAGACCATTGGTCTGGCCGACAAAGAAGAAAAGATGCTTAAAGAGCGACTGCAAAAAGCATATGCAGAAGAAGTCGAAAGACAAGCGGACATTCTGGGCCTTCGAAAAGGAACAAGAGAAAAGATATTAAAACGAGCCGATCGGGTCATCAATGGGGACTTTCGATCGGCTCGTTTTAGTAGTCGGATATGGGCAAGTCAACACGATCTACAGGCGAAGCTGGAGCGCGGGCTTACGCGGTCACTCCTTCGGGGAGAGAATCCGAAAGTTTGGGCGCGGGAAATGCGAACTCTGGTACGGAAAAATATGGCAGATACGGGAAGGGAAAACACGCTGTATGCCGCCAATCGATTGGCCATTACAGAAACCTCCAGGGTGATGAACGAGGCACGGATCAGCGCTCTTACCGAAGCGGGGTTTAATGCCTATGTGTGGATTTGTGAACCCGGTGCGTGCCATATTTGCGCACCGTACGATGGCGAAGTTTTTTCGTTGGCGAAAGGAAATATTGGCGAGAACGTGCCGCCGATGCATCCATTCTGCAAATGTTCGATAGCCGGATTTTATGAATATGATCCGGATGAGAGTATTTTCCAAGTTGTAGAAGATGAATTGATGGAAAAAATTCAAGAAGATCATGACTTGGTGTATGACCAATTACCTGAAGATGAACGCAATGTGCTGACAGAGTATATGCTGGATGGATATATAAAAATAAATCAGCAGTTAAATCGACCACAGGAAATAGATGCAAAGACAAAGTCTAGAATCGAAGTATTAGATGCCACTTTAGACAAGTTTAGTACAGAGGAAAGTATTCTTGTTTATAGAGGGGCAAAGCGAGAAATTTATGAGGGGCACAGTATCGGGGAAATTATTACTGAAAAGGGGTTCCTTTCAACTTCTGTAGAACGCAGAATCGCAAAAACATTTCCAAAAGCCACAGAAGAGGGAAAGAAAGTGCTCTTCGAAATACGGGTGCCCAGAGGCAAGAATGGTGCTTATATCGGCTGGAACTCGCCCTATGGGGAGAATGAGTATATATTGAAAAGGGGTAGCCAATTTGAGATAATAAACATCAACAAGGAAGAAAATGTTCCTGTGTATACTTTACGAATGCTAAAAAAGGAGGTTGAAGATGGATCAAAAAGAGACGAGTAACCCAACTTTAACACCCGAGCTAAGAGAAGAAATCAAACAAAGAATCAGAAATTTCCAAGAAAGGATGAAAGAAAATCCGGAACTGGCGCGAATACATTACGAAAGAAGGATGTCGATGGACACGCATCCGGTGTTTACCAAAAAAGAGAAAAATAAATAAGATTTAAGGCATCCCGGCGGATGCCTTTTTTAGTGAATTATGAAGCTGACGATTAAGAAGTGTACAAATCTTGAACGCCCGTGATTATTGAAGCGTGAAGGCGGTCAGTACACACAACACGCGCATTTTTTCACCAAAAAAGAAGCGAAGTGTTGTAGACGGCTGATTGACCAGCGAAGGTATCCATACGAGAAGAAATACAAGATTGCCATGCAAAGAATTTTAGACGAGGAAGAGTTTAAAGCGCTGCAGAAAAAGCAGCGTTATTTTAATGTGCAGAAAGGCCCCCGCAAATGAGAGGGTCCCGGGCAAGACCTTAAACTGCCCCGACACCTCCTTTCTTTATAGTACGGCCGGAGGGATGGGGCTCCGGCCGCGTGGATAGAAGAGTAGACTTCGTGCAACTCCGGGGCTATCCTTGCCCAAGCGTTGAAGGTGTAAAAAGCTACGGGAAGTCAAGCATTGTAAATTTAAACTATGGGAGGCAGATATGAGCGAAGAATTGAAGGAAGAAATAGCAGTCGATGCACACACGGCTCAAGAAAACAATGATCGCGAACCGGAAGAGAAGAAGGATTCGAAATGGGTGAATTCGGCGTTTAGCCGGTCGTTGGTAAACAGCTTTTTAATGCCCAGATTTTGTTGTGTTGCAATCTTAAACAATCAAATCTTCAAATTTAATTTCTGACGTGTTACAATGTAACATAAGGAGGGAGGATATGGAAACAATTACTATCCGCGTAAAATCAAGGGACAAAGCACTTTTCAAGCGAGTCTCGAAAGAAAAGAACAAATCGATTTCGAATTGGGCCAGAGAGACGCTACTTTCCTCCATAGAGGATGAATACGATGTAGGCATCGTGGAAGAGTATCTCAAGAATGAGGATTCTATGAAGTTCTATACCGCCGATGAGGTCGATAAAGAGTTAGAAAGATGAGTTATACACTTATCTACTCCGAGCAGTCTCTGCGGCAGCTAAAGAAGCTCGACAAAGCTGTTTCCACTCGAATACGAAAGTATCTGCGTAAGATTGAAAGCTTAGAAGAACCCAGGTATAGAGGAAAGGCGCTATCCCAAAACTTGCGAGGATTTTGGCGGTATAGGGTCGGGGATTATCGAATCCTATGTGAGATCGACGACAACAAGTTGATTATCGTGGCAATCGACATCGAGCATCGAAAAAAGATTTACAAGAAATAAAGCACCCGGCGCCGGGTGCTTTTTTGTTGCCCAAATCGATGAAGGCATCAATATTCGTATTCGAGATGTTTCGTCTTCCACTTGATCAACGCGAGATTGACCCAAAATCCATAAATGCCGAAGGTGATTACGGTGAGCAGAAGCCACTTTACCCATTGGCCGAATAGGCCCATGGCGGTGCCGGTAAAGCGGAGTCGCCTGCCTTCGATCACCGTATGTCTCGCTTCGTAATTATAGATCAGGGTAAAGGCCCAGGGGGCGGCGAGGCCAAATGTCAGGCCGCAGACGATTGCGCCAAGAATCTTTAAGCCGATCAGTTCGAGCAAGCCGCCATCGAAGTATGAGGCAGCTTCAGGATAATATGCCATATGTATTTCTCCTTTTTACCGCGCCGAAACCGTACCGTATAGGATTGCACGACGGGATTTCGGCAGAGGGATATGTGAATGGGCAGACGAGATACGGCGAAGTCGATTTGCGGTACCGCCGCGCCTTTCCCCGATGATTGTACGGGGTAGAGACATAAAAAACAAGGGGAATTGCAAAAGCAAAGAATGCCGGGGATTTCTTTTCATCGATCCTTCGCGACGCGCCGAACTCGTGTATAATGATCGAAGGAGGGACTATGAATCGAGATACTGTATTAGTAATAGATGGAAGCAGCTTGTTTTTTCGCGCGTTTTACGCCCTGCCGCTCTTAAAGACCAAGCGGGGGATGTATACGAATGCGGTCTACGGCTTTGTCTCTATGATGGAAAACGCCATCGAACGGATCGATCCGGGCTATGTTTTGGTCTGTTTCGACCAAAAGGGACGCAACTTTCGCCATGCGCTCTACGACGCCTATAAGGGCACGCGGCAAAAGACGCCTTCGGAGCTGGATCAGCAGTGGCCGTATTTGATGAAGATTTTAGAGAAAATGCATATCAAGACCGCCGATTCGCCCGATTACGAGGCAGACGATTTAGCGGGCACGGTGGCGAAGATGGGAAAGTCGGCGGGAAAATCGGTCTATCTGCTCACCGGCGATCGCGACTACTACCAGTTGGTCGAAGAGGATATCTTCGTGCTGATGACGAAGAAGGGAATCTCGGAGATGGAGGTCTTCGACGTGGCGCGGATCGGCGAGGAATACGGCCTTACGCCCGAGCAGTTGATCGACCTCAAGGGACTGATGGGCGACAGCAGCGACAATATCCCCGGCGTACCCGGCATCGGCGAAAAGACCGGCATCAAGCTCCTTACGGAATTTGAGACGCTCGAAAATATTTACGACAATCTCGACAAGGTCAGCGGCAAGAAGCGTCGCGAGAACTTGGAAGAAAATGTACAGCAGGCGTTTTTGAGCAAAAAGCTCGGCACGATTATTACCGATATTCCGCTGGATTTGGAGCTGGCGGATATCGAGCGCAAGCCCTACGATATGGAAGGCCTACGCGATCTCTACAAGGAGTACGAGTTCTTCAGTCTGCTGAACCGCCTGCCTTCGGAAGAAGAGGACTTTCACGAAGAAGCGACGCCGCTTCCCTTGGTCGATGCCGCAACAGCGGCGAAGGAGATGGCGGATCGGGAGCGGGTCTATGTGCATTTGGTCGCCGAAGAAAAGCCCTATGACGGTGGTACGCCGGATTATCTCCTCCTCTATACCGAGGATGCGGGCTGCATCGTAAAAGAACCCGATGCGAAGGCGTTTTCTGTGCTGCGAAGTCTTTGGGAGGATCCGAAAGTGACCCTACGGGGATCGGATCTCAAGGACCTCTTTCTCTATGCCTTTTCCTACAGCATCGACCTGAAGGGGGTCGACTTCGATACGGGAATCGCCGAATATTTGCTCGATCCCACCAAATCCAATTACGAAGCGGCGCATTTGATCGGCCTTTACGAAAATCGAGAGGTCAAGTCCAAGGCGGCGATTCTCGGAAAGGGCAAGAGCCGTATTGCGCCCGGCGAAGCGGAAGAAGACGTCGTGTTGTATCTGTCCGAACTGGCGCGCTTTTTGCCCCATGTGATCGAAAAGCAAGAGGAAAAGCTGCGCACGCTGAATATGTGGGCACTCTTTTCAGAGATCGAAATGCCCTTGGTCGAGGTCCTCGCCTCGATGGAATACGAGGGAATGTGTGTGGATGTCGAGGTCCTCGATGCGATCGGAGAGGATCTTTCTGCGCATATCACAGAGCTCACCGAGAGAATCTATGCATTTGCAGAAGAACCGTTCAATATCAACAGCACCAAGCAGCTGTCCGCCGTTCTGTTTGAAAAGCTGGGACTTACGCCGATCAAAAAGACCAAGACCGGCTACAGTACGGGGCAGGATGTGCTCGAAAAAATCCGCCACGAACACGAAATCGTCGATCTGATTTTGGCGTATCGCCAGTATACAAAGATTCAATCGACCTATGTCGAAGGCCTCAAGAGCGTTATATCCGATGACGGAAAGATCCACTCGGTCTTTCAACAGACCGTCGCCGCCACCGGACGCATTTCGTCCACGGAGCCGAATCTGCAGAATATTCCCATCAAGACCGAAATCGGGCGCAGCATTCGAAAAGCCTTTTATGCGGAAGAAGGCGCGCGCTTTATCGACGCGGACTATTCCCAGATCGAACTGCGCATCCTCGCGCATATTTCGGGCGATCCGGTGATGCAACAGGCGTTTCGCGACGGAGCGGACATTCACCGCACCACCGCATCGCAGGTATTTCACGTCGCGGCCGATGCCGTCGATACCTTGATGCGATCCAGGGCGAAGGCGGTGAACTTCGGCATTGTCTACGGCATCAGCGACTACGGACTTTCGCAGGATCTCGACATTCCGCGGAAGGAAGCAAAGACCTATATCGACAACTATCTGGAGAAGTTCAGCGGCGTGCGCCGTTTTATGGAAGAGATCGTCGAGACGGGAAAGGCGCAGGGCTATGTGGAAACCCTATTTCACCGCCGGCGATATATCCCGGAGCTTTCCGCCAAGAACTTCAGTGTGCGTTCCTTCGGCGAACGCATCGCCCTCAATATGCCGATCCAGGGGACGGCGGCGGATATGATCAAAAAAGCGATGGTCGAAGTATATTTCCGGTTGAAGGAAGAGTGCCTCGCGGCAAAGCTGCTCTTACAGGTGCACGACGAATTGATTCTCAGCGCACCGGCATCGGAAGAGGCGCGCGTCAAGGCGCTGTTGGTACGCATTATGGAAGAGGCGCTGCCGCTCGATGTGCCGGTCAAGGTGGATGTAGAGACAGGAGAGAATTGGTATGAAACAAAGTAAAATCGGAATTACGGGGAGCATCGCATCGGGAAAAAGCATTCTTTCCGCCTATTTGGGCGGCTGGAATCTGCCGGTGATCGATGCGGATTTGATCGCGCGGGAATTGGTGGAGCCGGGTTCTGTCTATCTCGAAAAAATCGCCGAGACCTTCGGCGACGACGTGTTAGAATACGGTGCACTGAACCGCGAAAAGTTGGCGGAAGTCGTCTTTTCAGACGCGGCGAAGAGAAAGGCGCTCAATGCCATTTTGCACCCGCCGATTTACCGCGCCATGCTCGACCTTTCGAAGAACTTATACGGCCCGGTATTTTACGACATTCCGCTTTTAATCGAGAACCTCGACGAAATGCGCGAAAACGGCCTGGTATTCGACGAAATATGGCTGTTGGACACAGACCCCGAGGTGCAGAAAAAGCGCCTGATGCAGCGGGACAATATCGACGAAGAATACGCCCTGCGAAAGATCGCCGCCCAAATGCCTTCGGAAGAAAAAAAGCAATACGCCACCCGGATCTTTGACAACTCCAAGGATCTCCTGCACCTGTATCACCAGGTAGACACCGCATTGGAGGCGCTGGGTATTGAAGGCGCGTAAATTTCTCGTCCTTCTGCTCTCTCTTTTGCTTCTGCTCGTCGGCTGCAGCGGCGGCCTGCGAAGCGCCAAAGAGATAGATTCGAAGGATCGACCCGTGGCCGAACGCAGGGAGGGGGGCACGCTTCACGTTCCGCTCACCAATATCGATACGCTGAACCCTTTGCTGACCGAAAACCAATCGTATTTTCAGCTCAGCAAATTGCTATACGATCAGCTCTTCGTCTTCGAGGGGAGTGGCAGAATGATTCCTTCTCTGGTAGAGCACGTGGAGGTTTCCAATGGGGGCAGGCGGGTGAGCTTGACCCTTCGCAAGGGGATTTTTTGGGAAGACGGCACGCCTCTAACCACCAAAGACGTCGATGCGACCTTTCGGGCGATCAAGGCGATGGACGCCGAGGCGCCGTATCCCCGCATGATTCGCCATAGTGCCGGCGTGCGTTCGGCAAAGCCCCTCGCCGATATGATGCGGGCAGTGATCTTTGATGCGCGCAATATCGACTTCGAATTCGACCGACCCTACGGAAATTTTCGCGAAATGCTCGCCTTTCCCATCCTGCCGTCGCATTTGATGAGTACCGAAGATATGGCGGAAAAAGATGACTTTAAGGTGACGGGATCCGGCCCTTATATCTTTAAGAAATTCGAAAAAAACAAGAAAGTCTTTTTGGAAAAAAACCCCAACTACCACGGCAATCTTCCCTATGTCGACGAAATCGTGGGGATCATCCTCTCCGATCCGGCGGCAATTCGCCAGGCATACGAGGCGGAACAGATCGACCTCTGTGTGTTGGACGATTACACCTGGGACAAATACCGCGCGGGCCATCCCAAACGACTCGAACCCTTCGAGTCACAGCGCGTAGAGACGGTGTGCCTAAACACCGCCAATGCCGATCTTTCGGATCCCGCCCTCAGAAAAGCGTTGGACTTCGCCGTCAATAAGGGCAGAATTCGCGACAGCTTGTACCTTTCCCAGGGAACCATCGCCAACTTTTTCTTAAATCCCAAGATCTCCGGCGGTCTTTTTGCCAAAGAAGAAGCATATACCAGCACCGATGCCGCCGCCGAACTGTTGGACAAAGCCGGCTACAAAGACACAAATGGAGACGGTTACCGGGAAAAGCCGGGCGGCGCACCCCTCAGACTTTCGATCCTTGTCGACCCCGCCTACGAAAAAATGAAGACCGAAGCGGGCATGCTCAAAGACGACTGGGCAAAAATTGGCGTACAATGCGAGCTCAAGACGCTGGCGGTTCCTACGGAAGGAGAAGCGGAAGAAGGCGGGGACTTTCTTTCGACGGTAAAAAGCGGCGGCTATCAAATTGCCATCGTCGGCATGAACTTCTCCGCCGCGCCGGATCTGGAGTCGGTGCTCCATTCCGCCTCTGTGGGGGAGATGAATCTTAGCCGATACGGCAATCCGGAAGCGGATCGAATATTGGAGAAGCTCGCCTTGACGCGCGGCGAAGACGAGCGCAGAGCCTTGGTGCAAGAGCTCTACGGCATCTTTCAAAAGGATACGCCCTATATCCCCATCCTATTTAAGCAAAAAGTGCTGATCAAGGGGGATCGAGTGCAGGGCATGCTCAGGCCCAATGTCTACAATGTCTACAATGGTATGGACGACGTGTATTTGTCCGAAGAATAAATAAGGCAAAATTCAACTTTGCATTTCGAAATCGATATGCTATAATAAGAGTCTCAGTTCACGAGAACGGAAGAAATTTTTTCCCGATAATTTAAATTTGTGTTTACACACTGTAAGCACTGTGTTATAATTTATTATCGTGAGGCGAGCGGAGATGCTGGAATCGGCAGACAGGCATGTTTGAGGGGCATGTGTGAGTCATCACGTGAGGGTTCAAGTCCCTTTCTCCGCACCAACACAAAGCGGCGACGGAAAGCGAAAGCGCGTCGCCCTGCCAAAGGCGACCGGCAAGGTTCTTGTCGGTCGATTTCTTTTGGCGATACCTACCGTGCGGATTTGTTAATCTTTATTTACAGAAGGTAAAGTCCGTGTTATAATGTTGAACGGTAATAGGCGGGGATGCTGGAATCGGCAGACAGGCATGATTCAGGATCATGTGTGAGCAATCGCGTGAGGGTTCAAGTCCCTTTCCCCGCACCAAATCGCAGGAAAAAGAGCGCTCTACGGAGTGCTCTTTTTTTGTTTTATAATTTGCTTTCATATTCCGGAAGAAAAGCCATTGTTTCATTTTTTTTTTTTTTTTGTGGTATGCTGATTGGACCGGTAGCACTGTACTATGCGAAAGGAGATCCCATGTATCCACAAAAGACACTCTCTCTGCTCGCCTTGGGCGCCGTTTGTCTATGCGCCGCACCGGCGACGGCTTGTGCCCAAGAAACGCCGCAGACCGTGCCGACGACAAATAATCATATGCGCGACGCGTCGGCAATAGCCGCAGAGGCGAACATCGACGTAAACGGAAACCAAAAGTCGACGCCGTCGTATGTGATCGGAGGCGAAAACTATTTGCGCATCCGCGATGCCGCACTGCTCTTAAAAGATACCGAATCGAAATTTTCGGTCGAATGGAATGCCGCGGATTCTGTGGTCGATGTCCAAAAAGGGGTGGCCTATGCCGAGGAGGCATCGCCCGAAAATCCCGTCGAACGGCCCGAACTATTGCCCGCAAGCCCCGTTCGAGAATCGGATAAGGGCGTAATCGAATTGCGCGGCTACCGTATCGGTGGCTACAATTACTATCGCCTGCGGGATATGGCGAAGGCATTCGCGTTTCAGATCGATTACGATGCTGCGAATAAGATAGTAAGTATTCAAACCGATGATGGAAAAGCGAATGCAAATTCGACAAATGACGCTTCGTATCCCGCGCTGAGTTTCACCGAAACCGCCGACGCCTCCGACGAGATTGTGCGCGCAAAATTTATCGGCTACACCGATCCCTTTACCGTCACTCCGGAAAAAGGAAACACTCCGCGCGTATTTCGGGATGCAAAGTTTGAAGTGAAAGCGCGCTATAAGGGATCTGCCGAAGTCGGCGATGTTTTGTATGTCCGCACCGGGGTAAATGCCGTGCAGGATGGCGCGTTTTCTATCTCTACGGGAGACGACGAGATCCGGTTCGAGGGCGATATGCTTCTGTTTCTCGCAAAGCCCGCGCGCGACGGCTATATCACCGACGAAGTGTATTGGGTGCCCGTCGCGGGTCCGATAGGGGTCTACAAGATCCAAAGCGATCGCGCGGAAAATATCGCGGATCCCGAAAAGTCCTTTGCCCTCGAATCCCTAGAGACTATCGATGCGAGCGTCGATCCGGAGGAATTGAGCCGGCAACAGATGCAAAGCAATTTCGAATCGGGCCGCATTACCGAGGACGAATACGACGCGTATCTGCGTTCTTTACAGGAGCCGATCCCCTACGCCGAAAAATCGGACATCCGCAAGTAAAACGATATATCTTTATAAAACGACGAAAGGAGATGCGCGCTGCATCTCCTTTTTATATCGGCAAAAAGAGGCCGCTCTGCCGATTGTAAAGCCTCAGCGGGGGTAAAACATAACAAGAGATAGGATGAGAAAGGAGTGAATTGTGAACCGAGCATTGGGACGGCTGGCGGATCTCGTCGATCCCCACAGCCTACAGATTGTCGAAATGAATCGCTCGGCGGTGATTCTCGCCGCCGGGAAAATTGCGGGGCGGCCGGTGGTGCTTTTTGCCTTTAATGAAGCCAAGTACGGCGGTGCTTTCGGCTATTTCGAGGGCGCGACCATTTCCCGCGCGCTACATATCGCAGAAGAAGCGGAGGCGCCCTTGGTTGGACTTTTTTGCACGGCGGGGGCAAATCTGCGGCAAGGGCAGCTCGCGCTGAGGGCGTATGGGGACCTGTTTATGCGGTATCATCGCTCAACGGTCTTAAAGATATACCTTTCTTATGGCGCCTGTGCCGGCGGCGGCGCGTATCTGGCGGGGCTTTCCGACATCGTGCTGGGGATCCGGGATGTAAGCAAATTGTTTTTAACGGGGCCCGTCGTGGTGCGCCGCGCTATTTTTGAAGAGGTCGATGCACACGCGTTGGGCGGCACCGAAGTGGTAAACCGCTACGGCGGCTTTCACTATATCGAGCCCTCGGCGGCGGATATGGCGAAGCGGTGCAAAGACCTAATCGCCTTTTTCTACGAAAAGAGGCGGCCCGCAACGCAGGCGGCCGAGCTCGATATCTTGCCCTATGTCTACGAAGAAATCGTCGACATCGATCGGATTCTCGCGTCGATATTCGACGGTGGCCGCTACTCGGAGCTATGGAAGGACTGGGGAAGAAATGCCGTCTGCGCTTGGGGGTATGTCGGCGGAAAGCGCGTCGGCGTATTTGCCAATCGTCCCATAGAAAAGGGCGGCGTGTTGGACCGTACGGCGGCGGAAAAGGCGGCGGCGTTTTATCGCCTGTCCGCGCGAATTCCCGTGCCGGTGCTGAGCCTCGTCGATACGCCGGGATTTTTGCCGGGTACGGAATCCGAGCGATCCGGCGTCTTAAAGGCGGGGGCGGAGATGCTCAAGGCATATATGGCCCATCCCGAAAAGAAGCTGACCGTCGCGGTGGGAAAGGTCTTTGGCGGCGCGTATATGGCGATGGGCGCAAAGGAGATGGGCGCGTGTCGTTACTACGCCCTTTCTCGCGCGCAGATCGGCATTATGGGCGCATCCTATGCGGCGAGCTTGTTGGATTTTGACGAAACCCAACGGGAATTCTATCGCCTGCGCCATCTCTCTGCCCACTCGGCGGCGGCATCGGGCATGATCGATGCGGTCATAGCCCCCGCCGAAATTCGAAACGCCGTCATCAAGACGCTATAAGGAGACAATATGAAGATCTATGCACCGCTTCCGGGGAAGATAGAAACGGTTTTTTTCGAAAAAAACAATATGGTTTCAAACCATGCGATCCTTATGACCTTGGAGAGCATGAAAATGTACTTGCCGATCTTCGCCAATGCGACAGGCGTTCTGGTGTTTACGGTTCGTGCCGGCGATACGGTTGTCGCCGGCGATGTCTTAGCGGAGATCGAAACGGAGAAATAGTTTTCCCGCTATTAATAAGAAGGAACGGCGAGACTTCGCCATGTACCCCTTGCCGGCGAAAATCGGGAACAGGTTTTCATATTTTTCTGCTGTAGATGTCTTTGTCGAAATCCCCGTTCCATTTTTACCAAATACTAGATTTTTTATCATGCTTTTGATAAGATAATGGAAGATGAAAGCTGAAGAGCGACCAAATCGGGGAGGATTTCTCCACCCCGATTTTTCCGGTACAGCAAAACGATTGCCGGCGCTCTTCATTTCCAGAAATGCAAGGGGTGAAAGAATGGCAAAGACGAATCTCACTTTTTCTGTGGGCGGCATTCATTTTGATGAACACAAAGAGCTTACAGAAGGAGTAGCAATCGAAGTTATGCCTTTACCGAAGGTGGTTCGCATTCCCATGAGCCAACACATCGGTGCTCCGTGTAAACCGACAGTGGCTGTCGGCGATCACGTTTTGAAAGGGCAAATTGTCGGAAATTCCGACGCGTTTATCTCAGCGGCCGTACATAGCAGCGTATCGGGCGAAGTCGTATCCATCGAAAAGGGATATGCGGCAAACGGTATGTATACGGATATGGTCGTAATCGAATCCGACGGCAAGGACGAATTGGATCCTTCCATTCAACCGATTGAAAACTATGACGATTTGACCATCGATGAAATCGTACAGCTCGTCAAAAACGCCGGCATCGTCGGCATGGGCGGGGCGGGATTCCCCCTCCATGCGAAGTTAAAAAGTGAAGATCCGGTACTGGATGTGGTCGTATTAAACGGCGCGGAATGCGAACCGTTTTTGACTTGCGACCACCGTTTGATGTTGGAAAAAGCCGACGAACTCTTCGGTTCTTTAAAGCTCTTCCAAGATTTGTATAAGACCGACGAAGCGTATCTGGCGATCGAAGAAAACAAGCCCGATGCGATCGAAAAGGCGAATCAAATGGTCGCCGACGTCTACCCGACGCTCAAGGTAGCGACCATGAAGACCAAGTATCCCCAAGGGGACTCGAAGCGGCAATCCGAAGCGATCTGTGGCAGAATTGTTCCCCAAAACGGCGTTACCAACGACGTCGGCGTATTTTTGACCAATGTCGCCACGGCGAAGGCGTATTACGACTTGGTGACCAAAGGTATGCCCTCGATCGAAAGAATTCTCACCGTATCGGGATCGGGTATCGAAAATCCGAAGAATCTGGTGGTACGCGTGGGTACGCCGGTACAGGATATCCTGGAATTTTGCGGCGTAAAGGACAATGTCGTCGAATTTATCTGCGGCGGTCCCATGACGGGTAAGTCGATCTTCGACTTCAACTCTCCCGTAACCAAGACATCTTCGGGGATTTTGGCGTTTACGGAAGAAGAGATTCAACCGGCCGAAGAAGGCCCCTGCATTCAATGCGGACGTTGTGTCGATCACTGTCCGGCCAATATCAATCCGACGCGAATCAACGCATCGATCTTGAGACATAGACTGGACCTCTGCCAGGAATACTATGCCGACCAATGTATGGAATGCGGCATCTGTTCGTTCGTATGTCCGGCAAAACGCTATCTCAGCGAGTCGGTCAAGCTGGCCAAACGCGAAGTTCGCGCCAACGCTCGTAAATAACAGGAGGTCAACGTGGAAAAGAACTTAAATACCAAATCTCCTAGTTTACAAGGAGACGGGCGCTTCGTACAACTGGCGCCGCACATTCGTTCGAAAGAAACCGTATCGAAGATTATGCGTGACGTATTGATCGCGTTGGTACCGGCCGTCGCTGGCAGTATCTACTTCTTCGGCATGAACGCGGTGATCATCTACATTATCAGCATTCTCTGCTGTGTACTCAGCGAGTATGCCTTCCAAAAGATCGCCAAAAAACCCGTGCAAATCGGCGACCTGTCCGCCGTGGTAACCGGGGTCCTTTTGGCAATGAATATGCCCGCGGGCATTCCCTGGTATGTACCCGCCATCGGCGCGGTATTCGCCATCGTCATCGTTAAGGAAGCCTTCGGCGGCATCGGCGGCAACTTCGTGAACCCGGCACTTGCGGCACGGGCGATGTGTATGCTGTCCTGGCCGGCTTTGATGGCGACCTATCTGAACCCCGACGGCGTCGCCGCCGCCACACCGCTTACGATTATTAAAGAGGGCGCGGATTTGGCACAACTGCCTTCTCTGCAAAGAATGTTTATGGGAGACATCGGCGGCGTAATCGGCGAGACTTCCGTACTGCTTCTCTTGATCGGCGCGGCCTATCTCTTGATCCGCAAGGTCATCGACTGGAAGATTCCCGTCATCTATATCGCATCGGCGGTCGTATTCTTGCTTCTCTTCGGCATCGATATGAACACCATTCCGTACGAAGTCATGGGCGGGGGCCTTATCCTCGGTGCCTTCTTTATGGCGACCGACTACAGCTCCACGCCGCAAGGGGACAGAGGCAGAATCATCTTTGCCATCGGCTGCGGTCTGATCACGGCCTTGATTCGCACAAAGGGATCCATGGCGGAAGGCGTTTCCTACTCGATCCTCTTAATGAATGTGGCAAGTCCTCTGATCGAACGCTTCACGAAGACCGAAGCATATGGGGAGGCGAAATAAATGAACAATTTCTTACGTAACGGCATCGTCCTGTTGGTTATCGCCGCCGTATCTGCCGGTTTGCTCGCCGTGGTAAACGGCTTTACCTCGAAGGTAATCGCGCAGGCGGAATTCGAAAAATCCGTAGAAGCCTATGTGGAGATCTACGGCGATAAGGCGGACGACTTTGAGCCTTTGGAAGAGGCGAAAAAAGCGGCCATCATCGAAAAATATCCGTCGGTACAAGACATCTTTGTCGCCAAGAAGGGTGGCGAGATCGTAGGCTACGGCATCAACCACATCACCTCCGGCTACGGCGGGGAAATGACCAATGCCATCGGCCTGTTGAACGACAACACCATCGCGGGATTCCGCAATATTCAAAACGCCGAGACCCCCGGCATCGGTACGCAAATTACCGAAGCGCCGTACTTCGACAAATTCGAAGGCAAGTCTTTTGCAAACGGAGAATTGAAGGGCAGCCCCGAAGCCTCCGGCGAAGATGAAATCCCCATGATCAGCGGTGCCACGGTTTCGTCCACGGCGGTGCTCGACGGTGTAAACTCTGTCCTTCCCGCCTACGCGGAAATCAGTGCACAGTAGGAGGTAGATCATGAGTTTAGGAAAAGTTTTTACAAACAGTATCTTTAAGAACAACCCGATCTTTATTCAAATGATCGGTCTGTGTTCGGTCCTCGCGATCACCACGCAGGTATCCTCGGCAATCGCCATGGGCGTTGCGGTTACCTTCGTATTGATCTGCTCCAACGCGGTCGTCAGTATCTTGCGCAATGTGATTCCCGAAAACGTTCGGATCCCCGCATTTATCGTCGTCATCGCCACCTTCGTAACCTTGGTCGAAATGGTGCTTCACGCGTACATGCCCGCGATCTATGCGGCACTGGGTATCTTCTTGCCCTTGATCGTCGTCAACTGCTGTATCCTCGGGGAAGCGGAAGGCTTTGCCTACCAAAACAAGCTGGTTCCTTCCATCGTGGACGGCTTAGGGACCGGGATCGGCTACAGCATCGCCGTTCTCGCCATGGCCATCGTCAGAGAACTGTTCGGAAGCGGTACGCTTTTGGGCATGCAGGTATTCCCGGAATCCTATCCCGGAATCGGCGTTCTGATCTCTCCGGCCGGCGCGTTTATCCTCTTGGGTCTCTATATCGCAGCGTATCGCAGCTTTATGGCGAAGAGAGCTTAGGGGGTAGACAATGAACTCGATTTTAACCATTCTCATTTCGACCATCCTGGTCAATAACTATATTTTTGCACGTTTCTTGGGGATCTGTCCCTTCCTGGGCGTCTCTTCCAAGACCGAAACCGCGACGGGTATGGGCATCGCCGTAACCTTCGTCGTCGTCATCGCATCGGCGGTCACCTGGTTGCTGCAACGCTTCGTCCTGGACGCATTCGGACTCGGTTACTTACAGACCATCGTATTTATTTTGGTCATCGCTTCTTTGGTGCAGTTCGTCGAGATGTTTATCAAAAAATCCTCTCCGGCGCTGTATTCCGCCATGGGCGTATTCTTGCCCCTGATCACCACCAACTGTATGGTACTCGGGGTTACTGTGTTGAACGTACAAAGCGAATACAATCTCTTTGAAGCCATTATCAGCGGCCTGGGCGCATCCTTGGGCTTTACCCTCGCACTGTTGCTGCTGAGTGCCTTGAGAGAGCGCATGGAAATCATGCCGATACCGAAACCCCTGCAAGGCGTGCCGATCGCATTGATCAGCGCCGGCCTGATGGCCATCGCCTTTATGGGATTCCAAGGATTAGTATAGGAGGCGCATACCGTGGATATGCAAAATGTAATTTATGCAGTCTTGATTCTCGGTGTTTTGGGTCTGTTCTTCGGGGTCGTACTGGCATATGCATCGAAAGTATTTGCCGTTGAAATGGACCCGAGAGTCGTCAATGTCATCGACGCACTGCCCGGCGCAAACTGCGGTGCCTGCGGGTATCCGGGTTGTGAAGCGATGGCCAATGCCATCGTCGCCGGCGAAGCACCCGTCAACGGCTGTGCCATCGGCGGACAAGAAGTTGCGGAAAACGTCGCGGAAATCATGGGACAATCCGTGGGCGATGTGGAAAAACAAGTGGCTGTCGTACGCTGCCAAGGCGATTGCGATAAGTCCAAGAACAAATACGAATACAACGGCCTCGTGGACTGCCGCCTGATCGGCGACTTCGCCCAAGGCGCCAAGGGTTGCTCCTCCGGATGTCTCGGCGGCGGCACCTGCGTCAGCGTCTGCGAGTTCGACGCCATCCACGTACACAACGGCATCGCCGAAGTGGACAAGGAAAAATGTGTGGCTTGTAAGAAGTGTATCGAAATTTGTCCGAAGCACATCATCGGCCTGATGCCCTATAAGCAACAGACCGAAGTCAAATGCTCTACTCACGATCCGGGCAAAGTCGTGCGCACCAACTGCTCCATCGGCTGTATCGCCTGCGGACTGTGCGAGCGCAACTGCCCGAAGGATGCCGTTCACGTCGTAGACAATCTGGCGAAGATCGACTACGAAAAATGCATCAACTGCGGCATCTGTGCATCGAAGTGTCCCACCGGCGCGATCTTCGTCGAATACCCCGAACGGGTTGAAAAGATGAAGGAAAAGGACCGCCAAAAGAAGGCGGAAGCGGCCAAGGCAAAACAAACCGTGTCCGCCGGCGCCAAGGCGAAGGACAACGACGAAAAAATTAAAGCCGCCGACGACGAAAAAGTCTTAAAGGCGGAAAATAAAAAGAAAAACAAATAACGGTTTTTCCTCATAAGGGGATGCAGTTGGGCTGCATCCCCTTTCTGTTCCCCGGTTTTTGTGTGGTATAATAAGAAAATGAAAAAGGGGGAAGCATGAACCGAACGGACCGAATCATCGCGCTTTTGGTACTCGTCGTCGCACTGGGACTTGCGGCGACGCAGCTATTGCCGAATCGAGCGCCGAAGGGCGATGTATATATCAGCATCCAAATCGACGGCAAGGAGACGGACCGAATCCCGTTTCGCCGCGAAAATTTCAATAAGCGCTTCGTCTATCACGGCATCGAGGGCACCAATGTGATTACATTAGACGAAAAGGGGGCGAAGATGATCGAGGCGGATTGCCCCGACCAAATCTGTCTGCGCATGGCGCCGATCAAAGAGCCCGGCGAAATGATCGTCTGCCTGCCCCATCGCGTCATCGCAGAAGTGAAATCCGAGGAAGTACAGGATATGGACATCCTGCTTAGGTGATGCGATGAATCGCTATACTATACGCAAACAAGTATTTTTGGGCGTGCTCCTCGCCGTCGCCGTGGCGGTGGGCTATATCGAGACCATGATCCCCCTTCCGGTCGCCATGCCCGGGGCGCGTCTGGGTCTTTCCAATGTGGTCATCCTTACGACCATCGTGGTATTCGGTTCCAAGGAAGGCTTTTCTCTCGCGCTGTTAAAGAGCGTGCTCTTGATGTTGGTCACCGGGAGCGTGACGGGATTTTTCTACAGTTTTTCGGGCGCCTTGCTCTCGTCCATCGCCATGATCCTCGTCTATCGCTATGTAAAGAGCGCATCGATGATCGGGGTGAGCATCGCCGGATCTTTTTTTCACAATCTGGGACAGGTGTTGATGGCGATTTATATCGTAAAGAATCCGGGGCTTTTGACCTATCTGCCCCTTCTGTTGATCCTGGGGCTCTTTACCGGATACTTTGTAGGACTCACTGCCGATAGGGTGAGTACACATTTGCAAAAGATCGGAGTATAAACATGGGTTTGATTTTGGCGTCGAATTCGCCGCGCAGAAAGGCGATTTTACAGCGGGAGGGCATCGCGTTTACGGCGATCTCTCCGAACTTCGAAGAAGAACAAATTCGGCGTTCCAAGCCGGAAATCTATGTAATGCAGCTCGCCTACCAAAAGGCGATGCGCGTGCGAGAACAGCACCCGAAGGATGTGATTCTCGCCGCCGATACAGTCGTGGTACTGGGAGAGGAGATCCTCGGAAAGCCGCGGGACAGAAAAGACGCCGAGTCGATGCTCTCGCGGCTGCGCGGCAGGACGCATCGGGTGCTGAGCGGCTATTGTATTCTCGGGAAGGAAAAATACGTGGACTACGAAGAGACACGAGTACACTTTCCCGATTTTTCGGATGAAAGTATGGCTGCGTATCTCGACCGCGATCTATACGCCGATAAGGCGGGCGCCTATGGCCTGCAGGATATTACCGAATTTATGGTCCAAATCGACGGATCTTACGACAATGTAGTGGGGCTTCCCGTCGAAGCGATTCGGGCGCATCTGTAAGGAGGGGGAAATATGGCAAAGGAAGCGGTTCAAAAGCGACCCTTTAAGGAACTCAGCGATCACGAAAAACCCGAGGAGAAACTGCGTATGTACGGCGCTTCCGCCCTCAGCGACGCCGAGCTGTTGGCGCTCTTTTTGCGCACGGGCACCGAAGGCACGACCGTCTTGGAACTCGCAGATACGGTGTTGGAAGCACTGTGTGCCAAGACGCCGACGGCCCCCGGCTTGAGCAGTTTGCTCTACGGCAGCTACGACGATTTTCTCGCGGTCCGCGGCATCGGCAAGAGCAAAGCGGCCCGCCTTGCCGGCATGTCAGAGATCGCCCGGCGCATGCGCGCAACGCGGGTGCAGGGACAGGCGATGACCTCTCCGGCCATGATCGCAGCGTATTTTATGGACGATATGCTGGGCCTGCAGCAGGAAGAATTTCGGGTCGTCGGGTTGAATCCCAAAAAGGAGATCCAATTCGTCGAATGCGTCACCAAGGGCACGATCAATTATACGGTGGTCCATCCCCGTGACGTGTTTCATTTTCCCGTAACCCGACTCTGTCATTCGATCATCTTGGTGCACAACCATCCGACGGGGAACCCCGTCCCTTCAAAGGAGGACCGGGATCTGACCCTGCGCCTCAAACGAGCGGGCGAAATCATGGGGGTTCCCGTAGTCGATCACATTATCATCGGCGGCGATACATATTACAGTTTTTGTCAGGACGGAGCGTTATAGAATTTATGAAATCATTGGAACAAGTGAAACGGCGCCGCAATCTGCGATTTGCGGCCCTCGTGCTGATTCTTTTTTTCGGCATCAGCGGCCCCGGACGATCGATCCTCTCCGCCTTTGAGGGCCTCGTCGCCGCGGCGATCTCGCCGGTGACATCGACGGCGGGCGCGGGGATGAGTCGCACCGCCGATGTCGTCGACAGCATTTTGCATGTGGGGAGCCTGCGTCGCGAAAACCGCGCTATGGAGGCGGAACTCGCCAAATTGCGGGAGGAAAACCGCAATTTGAACGACATCGTCAATCGTTCTTCCTACCTTTCCAATGCCGCCGCCATCGAGGGCAATCACAGCAAGGGCGCGGTCAAGGCGAATATCGTCGCCAAGCCCGCGGGTATGTATTTCTATCGCTTTACGATCGACAAGGGAACGAAAGACGGCATCCGAAAGGGGGATACCGTCGTCAGCGCCCTGGAACAGGGAAGCGACGCCTCGGTGGAAGGACTGGTGGGCTATATCACAGAAATCGGACCGCATACCGCCAAGGTGCGCAGCATCGTAGACGAAGAAAACGCCGTGAGTTTTCGAAGCATTCGCACCGCCGACGGCGGCATCGTGCGCGGCCTTAACCGCAAGCTCGAAGGGTACGCCTTCGATATGTACGCGGATTTGGTGGTGGGAGACCCCGTGTTTACGACGGGAATCGGCGACGGCTATGAAAAGGACGTCTATATCGGCGCCGTAAAAAAGGTGGAAACGGACGAGGATAAGATGGTTAAGAGCATTAGCTTGGAAAGCGCCGTAAACTTTCACAAGCTCTATGAAGTCTATGTATTAAAGGGGGCGCGATGAAACTTCTCTTGTATGTCCTGATCTTTCTTGCGCCGTTTTTGTACCCATCGATGCTCTTTCAAGGGCTTCCGCTCCTTTTGCGCGGGTATTTGCCCTTCGCCGTGGCGGCGGCGCTTTTTATCAGAAGTCGCCCCCTCGCCTGGGGGGCGGGCATCTTCTCCGCCATACTCTTAGACGTCTTGCTCGCGCCGGCACCGGGGATCTTTCTTCTCTTTCACGCCCTGTTTTTGGGGAGTTTGTATATTACGCGGGGGTTGTTTTTTCAACCCTCTCCCGTCGGCATGGGCGTTTTTGTGGCGGCGGATATGCTGGTGCTCGAGATCGTGTATTTTCTGTTGCTCTTGATTTTGGGCTGGAAGGTGCCGTCTATGCCCGCAAATGTATACGTCATGATGCCGCTTTCTACCGCACTGTATACCGCCGTCTTTGCGACGGGTGCCGCGGATGCGCAGCGCGGTTATCGGAGGATGGGAAGGAACGCTGATGAATAAGCTCTATGAAAAACTGAAAGACGCGGATCGCTATAAGATATTTAGCGGCATCGTGCTGTTTCTTTTGGCGGCGCTCGTGCTTCAGTTGGCGCGCATCACCCTGATTCACGGCGACGAATACAGAAAGCTTGCCGACAGCCGGCGCGTCAAGGACATCGCAATTACGGCGCAGCGCGGCAAGATACGGGATCGAAACGGCGTCGTGCTCGCCGGCAATCGACCGGTATTTGCCGTGCAGCTTCGTAAGGACGAGGTCAAAGCGCTTTCGAGCAAAGACCGAAACGGCAGCTATCTTTTGCTGAGCCGCTATCTGGAAGAAGACGGCACAAACTATATGAAGTCCAGTCCGATTCTCTTAGACAGCTTTGTATATACGGACATCGAATCCTACCGGCACAAGGGCGATCCTCAAAAAGCGGTGCTCGAAGCCCTCGTAGGCTCTGAAAAACTGGAGAGTTTTCTGCGCGCCGCCTACACAAAACCCTATGACAGCCACTATGCGTTTCGCGTATTGGACCGCATCTTGGGGAACGAAAACTTTGGCGATGCCATGATCGCGCGCGGGGGAAAGCCCGTCTATGTCGATTCGCAAAAGACGACGGAATTTAAGGAGCGCTACGGGCTCCCCAAGGAATCCGACGCTATGGCGGATCTGTTGCAGGTGGTCCGGGAAAATCCGGTGTATATTCAGGAAGTGCTGGACCATCCCATCGGCCGGCGGCTCGCCTATGAACGAATCGGCGCCGAAGTGCCGGGCATCGGCCTAAGAGACTACGGCAACGAATATTACGACGCCTATATTCAAAATAAGGTGCGTCTGATGGAGATTTCTCCTGACGTCAGCTGGACCAGTTCCGCAGAAGACGACTTTGTCAGTGTTTTGATCGAGCGAGATGCCGAACGATTTTTGACCGCCAATGTGTCGGTCACCGAAGAGGCCATATCCTTCTTAAAGCAAGAAGGGGCAGACATTCGCGCCGCGAAGGAAAAGGGCGATGTCGTGCCCATCGACGACAAGAAAAACCCCGCATACGGCGCGCTTTCCGAACTCGCGAAGGACAAAAAGCGCTTGCGAAAATTTCTTCGGCGCGAGGGGATGTATGCCGCGGCGCAGGACCATCTGATCGAAGCGGGAATCGCTACGGGCATCTCGGTCGCCGGGGATGCGCCTGCCTATACGCAACTGAACAACGCGGTGGATCTTTCGAAGCGCGCGGGACTAAAGGATTCCCTCTCTTCGGAGGAGATCTTTCACGCGCGTGCAGAAAAGCTGGGCATCAATCCCCAACTCAGCCCCTATGAAATCGCCGACATCGTCAATATTTATGATTCCATCGGCAGCCAGGGCAATTACGCCTATATTCCCATTCACTATGCCTACGAAGTGAAGGACGAGACCGTGGCAAAGATCGAGGAAAATCTCAACAATCGCGCCGGCATCCATATCTCTGTGGAGCCGATCCGCTATTATCCCGAGGTCAATGTGGCGAGTCACGTGCTGGGCTATATCGGCAATATCGCCCAAGAGAAGGAAATCAAAAAATACATCGACGAGTTGGGGTACAATCGCAACGACCTGATCGGAAAGACCGGCATGGAGCAGGTCTTCGAGGAACGCCTGAAGGGAAAAGACGGCCGCAGAACCGTTACCGTAGACTCCTCGGGAAACACCACCGGCGTGATCCGCGAAGAAAAGCCCGTCGCCGGAAAAGACGTGCGCTTAAGCATCGACGTCCATCTGCAAAAAAAGGCGGAGGAGAGCCTCGCCACCGTACTGCAACAGATTCGTACCGGCGAGATGTATCAATCGCCCTGGGGTAATTTTAATTATCTTACCAGCAAGGACAAGGGCGGGCCGTACAAAAACGCATACAGCGGCGCCGTGGTGGTGGCCGATGTAAAGACGGGACAGGTGCTCGCCATGGCGAATTATCCTTCATTTGACCCGAATCTGTTCGCCACCGGCATCAGCCCCACCGCCTGGGAGAGCCTCAAGCCCAAAGAGGAGAAGAATCTCCTCGCGCCGCGGCCGCTCTACAATATCGCCACGCAATCCGCCATTCAGCCGGGGAGTATCTTCAAAATGGTCACCGCCTCGGCCGCCCTGGAAAAGGGTCTGGATCCGGAGATGGCGATACCCGACGGCGGCTATGTCGACGTAGACGGGCAGATATTCGGTTGCTGGCTCTGGAACCAAAGCCGCCAGGTGCACGGCAACGAGACCCTCGCCATGGCGCTTAGGGATTCCTGCAACTATTATTTTTATTCCCTCGGACTGGGTAAAGATCAACGTAGAGACAAAGATCTCGGCATACGCGTCAAGCCGGAAGAAATCAACGACATGGCAGAACGCTTCGGATTGGGAGAAAAGACGGGGGTTGAGATTCAAATCCCCGCCGAAGCCGGCGGCACGCGGCCGGATCCCGAAGGCAAGGGAAAGATCATCAAATCGCTGCTCAAGCGACATCTCGACGCCAATATGGATGTCTACCTGAAGGGCGTTAATACCGATCGCGAAAGGGAAAAGATTCGAGACCAAATTCTCGCGATATTGGATGCGGAAGAAAAACCCGATCGCACCGCCGTCTATGAGCGACTAAAGGCGATCGGCGTCGATCCCGATGCCAAGGGCCGCGGGCAAAAGGTGGGTCTGGCGGATCTGATCAAATATACCTATGTGGACCAGGCGCATTGGAACACCGGCGATACGATGAATGTCGTCATCGGGCAGGGCTCCAATGCCTATACGCTTTCGCAAGTTACGCGCTATATGATGGCGCTCGCTAATAAGGGCACCCTCTATCCGCTTTCGCTGGTGGAGGAGAAGAATCCGGCGCAGGAAGTGCAGAAAGTGGGCATGAATCCCCGCTTCTACGACGATCTGAAAAAGGGCATGGTGATGGTCTCTAAAAGCGGACTCAACGGAAAGCTCTTTAATGAATTTCCCGTCGAGATCGCCATGAAGACAGGGAGTGCCGAGCGGGCAGGCGCCAATCCCTATACCGGCGAGACCTATGACGCCTTCGGCTGGCAAGTGGCCTATGCCCCCGCGAACGACCCCGAGATCGCGGTGGGCGTCGTCCTCTTTCAGGGCGGAAACGGCGCCAACTGCGGACCCGTTATGCAACAAGTGATGGCGGAATATTTCGGCCTATATAAAGACGTAAAGGACGATATGCTCCCCATCGAAACCGGATTGGATTTGGAGTAATATGATACGAGTACTGATAGGAACCGCCGGCGGCGTGGGAACGAGCGCCATCGCGCGGGATTTTGCAAGAGAAAAGGACGGGGCGCTTCTGATCGAAGCGAGCAATCGCATGCGCGTGCAAGATCTATTTGTAGAGGGCGCGGACAGCCATATCTACGATTATTACGATTGGATCTCCGGGCGCATAGAGTCGGAAAAAATCCCCTTTCGACACGAAGCGTACGATCTCATACAAGGGAACCCCTTTCAGGACGCCGAAGACGTGGCAGAGAGCGACTTTGCAGCTGCCGTGGCGGCGTTGGCGTATGAGGAGATCGTCGTCGACCTCTCCCGTTACAGAGACGTAGACCTCCTTCGCTGGATCCAAGCGGCGGATGTGGTCCACCCCGTACTGCGCGCCGATGCGGTGTCGGAAAGGGGGCTCGACCGTATCCTCCTGTTGCTGATGCGGCATCGTATCGACGCCGACATTCGCCCGATCTACAACCGCCTGCTTCCGGGCGGGAGAGAAAAAATAGACGTAGACAAATGGGCGGAAGATGCGGTATTGTATTTTGAAGAGTCCGAAAATGTGCGGTTTACGACAGAAGAAACTGCGCCCGCCGCGAAAGAAGAGAAGACCGCGGGGCGTTTTTGGGATATTTTCCGACCGAAGAGGCAGTAGGAAAGCTACTGTCTTTTCTTATATGCGGGGACGCGTCCCGTCGATAGAAAGGCGAAGAGGAGTGCTATGATTCAATCGGAAAAGCTGGAGAAATGTCTGAAAAAAGTAGAAAAGCCCGCTCGCTATATCGGCAGCGAACTGAACAGCATCTACAAAGAGGATCCGAAACTGCGTTTTGCATTCTGTTTCCCCGACGTCTACGAGGTGGGCATGAGCCATTTGGGAATGCAGATTTTGTATTTTGCCATCAACGAACAGCCCCTCCTCGCATGCGAGCGCGCCTTTGCGCCCTGGCCGGATATGGCGGAGGAGATGAAAAAGGAATCGATCCCCCTCTACGGATTGGAATCGAAGTTGCCCCTTTCCGAGTTCGACGTGGTGGGCTTTACCCTCCAATACGAAATGAGTTATACCAACATCCTCTATATGTTGGATCTCGCGAACATTCCCTACAAGGCCGACGCGCGGCGAGAAGACGATCCCATCATTATCGCCGGCGGTCCTTGTGCCACGACGCCGGAGCCCTTGGCAGATTTTATCGACTGTTTCGTCGTCGGGGAAGGGGAAGAGATAAATATCCGCCTTCTGGAGACCGTGCGACGGGGAAAGGAAGCGGGAAAGAAAAAGCGCGAGATCTTGCGAGATCTTGCAGAGCTCGAGGGCATCTATATCCCCGCCTTTTACGCAGTGGATTACGACGAAAACGGACTGATCGCCGGGCGCCGCGCCCTCGTACCGGAGGCGAAGGAGACGATTTGCCGCATACGCCTTCACGATATGAACGAAGGCTTTCAACTGGATCGGCAGATCGTGCCCTTTATCGAAACGGTACACGATCGGGCGGTGGTGGAGCTCTTTCGCGGCTGCACGCAGGGTTGCCGCTTTTGCCAGGCGGGGATGATGTATCGTCCCATCCGTGAGCGCGATACCGAAACGCTCCTTACCATGGCGGACAACATCCTTAAAAACACCGGCTACGACGAGGTGTCTTTGACCTCGCTTTCTTCGTGCGATTATCGCATGTTGATGCCTTTGGTCGACGAATTGGTGCGGCGGTATGAATCGGACAATGTGGGCATCAGCCTGCCGTCGCTGCGCCTGGACAGCTTTATCGTCGACGTACTGCGCCAAATCGAAAAGGTGCGAAAGAGCGGCCTCACCTTTGCCCCCGAAGCGGGGAGCCAAAGAATGCGCGATGTGATCAACAAAAACGTCACCGAAGAGGATCTCATGTGGGTGGTGAACAGCGTCTTTGCCGAAGGGTGGAGCCGCATTAAGCTCTACTTTATGATCGGCCTGCCGGGCGAGGAGATGGAAGATGCCCTGGGCATACGCGATCTCGCCTATAAGGTGAAAGAGGCGTTTTTCGATCGCCCCAAAGAAGAGATTCGCGGGCATTTTACAGTGACCGCATCGGCGTCGTGCTTCGTTCCCAAGGGGTTCACCCCCTTTCAATGGGCGCCGCAGGACAGCCTCGAGACCTTTTTCGAGAAAATTCAGGCGCTGCGTGGGTCGATACGCGATCCCAAGGTAAAGTTTCAGTACCACGACCCCTATACTTCGCGCATGGAGGCGATCCTCGCCCGGGGCGACCGGCGGACGGGGGCTTTGATCCAAGAGGCCTATACGCGAGGACAGATCTTCGACGGCTGGAGCGAATACTTCCGCTACGATGTTTGGGAGCAGGCGATGGAGGCCGCCGGGATCGACGGCGACTTTTACGCCAATCGCACCCGCGCCTTTGACGAGATTTTGCCCTGGGATTTTATCGACATCGGCGTCAGCAAAGCGTATCTGAAAAAAGAGTACCAAAAGGCGATGGAAGGCATTACGACGCCGGATTGCCGGGGTGCCTGCAATGGCTGCGGCATCCGAAACTGCGAAATGTGGGAGGAATTTCATGCAACTGCGCCTGGCATTCAGTAAAAAAGGGATGATTAAATTTATTTCCCACCTCGATACTGTGCGTGTCTTTACCCGCGCCATTCAACGGGCGAAAATCCCGGTCCTCTGGTCCGAGGGCTTCAACCCCCATCAGAAGCTTTCCATTGCACAGCCTCTGAGCGTGGGAACCGAGAGCGAATACGAGGTGGCGGATTTCGAGGTGGAAGACGGCACCGACCCCGAAGCCGTGAAGCGGGCGCTGAACGAGGCGCTTCCCGACGGCATTCGGATCCTCGCGATAAAGGACGACTTCGACGCGACATCGGTGTTCGAGCGCATCGAAACCTCGCGCTACCGGCTGTTCTTTCCCGCGACGATCTATCCCGCAATAGAAGCACTCGGGGAGATCACCGAACGCGCCCTGGCGCGGGAGGAAATCCTCGTTCGGCGGCGCAAGAAAAAGGGCAAAAAGCGGATCTTTATCGACGAGGACATTAAACCTGATATATTTTCGATCGAATGGAAAGAAGAACGGGGCGGCAGCGCCCTCTACGCCCTGTTAAAGGCGGGCGGCCACGGCAATCTGCGGCCCGACCGATTTTTGGCTGGCGTATTCGAAGAATCCGGCCTGGATACGGACTATGTGCAAATCAGGAGGATGATGAGTATGGATCGTGACGGCAATGAAGTACAAATCTGACGCCTTTTTATTTGTCGATGCGGAAGAGCCGAAACTGATGGGCCGAATCGAATCCGGCGTCTTAAAGGAGATCCACCTCTTCGGCAGGTCGTCGATGGTGGGAAATATATACCGCGGCTATGTAAAAAATGTCCTGCCCGCCATGGACTGCGCCTTCGTCGACTTCGGCGAGGGCGAAGCGGGCTACCTCCCCATGAAATATGTCTATCCGCTTCCGTATCGAAAGTCGATCAAAGGCGGCGATACGGTGATCGTCGAGGTCAAAAAGATGCCTTTGGGGGACAAGCGCGCGGTTCTTTCTACCGATTACAGCCTGCGCGGGGAGTATCTGGTCCTCTTGCCCGCCAATCGCGGGGTGCGAATCTCGAAAAAAATCGAAGACGACGCCGCCCGCACGCGCCTCAAGCGCTGGGCAGAAGGGCTGCCCGACCGTCCGGGTTTGATCGTCCGCACCGAGGCGATGGCGTGCGATGCCGATGTGTTGGAGCGGGAATACCTGCGGCTGGCGGAGATCGCAGAGGCGATCGAAAAAGAAAGAAATTTTTTGCCCCCGACCAAGCGTCTCCGATCGGACAATCTGCAGGCGAGTCTGTTTGTCCGCCACCCGGAGCTTCCGATCGTAATCAATGATCACGCCGTCGAAAAATACATTTCCGATTCCTATCGGACCGTCTACGATCCTTCCTTCAGTTTGCGGGGACTGGCCCAATATCGAAAGCAATTCGACGAACTCTTTTTTGGCGTCGTCCCCCTTCCTTCGGGCGGCAATATCGTCATCGACGAAACCGAAGCCTGCGTCTGTATCGACGTCAACAGCGCATCGGTCAAGAAGCAGGGGAGTTTTCAGGCGATGCGAAGGTCCGTCAATGCCGAGGCGATGGAGGCGTGTATTGCACAGATTCTGCTGCGCAATATCAGCGGCATGATCGTCATCGACTTTTTGCACGGTATGGACGAGGAGGAAAAGGCGGAGATCGCCGAAAGATTTCGTCGCGGACTCGCGGACGATCCCATGAATTCTACGGTCTACGGCTTTACCGCCATGGGCCTGTTTGAGCTTTCTCGCCAGCGACGGGAAGCCTCATTTCCCGCCGCCTACCGGGCGCGAAAAACCCAGAACCGCGAGCGCATAAAAAAAGAGATTTCTCGAGAGAAAAAATTGTAATTTCTAAAAAATTGTGGTATCATACTTTGATGTAACCGCACCTAAACAGGTCAGAAGCGAATCACCTGTTGGGGCGAGTCTTATTATGAGGAGGTGCTACAATGTACGCAGTTATCGAAACCGGCGGAAAGCAATACACCGTTCACGAAGGCGACTTGGTGAAAGTGGAAAAGCTCGACGCGAACGAAGGGGATTCCGTATCCTTTGACAAAGTTCTCCTGGTACAGGAAGAAGGCGGTCTGAAGGTCGGCAAACCCTATGTAGAAGGTGCAAAAGTCGAAGCAAAGGTCCTGAAACAGGCCAAAGACAAAAAGGTCATCGTCTACAAGTTCAAGGCGAAGAAGAACGAACGTAAGAAAAAAGGCCATCGCCAACCGTATACGCTCGTAGAAATCGGCAAATTGGCATAATGACGAAGATCGTACTCTACTTTCGCGACGGAAAGCCCATCGGCTTTTCTGCGCGGGAGCACGCGGGAGACGGGGACGAGATCGGCGAAATCGTCTGTAACGGCATTTCGGCACTGACTTTGACCTGTATCCTGTCGATCGGAGAGATCGCAAAGATTTCCGAGGACGATATGCACATCGAGCAGTCGGAAGCCTATCTGTTCTTTCGGCTCAAAGACGGCGTGGAATCGGAAACGGCGGTAACGCTGTTGCGCTCCATGATCGTAGGTCTTAACGCCATTGCAGAGAAATACGAAAACTACATGAAAATAGAGACTCAGGAGGTTTAGATGATTCAGTTTACGCTCGAACTCTTCTCTTCGAAGAAGGGAATGGGTAGTTCTAAAAACGGTCGCGACTCCGAATCCAAGCGTCTCGGCGTGAAGAAGGGCGATGGACAACACGTACTCGCCGGCAACATTCTCGTACGTCAAAGAGGCACTAAGATTCACCCCGGTATCAATGTGGGGATCGGTAGCGACGACACCTTGTTCGCTAAAGCCGACGGTCGCGTTTCTTTTGAAACCCGCGGCAAGAACAAGAAAATCGTAAATGTACATCCTATCGAAGAATTAGCATAAACAAGGCCGCAGAGAAATCTGCGGTTTTCTTTTTATCTTATATAGTTATTAGACTTCCTTTTCTTCAATTATAAAAGAGTCAAAACCGTGCTGTGATATAATGAAGCAAGGAAACGGGAGGTGTCTATGTTTGTTGATATTTGCCGCATTTCCGTGAAAGCGGGAAACGGCGGCGATGGTGCCGTCGCATGGCGCAGAGAAAAATATGTACCCGCCGGCGGACCGGCCGGGGGAGATGGCGGGCGCGGCGGCAGCGTGGTATTGGAAGCCGACGAGAGCATCCACACCTTGATGGACTTCCGTTACAAGCGCGTCTATAAAGCGGAGAACGGCGAAAACGGCCGCAGCAAAAAGCAGTTCGGGGCCGACGCAGACGATATCGTGCTCAAGGTACCGGTGGGTACCGTCGTGCGCGACGAAAAATCGAACAAGGTCATCGTCGATCTAAAGCGACCCGGGGAACGCTTTGTCATCGCCCAGGGCGGGCGCGGCGGCAAGGGCAATGCCCGCTACACCACCAGTACGCGTCAGGCGCCCACCTTTGCCCAACTGGGCTTTCGCGGCCAGGAGCGGGACATCGTGCTCGAACTCAAGATGATCGCCGATGTAGGGCTGGTCGGCTTTCCGAACGTGGGAAAATCGACCCTTCTTTCGGTCATCTCGAGTGCTCGACCCAAGATCGCCAATTACGAATTTACGACCCTATCTCCCAATTTGGGCGTCGTGTATTTGGGACCGGAGCAGAGCTTTGTCTGCGCGGACATTCCGGGTTTAATCGAAGGCGCATCGGAAGGCATAGGGCTCGGCCACGATTTTCTACGACATGTCGAGCGAACCGGCGTCCTGATCCACGTATTGGATGCGAGCGGCGCGGGTTATCGTGATCCCCTGACAGATTTCGAGACCATCAATCGCGAGCTGGCCGACTACAACGCGGCGCTGACCGAAAAGCCGCAGATCGTGTTTTTGAACAAGATGGATCTGCCCGAGGCGCGCGAAAACGAACCGGCGCTGCGAAAAGCGCTGGAGGAGAAGGGCTACGAAGTCTTCTCCGGTTCCGCCGCCACCACGGCGGATATCCGTCCCATGCTGTATCGGGCATTTGACATTCTTCAGAATACGAAGATCGAATACGAGACGCTGGACGAAGAACGCTATGTAGAAGAAGAAAAGCGAGAACCCGGCATTTCCGTCCGCAAAGAGGCGGGAAAATACATCGTCGACGGGGGCTACATCGAGCGCCTTTTGGGCTCTACTTTTTTCGACGACCGGGAATCTCTGCGCTATTTTCAGGAGAATCTGCGTAAAAACGGCGTCATCGATCGGCTCCGGGAATTGGGGATCGAAGAGGGCGAATCGGTCTTTATTGCAGGATATGAATTCGAGTTTTTTGAATAGGGAGGACTATGATTACCGCAAAACAGAGGGCGCAGCTGAAACGGCTGAGCCATGGCATGAAGCCCTTGATGCAAATCGGAAAGAACGGCATTACGCCGGGGGTGATCGAGCAGATCGACGCGTTATTGGAAGATCACGAGTTGGTGAAGATCACCTTGTTACAGAATACGTCCGTAGAAATGCAAGAAGCGACCGATGCGCTCTTGGAAGAGACGGGTGCAGAATTCGTACAGTCGATCGGCTCTAAGCTGACCTTGTACCGGGCATCGAAAGAAGATCCGCAGATCGTCCTGGAGTAGAAAATGAAGATCGGCATCATGGGCGGCTCGTTCAATCCCATCCACATGGGACATTTGATGATGAGCGAATACATTCGGGCGGAGCTCGGCCTCTCGAAGGTCCTATTTATCCCCACGGGAAACGCGCCCCACAAGCGAGATTATTCCGTGCCCGCTTCGGACCGTTTAAAGATGGCGGAGCTCGCGGTGGCGGACAATTACTATTTTGAAGTATCGGATATCGAAGTGACCCGCACCGAAACCACCTATTCCGTGGACACCTTAGAGAGTCTGCGGTCGCTCCATCCGGAGGCGGAGTTTTATTTCTTTTTGGGTTCGGATATTTTACAGGATCTCAAGACCTGGAAGCGGTTCGGAGAGCTGGCGCAGTTGACGCGCTTTGCGGTGGCGGTGCGACCGGGCTTCGGTCAGGTGACGCGGCGGGCGATCGGCCAGGAGATCCGATACTTAAAGGAGCACTTCAATGCGGGCATCGTACTGATCGACACGCCGCTCTTGGAGATTTCCTCGACCAATTTGCGCAATCGGATTCGCCAGGGCAAGTCCGTAAAGTACTTTTTGCCCGACGATGTGATGACCTATATTCGAAAAAAGGGGTTTTATCAATATTGAAGACACCGAATTTTAAGAAAATTGAATCGGATATCGGAGAAAAACGGTATTTGCATACATTGCGGGTGACGAAAACCGCCGAAGAACTGGCGGAAATCCACGGCGTGAACGGTGAGAAGGTCCGGATTGCGGCAAGGTTGCACGACGCCTGTAAATATCCCGATGCGGCGGCGATTCGGGATCGCGCACGCGCTTTAAATATGAAAGAAGACGACGTGTTCAAAGATTTTCCGCAGATTCTCCATGCCTATGTGGCCGCGACGTGGGCGCAGAAAGAGCTTGGCATTACGGATCCCGAGATTCTCGACGCCATCCGCTACCATACCACCGGAAGGGCCGATATGCGTCCGTTGGAAGAGATCGTGTTTTTGGCGGATTATCTCGAGCCGATGCGCAATTTTGAGGGCGTAGAGGCACTTCGCGCACTGGCGAAAAAAGATCTCACCCAAGCCATGGCGGCATCGGTGGCGCAGAACCTAAAGTACCTACTCGAGAAGCGGATTCCCGTCCATCTCGACACCGTGCGTTGCTATAATTACTATATCGGACAGATCGGAGGCGGCCGATGAAGAGTTTCTTTCGAGGGTTTTTTGCCACCCTTTTGATCGTCTGCGCCCTGTTTTTCGGGTCGCAGTGGTATATCAACCGCAGCGACAATACCGCGGCGCAGACTTGGGTGGAAGATCTGAAAAACAGCAACGAAAAATTTCAGGTCCTTCTTATCGGCATCGACAGTCTGGACTCGAAACAGGCGGAGAATACGCGCAGCGACGTGATGATGGTATTGGACGTCGACGGGGCGAAGCGCACGGCATCCCTCGTATCCGTGCCGAGAGACAGTCGGGTCCCCATCGAAGGGCATGGAAAGACGAAGATCAATCACGCCTATGCCTATGGAAAACAGGACCTCGCCCTGCAAACCGTCAATGAAAATCTGGGGCTCAACATCCCCTACTATATCGTCGTCGACTACGCCTTTGTCAAAGACGTGGTCGACATTGTCGGCGGGATCGACGTCGATGTGCCGATGGATATGGATTATGAGGATCCTTCGGCGGATCCGCCGCTGTATATCCACCTCAAACAGGGTATGCAGACCCTAAACGGCGACGAGGCGCTTCAATTCGTGCGCTTCAGAAAGGGCTATAAAAACGCCGATCTGGACCGCGTAAAGGCGCAGCAGGCGTTTATTTCCTCGCTGGTTAACAAGGTAAAATCTCCCGGCGGTCTGCTCCATGCGCCGTCTTTGTTCGTAAGCTATATGGACCATACGACGAGCAATATGCCCCTATCCAAGGTGTCGCGCATGGGACTTACGTTGATTTCCATCGGCGAAGAGAATCTGACGACCAACACTTTACCGGGTACGCCGAAGACCATCGACGGGATTTCATATTTTATCGTCGACGAGGCCGGCACCGACCGACTGTTGAAAGATCTGCACATGAAACCCTTGAAATAGGGTATACTGAAATAGAAATAAGGAGGTAGAATGGAAAAAGTCGAATTGACCGGAAAGTTAAAAATTATCGATCAAAGTGCCGAAGCCAAGGGCGGTGCGGACATACAAGTCCTGGACATCCGCCAGATGACTTCCATAGCCGACTATTTCGTGATCGTGAGCGGAAACTCGACCCCGCAGCTGAATGCCATCGCCGAAGAAATCGAAGACAATATGGCAGAAGCGGGCTATGAGACCTACCACCACGAAGGAAACGGCATGTCCCGCTGGATTGTATTGGATTATGGTGATATTATCGTCCATATCTTCCACCGGGAAATGCGCGAGTTCTACAACTTAGAGAGACTTTGGACTCAGGATTTTAAGGAGGAAACAGAATGAACATTACCCAAACGGATAAAGCACCTGCGGCCATCGGCCCCTATTCCCAAGCCGTCGTATCCGACAGTGTGGTCTATACGTCCGGCCAGATTCCGGTGGACCCGGCGACCGGCGAGCTGAAGACCGACATCAAGGAAGCGACCCACCAAAGCCTGACCAATCTGAAAAACTTATTGGAAGCCTCCGGGTCTTCTTTGGAAAATACCTTGAAGGTCAATATCTTTATTACCGATATGGACCAATTCGGCGCCATCAACGAAGTCTATGCGGAATACTTCAGCACCCACAAACCGGCGAGAAGCTGTGTGGCCGTAAAGACCCTGCCGAAAAATGCCGTCATCGAAATCGAGGCAATCGCCCGCACCAAGTAATGGATCATGGATCTTTCGCCCCGGGAAAAAAATATTATCCTCTGCTCCATCGCCCTAATTGTCCTCGTGGTTTCGTATTTCACCTATAAGGACAAGAAACGACAGGAGCCCGATGCGCCGATGATGCTATATGCCGAAAGCGGCGATTTTTCCGGCGCGCAAAATGTGGAGCGACAAATAGAAGTGCCGGTGGAGACGGGCACGATTTTCGTCGACATCGGCGGTGCGGTACAGCGTCCCGGACTCTACGAACTCGACGCGGGAAGCCGCGTAAAAGACGGCATCGTCGCGGCCGGCGGCATCATTGGCGAAGCGGATATGTCGCAGGTCAACCAGGCGAGAAAGCTCTCCGACGAGGAAAAGCTCTACATCCCCCACCGGGGAGAAGAAGTGCCGCAAGGCGAGGCAGGTGAATCGGAGGGGGCGGGGCCCGTTAGCATTCAAACCGCATCCAAAGAGCAGTTGATGCGCCTTCCCGGCATCGGCGAGAAGACCGCCGATAAGATCATCGAACATAGAAATGCCCATCCTTTTCAACAAGCGGAGGACTTAAAAGAAGTTCCGGGCATCGGCGAAAAGACCTATGAAAGTTTAAAACCATATATCAAATAGAAAACTGACCTTCCCGGTCAGTTTTTTACTAGGATAGAAAAGGAGCATTGCGGCGAATGAGCGAAGAGAGTATACGAGAAAAACTCGCCAAATTGCCCGACGATCCCGGCGTGTATCTGATGAAAAACAAGCTGGATCAAATCATCTATGTTGGCAAGGCAAAGAATTTAAAAAATAGAGTTCGACAATACTTTGGCTCCTACGGCAAGGGCGATACAAAGGTGCGGAGTATGGTGAGCCATATTGCGGATTTCGAGTATATAATCGTAGAAAACGAATTGGAATCCTTAATTCTCGAGTCGAATCTGATCAAAGAGTATCTGCCCAAGTACAATATCTTGCTCAGAGACGACAAACAGTACCCCTATATTAAGATCACCAACGAGCCCTTTCCGCGGGTGTTAAAGACGCGGCGGATTCTCAAGGACAAGGCAAAGTATTACGGCCCGTTTCCCGATGTGCTCGCGGTCAATCAGTCCATCGAATACCTCCACCGAATTTTTCCTCTCAGGAACTGCAAATTGGATCTTTCCAAGCCGAATTCCGTCGTGCGTCCCTGCCTCAACTACCATATAGAGCGCTGTGCCGGTCCCTGCATCGGGGCGGTCACCGAAGAAAAGTACGACGGCTATATTCGCGCCATTACCGATTTTCTCGACGGCAAGCCCGCGCCCTTTGTCGCCGATCTGGAGGAGAAGATGCAAACAGCTGCCCGCGAGATGGAATACGAAAAGGCAGCGGCATATCGGGACCAATTGCGGGCATTTCGGACGCTCATGGAAAAGCAGCGGATTACCGACGCCGGCAGTTCCGAAGAATTTGACGTCATCGGCATCGCCACCGACGACCGCGACGTCTGCATTCAGATCTTTTTCTTTCGCGACGGGAAAAACATGGGCAGGGAGCACTTCTTTATGGAAAATCGCTACGGCGACAGTTCCGCGCAGCTGCTCCACGCCTTTATCACCCAGTTCTATCACGGCACGGCCTATATCCCAGCCAAACTCTACATTCAAGAAGTTCTGCCGGACGGCGCATTGGTAGCGGAGATGTTGAGTATAAAGCGGGGCCAGGCGGTGCATATTCACGTACCCAAGATCGGCGAGAAGAAGAAGATTCTTTCCATGGTGCGAAAAAATGCCGTCGATATGCTCGACAAACACGGCGAACAGCTGCGCACCAAACAAAAAAAATCCGTCGACGCCTTGGCGGATCTCGCGACCAGACTTCATCTAGACCATATGCCCGAGCGGATCGAAGCCTACGATATTTCGAATATCTCCGGCGCCGAAAGCGTCGGTTCTATGGTGGTCTTCGAAAACGGCGAGGCGAAGAAAACCGATTATCGGCGGTTTCGCATCAAGGAAGTACAGGGCCCCGATGACTACGCGTCCCTGAGGGAAGTCCTATACCGCAGATTCCGCCGGGGCCTTCGGGAGCGCGCCGGGGAAGGGGAGGCGCGGGGGTTTTCCACCTTTCCCGATTTGATTTTGATGGACGGGGGAAAGGGCCAGGCAAGACAAGCGGAGATCGTCCTCGAAGACTTGGGGCTCGACATTCCGGTAGCGGGTCTCGTAAAAGACGACTTTCACAAGACCCGTGGCATCTATCTCAACAAACAGGAAATCCCCTTGCCGCAAAACGCACCCGTCTATCGCCTCGTCTACGGGATTCAGGAAGAGGCACACCGCTTTGCGATCACCTATCACAGAAGCCTGCGCTCTAAGGCGGGCTTTAAATCCGAACTCGACGACATCCCCGGAATCGGCCCCAAGCGCAAGGAGGCGTTGATGCGGTATTTTCGCTCTATTGAAAAGATCAAGCACGCCGACATCGAAACCCTTTCGGGCGTACAGGGCATGACGAAGCGGGCGGCCACATCCCTTTACGAGCACTTTCACGGAGGAAAAGATGACTGAAGAATATAGAACGAGTTTTACCGTCGAACAATTGATTCAATCCAACGACTTTGAAGTGGTGCATAAGGCGGTCAATGTCGATCGCGTGCGCTTATATACCCCCGAGTTCAATCGGCCGGGGTTGCAACTCTGCGGTTTTTACACGAAATTCGTCTCCGACCGCATTCAGATTATCGGCGGGGCGGAGTGGCACTACCTAAAGGCATTGGACCCGGAAGTGCGGCGGTCCCGTCTCAAAACCCTATTCGAGCATGAGATACCGGTCTTGATCGTCACCCGCGGCCAGGAAATCTTCCCCGAGATGCTGCAATTCGCCGGCGAACACGACTGCACGATCCTGCGAACCGTAGACCCAACCTCCCGGGCGGTCAACAATCTAATCAACTTTATGGACGCCGCCTTGGCGCCGACCATCCGCAAACACGGCATACTGCTCGATATATACGGCGTGGGCGTGTTGATCGTCGGCGACAGCGGCATCGGAAAATCGGAGACGGCGCTTGATTTGATCGTAAACGGACACAAACTAATCGCCGACGATTCGGTGCGCATTCGCAAATTGGAAAACCGCCTGATCGGCACCTCGCCCAAAGTCACGCGCCACTTTATGGAGATCCGGGGCATCGGCATTATCGACGTGGAACGGCTCTTCGGGATCGGCTGTATTATGGAAGAAAAGGAAATCGAGCTGGTGATCCACCTCACCCAATGGGACGATTTTGCCGATTACAATCGGTTGGGGATAGAGGATGAAAGGGTTTCTATACTCGACATTTCTTTGCCCAAAGTGGAGATTCCCATGCGCACGGGAAGAAACACCGCGGTCATAATAGAGATCGCGACGCGAAACTTCAAACAGAAAGAAATGGGATATAACGCCGCATTGGCTTTAAATCAACGTGTTTTGGAGTCGATCGAAGAAAATAAGCGCAACCGATAAGACGGTTATTATCATTTTTGTAATATTGCATACTTCTTGCGTCTACTTGAATATTCATCGATGACTGATATAATTAAGCATATAGGAAAATGTTGTTTATTTAGGAGGTTAAAATGGCAAAAATGATGAAAACTATGGACGGGAACACGGCGGCGGCACACGTCTCTTACGCGTTCTCCGATTTGGCGTGTATCTTCCCGATCACCCCGTCCTCTCCCATGGCCGAACATATCGACGCATGGGCAAGCAACCACAGAAAGAATATTTTCGGTCAAGAAGTCAGTGTTAAAGAAATGCAATCCGAAGCCGGCGCAGCAGGTGCCGTTCACGGTGCATTACAAGCAGGCGCTTTAACTTCCACCTATACCGCATCGCAAGGTCTCCTCTTGATGCTCCCCAACATGTATAAGATCGCCGGTGAACTGCTTCCCGGTGTTTTCCACGTTGCGGCTCGCGCATTGGCAAGCCACGCGCTGAGCATCTTCGGCGACCATCAAGACGTTATGGCGGTACGCGCTTCCGGATTCGCCCTTCTCGGTTCCGGTTCCGTACAAGAAGCAATGGACCTCGCAGGCGTTGCCCATTTGGCAGCCATCAAAGGCCGCGTACCCTTCGTACACTTCTTTGACGGATTCCGTACTTCCCACGAAATTCAAAAGATCGAAGTTCTCGACTACGACGATCTCGGAAAATTGGTGGATATGGATGCCGTCAACGAATTCCGCGCACGCGCTTTGGCACCCCAAGACCCCGAAGTTCGCGGTACCGCACAAAACCCCGATATCTACTTCCAAGAAGTGGAAAGTGCCAACCCCTACTACAACAATATCGTTGGCATCGTAGAAGAGTATATGGGCAAAATCTCCGAACTCACCGGAAGAGAATACGGCCTGTTTAACTACTACGGCGATGAAAACGCAGAAGATGTTATCGTAGCTATGGGTTCGGTCACCGAAACCCTGGAAGAAGTGGTAGACTACTTAGCTGATAAGGGCGAAAAAGTCGGTGTACTCAAGGTTCACCTCTATCGTCCCTTCTCCAAAAAGCACTTCTTGGACGCTATGCCCAAGAGCGTAAAACGCATTGCCGTTCTTGACCGCACCAAGGAAAAGGGCGCAAACGCAGAACCCCTTCTCCTCGACGTCAAGGACATCTACTACAACGAAGAAAATCGTCCCATGATTATCGGCGGACGCTACGGTCTGGGCAGCAAGGACACCACGCCTTCTCAAATGCTCGCCGTATTCAAGAACTTAAGAGCCGATGAACCCAAGGAAGGCTTCACCGTAGGTATCGTCGACGACGTAACCAACCTCTCCTTGGACATCGACGAATTTATCGAAACCGAACCCGAAGGAACCATCGGATGTAAATTCTGGGGCTTCGGATCCGACGGTACCGTAGGCGCAAACAAGAGTGCCATCAAGATCATCGGCGATGGCACCGATATGTATGCACAAGGTTACTTCGACTACGACTCCAAGAAGTCCGGCGGGGTTACCATGTCCCACTTGCGCTTCGGCGATAAGAGAATCACCTCGACCTATCTTCTGACGGCAGCCAACTTCATCTCCTGCTCCAAGCAATCCTATGTTCACCAATACGACTTGCTTCGCGGCATCAAAAAGGGCGGTACCTTCCTCTTGAACACCACCTGGGATGAAAAGGAATTGGAAGAAAATCTTCCCGCAAGCCTGAAGAAATTCATCGCAGAAAACGAAGTCGAATTCTACACCATTAACGCGACCAAGATCGCAGGCGAAGTCGGACTCGGCGGACGCACCAACATGGTTATGCAAGCGGCATTCTTTAAGCTCGCAGAAGTTCTACCCCTCGAAACCGCAATCGAAAAGCTGAAAGAAAGCATCGTTTCCGATTACGGCCACAAGGGCGACGAAATCGTCAACATGAACTTTGCCGCCGTCGACCGCGGTATGGACGCCACCAAGAAGATCGAAGTTCCCGCTGAATGGGCAAACCTCAGCGAAACCGAATCCTACGAAATCGAAGGTGCACCCGAATTCATCAACAAGATTCTTGTGCCCATCAACCGCCAAGAAGGGAACGACCTTCCCGTCAGCACCTTTGTCGGCATGGAAGACGGCACCTTTATGTCCGGTACCAGCCGTTACGAAAAACGCGGTATCGCCGTAAACGTACCCCAATGGCAAATCGAAAACTGTATCCAATGTAACCAATGCTCCTTCGTTTGCCCCCACGCCGTCGTTCGTCCCTTCTTGCTAGACGAAGAAGAAGCGGCCAAAAAGCCCGAAACCTTCGAAACCAAGGAAGCAAAGGGCAAGGGATTGGATGGTTATGAATATCGCATTCAAATCTCTCCCCTCGACTGTACCGGTTGTGGAAACTGTGCACAAGTTTGCCCCGCAAAGGAAAAGGCACTCGTCATGGTTCCCTTCGAAGAAGAATTCGAAGTACAATCCAAAAACTGGGAGTTCGCTTCTAAGGAAATCAAGTCCAAACAAGACGAAATTCCTGCTGACAGCGTAAAGAACTCGCAATTCCACATGCCGCACCTCGAATTCTCCGGTGCCTGTGCAGGTTGTGGTGAAACCCCCTATATCAAACTGGTAACCCAACTCTTCGGCGACCACATGATGATTGCCAACGCAACGGGATGTACCTCCATCTGGGGCGGCTCCACTCCCTCCATGCCTTACTGCACCAACGATATGAACCAAGGTCCCTCCTGGGCAAACTCCTTGTTCGAAGACAATGCGGAATACGGCTACGGCATGAAGATCGCTGTCGATCAACAACGCGACACGATCCTCGCAAATATGGAAGCATTCAAGGAACTCGGTGCCGACGAAGAAATCGCAAAGGCATTCGACAAATGGCTTGAAAACTACAACGACTACAAAGCCACCAAGACCGCAACGGCAGAAATTCTTCCCTTGCTCGACAAGAAGACCGGAAATGAAGAAGCGGACAAATTGCTCGCCAACATCAGCAGCATGAAACGCCTCCTTATCAAACCTTCCCAATGGATCTTCGGCGGTGACGGATGGGCATACGACATCGGTTACGGCGGATTGGACCACGTTTTGGCCAGCGGCGAAAACCTCAACATCCTCGTCGTCGATACCGAAGTATACTCCAACACCGGCGGTCAATCCTCCAAGGCTACCCCGACGGGTGCGGTTGCGAAATTTGCCTCCAACGGTAAAGAAGTTCGCAAGAAGGACCTCGGTCTCATGATGACCAGCTACGGCTACGTATATGTCGCACAAATCGCCATCGGCGCCGACAAGAACCAAGCCCTCAAGGCCATAAAGGAAGCCGAAGCCTATGACGGACCCTCTTTGATCATCTGCTACGCTCCCTGTATCAACCACGGCATTCGCCAAGGTATGGGCGTATCCATCGCAGAAGAAAAGAAAGCCGTCGAAACCGGTTACTGGCACCTCTACAGATTCAATCCCGAGCTCACCGCAGAAGGAAAGAATCCGTTCTCCTTGGACTCCAAGAAACCGACCAAACCCTACAGAGAATTCCTCGAAGGCGAAGTTCGCTACACCTCCCTGCAAAAGCTCTTCCCCGAACGTGCGGAAGCGCTGTATGAAGCAGCAGAGCAAAATGCGAAAGAACGTTACGAAAGTTACGAACGCCTCCACAACATGGAAGCGGGAGAATAAGTCTCTGAACGATAAAAAAGTACCGAGCCATGGCTCGGTACTTTTTTTGTGTCTATGAAAAAGATTTCATTTTCAAATTGAGAATTGGGGAAAAATAGCGTATACTAGCCATTAAGGGGGGATAAAATGGACTTGTATTCGATTTCCGTAAAGGACATTTACGGACAGGAACAGACATTGGAAAAATATCGGGGTATGGTGATCTTGATCGTCAATACCGCGGGGGAATGCGGCTGTACGCATCAATACGAAGGACTCCAACGACTGTATGAGCGCTATCACGAGGACGGATTTGTCGTACTCGGCTTTCCCTGTAACCAGTTCGGGGGACAGGAGCCGGGGGACGAGAAGGAGATCCTGAACTTTGTGCAGACGGCCTATGGCGTCTCTTTTCCCATGTTTTCAAAAGTCGACGTGATCGGAAAACACGCCCATCCGCTGTTTCGCCATCTGACTGAAGGGGACGAGGCGATCCATTGGAACTTTGAGAAGTTTCTGATCGACCGCGACGGGAATCTGCAAAGTCGTTTCCCCGCCGATATGGAACCGAGGGACCTTGTCGACGATATCGACGAATTGATTTAATTATCACCAAACAATCACATTCCGGCCCGATGATTTACATTGAATTTACAATACTGACATACGAGTTTAATTGGTCTCGGATAGAATATAATCAGTGTGAAGAACTATGAATTAGGAGGATGAAGATGATCAATTTGAAAAACATTAAGTTGGCAGTAGGGGTATCCACCCTCGCTCTGACCCTTGTAGCTTGCGGTGGCGGACAAAACACAGCAGGCGGCAACGAAGGCGCCAATGCACCGACGAACAACACCCAACAAACCGAACAAACCCAAGAAAATAACGCGGCAACCACCGAAGAAGGCGAAAAGACCGCCGATGCCGGTGACCTCGAAAAATTGGGTCAAATCGCAGTTATCACCCGTGAAGAAGGTTCCGGTACCCGCGGCGCGTTTACCGAAATCGTAGGCCTTTTGGAAAAGAACGGCGACGAAGAAGTCGACAACACCACCCAAGGTGCCGCCGTACAAAACTCCACCAATGGCGTTATGACCACCGTTGCCGGTAACCAATCTGCAATCGGATACATCTCCTTGGGTTCCTTGAACGACACCGTAAAGGCCCTCAAGGTAGAAGGCGTAGAACCGACCGCAGAAACCATTCTCAGCGGAGAATACAAAATTGCTCGTCCCTTCCTGCTCGTAACCAAGGGCAAACCGGAAGACGGCAGCATCGAAGCGGATTTCCTCAAATTCGTCCTCTCCAAACAAGGACAAGAAGAAGTTGAAAAAGACGGCTACGTTAAGGTAGAAGGAACCGAAGAATACACCCCCGCCGACCTCAGCGGAGAAATCACCATTGCAGGTTCCACCTCCGTTACTCCCTTGATCGAAAAGTTGGCAGAAGCATATAAGAAATTAAATCCCAACGCCAACATTCAAATCCAATCCAACGGTTCTTCCGCAGGTATCACTGCAGCAGCTGAAGGCACCGCACAAATCGGTATGTCTTCCAGAGAACTGAAAGACGAAGAAAAATCCAAGGTAGAAGGTACTGTTTTGGCACAAGACGGTATCGCCGTTATCGTAAACAAAGACAACGGCTTGGAAGACATCAAAATGGATCAAATCAAGAGCATCTTCAAGGGCGAAACCCCCGCATGGGCTGACCTCGCAAAATAAGATGTATCTACCCAATAAAGCCGGTCCCGTAACGGGGCCGGCTTTATTTTACATAGACTTTACAAACAGTAGATCTTTCGATGACGCATAGTTGATATAGTAGCGGAAGTTAAGGAGGAAAATAATGCAATCGAAAACATTCGAAAAAATTTGGGAGATCGTGTTTCTGGCCTGCTCGCTGGTTTCGGTTCTCTCGATCATCGTGATCTGCTATTTTATTTTCGTGAATGGTGTTCCCTTCATTTTGAAGACGGGAATCGCCGAATTTATCTTCGGTTCCGAATGGCGACCCACGGCATCTCCCGCCAGCTTCGGGATCTTGCCCATGATCGCCGGATCGGTCTTCGTTACCATCGGATCGATCGTCGTCGGCGTACCGATCGGCGTCATGACCGCAATTTTTATGGCTTTTTATTGCCCCAAAAATATCTATAAGATTCTGAAGCCTGCGGTAAACCTGATGGCGGGGATCCCCTCTATTATCTACGGTTTCTTCGGCTTGATGGTCTTCGTACCCATCGTGCGCAGTTGGTGGGGCGGTACGGGGATGACCGTATTTACCGCGGCCGTCTTGTTGGGGATTATGATTCTGCCGACCATTATCGGCCTTTCCGAATCGTCACTGCGCTCGGTTCCCAAGTCCTATTACCAAGGGTCCATCGCCCTGGGCGCCACCCACGAACGGTCTTTGATGGGCGTCGTCGTGCCCGCCGCCAAGTCCGGGATTCTTGCGGCGGTTATTCTGGGGATCGGCCGCTCCATCGGGGAGACCATGGCGGTTATCATGATCGCCGGTAACCAGCCCATGATTCCCCAAAGCATCAAGCAGGGGACCCGTACGATGACCGCCAATATCGTACTGGAGATGGCCTATGCCACCGGCCCGCACCGGGATGCGCTGATCGCCACCGGCGTCGTGTTGTTTATCTTTATTCTGTTGATCAATGTGATCTTTAACGTCGTAAAAAGGAGGATGAAGTAATGAAAACTCGTTCCGGAATCGTGCGAGGACTCGTTCTCGGGAGTGCGTTTATTACTTTCGCCATCCTGATCGTACTCGTCGGCTATATTATTTTGAAGGGCGTACCGCATCTGAATGCTAAGATGTTTGAGCCCGTCTATACCACCGAAAATGTTTCGATGATGCCCGCTATCGTAACGACGCTGATCGTCGTCGTATTGTCTCTGCTCGTCGCCACTCCCTTGGGCGTATTTACCGGTTTCTACTTAGTGGAATACGCGAAAAAGGGCAGCAAAGTCGTCGAGATCATTCGACTGACCACGGAAACCCTCTCGGGCATTCCCTCGATCCTATACGGTCTGTTCGGGATGCTGTTTTTCAGTATCGCCCTTTCCTTGGGATACTCGATCCTATCCGGGGTATTTACCCTCGCGATCATGATCTTGCCCTTGATCATCCGCTCCACCGAGGAGGCCTTACTGGCGGTGGACAATAGCTTGAGAAACGGCTCTTTCGCCCTGGGCGCGGGCAAGCTGCGCACCATTATTCGCGTGGTTCTGCCGGTCGCGACGCCGGGTATCCTCTCCGGGGTAATCCTCGCCATCGGCCGATGCGTCGGCGAGACGGCGGCGCTTATGTTTACGCTGGGTACGACCACGGATATGCCGAAGAGCCTCTTGTCTTCGGGCCGTACCCTATCGCTGCACATGTACGTTCTGTCTACGGAAGGGCTGTTCGTCAACGAGGCCTTTGCAACGGGTTTTGTGTTGATCGTCGTCACCCTTTTGATTAACGGCTTAAGTACCTATATCGGAAACAAATTAGCAGGAGGAAACAATTAAATGGAAGATACAAAAATTCTCGTTCAAGACGTCGATCTTTGGTACGGTGATTTTCAAGCGCTGAAAAAGATCAACTTGGATATTAAAGACAAAGAGATCACCGCATTTATCGGACCCTCGGGTTGCGGCAAGTCGACGATGCTGAAATGCTTAAACCGCATGAACGACTTGGTAGAAAACTGCCGCATCGAAGGCACCATGACCTTAGACGGAAAGGACATCTACGCGCCTTCCTATGACGTAAACCAATTGCGTAAAAACGTCGGCATGGTATTCCAAAACCCGAACCCGTTCCCCATGAGCATTTACGACAATATCGCTTACGGCCCCCGTACCCACGGTATTACCTCCAAGAAAAAGCTCGACGAAATCGTAGAGCGCTCCCTGCGCGGCGGCGCCATTTGGGACGAAGTCAAAGATAAGTTGCAACAGAAGGCAACGGAAGTCTCCGGTGGACAACAACAGCGGATCTGCATTGCCCGCGCTTTGGCGGTCGAACCCGAAGTGTTGCTGATGGACGAACCTACCTCCGCATTGGACCCGATTTCCACTTTGAAGATCGAAGAACTTGTTCAAGAGCTGAAAAAAGAATATACTATCGTTATGGTAACGCACAATATGCAACAAGCTGCTCGGGTATCCGACAAGACCGCATTTTTCCTTACCGGTGAGGTCATCGAAATGGACGCTACGGAAAAGATTTTTGCGAACCCGCAAGACGAACGTACGGAGGACTATATCACCGGCCGTTTCGGTTAATCAGAAGGAGGTTAACAATGCGCAAACAGTACGACATTGAATTGAGCGAACTCAACACCAATCTAATAGAGATGGCGGCCTATGTGGAACGCGCCGTCGCCGATTCTCTGCAAGCGTTAAAAGACAGAGATAAGGAACTCGCCGTAGAGGTATCCAGAAACGATCGCTCCGTCAACCGCATGGAACGCAAGATCGAAGATATGTGTCTGATGCTCTTGTTGCGTCAACAACCCGTCGCGGGAGACCTGCGTTTTATCTCTGCCGCACTTAAGATCATCACGGACTTGGAGCGCATCGGCGATCACGCGCAAGACATCTGCGAGATCTCCCTCTCTATGGACGACAAGCCCTTGGCGGTTACGCCCGATACCATCGACAAGATGTATGAAGAGTCCTCGACCATGATCAAAATGGCGATCGACGCGTTTATAACCAAGGACGAAGATTTGGCGAGACAATGTATCGCCCACGACAATATCGTCGACTCTCTCTTCGTCGATACCAGAAACACCATCGTAGAGGCGCTTCAGGCAAAGCAAGGAGACGCCGAAGAACTGATCGACCTGCTCCAGATCGCAAAGTATCTCGAACGGGTCGGCGATCACGCACAAAACATCGGCGAATGGGTCATTTTCTCCATTACCGGACACCATAGGGATTATCTCGGCGTAGAAACCTTCGGTGTGTAAGATGATCTATTGTGTAGAAGATGAAGCGAACATTCGTGATCTGATCGTCTATGCCTTAAAAAACAACGATCACGAAGTGCAGGGTTTCGCCAGCGGAGAGGAACTCTTCGAGGCGATGCAGATCGAACTGCCTTCGCTTATACTATTGGATATTATGCTGCCGGGAGAAGACGGACTGCAAATTCTGGAGCATATTCGGGAAAACGAGCAGACGGAAGACATCCCCGTTATTATGTTGACGGCGAAGTCCTCCGAACTCGACAAAATCGTCGGCCTGGACAAAGGCGCCGACGACTACATCGTAAAGCCCTTCAGCGTCTTGGAACTGATCGCCCGGGTCAAAGCGGTGCTGCGCCGCGCGCAACCGCGAAAGATGCACCACGATATGGTGGACATCGACGGGGTCAGCATCGACAATCAACAGCGTTCGGTGACGGTAGATGGGGAAGAGATCAACTTGACCTTTAAAGAGTTCGAATTGTTGTTGTATCTGTTCCAAAACAAAAATATCGTCCTGAATCGAGAAAAGATCATGACCCATGTGTGGGGCTATGATTTTGAAGGGGAGTCCCGAACCGTCGACGTGCATATCGCCTCTCTCAGGCAGAAGCTAAAAGAAAAAGCGTATCTGATCGAGACGGTCCGCAATATCGGTTATAAAGTAGGTAGCAAACAATGAAAGAGCGGATCCGATGGTTTAGTATCGTGATCGCGTTTTTCATAGTCTTCATATTTCAAATTTCTGTATCCCTCGAGAGTAACAATCGAGGGATACGTTTTAGAGAAGAAGGGGTGGAGTTTCTAGCCGATTCTTTGGAAGCCGTACACTCTTCCGACGAGAGAATCGGCATCTTGAAACGTCGAGAAAAACACGATCGCGATATTCTGAATATATATGTCAGCCCCTCCGAAGAAATCTTGTATAGCAGCAGTTTTCGGTCGAAGGCGGAAAAGGCCTTGCAGTACGTCAAAGAGAACCCGCAGTTATTGGAACCGAAGGACGCGAAGGGCCTGTATAAATCCGGTTTTTTGAACAACGAATACGTTGAAGCCCGAAATTACGATGACGGCTCTATGTTTATCGGCGTATTTCGAGCGGAATCCATGGTCTCCACTGCCTTACATCACTTTTCCTATACCGTGCTCGCCGGTTTGGTCGGTGCGTTTTTGTTGTATGTGGTGCTGAATCACTTCGTCGAGCAACACCAGGAAGAGACGCGCTACTTTTTGCAAAATTCCAAAAAATACGTGCAGGATCCGGATTATAAGATGGAGCTGAAGGCGCTCGTCAAGGAATACGAGCCGACGCTCGCAAAAGAAGCCGGCGAACTGCGCGAGCACTTGGATCAGCTGAATTCGCGTCTGACCGGCTTAAACGACATGGTCGACAATATGATGGAGGGGGTCATCCTCGTCGGAAAGGACCGGAAAATCATCTCTATCAACGAGTCGGCGATCAAGCTCTTGAACGCTTCGATCCACATCAATTACAAGGGCAAGGACCTATTATATCTCTGCCGGGCGATGGAATTTTACCGCGCCTTTACCCATGCCTTCGACCGCGCCAAGGACGAGATCCGAAAGATCGAGCTGGACGGTACGATCATCAAATTTTTCTTCGACCCCGTCTTTAACGAAAAGGGCGAGTTTTACGGCATGATGCTCTTGATGATCGACGAAACCCAGCAAACCCTCGCGGAGCGGAGTCGGCGCGAATTTACCTCCAATGTCACCCACGAACTCAAGACGCCCTTGACCTCGATTCGCGGCTATGCGGAGCTATTGCGCACCGGCGCCGTGGCAGAGGCGGATGTGAACCGCTTCCTCGATATAATTCTCGACGAGTCGCAAAAACTCTTTGAACTCATCGACGCGGTCATTTCCATGTCCCGCTTGGAAGAGAAGAACCGAATCGAAGAGTATCGGGTGACCAATCTCGAACTCTTGGTGCGGGAAGTGCTGCGTTCTTACCAGCCGGATTTCGAAGAGAAGGAACTGCGCGTCCAGCTGCGTGCCGATATGGACAGCAAGCTCTATACCCATCCGGAACTGATGAAGGAATTGATCACCAATCTCGTCGATAACGCCACATCCTACAATGTGCAGAGGGGCGAAATCAATATCGACCTGGATGGTTCCGATCCGGAAATGTTTAAGATCGTGATCCAAGATACGGGGATCGGCATCTCTTACGACCACCAAAAGCGAATTTTTGAACGTTTTTATATGGTCGACAAATCCCGGTCTTACAATAAGAAATCGACTGGTCTGGGTCTCGCCATCGTCAAACACAATGTCGAGAGCCTGAAAGGCACCATCGAATTGAACTCGCAGATCCATCACGGCACCGTCTTTGTATTGAAATTTCCCAGAAACGGTCTTTCCTCTACACAATAATTTCACGAAGAGATTATAGTATAATGGGAGTGGAGGATGCCTATGTTTAAAATTTTGGTAGTGGACGACGAAGAAAAAATCCGCGAGGTCATTCGAACCTACGCGGAATTTGACGGACATGAGGTGGTCGAAGCCGCCGACGGTCTGGAAGCGGTGGAGATCTGTCAAAACGAGGACTTCGACGTGATCGTCATGGACATTATGATGCCCAGACTCGACGGCTTTAGCGCCTATAAAGAAATCAGAAAAGAGAAGGACATTCCCGTCCTCATGCTCAGCGCCAGGGGCGAAGAGTACGACAAGCTCTACGGGTTTGAGATCGGCATCGACGATTACGTCGTAAAGCCGTTTTCGCCCAAGGAGCTGATGGCGCGGCTCCAGGTCATCGTAAAGAGAAACAACAATATTTCACAAAACCACACCCTGGACTTCCAAGGGGTTTCCATCGACTTGGACGGCAGAGAAGTCTATGTCGACGAAGAGGCGGTGGAGATGACCCCAAAGGAATTCGACCTATTGGTGTTTATCGCCCAAAACGAGAACATAGCCTTGAGCAGAGAAAAGCTGTTGAATAAGGTATGGGGATACGATTTTTACGGCGACGACCGCACGGTGGATACCCACATTAAAATGTTGCGCAACAGCTTGGGGCCGTACAGAAACTACATCGTTACCGTCCGCGGCGTGGGCTATAAATTTGTCGGGGAAAGCGGGATCGAGTGAAAAGACGAGGCTATCCGGACGACAAGAGCATACGCGTAAAGTTTTGGCTGTACTTTTCCGGTATGGCCGTCTTTATATTGGTGCTTTTATGGCTTTTGCAGATAGTCCTGATCAATTCCTTTTACGAATCCATGAAGATTCGCGATACCGAAAAGGTGGGGCGCATCGTCACCGCGGCATTCGGCAAGGACAATTTTGAGGAGACGCTGTTAAAATACAGCTTCGAAAAAAACCTGAGCCTCCAAGTCTATAACGAAGAAGGCGGCCTCGTCTTTCCGCTGAATCCCTTGGACTATATCTACCAGCCGATGATCAGCAGCGAGGACTTTTTCACCTACTTTATGCCGCTCTTGCGAAACAATGTGTCCGAAAAGACCTATGTCAAAGAGTATCAGGGCGAGGAATCGTCCTCGATTCTCTATGTCTCGTATTTGGGCGAGGAGGCGGGGGATAAGTTTTTCCTCGCCGCGGCGACCAATGTGGACCCGGTGGAGTCGACGGTGGACATCCTAAAAAACCAGCTGATCATCGTCAGCATTATTTCTATGATCGTCGCCTTCGGGCTTTCGTTTTATCTCAGTGCGCGGCTGGCAAAGCCCCTTTCGGATATGGCGAAGACCGCGCGCGCCTTGGGCCAGGGGAACTACGACGTCAAGTTTCGGCCGCAGGCCTACACCGAAATCAACGACCTGGCGAACACGTTGAACTACGCCACCGGCGAATTGACCGGGGCGCTCGAGATGCGCAAAGACCTTATCGCCAATGTGAGCCACGACTTTAAGACGCCGCTTACGGTCATCAAATCTTATGGCGAGATGATTCGAGATATTTCCGGCGACGACAAGGCACTGCGGGAAAAGCACATCCAGACGATTTTGGAAGAAGCGGACTATCTCACCGACTTCGTCAACGATCTTTTGGATCTTTCCAGAGTAGAGTCGGGCCTAAGCGAACTCGTCATCGAACCCTTGGACCTCAGGAATTTGACCGAGGAGGTACTGGAGCGATTCCGCCATCTGAAAGACAAAGGATACGTCTTTGCCGTCCACGGCGATGCCACCATAGAAGCCGACCGGAGCAAGATCCGCCAAGTGATCTATAATTTTATATCCAACGGTATCAACTATTCGAAAGACAAAAAGCGAATCGACATCTATATCGTCGACGACGGCGAGCGCGTCAGCTATGTGGTGCGCGACTACGGAAAGGGCATTGCCCCCGAGGACATCGATGCGATCTGGGAACGGTACTACCGCGGCAGAGACCATCACGAACGACAAGTCGTGGGCACCGGCCTGGGCCTTTCCATCTGCAAGAATATACTGGAACTCCACGGCTTCGCCTACGGCGTAAAGTCCAAGCTCGGCGAAGGAAGCAGCTTCTACTTCCAATCTGAAAACAAGGCATAAAGCCCGAACAAGACCCCCGAACATATAGGTAGTAAAAGAGGAGGGCAACAAAAAGAAAAACTCTGCCTTTGAAATTAGGGCATAAAAAATAGCGGCTTCTATGTAGAGTGACCCCATAAAGTTGGACCAAATCGAGTAAGTAGATTTTACTTACTCGATTTTGTTTTACATATTTTACGATGCCGGCTTCTTGTTTTCTCGATATTGTCTCGGACTTAGCCCCCCTAACTTTTCCTTGATTCTATTCTCGTTGTAGTAAACGATGAAATTCTTGATTGCCAGAACCAACTCGCTACGACTTGTATAGACATAGCCGTCATAGATCTCGCGTTTCAGAATGCTAAAGAAGTTTTCCATGGGCGCATTGTCGTAGCAGTTCCCTTTGCGAGACATGCTTTGGAATATATGATGTTTCTCTAGCATGGCTTGATAGGTTTTCATCTGGTACCCCCAACTTTGATCGGAATGAAAGGTCCGCCGATAGGGGCAATTCTCTGATTGCCGAATGGCTTCTTCGAGGCCTCTTAGCATGCTTACTCCATTTGGTCGATCCGAGAGGGTGTAGCTGATGATTTCCAAGTTAAACATATCCAAGTAAGGATCGAGATACAGTTTTTTCATTTGCATTTTTCCATGCGTATCTTCTTCGTAGTATTTAAATTCTGTCGTGTCCGTGGTGATTTTTTGATACGGAATGTTGGTTTCAAACCGGCGATTGATTCGATTCTTTTTGATTTTCCCGATCGTCCCTTTGTACGAACTATATTTCTTGAATTTTCGGCCGTAGGAACGGACTTGCAGACCCAGTTGCTGGACAAGACGTTGCACTTTTTTCTTATTGATTGTCCATCCGCGGTTTTTCAATTCAAGATGAATCCTTCTATATCCATAATCTTTATGCGCTTTTCGAATAGACTGTATTTCTGCTTTTAGATCCGCATCTTTGTCTTTTTCCGCCCATTTCTTTTGCCAGTACATAAACGTAGACTTTGGAAAACGCACCGCGGCCAGGATCTCTGTTAGCGGGAATTGTTCTCGGAGTTTGGCGACGATCCTCGCCTTTTGCGCATTGCTTCTTTCCTCTCCAAACTCCTTAGCTGTTCCCAGAACATTTTTTGAATGGTCAACCGACGATTTTCTGCTTCTAGCTCTTGGATCCGATTCTCCAATTCTTCTCGCGTAGCTGTGTCCATTACTTCCGGTTTGGAAGACGGGGATGGTTGATCCGGATTTTTCTTATCTTTCATAGGTTTACCTTGCTTTTTAGGGCGCAGACCATCGATGCCTTGCTCTCGATATTGTCTCCGCCAATTCGCAATGAGGCTGGGATTCGTGAGGCCGAGCAAGAGAGCAAGTTCTTGATAGCTGCATTCACTCATTTCGTAGCGTGTAATGGCTTCTAATTTAAACTCTACACTGTACGAACGCTGATTTCTAGACCGTACCAACCCTTCATCACCAAAATGTTGGAAATTCTTGACCCACCTACAAATTATGCAATTATCTATGCCGTACTTGTTTTCGAGCTGCGAATAGCTTGTTTTTCCGCTTAGATATTCATCCACAATCCTACGTTTCAATTCATAACTGTATTTTGCCATAAAAAGACCCCCAATAGTTGGTTTCATACGTCCAACTTTTGGGGGTCAGTGCAATGGCCGCTATTTTTGTGTCTTTAATATTCTGTTCTTATTGTTCCGCCAGTTCAATCAAGAGTTGACCGCTTTCTACGGCATCGCCGGCCGCGACGTAGATGTTTTCTACGACGCCGGATTGGGGGGCGATGACGTTGGTTTCCATCTTCATGGCTTCGAGTACCATCAGGGGCTGCGATTCTTTTACGGTTTCGCCGATGGCTACATTTACCTTGACGACGGTGCCGGGAATAGAGGCGCCGACCTCGAGGAGATTGTTTTCGTCGGCCATTATGGTGCCGCTGCCGCCGGTGGTGGGCATGGGACGGGTATGGTCTTCGATATTGATGCTGCGGCGGGAGCCGTTGATCTCGAAGGTGAGGGTACGGGTGCCGTCCTCTTTGAGCTTGCCAATTTCTACGAGGGTGACGATCATGGTCTGTCCTTCGCTGACGGCGATTTCTGCGGTTTCACCTTCTTTTAAGCCGTGGAAGAACACGTCGCTGCCCATGCGCCAGAGTTCGTCGTATTTGGCGTAGTTCTTGGCAAATTCTTCAAATACCTTCGGGTACAGCGAGTAGCTGGTAAGGTCTCTCTCTTCGGGTTCTCGATGCATAATCGTGCGCAAGTACTCACGATCCGCTTCGTAGTCTTCGTCCTCTAAGAGGAGACCGGGGCGGACGGTGATGGGCTTTTCGTCTTTGAGCACGATTTTTTGCAGGCGTTCGGGGAAGCCGCCGTAGGGTTGTCCCATCATACCCTTAAAGTAGGTGACGACCGAGTCGGGATAGTCCATGCTCGCGCCTTTTTCGTAGATATTTTGCGGCGTGAGTCCGTTTTGGACCATAAAGATCGACATATCGCCGACCATCTTCGAGGACGGGGTGACCTTGATAATGTCGCCGACCATTTCGTTGACGGCTTTATACATTTCTTTGACTTCGTGGAATTTGTGGCCCAAGCCGAAGCTTTCCACCTGCGGCTTGAGATTCGAGTACTGACCGCCGGGGATCTCGTATTTGTAGATCTCGGTGGTGCCGCTCTTCAGATCCGATTCGAAGTTGGCATAGACCGGGCGCACCGCCGACCAATAATTGGAGATCCGGTCGACTTTTTCGAGGTCGCTGCCGGTCTTACGGGAGGTGTTTTCCAGTGCCGCGACCACCGAGTTGAGTGCCGGCTGCGAGGTGAGCCCGCTCATGGAATCGATGGCGGTATCGGCGATGTCGACTCCGGATTCCGCCGCCATGAGGATGGTGGCTACGCCGTTTCCGGTGGTGTCGTGGGTGTGGAGGTGAATGGGGACGGCCACTTCGTTTTTCAGCGCGCGAACGAGTTTTTGTGCCGCGTAGGGCTTTAATAGGCCGCTCATGTCCTTAATGCCGATAATGTGGCAGCCGGTTTTTTCCAGTTCCTTCGCCAAATCGACATAGTATTGGAGGCTGTATTTGTCCCGGCTTTCATCTAATATATCGCCGGTATAGCACATGGTGCCCTCGGCGATTTTTCCGTTTGCGATGGTCTCTTCGACGGCGAGGCGCATGCCTTCGATCCAGTTGAGGGAGTCGAAGATGCGGAAGACGTCGATGCCGAATTCGGCGGATTCCTTGATAAACTTTTTCACCACATTGTCGGGATAGTTTTTGTACCCGACGGTGTTGTTGCCCCGCACCAACATCTGCATCAGCAGATTGGGCATGGCTTCGCGCAACAGATCGAGCCGCTCCCAGGGGTCTTCGTGGAGGAAGCGGTAGGCGACGTCGAAGGTGGCACCGCCCCACATTTCCATACTGAACAGATCGCGCATATTGTAGTTCATCGCCTTGGCGATCTTTAAGAGGTCGATGGTGCGCACGCGCGTCGCCATTAAGGATTGATGGGCATCGCGCATGGTGGTGTCGGTCAAGAGCAGACGCTTTTGATCCAAAATCCATTGGGAGAATTTGTCGGCGCCCAATTCGTCGAAGATCTGCTTGGAGCCGCGGTAGTCGGTCTCTTCGAATTCCGGCACCACGGGCACGTCGAAAGAAGTGTTTGCGGTGGTCTTGTCGTTGACGACGATATTGCCGATGTATTCCATCAACCGCATTTCCTTATCCGTAGAGGTGTTGATATTAAACAGCTCGGGATGTTCGGCGATAAAGCCGGTGTCGCAGCTGCCGTTTCGGAATTCTTCGGAGTTGAGTACGTTCAGCAAAAAGCCGATATTGGTCTTTACGCCCGAGACGCGCAGTTCGCGCAGGGAGCGGATGGATTTGTTGACGGTGTCGTTCCAGGTTCTGCCTTGGGTGATGACCTTTACCAACAGGGAATCGTAGTAGGGGCTGATAATCGCGCCCTGGAAGCCGTTGCCCCCGTCGAGACGCACGCCGAAGCCGGAGGAGGAGCGGTAGAGGGAAATCTGACCGGTATCCGGGGCGAAGTTGTTGAGCGGGTCTTCGGTGGTGACGCGACATTGAATCGAATAGCCGCGCAGTTCTACCGAATCCTGGGAGGGGATGTCGATCTCGGGATCGGCGAGGGCATGGCCCTGGGCGATCTGGATCTGCGCCTGAATGATGTCGATGCCGGTGACCATTTCGGTGACGGTGTGCTCGACCTGAATGCGGGGATTGACCTCGATAAAATAGTGATTGCTCGCGCTGTCGACCAAAAATTCCACCGTACCCGCGGAACGATAGCCCAATGTCTTGGTAATCTTTAAGGCGTCGTCGCAGATTTTTTGACGCAGATCGTCGGGCACGGAAAACGCCGGGGTAAATTCGATGACCTTTTGGTGTCGGCGCTGAATGGAGCAGTCGCGCTCAAACAAATGTACGACATTGCCGTAGAGGTCGCCGAGGACCTGTACCTCGATGTGCTTCGGGCGGTCGAGGTATTTTTCGATAAACATGGAGTCGTTTCCGAAGGCCTTTTTCGCCTCGCTCTTTGCCGAGTGGAACTGGTCCAACAGTTCTTCTTCGCTGCGGACGACGCGCATGCCGCGACCGCCGCCGCCGGCCGCCGCCTTGATCATAACGGGGTATCCCGCCTGTGCGGCAAATTCCAGCGCCTCTTGGTCGGTGCGGATCGGTTCTTCGACGCCGGGAATGGTCTGTACCCCGGCTTCTCTGGCGATGATCTTTGACGAGATCTTGTCGCCGAGTTTGCGCATGGTGTCGGGGCTCGGGCCGATAAAGGTGATGCCCGCCTCCTCACATTTTTGTGCAAAATCCGGATTCTCCGCCAAAAAGCCGTAGCCCGGGTGGATGGCGTCCACGCCCTTATTCTGCGCCAGTTGGATAATCTCGTCGATATCCAAGTATGCATCGACCGGGTTTTTGTCCTTGCCGATCAAATAGGATTCGTCGGCCTTGGTGCGGAACAACGAAAGACTGTCCTCTTCGGAATATATAGCAACCGAACGGATGCCCAGTTCTCGACATGCGCGGAAAATGCGTATGGCGATCTCGCCGCGGTTGGCGACGAGAATCCGTTTAAACTTTTTCGTTTCCATGGAAACCTCCTTTAATATTCATCTATATATTATATCTCTTTTTTGGAATTTTATGCAATAGAGGGCAAAAGAAGGTCGAATGGATTGTAAGCGATGGGGGAGCATGGTACACTATACCAGTGAAAGGATAGTTTATGTATATTCTCATTGCTTTTCTACTAGATATAGTATTTGGCGATCCGGAAGGCATGGTGCACCCGGTGCGGGGGATGGGCCGATGGATTGAATTTGTATACAAAAAAATCACGGCATTGCCACAGGATCGACAGCGGACGGCGGGGATCGTCGCCGCGTTTGGATCCGTTTTCGGCGCTTTCTTTTTGGTACAAGTTCTCCTGCTGCTTCTGCCGGCACCGCTCGACGGCATCCTATCCGTCTACTTGCTGTATACCTCTTTGGCGGCAAAGAATCTCGCCGAGGAGGCGATGGCGGTGCATCGCGCCCTCGAGGAATCCCTCGAGGCGGCGCGCCGGCAGCTTTCTCGCATCGTAGGGCGCGAAACCGCCGCCCTCAAGCGCGAAGAAGTGATCTGTGCCGTCGTGGAGACGGTGTCGGAGAACACCTCGGACGGCGTGATCGCCCCGCTGCTCTATGCGTTTTTGTTCGGCCCGGCGGGGGCTGTGGCCTATAAGATGGCGAACACCCTGGATTCCATGGTGGGCTATAGGAACGAAACGTACCGCGACGCGGGCTACGGGGCGGCGAAGCTCGACGATATTCTGAACTGGATTCCGGCGCGCCTAACCGTAGCCGTGATGGCGATTTCCACCGGATCGGGTTTTGCCATGGTACGCGCCTTTAAGAGCGCAAAGCGCTACGGCCGCAACCATTTGAGTCCCAATGCCGGCTATCCCGAAAGCGCGGCGGCGGGTATTTTGGGGATCCGCCTGGGCGGCGGGCACTATTATTTCGGCGAGTACGTCGAAAAGCCCTATATCGGAGAAGCCGTGAGGACGCCGACGACAGATGACATCGTAAACGCCGTAGGACTTCTGTGGCGCTCGAGTCTATTGTTTATGTTGATAGGCCATGTTTTATATTGGATCGTGAGGGGAATATGAAGCAAGCACTGCTGATCGCATCCTTTGGCACTACCCATAGGGATGCGGAAGAATTGGATTTGAACCCGGTGATAGACGCCCTTCGGGACGCGCATCCCGACGCGGCGGTTCGCGCCGCGTTTACGTCTCGCATGGTGATTCGCGCCATCGAAAAGCAGACCGGTCGCAAGGTCGACAACGAACGGGAAGCGGCGGCGCGCCTCCGGAAAGAAGGTTTTTCGGAGGACGAGATTCGCATACAACCCCTGCACTTGATCGAAGGGGTGGAATACGAAAAGTTGACGCGAATTCATGATGAGATCCTCGTGGGCGAGGCGCTGTTTTCCAGGGAAGCGGATCTGTACGCGTTTGCGGAATATGCGACAAAGAGTTATACGACGCCGACCCTCTTTATCGGGCACGGAAGCGAGCACGAGGCCGATGCGATCTACCGGCGGCTCCACGAATGCATGGCGGAGGCCGGCGGTATGCACGGCGTCGCCACGGTGGAAGGCGAATTGGGCCGCGCGCACGCCTTACAGTGGCTGAAAAGCAGCGGCGCCGATTCGGTTCACTTGGTGCCCCTCCTTTTGGTGGCGGGGGATCACGCCAAGAACGATATTTTTGGCGACGACGATTCCTACAAGACCTTTTTGGAAGGGAAGGGGTATAGGGTTTCTTATAGAGAGCGAGGCTTGGGGTGCGACGCCTTTGTGCGGGAGATGTTCTTGAAAAAGTGCCGCGCGTTGATGGAAGACAAGGCGGGCGCGCGATGAAGCGGATCATCGGCGTGGGCGTCGGACCCGGCGCGCCCGATCTCTTGACGCTGCGAGCGCTTCGCCTGCTCCAAAAGGCGGATCACATCTATATCCCCGAAAACCGCGGCAAGTCGCGCGCCTATGAAGTCGTGCGAGAATTTGTCGACGACGAGAAGGTGGTCTTTTTGGAATTTCCCATGGGCGAGGCGATGGAAGCGCGGTATCGGGCGGCGATGGACCGCATTTTGGAGGAGACAAAGGACGGGGAGACGTCGCTGTTTTTAACATTGGGCGATGCCGCCGTCTACTCCACCTTCTTTAACGGCATGGCCGCCGCGGATATGGCCGATATGGCGGTGGAATCGGTCCCGGGAATCCCGGCCTTCTTGGCGGGAATCCACGGGATGGCGGCGTCTTTGGTGGAAACGGGCGAGTCCTTTCTACTGACCGATCACCTGCCCGATGCGCCCCTTACGGCGGACGCCGTCGCGGTACTAAAGACAACCGATCCCGCGTCCGTCTTCGAGCGACTGCGGCGTGAAGGGTACGCTCCCCTCTATATGGAAAATATCGAGGCAAAGGGCTGGAAGGCGACGGGGGATGCGGAAAAGCTCCCCGAACGTCGCTGCTATATGAGTCTAATTCTCGGGAGGAAGAGACCATGGAACACGGCGGAAATATCGAAACATATGGGCGCGGACATCCGGAGCTTCTGACGGATTTCAGCGCCAATATCAATCCCCTGGGGATCGATCCGCGCCTAGAGGCGGCGATGCATCGCGCGCTTTCGGCGGCGGATCGCTATCCGGATTTCACCTATCGCCGCTTACGGCGCGCGCTTTCGGAATACTTACACTGTGCGCCCGAGGCGGTGGTGGCGGGAAACGGCGCGATGGAGATTATCGCGGGCTCTATCGCCCTGTTTCCGAGGATATATCTGGCGACGCCGTGTTTTAACGAATACGCGCGGATTGCCAAAAGCCGCGGCATCGCCGTATATACCTTCGAAATGGCGCCGCCCTTTCGACTTTGTGTACCGGAATTTATCGAGAAGATGCCCGAAAATGCGCTGACGATCCTGACCGATCCCAACAATCCCACCGGATACACGCTATCGGATTCGGAGCGGGAGGCGATATACCGCGCGGTCGTAGAAAAAGGGGGCCACCTCTTACTCGACGAGACTTTTATGGAATTTGTGCGGCCTCCCTCTGAGGAATGCTCCTTTTACGACGAAAAGGACCGATTGATTACCGTGCGCGCGGCGACGAAGTTTTTCGCCTTACCCGGTATTCGCCTGGGCTACGGTATACTGCCCGCGGGCATTCGAAAGCGCTATCTCGCGCGGCAGCTCCCCTGGACGGTCAATGTGCTCGCAGAGGAAGCGGGGCTGTGGCTCAAGTCGCTGGACGCATATGGGGAGCGGACGCGGGCGTATGTGCAGAGAGAGCGCGAAAGATTGGCGACCTGTTTTCAAAAATCGAAGATTGCCGAGGCGTACCCTTCCGAAGCCAATTTTCTCTTGATTCGCCTCCAAGCACCGGTTGCGAAGCGTTGTTTTCAATTTTTTCTCGAGCGGCACATATTGCTCCGCATTTACCCGGCGGGGGGTGTGCTCGCCGATCGCTATATGCGGATTGCCGTCCGTACGGCGGAGGAGAATACGCGGTTTATGGCGGTTTGGCGCGAATTTGAAAGGAGTGTGGCGGATGTATGAAAAAAAACCCATGGCGATCGAAAATCGCTCCATGGATATCATCGACAGCTATTTGCGCGACGTGAATTTTTCGGCGGAGGAATTGCCCCTGGTGCGACGCATGATCCACACGACAGGAGATCCGGAGTATCGTAAGATTATCCGCATACGGAGCGATTTTTTTTCGGCGGCAAAAGAGGCCATCGCATCCGGCGCGAAGATCTATACCGATACGAATATGGTAAGAAGCGGCATCAACAAAAAGGCGCTGGCGAAAAGCGGCTGCACGCTGATTACCCCCATCGCCGAGGCGGAAGTGGCGGAAGAAGCCGAGGCGCGGGGCACCACCCGCAGCATCGTCGCTCTGGAAAAGGCGATCGAGCGCGGTGCGACGGCCTTTGTGTTCGGCAATGCGCCGACGGCACTTTTTCGCCTGCTCGAATGTATCGACGCGAAGCGGGTCGCGCCGAGTTTTGTGGTCGCCACCGTGGTCGGCTTTGTGGGGGCGGCCGAATCCAAAGCGGCGATAGCGGCATACGACGTGCCGCATTTGCGCACAGAAGGCACCAAGGGCGGCTCCAATGTGGCGGCGTCGGTGATCAACGGCCTCCTCTACGAAATGGGGTATCGATGAAAGACGTCATCGTCGACGGAAAACATATGCGGCCTGGCTATACCACCGGAAGCTGCGTGGTGGCGGCGGCCGCGGCGGCAATCCGCGCCATAGACGAAGACCGCGCCCAACACCGTATCGCCATCGACGTACCGGCGGGCATGCGCATAGAGATCCCGGTAAAAGAAGTGGCGCGCGATGGGACGAGTGCCACCTATTTGGTGATCAAAGACGCTGGAGACGATCCGGATGTCACCGACGGCATCGAGATTCTGTGTACCATACGGCGCGATCACACCGGAGATGTGCGTATTCGAAAGGGAACGGGGGTCGGCACCCTTACCAAGCCGGGCCTGTTCGGTGCGGTGGGAGAACTAGCGATCAATCCCGTGCCCAAAGGGGAGATTCTACGGCTTTTGGAAGACAACCGAAAAGACGGCATTTCCCTGCAGATCGACATCCCCCGGGGCGAGGAAGTGGCAAAAAAGACGTTCAATCCCAAACTCGGCATAACGGGCGGTCTCTCGATCCTCGGCACAACGGGGATCGTACGGCCCATGAGCAAGGACGCCTATATCGCCACCGTCGACATGGAATTACGGGCGCTTTCCGAAGAGGACGCACGTGCGGTGCTTCTCACCCCCGGAAATTACGGCGTGCAATACGCTGCTACGCATTTTCCCGATCTGCCGGCGGTGCAGGTGTCGAATTATTTCGGCGACGCGCTGGTTTTGGCGCGAGACTACGGATTTCGCGCGATCCAAATCCTCGGCCATGTGGGCAAGCTATCCAAGCTCTCCTTGGGCATATGGAACACCCACTCGGCGGTGAGCGACTGCCGCATGGAGGCCTTCGTCTATTATCTCGCGAAGATGGGGGCGAATGCGCGCCTGTTTGCGGCGGTGGAAGCGGAAACCACGGCGGACGGCGCTTATGCCATCTGCCGAAAGGCGGGCAATGGCGATATTTTGCAACATATGGAGGCGGGAATCGAAGCGCGGGTGCCACGGTTTCTGCAAGACGATGCAATCGCCGTATCGGCGAAGATTTACACAATGGAGGCATAAATGCTTACGATGATCGGTGCCGGTCCCGGCGACATTCGGTATCTGACCTTAGAGGCGGCGGAAGAAATTCGCCGCGCGCCTAGCCTGCTTGCCTTTCCCCGGGTGGCGGAATCAATCCGCGACCTGCGTAGGGATGTGGAGGCAGTGACCAGTGTGGACGAGATGCTGGCGCGCATTCGAGAGGCTGGGGATACGGATGTAGCCGTGCTCGTAAGTGGCGATGCACTGTTTTTCGGATTTGCCAAGACCCTACAGGCACGCGGCATTCGCCTGGACCGGATTCTTCCGGGCATCAGCAGCGTGCAGTACGCCTTCTCTAAGTTACAGATTCCGTGGGAAGGGGCGCGCTTTCTGTCGTTTCACGGTAGAGACGCAGACCTCGATGCCGTCGCGGGGTCGGGACCGGTGGCGATCCTTTTGGACCGTAAATACAGCGCAGAGCGGCTTTCCTTCGAACTCTATGCGCGCGGCGTGCGGGGAAAGATGACGGCGATCAGCCGAGCCTCGTATCCCGATGAGCGCATTGTGCGCGCATCGATCGGCGATGCGATGGCGGTGGATGCGGATTTGGCATTGGCGGTGATTGAAATTGAAGTGGACGGACGACGATAACTTTATGCGGGGGGCGGTGCCCATGACCAAGGCGGAAGTGCGCATACTTACCGTAGCGGCCCTCGAACTCGTGCCGGGGCAGCGATTTTTGGACATCGGCGCGGGCACCGGTTCCATATCGGTGGCTGCGGCGGCCTCCGGCTGTACGGTAGATGCCTGCGAATGCCACCCGGAGGCACTGGGCCTGATCGTAGAAAACGCGAAGGCCTTCGACGTGTCCATCGACATTCTGGCGGGGAAGGCGCCGGATGTGCTCTCCGAAACGGCATACGACCGCATTTTCATCGGCGGGAGCAAGGGACGTTTGGACGATATCCTGGGATACTGCCACGGGCATTTAACGAGCGGCGGCATCGTGTGCGGCAATTTCGTGACGCCCGCGAATGCGGTGCGTTTTCGGGAGTTTCTGAAAGCACGCGGCTATCTGTGGACGTTTCGGTATATCGCCGTATCCCGGGAGGACCGATTCGGCATGCTGCGCGCCGAAAACGGCGTATTTATGGTGAAAGGACAAAAACCATGATTTCATTTGTGGGGGCCGGACCCGGAGATCCGGATTTGATTACGATCAAGGGACGACAACGCATCGAATCGGCGGATGTGATTATCTATGCCGGAAGCCTCGTACACGAGGGGCATCTCGCCTACGCCAAATCCGACGCAGAGATCTTAAACAGCGCTTACATGGATTTAGACGAGGTGTTGGCGTGTATGGTCTCTCGCCACCGGGCGGGCAAATCCGTGGTGCGCCTTCACACCGGCGACCCCTCGGTGTACGGGGCCATTCGCGAACAGATGGATCCTCTCGCGGAAGCGAATATCCCCTACGAGGTGATTCCCGGCGTGAGCTCGTTTTCGGCGGCGGCCGCCGTCCTGAAGCGGGAATACACGCTCCCGGGCGTAAGCCAGACCGTGATCCTCACCCGCCGCGCCGGCCGCACCTCCGTGCCCGAAGGAGAATCCATAGAGGCGCTGGCGGCGCATAAGGCGTCGATGGCGATTTTTCTTTCCGCCGGACAGATTGAAAATGTAGCGCGGGAATTGGCGCAGTCCTACGCGGCCGAAACTCCCGTCGCCGTCGTATATCGGGCGAGCTGGGAGGACGAGCGGGTCGTTTGCTCGACGGTCGGGACGATCGCAAAGGATATGGAAGGCGCCGGCATTCGAAAGCATGCGCTGATCCTCGTCGGCGATTTCTTGGGCGACCGGTATGAGAATAGCAAGCTCTACGATCCCGGTTTTTCCACCGAATACAGAAAGGCCAAGCGGTGAAGGCGGTCCTCTGTTTTTCGCCGGGCGCGGCGCAACTGGCGAAAAAACATCTCGCCGATTTCGCGCCCTACGGAAAGGCGTTCGGCAATAGCCCCGATCGGAACAGTTTCGGCGCGCTGTTTCGGGCGGCGGAGGCGCTGGTGTTTATCGGCGCGGCGGGGATTGCCGTTCGCTATATCGCGCCGTGGCTTGCCGATAAGCGTACCGATCCCGCCGTCGTCGTCATCGATCCGGCGGGACGCTACGTCATTCCGATTCTAAGCGGGCATTTGGGCGGCGCCAACGCCCTGGCAAAGGAGCTGGCGGAGCGATTGAGCGCGGAGGCGGTGCTCACCACCGCATCGGATGTGCTCGGCTACGAAGCGCCGGATCTCTTTGCCCAAAAGCGAGGGTACGTGATCGACGATATGGCGGCCATGCGATGGATCGCGGCGCGCATGGTGGCGGGGGAGGCGATATATTGGTATTCCGAGCGAGATGCGGGGCCGCAGTATCCGCATTTGATCCGCGTTAGAACGCCCGAGGAGGCGGACCGGCCCGGGGGTGTGGTGGTCTCCGAACGCGATCTTTCCCCGGAACATGCTCTGAAACTCGTGCCGCGTTGCGTGCATCTCGGCGTGGGTTCCAAAAAGGGAACGACGGAGGCGGATTTGATGCGGCTATTAGAAAATACTTTAGACGTGCTCGGTTTGGATCGGCGGGCGATTCGCGCCGTGCATACTATAGATATAAAGCGAAAGGAGCCGTCCATCGTCGCCGTGTGCGAAGAATTGGGCGTTTCTTTGTATGGGTATAGCGCCGCGCAACTTTCGCAAAATGCGTGTCGATGTAGCGAAAGCGACTTCGTAAAAAGAACCGTCGGCGTCGGCAATGTGTCTTGCTCCGCCGCACTAATGGGTGGCAGTGAATTGTTGGCAGAAAAGATCGCGGAAAGAGGCTTTACCCTTTCCGTAACGAGGGAGGAAAAGTGAAAAAACTCTATGTAATCGGCATTGGCCCCGGCGGATCGGCGCTATTTACCGACCGCATGCGACAGGCGCTCGAGGAGAGCGAGGTGGTGGTGGGATATACGCCGTATCTGGGCTATATTCGCCACTTGATCGAGAACAAGACCTTGCTCTCCACCGGCATGAAGTCGGAGATCGAGCGCTGTAAAATGGCGGTGGAATCGGCGTCTTCCGGCCGCACCACCGCCATCGTCTCCACCGGCGATGCGGGGCTATATGGCATGGCGGGCCCCATTCTCGAGATCGCCGCGGAAACGGATATCGAGGTCGAAATCATACCGGGCGTCAGCGCAAATTTTGCCGCGGCGTCTCGGGTCGGCGCGCCGCTGATGCACGATACGGCGACGATCAGTCTGTCGGATTTGATGACACCTCTTTCCGTGATCGAAAAGCGGATTCGCTATGCCGCGGCCGCGGATTTTGTGATCAGCCTATACAATCCACGCTCCAAGGGGCGCGCGGGCTATTTGTCACACGCCTTTTCGATTATGAAAGAAGAAGGTTACGGCCCGGATCGCCCGGTGGCGGTGGTCAAAAACGCCTGGCGAGAGGGCGAAGAAATTCACATCAGTACGATGGATGCGGTGGATATCGAATCGGTGGATATGAACACCATAGTGATTGTTGGAAACTGTCGTACGTATATTGAGGGCGGAAAGATGATCACACCGCGGGGGTATGATCTATGAAGGTCTGGATCCTGGGCGGCACCGCCGATGCCTCGCGATTTGTGCGCAAGACCAAAAACCGCGATCTCGTCGTCACCGTCGCGACGGAGGAAGGGACGGAGTTTTTGCCCGCGGACATTGATGTGCGCGTGGGCCGGCTTTCCGAAGCGGATATGTGCCGGTTCATTGCCGATGCGCAGATCGAGGCGGTGCTGGATTTCACCCATCCTTTTGCCAAAGTGGCCACCCACACGGCGAAACGGGCGGCAGCGGCGGCGGGGATTTCGTACTATCGCTATGTGCGGCCTCGCGTGGACGGATTCGGCGATATGCGCTTTTCGTCCTATGCGGACTGTGCCCGGGCGCTAAAGGAAATGACGGGAACGGTTTTTTTTACCACCGGCTCCAACGAGGCGGCGCGCTTTCAGGCGGTGCGCGGAGAAAATCGATTCGTCTATCGCATTATCCCGTCGGAAGAAAGCCTGCATAAACTCAAGGCCTGCGGCGTCGAAACGGCGGATATCGTCGCGATGTTGGGGCCCTTTGACTACGAGATGAACGTCGCTTTGTTTCGCCACTATCGCCCCGCGTATCTGGTGACAAAAAACAGCGGCGAGGGCTCGGGATTTTGCGATAAAATGCGTGCGGCTGCGGATTGCGGCATGCGGACTTTGGTGATCGAGACCGAAGTGGAAAGCGGATACGATTTTGAAGAGATGCTAAAGATTGCAGAGGGGGATAGGCGTGGATAATTCGTATCGATTTTTTACCAATACAGACTGTCAATATTTTCCCTGCCATAGGCTTGAAGGACCGTTTAACTGTTTGTTTTGTTATTGCCCGCTGTATTTAATGGGCGAAGACTGCGGTGGCCGATTCGTCTACACGAACGGCGTGAAGGACTGCTCGGGGTGTACGATTCCCCACGTGCCGAAGTGCTACGACTATATCAACGAAAAATTACGCGAAGAGATCGCGAGGAGGCGAGACGGTGGAACTCGATAAATACATACAAGGCATATCCGAAACGGATGTCGATTTTGAAAACAGCGGCCGCGCACACTGGGACAGCCGTACCCATCCGGTGGGTTCTTTGGGCGCGTTGGAAGAATATTCCATTCGACTGGCGGGCATACAGCGGCGGAAGATCCCCCGCATTCGAAAAAAATCGATCCTCGTGATGTGTGCCGACAACGGGGTGGTAAAAGAAGACGTGAGCTCCTCGCCACCGGTCTTTACGCAGCTATTGGCCAATGCCATGGCGCGCGGAGAAACCGGCGTCTGCGCCTTGGCGAAGCACAACGGGGCGAAGGTCGTCGTGATCGACGTGGGTATGGAAAAAGGCATCGAGCGCGAGGCCGGTATTTGCGACGCGTCGGTGCGCGCGGGGACCGGCAATATCGCCACAGAAGACGCCATGACGAGAGAAGAAGCGGTGCAGGCGATTGGCGTCGGCATCCGCTATGCCGAGGCGGAGATCGAGGACGGGGCCGACATCCTCGGTACCGGCGAGTTGGGGATCGGAAACACTACTACCGCGTCGGCACTCTTATATATTTTAAGCGGCGAGGCACCCGAGGCGTGTGTCGGCTACGGCGCGGGGATTACCGACGCGCAGTGGCAGAAAAAAGTGCGGGCGGTGTGCCGGGCGAAGGCGCGTCTCGACGGATGCGAAGATGCGATCGACATCCTCGCCAAATCCGGCGGGTTGGATATCGCGGCACTCGCGGGCGTCTTTCTCGCCGGCGCCTACCACCGCGTGCCTGTCGTCTGCGACGGCCTGATTTCGGGGGTCGCCGCCTATCTCGCGATCCAAATGGAGCCTTTGGCGAAGGGCTATATCTTTCCGTCGCATAGGAGCGCGGAGCTCGCCGCATCGGTGCTCTACCGCGTCCTGGATATTACGCCGCCCCTCGATCTGCATATGCGCCTGGGCGAGGGGAGCGGCTGTCCGCTCTTTTTCTCGCTTTTGGAATCCGCCATAGCCTGTATGGAGTCTATGGGGTCCTTCGAAGCCAATCAGATCGACCCGGCGGTATTGGTGAGCCTTCGAAAGGATACGCCGTGATCGCGCTGGTGACCGGCGGCGCGCGGAGCGGAAAAAGTCGCTTTGCCGAAGAGAAATGCCGCGCCTACGACCGGGTATTGTATATCGCCACCGCAGAGATCACCGACGAGGAGATGCGCAGGCGGGTGGAAGAACACAGAAAGCGGCGCCCCGAGAACTGGGATACGGCGGAGTCGCTTCCCGATCCCGCTGAAATCCGAAACTACGACGCCGTCCTACTGGACTGCGTGACGCTCTTGCTCTCCCGCGAACTCTATCTCGTCTCGCAGGAGGTCGACGAAGGAGACGTGGAAATGGAGACGACGCGCCGCGTGATCGCCCGACTCGAAGGGTGGATTGATGCCGCGCGGGCGGCGGGGACCGATCTGTACTGTGTGAGCAATGAGGTGGGAATGGGTATCGTACCAATGGATCCCGTTTCCCGTGCCTTCAGGGATTGTCAGGGGAGGGTAAATCAATGGATCGCGAAACAAAGCGACGCCGTATACTGGCTCGTATCGGGGATTGCGGTTGCGATCAAATGCGCGGACTGATCCTCGCCATACAGTTTCTGACGCGCATACCGATTCCCGTCGAAGTGCCCTTTACGGCACAATCGGCGGGTCGGAGTCTGTTCTGGTTCCCTTGGATCTCCTACGGAATCGGCGCGCTGGTGGGCTTGATGCAACAAGCGTTCTATTACAAAAATCCGCAGATCGCCGCCTTTCTGGCGCTCCTCGCCTGGGTGGCCCTCTCGGGCGGCATGCATCTGGAAGGGCTTATGGATACGGCGGACGGATTTTTGGCGAATCGGGATCCCGAGTCGACCCGAAAGATTATGAAAGACGCCCATATCGGCAGCTTCGGCGCCGTCGCCTTGGTCTTGCTCCTCGGCGGAAAGTACGCCGCCCTTTCCGGGGTATTGTTTACGCCTCACATCTTGGGTCTGATCGCCGCGGTGGCGCGCATGGGGATGTTGACGGGCATGGTGTGGTTTCCGGCGGCGCGTCCCAAAGGGTTGGGCCATTTCTTTCGCCGGCATGCAAATCGAGGCGTATATTTTGTGCAGTGGACGCTATTGGCGGCTCTCTTGATCGCGACCGAAGGCGTACGATTCCTGTACTTTCCCCTGATCGGCATCGCCATCGCCTGTGCGATTTCCCGTTGGAGCCGAAAAAAGATCGGGGGACTCACCGGCGACGTCTACGGCGCGCTGATGGAAGTCTGCGAGTGCGGCCTAGTCCTCGTCTACGGTCTTATGCGATGACGAAGACCATCTATCTGATGCGCCACGGGCGCACCCGCGCCAATCTCGAAAAATACTACGGTTCTGCCGAAGAACCGCTTTTGTTCGAACCGGCGGCATTTTCCGAGGCAAAGGCCGTCGTCGCGCAGATCGATCCTGTGGGCATCGCAGCGAGTCCGTATCTGCGCGCAATGCAGACCGCCGCGATCGTAAAGCCCGATACGATCGCGAGGATCGACGAAGAGCCGTTGCTCCGGGAGGTCTCTATGGGCGTATTGGAAGGGCGCCGTTTTTCCGATGCCTATGACCAATACGGCGCCGCCCTCGACCCCTGGATCGACGACCCTTTCTCCAATGCACCGCCGAGGGGAGAGAGCCTAAAAGACGCAATGGTGCGCGCCGAAGCGTTTTTGCAAGCGGCAGAAGAAGGCCATTTGTACGTAAGCCACGACGGCATTATCCGCTTGATTCTCTGCGCGGTGGCCGGAGATATTCGGCGATTTTTCGACATATCCGTTCAAAATCTACAGATCGTTCCCTTGGATTGCAATGAGATTTCTAAAAGGTGACAATTCCGTTACAAATCTCCGGCGGATCTTTTTCTTTGTGTTCCGATTTGCTATAGTCTCTTGTGGCATAGAAAGGATGCATACCATTGAAAAATACATTTCAGAAACTATTGGTTCTGCTTCTGGTATTCGGCGCAGTGTTCTCTTCGAGCACGGCTTTCGCCGCAGAAGTAGAAAAGCCGCAATACGTTTCGTTGCGGCTCGAAAAAGACGAAAGCGGAAATTACAATCGCTTCACCATGTCCTGGCAGAATCCGGCGTGGGTAAAGGAAATTCTGGCGAAGGGAGAAACCGTACAGTTTGAGATCGACGGTAAGGTCGATTACGAACCCTGGTCCTCCAAATCGGGGATTGTCTATCGGGGAGAGATCAGCGCGGCCACGGCCGACGGCGTAAGCATCAGCATTCCCCCCGAGGCCTTCGCCCATCTAAAAGACGTCAAGGTGACCCGCAAGCTCTATAGCTTCCGCGTGCGCTACGCAAAAGGCGACTTGCGCAGCGAATACAGCAATGCGGTGGCGGTCGGCTATCGTCCGAGCTTCTCCAACTCCAGCCAATGGTCCATGGAAGAGCTTTCCGCCGCCGGGGAACACGGATTTATTCCCCCCGCCGTCCGTTCGGACATGAAACGCGACATTACCCGGGAAGAATTTACCGAGGTAATCGTGCGGGTGTACGAAAAGGCAAACCGCGTACACTTGGTGGCGGGAGATAGCCCTTACGTCGACACGAAGAACCCCTCTGTGATCGTCGCCACCCGCTTGGGCCTGGTACAGGGCGTAGGCTATAAGCACTTCGATCCCGAAGCCAAGATCAATCGGCAGGAAATGGCGACCATTTTGGCGCGGTTCTTGCATACCTTCGACATCGAAGCCGATAAGAGCAATACCAAGACATACGCCGATCACGAAAAAATTCGCGATTTTGCCGTAGAGCCGGTGTATACGCTGCAAAGCATCGGTTTGATGGAAGGCTACGAAGACGGCACCTTCCGTCCCCGCACCAGTGCGAGCCGCGAACAGGGCGTCGTCCTGGGCGAGCGATTCTATAATTTCGTCACGACAAAACAATGAGCACGCAAAAACGGTACGAACCCATTTCGGTTCGTACCGTTTTTTTGTGTGTCGATACGGATTTATTCGACGGTGACGGATTTTGCCAAGTTCCTCGGCTTGTCCACGTCGTTGCCCAACAGAACGCTGACCTTATAGGCGAGGATCTGTTGCGGCAGTACCGCGAGTATGGGCGCATAGAGATCCGAGATCGAGGGGATGCGCACGGTGGCATCGGCGACCTCGTCGATCATGCCGGCGACTTCGTCGGTGATGACGATGGTATAGGCGCCCCGCGCCTTCACTTCCTTGATGTTCGAAATGCTCTTTTCCACCAATTCGGATTGGGTAATCAGGGTAACCACCGGCAGATTTTCTTCGATAAGGGCGATGCTTCCGTGTTTCAGCTCGCCCGCCGGCATGGATTGCGCGTGGATATAGGAGATCTCTTTGAGTTTCAGAGCCCCTTCCTTGGCGCTCAAATAGTCGATGCCGCGGCCGAGATAGAAGACCGCATCGTGCTTGGCGAGGCGCTTTGCGATGTCGTCCAGCGCGTCGGTATCTTGCAAGAATGTCTCGATTTGCGCGGGTACTTCGCTGAGTTCTTCGATGGCGAGCTTGACGGCGTCACGGTCGTAGGTGCCGAGTTTATGGCCGAAGTCCAAAGCCAACAGATACAAGCTCAAGAGCTGGGTGGAATAGGCCTTCGTACTGGCGACGGAGATTTCTGGACCCGCGTCGCAGTAGATGACCTTGTCGCTTTCGCGGTCCACGCTCGAGCCCACCACATTGGTGACGGAGAGGACTTTGGCGCCCCGGAGTTTTGCCTCGCGGAGCACCGCCAGGGTGTCGCCGGTTTCGCCGGATTGGCTTACGACGATCAAGAGACTCTTTTCGTTCAAGAACGGCATGTCGTAGCGGAATTCCGAGGCGATCTGTGCCGTGATTTCTTGTTGTAAGGCGTCCTCCAATGCGCGTTTTCCGACTTGGCAGGCGTGAAAAGCGGTGCCGCAGGCGGACATATAGATATGGTCGAAGGACTCGATCTCTTCTTTGGTAAAGGATTGTTCGCCCAGGTCGATAAATCCGTCGGTCACCTTGCGGCGCAGGCAGTCTTCCAGCGCCTTGGGCTGTTCGTGGATTTCCTTCATCATATAGTGCTCGAAGCCTTCCTTGCCGGCACTTTCGGGGCTCCACTCGACGGTGGTGATTTCTTTTGTGACGGGCTGTCCGTCCTTAAAGATTTCGTATCGGCCGTCTTGGATCACGACCAGTTCGTCGTTTTCCAAGTAGATGACATCGCGCGTGTAGTCCAAGAGCGCGGGTACATCCGATGCGGCAAAGACGCCGTCCTCTGCGATACCCAGGATCAGGGGCGATTCGCGTCGCGTGACGACGAGTTTGTCGGGGTCCTCGGGCGAGAGCACCGCGAGACTGAAGGTGCCGCGGAGCGCTTTGACAGCTTCTGCCACGGCCTCTTCCAAATTGCCGTCGAGTTTGGATTCGATCAGATTCGCGACGACCTCCGTATCCGTATCGGAATAGAAGGTATAGCCGGCCTCTAAAAGGCTATTTTTCAGGCTTTGGTAGTTTTCGATAATGCCGTTGTGTACCACCGCCACGCGTTGATAGGTGCTGATATGGGGGTGGGCATTTTCTTCGCTGGGCACCCCGTGGGTCGCCCAACGGGTATGTCCGATGCCCGTCGTACCGCCGAGGGGTTCTGCTTCGAGCTTCTCTTCGAGTGCCTCGAGTCGCCCTGCCGCCTTGGCGATGCGCAGCTTTTTGTCTTCGATGACGGCGATCCCCGCGCTGTCGTATCCGCGGTATTCTAATTTTTCCAATCCGTTGATAATGCGTTCCTGTGCATTTTTCGAGCCGTTAAAGGCCACGATTCCACACATATTTTCCTCCTAAAATTCAGGGAGCTGCTGTGTCGATTTTGTGCGCGAATTGCTCCGCGTTTTGTACGACACTGAGGTTGCAGACCTATGAAGCATCCGCCGATAACTCGATCACTTCATTCCTCGTCCACCCGAAGGGTGCTGGCGCTGTAATTTGTTCTCCCTTTTATTTTATATCGGACCTTTTCCGATATAATGTGAACTATTATACCATAGGGCGATACGAGTTGAAAATATCCGACTTCTTGACTGCGTTTTCTCCAATTGATATGATTACAAAGTATGAAATCTGCGGCGATACACCCGAGCATTTCTAAGCATATACCGCGAATGAGTAAACAGGAGGAAAAAATGACCGAAGAAAATAAAGTACTGGCGAGCATCGACAATGTAGATATCCACGAATCCGATGTCGACGCCTATCTACAAAGTATGAATCCCCAAATGGCAATCCAATTTCAAGGGGAAGAGGGAAAGAAACACATTCTCGACGAATTGATCCGCCAAGAGCTCTTATTAAAAGATGCCCTGGATACGAAAATGGACGAAGAAGAAGAATTTCAAAAGGTATTGGCAGACACCAAGAAATCTCTGTTAAAGTCCTATAACTTCTCCAAGACCATCGAAGGGGCACAGATCGACGAAGCCGAAGCCATCGACTTCTACGAGAAGAACAAGCAGTTCTTCAAACAGCCCGCCTCCGTTCGCGCGTCCCATATCCTCGTCGAAGGAGAAGACGAGGCCAAAGAAATCGCAGAAGCGATCAAAGGCGGCGCGGATTTCGAGGAACTTGCCAAAGAAAAATCCATCTGCCCGTCGAAAGAGCGTGGCGGAGATCTGGGCAGCTTCGGCCGCGGTCAAATGGTGCCGGAATTCGACGAAAAGGTGTTCTCGATGAAAGATGGAGAGATTTCCGAACCCGTCAAGACCCAATTCGGTTACCACATTATTAAGCGCGTCGAGGGCAACGAAGAACAAGAGCGCAGTTTCGACGATGCCCGCGACGATATTCGCATGGAATTGATGCGCAGAAAACAACAAGAACTGTATTTGAACAAGGTCAATGCCCTGGAAAAGAAATACAATGTCGTTCGCAAGTAATCGCGACAAAGACTCGAAGGATTTTTCTTCGGGTCTTTTTGTTTTGTCTAAGGCGGCGAGGGAAAAGGAGCGAAAAGCGCGATAGGACATCGTTTGCAGGGACGGTTTGTGATATAATACTCCCGTCAGGAGGAAATTATGGATTTAGATTTATTTTCATATATAGACGCCGCCACCGGCCTGTTGGAAGCCAATTGCGAACATATGGGAGATTTGGCCGGGGAGTTGGAGCGTTTTTTTGTTGCGGAATTCGGAGAAATAGACAGTTTTCTGAGTATTAATTCGCGGCTGAAATCGCCGCAATCCCTGCAGGAAAAGATCATCCGCAACAATCTCTATCTCGAATACGAAGACGCGGAAGAGATGTATCGAAATATTCAAGACATCATCGGGATCCGCATCGAATGCCGATTCACAGAGGATGAAATCGATCTCTACTACGCCATTCGTTCCGCATTTTATATGGCGAACGGGGACGGCTATTACCGCACGCCGGAAAACGCGCGTATTTTTTTGGATCTGGATACGCCACAGCCGATGGTCCAAAAAAACGGATTCGGGATTTATAAATTGGACGGCTATATTGTAGACGGCACACATCCGGTAAAGTTCGAGCTGCAGATCAAGTCTTTGGTCAATGTATTTTGGGGAGAGATCGACCACAAAGTCCTCTACAAAAATTTTAATTATATGCTGACCGAAAACTTCTTCCACGATATTATGCACTCGATTAAAGACAATTTGTCGATGATCGACCGTCAGCTGCGAATCCTCTACCAGCACGTCAACGAGATGGATTCTTCGGCGGAGCTGAGCAATCGCATGCAGGTAAAAAGCCTTCTGTCGAAGATCATCCACGATATTTTCGTCGGCAAGATTCACAGGGATTTGGGCTTTGTCATCGACTTTAACGAGACGTCGGATATTCTGGTCGAATACCTTTATTTTAAGTGTAAGGTGTTGATGAACTACGATTACGGCGAAAACTTCATCCGCCTGCTCAACCGCATCAATCGACTCGCCGAAGAGGAGTTTCGCATCGGCGAAGCACTGGTGTTCGACAGAGTGCCGGTGTTCGATACGCCCTTTACCGAAAAAGTAGGCGGTGCGGTATACGAGATCGTCAACAAAGAATTTGGATGGAATTTGTTTTTTAAGATCATCTCCGAAGTTGAGCAAAGCGACCCGCGTACGGATTTCGAAGGATTTTTCCGCTATATGGAGCATTTCATTCAGGAACGCATTCGCAAAGAGATCGACCCGAGCGATGTATCGGCGGAAGAATTCGACGAGATCGAGGCCTTTATACTGGATTGTTTTGCGAGAAATTTCGTCAAAGACCCTTCCATGAATTACGTATTGATGCAGTGTTTTCGGTTTGCACCCCATTCTTTGACGCAGGTATTTCGCAATATCGAAGATTACGATCACTTCCTCCAGGATAAAAAGAGAATAGAACGCACATTGTTATCACAGTGAGTAGAAATGGAGGGGCGTATGAAACGCATAGTCTTGGCCGGCGGTTGCTTTTGGGGCGTGGAGGAGTATTTTCAAAGGACCCCGGGCGTGATAGACACCGAGGTGGGCTATGTCAATTCGAACATTCCCGATCCCAGCTACGAAGAGGTCTGTGCCGGAAAGAGCAAGGCGGCGGAAGGGGTACGGATCGACTACGACGAAAGCGTGCTTTCCACCGAGGCGCTATTGGATCACTTTTACGAGATCATAGATCCCTTCAGCTATCATCGCCAGGGCATGGACATCGGCCGGCAGTATCGAACCGGGATCTATTATCCGAAGGGTGACGACGAGCTGGCATCGCTCTACAAGGCGGACAGAGACAGAAGGCAGGCGGCATGGGAGCGGACGATTCGCGTAGAAATCGAGCCCTTGGAGAACTTTTATAAGGCGGAGGAATACCACCAGCGGTATCTTCAGAAAAATCCCGGCGGCTATTGCCATGTCCCGCTCCCGGAGAATCGCCAAAAGTGATGACGAAGCGGGGGTTTTCGTGTAATATAAAGGGGAGGTGATATTGTGATAAAAGGTTTACAGGGAAACTTCCCGGTTTTACAAAATTTTGCCACCATCACGGACATTCCGCGGTGCAGCAAAGAAGAAGGACAGATTCGCGACTTTCTCGTCCGCTGGGCAAAAGAGCGCGGTCTCGAATTCATGGTCGATGAGATTCAAAATGTCATCGTGAAAAAGCCCGCCTCTCTAGGCTACGAGGACGAACCGACCGTGATCTTACAGGGCCATATGGATATGGTCTGTGAGGCAAAAAAAGGACATGTCCACGATTTTTGCAAAGATCCCATCGAGGCGAAGGTAGACGGCGATTTTATCGTCGCCGAAAATACGACCTTGGGCGCCGACAACGGGATTGCCGTGGCGATGATGATGGCAGTGCTCGAGGGCGACTTCGAGCATCCGGCTCTGGAGTGTCTGTTCACCGTCGATGAAGAGACCGGAATGACCGGGGCCATCAACGTGGATGGGTCGCTCCTTTCGGGAAGAACCCTGATCAATCTGGACTCCGAGGACGAAGGCGTAATCACCGTAGGTTGCGCCGGTGGTCTGGTCAACAATATTGCAATTCGAAAAGCGTATAAAGAATCGGATTCGGACGCCTTTTTAGAGGTCGCCTTCGGCGGATTTGTCGGCGGCCACTCCGGACAGGATATCGACGACGAACGCGGAAACCCCATCCTGCAACTGGCACGCGTGTTAAAAGAGGCGGCTGATATGGTGGACTTCGACCTGGCAGATTTTTCCGGCGGTTCCAAACCCAATGCCATCCCGCGAGATGCGGAGGCGATCGTCGCGGTTAAGGCCGCCGACAAAGACGCGTTGATCGAGGCGCTCCATACAAATGCGGACATCGTCGCTTCGGAATTTAAGGCGACCGATCCCGACATTCACCTGGAAATTTCGGATGCCGAACCGAAAAAAGTGCTCTCCGATGCCGTAAAAGACGGCATTTTAGGGTATCTCTTAACTGCCCCCAACGGCGTCAACACATTTAGCAAAAAGATCGATGGCATGGTAGAATCCTCTACCAATATCGGCGTGGCGAAAAACGACGACGAACGCATCGTATTCACCTCGCAAATTCGAAGCGATGTGGAGACGAAGATTCGAGAAATTGCGCTGAAAAACCGCACGGCCGGTGAAATGGCGGGCGCCGAATACGAGGAACTCTCGGCGTATCCCGCATGGGAATATGCCGAAACATCGTCCCTACGCGAAAAGGCGAAGGAACTCTGGAAATCGATGTACGGGGAAGAACCCGTCGTAGAAACGATCCACGCCGGGCTGGAATGCGGCCTTTTGCAAGATGCCATCGGCAAGATGGACATGATCTCCGTCGGTCCGGATATGTCCGGCGTGCATGCCCCGGGAGAGAAACTTTCGATCTCGTCTACGGAGCGGTTTTATGAATATTTACTGGCTCTATTGAAACTGAAAGGATAAGAACATGGCACACGATCACAATCACGATCACCAACACGAAGGGGAAGAGCTCGACGTAATCACCCTTACCCTCGAAGACGACAGCGAGTTGGACTGCGCCGTCATCGGGGTGTTTGAATTCGAGGACAAAGAATATATCGCATTGATGCCGCTCGACGGCGATGAGATCGACGAAGACGCATCCGTATTGATCTACGAATACGACGAAATCGACGAAAACGAGATGGAACTGGTCTTTATCGAAGAGGAAGATCGATTCAACAAGGTCGCCGAAGAGTTTGAACGCCTGTTTGCCGAAGACGTGGAAGAGCAAGGTGTATAATCGTAGATACGCGTAAAAAAGAGCCGTACCGGAGTTTCAGCGCCTATACCCGAGACGTCTTCAAAAAGAAGGTCTATAAGGTGCCCATCCACCTCAAGGGATCTTGTCCCAATCGGGATGGCACCAAGGGCACAGGCGGCTGTATCTTTTGCGGCGAAGAGGGCGGAAGTTTTGAGTGGATCGGCGGCAGCATTCAGGATCAGTTCGAAGAGAACAAAGAGCGGATGCGAAAGAGATACCGTGCGGAAGGCTTTATCGCCTACTTTCAAAACTTTACGGGCACCTATCTGCCCCTCGAACAATTTCGCGCCAATCTAGAGGCGGTGCCGAAAGAGGATTTGGCGGGTGTGTCGATCTCTACGCGGCCGGACTGCGTGGACGATGCGTACCTCGCCTGTGCAAAGTCGGTATTTCCCCATACGCCGGTGACCTTCGAATTGGGGCTGCAGAGCGCAAATCCCCGGTCTTTGGAAATCCTAAATCGGGGCCATACGGTGCAGGACTTTATCGATGCGGCCCAAAGAATCAAGGCGGCGGACATCCGCCTTTCGGTGCATATGATTTTGGACTTGCCCTTCGACGGGCGCGACGACATCGTTCGCGGCGCCGAACTGATGAACGCGGTGGCAGCCGATGAGGTAAAAATCCACAATCTCTACGTGCCGAAGGGGACGAAGTTGGCAGAGATGTATCAAGACGGCAGTTTTGTACCGGTTCCCATGGAAGAGTTTATCGAGAGGTGTATCTTGTTTTTGGAACATCTCGACCCCGATATCGTCATCGGTAGGCTGTTGGGCCGTGCACCGGAAAAAGACGTGCTCTTCGCAAATTGGAACCGCAGTTGGTATTATATACGCGACGAAATCGTGCGTAGAATGGAAGTAAGCAATAGGGTGCAGGGATCGAAGTTCTCTGCGGAACAGAAAGGACGAGAACATGATTCAATATATTTTGGGCGCTAAAGGAGCCGGCAAGACCAAATGGCTGATCGACCACGCCAACGAAGATCTACACGGCGGAAATGGCAACATCGCCTTTGTAGAGGTCGACGACGATCACATTTTCAGCCTCGACTACAATGTGCGCCTGATCAACGCCACCGAATACGGTTTGGAAAACCTCGATCAATTCTACGGTTTTCTCTGCGGCATGCTCGCCATGGATTACGACTTGGAAAAGATCTACGTAGACGGCATCTACAAGGTTCTCGACTTGTCCGTAGAAGACCTAGAAACCTTGCGCGAACGCCTGGAGGCATTGGACATCGAAAATCGAGAGATCTATATCAATGTCGATTATGTCGAATCCGAGATTCCCGACGCGTTAAAGGAATATGCACAGGAAGTATCGCTAGAGGCGTAAGCGCTTAGGCAGGGGGACGGTATGGGAAACCAAAAGAAATTTATTCGCATTGTAGCCATCGTGCTCTGCGTAGGGATGTTGTTGCCGGTATTGATCAATGCGTTCTTATAAAGAAGACGTATTGTATATGGAGCCGGTCTGCGACAAGTGGTTCGAGCATTTTTTAGAGAGAAGGAATGCGCTGATCGCCGCCTATGAGCGGGGCGATCTCGACAAAAAGGAATTCCTGGAATGCAATCTCCGGGACTTAAACAACAGCAATGTGCGTCCTTTTCTCGTGATCGATCGCCTGGAAAAGGGGATCTTTAACTACCAATATTTCAATGCCCTGGCAAAAAGTTACCGCATGGAGGCGCGTAAGGCGCGCATAAAGCCGAGGTCCAATCGGAAGTACTGCCGCTGTCTGTCCCTGGCGAACAAATACTACGGGAAAAAAGACGAAACGATATTGGAGATTTTGGAGTTTATGGAGTTTCGGGAAGTGTACGGCTACTTTGTCCACTGCGCGGGCAAAAATCTGGATGGACGCCTCTTTGAGATCGTCTTTCCGGCGTATCCCGAATTTATTCTTCACTCCACATCGAAAAAAATATACGACGCTTTGCTTCGCAACGAAGCATTCCTCGAAGAGACGCTGCGTTCGAAGATCGAAAGCTATATCAACGACAGATACTGAAATTTGACGAAAAGAGGTACACTGTGGAATATAAGCATCTGAAGGCGACGGATCCGGAGATTTACGAGCTGATCCTGCGCGAAACCGAACGACAACAAAGTCACATCGAACTGATCGCTTCGGAAAACTTTGTTTCCGAGGCGGTGATGGAAGCCATGGGATCACCTCTGACCAATAAATACGCCGAAGGATTGCCCGGCGCGCGCTATTACGGCGGCTGCGAAGTGGTCGATCAGGCGGAACAGCTGGCGATCGGCCGGCTCAAGGCACTCTACGGGGCGGATCATGCGAATGTGCAACCCCACAGCGGTGCCAACGCCAATATGGCGGTCTTTTTGGGACTGTTAAAACCCGGGGAGCGGGTGCTGGGGATGAATCTCAGCCACGGGGGACACTTGTCCCACGGCTCGCCGGTGAATATCTCCGGAAAGTATTTCGACGTGGTGGACTACGGCGTCGATCCGGATACGGAGCGGATCGACTACGACGCCTTTGCGGAAGCGGTCAAGAAATATGCGCCGAAGCTCGTTATCGCCGGCGCCTCGGCCTACCCGAGAAAGATCGACTTCGAACGAATGGCGAAGGTCGTAAAAGAAAGCGGCGCATACTTTATGGTCGATATGGCGCATATCGCGGGACTGGTCGCATCGGGGCTGCACCAAAACCCGGTGGAATTTGCGGATGTCGTCACCACGACGACCCACAAGACCCTGCGGGGGCCCAGGGGCGGTGCCATCCTATGTACCGAATCTCTTGCAAAGACCATCGACAAGGCGGTGTTCCCCGGTCTGCAGGGCGGGCCTTTGGAGCATATCATCGCGGCAAAAGCGGTGGCATTTCACGAGGCGAATACCCCGGAATTTAAGGCGTATAGCCGACAAATCATCGACAATGCCAAGGCGATGGAAGCGGTGTTTATGGAAAACGGGGTGCGCCTCGTATCGGGCGGAACCGACAACCACCTGCTCCTCTTGGACGTGCGGTCTTTGGGGTTGACGGGAAAGGATGCCGAAGCGCTCCTCAATGCCAACGGCCTTGCGGTCAACAAAAACACAATTCCTTTCGATCCGGAAAAACCCATGGTCACCAGCGGTATTCGAATCGGAACACCGGCGATTACCACACTGGGCGCAAAAGAAGAAGATGCGGCGTTTGTGGCGCAGATCATGGTGGATGTCTTGAAAAAAGAGATCAGCGAAGAAGAAGCAAAGGATCGCGTCAAGCAATTCTGCGAAAAATTCCCTCTTTACAAGTAAATGGTTGGAAAGGACTCTACCCGGAGTCCTTTTCTATTTGGAGGTACAATGAACCCATACGAAATCGATATCGTCCACAGCCAACTGAATACCATCCGCTCCGTCGATCGCGGCTCCATCGGAGAGGAGCTGGAGCTCGAAGCGGGAGATCGGGTGATCGCCATCAACGACGAGCGCATTCTCGACGTCATCGACTATCGCTACCAGATGAAAAACGAATATATTACCCTGGCGGTGGAAAAAGCAAATGGCGAGCGGATCCTGTTCGACATCGAAAAGGACCCGTCCGAGGACTTGGGGCTAAATTTTGTGACCCCGCTCCTGGACCGGCAAAAGACCTGTTCCAATCGCTGTGTGTTCTGCTTTATCGATCAAATGCCTCCGAATATGCGGGACAGCCTATATATCAAAGACGACGATTCGCGGCTTTCCTTTTTGCAGGGAAACTACATCACCCTCACGAATTTGCGCGAGGCGGACTTCGAGCGCATGATCCGCTATAAGCTCAGTCCGGTCAATGTATCGGTTCACGCCACCGATCCCGCGCTCAGGGTCGAACTTCTGAAGAATCCTTCGACGGGAAAGATTATGGATCACTTGCGGCGGCTCGCCGAGGCGGGCATCGTCGTCAATGCGCAGATCGTCTTGGTGCCCGGGAAAAACGACGGCGAAGCGCTGAAACAGACCCTTCGGGATCTGTGGTCGCTTTGGCCGCAGGTCTGTTCCGTCGCCTTGGTCCCCGTAGGCGTTACCCGGTTTCGCGAAGGACTCGATCCGCTTCCTACCTTTGAAAAAGAAAGCGCCGCGTCGGTGATTCAAATCGCGGAGTCTTTCGGCGAAGGTGCCTATCACAAGAGCGGAAGCCATTGGGTCTACGCCTCCGACGAATTCTATTTGATCGCCGAAAAACCCCTTCCCGAAGAAGCCTATTACGACGGCTATCCTCAGTACGAAAACGGCGTGGGGTTGATGCGTTCTTTCTACGACGAGTTTGAGCAGGCGCTACACGATGCGGCGGGAAACTATCGCGGTAAAATCACATTGGCGACGGGAGAATACGCCGCGCCGATGTTTCGGAGGATCGCGGAAGCGATTCGTGAAAAATTTCCCGATATAGAGCTTGAAGTCGTCGGCATAAAAAATATGTTTTTCGGCGACACCGTAAAAGTCGCGGGCCTTTTGACCGCAGAAGACGTATACGCTCAATTGAAAGGGCCAAATCGCGATGTTATAATGTTACCTATGTCGATGTTTCGCCGGGATAAAATGATTACCTTGGACGATCAGACCGCGAAGGAGATGGAAGCGGTGCTGAACGCCCGCTTACTCCCGGTGGACAATGACGGAGCGAAGTTTTTAAATACCATCTTGGAGGTGAGCGCTGTTGGATAGACCGGTCGTATGCATACTCGGCAGGCCCAATGTAGGCAAGAGTACTTTATTTAACGCCCTGACGGGTTCGAAGATTTCGATAACCGAAGATACCCCCGGCGTGACTCGCGACAGAATCTATGCGAAAGCGAGATGGCTGGACCGCGAGTTTACGCTGATCGACACGGGCGGATTGGATCCCGGATCCGACGAAATATTTATGCCGGAAATCCTCGCGCAGGCGGAGGTCGCCGTGGAACACGCCCAGGTGATTCTGTTTGTGGTCGACGGCAAAGAAGGCCTTACCTCTATGGACAGAGAAGTCGCAAGCTATATTCGAAAGTTCGGCAAAAAAATCATCCTCGTCGTCAACAAGATGGACGCCAAACAGTCCCGCGACCACATGTATGATTTTTACGAACTCGCCCTGGGAGAGCCCTATGTCATCAGCGCGGAACAGAACCGGGGGATCGGAGATCTGTTGGATGCGACCATCGAATCCTTCCCGCCGGCAGAGACGGAATTTGCGGGGGACGAGATCAAGGTCGCCTTTATCGGAAAGCCCAATGCGGGCAAGTCTTCTTTGGTGAACCGCATCTTGGGGCAGGAGCGTTCGATCGTCACCAATATCCCCGGCACTACCCGCGATTCGATCCACTCGTTCTTCGAATACGAAGATACTGAATACGTTCTAATCGACACGGCGGGGCTCAGAAAGCGAAAGAAGATCAACGAAAAGGTAGAGCGATATTCCGCGGTCCGCACCCTTAGGAGCATCGAAATGGCCGATGTCTGCGTGCTCTTAATCGATGCCGTGGAGGGGGTCAGTGAACAGGATTCCAAGATTGCGGGCTTTGCCCACGACAATCAAAAGGCGATGATTATCGCGGTCAACAAATGGGATGCGATTGAAAAAGAGAACCATACCATGAAGACCTACGAGATGGAAATCCGCCGCGAGTTGCCGTTTTTGAACTATGCGCCGATGATCTTTATATCGGCAAAGACGGGAACGAGGGTCAATAAATTGTTGGATTTGATCCACGTGGTCAACAACAATTACTCCCTCCGGATTCAGACCGGCGTATTAAACGACATTATGAACCGAGCGGTGCTGATGAACCAGCCGCCGTCGGATAAGGGCAAGCGCGGAAAACTCTATTACGCCTCCCAAGTGTCGGCGAGACCGCCGAAGATCGTGCTGTCAGTGAACGACAAGGAACTGTTCCATTTCACCTATCTGCGTTTTTTGGAAAATCAAATCCGCATGGCCTACCGTTTTGACGGGGTGCCCATTATTATGGAGTTGAGGAATCGATGAAGACGGCCATCGTCTTATTCTTGTCTTATTTGATCGGAGCGATCTCCGGATCGTATATTATCGGCAAGTTGTTTCGCGGCACCGACATCCGAGAGCACGGAAGCGGCAATGCCGGCACGACCAATGCGATTCGCGTGATGGGAAAAAAATTGGGTTATCTGACCTTTTTCATTGACGTCGTAAAGGGCGTGGCGGTAATGTTGTTTTTGGCGCCCCTATTGGCGCCCGAGCTGCGACTGTTTGCAGGTGTCTTTGTGGTATTGGGGCACGACTTTCCCTTCTACCTGCGCTTTCGCGGGGGAAAGGGCATAGCCACCACCTTGGGCGCCTGGGGAATTCTGCATCCCGTCTTTGCCGCAGTGAGTGCGGCGATCGGCGTGATTTGCGCCCTGGCGACGCGCTATGTAAGCGTCGGCTCGATGTGTTTTTTATCGGCGATTTCGATCGCAATGATTTGGACTTATAGCGCGACGCCGTGGAATGTCGTCGCCGTCGTCGTTCTCTGGATCTTGGGTTTTGTGCGGCATCGCAGCAATATCGACCGCCTAAGACGGGGAACGGAAAAGAGAATCGGAGGGAATTCGCAATGAAGATCGCAATTATCGGTTGCGGGAGTTGGGGCAGTGCCATCGGAAATATATTGGCGGATTTGGGACGAGAAGTGCATATGTATACGCGCAATGCGGCGCAGTATCGGCGCATATCCGAAAAACGGGACAATCCCGGCTATCTGGAGGATTTTCGCTTTCACGATTCGATCCGCTTTCATCGTTCTATCGAAGAGGCGATAGAAGGGGCGGACGGCATCGTCCTCGCCGTGCCCACCGCCGCGGTGCGCGAATGCCTCAAAGAGATCGCGAAGTTGGACAGTTCCGCGCGCATTATCAATCTGGCGAAGGGGCTCGAGCAAGGCAGCGGCTTGCGCCTTTCCGAGGTGGCGGCGGAGGTCCTGCCGGAAAATCCCTATATCGTGCTATCCGGCCCTTCCCACGCGGAAGAAGTGGCGAAGTTTAAGCCCACCACCGTCGTGGTCTGCTCCGCCCGGGAAGAAGACATTTTGTGGGCACAGGATCTCTTTTCCCACGACAGTCTGCGGGTCTACGCCCAAGACGACATGATCGGCGTCGAGATCGGCGGCGCTCTGAAAAACATCATCGCCCTGGGGGCCGGCCTGTCCGACGGACTCGGATTCGGCGACAATACCAAAGCGGCGCTGATGACCCGGGGTCTGACCGAAATTCAGAGGATCGGCATCGCTCTGGGCGCGAACGCCATCACCTTTCAGGGGCTTACCGGCGTGGGCGACTTGATCGTAACCTGTACCAGCGTCCACAGCAGAAATTGGAAGTTCGGCAATCTGATCGGATCGGGTTACGACGCCGAATCCGCCATGGAGAAGGTGGGCATGGTGGTGGAAGGCTACAAGACCACCAAGGCCGCCTATGATCTGAGCCGAAAGATGGGGATCGAAATGCCCATCACCGAAAAACTATATGGCGTGCTGTATGAAGGGGCAGATCCCGAAAAGGCCGTGCAGGATCTGATGCTTCGGCCCGTAAAACACGAAAACGAGAAGATCTATCTGCTATGACGAAGCGAGGCGGAACCCGCAAAAAAATAGAAAAAAAGCGGAGGTCGCGCAGGATCCGGCGGCGCGTTCTCTTGTTTCTCGTGCTCCTTTTGTTCCTATCCGGTGCGGGTTACGGCATCTATTATCACATCACCCATCGCCTGGGCACCGTATACCCCACCCAGATCAAATATCGGGATGTGGTGCGCGATAAGGGCTATCTGATCTACGAAGAGGATACGGTCTTTACCAAGGGTAACGGCATCGCGATCTACAATGTCCGGGAGGGCAAAAAAGTCCCCAAGGGACATGTGGTGGCGAATATCAATGTGATGAACGACAATTCCGAGATCAAGGACCGCCTGATCAAGGTCAATGCGGCGATCGACTTTAAGAACGACCGGAAAAACAAGGACAAATCGGAAGACCTGACGAAAGAAGACGTCAATGTGATCCGCAATATCCAGCGATTTATTCGAGACGAGGACGGCGAAAAGCTGATCTCCTCGATCAATACCCTAGATCTCAGGACCAAGCCTGCGGTAAATGTATCGGAATTGAACGAGCTCTTAAAGCTATCGCCCGATGCACTGGAGGAACAAAGAAATATCCTTACCGAAAAAATCGCCACTACAAATTCGGATTACAAGGCCCCGATCTCCGGGATTATCAGCTATCGATTTGACGATCTTCGGGGCGCACTCTCGCCGAAAAAAGACGATTCGGTCTTTACCACCGCCTATTTGAAGGGCCTCAAGCTCACGCCGATTGAGCGCGGCGAAAATCGGGTCAAGGAGGACCACGCTTTTTTCCGCTCCATCGGAGACACCGAGTATAAAGTCGCCTTGTCCGTCGAAGATTTGCGACTGCTCCCCGAGGGCGAGAATAAGCGTTTGGACGTGCGCATCGGGAATGTGACCGCAAAGGGCGAGATCGAATCGGTGAACCGCGAGGGAAGAGGCGGTGTGGTAATATTACGATTACAAGACAAATTACAGGAAGTTTACGCCCCGCGGGTGCAAGAGGTTACAATAATTAAAAGCGAAGAACCCGCCTATGCCGTGCCGAAAGAATGTATCGTTCGGGGACCTGACGGCGAAACGGGTGTCTATGCGGACGCGATTCGGGGATTTGTAAAGTTCGTTCCCGTATCGGTCTTATCTCGCGATGCGAAGCGTGCTTATCTTCGCGTGGGCGATGCAGACGGCCGGATTTTGGTCGCAAAAGGCGACAAAAAATCGACCGTTTCCGCAGACGATGCGATCGTCCTGAAGCCGAACAAGGTCGATAAGACGCGCGTCATTTATTGATGGAGAAAGGAAAGTATACATGTCGGAAATCGGCGAGAGGATCAGCCGTGTAAAAGAAGAAATAGAAGAAGCCCGAAGTCACAGTATAACGGGAGAGCCGGTGGAGTTGATCGCCGTCACAAAAACCCATGACGTCAAGACCATACGAGAGGCGATCGTCGCCGGCGCCACCGATATCGGCGAGAACAAGGTGCAGGAGCTCCGAGGAAAGATCGAAGAAATCGGTCCCGAGGTCCGTTACCATATGATTGGCAACTTGCAGTCGAATAAGGTAAAATATATTTATCAAGATGTAGTCTTGATTCATTCTTTGGACCGGAAGTCCCTGGCTAAGGAGATCGAAAAGCGCGCCCAACAGACGAACGACATCGTGCGATGCCTGTTGGAGGTCAATATCGGCAGGGAGTCGTCTAAAGGCGGTCTTCTGTTCGAAGAGGTCCTGCCCTTTTTGGAATCCATCCTCGACTATTCCCATATCAAGATCGACGGATTGATGACGGTAGCCCCTGCTGTAGACGATGAAAACTACTTACGGGCATTGTTTCGAAAGATGTTTGCTCTCAAAGAGGATATCGCCCTCAGAAATTACAAAGACGTGGATATGAAGTACTTATCGATGGGGATGAGTAATGATTTTCCGATAGCGATCGAAGAGGGAGCGAATATGGTACGCATCGGCAGTCGGATTTTCGGCGCCCGCACGTATTAAGGAGGAGATTATGGCAGATTTTGCAGACAAGCTGAAAAAAGCCTTTGGCTTCGGCGAGGATTACGAATACGACGACGAATACGAATACGATGACGACGAGAAATTCCAGACCACGGAAGTGGAACCCGTTACCGCACAACAAGTGCAAAAGCCGGTAAGTTCCACCACGCGTCGCAAGGACAACGGCAGCGTATTGAGCATTCAAACGAAGGCGGCAATGGTGATTACCGTTCACGAACCGCTGAGCTACGACGAATCTCCCAAGATCGTAGACGATCTGAAGGAAAACAAAGCCGTCGTCTTGAACTTCGAACAACTGGATCTGGAAGTCAAACGAGAAATATTCGACTTCGTTAACGGCGCTTTGTACGCCATCGAAGGCAAGATTCAAAAGGTCAACAAGGACATTTTTATTCTCGCCCCGAACAATATTGCCATCGACGGCCTGAAGGAAGAACTGCAAAATTCCGGAATCTTCCCCTGGTAAGAATGACCGACAAAGACGAATTATTACAACATATTCAGGAAACTGAGAAAATCACTATGCTGCGTCATATACTCGATTTGCCGGAGATCGCTTCGAGGAATTTTACGGCGACAGATAGTGATTTTTTAGATCCATACGAACAAAGACTCGTCCGCGATCTTCTGCCCCATTTTCCCGAGGTCGAAGCACAATTTGTGCCGGCGGGAGAGAGGGAGCGAAAAGTCGTCCTATTTTGCCCGTACCCCGCGCCGGCAGAGGATGCCGTCAGCGTCCTCAAGGCGTCGGTGTCCGGACCGATCCCCGCGCATCGAGATATTCTGGGTTCTCTGTTGGGGCTTGGGATCGAACGGGCAAAGATCGGCGATATTGTGCCGAACGATGCGAGCTATGTGGTGGTCAAAAGAGAGATCGCGAATTTTCTTCTCGTGCACTGGAGAGAGATCGGGAATCAAAGGATTCAAGTCGAAGAGGTTCCCCTCGAGACGCTGCCGATCGAAGAAAAGAAGTGGCGCGCCTCTTCTGCGGTGGTGCAGTCGCCCCGATTGGATGCCGTGGTGCGGGCGATCACAAAACTCTCTCGCGACGAGGTGAAAAGTCGTATCGCAAAAGGGCTCGTGAAGGTCGACTTTCAGCCCATTCGAAAGACCCATTGGGAGATCCACGGCGGCGAATTGCTCTCGGTGCGGGGCTTCGGGCGGGCGAAGATCGGCGAGGAATTTCGACAGACGAAAAAGGGCAAGGTCCGGTTCGAATACGGCACGCTGCAGGAAAGTTAGGTGTATATGGTTACGATTGTTATATTGCTATTGATAGCAGCCGATCAGATCAGCAAATGGCTGGTACTCAATTTTTTGAAAGATGCCGGTTCGGTAGAGATCATTCCCGGATTTTTCCGGCTGCTCTATGTGGAAAACCGCGGCGCCGCCTTCGGCATCTTGCAGGACGGCAGGCCGCTATTTATCGTGGTTACGCTTTTGGTGATCGGCTTTTTGCTCTATGCCATCTATGGAAAAAACGAGGGGATACGCGGCATGGGCCGCATCGCCTTGGTGCTGATCCTCTCCGGTGCCGTGGGCAATTTTATCGACCGGTTGCGCCTCCACTATGTGGTGGATTTTTTGTCATTTCGCTTTTTCGGCCACGACTTTGCGGTCTTCAATTTGGCGGATACCATGATCGTAATCGGTACCGTGCTGTTGATGGTGCAAATCTTTAAGATGGATCGGGAGCCGAAGCGCCATGTCTGAGACCATATATGTATCGGAGGGCGGCAGTCGGCTGGATAAATACCTCACGGGGATTCTCTCGTTAAATCGCTCGCAGATTAAAAACGCCATCCTGGAAGGCCGTATTTTGGTCGACGGCGTGCAGAAAAAGGCGGGGTATACCCTGTCGGCGGGAGAATGTATCTCCTATGAAGAAGCGGCGCCCTATCGCTTGGAAGGAAAGGATCTCGGCGTTCGCGTTCTCTATGAAGACGACGATCTCGCGCTGGTGGAAAAACCCTACGGCATGGTCGTTCACCCCGGGGCGGCACGAGAAGAAGACACATTGGTGCATCATCTCCTTTGGCGATTTTCTTCGCTGGCGGAGGGGTCGGACCCCCTACGACCGGGCATCGTACATCGGCTGGACAAAGACACATCGGGCATTATGGCGATCGCAAAAACCGATCGCGCCTATACCGGCCTGGTGGAACTGTTTTCTGCGCGAAAGATCCGAAAGGAATACTACGCCCTCTGTCGCGGCAACATCCGCGAACCGGGCCGCATCGATGCGCCGATAGGGCGCGATCCCGCACAGAGGACGAGGATGGCCTGTGATGTCTATCCCTCTAAAGAGGCGCTTACCGCCTATACGCCCGTACGCGCCTTTGGGGAAGCGACCTTGCTTCGCGTGCGGATTTACACCGGAAGAACCCATCAGATTCGCGTGCATATGCGCCATATCGGACACCCCGTGGTGGGCGATCCGATTTACGGCATCCACGCGGATCGCAAGGGAAAATTGATGCTCCATAGTTACCGGCTGTCTTTTACACATCCGATTACGCAAGCACGCATCGACGGACGCTCGAAGTTACCGCGCAGATTTATCGCCTATTTTCGCAAACACGGAGGTGAACGATGCACAGGATTTTAGATGAGATCGCCATTCGCCGCGCCATCGCCCGCATCGCCAATGAAATCATCGAAAGAAATAAGGGCATCGAGGACATCGTATTGATGGGAATCGTAACCCGCGGCGTATATCTCGCCGAACGATTGCAAAAAGCCATTCGAGAAATCGAGGGAAAAGACGTCCCCGTCTATGCGCTGAACGCCTCCTTCTTTCGGGACGACCGGCGGGATGCGGAATTTTTGCCCATGGAATTTATGGGAAAGATCGACGGAAAGCGCGTGGTCCTCGTCGACGACGTGTTGTTTACGGGCAGGACCGTTCGCGCCGCCATGGACGCCCTGATGGTGAAGGACCGGCCGCGTTCGGTGCAACTGGTGGGTTTGATCGACAGGGGGCACAGAGAGCTTCCCATTCGCGGCGATTTTATCGGAAAAAATGTACCCACTTCCCAATCGGAAAAGATTATCGTGCACTTAAAAGAACAGGACGGCGAGGACAGTGTCTACGTCGCCGACAAAGAAAAGGACTCGGAACATTGATTCCGGGTCCTTTTTGCATCAAAGCAGATCGATTTTTGCCGCGCGGGGCTCTGTCTTTTTTGTAAAGACCGCATCCACCGCCGCGACGATTTTTTCTCGAATCCGGGCCGAAGGGAGGATCTCCAAACTTTCGGCGACGCCGGTGCAGTAGTTTACGACGTGGCAGATGTTCGCATAATACATCCCCATCTCCTTGGCGAGCACCACTTCGGGCACATTTGTCATACCCACCACGTCTCCGCCGATGGAAGCGTAGAATCGAATTTCCGCCCGGCTTTCAAAGCGCGGCCCCTCGGTGGTGACATAGATGCCGCGGGGCAACTTTTCTCCATAGGCTTCCTCGAAGAGGCGATTGAGTTCTTCGTCGTAGGGCGCATCCATGGCGATGTGTTTCGCCACCGTCTCCGTGCCGTCGTAGAAGGTTGAAGGCCGGGTCTTGGTAAAGTCCAAAAAATCGTCCGTCAGCACGACGTCGTTGGGGGCATATTTCTTCTTCAAACTGCCGACGGCGCTGATCCCGTAGACTTCGGTGACGCCGATTTCGTGAAGCGCCCAGATATTCGCCTTATAGGGGACGACATGGGGCGGGATATTGTGACCGGTGCCGTGGCGCGAGACAAAAACATAGGGTTTGTCTTCGGGATACATTAACTTCGCCTCGCCGTAGGGCGTGGTCATAATTTCTTCTCTTGCGGGAGAAAACGGCGCTTCAAATCCCGTTCCTCCGATAATTCCATAGTGCATGATAACCTCGTTTCCTTTTCCTGAATATGTTACTATTATAATATATAGAGGGGGTTATTATGCAATTTGACCAAGATTTGGCATATATGTTACAGGCGGATCACGTCGCCCGGTACGAACAGGGCTGTGTCTATATATTGGACCGAAGAATTTATCCGATCCGCGTAGAATATGTGGCGTGCCGCGACCATATCGAAGTGCGCGACGCCCTCAGAAATATGGTGACCCAATCCGCCGGGCCCTATACGGCGGCGGCAATGGGGATGGCGCTTGCGGCGTACGAATCCCGTACTTTGCGGGGCGAAGAGCGTCTTTCCTATTTGCGGGAGGCGGCGTATACCATTTCCAACGCCCGTCCCACCACCGCCAATCGCATGGCGCAGGTGACCCAAGGGGCCCTCGCCATCGCCGAGGCGGCGATCGACGATCCCGATTTGGATCTAAAGATTCGTGACTACGGCATTCGATCCATGAAACAGCGCTACGACGCCATTCATACGGTGGCGAAGCATTTTATGGAGGTGATGCCGGATACGGGTACGGTGATGACCCAGTGCTTCGGCGAGACGATTATCGGCATGTTGGCGCGCGAGATTCGAAAGCGCGGAAAGGACATCTCGTTTGTCTGCCCCGAAACTCGCCCCTTTTTGCAGGGTGCGCGGTTTACCGCTTCGGTGCTTCAGGACATGGGCATCGACGTTACGGTCATTACCGACAATATGGTCTGCGCCTATATGGAAAATGTCGGCGTCGATATCTTCACCTCGGCCGCCGATTCCATCTGTATGGACGGCAGCATCGTAAACAAGGTGGGCACCCACCAGATCGCCATCGTGGCAAAGCGCTTCGGCGTGCCCTATTATGCGACGGGCATTCCCGATATGGACATTGAAAATGCCGATGCGGTGACGATCGAGATGCGCGATCCCGAAGAGAGCCTAAGCTGCCACGGCATAAAGCATACGCTCGACGGGGTAAAGGGATGGTACCCGGCTTTTGACATCACGCCGCCGGAGGCAGTAACGGGCATCGTCACCGATTTGGGCATCTACGCCCCCGAAGATCTACAGCGCTATAAGGAAAGAAAGGGAGAGGGCGATTTTTATTTCGCCGTGTAGAGAATGAAAGATACACAGTTAGAAGAGAAGATCGAATTTATATATACGCTGGAACGGATGAAAAACGTCTATCGCCGCACGAAACTCTTGCACGAGGCGCGCTACGAAAACGACGCGGAACACAGCTTTCACATCGCCGCCATGGCGCACATTTTGCGCGACTTTGCGCCGGAAGACGTGGATTTTGAGCGCGTGCTCCTATTGCTCCTATACCACGATGTGGTGGAGATCGAGGCGGGAGACACCTTCGCCTACGATGCCGAGGGCAACAAGTCGAAATTGGAGCGGGAAATTCGCGCGGCGGACAGCCTATTCGGCATCTTGCCGGAGGCGTCGGCGCGCAAGACGCGGGCGCTTTGGGACGAATTCGAAGCCCAAGAGACGCCCGAGTCCCATTTCGCCTTGGCGATGGACCGCATGCAGCCGATCCTTTTAAATGTCGCCACCGGCGGAAATTCCTGGAACGAACACGCCGTCAAGATGGAAGATGTACTCGTTCGCATGGAGCCCATTAAGCGGTATCCGGCGCTGTACGACTATATGTACGAGAAGGTATCCGCATTTTTCGAATAAAGGGGGTAGAATATGACCAAAATTTTGTTGGTGGAGGACGAGACCTCTATCCGCAAATTTATTAAAATCAATTTGGAACGGGAAGACTATACGGTCTTCGAAGCGGCAAGCGGCGAAGACGGCTTAGAGATTGCAGAGCAAGAAAAGCCCGATATCGTGCTCTTGGATATTATGCTTCCGGGGATCGACGGCTTTGAGGTCTGCGACCGGCTCCGCAAATCCTTTCCCAATCTGGGAATCATTATGTTGACCGCAAAAGCAGAGGACTACGACAAGATCATGGGCCTGCAAAGCGGCACCGACGACTATTTGACCAAGCCCTTTAACCCCACCGAGCTTACGCTCCGCATAAAGAGCTTGGAACGCCGCCTTATCGGCGATGCCGTCGACGAAAAGGAAGAGCGCTTTATCGAAAGCGGAATCTTTCGCGTCGACGTCTACGGACATAAATTTTATCGCGACAAGACGGAAATCGAGCTCACGCCGACGGAACACGAAATCGTAAAGCTCTTTATGAACAATGTAAATCGTGCCTTAAGCCGCGACGAAATCTTAAATGCGGTGTGGGGCGAGGAATTTTTGGGCGACAGCAAAATCGTCGATGTGAACATCCGCCGCCTCCGCTCAAAAATCGAAGACGATGCGGCACACCCACGCTATATCGAGACCGTCTGGGGGGTCGGTTACCGCTGGAAGAGTTTTGAAGAGGAGCAATGAAACATTCCATTCGAAAGACCATGACGCGAAATTTCGTGCTCTTGGTGCTCCTTACGGTCACGCTGTTGGATTTGGCGTTGATATTTGGATTTCGCCAGTACACCTATAACGGATTAAAATATTTTTTGGATCAACAACTCAACAGCTCGATGTATACCTATTCGAAATATTTCAAAAATATGACCCCCGAAAAGTTGATCGAGCGGGACTATGAAATGTTGTTCAATCAATTTGAAGGCCAGGTGCAATTGGTCGATGCAGACGGCGGGCTAATATATGACTCCATCGGCGGGATCAACGACCCCGTACGGGAATACACCGACGTGCAGACGGCGCAAAAGGGGAAGAAGGGTGTGCGCATCGGCAAAGTCCCCTTCTCCGACACCTCGGTGATGTCCGTCTCCCGCCCGCTCGTTTCCGATGACGGGAAGGTACTCGGCGTCTTGCGCTTTACCTCTTCCTTGGGACCGGCGCAGCGATCCGTCTTAAAGCTCAGCCGCTACCTTTTGCTCTTGACCGCCATCGTCGCGGCGATCGCGACCTTGATCAGCCGCCTGCTCGCCAAGACCATTACTCAACCCATCGAAGAAATCCAGTCCATCGCCATTCAACTCGCAGACGGACAGTATAAAAAGCGGATCGAGATCGATCGGGACGACGAATTGGGGCGCTTGGCGCGCTCGATCAATACCCTGGCGGCGGAGATTCTGCGAAAGGAGCAGGTCAAAAACGACTTTATCTCCTCTATATCCCACGAGCTGCGTACGCCCCTGACTTCGATCAAAGGCTGGGCGGCGATCCTTGAAGACGCGGAAAAGACCGACGAGGTCGTACTAAAAGAAGGGCTCGAAATCATCGAGGGGGAGGCGGATCGGCTGTCGAAAATGGTCGAAGAGCTCCTGGATTTTTCGCGCTATATTTCCGGTCGCATTACGCTTAAAAAAGACCAATTCGACATCACCTCCACCTGTACCGAAGTGCTTCGGCAGATGAAGCCCCGGGCGGTCAACGAAGAGATTCGCCTGATGGATGAGATCAACGACGAAGTCGTCGTCGTAACCGGCGACGAGGACCGATTGCGTCAGGTGCTGATCAATCTGATCGACAATGCGATCAAATTTACAGAGGCCGGCGGTTGGGTCGTGCTCGAGGCGCGCAAAAACTTTCCGTATTATGAGATGCTCGTCTCGGACAACGGCGTCGGCATGGACGAAGAGGAATTAAAGCTCGCCAAAGAGAAGTTCTACAAGGGCAAACACTCCAATTCCCATTCCGGCTTGGGCCTTTCCATCGCCGAAGAAATTATCAAACTCCACGACGGAGAAATCCGCATCACGTCGGAAAAAGGGACGGGAACCACCATACGCGTACGCATTCCCCTGGAAAAAGAGGTGCAAGGATGAAGAAATTCTGGGTATTCCTATTGTTGTTTCTCGTCGCCTGCAGCCCCGCCAAAGAAGAGAATTACCAGACCATAGAAAAACCCGAAATGAATCGCGCGCCGCTGCAGGGCCGCTGGATCGTCACCAATGTCCAGTATTTGGCGGATGACTCCAAAGATCCGGCCGCCATTGTCGGCTCGGACGCGTTTTTTTCCTCGAATGTCGCGTTGTTTCACGATCAAAGGACCGACTATCCGAGCTATACGGTGCGAAAAGGCAGCACTGACTATTTTATGAAATTGCGATATAATATGACGAAAGAACAGGTGGGGATCACCGCCGAAAAACTGTTCGTCATCGACGTATACGACGGGGAAACGCTCTTGTTCACCGTATTTCGGGAAAAAGAAGACATAGCCTATATCGACCTGTACGGCAATTTGATGCAGCTGGTAAAGACCAAAAAGGGCTTGGACGATCGACAGGTCGAGGATCTGCTGGACGGCGCCGTGCCAGAGAAGAAATACTATTCCAGCAATCCCGGCAAGTAGGAGGAAGCAATGGTACAAAAAATTTCAAACAGCTTAAACGGAAACCTGCAGTATATCGGCATACTCTTGATCGCCGTCGTCGTGGCGTTGATCATTACCTTTATCATGAATATGATGGGAAAACGCATGAAATTCCTGCGCTACATTCCCGGTCTCGTGCTGGTCTTTGTCGGCATGTTTTCTCTGATCATGGTCCTGAATCGACTGTTTGAGCGCGCGAGTTTAAACAATATTTTTATCTCTTTGGTTTGCATCACCGCAGGCATTTGCTCGCTTCTGTGCGCCCTGTGCATCGGCATCTACAACAAAGATCGCTATCCCGCACCGCGTCCGCAAGACGAGCGCCGACGAAGAGAATCCTAATCCATACAATAAAAAACGGCTATACACCGCACGATGCGGGTATAGCCGTTTTTGTATTTACACATTGAACTTAAAATTGACGACGTCGCCGTCTTGGATTACATAGTCCTTGCCTTCGCTGCGGATCAGTCCCTTGTCGCGCGCTTTGGCGACGGACCCCGCTTCGACGAGGTCTTCATAGGCGATGGTGTCGGCCTTTATAAAGCCGCGCTGTATGTCGCTGTGGATTTTTCCGGCAGCCTCCGGGGCCTTAGAACCCGCCTTGACGGTCCAGGCGCGGGATTCCATTTCGCCGGTGGTCAAAAAGCTGATCAGCCCCAGTAGGCTATAGGAAGCCTTGACGAGTCGATCGAGTCCGGAGTCGCGAAGCCCCAGCGCCTTGAGAAATTCCGGTTTGCTTTCCTCGTCCAAAGCCGCGATTTCCTCCTCGATGGCCGCGGAGATGACAATGGTTTCGTCTCCTTCGGCGTCGGCATACGCGCGCACCGAATCGACATAGCGATTGCCGTCTGCCACGTCTTCTTCGGAGACATTGGCGGCGTAGATAACGGGTTTCATGGTCAGTAAGCTGAACGAGGACAAGAGCTTTCGCTCGTCTTCGGTATAGTCCAAAGATCTCGCCGGTTTCTCTGCGTGTAATGCGTCGAGGATGCGTTCGATCAGCTCTTTTTCCGGCAGGAGGCTCTTATCGCCTTTTAACTGTTTTTTGACTTTCTCCAGGCGTTTTTCCAGCACTTCGAGGTCCGAGAAGATCAGCTCCAATGTGATCGTCTCGATGTCTCGAAGGGGATCGATACCGCCGTCTACGTGGATGATGTTTGAATCTTCGAAGCAGCGGACGACGTGGATCAATGCGTCGACTTCTCGGATATGAGAAAGAAACTGGTTGCCGAGACCCTCGCCCTTGCTCGCGCCCTTGACGAGTCCCGCGATATCGGCGAATTCGATGGTGGCATAGACGATGCGCTCAGAATGGCTCATTTCGCTCAGTACGCTGAGGCGCGGGTCCTTGACCGTGACCATGCCCACATTGGGCTCGATGGTGGCGAAGGGATAATTGGCGGCTTCGGCACCGGCCTGTGTAATGGCGTTAAATAATGTGGACTTGCCGACATTGGGCAGTCCGATAATTCCTAATTTCATAAACTCTCCCCTTTACGATTTCCCGGCTATTATATCATAGTTTTACGGGGCGTTTTCGTCCATAGATTCCATTTTATCAGGCGATCATGTATAATGGTAAAGTAAAGCGAGGTGAATCATGAGTGCTATAGTAGTGCGGGAACTCTCTAAAAAATATCGAAAAAATGTAGTTTTAGACGGTGTAAATTTAGAGGTTTTCGACGGAGAAATTTTTTCTTTAATGGGCTTAAAAGATTCCGGTAAGACCACTTTGGCTCGGATTCTCTTTAAGTTCTTAAAACCGACCGCGGGCAGCGTATCCATTTTTGACATGGACGCCCAAAAAGAAGATCGGTCCGTAAAAGAATTTACGGGATATGTACCGGAAGATGTTTGGATTTACGATAACCTGAAGCCGATGGCGATTTTTAAGACCACCTTGGGTTTTCACGGTTTAAAAAATACCGACGAGATTCAATCGTTAATGGATTATTTCGAATTGGACAATCGGCATAAATTCGTCGACTTGACGGATTCTCAGCGCAAACGCGTTGCCATTATCAACGCTCTGATTCCGAAACCGAAGCTGATCGTGATCGACGATCCGACCAAGGACCTCAGTCCGCCGATGATCGAGAAATTGTTTACTCATCTGAAGCGACTGCAGCAAGCGGAAGGCCTTTCGGTCTTGTTGCTTACCGACAATCTTTCCGTAGGGCAGCGCTACGGCGACCGTGGCGCCTATCTTGCCGACGGCAGGATCGTGGGCATGGAGTACTTAAAGGAAAAGTATACCAACGACAAGGTGCTCCGCATTTTCGACGAAGTGATTTCTGTACGCGCCTTTGAAGAGATCGGCGCGCGCTTAATCCGCGACGAAGCGGGGAATGTAGAGTTCTTCTACGACGGCTATTTGCCGACTTTGACGACGGTGCTGCACCAAGAAAAGGTAAAAAATTATATCTTGGAAGACGCCCTGCTCGAAAACAAGATCGACGCTTTCGAATCGGGCTATGACGGCACGAGCGCATCCTATGCGCCGGATACGACGGTCACCTTCGACCGGGCCAATGTCGCCGGCGTTTCGACAGAAGGGGAAGAGGATACGATCCTCGCCTACGATAAGGACGAGCTCGAGATCGCCGAACGCGGCGACGATGCGATCACCGCACCGTACGCCCCGGCAGCGCCGAGGGATGCGCTCGATCCGGCCGAAGAGGTGACGCCTATCGAAACGCAATCCGACGAGCCGATCGCGCTCCAAAAGACGCCGGACGAAGGCACTTTGCCGGCGCCGGAGGAAGGCGAGGCGGCGGACGGCGCCATCGAAGTCGAAGCGCCCGAGGATACGGAAAAGATCCGTCCCGCCGACGATTACGGCAGGATCAATCCGTCCAAGTACAATTTTGACATCGGAAAGGAGGAAGAATAATGGTATTCGGTCTTGAGTTAAAGAGCAATCGCGCTAAGGCCATTTCCTGGTTCTTCGTTCTGGGGATTTTAGCCGTATTGATGCTGGCATTTTTCCCGCTCCTGCAGGATGACAATATGCTTTCGTTGGCGAACGGATTCCGCGAAGGATTTTCCGAACGCTTTCGCATGGTTTTGGGCATGGGTTACGATGTGCAGTTCGATAAATTTACGGAGTATCTGCCCTTTATGTTCCAATACCTGGGCATTCTCTTTGCCATTTTTGGCGTACAGTTGGGTGCGAGAAGCCTTTCTAAGGAGCAGAGCGCAGGTACCATCGAATATCTCTACGCCAATCCCGTCTCCCGTATGGAGATTTACAGCGGAAAGTTCAGCGCCGATTTGTTGCTTTACGGTCTGGTGCTCGTCGCGGTTCTCGCGGTGAGCTTTGTGGCCGCCTATCTGTTCGGCATTCACGACCTGCGCGCCTTGGCATTGGTGCTTTTGCAGATCTTTATCTGTCTGCTGTTGTTGGGTTTTATATTTTTGAGCCTGGGATTTTTCTATTCCGCCCTGTCTTCTCGCTCCTCGCACGCGGAAGGCGGCTCTCTTCTCTTGATCATACTGCTGTTTATCGTATGGGCGGTATTGATCGCATTGGGCAGTGGCGCCGCGACCATCGCGGGCTATTTTCCCTTTACCGTGTTCAATCCCCTGGCCATGGCCACCGGGGCGGGCTTTCAGTGGTTGGGCATCGCCATCGACCTCGTTCTCGCCGTGATTTTGTGGCTTTTGGGCAGTGTCGTATATACCCGTAAGGAATTAAAATTTTAGGATCGAGCGACTCTAGCAGTCGCTCATTTTTTCGAGGAGAATATGATTCGATTAATTGCTTTGGATTTCGACGGAACTGTGGCGGGCAGGGGCCAAAAATTTGACGCCACCATGGAAAACTACATCCGAAGATGGTTGCAACAGGGCATCGGCACGGTAATTTGCAGCGGCAGACCGTATCGTTCCCTAAAGCGGGAACTCGAGCCCTTACAGCTGAACATTCCCATCATCTCCAATAACGGCAATCTGATTCGCTATAAGGATTCCGAGGAGACGGTTTATAAACACGTATTCCCGAGGGCGCTCGCGAAGACCGTGATCGAAGAGATGGAGAAAGTGAACATCCATCCCATCCTTCACGTGGACCGCTACGACGACGGCTACGATCTCGTAACCCTGCACGATATGACCGAACGGGAATCCATCTATGTCCAGATGTACGAAAATCTATATCGCAGAATGGAACCGGAGGAGGCGGCGAAAGAAGATATCCTCGCCATTGCGGGCTTTACTACCCCCGCGGATTACTATCGTCTGATTGAAGTCGATGCCATCAAAAATAGCGGCCTGATCAGCCATCTCCTAAAGAGTTACGATCCCAAACTGTCGCTGTTTGAGTGCATCGGCATCAGCACCAATAAGTGGCGGGGTCTGTCTTCGTATGCGATTTATTCGGGCCTTACGCCGCAAAATATCCTCGCCGTCGGAGACGACACCAACGATATTGCCATGATTGAAGGGGCGGCCATCGGCATTGCCATGGATTCCGCACCCGATGCGGTCAAAGAGGCGGCCAATATGGTCTGCGATATACCGCCGGAAGAATACGGCGCATTTCGAAAAGTGGACGAAGTCCTTAGAAACAGGAGTCTATTATGAATATAAATTGGTATCCGGGCCATATGAAAAAGACCATCGAGTCCCTAAAGAAAATGAAGTCTATGGTCGATACCGCCGTGGTCTTACTGGATGCCCGCATTCCCGAGAGCAGCTACAATCCGCTCTTGGGTGAAATTCTCGGCGACTTGCCAACGGTCTATCTCTTAAATAAGTCGGACTTGGCGAATCCCTCGGCCACAGAGGCCTGGATTCGCCAAATCCGTTCGGAGGAAGGAAAGTGGGCGCTCGCCTGGACCGCGTCCAAAAAGCCCGCAATTGCCGATCTGACGGCGGCGCTGGAAAAGAGCGTATCCAAAATGCGCGCCAAGGAAGCGGCGAAGGGCATGCAAAAACGCAAAATCAAAGTGATGGTCACCGGCATTCCCAATGTGGGAAAATCCACCTTTATCAATCAAATCGCCGGCAAAAAATCCGCCGCCATCGGGAATCGTCCGGGCATCACCAAGAGCAATCAGTGGATTCGCCACAACCCGAATTTCGATATGTTGGATACCCCGGGGGTCTTATGGCCCAAATTGGATCCGCCCATACGCGGTCGGCATCTTGCCTTTACCGGCTCCATCAAAGAAGAGATCGTCGATACCGAGACGCTCGCCTTTGAACTGGTTAAAGAGGCGGTGGCGTCGTTTCCGGAACACTTGCGCGGCCGCTATGGGCTTTCTGAGGATCTTAGCGATCCCGTGGAGATTATGGACGCGGTGGGAAAGAAGCGCGGCGCCCTCTTGCGGGGCGGCTTGATCGATTATACAAAGGTCTCCCGGATTCTATTGGACGAGTTCCGCAACGGCGTCTGGGGACGAATCACACTGGAGCATGGCGATGACCGGTCTAGCTTATGATCTCAGCCGCCTCGAAGAAGGCTACGACTATATCGCGGGGGTAGACGAGGTCGGGCGCGGTTGTCTATTCGGCGATGTGGTGGCCGCCTGTGTCGTTATGCCGGCGGATGCTGCGATCGAAGGGATATCGGATTCCAAGAAGCTGTCTCCGAAGCGGCGCGCCGCACTGGAAGCAGAGATCCTTTCCGCGAATATCGCCTACGGCATCGGAAGGGAGAACGCGGATACCATCGATGCGATCAATATCAAACAGGCGACGCGACGCGCCATGAAAGAAGCGGTGGAAAATATGCTCGATGTCTTGGGGCGCGATCAGAAGGTCTTGTTTCTCGTCGACGCCGAGACCATCGACATGCCCTATCCGCAGACGGCGCTGATTCGCGGCGACAGTCTTTCCTATGCCGTCGCCGCGGCGTCGATCCTCGCCAAAGAATATCGAGATCGCCTATGCCTCGACTGGGATGCGAGTTTTCCCGGCTACGGCATTAAAAAACACAAGGGCTACGGGACAAAGTTCCACAGAGAGGCGATTCTATCGATGGGGCCGTCTGCGCTGCACCGAAAGAGCTTCTTAAAAAAATTGCTAAAATAGAGAGCACGGCTCTCTATTTTTATGGGAATCGTTCGATTTTTCCGCCCGCGCTTTATGGTATAATGATGCAATAGGAGGCAAATATGGTAGAAAAATATTTTGTTGACCCGGCGGGAAGCACCAATGTGAAGATCGCCGAGGATGTCATTACGAGGATTGCACAAGAGGCGGCCACCCGCGTCGACGGCGTATACAACAGCTTTACATCGACACGGGAAAATATCGGAGATCTTCTGAGCGGCAGAACCGTGGGCAAGACGAAAGTATTTGCCGATGAAGAGAAAAGCGCAGTGGATATTTCGATCGTCGTAGAATACGGAAAGAATGTCGTAGAAATCGCCGAAGAAGTACAGGATGCCGTTAAAGAAAGCCTGGAAAATATGACCGATCTGGATATTACGGCGGTCAATGTGCACGTACACGGCGTACGCATACGCCAAGAAGGAGAAACCGTCTGATGGCCGGTAACTTCACCGTCAGCAGAAGACTTGTGCGAATCGGTTTGGTACAGATATTCTTTGCCATGGAAAACCGGGGAGAATTTTCCGCCGACGTGGCGGAATATTTTTTCGCCGTGGAACGAGACGAAGAAGAAGCGGATCTCTTGTATTCCCTCTTGTTTTCAGAAAAAGCACAGCGCCTGCGCGATAAGAGCACGACGCTACCTTTTAACGAAGACGAAGTCGAATATATGCGCGAGGCGGTGGCGATCTATCTCGACCACAAGGACGAAATCGACGGGCGCATTGCCGAAAATCTCAGGGAATGGACGCTGTCCAGATTGGCGACGGTGGATCTTTCGATTTTGCGCGTCGCGGTATTCGAGATCCTCTACCAAGATGATATCGACCCGGCGATCTCGATCAACGAAGCCGTAAACATCGCAAAAATTTACAGCACCGAAGACAGCGCCCGATTTATCAACGGGATCTTGGGCTCCGTGGTACGAGAAGGCAAAGCATGAAACCCATCGGAGTCGGCGAACTGTTGGAGTACACCAAAAAACTCTACCAATCGGATTATATCCTCCGAAAGGTATGTGTGCGGGGAGAAGTGGCAGAGGTAACGACGGCGCATAGCGGCCATGTGTATTTCACCATAAAAGACCGCGACGCGCGCCTCAACTGTGTCCTTTTTCGAGACGATGCCGAACGGCTTTCTTCTCCCTTACAGACCGGATTCGATATCGAGGTGATCGGCAGGCTGGACATCTACGCGCCGGCAGGTCGATTGCAGTTTTTGGCGAAAGAGATCGAATTTTCGGGCGAGGGTGCGCTCTATAAATTGTTTTTACAACGTCGAGACCTTCTCGAGAGAGAAGGTCTATTTGATATGGATAAAAAGAAGCCGCTTCCCGAAAACATTCGGACCGTCGGCGTCGTCACGAGCACTGCCGGCGCAGCACAGCACGATTTTTTGGAGGTGGCGCGCAAGCGAAACCCCGCCGTTTCCGTCCTCCTTTCCCCGACACGCGTACAGGGAAAAGACGCCGGCGCGGAAATCGCCGCGGCGTTTTTGCGGCTCGACCAAAGGGATGATGTCGACGTTATCGTCCTTACGCGGGGCGGCGGTTCGATGGAAGATTTGTTCTGCTTTAACGACGAAGCGCTGATTCGCACCCTGGCACAGCGCGTGCACCCGGTGGTCTCGGCGGTGGGACACGAGGTAGACACGACACTCAGCGATTTTGTGGCAGATCTTCGGGCTGCGACGCCCACCCATGCCGCCGAGCTGATCGTAGAGGATCGGGATCTGATTCTTCAGCGGGCGCGGGCATATCTTTTGCGCATAGAGCGCCTGGCGGAGGGACGCATAGACCGAATGCGCGCGGAATCCGACGCTCTGCGCCACCGTCTGGAGCATATTGTCTCGCCCGCCGCCGTAGAAAACAAAAAGCTGCATATCGCGCGGCTGAAAGAGCGCATGACCGGCGAAGTGGCGTATGCGCTGGGTTTACGGCGCGAGGGCTTAAAAAACCTGAGACGCTCGCTGGATCCCCGTCGAATGGACCGCTACATAGCCGAAGAGCGAGGAGGCTTCTCGGCACATAGAAAGGCGCTGTCTGTCGCGCTCCGAAGCAGCTGCCTGCGAGAACGCAAGCATCTCGACCTGATGCAGACGCGGATCGGCGTCTTGGGCAGACAGAGGACCGGTCCGCGGGTGTATGTCGGCGGACGGGTGGCGGATTCGGCGGCGCAACTACGTCTCGGAGATCGCTTGACGATCGCGTTTAGAGACGGATCGGTCGCGGCGGAGATAACGGAAATCGAAAGGAATGACGATGAACTATAAAGAAAAATCGGATCGCCTGGCAACCATCGTAGAGACCATGGAAAACGAGGACCTCAGTTTGGAGGAAATGGTGCAGCTCTATGAGGAAGGGATAGCCCTATACCGCGCGCTGGACGAAGAGCTATCGAAACTGGAACAAAAGGTACGGATTCTGACCGAAGACGGACTCGAAGAAAAGGGGGAGGCGCTAGAATGAATTTCGACGAACGGCTGAAGTCCTATTACGCTTCGCTTCCGATTGCGGGCGAAGAATTGAAAGAGGCGATGCTATACTCCCTCTTCGGAGGCGGCAAGCGCGTGCGGCCGATGCTCTTTTTTACGGTGCTCGAGGATTTGGGATATATCGGCGCGGCCGATTTTTATTTTGCCGCCGCCATGGAATCGATCCACACCTATAGCCTGATCCACGACGATTTGCCCGCCATGGACGACGACGATTTTCGGCGGGGACGCCCGTCCAACCACCGGCAGTTTTCCGAGGCGATCGCGATTTTGGCGGGGGACGGCCTTTTGAACCAGGCGGCGGAACTCGCAGCCGAGGGCGCTTCGATCGAACCGCGGGGCGGCCTTCTGGCCATGCGGTATCTGTTTCGCGCAGCTGGCACCACGGGGATGGTGGACGGGCAAATTCTGGATATACGCATCGGCGCGTCTTCCGGCGACGAATTGATCTACCGCAAAAAAACCGGCGCGCTTCTGGGCGCCTGCTTTGCCATGGCGGGTGCCTTGGCCGAGCGCGAGGAGGCGTTTTGCGATAGGCTGTTTCACGTGGGAGAGACCTTGGGGCTCAGCTATCAATTTCAAGACGATCTCTTCGATTTGGAAGAAGACGGCGTAGAGGCGGATCGGTCCTATTTTACGGAAAAAGCGGAGCGATACACCGCCGATTGTTTAGAGACCTTGCGCACATTGGGCGCGTTTGCCCGAACGGAGGCGCTGATCGAGAAGATCTTGAATCGCAAGAGGTGAGAATATGAAAGAGCGAGCGGACGTACTCCTGCACAACAAAAACCTCGCGCCTTCCCGGGAAAAGGCGAAGAAAATGATTATGGCCGGCGAAGTCTTTATCGGAACGGAGCGCATCGAAAAGCCGGGCCAGATGATCGATGTATCGGAAGAGATTCGGGTGAAGGGCCACAGCTTAAAATACGTATCGCGCGGCGGCTTCAAGCTCGAAAAGATCATACAGATGCATCGCATCGATTTGAACGGAAAGGTGTGCATGGACATCGGCTCCTCGACCGGCGGCTTTACCGATTGCATGTTGCAAAACGGGGCAAAAAAGGTCTATGCGGTGGACGTGGGTTATAATCAGCTGGACTATCAACTGCGCACCGACCCGCGGGTCGTGGTGATGGAACGCACCAATATCCGCCATTTGCCGAAAGAAGCCGTTCCCGATGCCGTCGATTTTGTGAGCATCGACGTGTCTTTTATCTCGTTGGAACTGGTTTTGCCGCGTGCCGTGCTTTTCTTAAAAGAAGATGCCAAAATCGCCGCCTTGATCAAGCCGCAATTCGAGGCGGGGAAGGAAAAGGTCGGAAAAGGCGGCATTGTTACCGATCCGAAAGTACATCGCGAGGTATTGGAAAAAATCGTTCAATTGGTTTCTGACTGTGGTATGTATATAGAGAGTCTGACCCATTCACCGATTCAGGGTTCGTCGGGCAATACGGAGTTTTTAATGCTCCTATCCGCCGATCCGCGCGCCGAGACGGCGGCAGATATCGATTCGGTGATACGTGCATCTCGGGAGGAATTTCGCTGATGTTTCTGCGTCTTCAGATCGACAATTTTGCCATTATCGAACATTCCCGCATCGAATTTCAAGAAGGATTTTCGGTTCTTACCGGCGAGACGGGGGCGGGAAAGTCGATTATTATGGATGCCGTCGGCCTATTGCTCGGCGGCCGGGCACAAAAGCATATGATTCGAACGGGTGCCGATTCGGCTTCGATTCAGGGCGTTTTTTTTACGAAAAACGAGAAGGCGCTGAATTTTTTGCGTGCCTCGCATATTCCCTTCGAAGACGTCATTATCGTCGAGCGTACCCTTTACGAAGATCGCCCTTCGATCTCGGAGATCAACGGGAAAGTCGTCACCAATGCGGTCCTTCGGGAATTCGGTGCGACCATCGCCTTCTCTTCCTTTCAGGGCGAGACGGGACTACTGTTTAAGCCGCGCTACCAACTGGAAGTCCTGGACAAGTTCTGCGGCGGCGAGCAGGCCCGGGACCTGCGCCTTTTATCGGAGGTCTTGGCGAAGTTCAAAACGCTCGAAACATCGCTCAAGGAGGGAGAGAAGGACCCCGCGACGCTCGCACGCGAGAAAGATCTCTTGCGCTATCAAATCACCGAGATCTCGGATCTCGCTCTCGAAGAGAACGAAGACGAGGAATTGGAAGCGGAATTTCGCGCGCAGAGCAATAGTTCTTTGATCGCAGATTCTTTTGCCGAAATGCGCGCCTTGGCCTATGAAGACGGCGGCATTCGCGATCTGATGGATCGCTTTGGCGCAGGGCTGGAACGCGTGCGGGAATACGACGAGCGCTATGGCGACCTGCAAGGGGAATTCGACGATATCCGCTACGGCTTTCAGGACATCGCCGCCCGCGTCCGGGACGCCGAAGGCCAAGCGGAAGAGGATCCCGAGCGTCTGGAAGAACTCAGAAATCGGCTCGACGAGATCAACCGCGCCAAGCGCAAATACGGCAACTCCATCGAAGAGATATTCGCCTTTCTGGCACAGAGCAAAAAACGCATGCAAGAGCTCGACGCCTACGACGAATTGCGAGAAAATAGGATGAAAGAAGCCGAAGCCCTAAAAGAGGAAGCGGTAAAAATTTCGAAACAACTCCGCGCACGACGCTTAAAGATGGCAAAAGTGGTGGAGGCGCGGATGGAAGAAGAAATGGCCGATCTCGATATTCGCGGGGCAAAATTTCGGATCGATTTTTTCGAGACAGAGCTCTCGACTACGGGTCTGGACGGCATACGGTTTATGGCCGCCACCAACGAAGGCGAGTCCATGGAGCCGCTGGCGGATATCGCATCCGGCGGCGAAATGAGTCGGATTTTGTTGGCTTTTGTGGGTATTTTTACGGATATGGACGAAAGGGAAATCTTGATACTCGACGAGATCGACACCGGCATGAGCGGTAAGACCGCAAAAGTCGTGTCGAAAAAGATGGCCGAATTGGCGAAGAAACGACAGCTTATCGTCGTCAGTCACTTACCGCAGGTCGTGGCCGGTGCGGACAATCAATACCGCATCCGAAAAATTACAGAAGACGGCCGGACGGTTTCGGTCGTAGAGAGCTTGGATTATAAAGAACGCATTGGCGCCCTGGCGATGATGATCAGCGGCGAAGATACGATGCAGACTAGAGAAACGGCCCGCGAAATGATGGAAGCCCGTATAAAGGAGGAGCAATGATTTCCGAAGAACGAGTCATACGGACAGAAAAAATTTACGAAGGCAAAGTCGTAACCCTTCGGTGCAGTACGGTAGAATTGGAAGGGCAGCGTTACGGCAAGCGCGAGATCGTAGAGCACGCCGGCGGCGCCTGTATGGTGGCGCTCTGCGAAGACGAAAAGATCCCCTTCGTAAAACAGTACCGGATCGCCGTAAAAAAAGAATTGCTGGAATTGCCCGCGGGCTTGATCGGTCACAACGAAAACCCTATGGACGCGGCGATTCGCGAGCTTTCGGAAGAGACGGGCTTAATCGCCGACTCTGCGGAGTTTTTGCTGGAGGCCTACACCTCTCCCGGATTTACCAATGAAAAGATCCACATTTTTTACTGTGAAAATCCGAAGCAAGGTGAAATGCACCTAGACGAGACCGAAGACCTGGAAGTGGTATATCTGGATCTCGACGAAGCCATGCGAAAAATCAAATTGGGAGAGATTATAGACGCAAAAACCGTGATCGGCATCTGTTTTGTAAAGGAAATGAGAGAAAAACATGCAAAAAACGATTGAATATATCCGTTCGAAAACCGACACAAACCCGCAGATCGGGATAATTTTGGGAAGCGGTTTGGGGGATTTCGCCGATACGCTCGAGGATGCGGTCCGCATTCCCTATGGCGAGATTTCGGGCTTTACGGAATCGACGGTACAAGGGCATTCGGGCGAGTTGATTTTCGGCACCCTCTGTGGAAAAGAGATCGTCGCCATGAAAGGGCGCATTCACTTTTATGAGGGCGTCGATATCAAAGAGGTGGTGTTTCCCACCAAGATCCTATGCGAGCTCGGCGTGGAGGCGCTGATCGTTACCAATGCCGCCGGCGGGGTCAACGAAGACTTTTCCCCCGGCGACTTGATGATTATACGCGATCACATCAATTTTAACGGAATGAATCCGTTGATCGGCCCCAATGACGGCAAGGGCGAGCGCTTCCCCGATATGTCCTGCGCCTACGATACAAAACTTGCGGATTTGGTTGATACCATCGCGACGCGCGAAGGCATCGCCCATCAAAACGGGGTGTATCTCTATATGACCGGACCCAGTTACGAGACGCCGGCGGAAGTCCGCATGGCGCGCTTACTCGGCGCCGACGCCGTGGGCATGAGCACGGTGCCGGAAGTGATTATCGCCCGGCACAGAGGCGTACGGGTAATGGGGATTTCCTGCATCACCAATATGGCGGCGGGTATTTTGGATCAACCCTTGGAGCACGAAGAGGTGATCGAGGTATCTGCCCGGGTCGCAGACGATTTTAAGAAATTGGTAACCATGGCGATCGAGGAGTTATAAATGAGTATATTGGATGTAATTGAAAAGAAAAAACACGGCGTGCGCCTTACCGACGAAGAGATTCGAAAGACGATCGAAGACTATGTAGACGGCGCGGTCAAAGACTATCAGATGAGCGCGCTTTTGATGGCGATCTACTTTCAGGGAATGGACCGCCGCGAGACGTTTTCGCTGACCCGTTCCATGATCGACTCCGGCGATACGGTGGATCTAAACGCGATCGAAGGCCCCGTACTCGACAAGCACTCCACCGGCGGGGTAGGGGATACGACGACGTTGATTATCGGCCCGCTCCTTTCCGCCTACGGCCTGCCCTTCGGCAAGATGAGCGGCAGGGGGCTCGGCCATACCGGCGGGACGTTGGATAAGCTCGAGGCCATTCCCGGGTTTTCGGTGAATCTTTCCGTCGAAGGCATTATCGAAGCCACCAACACAGCGGGCATCGCCGTGGCAGGGCAGACGGCGAATATCACCCCGGCGGACAAGAAGCTCTATGCCCTGCGCGATGCGACGGGCACGGTCGATGCAATCCCTCTTATCGCATCGAGCATTATGAGTAAGAAGCTCGCGATCCTCGGTGACTGCCTGCTTTTGGACGTCAAGGTTGGCGACGGCGCCTTTATGAAGGACGAAAAAGAGGCGCATGCCCTCGCCGATGTACTCGTAGATATCGGCGAGAACTTCGGCCGAAAGACCATCGCCGTACTCACGCGCATGGAAGAGCCCTTGGGCCGTGCCGTAGGAAACGGCATCGAAATCCGAGAAGCCATAGAGACCTTGCGGGGCGAAGGGCCAGAAGATCTAACAGAGCTTTGCCTGCATCTCGCCACCAAACTGATTCTCCTCGCCGAAGGCGGAGAAGAGGCGAAGATCCGTGCACGGCTCGAAAGCCTGCTGCACGACGGCACGGCGCTTCAAAAATTCCGCGATTTCGTGGAAAATCAGGGAGGCGACGGCCGCGTGGTCGAAGATTTTTCGATCTTGCCCCGGGCCCAAGAAACGCTCGAGGTGGTATCGGACCGTGCGGGGTATATTCAGGCGCTTCCGGCCTCGGAAATCGGGATCCTCTCCCGGGATTTGGGCGCAGGCAGAATCACCATGGAAGATGCGCTGGATCTCGGAAGCGGCATATATCTTACGAAGAAGGTCGGCGATGCCGTACGAGAAGGCGATGTGCTCGCCGTCTTATACGGAAAGCCGGGCGTCGATATGAAGGCCATCGAACAGAGGTATTTGAAGACGGTGCGGATCGGCGAGGAGAAGTCGAAAGCGCTGCCTTTGATTATCGACGAGGTCGTATATGGACATTAGTGTTTGGATTTGGTCGATTCCCGCCCTCGTCATCGCCATCGTCGGCCACGAGGTGGGACACGGGTATGTGTCTTATCTCTTGGGAGATGAGACGGCAAAACGCGACGGCCGGTTGAGTCTGAACCCGCTCGATCACATCGACCCCATGGGCCTATTGTTTATGATCGTGTTTCGCTTCGGCTGGGCAAAGGCGGTCCCCATCAATCCTTCCCGATACAAAAACCGCAGACAGGGCATGATCCTGGTCTCTTTGGCGGGGGTCGGCGTAAACTTTGTCTTTGCCTTGATCAGTGCCGTATTTTTGTGGTGGACGTCCCGTGCGGGGTATGCGATCAGCAATTTCTTCTTCCATTCCCTGTGGTACAACACCATGCTCGGCGTATTCAATCTGGTGCCCCTCCCGCCCCTAGACGGATCCAAAGTTTTGGCGTCGCTTTTGCCGCGGGATATGGAATACGCCTTTTACCGCTACGAGCGATACTTCTATATTTTGCTCTTTGTCGGGGTCATCACTGGCGTGATCTCTCGCGTCATCGGGCCCATTATTTACGCCTTAATGGATGTATTTCTCCGCTTCGGGGAGAGTATCGGCAGTGTCTTTTTGTATTGAGTACGGCTCCTTTTCGGGGCCCATGGAAGTTTTGATCGAGCTGATTCGTAATCGCGAGATGAACATTTATGACATTCAAATCCATATTCTGGTCGACGATTTTATGGCGTATATCGACGGCATGGACGGCTTGGATATGGAGTCGGTCGCCGATTTTCTCGCCATGGCTAGCTATTTGCTTGCGATCAAAAGTCGCATGCTCCTTCCCAAGCGCGTCGCCCCGAACGAAGCGGAAGAGGAGGAAGAAGACCCGAGAAAAGAGCTGGCGGAGAGGATCGTGGAGTATCAGAAGGTAAAGGCACAGGCGGAAGTGCTCGGGCGAATGGCGGAGGCGGAAAGCGGTGCGATATACCGTAAGCAGGCGGACTTTTCGCGCTTCGATTCCAAGAATCTCTTAAAGGACGAAAGCAGCGACAAGCTGATGGTCGCGTATCGAGAAGTGATGCGCCGATTTCGGGTGCACGAACGCGCCCAAAACGCCCTGGAGAAGATTCCGGCGGCGGAGTATAGCTTTCGCCAGGCGCGCCATAAGATCGCCGAAGCGTTCCGAAAGTGGCAAGAACCGCGATTTTTCGATATGGTAGAAGATGCACAGTCGAGGATCGAAGTGGTGACAATTTTTCTGACGATGTTAGAATTGATCAAAAACCAAAAGATCGTATGCACGCAGGCGGGTCGCGACATTATTCTTATGCGAAAGGAGACAGAACATGCATCCTAAGGCGAGACTGGAGGCCTTGCTGTTCGCCTGGGGCGATCCTCTGACCGAAGGCGAGATGGCCGATGCGCTTTCTTTAAGAAAAGAGGAAGTTCGGTCCCTTCTCGGCGAATACGCGCGAGAGTTGGAAGCAGAAGAAAGCGGACTGCGTCTGGTTCGTACCGAAAATAGCTACCAGCTCTCCACAAAGCCGCAACTGTTTTCGGAGATCTCCGATTACGCGCAAAAGACGCGAGAAAAACACCTCACCAATGCGGCGCTCGAGACGCTTTCGATCGTCGCCTATCGCCAACCCGTCTTAAAGGCTGAGATCGAGGAGATTCGCGGCGTTCGCTGCGATCAGGTGCTGAAGAACTTGCAGGAGGCGGATCTGGTGCGGATACTGGGAAAGCGAGAGATCGTCGGCAGGCCCAATGTGTACGGCACCACCGAGTTTTTTCTGAAAAAATTCGGCCTCGAGAGTTTGGAAGATCTGCCGAAAGAAGGCACAGAAGAACAGAATTTCCTGGGGGAAGTATGAGATTACAGAAGTTTATGGCCTATGCCGGCGTGGACAGTCGCAGAAATTGCGAGGAAATCATCGCGGCGGGCAGGGTCAGCGTCAACGGAACGATTGTCGACACCCAAGGCCACCAAGTGGAGCCGGGCGATATTGTGCGGATAGACGGAAAGCGCATATTTTTGCCGAGTGCCCATACCTATGTGCTGCTCAACAAACCCCGCGGTGTGGTTTCGACCGTTAAGGACAACAAAGGAAGAAAGACCGTATTGGATATTGTAGAAGGATTCGGCAATGCGCGTTTGTATCCCGTCGGCCGCTTAGACATGGACTCCTCGGGATTGTTGCTCTTAACCGACGACGGCACCTTGACCCAGCGTCTTTTGCACCCGAAATACGGCATCAAAAAGACCTATTTGGTTACCGTGCGGGGAAAGATCGACGAAAAGACGGCGCATACCCTTTCTGCGGGCGTTACGCTTTCCGACGGACCGACCGCGCCGGCAGAATTCGTCATTTTGGAAGATCGTGGCGAAAAGACGCGGCTGAAGGTCACCATCTCCGAGGGAAGAAACCGCCAAATTCGCCGCATGTTTGAAGCGGTGGGTGCGGAAGTCGTCACCCTGGAGCGCACAGAATTCGGGCCCTTGCGTTTGGGGCGCTTGGGCAAGGGAGAATACCGGCCCTTAAAGCGGCATGAAGTGGAGAAGCTGAAAGCATGGCGCTAGTTCCTTCGGGCGCGGTGGCGTGGTCCCATTTTTTTCTCGAGACGTTTTTGCGACCCGAGCATATTGTGGCGGACCTTACCGCCGGAAACGGAAAAGATACCGTCTTTTGCGCGGCGCGGGCAAAAAAAGTCTTCGCCTTCGACATCCAAGAGCAGGCGCTCGAGAAAACCGCCGACAGATTGGAGAAGGCGGGGATTTTGAATGCGGAATTGATCTTGGATTCTCACGCGCAGATCGAGGCGCATTTGCAGATCGAAGATATCGATGTATTTGTCATGAATTTGGGGTATCTGCCTGGCGGCGACAAGGCGATCACCACGATGTGGAAAAGCACGAAGCGCGCCCTATCCGTCGTGACGAAAAAGATGAAGCCGAAGGCCATCATCAGTCTTTGCGTATACCCCGGACACGAAGAGGGGAAGAGAGAATACGAGGGAACCTACGCGTTTTTGCGCGGTCTTTCCCAACAGAAATTTCACATCAGCTGCGTGGGCTTTCCCAATCAGGCAAACGACCCGCCGCAGTGGATTTTGATCGAGAGGTATTAATGTGATCGTCGTCGTAGGAGCGGGTCCCGCTGGGATGATGGCCGCCATCGCCGCATCGGGCCGTGAACCGGTGCTCTTATTGGATCGAAATGAGAAGGTAGGAAAGAAGCTGTTTATTACGGGGAAAGGCCGTTGCAATCTGTGCAACGACTGTGCGGATGCGCTATTTTTTGAGCGATTGCACAGAAACGCGTCTTTTATGTATTCGTCGTATTACGGCTTTTCTACATATGCGCTACAGAGTTTTTTTACCGAAAGAAAGGTGCCGCTTAAAGTGGAAAGGGGCGAACGCGTTTTTCCCGTATCCGACAAATCGTCGGATATCATTCGCTGTCTAGAGCGGGAAATAGAGAAGCGCTCGGTGGAAGTACGGCTCCACTGTGCCGTCACAGATATACAGCCCGACGGCCCAAAATTTATCGTTCAGACCGAGCAAGGCGCAATCTCTGCCGATAAAGTGATCCTCGCCACCGGCGGCATGACCTATCCCAAGACGGGGTCCAGAGGCGACGGCTACGAATTTGCAAAAAAGCTCGGCCACAGTGTGATCGCCCCGTTGCCGGGCCTGGTGGGCCTGCGAACCGAACATGCCGATCGCGAATCGCTCACGGGTTTGTCGCTAAAAAACGTGCGGCTTTATGCCGAGGCGGAGGGGCGTATATTTGAAGAATTCGGGGAAATGCTGTTTACCCATTACGGCATCAGCGGGCCGATTGTCCTAAGCCTCTCGTCCAAAATCAACCGGTTGCCTGGGGTGCGTCTGTATTTTGATCTGAAACCGTCGCTTTCCGAGCAGACTTTAGATGCGCGCATACTCCGAGAGATCGCGGGGGCACCGAATAAGGAGGCGGCGACGCTCCTTGCCACCATGCTGCCCAAGGCGCTGGTGGATCCGATGCTTGCACATACCGGTATCGATCGCCACTTACCGTCGCATCAAATTACAAGAGAAATGCGCGCGCGGATCCTCCATTTCTTGAAGGCATATCCACTGGAATACCGCGGCCTATTCGATGCCGATACGGGGATCGTGACCACCGGGGGCGTAGAGGTACGGGAGGTCGATCCGTCGACAATGGAATCCAAACGCCACCGGGGATTGTATTTTGCCGGCGAGTTGTTGGATGTCGACGGCCCCACCGGCGGGTACAATCTACAGATCGCGTTTTCGACGGGCCATCTCGCGGGAACGAGCGCAGCACAGGAGGTATAAATGAAGATCAACATTGCCATAGACGGACCTTCGGGCGCGGGCAAAAGCGCCATCGCCAAGGCGCTGGCGGCGCGCCTGGGCTACGAATATATCGACACCGGATCGCTCTACCGCTCCATCGCCTATATCGCCGATCGGGCGCATACGACGGAGGATATCGAGGCACTGATCCAAGTCCTTGAGGAACACGAAATCGACTACCGCGCGGGAAGCGCGTACGTCGACGGACGCGCCGTCGGCGATGAGATTCGAACCGAGCGCATCTCATCGCTTACCTCCACGCTGTCGAAAGAGCCGGAAGTGCGCGCGTATCTGTTGGCGCTGCAGCGCCGTTTGGCGAATCGCGGCGGTACGGTTATGGAAGGCAGGGATATCGGAACGGTCGTGCTTCCGGATGCCGAACTCAAGTTCTTTTTGACGGCGACCGAAGAAGAACGCGCAAGACGCAGGTATCTGCAGCGCAAGGAATCGGGGGAATCGGTTTCTATGGAAAAAATTCGCGCGGACCTGCACAACAGAGATCTTCAAGATTCGGCGCGCGCCGTGGCGCCCTTGGTACAGGCGGAGGATGCGATTCTCGTCGATTCCACTTCGCTTTCGCCCGAAGAGGTCGTAGAGCGAATGGCGACCTATGCGGAGGATGCGGATGTTTTATAATTTCGTCAAATACGTCGTCGGCTTTTTTTTAAAGCTGATCTACCCCTATCGTGTAGAAAATTTTCCGAAACTGGAAGACGGAGCCTATATCGTCGTCGCGAACCATAAAAGCTATTTGGATCCCTTGATTCTATCGATCCTCTTTCCCCGGCAGATCCATTGGATGGCAAAGAGGGAACTGTTCGACAATCCGATTTTAAGGGCCATCTTAAACGGCGTCGGCGCAATTCCCGTCGACAGAGAAAACAACGACGCCAAGAGCGTCATGCGCGCCATGCGCATACTCAAAGAGGGAAATGTGCTGGGGATCTTTCCGGAGGGGACACGGGTAAAAGAGGCGAATTACGGCGCCGGAAAGAAAGGAACCGTGCTATTGGCTTCCCGCACCGGAACGGAAATCCTGCCGATCTATATCCGGGATGCGTACAAGCCCTTTCGCCGGCAGGTCTTTGTATTTCGCGATCCCGTGGTTTTCGAAAAAAAGAAATTGACCGACGAAGAATACGAACGCATGGGACGTGCCTTGTTGCACACCATCTACGAAGGAGGAAGTTATATTGGAAATCTTGCTGAGTGAGTCTTACGGTTTTTGCGGCGGCGTAAAGCGCGCTGTAAATCTCGCCTTTGAGACCGCTCGGGAATACGAGAATGTAAAGATCTTGGGCGAGCTGGTTCACAATGCCGCCGTCAACGAAAAACTACGCGACGCAGGGGTCGAGGAGATCGACACCGAGCGCTTGCCCGAAAATGCGACGGTGATCACCAGAAGCCACGGCATCCCGAAGGAACTGAAAGCGCAGCTCGTCGAAAGGGGAAACGAAGTGGTCGATACGACCTGTCCCTTTGTGGCGCGGATCTACCGCATAGCGGAAGATATACAAGAGTCGTCGATTCCGGTGGTCTTGGTGGGCGATCCCAATCATCCCGAGATTCAGGGCATCGTAAGTTACGGCGAAGAGATCTATGTCGTTACAAAGCCGGAAGAGGTGGATGCGCTGCCCCTCGAGGGAAAAAGTAAGATCGCGCTGATTTCTCAGACGACAAACCCCCGAAAAAACGTAGATATGGTGGAAGATCGCCTAAAAGGTGTTTTCACAGGCGAGATTTTAAGGTATAATACCATATGTGAAGCCACAAACGACCGCCAAAAGGCGTGTCGGAATTTGGCTAAAAATGTGGATTGTATGCTCGTTATAGGTGGTAAGAATAGTGCGAATACGATAAAGCTTGCAAAAATTGCGGCCGAACATTGTAAAAATGTCTATCACATTCAAACCATAAATCAACTCGATCTACGTCCATTTAAAAAATTTAATAAAATTGGTATTACCGCCGGGGCATCCACTCCGGATTCGGTAATCAAGGAGGCTGTTAGTAGAATGGATAACTTTAGCAGGGATGAAATGAACAATGAAATGATGGAGGCCATCGAGAACTCCTTTACGCGCGTACGTCGCGGCGAGATCGTCGATGGAGAAGTCCTCTACGTAACCGACAACGAAGTCATGGTCAACATCGGTTACCGTGCGGACGGCATTATCTCCAGAGATGAATTGTCCAACGATCCCAATGTGAAACCCGAAGAGCTCTTCCAACAAGGAGACGAAATTCAGGTTTATGTTATGAAAATGGACGATGGAGACGGTAATGTAGTTTTGTCCTATAAGCGTGTGGAAAACATGAAGGTATGGGACGAAATGGAAGAAAAATTCGAAAACGGTGAGATCGTTACGGCGCACGTTACCAACGTCGTCAAGGGCGGACTCACCTGCGAAGTCGACGGACTGAACGGTTTTATTCCCGCATCTCACGCATCGGTTCGCTTCCAAAGAGATCTCAGCAAGTATGTAGATCAGGATTTGGAATGCGAAATCATCGATTTCGACAAGGGCAGAAGAAAATTCGTCCTTTCCCGTAAAAACGTCGAAGCAAAGGAAATCGAAGAAAAGCGCAAGGAAGTTTACAGCACTTTGGAAGAAGGCGAATTTATCGAAGGTACCGTCCAAAGACTGACCAACTTCGGCGCATTCGTCGACGTCGGCGGCGTAGACGGTTTGATTCACATCTCCGAACTTTCCTGGAACCGCGTCAAGCACCCCAGCGACGTGGTCAGCCCCGGAGAAAAGGTAAAGGTTTTGGTCCTCAAGATCGACGAAGAGAAAAACCGCATTGCCTTGGGTCTGAAACAAACCACCAAAAAGCCCTGGGATGAGTTTATCGAAACCGTAAGCGTCGGCGACGACGTGAAGGGTACCGTCGTCAACATTCTCGACTTTGGCGCGTTCGTTCGACTCGAATCCGGCGTAGACGGTTTGCTGCACGTGTCTCAAATCTCCAGACAACACGTGGAAAAACCCTCCGACGTCTTGGAAATCGGACAAGAAATCGAAGTCCGCGTTACCGACATCAACTACGACGACAAGAAGATCTCCCTGTCTATGAAGGCATTGCAACCGGGTGGCGAAGACGAACCCGCAGGCGGCCAAAGACCCAAGAGAGATCAAAAGCCCCGTCGCAAAGACCGTCCGCAAGCGGAAAGTAAACCGGAAGAAGAAAACTTCTCCATGGCCATTGGAGATCTTATCAACTTCGACGAACTGGAAGCCTCGGAAGATCATAGCGAAGAATAATCTGGAACTGAGTGCGCTTTCTGTAGAGAGCGCATTTTTTTATAGGTGAAACATGATTTCTGAAGCAATTACACTCGCCGTCGTAGGCGGATTGCTATTGGCTTGGCGGAATCGGACCTTCTTGTCGCCGCCGGGTTTTCGAAATCTCGCCGTAGCTGCGGCGGGGGCGCTGTTGTTTTTGCTTTCTCTGTACGTCTTGCCCGGGTGGGGAATCACTCGAGAGACCTTCGGGTTTTTGCACGCATTGAGCCTTTTTGTGATGGCGGCGGGCTTTTTCTGGGGCAAGCATATGGGCTATAAGATCGTTGGTACGGGATTTCTCTTAAACGGGCTGATCATCCTTTTAAACGGCCATATGCCCGTAGAGAGGACGGCACTGATCGCTGCGAACGACGAGCGCGCCTTGGGCCTTTTGGAGGCGAATAAGGTGCTTACCCACGCACTCGCGGACGGCGCTACGCGCCTTTCGTTCTTAGACGACCGCATTCCGTTTGCATCGCCGATCACATCGCCGCGGGTGATCAGCATCGGCGACATCTGCATTGCGATCGGCCTGTTTATTCTCGTGTCCTCGGCCGTGACCTACATTTTCAGGAGGCAACATCGCCATGAAATGGATCGCTGAATCCTTTTCGATTTTACGAATTCAAGACATTATCGATATCGCCGTGGTGGCCATTATCGTCTATTGGCTCTTCAAGCTTCTCAGGGGCACGCGCGCGGAGCAGTTGAGTAAGGGGATTATCGTCCTCTTAATCCTCACAAAAGTAAGCGAAGTGCTCCAAATCTATACGATAAATTATCTGCTGAAAAATATGCTGACGCTGGGATTTTTGGGCCTGTTTATCGTATTCCAGCCGGAATTGCGCCGCGGATTGGAATTTATCGGAAGAAGCAGTTCTATCCGCAAGGGGTTTTTGTTCACAACCACTCGCGACCACTCATCGGTCGACGAGTTGGTGAGCGCCGTGGCTTCCCTTTCCAGGCAGAAGATCGGCGCGCTCTTGGTGATTGAACGGCAAACCGGGCTGAACGAAATCGTCGAGACCGGTACGCGCGTGTACGGAGAACTTACATCGGCGCTGTTGATCAATATTTTTATACCGAATACGCCGCTGCACGACGGAGCGGTGATTATTAAAGGGGATACCATCGTATCCGCCGCCTGTTTTTTGCCGCTTACCGAAGAAAAGGGGCTCAGCAAAGAACTGGGCACGCGGCACCGCGCCGCCATCGGCATCAGCGAAAAAAGCGACGCCTTCGCCATCGTCGTCAGCGAAGAGACGGGGTCGGTCTCGGTGGCCGAACACGGCACTTTGAGTCGGCATTTGGATATCGCCAATCTAGAGCAGCAGCTGAACAGTATCTATTATCCGAGCAAAACGGAAGTTGAGGAGTAGATATGCGCGAAAAATATCTGAATTTCATTACGAAATACCGAGATACGCTGACCAAAGTTCTCTCTGTCGTCATCGCGATATTATTGTGGTACTACGTCATTACCGAGGTAGATCCCAAGATCACCAAGGATTTTTCCGGCGTAGAGGTAGAGCTGCGCAATCAGTCGATTATGCGAGATGCCGGGCTGGAACTGTTGAAGGACGAAAAGTTTACCGTAGACGTACAGGTGATCGGCAACCGTAGTGCCATCGTCGACCTGCAGGAAGGGGATATCTCCGCCTATGTGGATTTGGGCGAAGTGGCGCCGGGTTCCCAACGCCTGCCCATTCATTTGCGCATCGCCGACGATACGGTCTCGGTAGAAAAGTCCAGTCCCAAGGCGATCAGCATCGCGGCCGACGAGATCATCTCGAAGGTGATGCCTGTCGAAATTACATCCACCGGCAAGCCCAAAGACGGCTATGTGCTGGAAAACATCACCGCCGGGCAAGAAGAGGTCAAGGTGAAGGGACCCAAGACCTATCTCGATAAGGTGCGGTTTATTCGCGGGTACGTGCCCTTAAACGGAGCCACCGAGTCGGTGCTCGCATCGGTGGATTTGGTCGCATTGGACCAAAACCGGAACCCCATACGGGGCCTGGAATTTGAACCCAAGAGCATTAGTTCCCAGGCGATCATTACCAAGGCGGTCACCGTGCCCATCGAAGTGCAGTACACCAATGCGGATGCGGCGGGATTTTCCGAAGAGCGGGCGATTCTTACGCCGCAGAACGTCACCATTTCCGGAGACGGCAATGTCATCGACAATGTCGGTTCAGTTCTTACCGAACCGGTCGATGTCAAAGAGCTGATGAATGTATACACCATGCCCGTAAATCTCCGGCTCCCCGAGGGGGTTCGCTTGGTAAATCCCGACGAAACCACCTTGCTGCGCTATATGAAAAAGGAGAGTGCGACCAAGTCGCTGGATATCTCGACGAAAGACATCGCCGGCGAGAAGGATTCCGGTATATCGCCCGCCGACTTCCGCATTCCCGAGACGATCAAGGTGGAAATCTACGGCGAGAAGAACTTGCTAGAAGCCATCCGCGACGAAGACATTCTTCTTACCGTCGGTGAAAACGGCCGCATTCGCGCCGAAGTTCCCAAAGACGTCGAAGTGATTAAGCTGACGCCGAAGCATGTACCTGCCGCCACTTGATCGGCGGGTTGGAGTTTGCTAGAATAAAGTTCTATCGTTGAGGAACGAAACTAACGCGAGGAGGATATTGATGAAATTTTTTGGAGAAGGCCTTACCTTCGACGACGTTCTGTTGATGCCCGGTTATTCCGAAGTATTGCCCAATGAGGTGGACCTCGGAACCCAGATCACGGAAAAAATTCACCTGAACATTCCGATTATGAGTGCGGGAATGGACACGGTTACCGAATCCCAAATGGCGATCGCCATGGCGCGAGAAGGCGGAATAGGGATTATTCACAAAAATATGTCCAAGGAAGCCCAGGCGAAGGAAGTCGATCGCGTAAAGCGTAGCGAACACGGCGTCATCACCGATCCCTTCTCCCTCTCCAAAGACCACCCCGTCAAAGATGCGACGGATCTGATGCGCCATTACCGCATCAGCGGCGTGCCCATCGTCACAAAAGACGGCATTTTGGAAGGGATCATTACCAATCGGGACATTCGGTTTGAAGACGATTTGGGGCAAAAGATCGCCGATGTCATGACGAGTGAAAATCTCATCACCGGTCGCGAGGGCATCACCATGGACGAAGCCCTGCAAGTTATGAAAAAATACAAAATCGAAAAATTGCCCTTAATCGACGACGATCACTATCTCAAGGGTCTGATCACGATTAAGGACATCGAAAAGGCGATCCAATATCCCAATTCCGCGAGGGACGAAGGCGGGCGTCTTTTGGTCGGGGCCGCCATCGGCGTTACCCAAGACGTCTACGAGCGGGTAGAAATCCTTCGCGCCGCCGGTGCGGACCTGTTCGTCATCGACACGGCGCATGGCCAATCCAAGGGCGTATTGGAAACCATTCGAAATATTAAAAAATCTTTCCCCGACCTCCAACTCGTCGCGGGCAATGTCGCCACCTATCGCGGAACCATCGATTTGATCGACGCCGGTGCGGATTGCGTAAAGGTGGGCATCGGGCCGGGATCGATCTGTACCACCCGCGTGGTAACCGGGATCGGCGTGCCTCAAGTTACGGCGATCTTAAACTGCTCCGAAGCGGGTCGCGAGCACAATATCCCCATTATCGGCGACGGCGGGATCAAATTCTCGGGCGATGTCACCAAAGCCATTGCCGCCGGCTCCGATGTGGTTATGATGGGCTCTCTTTTTGCAGGCACCGAAGAAAGTCCCGGCGAAGAGATCTATGTCGAAGGTCGTCGCTATAAGACCTATCGCGGTATGGGATCCCTCGGCGCCATGAGCAGCGGATCCAGCGACCGCTATTTCCAATCCGAGACCAAAAAATATGTGCCGGAAGGCGTAGAGGGCCGCGTTCCCTATAAGGGAAAAGTCGGCGAAGTCGTCTATCAACTGATCGGCGGCCTAAAATCCGGTATGGGATATGTGGGCGCAAAGAATATTCAGGAATTGAAGGACAATTCTCAATTTATCAAGATTACCCCGGCGACCTTGCAGGAAAATCATCCCCACAATATCACCATCACCCGCGAAAGCCCCAACTATATCAGCAGCCAATATTAAGCAGAAGTCCGACTTCGGTCGGATTTCTTTTTTTGCCGCGGCGACATTCTTTATCGTATTGACTTGTAAATACGAGATTGATACCATGTTAAAGAGAAAAAAGGAGGACAAAATGAGAGTTTCCATCGTAATGGGCAGTTATAGTGACAAGGAAGTGGCATTCGACGTGATCGAATTGCTGAAGGAATTCGAAATCGAATACGATGTCGTGGTCTACAGCGCACACAGAACGCCGCACGAAGTGGTAAATTATGTAAAAGACGCGGAAGAAAAGGGCGCGGAAGTGTTTATTTCCATCGCCGGAAAGGCCGCGCACCTGGGCGGCGTAATCGCATCGCATACCACCAAGCCGGTGATCGGGGTGCCGGTCAAGACCTCCATCGGCGGCGGCATCGATTCCCTCTTGTCTACCGTGCAAATGCCTTCGGGCGTGCCCGTGGCTTCGGTTGCGATCCAAGGGGGCAAGAATGCCGGCATTTTGGCTGCACAAATTCTTTCGGTGGGCGATCCCGCTATGACCGAACGATTGCTCCGCTACAAAGAAAAGCTACATGCGGACGTCGACGAAATGAACCGCAAATTAAAGGAGGACCTGCGTGGATAAAATGAAATCCGACGTAGAGATTGCAAAAGAAGCGCATCTTCGAAGAATCGAAGAAGTTGCCGATCGCCTCGGCATGACCGGGGACGATATCAAGCCATACGGCCGGTATATGGCCAAAATCGAGCGCGCGTATCTTCGGAAATTGAAGGACCGTAAAAAGGGAAAATTGATCCTCGTGACGGCGATCAACCCGACGCCGGCGGGGGAAGGGAAGACGACGACGAATATCGGTCTTTCTATGGCCCTCGAAAAGCTGGGAAAATCCGCGATTTGTACGCTGAGAGAGCCGAGCCTCGGACCGGTTTTCGGTATTAAGGGCGGCGCCGCCGGCGGCGGATATGCGCAGGTGCTCCCCATGGAAGACATCAATCTCCATTTTACCGGGGATTTTCACGCCATCACGAGCGCCAACAATCTGATCAGCGCGGCCATCGACAACCACATCCATCAGGGAAATGCCCTGGGGATCGATCCGAAAAATATCACATTTAAGCGGGTACTCGATATGAACGACCGGGCACTGCGCCAAGTGATCGTCGCCATGGGACCGAAGAAAAACGGCGTGATGCGCGAAGACGGCTTCGACATCACCGTCGCATCGGAAATTATGGCGATCCTATGCCTCTCTCGCGATTTGAAGGACTTCGAAGAGCGCGTGGGCCGCATGATCGTCGCCTATAGCTTCGACGATCGACCGGTCTATGTAAAGGATCTGGAGGTAGAGGGAGCGGTCACCATGTTGATGAAAGACGCCCTCCTTCCCAACCTGGTGCAGACCATCGAAAATACGCCGGCGATCATCCACGGCGGTCCCTTTGCCAATATCGCACACGGTTGCAACTCTATTATCGCCACCGACACCGCCCTTCGCCTCGCGGAATACACGGTGACAGAATCGGGATTCGGGGCGGATTTGGGTGCCGAAAAATTCTTGGATATCGCGGCCCCCATGGGCGAATTCGACCCCGACTGCGTGGTCTTGGTCGCCACCGTTCGCGCGCTGAAATACAATGGCGATGTCCCCGCGAAGGATTTAGGGACAGAAAACCTCGATGCGCTGCGAAGGGGATTTCCCAATCTCAAGAGACATATCGACAATATGAAGAAGTTCGGCATTCCGGTCGTCGTCGCCGTAAATCGATTCCCGACGGATACGGAGGCGGAAATCGCTTTATTGCGTGAAAGCATAGAAGAATTGGGTATAGAAGTATCACTGTCGGAAGTATTTGAAAACGGCTCGGCCGGTGCTATGGATCTGGCAGAAAAAGTTGTGGCGCTATGCGACGCGCCTTCGGCGTACACGCCGTTATACGATCGATTCGGCTCTATCGAAAGCAAAATCGAGACGATTTCGAAGGAAATCTACGGAGCCGCAGAGGTCGTATATTCGCAGGAAGCGCGGAAAATGATCGAACGGATCGAGGCGCTGGGCAGAAAAGACTTGCCCATCTGCATGGCAAAGACGCCGGCGTCGTTTACCGACGACCCCGCCCAATTGGGCGCGCCGAAAGGGTTTACGATTCATATTCGCGAGATTCGCATTTCCAACGGGGCCGATTTTATCGTCGCCTTGACCGGCGCGGTTATGACCATGCCGGGTCTGCCCAAGGTACCTGCAGCGAATCACATGCATATCGACGGTGAGGGGAATATCACCGGTCTGTCATAAGGAGGTTGTATGCGTTATTCTTCAAAAATCGAAGACAAAAATATGGACGAATTGTTTGAAGCCATTTTAGCCCTGAAAAATAAAGAGGAGTGCTATCGTTTCTTCGAGGATATTTGTACGGTAAAAGAACTCAAAGCCATTTCTCAACGGCTTGAAGTGGTCAAGCTATTGGTCCAAGACCATACCTACCAAAAAATCGAGCAAGAGACCGGCGCATCTACCGCCACCATCAGCCGCATCAACCGCGCCCTACATTACGGTGCGGACGGATATAATTTGATCCTAAAGCGTTTGGGCTACCTAAACGACAAGAAAAAAGGCGAATCGGAAGACAAATAGTCCGATTGCTTGCCAATATCCAAATAAAAAGACCCTCGTCGCCGAACTTACTTCGGTAGCGGGGGTCTTTGTATGCTGGAAACGGTTTATGCATCGGATGCAGGCATTCGAAGCGCTTCTACGGATTTTTTGTTCGGCGTAACCCGCACCGAAGAAAAGTCCGTATACAGCACCAATCCCGGTTGATTCGACGGATGCCGGCGGATATGGGCGCGGCGCGTATAATCCACCTCTACATTGGCGGAATGGCGACTGCGGCTATAATAGGCGGCGAGCATCGCACATTCGGCGATTGTCTCGGGGGATGGGTTCTCTCCCGGATCCCTTAGAATCACGTGGCTGCCCGGGCCCGATTTGACGTGGAACCATAAATCGCTTTTGGCGGCGAATTTAAGCGTAAGCTCCTGATTTTGTCGATTGTTTCGGCCCACATAGACATCTTTTCCGTCGCCGGTGCGAAAGCGCAGGTAGCCGGGCTGTTTGGCGGCCTTTTTCTTCTTGTCGCGGTGGCCCTTGTACTTCTTCTTCAAAAAGTCTTCGCGGAACTCCTCCTGAATGCCGTCGACTTCTTCTACATTTTCCGCATCTTCTAAGTTGTAAAGCATAGAATCCAGATAGCGAATGGTGCTGCGATTTCTTTCGATTCGCGCGGTCAATGCCGCCTCGGCGTGTTTTAATTTGGCATAACGCTTATAGTAGCGGGCGGCATTTTGGATAGCGTCTTTGGTCGGGTCCAGAGGAATGCGAAGGGGCGCCATATTGTCGTAAAAGTTTTCCAGTTCGACTTCCTGCAGCCCCCGTTCCACTTGCCAGGCATTAGATGAGAGCACGTCGGCATAGACCTTATACTTTTTCCGGTCTTTGGCGTCTCGAAGCTCGAATTCCATCTTTTCCTGCTTGTGGAGCGCCCGTTCCAAATGATTCTTGATCTGTCGGTTTAGATTCTGACTTTTTTGTCGCACGCGGTCTTCTTCGACGCGATCGGTAAACGTCGTATCCAAAAGTTCCGAGGGGCTTTCGTAGAAGGTCTTTCTCTCTTCGGGATACTGGGTAAGGTTTACGACACTGTACGCGAGGACCTTAGTGCCGTCGGAGACGCTTTGGGGACTAAAATCTTTTGATTTGACTTCGGATACGATGCTGAAAAATGCACGTTTGAATGCATCGGGGTCTACATTTTTTACGGGCACCTTTTCGGAAGTCCCCGCGCGATAGCAGATTTCTCTTGCGATTAAGGGCGAGATGCCGAGATAGTTGCGGATCAAGAAGTTTTTGGCAGACATCGCCTCTTCCCGCGCCCATTTTTCGGCAAAACCCATCGCATCTTCTGTGAGGGGATTGTCCCTGTCGATAATATTTTCGAGGGAATAGGGTTCTCCGGGCAGAACTTGTCGCACCCGGCTGATATGGATGCCGATGCGTTTTATGGCATCGATCACATCACCATTTTCATTCAATAGAATGATATTGGAGTGGCGGCCCATCATCTCGATCATAAGAGTTTTTTCTACCGGATCGAAGAGTTCGTCGATGCCGCGGACCTTGATAGCCAATATACGGTCCATCTCGATTTGTGTAATCGATAGGATGGTCGAAGATTCCAAATGCTTGCGCAGAAGCATACAAAAAGCAGGCGGCGTTTGGGGATTTTTGAATTTCTTTTTTGTGATGTAGGCACAGGGATTGTTGGCCGCTGCGGAAAGCAACAAGCTCCCGCGGTCTTTTCCCGCCCGCAAATTAAAAAGCAATACGTCTTTCTCGGGTTGGTATATTTTATCGATCTTGCCGCCGGCAAATCGCGTATTTAATTCTTCGGAAACGGCTGCGGTCATAATACCGTCATAACTCAAACTGCATAACCTCCTTCGAGGAGCGATTGTCGCCTCCCCGTTCTTTTATGTATAATACCATAGAGGAGGCTTTTATGAACAGTATGACTGGCTTCGGAACGGCGGAGGTACATGGCGATCGCGGTTCCGTTCGGGTTTCTATAAAATCCGTAAACCACAAGGGTTTGGACATTCGAATTCGGGGGCTGGGGGAGATCCCCGAGGCGGAAGCCGATATGAAAAACATCCTTCGGCGCCATATCAAGCGCGGCCATGTGGAAGTGCAATACCGCTGTGAGAGAGTAGCCGGCGATGCATTGACATTCGACGAAGGGGCGTTTGAAGCCTATCGAAATCTCTTGCACAAGACCGGTGCCACGAAAGAAGGGGACGATGTCGACGTGTACTGGATCCTCGATAAGCCCGGTGTCGTACAGACGGAATTCGACGCGTCCGATACGTTTTTAGAAAAAGAATTCGAGGAAGCGGCGGCGCTGGCGATCGCGGATCTGGTTTCGATGCGGCGAGCGGAAGGGGCGAATGTCTTTCGCGAAATAAAGGCCGATCTCGGAAGGCTAAAGGGCATCGTCGAGGAGATGGAGCGCGAGTCCGAAGCGGAAAAAGAGATTCGCCGGGTGGCGTTCGAAGAGCGCGTGCGGGCGTTTATGCGCGAATTCGAGGCCGATCCCGCGCGTTTTTCTACGGAACTTGCGCTCTTGTACGATAAGATGTCTGTCGAAGAAGAAATCACACGTCTATACTCTCATATCGATCAGTTTGATGATATAATGAATGGTAACGGTCCGGTGGGAAGAAAGCTGGACTTTCTTCTTCAGGAGATGCACAGAGAGGCGAACACGATCAGTTCCAAGTCCAAAAGCGTGGCCGTCCTCCACGACATCGTCGAAGTCAAATCTTTGATCGAAGATATGAGAGAACAGATCGCCAATATAGAGTAGAGGAAAAAGGCTGGTGTTACGTGTCTAAAGGTTTTTTATTGGTTTTATCGGGCCCTTCCGGAAGCGGAAAGGGAACGGTTAGCGAAGCGCTGATGAAACAAAATGACGAAGTCAAGTTTTCGACCTCGGTTACGACGAGAAAGCCGAGGCCTTCGGAAGTCGACGGAGAGAACTATTTTTTTAAGACCACCGAAGAATTTGAACAGATGGTGGAAAACGACGAATTGTTGGAATACGCTCATGTGCATACCAACTATTACGGAACGCCGAAGGAATTCGTGTTTGATGAAATCGAAAAAGGCGAGATCGTGCTCTTAGAAATCGACGTACAAGGCGCTTTGCAGATCAAGAAAAAATACCACGAAGCCGTATTTATTTTCCTGCTGCCGCCGACCATGGATGAATTAAAACAGCGCATTATCGGACGCGGCACCGAAAGCGAACAGGACATAGAGACGAGATTTGCCAACGCATTTAAGGAACTGGATTTCGTCGGCGAATACGACTTTTTCGTCGTCAACGACGAGGTGGACAGGGCCGTTTCGGATATCGAAAATATTATCGCGGCCGAGAAGCTGCGGGTAAAACGGTATGAAAATATCAAAGAAGATATGGTAGAGAGGAGGGCGATACGATGAATATTCTATCTTTTGGAGAGATTTCTAAGATTACGACCAGTCGATACGCTTTGGCGAGTTTGGTCTCCAAGCGCGCCAGAGAAATCGTCGCGGGAGAGGACGCTTTGATCGATACGGAACTGGAAAACCCCGTATCCATCGCCATGCAGGAAGTGGCGGAAGGCGCCGTCGATTTTACGACGAAGGAACGATACGAAGAAATTCTCGAAGAAAAGCGGATTCGCCGCGAGGCGCTCGAAGCAGAAAAAAGCGAAGAGGAGGAGGAACTTGCTGCAGAATAAACGCATTCTCCTCGGCGTGTGCGGGGGGATCAGTGCGTATAAGTCGGTAGATTTGGTAAGCCGTCTTAAAAAAGCGGGCGCGGAGGTTCAGGTCGTTATGACCGAAGCCGCGACACATTTTGTGACCCCGCTGACCTTTCAAACTATGAGCAACAATGTGGTCCATGTGGAGATGTTCAACCAGCTTTCCAATATGAATGTGGAACATATCTCTTTGGCGAAATGGGCCGATTGCATCGTTATCGCACCGGCCACTGCCAACACCATGGCGAAGCTCGCATACGGGATCGCGGACAATATGCTGAGTACCGTAGCGCTTGCGGCCCGCTCTCCGATTCTGTTGGCCCCCGCGATGAATACGGGTATGCTGCGTGCAGAAGCGACGCAGAAGTCGCTTGCCATTTTAAGTGCGCGAAGCGGCGTAGAAATCCTGCCCACCGGATCGGGCCTGTTGGCCTGTCAAGACGTGGGAGAGGGAAAGATGGCAGAGCCGAAAGAGATCCTCAGCTATATTGACCGCGCCCTTACAAAAAAAACATTACAGGACGTAGAGATCACCATCACGGCGGGTCCGACTTTAGAGAGGATCGACCCGGTGCGCTTCGTCTCCAACCACAGTTCCGGAAAGATGGGCTACGCCCTGGCGAAGGCGGCGGCCGACCGCGGTGCAAAGGTCCATTTGATCAGCGGACCGTCACGGCTTGAGGCGCCTGTGGGCGTCGACTTTATCCCGGTCGAATCCACCGAAGAAATGTTTCGCGCCGTCGAGTCGCTATTTTCGCGCACGCGCGTGTTGATCAAAGCCGCGGCTCCATCGGATTTTAAGCCGGCGCACTATACCGAAGAGAAGATCAAAAAGCGGGAGAGCGGAGAAATGGCCATCGCCTTACGTCCCAATCCTGACATCGCCAAGCATTTCGGCGCCATTAAAGGCGATCGGGTGATCGTGGGATTCGCCGCGGAAAGCCACAATATGCGCACCTACGCCGAAAAGAAATTGAAGGAAAAGAATTTCAACTTTATCGTCGCCAATAACATCACCGAAAAGGATGCCGGTTTCCGCGCTGATACGAATCGGGTAGAAATATTTTTCTCCGACGGAAAGGCCGAATCGCTTCCGATTATGGACAAGAGCGCGTTGGCAGAGATTATACTGGATAAAGTGGAACAGGAACTGGAAAGCTAGAGGGATCTAGCTTTTTTGCATTGTTTGGAGTGTTTGGCTCGTATGATTGTGCATGTGTATATAGAAAAATCGCTGCCCCAAATCGATCAGCTGTATAGCTATCGCTGGGAACAAGACGGAAGCGATCCGATCGGTAAACGCGTGGTGGTGCCATTTGGACGGGGGAATCGACGCGAGGTGGCGGTGGTTCTGGCGGCTGAAGAAGGGACGGGGGAAGATTTAAAGGCGGTGATTTCCGTGCCGGATCACCGGTCGATTCTCTCCCGTCACGCCATAGAGTTAGGGCGTCGCATGCGGGAAGTATTTTTGACTTCTTATGTGCAGTCTTTTCAGCCCCTCTTGCCGAAATACGTGAGCGGCACCATAAAAGAGGCTCTGTATCTCGCCGAGGAAGACGAGGCGCTCGCGTCCCTTTTCGGGGAAAAAGACGCGATATTCCTAGAGGATTTAAACGAAAAGGAGACGGCGGCAATCGATGCCGGTATTCGCCGGGGGACGGTAAAACCCCGATTTGTCTCCACCGGTGCCGTTCAAAAAAGAAAGCGGCGCGTATTCGCGGCGGTGCGCACAGAAGCAGGCGATCTGCCGGAAAAACAGCGCTGTGTCTACGAACTCTTACTGGCCGAAGGGCCCCTTAGTAAAAAGGTGGTCCGCGAAAAGACGGGATTTTCCGACAGTCCCCTTACGTCATTGCAAGAAAAGGGATTGGTGAAAGAGGAGAATGCTCCGCTGCCTCTCCCCGAAGAAGGACCGGTGCTCCGCGAAGAGCAGGCCCGGGCGATCGACGCCATTCGATCGGCGCACGGCCAAAACCATCTATTGTTCGGCGAGACGGGAAGCGGTAAGACCGAGGTGTATATGCGCCTCTGTCAGGAGGCGATAAAGGACGGCAAAGACGCGATCGTCATCGTGCCGGAAATCGGACTCGCTACCCAGACGGTACACCGATTTCGGGCGCGCTTTCCGGGAAAGGTGGAGGTGCTCCACTCGGGCTTAAGCGCCGGAGAGAAGGCGGCGGCTTGGCTGCGCATCCGCGAGCGTCCGGGTACCATCGTCGTGGGCGCGCGTTCGGCAATCTTTGCGCCGACAAACCATCTTTCGTATATTTGTATCGACGAAGAACAGGAAGAGAGCTACGACTATCAAGAGGGGCTCCGGTACGACGTGCGGGAAGTGGCGGAGATTCGCGCCCGCATCGACCATGCTAAGGTGATCTACGGCTCCGCCACCCCTTCGGTGAAGACCTATGCGCGAAAGGACAAAGACCTTACCGTGCATCGTTTGGTACAGACGGCCACCGGTTCGACGGCGCGGGCGCCGATTCGCGTGGTGGATATGCGGGAAGAATTGATGCGCGGCAATGTGGAGATCCTCTCCGGCGAAATGATGGTGGGCATTGCGGATGCCCTTCAGCGCAAAAAACAGGCGATTCTTTTTATCAACCGCCGAGGGTATAGCCATTTTGTAAGTTGCAGGAGCTGCGGTTACGTATTGGAATGCGACGCTTGCGACATTGCCATGGTCTATCACAAAAATACCGATCGGCTGCACTGTCATTACTGTGGCCTGACCAAAATTTTACCCAAGACCTGCCCGGAATGCGGCAGCCCCTACCTTAAACAATTCGGGATCGGCACGGAGCACGTATCGGAGTGGATACGCAAAAAATTTCCGAAGGCGCGCGTTTTGCGCATGGACAAGGACACAATGGCGCAAAAGGGAAACTACGCCGCGGTCTACAAGAAGATGCAAGACAAGGAAGTCGATATCCTGGTGGGTACGCAGATGCTCGCCAAGGGATTCGACTTTCCCGACGTGGTCTTTGTCGGCGTCGTAGCGGCGGATCTCTCTTTGTATATTTCCGATTATCGGGCGCAGGAAAAGACCTTTCAGCTCTTGACGCAGGTGTCGGGCCGTGCCGGGAGGGGACAGGCGGCGGGAAAAGTCGTCATACAGACCTATAATCCGGACAATTACAGCATCGTCTTTTCGAAAGATCGGGCGTACGAGCGCTTCTTCCACCGGGAGATGCAAGCGCGCAAACAGTACGGCTATCCGCCCTATGTCCATTTGCTCCGCATCCATATACGCGGCAAAGGAGATCTGCGGCCGTATGGCGAGAATTGGAAGCGGACCCTCGAGGCGATCGGACGCCACAACCATTTGGATGCGATCGTATTGGATCCGGTGGAGCAGCCGCGGATCAAAAATCGCGAACACTTTACCGTTACGGCAAAGATCTATCCCGAGGACTACCGGGTCTATATGCAGGCTTTAAAACGGGTATTAAATCATTATTATAGAAATATAGCAGAGAAAAATATCGCCGTCGGCATATCCATAGACGGCTGAAAAATACAGAAAGGAAATCTATGGCGAAATTACAAATTCGAACGGACGGAGATCCCATCCTTCGCAAAAAATCCCGCGCTGTCGAGCAATTTGACGATGCGCTCCACACATTGATCGAAGATATGTACGAGACCATGTATGCCACCGAAGGGGTAGGACTGGCCGCAGTACAGATCGGAAAATTAAAGCGCCTACTTGTGATCGACGATTACGAAGGCCATAAGCTGGTCTTAATCAATCCCGAAGTCGTCGAAAAATCGGGCGCGGAATCGGGCATCGAAGCCTGTCTGAGCGTTCCCGAACGAGCGGGCGAGGTAGAGCGGGCGACCCATATCGTCGTTTCCTATAAAGACGCCCGGGGCGAAGCGCGCACCCTCGAGGCGGACGCCTTTCTTGCGCGGATCGTGCAACACGAGATGGACCATCTGGAGGGCATCTTGTTTACCGATCGCGCCGAAGAAATGTACGTACTGGAGCCCAAGGAAGAGAAGAAAGCCGAGGCGAAGTAATGCGCAGTGTATTCTTCGGGACGCCGGAGTTTTCCGTGCTGGCGCTTCGCGCCTTACATGCGGTTTCCGATGTTGTGATGGTTGTGACCCGAGAAGACAAACAGACCGGCCGCGGTAAAAAAGTGCGTCCTACGCCCGTCAAGGTAGAAGCGGGAAAATTGGGGATACCGGTATTCCAGCCGAAAAACAGTAACGACGAGGCGGCATTGGACGTATTACGAAGACAAGATGCCGATCTCTTCGTCGTGGTGGCGTACGGACAGATTCTACACGCGGAACTTTTGGAGATTCCCAAAAAATATACCGTGAACATTCACAGTTCCTTGCTCCCCCGATTCCGCGGCGCGGCACCGATGCAGTGGGCGATCCTCGAAGGGGACGCCGAGACGGGCGTCAGCCTGATGCAGATCGAGGAGGGATTGGATTCCGGGCCTGTTTGGGAGATGCGAAAGACCCCCGTCGACGGGAAGGACTTCGGCGACATTCACGACGAACTGGCGTCGCTCGGTGCCGAACTGTTGACGGATTTCGTCGAGGCAGTTCGTAAGGGGCCGGTAACGTTTTGCGAGCAGGAACACGAAAAGGCGACCTATGCCGAAAAAATCGACGATTGCGTGACACAGATCGACGTGTATTGGGAGAGCGCCGAGGAGATCGAGCGCAAGGTGCGGGCATTTTCTCCGATGCCCGGTGCATATCTCGAATTTCGCGGCGAGCGGATTAAGATATTTGCCGCAGAAGTGCAGAGTGAGAATCTGGCCCCGGGTATCTTTAGGGCGGGCAAAAAGTTTCTGCGTCTGGGAACGCGCGAAGGGTCTCTACTCGTAAAGGAAATTCAGCGTCCGGGTAAAAAACGCATGGACATTGTGTCGTTTCTCGCCGGTGTCTCTTTGCCCGAGAAGGGGGAAATCTGATGATGGGACTTTACTATTGGGACATGAAGTATTGGCTATATATCCTGCCAGGCCTTTTGCTCGCCATGTATGCCCAGGGAAAGATTCGCGAAAATTTCGAACACTATTCCAAGGTCTATAATCGCCACCAATTGACGGGGCGTAGCCTTGCGGAGCGCATTCTGAAAAAATATGGCATGTACGATGTGAAAATCGAGCGGATCCGCGGAAATCTCACCGACCACTACGATCCGTCCGCCATGACCCTGCGGCTCAGCGAAGACGTATACGATTCGACTTCGATCGCCGCTTTGGGGATCGCCGCCCACGAAGTGGGACATGCCATCCAGCACGAAGAATCCTATGGTCCGCTCCGCTTTCGAAACGCATTGGTGCCCTTGGCGGGATTGGGTTCCAATCTGTCGTACTTTTTGATATTTATCGGCCTGATGTTTTACGGGCCCCTTCTAAGACTTGGGATCGCACTTTTTGCGATTACGGTGCTCTTTCAGCTGCTCACCTTGCCGGTGGAATACGACGCGAGCCATCGCGCCAAAGTCCTCTTGCGAGACGGCGTGCTGGATGCGTCGGAGATGGTCGGCGTCGAAAAGATCCTATCCGCCGCGGCGCTCACCTATGTCGCGAGCCTACTCACGGCGGCGGGCACCTTGCTGCGCCTACTTTCTTTGGGAAGGAGAAATGACTGATGGCGGGCCCAAGATTGCGGGCGGCCTTTGCACTGGAAAAGATCTACGACGGCATCTACATCAAAGATGCGTTGCAATTCGACGGCCTTTCGCCAAAGGACGCCAGATTGATGGAGCAGATTGTATACGGCTGTGTACGACACCGTAGCTATCTCGATTCTATCGTCAATCGTTATGTGCGAAATCACAAGCGCCTCGAGACCATGATCCGCTATATTCTGCAGATCGGCCTCTATCAAATTCGCTTTCTGGACCGCGTGCCGGCCCATGCCGCCGTCGACGAAGCGGTGCGATCGGCGAAAAAAATCGCCAATGTCGGCGCCGCCGGTTTGGTAAACGGCGTGCTACGCGCGATTTTACGAGAAAAAGAGAAGGCATTTCGCATCGTAGAGAAGGATCCCGTGCGTCGCCTTTCGATTCAATATAGTTTTCCCGAGGAATGGGTGCGCCATTTTCAGCCGATCCTAAAAGAAGAGACGGAAGCATTTTTCCGCGCGCTTTCCAAGCCGGCGCCGCTTACCGTGCGCCCGGTGGGAATCGACCGAGATACACTGGCCCATATGCTGGAAGCGGTGGGATATTCTTCCAAGCCGTCTCCGGCATCGGATATCGCCCTCGATATCGCCGATCCCTGGGGACTTTTTTCCGGCGACGCTTTTCGAAGCGGCGCCTTCTATGTGCAAGATGCGGCATCGATGCACGTGGTGGAGCTGTTTACGCCCGATCGCGACGCCCGCGCATTGGATCTCTGTGCCGCCCCCGGCGGAAAGAGCTTTCAAATGGCGGAAATCTTCGCTTCGGTAGACGCATTTGACGTATCGCCTGCGCGTCTTGCGATTATGAATGAAAATATAGAGCGCCTACAGATTCAAAATGTGCACACACAAGTCAATAACGCCTTAAAACCCGTGAGGGATACAAGCTACGACCGCATTCTTTTGGACGCGCCCTGTTCCGGATTCGGCCTGATTCGTCGAAAACCCGAGATCAAGTGGCGCGTTCGCACGGAAGATCTTAAAGATTTGGCAAGGGTACAGCGAAAAATGCTTGAAAATGCCTATGGCGCACTTTCTCGCGGCGGCGAACTCGTGTATAGTACTTGCACGGTTACCTTAGAAGAAAATGAAGGGGTGCTGCAATCCTTCTTATCGGATCATCCCGAGTGTACGCTCAAGGGCGGCGGAGAGCGATTCTGGCCCCATAAGCGGCATACGGACGGTTTTTCGATGGCCTGTATCGTCAGAAAGGAATGAATATGCACTGGACAGAGATGTATCCCGAAGAGTTAAAAGAATGTATGGCGGAAGCGGGAGAGAAACCCTTTCGCGGGGTGCAGCTCTTTGAAGGGCACCACGGAAAGCGAAAAGCGCTTGAAGAGATGAGTAATATCCCCGATCGCCTGGCAAAGAAATTGGGCGATGCGCCCTATGCGGTGCGCATCGTGAAGCGATTGGCTTCCAAACTCGATGAGACGAAGAAGTATTTGTATCGACTGCACGACGGCGAGATCGTAGAGGGGGTGTTGATGCGCTATCATCACGGCTATAGCCTCTGCGTATCCTCTCAAGTCGGCTGCAAGATGGGTTGTCGCTTTTGTGTTTCCACCCGCGGCGGCCTGATCCGCAATCTACGGCCCTATGAAATGCTCGATCAGGTGTATGCGGTAGAAGCGCGGGAGGGAATTTCGATTTCCAATGTTATTCTGATGGGAAGCGGCGAACCCCTCGACAATTACGATCACGTCCTCCGATTTTTGCGCCTTCTGCACGATCCGAAGGGGAAGAATATGAGTTATCGCAATATGACCATATCCACCTCCGGCGTCGTGGAGGGAATCGATCGATTGGCCGAAGAAGATATTCCCGTCAATCTCGCCGTGAGTTTGCACGAGACCGATCAATCGGCGCGGAAAAAGATTATGCCGATCGCCGCGCGGTACCCCCTGGAAGAACTGATGCGCGCACTGCGTCGGTACGCCGATCGAACGGGGCAGCGTATCACCTTTGAATATACATTGATTCGGGGAAAAAATGACGGCGAACGCAATATTCGCGAGATGCAGTCGCTCCTTCGGGGCCTGCCGGCACATATCAATTTGATTCCTTTGAATCCCACGGACCATTATGACGAAAGTCGACCGGCGCGCGAGGAGATCCTCCGGTTTCAAAGGGAGTTGTCGCAAAAAGGCTTATCGTGTACAATACGAAGAGAATTAGGCAGTGATATTCAGGCGAGTTGCGGACAACTGAAAGCCGGATGCGAGGCCGAAGAGACAAGGTGATTATATGAAAATATCTGCGTATACCGATATCGGTGGCAGAGAGAATAACGAAGACAGCTATTATATCGATCCCCGGCACCGTTTCGCCATTTTGGCAGACGGGATGGGCGGACATGCCGCCGGAGAGACGGCGAGTTCCATCGCGGTAAGCACGCTCCGCAAGATGCTGTCGGTACCCATAGAGAACGAAAAACAGCTGATCGACCTCCTAAACCGCGGGGTGCAGGAGGCGAATCGAGAGATTTTTCGTCAGTCGGAGGAGAATTTCAAACTGCGGGGCATGGGAACGACCTTAAGTCTGGTCTACATCCTGGGCAAGAAGCTGTATTATGTCAATGTCGGCGATTCCCGCATTTACGGCTATCGGGAGGCGTTGTTTCAAATCTCAAAGGACGACAGTTTCGTCAACTATCTTTTGGAAATGGGCGACATTTCCGAAGAAGAAGCGCGCGTCCACCCGAAGAAAAACGTATTGACCAAGGCATTGGGAACGGCGAAGGGGATCGACTTCGAGATTCGAACCCTGCCCCTGGATATGTCCTATATCATTCTGTGCTCCGACGGCCTGTCGGATGTTGCGGATATCGAAGAGATCGAGAAGACCCTGTTGGCAGACAAGAAAGACGTGGCAAAGAGACTCGTACGATTGGCATTGGACGCCGGCGGCAAGGACAATATTACCGTGATCGTCTTTGATAAGAGTAGGTGAGGATATGCGAGGAATGATTTTAGCGGATCGGTACGAATGTCTCGACAAGATCGGCAGCGGAGGCATGGGCGATGTCTATAAAGCCCACGATCGACGGCTGGACCGTATCGTCGCTATAAAAGTTTTAAAAAGTGAATACAACGAGGACGACAATTTTATCCGCAAGTTCAGAAGGGAATCTTTGGCGGCCGCGAGTATCTCGCATCCCAATATCGTAAGCATTTACGACGTCGGAATGGAGACCATCGACGGCGACGACGTGTATTATATCGTCATGGAATATATCGACGGCAAGACCCTAAAAGAACTGGTGCGGGAAGAAGGAATGCTTCCGCAGAACCAGGCGCTGAATTACCTGATCCAGATCGCCGAAGCGCTAAAAATCGCGCATAGCAAAAACATCATCCACCGGGACATCAAGTCCCAAAACATTATGGTGACCCGGGACAATCGGGTAAAAGTCACGGATTTCGGCATCGCGCGCATGGCGGGCAATGCCACAGTAACCGTAACCAATGCGGTGATGGGAAGCGTCCACTATTTTTCCCCCGAACAGGCACGGGGCCAAAAGGTCGATGCCCGAAGCGACATTTATTCCATGGGGATCGTCCTCTTTGAGATGTTGACGGGCGATGTGCCTTTCGATTCCGAAAATCCCATCACCGTCGCATTGATGCATGTGCAGAACAAGATCCCCCTTCCCTCGGAGCGCAACCCCCGCGTCAGTGCGGAGGTCGATCAGGTATTCGCCCATATGACCGAGAAGAAGCCTTCCGACCGATACGACAACGTCGGTTTGATCATAGAAGATGTAAAGGCAATCCTTTTGGGCAAGGTGTACGGCAGCTCTCGTCCCGTAGAACCGACGCGGACCACCGTAGTGATTCCTCCCGAGCGGCAGAAAGCGCCGGGAAATACGGCGCCGATCCAAGCCGCAGAAAACGAAGAGCAAAACGCTGCGAAAAAGCCGAAAAAGAAGCAGTCCAATCCCGTCGCCATGGTGGCGGGTGTATTGCTCGCCCTCTTATTGCTGTTTGGCGTGGCATTTGGCGGCAGTAAGATCAAAGACATTCTGACGACCAATCAGGAAATGAGTGCGGTCGAAATGGTGGATTTGATCGGAAAAGACGTATCCGAAGCGAAGGACTTCGCGGCTTCAAACGATTTGGATTTGGGCATCGAAGAAAAAGAATCCGACGAGGGATTAAAACCCGGTACGATTCTCGCGCAATCGGTAGAGGCCGGTCAAGTTCTCAAAAAAGGCGACCGTTTCTCGGTAACCATCGCCAAGGACATCGAAAAAATCGTCGTGCCCGATTTAGAGAATATGACCATTTCCGAGGCACAATCCGCCCTCAGGAATTTGGGGCTCAAGCTTGTCGTCGACAAGACCGAGTACAATGACCAGGTTCCCTCGGAGCGAATTATTCGCCAAAAACCCGACGCCGAAACGGAAATCGAAAAGAACGCCTCCGTACACGTGGTGATCAGCAAGGGACAGGATGCGAAAATGACCGTCGTTCCCAATCTGAAAGGCGTCACCTTGGATAAGGCGAAGGCGCTGCTTGCGGAACAGGGTTTGAAGCTCGGCAATGTGGAAGAGCGCGAAGACATTACCGTCGGACCCGGCGAGGTCGTATGGCAGCAATACAACAGCGGCAATCAAATTCCCGCCGGTTCCCGCGTGGATATTATCTTAAGCAAACGACCCGAACCCGAGGAGCCGGAAGAAGAGCCGACAGAAGACGACAATTCCGGCGAAAACACCGGCGTAACGGAAAAGACGCTTTCGGCGCAGGTGCCCGCAGACGGAAACACCCACAAAATCGAAGTGATCATTCACTCGAAGGGCACAGACCGCGTCATTCAGAAGGAAGAAGTAATGGGAGGCTCGTCTATCTCGTATCCGGTAAAGGGCGCGACCGGCGATCGGGCCTCGATCCGCATCGACGGTTCTACCGTGCAGACGGTTAACTTTTAGTGACTATGCGGGGTAGAATTACAAAACTCCTCGGCGGTTTCTATTATGTCTACGCCGAGGACCACAATACCTACGAGACGCGCGCCAGGGGCATTTTTCGCCACCGCAATATGAAGCCGGTGGTGGGGGATTTCGTGACCCTGACTTTGGACGAGGGGGATCGCTTAAACTCGGTAGAAGAAATCCTTCCGCGCAAAAACGTCGTACTGCGACCGCCGGTGGCGAATGTCGATCAGATGTTGGTCTTTATCCCGGTGGCGAGCCCAAAGTACAATTTGTATTTGGTCGATAAATTGATCGCCTACTATGAATACAAGGAGATCGAGATTTACCCGGTCGTCTCAAAATTCGATTTGGATCCGGAGGAGGCGCGCCGCGTCGCCGCGATCTATGAACAAAGCGGCTACCGGGTGTTTCTCCTCTCGGAAGATGCGGAAGCCTCCGTTCAGGCCCTCGAGAGCGTGCTGCACCACAAGACGACCGCCTTGAGCGGGGTTTCGGGTGCGGGAAAATCGACATTTTTGAATCGCACGTTGGGTCTCGATCTCGAGACGAGCGCGGTGAGCGATAAAAACAGTCGGGGACGCCATACGACGCGACACACAGAAATTTTCGCCGGCGAGGAAGGGATGTACCTCTTCGATACTCCGGGTTTTTCCAGTATAGAACTCTCGGAGATCCCGTCGGAAGAATTGGCGGATGCCTTTCGCGAATTCCGCGACGTTATGGGGCAATGCAAGTTTCAAAACTGCGTTCATATCAACGAGCCCGGTTGCGCGGTCAAAGCTGCTGTCGAGGCGAAGAAAATCCCCGAATCCCGCTACGAAAACTATGTAAAGATTTATGAAGAACTATCGGAAAAGGAGAACACAAAATGGCGTTAGTGGCACCGTCGATTCTATCGGCCGACTTCTCCGCCTTGGGAGAAGCCATCGATTTTTTGGACAAAGAGGCCGTTGACTATATCCATATCGACGTAATGGACGGATTGTATGTACCGAACCTCACCTTCGGGCCGCCGGTGATTCGCTCGATTCGCAGTCGCACCGAAATCCCCTTCGATGTACATCTGATGATCGATCGGCCGGAACATTCTGTGGATCAATACATCGCAGCGGGCGCGGACCGAATTACTTTCCATACCGATGCGACCATCCATAGCCACCGTCTCGTGTATGCGATCAAAGAAGCCGGTGTGCGGGCGGGCATCAGCCTGAACCCGGGACAGAGCCCCGAGAGCATTCGGTATCTCTTGGACGACTTGGACCTGATTCTCGTGATGAGCGTAAATCCGGGTTTCGGCGGCCAAAAGTTTATCGAATCTTCGGTGGAAAAGGTGCGTGAAATCCGCAAAATGCTCCGGGGAAGAGATGTAGAAATTATGGTCGACGGCGGGGTCAACGAACATACCGGAAAGCGCCTCGTCGAGGCGGGGGCGCGCAGCTTGGTAGCGGGTTCGTATATTTTCGGACACGAGGACCCGTCTTCGGCGATACGAGCGCTTCGATCGTTATGAAGCGGGGACTGATCATCACCGGGGGCACGCCGCCTTCTAAGGAACTTTTGGAAAGAGAAATCGAAGCGGCCGACGGCATCATCTGTGCCGATCACGGTTTCGACGCATTGGGCGCGATCCCGGAGAAACTTTTGCTCGTCGTGGGCGATTTTGACAGTGCGGTTCGCACGCAAGAGATCCAAAGACCGGAGATTCCCGCGGAGATCCTCTCGCCGATGAAGGATGAAACGGACACCGAGATGGCGCTTTTGCGCATGCTCGAATACAAGCCCGAGGAAATTCGCATCCTCGGCGGCACCGGCTCGAGAATCGATCACAGCCTGGCGACGATTTTTTCTCTAGAGGCCTATGTAGATGGAGAAACGCGGATTCTCCTCGTGGACGATTCCAATCGCCTCGAGATTTTGGGCGAGGGGCGCTATACTTTTTCGAAGGACGGCTATACCTATATCAGCCTCTTGCCGCTTACGGATTCCGCCATCGTCTCGACGGAAGGCATGAAATATGAAATTTCTGCCCTGTCCCTGATGCGCAAGCGTACGCGTGGCGTAAGCAACGAGATCCTAGACAATACCGGTACGATCACCATTCACAAAGGGCACGTGGTCGTGGTCCAATCCTCGGATTGAACAAACGATGCTTGCCTACATACGCGCAATAAAAAACAGAACCGACATAGCTTTTGTCGGTTCTGTTTTTGTTTGCTGTCGGATCAGTTGACTTGGTTTCTGGGTTTTTCGCCGCGCATAAAATCTTCGAGATTGTCCACACAGGCGTTTCCCATTTCGAGTCTCGCTTCGACGGTGGCATTTCCCAAATGCGGGGCGAGGGTAACATTGTCCATGTCGAGTAAGGCTTCGGTGACCTTCGGTTCGAATTCATAGACATCCAAGGCGGCGCCGGCGATTTCGCCCTTTTCGAGTGCATCGGCCAAGGCCGCTTCGTCGATCAACGGTCCCCTTGCGGCATTGATAAAGACGGCGGTCTTTTTCATGGCGGCAAAGGCATCCGCATCAAAGCGGTGCTTCAATTCAGGGGCGAAGGCGGAATGGAGACTGATATAATCGGATTCGGCGAGGAGGGCGTCAAAATCTACATATCGCGCGCCCAATTGCTCGATATCGTCCTTTCGATGGCGGGAGTGATAGATGACGTCCATTTCAAAAGCCAAGGCGCGTTTGGCCAGGTTTTTGCCGATATTGCCCATGCCGAAAATTCCCAACGTCTTACCGCGGAGTTCGCGTCCCAAGAAATAGGTGGGCCTCCAACCGCGGAAGCCGCCAGACTTCAAATCTTTTTCCGCTTCGAGCAGTCGACGAGATTGCGCGAGCATCAGCAAAAAGGTCAGCTCCGCCGTAGACACGGCAGAGGAGGGAGCGGGGGCATTGCAGACGACGATGCCTTTTTCTTTGGCGTAGTCGATGTCGATATTGTCAAAGCCCGCGCCGTAATTCAAGATGATCTTAAGATCCGAAGCGCGATCCATGATTTCGGCGTCGATTTTATCGGAAAGGGGACAGATCAACGCTTCTTTGCCCGAAAGCCTTTCGATGATCTCTTCTTTTGTCAAGGGAATGTCGCTATCGTGATAGCTGTAGTCGTAGCCTTTTAGGCGTTCGAGCACCGATTCGGGAATGCGACTTGCAATATACAATTTCATAGACTCCTCCTTTTGCCAAATTCAATACAAAAAAAGCCGATTCATCGAATCGACTTATTTCTTACAGGGCCCGTTGGACCTTACCGGAACGCAAACAGCGCGTGCATACATAAATTCGTTTGTTGGATCCGTTTACTTTTGCCAAGACTCTCTGTAAATTCGGAGACCAAGTTCTGTTTCCCCTTCTGTGGGAGAAGGAAATAGAATTCCCATATTGCTTTTGTTTTCCGCAAACTTCACATCTTTTAGACATTTTTACACCTCCTCCGACGCTTTACAATACGAGATATTTTACCATAGGAAAAATAAAATTGCAATTCGGGCATCTATGTTTTTCCCGCTATCAAGTATGATATAATGGTGGAAATTCCGATCATCGGAAAGGAGGCATATAGAATGCAAGTAACGATTCCGACGAATAAAGGAAATATTACGATCGACAATCAAGTGATCGCCACCATCGCCGGCATCTCCGCCATGGAAAGCTACGGCATCGTGGGCATGGCGTCGAAGAATGCGGCAGACGGCATCTTTCAATTGTTGAAATTTGAAAACCTGACGAAGGGAATTTCCGTAAATTCGGAGAACGAGCGGATACGGATACAACTTCACGTAATCATAGAGTTCGGCATTCGTATTTCTACTGTGGGACAGAACGTCATCGACCGGGTGCGATTCAATGTAGAATCTCTGACGGGTCTCGAAGTAGAGGATATCGAGGTCTTGGTCGAAGGCATTCGGATGGACTAGAGGTAGCAAATGGAGCATATATCTGCGAAAGCATTTCGTGAAGCGCTGATCAGTGCTTCCAATTTTTTAGAGCAAAACAAAACGACGGTCAACGACTTAAACGTGTTTCCCGTTCCCGACGGCGATACCGGTACCAATATGTCGATGACCATAAAGAGCGCCGTTCGGCAGGTGGAATCCTCAGAAGCCGAGGACGTCGCCGGATTGGCATCGGAAATGAGCCGCGGGGCGCTTATGGGCGCGCGGGGAAATAGCGGGGTCATTCTTTCCCAGCTGTTCCGCGGATTCGCCGAAGGGCTGAAGGACAAAGAGGTCCTAAATATTCAAAACTTGGCGGTCGCCCTGAAGAAGGCATCGGAAATGACATATCTTGCGGTAATGAAGCCCACCGAAGGCACGATACTTACCGTAGGGAGAGAAAGCGCGGACTTTGCCATAAAAAATGCGAAGAAGTATTCCGATCTGATCGAATTCGCCGAAGCCGTTCTCTCGCGCGCGAAAGAATCTTTGGCGAATACGCCGAATCTATTGCCCGTCTTAAAAGAAGCCGGCGTCGTCGATGCCGGGGGACAGGGCCTGGTGACGATTATGGAAGGCGCGCTTTTGTCCTTAAAGGGTATGCCCGTCACGGGAGAGGCGGTGCACGATGCGGTGGTGGAAAAGGCGGAACGCAAACGCATTTCTACCGACGACATTCAATTCGGCTACTGTACGGAATTTATCGTAAATACCGAAGAGGACCACGTGGAGGATCTCAAGGCGAAGCTCATCGAACGGGGCGACAGCCTTTTGGTCGTGGGCGACGATAAGATGATCAAGGTCCACGTGCATACCAACGATCCCGGTCTCGCCCTGCAAAGCGGATTGGAATACGGGTTCTTGAAAGACATAAAGATCGACAATATGCGCATACAGCACTCCGAACGCCTATTTAGCGAAACGCAGGTACAAAAGGTGCAGCAAGAAGAGAAGGCCGCGCCCGTCGAAGAAAAATCGGACGGTTTTGTCGCGATTTGCGCGGGAAAAGGCCTAGAATCCATCTTTAAGGAAGCCGGCGCGGACTATATCGTAACCGGCGGACAGACGATGAACCCCAGTACGGAAGATATACTGGCGGGGATTGAGAAGGTTTCGGCAAAACGCGTATTCGTACTTCCCAACAACGGCAATATCTTTATGGCGGCGAAGGCGGCGGCCGAGATCTCCAAAAAAGAAGTCGTCGTACTGGAGACCCGTACCATCCCCGAGGGGATCAATGCTTGCATTCACTTCCTGCCCGATGCCTCTTTAGAAGAGAATTTAGAGAATATGAATGCCGCCATCGACGATGTCCGCTCCGCCCAGATCACCTATGCGGTGCGGGATACGGAAATGAACGGCATCGAAATCCATAAGGACGACATCATCGGCATTTCCGATAAAAAAATCCTCGCCAGAGGCGAAACGGTACACGACACCACCCTCGCCGTATTGGAAGAAATGATCGACGACGATACATCGTATGTCTCCCTCTACGCCGGAGAAGACGTGGATGCATCGGCGACGGAGGCCATGGAAGAGGCCATTTCTTCGGCGCATCCCGATCTGGATTTTGAAATCCTTCGCGGCGACCAGCCGATCTACTACTACTTGATTTCTGTCGAATAAACAGCAGGCGAAAGCCTGCTTTTTCATTGGAGGAATCTATGGAACTCTACGACCCCATTGAGAAGATTCGGGGGATTGGCAAAAAAACCGCCGAACGGCTCCATGCGCTCGGCAAAAAAACCGCCGAAGACCTGCTATATACCATGCCTACGCGCTACGAAGACGGCAGTCGATTGCATTCTCTAAATAAGCCGGATTTTTCAGAGAAACAGACTTATCGAGTTCGGGTCATTGAAAAATCGCCCGTGCGCTATATGAAAAAAGGCCTGAAAATGCAGACGTTCACCGTCGAAGACGGCGGCAGAGAAGCAGATCTGACCCTTTTTAATATGCCCTTTATGGACAAAAAATTGCAAATCGGCGGGGAGTACTATATCTTCGGAAAGCCGAAACTGTTTCAGAATCGCCTGCAGTTTTCTGCCGTTAAACTCTTTAATGCGGCTGAACGGGAGGAGGCGCTCTCCATCGTGCCGATCTATCCCCTCGGTGCGGGGATTGGGCAGAAGGCGATGGGAAGATTTATTGAAGAAGCGCTCGAAAATACGGCGGTGCCGCCGGTGGTGCCCGATTATTTGCGCAAGCGTTACGGGATTTTGTCAGAGGGGGATGCCCTCCAAGCCGTGCATCGGCCCCGGAGAATCGAGGATGCGATGCTGGGACGGCAATCCCTGGTGTTTTCCGAATTTCTTTTGTTCCAGGCGGCCTTGGGAAGATTTCACGAGGAGAGATCCGAAGCGGGTTTTTCGATGGAACACGAGGATCTCGCGGAGAGGCTGCTCACCTCCTTGCCCTTTTCTCTAACTGACGACCAGGCGGCGGCGTGGGCGGATATTCGCCGCGATATGGCGAGCGCCGAGCGGATGGAGCGTTTGATTCAGGGAGATGTGGGGAGCGGAAAGACGGTACTCGCATTTCTGGCCATGGCGGTGGCGGTGGCATCCGGCTACCAGGCGATGATGATGGCGCCGACGGAGATCCTCGCCGCCCAACATTATCGACAGGCACAGGAATTATTTTTTCCCTTAGGGGTAAAGACCGAACTATTGACGGGATCTATGAAGGCGAAAGAGAAGCGCGATGTTCTCGAAAACTTTTCCGTCGGAAATTGCGATATCTTAATCGGCACCCATGCGCTGTTTCAAGAAGATGTAAAAAACGACCGACTGGGCCTTACGATCACCGACGAACAGCATCGATTCGGCGTGCTCCAACGAGAAAAGCTACAGGAAAAGGTCTCGGCCAGCGACCGATTGATTATGACGGCGACGCCGATTCCCAGAAGTCTCGGGATCGTGATGTACGGCAGCGGAAAGATCTCGTCTATTCGCACCATGCCGGCGGGCAGAAAGCCCATAGAAACCGCCGTCGTGGGAGGACAAGACCTCGAGAGCGCTTATGGATTTATGGAATCTTTTTTGAAGAGCGGCCAGCAAATCTATGTGGTATGCCCGCTGATTGAGGGAGACGACAAGAATCCTCTGCACGATGCACAGAGCGTTTACCAATACTTTTCTCGGGAGCGGTTTTCAAATTATGGCGTACGCTGTCTCCACGGGCGCCTATCTGCGGAAGAAAAAAATGCGATTATGCAGGACTTCCAGGAAAACCGCGTGCAGATCTTGATTTCGACGACGGTAATCGAAGTGGGCGTCAATGTGCCTAATGCCAACCTCCTTTTCGTATTCGATGCCGATCGCTTCGGCCTCTCCACCTTGCATCAGCTCCGGGGAAGGGTGGGCCGCGGCGATCAAAAGGCCTACTGTATTTTGCACTCCGACAGCGACAAACCGGCGGCGCGGCAACGACTGCAAATCCTCGTTCGCTCGACAGACGGGTTTTATATCGCAGAAGAAGACCTTAAAATGCGCGGCGGCGGCGATTTTTTCGGCACACAGCAGTCGGGGGCTATCCATTTCCGCATCGGCGATTTGATCGAGGATATGGACATTATGCGCTATGCGAAAATTGAAGCCGATGCGATTCTTTCGGGCGGGCATTTGAATCCGAGGGAACAGGCGGATCTGTATCGTGCGGTCATCGCCTACGAAAACCGCATCCGCGGGATCTAGAGAATTGTCAGGAAAACGGAGCTATGCTACACTTTAGGGGGAGAAATTATGCGGATAATAGCGGGGGAAAAGCGCGGTAGAAAACTCAAGACCCCAAAGGGCGATCGCATTCGTCCGACCGAAGACCGCATTAAAGAGAGTATATTCAATGTCCTCTTTGGTCCTTTTTCGGATGTAAATGCGCTGGATCTTTTTGCCGGCACCGGCGGAATCGGAATCGAATTTCTGAGCCGCGGCGCAGCTATGGTATGGTTCTGCGACAAGCATCCGGACAGTTTGCGACTTATTCGTGAAAATTTGAACCTTACGGGGTATAATAGCAAGAGCAGAGTGTTCGAAGGATCTTACGAGCAATGCCTTTCGGAAGCAGCAGATCGCGGCATGCGATTCGATTACATATATCTCGACCCGCCCTATGCGGAACGAGCGTATTATTCGGAGGCAATTCGAGCGGTCGTAGCGTCCGACCTACTGAAAGAGCAAGGCCGCTTGATTCTCGAAGCGCCTCGGGAGTACGAATTCGAAGACGTCACAGGCCTTCGGCTCGCTCGCTTAAAGAAGTACGGAAATAAGAAAATATGGATCTACGAAAGTTGTGATTAGGATTTGAAAGTCATTTATGCCGGCAGTTTTGACCCCGTGACCCACGGTCATCTGGATATTATCTTTCGCGCCAGAAAGATTTTCGGCGAGGTCATCGTAGCCGTCTTAAACAATAAAAACAAGGCGGGACTTTTTTCGACGGAAGAAAGACTCCACTTGTTACGGGAAGTTTTAAAGGACGAGAAGGGGATCGAGGTCGACAGTTTCGAAGGATTATTGGTGGATTATGCCCAGGAAAAAGGCATCTCTACCGTCGTCCGCGGACTCCGGTCCAATACCGACTACGAAAGCGAGTATATGCTCGCCATGGCCAATAAGAATTATGGCACGGGTCTGGAGACGGTCTTTTTGCTTTCCGACCAGAATCAGTTGTTTGTCAGTTCGTCTCTCGCCAAAGAGGTCGCGATGTTCGACGGAGACACCTCTCTGTTCGTTCCCGCCGTGGTAGGAGAAGCGATGAAGAAGAAAATGAGAGGAAGGTAGTAATGGACGTTATTCGATTAATTGAAGATTTAAGAGATCTTCTGGAAGTCAGCAGCACCATTCCCCTTACGGGAAAGACCATGGTGGACAAGGACGAGATCAACCATATCTTGGACCAGATTCAATCGCAAATTCCCCAAGATATTTCCGAGGCGAAAAACATCAAAGAACGCAAGGATGAGATCTTTGAAGAAGCCAATCTGCACGCCAAGCAAATCGTACAGGCGGCCCATGTAGAAGCGCAAAAGCTGGTCGACGAAGACGAGATCACCGTGACCGCACAAAATCAGGCGAGAGAAATCATGCGCCGCGCCGAAGAAGAGAGCGAACAGATGCGTATCTCGGCCAAGCGCTATGTAGACGGTCTATTGGAACAGACCCAGGTGCAACTTTCCGATATGATCAAACTCATCAATGAAAACCGCAAAGAATTAGGAGAATAGCCCCTATAAAAAAGACTCGGAGACCATCCGAGTCATTTTTTGTATGTCGTGATCACGGGGTGGCGTAGATAATCCTCGCCCATTTGCGCCTTTGTAAGGACCGACCAGAGATCGGTGGCCTTCGATTCCCAAACGAGTTGTAAAGATTCGTCGGGATCCCCATCGTGCAATTGTTTGAAGTTTGTAAGGAGGCGACATTCTCCGTTTTTCGCAAAAGAGAGGATCTCTCTGCCCCGCTCGTTAAAGCCGAGAACCTGAAGGCTTCGACTGTTTTGGACGCTTGTCTGCGTCTCCTTTTTGGAGATGTCGAGATAGGCGGATAGAAGCAGGCGGGCAATGCGCCATTTGGAGTATCTGCGGGTGGAGGCGCGCTCTAAAAAGCGAAATGCATTCGTTTCCGTCCGCAGAAGACGAACAATACGGTGTTCGATCCCCGCTTCATAGCCGTCATAAGGGGAAAAATCGAAGTCGGCGCCGAAATGCGCGCGGTAGAGCAAATACAGGCCGGAAAATAGCGCGGCTTCGTCAAATTGCGGCGGCGTGGCCGCACAGTATTTTGTCGCGCGCGCGGGATCTGTGCCGAAGATGCGGCGAATTTCGCTCGCATGCATTGTAGGAAATGCGCCGTCTTCTTTTCGGGGGATCGGTATCAGTGATATGGGCAGATTCTGATCGGCGATGGCCCTATAATAACCGAAGGCGAGGAGGGCATTGCCCTGAAAAAGATGTCGCCATGCGGTATTTTTCTCTTCCAGCGCCATGCGATACGCCGTGGCATAGGAAGCGCCGTCATTCAGGGACGATTTGAGCCGGTCCCGAAAGTCCTTTGTTTTCGTATAGAGGCGAATGGCCTCGAAGGTGCGCGTATCGCCCCATTCCGTGCCGCAACAAATACTTCGAATGCCCGGCACATGGGCCAAGGCGGAGACGGCGCCATAGGAAAACATCTCTCCATGGGCTATCGCCGTTTGCACGGGATGGGTGAGAACCAGATCGCCGCCGTTTTGGAGAATGTCCTTTGCCCGCGTAAATTTGTCCGTCACCACGGGCATGCCCCGTTGGGTAAATGCGCCGCTTAAGAGGACCACCACGCCGTCTGCGCGCTGTCTTGCTTCTTGTAAAATCTGCAAATGCCCGTAATGCAACGGGTTCATTTCCGCTACGACGGCGGCATAGTTCATGGTATCCGATCCTTTCGTTTATTTCGCCATTTGTCCCTTATATGATATAATAACGGAGGTAAATTTTCTAATTCATGAGGAGGAAATGTATGAATATTTTAGTCATCAACTGTGGGAGCTCTTCGCTGAAATATCAACTGATCGATATGAAAGACGAAAAAGTCCTCGCCAAGGGATTGGCCGAACGCATCGGCATCGAAGGCGGCAGAGTGAAATACGAAGCGGAAGGACACGACGAGGTGGTTATCGAAGAAACCCTCGCAGACCACAAAGCGGCCTTGAAGATCGTATTGGATTCTTTGAAACACGAAGAATACGGCGCCGTTAAGAGTCTCGATGAAATCGACGCAGTCGGCCACAGAGTGGTACACGGCGGCGAAGACTTTGCGGAATCCGTTGTTATCGACGAAAAGGTGATGAAGGTCGTAAACGACAATGTGGAAATCGCCCCCCTTCACAATCCGCCGAACATCATCGGGATCGAAGCTTGCCGCGAAATCATGGGCGATGTCCCCATGGTCGCCGTATTCGACACCGCCTTCCACCAAACCATTCCCGCGGTCAACTATATCTACGCCTTGCCTTATGAATACTACGAAAAATATAAGGTTCGCAGATTCGGGTTCCACGGCACCAGCCACCAATATATCACCGAAAGAGCCGCAAAAATGCTGGGAAAAGATTTGGACGATGTCAATCTGATCACCTGCCATTTGGGCAACGGATCCAGCATCAGTGCCGTAATCGGAGGAAAATGCTACGATACCTCTATGGGATTTACGCCGCTTGAAGGCCTTGCAATGGGTACCCGCACCGGCGATATGGACCCCGCCATCGTACCCTTTATTATGGAAAAAGAAAAATTGACGCCCGACGAAATGTCTTCCGTTATGAACAAGAAGAGCGGCGTTTTGGGCATCAGCGGCGTCAGCAGCGACTTCCGCGACTTGGAAGAAGCCGCAGAAGAAGGCAACGATCGCGCGCAACTCGCGTTGGATATTTTTGAAAACCGCGTGCGCAAATACATCGGCGCATATCTCACCGAAATGGACCACTGCGACGGCATTATCTTCACCGCAGGCGTCGGCGAAAACTCCATTACCACCCGAGAAAGAGTCGCCGCCGGCTTGAAGAGCCTCGGCATCAAGCTCGATGCGGAAAAGAACGATATGCGCGGCAAGGAAGCCATCGTGAGTGCACAAGACTCTTCGATTCCCTTGCTCGTCATTCCCACCAACGAAGAATTGATGATCGCTATGGAGACCGCGCGCTTGGTATAAGCCTCTTGACAGAAAAGCCGGATTTAGAATATAATAATTTGCAGCAGTTTTAGAGGTGATAGCTTTGCGTACCGATATTTCTGAATTTTTACGGGGCAGTGAGGTTCACAAGCATCTTGTCGGCAGTCTTCAAAAAGAAGACAGCCCTTTGAAAGTCGACGGTCTGTCTTTGATGGATCCCATCGAATACGAGATGGACATCTACAAAGTCGATCGGGACTTGGAGGTCGATGTGGAAGTGCGATACACCTTAGACCAACGGTGTGATCGCTGTCTGCAACCGGCAAGGCGAGAGATACGAAGTGAATCCCACGTGGTTGTGACGGCAAATGTCACAGAAGAGGACGAAGACGACGACGTACTCGTCGTGGAATCTTTGGAAGAATTCCCCCTTGAAGAGTTGGTATTTTCACAAGTCATTACCTCGGTACCGACGAAAATTCTTTGCAAAGACGATTGCAAAGGCCTGTGTCCGGTCTGTGGTGTAGATTTGAACAAGCATCCCGATCACGAGCACGAGCAGCCCGAGATCAACCCGTTCGAATCGCTAAAAAATCTATTTGAAAAGTAAGATAGGGAGGTGTAAACAATGGCAGTACCCAAGAGAAAAACTTCGAAACAGAGAAAAAACAAGAGACGTGCATCTTCTTATCGTCTGAATAAAACGACTGTCGTGGAGTGTCCGAATTGTCATGAAATCAAAATGCCCCACCGCATTTGTCCGTCCTGCGGACATTACGACGGCAAAGAAGTCATGGCCGCAAGCGAAGAAGCGTAAATGTTCGCAATTAAAAAGGCCGCCGGTATCGGCGGTCTTTTTTGATTGCTTAGATCGTCTTATTTGCAATTTCTTCAAATTCAGCGGCCCAATTCCCCTTCTTGAAAATCGGGAGAACCGTTCCTGCGCGATCGATGCCGTCGATATCCATATCTTCGGCACCGACCATAAAGTCCACGTGGACGAGGCTATCGTTGGCGCCGCGTTCGGCGAGCGCTTCTTTCGACAGTTCTTCTCCGCCCTTTAGGCATGTGGGGTAGGCTCTTCCCAAGGCGAGGTGGCAGGAGGCGTTTTCGTCGTAGAGGGTATTGAAAAATAAGTGGTTGCGATTGGAGATGGGGCTGTCATACGGCACCAGGGCGACCTCGCCCAAGCGCGCAGCACCTTCGTCGGTCTCTAACAAATGTTTTAAGACGTCTTTACCGATTTCGGCATCGAAGTCGACGACTTTTCCATCTTCAAAACGCAGCCAAAATTTATCGATGGTATTGCCGTTATATTGTAGGGGCATTGAGGCATAGACCACGCCATTGGCCGTATCCTTATGGGGAAGGGTGAATACTTCTTCGGTGGGTATATTGGCGACGAAGGGCTTGCCCGCGGGCGTCTTGGAGCCGCCACCCGCCCATAGATGGCCTTCGGGCAGTCCAATCTCAAAATCCGTCCCATTTGACGAACGGTACCGCAGCGTCTTCAACTCGAGCGCGGTAAGAGCTCTCGCTTTTTGATTGACCGTCTCCATATGTGTCTTCCAGTTTTCGATCGCATCGCCGTTTACGCGCGCGGTTTCAAAGATCGCCTCCCACAGTTGTGAAACGGCTGCGGCATTCTCCGCATCGGGAAAGACCTTCTTTGCCCAGGCGCGGGTGGGAACGCCCGCCACCGTCCAGGGGTTTCTATCCGCCATCATGGCTTCGGAATAAAAGGCCATGGCCTGCATGCGATGCTTGGTCGCTTCTTGCAGTCGCTTCCCGTCGATTTGCTTTAAGAGCTCCGGATCGGAACCGGTAAAGGACAAAAACGCGGCGCCTTTGTCCAGGTAATACCGGAACATATCGCGCTCGTATTCGGGTACGGTGTTCAACACCTCGTCGGGAGCATGGGTGTAGCGCAGGAGAACCAGATCGTCATCGGACCAGATGACGTGCACGCTGGGAGCGCCGAGTTCGTAAGCGCATTTTGCGCAGGCCACCGCAAGATCTCGCCCTTCGATGGGAGAGCGGATTACGAGCAGTTGTCCTTTTTCGAGTCCGACGCCGACGCGCACGAGTAGGCGCGCATAATCGTTTAATTTTTCGGTAAAGTTCATATTGCCTCCTTAATATTGAGATATGATTTCAGTATATCACAGATACCCTTTAAGGATGCTTGCGCCACATAATGTGCCGTGTTATAATATATCGGTACAAATACGCACACTTTATGCGAACGCGGCCGTTGCCTTCGGGTCGTCGCGCTCATCAAGTAAAGTGGAGGAATAACAAATTGGAGGAAACATGTCTGTAATTTCTATGAAGAGCCTGCTGGAAGCGGGCGTACACTTCGGCCATCAAACCAGAAGATGGAATCCCAAGATGAAGAAATACATCTTCACCGAAAGAAACGGGATCTACATCATCGACCTGCAAAAAACCGTTCGTAAAGTCGAAGAAGCTTACGATTTCGTAAGAGAAGTTGCACAAAACGGCGGTCAAATTCTGTTTGTAGGTACCAAAAAGCAAGCCCAAGACGCGATCGAAAAAGAAGCGAAAAAATGCGGCATGCACTACATCAACCAAAGATGGTTGGGCGGTCTGTTGACCAACTACCAAACCATCAACAAGAGAATCCAACGCTTAAAAGAGTTGGAAGAGATGGAAACCGACGGTCGTTTCGACGTCCTGCCGAAGAAAGAAGTCATCGGCTTGCGTCACGACAGAGAACGTCTCGAGAAGTTCCTCGGCGGCATTAAAAACATGAACGGTCTTCCCGATGTGATGTACGTCGTAGACCCGAAAAAAGAAAACATTGCCGTGCAGGAAGCACAAAAATTGGGTATTCCTATCGTAGGTATCCTCGATACCAACTGCGATCCCGACGAACTGGACTATCCGATTCCCGGTAACGACGACGCCATTCGCGCCGTTAAGCTGATTACCGAGACGATTTCCAACGCCGTCATCGAAGGAAGACAAGGCGCACAAGAAGAAGCAGAAGAAGTACAAGTGGAAGACATGCAGTCTGAAGACGAATCTGTCGAAGAAACTGAAAATCAAAATACAGATAGTGCGGCTGAAACAGAAGAACAAGAATAAGTTGATTTATAAGAGTTCTAAAGGCCTTTAGGACTCTTATTTTTATGAATAGGATCATTGAAAGGGGTACAAGATGGAAATCACAGCAAAAATGGTGAAAGAACTCAGAGAAAAAACCGGCGCAGGCATGATGGACTGTAAAAAAGCGCTCCAAGAAGCCGAAGGCGATATGGATCGTGCCGTCGATATTCTCAGAGAACAAGGACTCAGCAAGGTCGCTAAAAAGGCGAGCAGAATCGCAGCTGAAGGCATCGTCGACAGCTACATTCACAACAACCGCATCGGCGTATTGATCGAAGTCAACTCCGAAACCGACTTTGTCGCTAAGAACGAAGACTTTAAAAATTTCGTGAAGGATATGGCTATGCAAGTGGCCGCAGCGAACCCCAAATACGTCACCCGCGACGAAGTGCCGGCAGAAGAAGTAGAACACGAAAAATCCATCTTGAAGGAACAAGCACTGAACGAAGGCAAGCCCGAACACATCGTCGAAAAGATGGTAGAAGGCCGCCTGGAAAAATTCTATGAAGAGATCGTCCTCTTGGATCAACCCTTTATCAAAGACGGCGATCAAACCGTCAACGATCTGCTGAGTGCATTGACCGCAAAGATCGGCGAAAAGATCAGCATCCGTCGCTTTGTCCGCTATGAGGTGGGCGAAGGCATGGAAAAACGCGAAGAAGACTTTGCAGAAGAAGTCGCAAAGCAAATGAAATAAGCCCGCGACATGACCATGGAACCGAAATACAAGAGGATCGTCTTAAAACTCAGCGGGGAAGCCATGGCCGGTGACAAGGGAATCGGAATCGATTCGTCCGTGGTTCGCCTATATGCATCGGAAATCAAAAAGATCTCCGAACTGGGCGTAGAAACCTGCATCGTAGTCGGCGGCGGAAACTTCTGGAGAGGGCGCGACAGCCAAGATATGGACCGCGCCACCTCCGATTATATGGGGATGCTCGGCACCGTAATGAATGCCCTCGCCCTTCAAGACGCTCTGGAGCAGATGGACGTCATAACCAGAGTGATGACCGCCATAGAAATGAAAGAAGTGGCCGAACCCTATATTCGTAGACGCGCCATTCGACATCTGGAAAAGCAGAGAGTCGTCATTTTCTCCGGTGGCATCGGCAATCCCTACTTTTCTACGGATACCACGGCGGCACTGCGCGCCGCAGAAATCGACGCAGAGGTCATTTTGCTCGCCAAAAAGGGCGTAGACGGCATTTACGATTCGGATCCGAATGTAAATCCCGACGCGGTAAAATACGAGAGACTCGACTATATCGAAATCCTGAAGAAAAACTTAAAAATTATGGATTCTACGGCGACTTCTCTCTGTATGGAAAACAAGATTCCGCTGATTGTGTTCGGCATCGACAACGAGAACAACATCTACGATGTCGTCATGGGCAAAACTTTGGGAACCCATGTTGAATAGACTGTAATAAGGAGGAAGTTTATGGAGTTTGGCGATATTAAACGCGATATCAAAGACAAAACCGAAAAGACCATTGCAGTATTACGCGAGGAGTTGACCTCGATCCGTGCCGGTCGGGCGAACCCCTCTTTGTTGGATCGCATCACCGTCGAGGCATACGGTCAACAGACCCCTCTGAATCAAATCGCCGGTATTACCGCTCCGGAAGCTCGTCTTCTTACCGTACAGCCCTGGGATCCTTCTCTGATCGGCGCGATCGAAAAGGAAATCTTAAAATCGGATTTGGGTTTGAACCCTTCCAACGACGGAAAGATTATCCGCCTCGTCATTCCAGCGCTTACGGAAGAACGCAGAAAAGATTTGATCAAAGTCGTAGGAAAAGACGCAGAAAAATCCAAAGTCGCGATTCGCAACATTCGCAGAGAGTCCATCGACATCATCAAAAAAGCCGAAAAGAACAAGGAAATTTCCGAAGATGAATTGAAGGCCTATGAGGAAGAAATTCAAAAGGAAATCGACGCCGCCGTCGCCGAAATCGACAAGGTAGCCAAGGCGAAAGAAGAAGAACTGTCAGAAATCTAAAGAAACTAAATAGAACCCCTTCGGGGGTTCTTTCTTTTTAGGAGGAATCTCGTGGATACGGAAACCAGAAATATGCCCGATCATATCGGCATCATTATGGACGGCAATGGCAGATGGGCACAGAAGCGCAATCTTCCTCGCGGCTACGGCCACAAAGAAGGGGCTATGCGCGTTTTGGACATCGTAAAGGCGTGTTACAAAAAAGACATCCCCTATCTTTCGCTCTATGCGTTTTCTACGGAAAATTGGAAGCGTCCGGCGGAGGAAGTGCAGCATTTGATGGCGCTTCTGCAAAAGTTTATCGCCAAATACATCGCCGAAATGCACGAAAACGGCATACGCCTGAATGTAATGGGAGATATCGAAGCTTTGCCCGAAAAAGTCAGAGAATCCGTCCAAGGCGCTTTGCAGACGACCGCCGATAATAGTAAAATGGTCTTAAATATAGGGCTGAACTACGGCGGACAGGACGAAATTCTTCGCGCGGCAAAATCCCTGGCAAAAGACGTGGAGGCCGGCAAAATCGATGCCGATGCCATCGACAAAGAAGCCTTTGAATCGCGCCTTTACACCGCCGGTGCACCGCCGCTGGATCTTTTAATTCGCCCCAGCGGCGAGCTGCGGGTCAGCAACTTTATGTTGTATCAGCTGGCATACAGCGAATTTTGGTTTTCAGACGTCCTCTGGCCGGACTTTACCCCGGAAGTGCTGGACGTCGCCCTTCGGGATTACCAAAACCGAAATCGCAGGTTTGGGGGCATTTAATTGAATAATTTTTGGGTAAGGACAGCGACGGCCGTCGTCTTGTTTTTGATCCTCGCCGTCATCCTCCACTTCGGCGGATGGGTGTTAAATATCGCCGTATTGTTGATCTCGCTGCAGCTCTGTCACGAACTGAGCAGGGCGTTTCAGCACAAGGGACATTATATTCCCGAACGCTATATCTTGTTTTCCTGTTTTCTGCATTATGTGGTCTTTCAATTACAATGGCCGATGTTTATCGCATTTTCCGTATCCACCTTTCTATTGGTGCTCTTCTTGCTTCGGAGTCGGTATTTTACATTAGAAGATGCCGCGATTTGTTTTTTAATTCTGGTCTATGTGCCGTATTTTCTGTTTCCGATCATCTACCTGGACCACACCAACTATATTTATTTGGTCTTCGTCATTACCATCGCCACCGACAGCTTTGCCTATCTCGCCGGCACGTCTTTCGGCAAGCGAAAGCTATGTCCCTCTATCAGTCCGAATAAGACCGTAGAAGGGGCGCTGGGGGCGATTCTCGGTACGGTAATCTGCGGATTGATCTTTTGCGGCGTCTTCGGATTGGGTATTACTGTATTCCACGCGCTGTTTATCGGATTAGCTTCGGTGACGGCACAGTTGGGCGATTTATTCGCATCGAAAATAAAAAGAGAGACGGGAATCAAAGATTACGGCAACTTTTTGCCGGGCCACGGCGGTCTATTGGATCGCTTTGACAGCATCTTATTGATCATTCCCATGGTCTATATGCTGTATTGGTTCCCGCTCTAGGAGGTTTTATGACGACTATACTCGGTTCGATTTTTGTATTCGTATTGATCATCGCCCTACACGAATTGGGGCATTTTGCCATGGCGAAGGCCGTCGGCATTAAGGTCAACGAATATTCCATAGGCATGGGGCCCGCGCTGTGGAAGAAGCAAAAAGGCGAAACACAATACAGTTTGCGGGCACTTCCCATAGGCGGATACGTCGCCATGGAAGGAGAAGAGGATGCCTCGGACGATCCCCGATCCTTTAATAACGCATCGGTCGCGGCGCGAATGGCCGTGGTGGTAAGTGGTGCGGCGATGAACTTCGTATTGGCCTTTGTCGCCTTTACCTTATTTTTAATGATCAGCGGCTATCCGACGCAAACGGTAGATACCGTAATCGAAGGATCTCCCGCACAAGCGGCGGGGATGCGTGCAGGCGATACGATCCTTTCAGTTGACGATCGCGAGGTCCGAAGCTGGGAAGATTTTTCCGGCTATGTCGCGGATAAACAAGGAACGCTCTCCGTTTCGGTGAATCGTGACGGCAATACACTTTCTTTTTCTGTAATGCCGAAGACGGAAAACGGAAAGAGCATCATCGGCGTCAAGCCGACGAGTGAATTTCATCCCATACGCGCAATCGCGGATGGTGCGTCCATGACGGGCGGCGTCGTCCTTACGATTTTCGACGTATTGGGAAAACTCTTTAGCGGCGCCGTCGGCGTCGACAATCTATCTGGTCCGGTAGGGGTCGTAAAGATCATCGGAGATTCCGCAAAATACGGCTTTGCCTCGCTGATGTTTATCACGGGGTATATCTCCGCCAACCTGGGTTTTATGAACCTGCTGCCGATTCCCGCCTTGGACGGGGGAAAGCTCTTGTTCCTTTTGATCGAGGCAATTCGCGGAAAAGCGGTGGACGAAAAGCTGGAAATGGGTCTTTCTCTGATCAGCATCACCCTTTTGTTCGGCCTGATGATCTATGTGACAATTTTTGGAGATATTGCCCGATTTATAAAATAGAGGGAGGATATCGATGGCTGAGAATACGAGACAAATCATGGTGGGAGACGTCGCCGTCGGCGGCGGCGCGCCGATCAGCATTCAGTCCATGACCAATACCAAGACGAAGGATACCGATTCGACGGTTCGACAGATTCACCGCTTGGAAGCGGTGGGTTGCGACATCGTTCGGGTGGCCGTAAACGATGCGGACGATGCAAAGGCACTTCCTAAAATACGATCGGCGATTTCGATCCCCGTAATCGCCGACATTCAATTCGATTACAAATTGGCCCTCTATGCCGTAGAACACGGCGTAGACGGCCTTCGGATCAACCCCGGAAATATCGGTGAGGACTGGAAAATTCGAGAAGTCGCAGAAGCCGCAAAGGCCCAGGGGCTTTCGATTCGCGTCGGTGTAAACTCCGGCTCTGTTAAGCGCGCTTTTATCGACAAATTCGGGGGCGTCAATCCCGATTCTATCGTCGGATCCGCTTTAGAAGAAACAGAGATGTTGGAAAAATTTGGTTTTCGCGACATAAAAGTTTCGCTGAAGTCATCGGATGTCCACCAATCCGTCGAAAGCTACCGCAAATTTGCCGCCCTTACGGACTATCCGCTGCACTTGGGCATTACCGAAGCCGGTGCGGGCGAAAGGGGCATCGTAAAATCCGCCATGGGTCTCGGGATTTTGCTGTACGAAGGCATTGGCGATACGATGCGCGTCTCCTTGACCGGCGACCCGACCGATGAAGTACAGACGGCAAAGTTGATTTTATCGGGATTGGGGCTGCGAACAGACGGAATCGAGATCGTCTCCTGCCCGACTTGCGGTCGCACCGAGATCGATTTGATCGGTATCGTAAAAGAAGCGGAAGAGCGTTTTAAGGATCTCGACTTTCAGGGCAAAATCGCGATTATGGGTTGCAGAGTCAACGGGCCCGGCGAAGCACAAGAAGCCGACTACGGCATTTGCGGCGGAAACGGCCGCGGCGTGATCTTCAAAAAAGGCAAGGTCATCCGCTCGGTTTCGGAATCGGAGCTGCTCGACGGACTGATCGAGTGCATAGAAAGGGATCGTCTTGAAAAATAAATCCGAAAATCCATCAGAGCGCGCTCTGGTGGATTTTATGCTAAATAGAAACATCAAAGTGAATAAGATCGTCTACGCTCCCGATCGCGCGGAAATCGTCTGTTATAGCGAATCCGTAGACGACGATTCGCAGCGGTTCAGCGATCTGATGACCCGCTGTTTTTCGGGTGTATCGATTCGAATGCATCATGAACAGACACCCGAGGCCGTCCCCGTCAAAGACCTCTCTTCCGAAGATATATTGGAATTTTTGCGGGGGCGCATCGCTTCTTCGCAGGCTTGGCTCGACGCAAACAGCTGCAAAATCGAAAAAGACAGCATTACCCTCCGCGTGCCGAATGTTACCATGGAAAGAAATATTGCCGCCCTCTCTTTAGAAGCGGAACTGGAGAAAATCAGCGGCCATTCCTATCGGATTTGTTGCAAAGTGGAAGAAGCGGAGGCGGAGATAGAAGCACTGTGTTCGCAGATGGACGACGAGGAGTCCGAATTCTGTGCGCGCTATCAGGCGGAGGCGGCAAAGTTTGAAAAACAAGAAGCCGCTCAGATCGAGGAGAATTATATCTTCGGCAAGGACAATTTCGACGCACCCATGCCGCTTTCGGATTGTCGAGGCGGAGAAACTGTGACCGTAGCGGGACAGGTGTTTCAAACGGATCGCCGCAATATCAAAAACAACAAGACGCTTTTTATATTATCGATCTACGATGGAAGCGACAGCCGCAATGTAAAAGCCTTTGTCAAAGACGAAGAAGCCGATGCGTTTGCCGCGCATTTTAAGACCGGTGCGGACATTCTCGTGCGCGGAAAATTCGAATACGACAGTTTTGACCGCAACGAGAGCATTATGGCGAGGAGTATAAAGAACATCTTCGTAGAACGGCGCACCGACACGGCACCCGAAAAGCGGATCGAGCTACATCTGCACACCAAAATGAGCAATATGGCGGGCTGTGAAAGTATCGGCGCCTTTGCCCGTCGCGCAAAGGAATGGGGCCACAGTGCCATCGCGATCACAGACGACAATGTGGTCCAGGGCTATCCCGATGCGATGCAGGCAGCCAAAAAACACGATATGCGCATTCTCTATGGCATCGATGCCGATATCGTCGACGACAAAGAGAAAATTTTTAAGAATCCGGACGGCGTTCGACACGATCTAAGCTATATCGTCTTCGACTTGGAGACGACGGGTTTTTCTCCGCGCTTCGACGAAATTACGGAGATCGGCGCCGTGAAAATCGAGAAGGGACGAATCGTCTCTCGATTTTCGACATTTGTTAATCCCGGACGGCCGATCCCGGAAAAGATCGTCGAATTGACGGGCATCACCGACGATATGGTAAAGGATGCGCCGAAGATCGACGAGATCTTGCCGGAATTTGAATTCTTTATCGGCGAAGGGATCTTGGTCGCCCACAATGCCACCTTTGACTCGCGCTTTTTGGAATTTCGACGTCCCGAAAAACCGCGCTATGCGACCATCGATACGCTCTTGTTGTCCCAATGCCTTCCGATTTCTGTAAAAAACTACAAACTCGGGACCCTGGCAAAGCGCTTCGGCATCTCGCTAAACGGCGCCCACCGCGCCGTCAACGACGCCGAGGCGACGGCGGAGCTGTTCTTGGAATTGCAAAAACTCGCCGCCCGAGAAGGCGTAGATGCACCGGAGTCGTATGAAGAACTCTACCACCCCCATCCGGAGCGCCTTTTTCCGACAAAACTGACCCTTTTCCCCAAAAATTTAGAGGCCCTTACCGAACTGTACCGATTGGTCTCGGATTCGCACACAAAGACGTTTTTCCGCACGGCGCGCATCCCGCGCTCTAAATTGGAAGCCGTACGGGAGGATTTCATCGTAGGCAGCGGGGGAGAAAGCGGAGAACTCATAGATGCCTATCTGCGCGGCGCCTCGGACGCGGAATTGAAGGATCACATTCGCCGCTGCGATTATGTCGAAGTTTCCCCGCCGCCTCGGTATAGAAAAGCCTATTTCGACGGTCTGCTCCAGTCACAGGCGGATGCGGAAGAGATGATTTGCCACATTTTGCGTCTTGCCGATGCAGAAGGCGTACCCGTCGTCGCCTCCTCCGATGTGCGCTATATGGATCCGGATGATTATTTGTATTTTGAGATCTTGAAGCACGCAAAATTTAGCGGCCGGGCGATGGGCAATTCCCATGCCTATTTTATGACGACGGACGAAATGCTCGCGGCTTTTGATTTTCTGGGGCAGGAGACGGCGCATCGGATCGTGATCGAAAATCCTTTCGACATCGTCTCGGCAATCGAAGAAATCCAACCGATCCCTTCGGGTAAATTTCCTCCGAAGATTCAAAATGCCGATGTCGATTTGCGCAACGATACCTACAAACGGGCGCGGGAAATCTACGGCGACCCGCTGCCCGAAATCGTCGAACAAAGGCTCGAGAAAGAACTTACCAGTATCATCGGAAACGGCTATGCCGTGATGTATCGCATCGCCCAAAAGCTCGTCAAAAAATCCAATGACGACGGATATTATGTGGGTTCGCGGGGATCGGTCGGTTCCTCTCTCGTTGCGACGATGACGGGCATTACCGAAGTCAACCCGCTTTCGCCGCACTATGTCTGTCCGGACTGCGGATTTAGCGATTTTTCGGTGGAGGAGAGCATCAGTTCCGGTTTCGATCTGCCAAAGAGAAACTGTCCCGAATGCGGCGCGCCCTTGCGACGGGATGGGCACAAAATCCCCTTCGAAGTCTTTTTGGGCTTCTATGGCGATAAGGAACCGGATATCGACTTGAACTTTGCCGGGGAATACCAACCCACGGCGCACAAGTTTATCGAAGACAGTTTCGGCGAAGGCTTTGTGTTCCGCGCCGGCACCATAGGCACTTTGGCGGAGAAGACCGCCTACGGTTTCGTGCGGAAGTATCTCGAAGAGAATAATATCCTCAAAAATCCCATAGAAATTCAACGCCTCGCCAAGGGCATCGAAGGGGTCAAGCGGACCAGCGGACAGCACCCCGGCGGCATTATGATCGTGCCCAAAGACGAAGACATTCACCATTTTTCGCCGATCCAATTTCCGGCGGACGATGCGAAGAAAAACGTGATTACCACGCATTTCGATTACCATTCCATCAGCGAAAACATTTTGAAACTCGACATCCTCGGCCACGACGCGCCGACGATTTTGCGCATGTTGGAAGATCTTACGCATACGCATATGGAAGATGCCGAAATCACCGACCCCGCGGTGAAGGGGCTGTTTCTTTCCGCAGAGGGTCTGGGGATGGACGAAGACGTCTTCACCTGCCAGACGGGGACTTTGGGAATTCCGGAGTTCGGCACGAACTTCGTCGTGCGAATGCTACTGGAGACCAAACCCGACAGCTTCGGTTCTCTCGTCAATATTTCTGGGCTTTCTCACGGCACGGACGTGTGGACCGGCAATGCCCAGGAGCTGGTGAATAGCAACCGAGCGAGCATTTCCGAAGTCATCAGTACCCGAGAAGACATTATGAACTACCTGATTCGCGCAGGGGCGGAAAACAAAGTCGCCTTCGATACCATGGAGGCGGTTCGAAAGGGCCGCGGCATTCCGGAAAAGTATGCGGATATCCTTCATTCTCTGAAATTGCCGGAATGGTATCTGGAAAGCTGCCAAAAAATTCAGTATATGTTCCCGCGCGCCCACGCCGTCGCCTATGTGCTCACCAGTCTGCGGATTGCCTGGTATAAGGTGCATTACCCCCTTGCCTTTTATGCGGCCTACTTTACCACGAAGCTTTCGGATCTGAACGGCGAGGTAATTTTAAGCGGATCGGAGGGGGTCAAAAGGCGCATGCAAGCCATTGAAGCGCTGAATTTTGAAGCGACCAAAAAAGAAAAGGATGAATTTCAACTGCTGCGCTCGGTCATGGAGATGTTTGCGCGGGGGTATGAATTTGCTCCGATTCTGCTTGAGAAATCCCATCACAGGAAGTTTTTGATCGAAGACGGAAAAATTCTTCCACCATTCGGCGCATTGCCCGGCGTCGGCGAAACCGTAGCCCGGGAAATCTATCGGGAAAGAAAGCAGGCGCCGTTTTTGTCGGTAGAGGATCTCGTATCCCGTACCGGCGCTTCGAAGACGGTCGTCGAGATGCTTTCTGCCCACGGCGTACTGGACGGAATCCCGAAAGACAATCAGTTGAGTATGCTCGATATCATTGGCGGCATGGCCAAAATGTGATATACTGAAGTGAAGTTAGACGAGTGAAACTAGAGTGGGGCCCCCACTCTAGTTTTTTATGGGAGGTGAGTTCTTGAAAAGTTCTCAAATGCGGGAGAAGATCTGTGCCGCTGCCGAAAAAGCAGCCGCCCGATTGGATTATGAAGTGGTCGAAGTGGAGATTCTTCGAAAAGAGCCGGCGCGTATCATCATTACCGTGTATCACGCCGACGGGGTGGATATCGACGACTGCGCCGAAATCTCTCGAGATGTCGACGAACAAATCGAAAACGAAGACCTATTTCCGGGCGCCTATACCCTGGAGGTACAGTCTCCCGGACTGGACCGGCCGATCCGAAGCCGCGACGATTACAGAAGAAATCTGGGCAAAAAAGTCGAAGTCCGACTGTATAAGAAATTAGAGAATAAAAAGGACTTTGTGGGAATTCTCGCGGATTACGGCGAGGATACCGTAGATATCCGAGAGGAAGACGGCCGAATTGTCACCCTCGATTCAAAATCCATCTCTTTAATGCGACAGGTCATTGAATTTTAGGAGGCAATGAAACGATAATGAATGAAGAGTTTATTTACGCTCTGAAAGAAATAGAAAATGAAAAGGGAATAAAAGAAGAAGTCATTCTGGAAGCCTTGGAGTCCGCATTGCTCTCCAGCTATAAGAAAAATTTCGGAACGGCTCAAAATGTCGTGGTAGAGATCGATCGGGAAAACGGAGAAATTTCTATTTCCGCCGAACGCCTCGTCGTAGACGAAGTATTCGACGAAAATACCGAGATCAGCGTCGAAGAGGCGCGCGCTACGTATCCGGAGATGGAGACGGGAGATGTATATTACGATAAAATCGATCCCGAAAAATTCGGACGCATTGCCGCACAAACGGCGCGACAAGTGGTCATTCAGCGCATAAAAGACGCCGAGCGAGAAGTGATCTACGACGATTATGCCGATCGGGAAAATGAAATCATCACCAACGAGGTGCAGCGCACCAGCAAGGGGAATGTGTTCGTCGACTTAGGCAAGACCGAGGCAATTCTTCCCATATCCGAACAAATTCCGGGGGAATCGTATCGGCAAGGCGATCGATACAAGATGCTGATCCTGGAGGTCAATCGACAGCCGAAGGGGCCGCAGATCGTCCTTTCTCGGAGCCACCCGAATTTGGTACGCCGCTTATTCGAGCTGGAAGTACCGGAAATCCACGACGGCGTGGTGGAAATTTATTCCATTGCCAGAGAAGCGGGCAGTCGCACGAAGCTCGCGGTCTTCTCGAAAGACGAAGATGTGGATCCCTTGGGCGCTTGCGTGGGCTTCAAGGGCAGCCGTGTAAAGACCATCGTCGAAGAACTCCACGACGAGAAGATCGATATCGTGATCTGGGAAAAGGACATCGGCAAATTCATAGGCAATGCGCTGAGTCCTTCGAAGGTCGTGGACGTATTCATCAACCAAAAAGAAAAATCCGCCCTCGTGGTAGTACCCGATTACCAACTGTCTTTGGCCATCGGAAAAGAGGGCCAAAATGCGCGGCTTGCTGCCAAGCTGACCAATTGGAAGATCGATATCAAATCCGAAACGCAATTTCAGGAATATCTGGATGCGCTCGAGACGAATATAGCGGATTTTCGCGCGTCCTTTGAAACACAACACGGCGCATCCCACGATACCGACGTCTCGGGATATGGCGATACAGAAGACGGATCCGATAATTTTGCCAGCATTGAAGGCCTGACGGGCTTGGACCTTTCGAATCTGTTTGCCGATGCACAACCGGAGGAGAATGCAGAAGAGGCGGCGCCGGCTGATGCCGAAGAGCTAGCAGATGCGGAAGCCATTGATGCGGCAGGCGATCCGGACGTTCACGAAACGGAGCAATAGCGGGGAATACAATGGCGAAACCGAAAAAAATCCCCATGCGCAAATGCGTAGGTTGCGGCGTAGCAAAGCCGAAAGCAGAATTAATGCGCGTAGTCAGAAATCAAGAACAAGAGGTTTTTATAGACGAAACAGGAAAGGCGAACGGTCGAGGTGCCTATATTTGCAAGGACGAAGCTTGCCTGCATAAAGCACAAAAATCGAAGGCCTTTCATAGAGCGCTGGGAGCGGAAATCCCGGCGGCGACTTTTGAAGTATTGAGAGAATCTTTGAAAGATCTATAATCCTCTACTTAGGAGGTGTTCTCATGTCGAACAAAAGAGTATATACCGTAGCGAAAGAGATCGGTATGGCGAGTAAGGATTTAATGGACGTCTTAAAGCAGGCGGGCATGTCCGTAAAAAGTCATATGAGCACTCTGTCGGAAGAAGAACAAAAGCAGCTGTATGATTTTATTCGCCGGGCGCAAAACGCCCAGGAAGAAGCGCGGACTGCGGCCAATGTGGCGGAAGAGAATCGAGTCGAACCCGAAAAGCAAGCCGAAAAGCCGTCTCGCGCTTCAAAACATGGGAATGTAACATCGGACAAAGCAGAACAAGAAAAAGACGAAGAACTATCCGAGCCGAAACAAGAAAAGCGCGAAAAGAAATCCGAGTCGCCGAAGAAAGACGGTTCTAAGGAGAAAAAGACGAAGAAAAAAGATGTTTCTCGTCCGAATCTCCACACTCGAAGCGATGACGACGAAGAGAGAGAAGAAAAGAAATCGCGCAAACGCGACGGCGGAAAGAAGAAACATAAACAGCGGGATCAGGAGCCTCAAGAATTCGATAAGCCCAAGCATCCCAAAAAGAAATCGCGCAGCCAAAAGCGCAAGGAACGACAAGCGCGAGAAATGGAGAAAGGGGATCAGGCCATTAAGATTAAAGCACCGCTTACGGTTAAAGAATTTTCGGGATCCATCGGGGTCAATATTGCCCAGGTGATTACGAAGCTGATCGGCTTGGGCATTATGGCGACGCAAAACGAATCGATCGACGAAGACGTAATCGCGATTCTCGCCGACGAATTCGGCAAAGAAGTCGAATTTATTTCCGAAGAGGATTCCGACATCGAAGAATTATATGGCCTGGATCCGGAAGATCCCGAGGAATCTTTGAAAAAGCGTCCGCCGGTGGTTACCGTTATGGGCCACGTCGACCACGGCAAGACGTCGATTCTGGACGTCATCAAAAAGAGCCATGTTACCGCTTCTGAAGCCGGCGGCATTACCCAGCATATCGGGGCTTACCAGGTCTCCGTGCATGGAGAAAACATCACCTTTTTGGACACACCGGGCCACGAGGCCTTTACCGCCATGCGCTCCAGAGGGGCATCGGTTACCGATATCGCGATCCTCGTAGTGGCGGCTGACGACGGCGTTATGCCGCAGACCGTCGAGGCAATTCACCACGCCAAGGCGGCAGAAGTCCCCATTATCGTCGCCATCAACAAGATCGACCGCGAAGGCGCCAATCCCGATCGCGTGCGCCAGGAACTGGCCGAAGAAGGTTTGGTCTCTGAAGACTGGGGCGGCGATACGATTATGGTCGAAGTCTCGGCCAAGACCAAAGAAGGCATTCCCGATCTATTGGATATGGTCCTATTGGTCGCAGAAGTACAGGAACTAAAGGCCAATCCCGATCGGCTCGCCGTCGGTACGGTGGTTGAAGCACGCCTCGACAAGGGAAAGGGACCCATGGCGACCATACTCGTACAAAAAGGGACCCTTACCGCGGACAGCTTTATCGTTTCGGGAACCAGCCACGGCCATATTCGCGCCATGACCGACGATAAGAAAAAGCGCCTGAAAAAGGCGGGTCCGTCTACCCCCGTCGTGATTCTCGGGCTGGACGATGTCCCCAATGCCGGGGATACGGTCTATGCCGTCAAGGACGAAAAGACCGCCAAGGAAATCGCAAGCCGCAACATTGCCGCATTACGGGAAGAAAAACTGGCGACCAAAAACAAGATTTCTATGAGCAATCTCTTCGAAAAAATCAAAGAAGGGGAACTCAAGGATCTGAACCTGATCGTCAAGGCGGACGTCAAAGGAACGGTAGAGGCGATCAACCAGTCTCTGCTCAAACTGAACGAAAACGACGAGGTCAAGGTCAATATCATCCACTCCGGCGCCGGCGGCATCAACGAGAGCGATATCAACCTCGCCTCGGCTTCCAATGCCCTGGTCATCGGATTTAATGTACGGCCCAATATCAATGCGATCGAACTCGCCAAACAAGAAGAAGTCGACGTTCGCACTTATCGCGTCATCTACGACATTATCAACGATGTAAAGGGTGCCGTAAGCGGCATGCTCACCCCCGATATCGAAGAGGAAGTGTTGGGTCGCTGCGAAGTGAGAGACACCTTTAAACTTCCGAACAACAACATCGTCGCGGGGATCTATGTCTTGAAGGGAAAAATCGTCCGCAACGGCATGGTGAAAGTACTGCGCGACGATATCGTCATCCACGAAGGCCCGATTGCTTCCCTGAAGCGATTCAAAGACGATGCCAAAGAAATCGCCCAAGGCTACGAAGGCGGTCTTATGGTGGAAAACTTCAACGACATCCAGGTCAAGGACTTATTGGAATGTTATATTGAAAAGGAAATTAAGAAGGAATTATAGATATGAATAACAAGAGGATCCACAGAATATCTGAAGAAATCAAACGAGAACTCTCCGATATTATTCAAAACAAGTTAAAGGATCCGAGAATCCCGCCTTTAACCAGCGTCTCCTTTGTATCGGTTACCGGAGACTTGTCCTATGCGACCGTAGGCATTTCCGTTTTCGGAGATGATCAGGCGAAAGAAGACGCGCTCGAGGGACTAAAGAGCGCCAAGGGATTTATGAAAAAGGAATTGGGACGCAATATGAAGCTGCGGGCCATGCCCGAATTGCTGCTCGAACTGGACGACAGCATCGAAAAGGGGATCGAACTGCAGCAGCAAATCGACGCCCTTAAAGATTCGGAGTAGTCTATGGAACAGACGCAATTTGCAGAAATTCTGCGCCAAAAAATTGACGAGACCGATCGGATCGCCATACTGTCTCATACCAGCCCCGACGGGGACAATTTGGGCAGCTTACACGCGCTCTACGGCCATTTGAAAAATGCAGGAAAAGACGTCGTCTATTTGGGAAACGATACGGTGCCCTCGAACTTGCAGTTTTTATCGTCGGTGGAGGCGCGGGTTCCGGTCGATACCGTCGATGAGGACTTTCCCTTATTGATCGCGTTGGATTCTTCCGACGAAGATCGCTTCGGAAAAACGGCAAAAGCATTATTTCTGCGAGCAACATATTGTGTGAACATCGATCACCATTTCAGCAACACCCAATATGCGGATTTAAACTTCGTCGATGCCGATGCCACATCCACTGGAGAAGTTTTGTTCCGAATTTTAGAAGCGATGGGCGCAGAGATCACGCCGAGTATGGCGACGGGGCTGTATACGGCATTTTCGACGGATACGGGAAGTTTTCAATACGACAGCGTGACGGGCGATACCCACCGCATGGTGGCAAAACTCTACGATTACGGCTGCGATCACTATACAATGGTCAAAAACTTCTACCAATCCGAATCGCCGAATAAACTATCCCTCGTCACCGCCGTGCTTTCGAAGATTCGCTATTATTTCGACGGTCGCGTCGCCGTCTCCGATGCATCCCTCGAGGATTTTGAACGCACCGGTGCCAAATCCGACGATACCGAGGGCATCGTCGAAAAAATCCGCAATGTAGACGGGGTAGAGCTCGCCGTATTTCTCAAAGAGAAAGAAGACGAGATCAAATTGTCTTTTCGCTCCAAATCCGAAACGGACTGTACGAAAATCGCCGAGGCCTTCGGCGGCGGCGGGCATATTCGCGCAAGCGGCGCCACCACGCATGGATCTTTGGAAGCCGTTGAGAAAAAGCTTCTCGAGGTCTTAGATGAAACATTCGGAAAATAAGTCGGCGATCGGCATCGTGGCCGTCGACAAACCCGCGGGTTGGACCTCTCACGATGTAGTGGCAAAATTGCGCCGCCTCTACCATACGAAACAGGTGGGGCATACCGGCACGTTGGATCCGATGGCAACCGGTCTTTTGCCGGTCTGTGTCGGCAAGGCGACCAAGCTCGTAGAGTATATCGCCAGGGACCGAAAGACTTACCTTGCAAAGGCGGTTTCTGGAATCCGAACCGACACCGGTGATACGACGGGAATAGTCTATGCCAAGAGCGATCTCCCCGTTCCGGACGATCTGGCGGAAATCCTTGCCTCCTTTGTGGGAGAACAAGACCAGATTCCGCCGATGTATTCGGCGCTGAAGTATAAAGGCAAAAAGCTGTACGAATACGCGCGCATGGGGATCTGCGTGCCCCGCGTCCCTAGAAGGATATGCGTCTACGATTTAGAGTGCATCGATGGCGCTGCCGATGCAATCACATTGCGCGCGAGTGTCTCTTCCGGCACCTATATTCGAACGCTTATCGACGATATCGGCGTGGAGGCAAGCTGTTATTTTACGATGGCGGGATTGCGGAGAGAGTCGGTGGGCAAATTGCATGTCGAGGAAGCACATACACTCGATGCCATCGAAGCGATGTCGGAGGCGGAACGCGAAGCGCTTTTGCTTCCGATGGACCGCATGCTGGGGCATTTGCCGGCAGCGGAGTTTCCGGCGTCGCAACGACTTGCGCTTTCGCAGGGAAAATCGTTCGAATCACCGTATGTCGAAGAAGGCGAGAACACATTCCGCGTCTATACCGACGGCGAATTCCTGGGACTCGGCGAAGTGCGAACCAAAGACGGAAGGCGAGAATTCAAGATGAAAAAGGTATTATGTTGAGGTGGGTATGGAAATAATACAGGTGGATCTCGAATCGAATATATCGCCGGAGACGTGTATCGCCCTCGGAAATTTTGACGGCATGCACCTCGGGCATCAGGCGCTGATACGAGAAGTTCGCCGCATGGCGAAGGCGGCGAACATGTCCGCATCGGTTTTGATTTTCAAAGAACACACGAAAAATACCTTACACGGTGGTAGGCAGAATCTTTTGACGCTCCGCGAACAGAAATACGAGATCCTGGACGCCTGCGGCATCGACCGCGTCTATGAGATGGACTTTACCCGCGAAATTATGCAGTTGTCGCCGGAAGATTTTGTGTTGCGCTTTTTGATCTCGCATTTGAAAATCCGAGGCGTGGTCGTAGGCTACGATTACAGATTCGGCCATATGGCTGCGGGAAATGTGGAGAAAATGGAAAAACTCTGCCAATCCGGTGGCATCGATCTCTCGGTCATTCGCCCCGTGCTTTACGGCAGCGAAGCCGTATCCAGCACACGCATTCGAAACGCCGTCCGCGAAGGCGATATTCTTTCCGCCACCGGTATGTTGGGCAGGCCCTATACCATACGCGGATCCGTACAGCCGGGCAAGCAGCTGGGTCGAACGATCGGAATCCCTACGGCCAATGTGCACTTTCCCGACGACTATATCGTGCCCAAGTTCGGCGTCTATGCCGCCAAAGTCCGTATCGACGATCGCTGGTACGATGCGGCGACCAGCATCGGCACCAACCCGACTTTTTCGGAGCGGGGCATAAAAATTGAATCGTATCTCTATGATTACGAGGGAGAGGAATTTTATGGCAAGGTGATCGACATCGCCCTGGTCGATTACATTCGCCCCGAAATCCGTTTTCCCGATGTTTCGTCTTTGAAACAACAAATGGATGCGGATCTGAAGGAAATTCCTTTGAGAATTCGCGATCGGCAATTTACTTTGCCGCCCGTTCATGCTAAAATGTGAGGGTACTAGTTTTACTCGGATTGTCGATCCTCGACGCGATCTTGGTGAGACCGAATGATTTATTTAGGAGGAAAAAATGTTATCTACTGAACAAAAACAAGAGATTATTAAAGCGTACCAAAGAGAAGAGGGAGACACCGGTTCTCCGGAAGTTCAAGTTGCTATTTTGACGCACACGATCAATGCATTGAACGATCACCTCAAAGAACATACAAAAGACCACCATTCCAGAAGAGGTCTTTTGAAAATGGTCGGTAAGAGAAGAAATCTTCTGCGTTACCTGCGCAATAAGGACGTAGAGCGATACAGAACCCTTATCGAACGCTTAAATATCAGAGGATAAGAAACCACATGAAAGAGCGGGAGACCGCTCTTTCTTTATAATGAAAAGAGGGTTTTATGCATAAATCGTATACGATTAATTTTAACGGTGCGCCCCTTACGGTAGAGATCGGAAAAGTCGCCAAGCAGGCCAATGGCGCTTGCTGGATCACCCAGGGCGAGAGCGTCGTCCTCGTCACGGCCACCGCATCGACCAAGGCCAAAGAAGGCGTGGACTTTTTGCCCCTGAGCTGCGACTACGAAGAAAAAATGTACGCATCGGGAAAGATCCCCGGGGGATTTAAAAAACGCGAAGGCAGGCCCGGTACCGACGCGATCCTCACGAGCCGGTTGATGGACCGTCCCATCCGGCCGCTGTTTCCGGGGGATTTTCACCACAGCATTCAGGTCACGGCTACCGTCTTAAGCTACGATCCCGAATACCCCACGGACATCCTGGCGATGATCGGCTCTTCTGTGGCCCTTTCCGTCTCTGATATTCCCTTTGCCGGACCCACAGGCTCCGTGCGCATCGGACATATCGACGGCGAGTTCGTCGTGAATCCCTCTGTCGATGCGATCAAAAATTCCAAATTGAACCTCACCGTCTCCGGCACCGCCGACGCCATCATGATGGTCGAAGCCGCCGTAGACTTGCTCCCCGAAGAAGAGGTATTGCAGGCGATTCTCTTGGCCCATACGAAAATCAAAGAAATCGTAGGCTTTATAGACGGTATCAAGGCGGAGGTCGGCAAAGAAACCATGGCCTATGAAGGCCTCGTCGTCGACAGCGAATACGAAGAACATATTCGCAAAAGCATCTACGATCAAGTGGAGATCGCACTCGATATCGCCGATAAGACCGAGCAGGGCCATGCCCTGGGCCGCATTAAAGAGGCCCTGGTGCAAAGACTGGAAGAAGACGAAGCTTATGAGGAAGCACAGGTAAACCGCGTCTTTGAAGACGTGACGCAAGAGATCTTCCGCAAACAGATTTTGGTGGGAAAACGCCGTAGCGACGGCCGGGCCCTTACCGAAATCCGTCCCTTGTCGTCGGAAGTGGGGCTTTTGCCGCGCACACACGGCAGCGGATTGTTTACCCGGGGCCAAACCCAAGCACTCAGTTCCGTTACGCTCGCGCCGCTCACCGAGGGGCAGATCGTCGACGGATTGGATCCCGAGTATACGAAGCGGTATGTGCACCACTATAACTTTCCCTCGTATTCCGTCGGCGAAACCCGCCCGCCCAGAAGTCCTGGCAGACGGGAAATCGGCCACGGCAATTTGGCGGAACGGGCATTGATTCCGGTGCTGCCCAAAGAGGAGGACTTTCCGTATTATATTCGCGTCGTCAATGAGATCTTAGAATCCAACGGCTCTTCCTCTCAGGCGAGCGTCTGCGGCTCCACTTTGGCATTGATGGACGCCGGCGTACCCATTGCGGCGCCTGTGGCGGGCATCGCCATGGGATTGATCGACAACGGCGATGCGCCCGTCATTCTTACCGACATTCAGGGGCTGGAAGACCACTATGGAGATATGGATTTCAAAGTGGCCGGCACCGCCGATGCCATCACGGCGCTCCAGATGGACATTAAGATCGACGGCGTATCCGAAGAAATCTTACGCCGTGCGCTTGCACAGGCAAAGGAGGCACGCCTTGCGCTCCTCGAGCATCTCCACGGCACCATTGCCGCACCCAGAGACGATCTGTCTCCCTATGCACCGCGCATCCACTGCCTCTATATCGACCCCGATAAGATCGGCGAAGTAATCGGAAGCGGCGGAAAGATGATTCACAAAATCGTCGAGGAAACCGGCGCACAGATCGAAATCGAAGACGACGGACGCGTCTCGATTATTTCCGGCGACGAAGGCGGCGTAAAGGCGAAGAAAATTATCGAAGACATTGTGCACGAATTGGAAGTGGGAGAAGTGTTCGAAGGCACCGTCAAAAAAATCGTGGACTTCGGCGCCTTTGTAGAAATTCTTTGGGGCAAAGAAGGTCTATTGCACATCTCCAATATCGACCATAAGCGCATCAACAATGTCGGCGACGTGCTGGCAGAAGGGGACAGGGTGAAGGTAAAGGTGACGGCTCTCGACAAGGGCAAGATCAGCCTCTCTCGAAAGGCTCTGCTTCCCAAGCCCGAACGCAAAGAGAACGAACGCGCCGAACGCAGAGATCGCGGTGACAGATAATGAATAAAAGAAACTAAACCGCTTCGGCGGTTTTTTCATGGAGGAAAACAATGAAAATCAAAATCGTCAATCGTTCCAAACATCCCCTGCCCGCCTATGCTACCGAGGGCGCAAGCGGCATGGACCTGCGCGCCGATCTCGATGAAGATCTCGCCATCGCACCGTTTGAGCGGATAAAAGTGCCCACCGGCTTGTATCTCGAGCTGCCGGAGGGAATTGAAGGACAAGTGCGTGCGAGAAGCGGCCTGTCCTTTAAGAAGGGAATTACCCTCATCAATGCCGTAGGGACCGTAGACAGCGATTATCGCGGCGAAATCACCGTTCCCTTGGTCAATCTATCTCAGGATACCGTCGTGATCCAAGACGGAGAGAGAATCGCTCAATTGGTACTGGCACGCTACGAAAAAGCCGATTTGATCGAGGTAGAAGAACTGGAAGAATTGGACAAAACCGCCAGAGGTAAAGGCGGATTTGGGCACACCGGCCGCCTATAACTTCGCTTCTTCGAGCGGACGCGCTGTGTTATAATAGACTCGAACATATATTTGACGGGAGGGCGGACATTGGCAAAGAGAAAAAACACAAAGCGAAAGACGAAATCCGCTGCATCGGATACACAGCGGCCGGCGATGGTCGGTGGGCTTTTGATCTTGGTGGCCGTATTGTCTTTTTTAAGCATTTTCAGCGATAAAATGGGCATCTTCGGTGACTTTGCTTCCAAAGGCATCGGATTATTCTTCGGAAAGACCGGCCCCATCTTTTGCGGCCTCTTGCTGTTAACCGGACTGTTTTTAATACTCGATACCGATCGAAAAAAGATCGTACAGGTTTTTTTGCCTGCCATTACCGCCCTCGCCATCGCCATGCTGCACTTTTACGATCCCTACAGTCGCGCGCTCGATTGGGAAGCGCGAATCGATTCCTTACAGGCCGCCCCGATCGACGGAGGCCTAATCGGCCAAGGATTCAGTCGGCTGTTGACGGGTTTGTTCGGTACGATGGGAAGTCGAATCCTTTTGATCCTCCTTCTTCTCGTCAGCTTGTATCTTTTGATTTCGGATCGACAAAAAATGATCTGGAAGCGGAAGATACTATCTGCCGTCGAATCTGTCGAAAAACGTCTTAAAGCGCGAAAGACCGCTGTTCCTCGAAAAAGGCCGAGTCGCGAAACCGCACAAAAAAAGAAGATCGAAGAGGATTCTGTGCCCGCATTCGATTTTGAAGCCGAAGCTCACGAAGAGGCCGAGCCCTTGACGATACGCGACTATATGCCCGATGCAAAACCGGAGCGGGTCGATTCCTTGGACGAAGCGGAAAAAGAAGCGTTTCGCAAAGACGTTCGCACAGAGGTCGCGGAAAATGTATACGCCTTTCCGCCGCTGAACCTCTTGAAGGAAACAGAGCGCGAAAATGCCGCCGGAGACGAGAGCGTCCGCAAAAACGCCGCCGTTATCCAAGAGGTGATGGACAACTTCAATGTAGACTGCCGGGTGACGGCCATCAACAAAGGGCCCACAATCACTTCCTATGAATTGGAACCCTCACCGGGGGTAAAAATCAGTCGCATTGTGTCCCTGCACGACAATCTGAGTCTGTCTCTTGCGAGCCCGGATATCCGGATCGAAGCGCCGATACCGGGAAAGAGCGCCATCGGCATCGAAGTGCCCAATGCCGTAAAAGACAGCGTGGGACTGCGAGAAATCCTGGAGAGCGACGCCTTTCAAAAGCTGCCGTCTTCGGTGCCGTTGACATTGGGCAAAGATGTCAGCGGACACACGATCTTATCGACCATCGACAAAATGCCGCACCTGTTGATCGCAGGCGCGACGGGATCGGGGAAATCCGTATGTATCAACTCGATTTTGATGGGGATCCTCTACAAATCGCCGCCGGAAAAGGTTCGTCTCATTCTGATCGATCCCAAAGTGGTCGAACTGGGTATCTATAACGGGATACCGCATTTATTGATTCCGGTGGTTACCGACGCGAAGAAGGCCGCCTTCGCATTGGCTTGGGCGGTAGAAGAGATGGAGAAGCGCTATAAGGCCTTTGCCGATGCCGGGGTACGCGATATTTCAGGCTACAATCGAAAGATGGACGCAGAAGGCGAGCAGGAAATGGCGAAAATCGTCATCGTCGTAGACGAGTTGAGCGATTTGATGATGGTCGCCGCCAAAGAAGTCGAGGACTATATCACGCGACTCGCGCAGATGGCGCGGGCGGCGGGGATCCACTTGATCCTCGCGACACAACGTCCTTCCGTCGATGTCATTACCGGTACCATCAAAGCAAATATTCCCTCTCGGATCGCTTTTTCCGTCTCGTCGCAGATCGATTCCCGCACGATTTTGGATATGTCCGGCGCCGAAAAACTTCTCGGAAAGGGCGATATGCTCTTTTACCCGGGTTCTTACCCGAAGCCCAAACGACTGCAGGGCGCCTTCGTCTCCGACGGCGAAGTGGAGCGGGTACTGGAATTTGTCAAGAACCATACGGAAACGGCAGAATACGACGAGGAAGCCATGGACACCATGGAAAAGAAAGTAAAAAAATCCGTTTCCGACGAAGATCCGCTGTTGGGTGAAGCTGTAGATATCGTATTGACACAGGAACAGGCTTCCATCTCCTTTTTACAGCGAAAACTCAAGGTCGGCTATGCCAGGGCGGCGCGGATCGTCGATCAGATCGAAGAGATGGGAATCATCGGCCCGCACGAAGGGCCCAAACCGCGCAAGCTGTTGATGACCAAAGAAGAAATCGAATCGATGAGAAATGAGCAGGAGAATCTATGAAAAATGTTTCAATCGTAACCTTGGGGTGCTCTAAAAATGACGTCGACTCCGGCCAAATGCGCGGCGTCTTGGATCCATCCCGATTTCAGTTTACCGACGACGTATATGAAGCGGAAGTGATCGTGGTCAACACCTGCGGTTTTATCGACGCCGCAAAAGAGGAGTCCATCGATACGATACTGGATTTGGCGCAACTGAAAGATACGGGAAAATTAGAGACTTTGCTCCTCGCCGGCTGTCTCGCCCAGCGCTATCCCGAAGAACTTTTGGAGAGCATACCCGAAGCCGACGGCATCTTGGGGCCCGGTCATATTCGCTCTTTGAATGAAGCCATCGAAGAAGCAGAAAGCGGCGATAAGCCCGTGTTCGCTCAATCCCTTTCCAATGCCTATATCGAGGGCATGGTACGGGAAAATGTATCGATTACGGAATACGTAAAGATTTCCGAAGGCTGTAACAATCGATGCAGCTACTGTATTATTCCCTATCTGAAAGGGAACCATCGCAGCCGAAAAAAAGAGGAGATTCTCGAAGAAGTCAATATGCTGGTCACAGAAGGTGCGCGCGAGATCATCTTGATCGGACAAAACACGACCGATTACGGAATCGACCTCTACGGTCGATACGCCCTCGCCAAGCTGGTGGAGGCGCTGTCTACGATCGACGGTCTCCGTTGGATCCGCATCCTCTACGCCTATCCGGACCACTTCGATGCCGATTTGATCCGACAGATGCGCGACAATCCCAAAGTGCTTCCCTATGTAGACATCCCCCTGCAGCACATCTCCGATTCGGTGCTTCAGCGCATGCACCGAAAGGTCGACCGGGCGCAGATCGAAAACTTACTCGCGACTTTGCGCGAAGAGATTCCGGACATCGCCATTCGCACTACATTTCTCTTGGGCTTTCCCGGAGAGAAGGAGGCGGATTTTGAAACGCTATTGAATTTCATCGAGCGTCATCCTTTTGAACGGGCGGGGGCATTTACCTATTCCCGCGAAGAGAGAACGCCGGCTGCCGAATACGCAGATCAAGTACCGGAGTCGATCAAAGAAGATAGACACCGCCGCTTTATGGAAAAACAGATGGAGATTTCAGAAAACCGTATGGCGCGTCTGATCGGAAAAACGCTCACGGTACTGATTACGGAATGCGGGGAAGGGGAGTATATCGGCAGATCCTATTTAGACGCACCGGATATCGACGGCATCGTCGTCGTCCAAAGCGACGTCGTGCTGCGGGAAGGAGACTTTGTGAAAGTTCGCATTACAGACGCATCGAGTTACGACCTGGGCGGTGAATATCTTGAACATTGCGAATAAGCTCACGACGCTGCGCATTCTGATGGTGCCGCTCTTTGTCCTATTGATGCTCTTAAAGACGCAGGAAATGCGCTATATCGGCGCGGCGGTTTTTGTGGTCGCCGCATTTACAGATTTTCTCGACGGATACTTGGCGCGAAAGTACGATCTCGTCACCACTTTCGGGAAATTTCTCGATCCTCTTGCGGATAAGATTCTCACGATTTCCGCCTTTATCCTCTTGGTGGAATTCGGCGTCATTCCCGCCTGGGGGGTGATCGTCATCGTAGCGCGCGAGTTGGCGATCACCGGATTTCGGGTTATCGCAGCCTCTGAAAATGTAACCATTGCCGCGAGCGGATTCGGAAAGATCAAGACCATCAGTCAACTCTTGTGTCTGATCGCTTTGTTATTTGCGCCCGCCATTCCCGAATCTATCGGTATTGTACTCTTTTATATCGCCGTCATTCTTACCGTTCTAAGCGGAATAGATTATTTGGTGAAGAATAAAGACCTTTTGGATTTGAAAAATATTTAGGAGAAATTATGATTTCTGAAATCATCACCATAGGTACGGAGATCCTTATCGGTTCTATTTTGAACACAAACGGTCCCTATCTGTCGCGAAAACTGACGGATTTCGGCTACGACGTCTTCTACCACGCATCGGTACGCGACCGCTATGAAGACATTCGCGATGCCATTGAAACGGCTCTTACGCGAAGCGATCTGATCTTTTTATGCGGCGGCTTAGGGCCCACCCAGGACGATATGACCAAACAGGCACTGGCCCACGCACTGAATATCGATCTGTACTTCGACGAAGAGGAATGGCGAAATATCAGAGACATCGCCATGGCCCATGCGCGGACGATCACCGACAACAACAAAAGACAGGCGGAATTTCCGAAAGGCGCCGTCGTCATTCCCAACGACAAGGGAACCGCGCCGGGATGTAAGCTGAATTACGGAGAGAAAGTCTTTTATCTTCTTCCGGGTCCTCCCAGAGAATTTGAACCCATGGTGGATTTGATCATCGATCGCTATTTGGAAAAGACCACCGGCGAAAACTTTATCGAGAGCCTTCGCCTGGTGAATATCGGCGAGTCCAATTGCGAAGATATTTTCCGCAAGGAAAAGATCGAAAACGACATCGTCCAAATCAATACCTTTGCCAAGACCGGCGAGGTCGAGATTAAGATCATGGCACACTCCGAAGGGGAAGAAGACTACGAAGAGACCAAACGCGCTTTTGACGAAGCCGTAGAAAAAGTAAAATCCCTATTTGCCTACCACATTTACGGCAATGGCGAAAAGAATCTCTTCGAAACGCTGGTGCAATATTTGGCATCCCGCAATATGACGATTTCCTTTGCCGAATCCGTAACCGGCGGACTATTGGCGCATATGATCACTTCGGTGCCGGGAAGTGCCGATGTCATAAAAGAGAGCTATATTACCTACAGCGATCAGGCGAAAATCGCCCTACTCGACGTTTCCGCCGATACCATTCTCGACAAGGGCGTCGTCTCTTCCGAAGTGGCGGCCGAGATGAGCCGAGGGCTTTATGCGCGTACAAAGGCGACATTTTGTATCTCTACCACGGGAGAAGCGGGCCCGGATACCGCGACGGATCGCGAAGCGGGCACCGTCTGCTATTCGATTCGAAAAAACGGCAGGGAAGTCGATGCGGAGGAAAAGATCTTCCGCGGCGATCGCAATACCATTCAATTTCGCAGTGCGAAGAATATCCTCGCGACAGTTTTGTTACAAGAATTAGGAGGGGAATATGGACGAGAGTAAGAGAAGGGCGCTGGACGATGCCATCGCCAAGATCGAAAAAGAGTACGGAAAAGGCGCCATTATGCGCTTGGGAGAAAATGTCAATCTAAACATCGAGGCCATACCCACCGGCTCTTTGAGTTTGGACATCGCCCTGGGCGTCGGCGGCATTCCCCGCGGCCGGATTATCGAAATCTACGGACCGGAATCTTCGGGCAAGACGACCATTGCCCTGCATATGATCGCCGAGGCACAAAAATTGGGCGGTACCGCCGCGTTTATCGACGCAGAGCACGCCTTGGATCCCGCTTATAGCAAGGCGCTGGGCGTAGACATCGAAAACCTGATTATCTCTCAGCCCGATACCGGAGAACAGGCGCTGGAAATCACCGAGAGTCTGGTTCGCAGCAATGCGGTAGACCTCATCGTCGTCGACTCCGTCGCTGCATTGGTTCCAAAGGCGGAGATCGAAGGAGAGATGGGCGACAGCCATATGGGTCTGCAGGCACGACTGATGAGCCAAGGCCTCAGAAAGCTCACCGGCGCCATCAGCAAGTCCAAGTCTTCGGTGATCTTTATCAACCAGTTGCGCGAGAAGATCGGCGTCATGTTCGGCAATCCCGAGACGACCACCGGCGGGCGCGCATTGAAGTTCTTTACTTCGGTGCGGATGGACATTCGCCGCATAGACAGCATTAAGCGCGGAGACGAAATTATCGGAAACCGCGTGCGCGTAAAGGTCGTAAAAAACAAGGTAGCGCCGCCCTTTAAGCAAGCGGAATTCGACATTATGTACGGCGAGGGAATCTCCAAGGTCGGAAGCATCCTCGATGCAGCGGTCGCCAGCGGCATCGTAGACAAATCCGGATCCTGGTTCAGTTATGGCGATGTAAAGATCGCTCAGGGGCGAGAAAATTCAAAGAAGTATTTAGAAGAGAATCCGGATCTATTGGCGGAAATCGAGGGAAAAGTACGCGAATATTACCGTCCCGAAAGCCAAAAGGATCAATCGACAGAGGATACGGAGAAGACACAGGGGGAATGATCGATTGAAGTTCCTTTACTTCACCGACAGCCATATTCGAGGAACGAATCCGAAATCGAGAACGGATTCGTTTTTCGATACGGTAAAAACAAAACTCGAAGAAGTGCGATCTCTTACACAACGGCACCAAATCGATTATGTGCTCCACGGCGGCGATCTGTTCGACAGACCGGACACATCGCTTTCGGTCATTCACGAGATCGCACCGCTTTTACAGTCGATCCCCGCTCCGATACTGGCGATCAGCGGGAATCACGACATTTACGGACACAATCCCATAACGCTGCCGCGCACCGTGATGGGGCTTTTGGACGCATTGGGGATTGTCACGGTCATTAATGGCAAAACAATGCTCTTACAAAAAGACGACACCGTCGTCCAGCTCACCGGCGCGCCCTATATCTACGGCATCGACCGGGAAGAACACAGAAATTTATATTTTGTCAAAGAAAAAGATCCGCGTGCGGATTTTGCCATTCACCTGGTGCATGGATTTTTGATGCCCAAAAAATTTCCCTTAATCGCCCATACCCGCGTAGAAGAAGTCGCCGATACGGCGGCGGACCTGACGATCAGCGGGCACTATCACGACGGTTTTCCGCTGATGGAAATCGGCGATAAAAAATTTATCAACCCCGGCGCCATGGTGCGCATTTCGAATACTTTGACGGAACTGAAGAGAAAGCCGAAGGTTCTCTTGATCGATGTCGAAAAGAGCGACTGCGAGATTCGAGAGTACCCATTACAATCCGCCTTGCCCGGCGAGGAGGTGCTCGACCGTAAGGAAATCGAGATGCATAAATTCAAGCGAAGAGAGCTCGCCGAATTCAAGGAGTCCATCGAGAGGACGGGGAATTTCGAACGCATCCACTTTATGGAGGTCATTACGGATATTGCGGAAAACGAAAAACTTGATCCCGCCGTCAAACGAGAAGCCCTACAGCGGATCGCAAAGGTAGAAGAGAGTAGGGGAGGACTATGAAATATATAGAACAGATCGATCTGGTCAATTTTCAGTCCCACGAACGGACGAGCCTAACACTGTCTCCCGGCGTCAATGTAATCGTCGGGCCTTCCGACAGCGGGAAGACCTCGATTCTTCGCGCTCTGCGGTGGTGCCTGTTTAACGAGCCCGCCGGCGTAGAGTTCGTGCGAGAAGGAGAGACCGAGGTATCGGTGACCGTGCGCTTTCGCGACGGCATTGCCGTAACGCGCCGGCGCACCAAGTCCAAGAATCAATACGTTTTAAAAGACCAAGAAGGCGAAGAGACCGTGTTCGAAGGCTTCGGAAAAAACGTACCGGAGGAAGTGGAAGATGCCTTGGGGATCCGAAAAGTATTTTTGGACGATAAAAAGGCATTTCCCCTAAATTTTTCCGACCAACTGGACGGTCCGTTTCTGCTTCAGGAAACAGATGCCTATAAAGCGCAGGCCATCGGACGCATGGTCGGGATCGATATACTGGATGAAGCCATGCGCGACGCCCAAAGGGATGTCAAGCAACTGGGCCTGGAAAAATCCGTGGCGGATCGCGATTTGGAAGCGCTATCCGAGGAAGAAAAAACGTTTTCGTACTTAGAAGGATGGATCGACAAACGAGAACAGCTAAAGCGTGTAATCGCCTCAATCGATGCCCTCTTGCAAAAAGAAGAAAAGCTGCGAGACATGGTGGTAACCGCACAGAGGATCCGAGCAGAAAAGGCACGGGTCTCGCAAATCCTTGCAGATAGCGCGGGCGTCGATGCCGCCGGCGAGAAACTGCATACGATCCGCGAACAATTTTATCGCTACGACAAATACCATGGGCTGTCCGTTCGCCGCACAAAAAACATTGCCGAGAAATCAAAAACGAAGAATATTTTGGCAACATTTCGGGACTTCGATCGGTTTACGGATGCCCTGAACCGATTGTCTTCCGCCTATACTCGCTACCGAAAAATCTTGCCGTATCGCGAACGCAGCCGCGCTCTTACATTGGAAAAAGCAAATTTGAAGCGAATCCTTTCCGATGCCGAGCGCCTGGAACGCATACCTGCAAATCGCATCAACGAGTTATACGGCCGATTGCTCGAGCTTAAGTCGCTTCAAAGCGCCAAAGCGGATATAGCGGATCGCATAGAGCGGGGAAAGGCATTTCTAGAGGGCTTCTCGACGATCGATTCTGCAGGGGAACGAAGAGATCTACTCATAAAAAAACACCAGGCGTTTATGCGGCGCCTGGCCATGCTCGAGGAAAAAGAGTCTTTAAACCGTCAACGAAAGATCGTGCAAGCACAGTATGACCAGGCCAAAAGCGACCTCTCTGCAGACAAAGCGGCCTATCTGGAAGCGCTGAAACACGTAGGCCGTTGCCCTTTGTGTCGCCAAACGATCGACGAAGAATCGCTTCGGGAAATCAGCTTGGCATTGGAGGAATAATATGGATTTTGAACAACAAATCAATGAACTCAACCGCCGATATGAACGGGCGAAAGACGTAAGAAATCGCGCACTATGGCGCATGGAAGAATTGGAAAAAGAAGAAAAGGAACTCAACGAAAGAATACTCGCCGACGGATTGGACCCGAACACCTTAGAGAGCGACATTGAAACGATTCAGGCGGAAATCGAAACGCTGCTCAAAGAAGCGGAAGCATTGCTGCCGGAGGACCGGTAATGGACCCGAAACAAGCGCAGACCCTCGACAAAATCCGCTCACGTGCCAAGGCATTTTCGACAAAAGTCGATCGGGAGCAGGGAAAGCGCGAGTCCGTTCGCGAACAGATGCGACAAAAAGAAACGCATATCAAGGAAATCGAAGCGCAAGAAAAGCTGTTAAACGGCGTCGTCTTTTTGCTGCAAAAGGCAGCGGACTACTCTCGCATCCAGGCAAAACACCAGATCGAAGACATCGTCACGCAGTCAATTGCCTATATTATGCAAAACAGCTCCCAATTTACAGTAGAGCTCTCGCAGAGTCGAAATCTGCCGGTGGCCGAATTCTTTGTCGAATCGGATTATGGCGATTATAAAGTCAAGACAAAGCCCGAACTCAGTCGCGGCGGCGGCGTGGTAGATATCGTTTCACTGGCGCTGCGCATCGCTTTTTTGGAGAATCACCGACCGAAGATTCAGGGCCCCCTCTTTCTCGACGAGCCGGGAAAGCACATTAGCGATGAATACATTTTCAATATGGGAGAGTTCTTAAAGGAATCTTCCCGTCTTTTCGTGCGGCAAGTCCTTATGGTCACCCATAATGAACACCTGACGAATATCTGCGACAAAGCGTTTCGCGTCGAAATTCGAAACGGTAAGAGCACGGTGTATGAGGTGATCGACGATGAAAAAGAGATGGCTTGAGAATTGAACAAGGTCATCCGCTCCATTGTATGGTATAATGTTTTCATGGTTTATACCATTTGAAACTTGAAAACTGAATAAGGAGGTGTTCCATTTGCCGGAAATTGTCATTTCAATTCTCGTGGCATTGTTTATTGGAATCCTCGGGGTAGCTATTGGTTATTTCGTACGTAAGAATTTAGCGGAAGGAAAGTTAAATCGAGCTGAAGAATTAGCCAAGAATATCATTATTGATGCGGAACGTGAAGCCGAGAACAATAAACGGGACGTGATGCTCCATGCGAAGGAAGAGATCCATCGCCTGAGAGACAGCGTGCAACAGGAAAATAATGCTAGAAAAACGGAGCTGCAGAAACTCGAAGAGCGTCTTTTGTCTAAGGAAAATATCTTGGATTCCAAGAGCCTGACTTTAGAAAAAAAGGAGGCCCAAATCTTTGAGCAACAGACGCGCATCCAAGAGAAAGAGAATTCCATCGACGCCTTGATCGAGGAAAAGACGGCAGAAATTCAACGGGTCTCGGGCCTTACCAGAGAAGAAGCCAAACAGCTTCTCCTCAACGAACTGGAAAGCGAATTAACCCAAGAAGCTGCCGTGCGCATTCGCGATTACGAACGCCATGTGAAGGATGAAAGTCGCAAATTGGCACAGGATATCATCGTGCGCACCATTCAGCGCATCGCCGCCGATCAGGTGGCTGAAACTACGGTATCGGTGGTTACATTGCCCAACGACGAGATGAAGGGCCGCATTATCGGACGGGAAGGACGAAATATTCGCGCCATAGAGGCCTTGACCGGCGTCGATCTGATTATCGACGATACGCCGGAGGCGGTCGTAATCTCTTCCTTTAATCCCATTCGACGTGAAATCGCCCGTGTCGCGTTAGAAAAATTGGTCCTCGACGGCAGAATTCATCCCACGCGGATCGAAGAAACCGTCGAAAAAGCCAAGCAGGAAGTCGACGAAATCATCAAAGAAAGCGGCGAGGAAGCTACATTTGAAGCCGGCGTGCACGGCCTGCACCCGGAACTCGTAAAATACCTGGGGCGTCTGAAGTTCCGTACGAGCTTTGGACAAAACTGTCTACAGCATTCCGTCGAGGTTTCTAAGATCGCCGGATATCTGGCCGAGGAGATCGGCATCGACTCCAAATTGGCGAAAAGAGCCGGATTGCTCCACGACTTGGGCAAATCTATCGACCACGAAGTCGAAGGCCCCCACGTGGAACTGGGCGTCGAACTCGCCAGAAAATACAAGGAACCGGAAGCCGTCATCAACGGCATCGAAGCCCATCACGGCGACGTAGAATTCGATTCCTTGGAATCGATTCTCGTGCAAGCGGCCGATGCCATCAGTGCTGCCAGACCGGGCGCCCGCAGAGAAACCATCGAAACCTATATCAAGCGACTCGAACAATTGGAAGAGATCGCTACGGGTTTCGAAGGCATCGAAAAATCCTTTGCGGTACAAGCGGGCCGAGAACTTCGCATTATCGTCAAGCCCGAAGAAATCGACGAAGCCCATATGACTTTAACGGCGCGAAAGATCGCCAAGGAAATCGAATCCCAATTGGATTTTCCCGGACAGATCAAAGTCAACGTCATCCGCGAGACGCGCGCCACGGAATACGCGAAATAAAACCTGCCTTTGGCGGGTTTTTTCTATATATGGCATATGGCAACTGCGCATCTCCTATTCAAATACAGCAAACACCATACTTTCGACGACGGGAGGAATACATTGCAATCCAATTTACTGGAAGATTACTTAAACTACCTTCGCGCCGCCAGAGGGCGCTCGGAAGGCACCATAAAGGAATACTATTACGATATTCGCCTTTTTCTGCGCTATATGCGCAGCCGAAAAGAAGGAATCCCTGCCGATAATATGGAGGAGATCCCTATCGAGGACATCGACGCAGATTTTCTCGAATCCGTAGAAAAACAGGACATCTATGCCTATATCTCGTATCTCGACGGTACGCGCGGCAACAGCGGCCGAACCAAATTTCGAAAGATCTCGTCGGTTCGTTCTTTTTTCGACTACCTCTGCTATAAAGTGGAAATCTTATCGAAAAACCCCACCGAAAATATCGATATGCCCAAGATCGAAAAGTCTCTGCCGGTTTATCTGACCCTCGAAGAGAGCGTGCGTCTCTTAAAGACCGTACAAAACTCCGAGCAGAAAGAGATCTACCGCAGCCGCGATTATGCGATCACCACTCTGTTTTTAAACTGCGGGCTGCGGCTCAGCGAGCTTTCCGCCTTAAATCAGGCGGATCTGAACCGCAAGGGCACGCTGCGGGTACGGGGCAAGGGATCCAAGGAGCGCCTGGTATATATGAACGAAACGGTTCGCGATGCCGTAGACCGCTACCTAAAGCGACGCGAGGAGGCGGCACTGGACGAGGAACCCGCCCTGTTTCTCAGCATGCGCAAAAACCGAATGAGCAATCGCTCCATCCAGCATATGCTCGAAAAGCATCTGAAAAACGCCGGCTTCGATACCAGTAAGTACACAGTCCATAAATTGCGCCACACCGCTGCCACATTGATGTATCAGTATGGGGACGAGGATTTAAAGTCCTTACAGGAGATTCTGGGGCACGAATCGATCTCTACGACGCAAATCTACACCCACGTCGACGAAGATGATATACGCCATACCATGAGTAAGAATCCCTTGGGCAATATCCAAGAGGTAGAATCTATGCTCGACGATGTCGAGAAAGAGTAAAGGACAGGAACAAATATTCGAACATTTGATCCGAATAGGATATGGAGAAACCATCAAAGGACGCGAACAAGCAAGCGCTAAATTATACAAATGCAAGAAATTCAAATTGCGAAACGCGTATGGAATTTATATTGCGACCGACGACTGCATTCGACGTTTCAGTTTTATAAGTCGCAACAAGTTCCAATCCATAGAATGGCTTTTTAGGGCGGCAGGATTGTCCGTTTCTCGTAAAATTTCAGTAACTCGTTCACGGTCAAAAAACGCTAATTTTGAGAGAAGTGGTTCAAAATTGCAGTATTTAGTCACAAAATTTATATTTTGTGACTAAATTTATCCCGCTCTTCGCCACCAAAATTCGATATATTCCCGTCCTCCTCCCCGCAATTTCCAGTCGAACAAAAAGGCGGCGACGAATTGAATTCGTCGCCGCCTTTTTATGACTTCAATGCAGCTCGTGCCGCGTATAGATTTTCAATCGATCGCCGGGGCGCAAGTCGGCGCCGTTTTGCAGGGCGTTGTCTTTGAGAATGCGGTCTACGACAAACCGCACGTCCTCGTCGGGCCCAGAATATGCCGATGCGATTCGCCACAGGCTGTCGCCTTCTGCGACCACATATGTCTCTTCCTCTACAAAGTATGTCGGCAAATTTTCTGGTGCCCCTTTTAGTCCCAGTATGGACATCAGAATCAGAGCCGCAATCGGCAATAGACGAAGTCGCTTTCGTCTTGCTCTTTCTGCAACAAGCTGATGCGATGCCCTGCGACTTTTATATTCGTATCCTAACATCGTCCACCTCCGTAGTCCCTTGGACGGTACATATGTTTTGAATATTTGTTCGTACGTTTGTTCTAATTATAAACGAACGTTCGGAACGCTGTCAAGGTTTTTAGAATATATGTTTGAAATATATGTTCGTTTTTGCTATACTAAAATCAGCTTTCAGAGAGGAGAGATATCTATGTACGAAGATCTCAATAAACGCGAGATGGAAATACTGTTTTATATAAAGAGATTTATCGACGCCAACGGCTACCCCCCTTCTATCCGGGAGATCTGTTCCGGCGTAAATATTAAAAGCACCTCTACCGTCCACTCCAGTTTGGAAAAATTGGAATTGAAAAACTATATCCGCAGAGCTTCGACGATCAATCGCGCCATCGAAATCATCGATCAGGACGACAGTTTTTTGATGCCGAAGAAAAAGACGACCGATGTACCGATTTTGGGCAAAGTCGCCGCCGGGATCCCCATCTTGGCGACGGAAAATATCTCCGATACCGTTCCCCTTTCGGTCGATTTCGTACGGGATCGGAATCTCTTCTTTCTGACGGTACAAGGTGAGAGCATGATTAATGCGGGAATCTTGGACGGCGACCAGGTGCTGATCGAACAGACGAGCGCCGCCAAAGACGGCGAGATCGTCCTCGCCTTGATCGACGACGATGCGACCATCAAGACCTTTTACAAAGACGAAAAAAACCACCGCTTCCGATTGCAACCCGAAAACGACAGGATGGATCCGATTTATGTCGATCATCTCCAGATCCTCGGAAAGGTGATCGGGTTATACCGCACATTTTAAAAATACCTGCAGGGAATGTCCCGGCAGGTATTTTTTTACAGATTTTTTAAGACGCGCTGCAATGCGATTTTAATATGTTCGTAGGTAAGGCCGCCTTGAAAATAGACGCGATACGGCGCTCGCATGGGTCCGTCGGCCGAGAGTTCGATGCTGGAGCCTTCTATAAATCCCCCCGCCGCCATAATCACCTGATCCTCGTAGCCGGGCATATCCCAAGGATACGGCGTTACGTGGGAATCTACGGGAGATGCCTGTTGTATGGCGCGGCAAAAGCGCACCAAGTTTTCCGGCGTCTTTAGGGCAATGGACTGTACGATGTCGCTACGCGGATCGTCAGAAGCGGGAATACAATCGTAGCCCAAGGTTTCAAAGGTCTTTGCGAACAATATGGCGCCTTTGATACATTGGCTGACGCGGTGGGGTGCGAGAAATAGACCCATTAAAGTGTTGCGGGTCTGGCCGAATGTCAGCCCGCATTCTTTCCCGATGCCCGGTGCCGTCAGCTCCCCCGCCACCCGCTCTACGAGATCGGAAGGACCGACGATATAGCCGCCGGAAAGGGCGAGTCCGCCGCCGGGATTTTTAATCAAAGAACCCGCCATAATATCTACGCCCACTTCGGTGGGCTCTTTGTATTCCGTAAATTCTCCGTAGCAGTTGTCGAGAAATATCGTGCCGTCATACACCGTACGGATCGCCTGCACCGCACGGCCCAGCTCCTCTACCGTAAATGCCCGGCGGTCGGAGTAACCCGTAGAACGCTGCATGATCACGAGATCCGGCAAGGTCTCTTCGGCCGTCAAGAAATCGGGAATGGCGTCGAAATCGATCTGCGCCTCCTTGAGGGGAAGCTCTCGGTATGCCACGCCCTTTTCCCGCAGATTGCCCGGCGCGTCGCCGGAGGTACCCAATACTTTATGCAATGTGTCGTAAGGACTTCCCGTCACGGACGCGATGACCGACCCGCGTTCGGTCAATGCCTTCAGTACGAGTGCGATGGCATGGGTGCCCGAGACGATATTGGGGCGCACCAGGGCATCTTCGCTATGAAAGATTTCTTTATATACCGTCTCTACCTTTTCTCTTCCGTAATCGCCGTAGCCGTATCCGGTGGTCCAATGAAAATCCGTCGACGCCAATCGAACGGCGTTGAGCGCATTCAATACCTTTTCTTGATTGGCGAGCGCCACGGCGTCTAATTGACGAAAGGTTCCCTGTAAACTGTCTTCAATTTGTGTAATATCCATATTGACTTCCATATTTTTCCTTTACCAGTTGTATAATCTTCTCTATCGCTTCTTTTTCTCCCAGATCGGACATGGGAATAAAGATCGCATCGGTTTCTCGACGAAACCAGGTGCATTGCCTCTTTGCTAAGTTTCTGGAATGTTGCTGCACTTTTTGGATCGCGGTTTCTCGATCCCATTCTCCTTTGTAGTAGGCGACGATTTCTTTGTAGCCGATGGCGCCCATGGGCTTTACCTCGTCCTTATAACGGGCATAGAGCGCCCGCACTTCTTCAAACAGCCCCGCTCGGACCATGCCGAGCACACGTCTGTTGATCCGGTCGTAAAGTTCCTCTCGCTCCCAATCGAGCACGATATAAAGCGGATCCATATCGACGCGCTTTTTGCGCAAATTTTCTGTTTTCTTTCCGCCGCTTTTGATCTGCTCCAGTGCGCGCAGCACACGACGCGGATTGTTGAGATCGGTCTTGGCGGCCGTTTCGGGATCTTTTTCGCGCAAGAGATGTGCCATAAAAGAAAGACCCCGTTTTTCGTAGAGGGAACGAACGGCATTTCGTACGGCGGGATCGGGCTTGTCGTTAAAATCCAGTTGGTAGAGCAACCCGTGTATATAGAGCGCCGTACCGCCGGCGACGATCGGCAGCTTTCCCGCATCGGACAGCGCATCGATAATCGGCTGCGCTTCTTTGTGAAAGATCGCCGCGGAATACGGCTCCTTAGGATTCTTCGTATCGATCAAGTGGTGGCGAATTCCCCGCTTTTCCGCCTCGATAATCTTGCCCGATCCGATGTCGAATCCCCTATACACTTGTACGGAATCTGCAGAAATGATTTCGGTATCGAACCTGCGCGCGACTTCCACAGAAATATCGGTCTTTCCCGAGCCGGTCGGCCCGGTGATCAATAAAAGGGGTTGCATTATACCTCCCGTAGAAACAACTTTTCCAGCGCCCGCTCTTTGAGATGAATCATCGTCGGACGTCCATGCGGACAAGTATAGGGGCTCTCGGCGCGACTTAAGCGCAAAAGCAGTTCTTCCGCTTCCCGACGCGAGAGCATATCTCCGCCTTTCACGGCAGATCTACATGCCATGCGCATAATTTTATAGATATTTCTCTCTTTTACGTCGATCCCCTCTTCCAAAGAGGCGACGGTATCGAGAAAAAAGCTGCGGAAATCCCGGATCAAAATATGCTGCGGCACTTCGCGTATCAAAATATCCTGTTCGCCGAAGATTTCCGGCACAAAGCCCAAAATCCGATACTCTTCCCTATGTGCCTTTACCGCTTCCATCTCTTCTCGGGAGAGGTGAAAGCGCATGGGCTCGATCAGCATCTGCGTCGCCACCGCCGCATTTTCGATCTTGTCGCGATATTCTTCATATAGAATCCGCTCGTGGGCGGCGTGTTGATCGACGATCAAAATCTGCCGTGTCCGCCTGTCTTCAAAGAGAATATAGGTCATAAAAGCGATGCAGAGAAATTCATAGAAAGCCGGTTCGATGCGGCGAGGATCCACAGATTCCTCTCGTCTTATATCTCTCGCTTCTGCGTTCTCTACAGTGGCAGTCAGTCTCGAATTCGAAGGTTGGTCTTCACCCTCTGCCTTCTGCGGCGATGCGGGCGAATAGGAGAGCGCCGCTTCTTTTGCCATGGCCGGTGCGTCGGACTCTTGTTCTCTCCGCGTAGCTTCGCTGATTTCGAAGATCGTCTTTTCAGGAACGACTTCTTTCTGTTTTTTTTTGGGATCGGCGATGGATTCGACGCCGGGGATCTCCTGGGATCCGTGCAGATATTTGCGAACCAAACGCTCTAAGATCGTCACCAATTGATTTTCATTGGAAAGGCGTATGGTCTGCTTTTGCGGATGGATGTTCACGTCGATCAGGACCGGATCGATGTCGATATACAGAATGTATACCGGATAACGATGGAGGGGAATTACCGAGCGGTATTCCCTGCGGATGGCGGTCGATATAACGCCGCTTTTTACGGCTCTTCCGTTGACGAATAGAAATTCCCGATCTCCCGACGCTCGGTGCAGCAAATTGTTGCCGATAAAGCCCGCAATGCGATAGGATTCCGTTTCGAATTCTACGGGAATCAGATTCTTTGCGATATCCCTTCCCAAGATCGAATAAATGTGGTTGATCGTGTTTTTTGAGGGATGGGAATGCAAGAGCGTCTTTCGGTCCCACTGTAGATGAAAGGCGATCTCTTCGTGTCCCAATGCCAAAGTCTCGACGGTCTCGAGAATGCTTCTCGATTCTTTCGACGGGCTGTTTAAAAACTTCTTCCGCACCGGCGTGTTGTAAAACAAATCCCGTACGACCATCGTGGTGCCGTCCGGTGCGCCGATGGGCTTTGTATCGATAACCTTTCCCCCTTCGATGGTATATCGATGGGCGAATTCGTCCGCATCGGTTTTGGTGATGCATTCCATATGGCTGACATTGGCGATGCTCGATAAGGCTTCCCCGCGAAAGCCGAGGCTGCGAATCACATCCAGATCGCCGATGGTGCGCAGTTTGGAAGTGGAATGTCGTAAAAAGGCTTTGTCGATTTGATCGGCGGCGATGCCATCGCCGTCGTCGGAAATTCGGATCTCGTCGATTACATCCTTTCCCAAACGAATGCTAATTTTACGCGCATTCGCATCGATGGCGTTTTCTATCAATTCCTTGACGACAGAGGCGGGGTTTTCGATGATTTCTCCCGCCGCGATCTGGGAAATGGTCCTATCGCTTAAGGGTAAGATTTCACGCACGTCTTGCCTCCTCCTGCAGTTCCCGTAATAACAACAAGGCCTCGATCGGGCTTGTCTCATTTATATCCAGGGCACACAACTTTTCTTCGAGCGGAGAAGGCGCCGGCGCCTCGACTTTAGAATCTGCGAGGTTTTCGATCTTCCCCGCCCCTTCTCGTGCTTCCAAATGCTCGAGTACGATTCGCGCTCGCTTAATCACTTCTTCTTTGACGCCGGCGAGTTTGGCCACGTCGATGCCGAATGAATAATTGCTCTCGCCGCGTACGATTTTGCGGAGAAAGTGAATTTCGCCGTCTCTCTCTTCCGTGGCGACGGTGACGTTTACAATGCCGTCGTGGCGCTCCGCCAATTCCGTCAACTCAAAATAATGGGTGGCAAAAAGTGTCTTTGCGCGTACGACATTCGCGATATATTCCGCAATCGACCAAGCAATGCTCAGGCCGTCATAGGTACTCGTACCCCGCCCTACCTCGTCGAAGAGAATTAGCGATCGAGCGGTCGCGAGACGAAGGATTTCCGCCACTTCGGTCATTTCCACCATAAATGTGGACTGCCCGCGGGTCAAATTGTCCGATGCGCCGATCCTCGTAAAAATCTGATCCACGATGGGCAAATTCGCCGCATCCGCGGGGACATAGGAGCCGATCTGCGCCAAAATCTGAATCAATGCCACTTGTCGCATATAGGTCGACTTTCCCGCCATATTCGGACCGGTGATGATCTGCAGTCTAAAACGCTCGCCGTCTAACAAGGTATCATTGGGAATATATTCCTCTTCTGCATGTACCTCCACCACCGGGTGCCTGCCGCCTTCGATGTCGATAACACCGTTTCTATTGAGTATAGGACGAATATAATCATAGCGATCGGCCGCCGACGCAAGGGAACAGACGGCATCCAAAGCCGCCAAAGACGCAGAGAGCGATTGGATATCTTGCAGCCGACTTGTGATTTCTTCCCGTATTCTTTCTAAAATCTCGTATTGGCGATCCAAAGCCGATTCTTTGGCGTGTAGAATTTCTTCTTCCTTTTCTTTGAGCGCTTCTGTAAAAAATCGCTCGGAGCCCACCAAGGTCTGCTTTCGGACAAAATAATCCGGCACGCGTTCGATATTGGATTTTGAAACTTCGAAAAAATAACCTAATATTTTATTGTATTTGATCCGCAGATTTTTGATGTCCGTCTTTTCCCGCTCGAGAGATTCCAGCTCCAATATCCAATTCTTTCCGCCTTCCGATAGCCCATAGAGTCGATCGAGTTCGGCATCGAAACCCTCTCGAATGTATCTCTGTTCGCGATAAGCGACCGGCGGATCGTCGGTAAAGACCGCTTTCCATGCCTCTCCCCGCGCGAGCAATTCGTCTTCGGGCGAAAAACTCTGTATCAAACTCTCAATGCCGGAGTCAGTGATCGCCGCTTTGATGGCCTTCGCCCCCCGCAAACTGTCTGCTAGATGAATGATTTGCTTCGGCGTAATGCTTCCCTTGGAAATCGAAAGGGACAAGCGATCGATGTCGTAAATCGTCTTCAAGCTGCGGACGATATCGTCGAATAGGATGCGATTTTCGTGTAAGGCGGTAATGCGGTCGTATCGTTCCTCCAATGCCTGCGTGTCCATAATGGGATGAAGAATTTGGTCTTTTAGGCTGCGGCTTCCCATTTTTGTTGCCGTAAAGTCCAATACGTCGTAGAGGGAATACTCTTTTGTGGCATTAAAACTATTCTCTACCAACTCCAGATTGCGGATTGTCGTCTCCGACAGATCCATAATGCTACGCTTTTTTGTCTCTTTTCGGCAGTAGAGGTGATCTTGCCGATGCAGTTGCGTCCGTTCCAAAAAGTCTAAGAGCAAGATCAATGCGCCGTCGCTTTGGGAACATGACTTTAATAGCTGGGGATAGTCTTCTGCAATCTGCGGATTCTTTACATGCCACGGCCGCAAGAGATCTACGTCGTAGCGTTTCGCCATATCCGCGAGCGACCGATTGTGATCCATGGCATCGTCGGTCAAAATCTCCACCGGACGATAGACGGCGATCTGCTTTTCCAAGAAACTGTCCACGTCGCGGCTGTCCCACACCACGCCGGATTCAGACACACATTCGCCAGAAGCATAGTCACAGTGGATCATTTGCAGAAACGCGCCCTTTTTGCAGATCACGCTCAGATGGCGCGCGCCGACATCGCCTTCTCCTACAAAAGTCCCGGGGGAGACGATTCGCGTCACTTCTCGCTTTACGAGTCCCTTTGCCTCTTTCGGATCTTCCACCTGGTCGCAAATGCTCACGGTGTAGCCGCGCTTTACCAATCGCTTGATGTATTGGTCCGCCACCTTATAGGGGACGCCGCACATGGGAATTTTTTCGTCGAGTCCGCCGCTTTTTTTGGTCAGCGTCAGGTCCAATAGTGATGATACGACGATCGCATCTTGAAAAAAGAGCTCGTAAAAATCGCCCAGACGATAAAACAGAAAGGCCTCGGGATTTTCATTTTTCGTATCGACATAATGACGCATGGCAGGCGTCAATCTGTCCAAATCACTTTGCTTCATCTAGAATCTCTCCCTCCAAAGAGAAGGTGTTGCCGCCGGTGATGCGAACCGGTACGATCTTTCCGATATATTTCTCGTCGTAGGGCACGTGGACCAGTTTAAAGCCGGAGGTTCTGCCGCTCATCTTGCTGTCGTCGTTTTTGCTGCGGGAAGCAAAGAGAACATCTTGTGTGCTCCCCACTAAGTCGAGATATTTTTTGCGCTGAATCGTATATACGGTATTGAGCAGACGCTGAAAGCGCTCGTCTTTTACCGATTTGGGCACTTGCTCTTCCATCCTATCGGCCTTCGTGCCTTCGCGCCGAGAATACAAAAAGGTAAAGGCATTGTCGAAGCCCACCCGCTCGACGAGGTCCAGCGTATCGGCAAAGTCCTCTTCCGTCTCCCCGGGAAAACCGACCATAATATCGGTAGAAAGGGCGATATCCGGCCGCACCGAGCGGATCTTGTCGACCAATGTGAAATAATCTTCTCGCGTATAGTGGCGATTCATCGCGCGCAATACGCGATTCGATCCTGCCTGTACCGGAAGATGCAGATAGTTCGCGAGCTTCGGCAGATCGCGAAAACATTCGATCAATTCGTCGGACATATCCTTGGGATGCGAAGTGGTAAAATGGATCCGCTCGATCCCCTCGATTTCTGAGACCGCACGCAATAGGGCAGAAAAACTCGTCTTTTCGGGGAGATTTTTTCCGTAGGAATTCACATTTTGTCCCAAAAGCGTGACTTCTTTTACGCCGTCGGCGACCAATCCGCGGATCTCTTCCAAAATGTCTTCCGACGTCCGGCTGATCTCTCTGCCGCGCGTATAAGGCACAATGCAATAGGTACAGAAGTTATTGCAGCCGAATATAATATTCACATACGCGGAATTGGAGGCGCTGCCGGCATAAATGCGATTGTCGAAGTTCGTGTAGTTGTCTTCGATTTCGACGACGGTGGCGTCTTTATGGTCGTTTTCCAGAATCAACTGCGGCAGGCGGTAGATATTGTTGGTTCCGAATACCATGTCCACGTGGTCGAAGGTTTCGAGCAGCGCATCGCGGGATTCCTTTCGCTGCATCATGCAACCGCAGACGGCGACCTTCAGCTTCTTATTCTTCTTTTTAATATGCTTTAGTTTTCCGATATGTCCGATTACTTTGTCCTCTGCGCTATGGCGCACCGAGCAGGTATTGATTACGGACAGATCGGCATCTTCTTCGCGATCGGCTTTTTTGTAGCCCATCTCTTCCAAAAGGGTGATGATTTTTTCGGAATCGTGTTCGTTCATTTGGCAGCCGTGGGTCGTCACCATATAGGTTTCGCCGCCATGGGTTTCGCGAACGCGTAGGATCATTTCATGCAGTTGATCGGTCATACTTACTCCTTTATATATTGATACTGCCTATTATAGCACAGAGATCTCTACGCTCTCGGCAATAAAAAAGACATCCGAAGATGTCTTTTGCAAATTCTATTCTTAGTATGCCACAAACGCCTTTGCCTTGGTATGGCAGATGGGGCAATCTTCTTCGTCGGCATCGAAGGTAATGTAACCGCATACCGGACAGAGCAGAATGGACTCGGCGTCGAGGTCGTTTCCTGCGTCAACGGCTTTTTTCGCTTCTTCGTAGCGTTCTGCGTGGATCTTTTCCGCTGCAACGGCATATTCCATCGCTTCGATGGCTTCGGTTTCTCCTTGCATCTTTGCCACTTCGATATAAGCGGGATACATTTCGGTAAATTCGAAGGTTTCTCCGTCGATGCCCTTTTGGAGGTTTTCGGAAGTGTTGCCGATTCCGAAGCCTGCCATACTGGTTACGGGGAAGTCGCCATGTACGTCTCTGAGTGCTTTGAAGTGCAAGGTAGCGTGGATGGTTTCCGCATCACTCGTGCAGAGGAACAATCTTTCTACATTGGGGAATCCTTCTTTTTTTGCGGTTTTCGCCCAAATGCCATAGCGCATATGTGCTTGACTTTCGCCGCCGAAAGCACTTCTTAAATTATCTTGAGTCATTGCGTGCATACATATCCTCCTTATAATCCGTGTTGTTTAGGTACACTTAAATTATAAACCATAAGCGAATTTACATCAAGATTATAAAAATTGTCTTACAGGCGTTCCTGTACCCCTTCGATCTTCGCCGCCTGATCCGCCGCCGTCAATGCGTCGATTACATCGTCCAGATCCCCGTTGTTGATCTCTTCGATGCGGTGGCTAGTATAGTTGATGCGGTGGTCCGTTACCCGACCCTGGGGATAGTTGTAGGTGCGAATGCGTTCCGAACGATCGCCGGAACCGATCTGCGATTTCTTTTCCTTACTGACCGCATCGGTTTGCCGTTGCAGTTCCATATCGTAGAGTTTCGCCTTCAAAATTTTGAGGGCTTTGTCTTTATTTTTCAGCTGGCTCTTTTCATCTTGACAGCTGACTACGATGCCCGTAGGAATGTGCGTCATGCGCACGGCGGAGTCGGTGGTGTTCACCGATTGGCCGCCGTTTCCCGAAGAGCGGAAGACGTCGACGCGTACGTCGTTCATGTCGATGTCCACTTCCACATCGTCGATCTCCGGCATGACCACGACGGTCGCCGTAGAGGTATGAATCCGCCCGGAGGATTCGGTCTCGGGCACCCGCTGCACGCGATGTACGCCGGATTCATATTTTAAGCGAGAAAAGGCGCCTTTCCCTTGAATCAATAAGATCGCTTCTTTATAACCGCCGATGCCGATCTCATTGGAAGAAAGGAGTTCGCTCTTCCAGTGTTTGGCGTCCGCATAGTGAATATACTGGCGCAACAGGACCCCGGCAAAAAGAGCGGCTTCGTCGCCGCCGGCGCCGCCGCGGATTTCGACGATTACGTTTTTGTCGTCGTTTTCGTCCTTGGGGATCAAGAGAAGTTTCAACTCTTCTTCAAGTCGCAAGAGCTTTTCTTCCCCCTCTTTTACTTCTTCTTTGACGAGCTCCCGCATATCTTCGTCGATCTTTTCTTCAAAGAGCCCTTTGTTTTCCGTGAGCTCTTCGTCGACGGTCTTGTATTCCCTATATTTATTTACGATCGGCTCGATATCCGCATGTTCAATGGCGGTCTTTTGCAAAAGCTTACTGTTCCCTTGCACTTCCGGGTCCATCATCATTTCGGTCAATTCGCGATACCGATCCTCATATACCGATAAATTCTCAAACATCTTTTTTCCTCCCGACGATTACGCGGTCATGTCCGCTATAATCTTTTTTGCCGTAAATATCTTCGAAACCCGCCGCGGACATCAAACCGCTGACGGCATCGTATTGATCATGGCCGATCTCGAATACCAAATATCCCCCGGCGTTCAAATACGCCGGCGCCTGCATGGCGATCTTTCGATAAAAATCGAGCCCGTCTACGCCCCCGTAAAGCGCGCCGTGGGGCTCATAGTCGTATACGCCCGCATCCAGCGCCTTCATATCTTCGGCGGAGATATACGGCGGATTCGAATAGATCAGCGCATAGCGCCCCTCAATTCGGTCGAAGAGATCGCTCTGTAAAAACCGTAGATTTGTGGCATCGTGCTTTTCTCGATTGATTTTCGCCACGCGCAGCGCTTCATGCGAGATATCCGTCGCCGTTATCTCCGATCCCGGAAACAATTTGGCGAGGGTTACCGCCACGCAGCCGGAGCCGGTTCCGATCTCTAAGATCGCGTCTTTATCTTTCGCCACTTCCAAAATCACTTCCACGCTCCGCTCCGTATCGAATCGGGGAATCAGGACGTTTTCGTCGACATAGAATTCGCGACCGTAAAAATACGCACTCTGAAAAATATAATCGATGGGAACGCCCGCCGCATACGCCGAGAGAACTTTTCGAAGACGAAATACTTCCTCTTCCGAAAGTTCCCGTTCGGGCTCGAGCAAAATTTCCTTTTTCCCGATCCCCAAGGCACGGTCAAAGAGCGCATAAACGCGGTGGCGCACTTCTTGCGCATCTCCGACGACGCAGAGCGCTTCTTTCAGGGCGCAGCTCAATTCCATAAATCGCTCTCTCCCGCTTCCGGAAGAACCGCTTTCAGAGAAGCGATTCCCACGGCGATCTGCTCTTCATCGGGTTCGCGCACGGTAAAGTGTTTTTGAATGGCGAGCCCGGGATAGCGAAGAAGTTTCGTCAGGGCATTGTCATATTTTCCCACCAGGCGATTGACTTCGTATCCGATCCCCGCGATCAGCGGGAATGCGAGAATTCTGGAGAAAATACGTCCGAGCAAAGTCGGCCAACCGAAAAAGGAAAGCACGAATATAGAAAGAAGCACCACCATAAAGAGAAAGCTCGTACCGCAACGGGGATGGAGGCGAGAATACTTTTTGACTTCTTCTACTTCCAGCGGCGCGCCGGCCTCGTAGCAGGCGATCGATTTGTGTTCCGCACCGTGATAAGCGAAGACCCGCGCAATGTCTTTCTGGCGAGAGACCAATGCCAGATACAAAAAAAAGACGAACAAGCGGAATATGCCTTCCACCAGATTCAAAAGAAATACGCTTTCGATCCGGCTTTCAAAAAATGTCGCCATAAGGTTGGGAAGAATCATAAAAAACAGTACGGCGAGTAAAAACGATACACCGACGGTAAAAATACTCTCCAGTGTCTTACTGTGTTTCGGAAAATAGCGCTCAAAAAAACTCTCTTCCTCTTCTTCTTCCCAAAAGGAAGCGGCGTACATCATCGCATCGATGCCCGTTGCCATGGCTTCGACGAGCTTCACCACACCGCGCACAACGGGCAGATTTAAAAACCGATAGCGATTCAAGACGCTGTTGTTTTCATCGACGCGCAGGGCGATTTCGCCGTTCGGCTCCCGTACCGCATAGGCCGTTTTGGAAGGCCCCTTCATCATAACCCCTTCGATCAGCGCTTGTCCGCCGATAGTAGTCTTAAAAGACTCTTTCATAGAAGCTCCTTATAAAAAATGGTCCGCTTGTTACGGACCATTTCGCTATCTCTTGTATTTCTTGTTGAACTTGTCGATACGTCCGCCGGTATCGGTAAACTTTTGGCGCCCGGTGAAGAAAGGATGACATTCGGAACAAATTTCCACTTTTAAATCCTCTTTTACAGAGCCCGTTTTAAAAGTATTGCCGCAAGCACAGGTGACCGTAGCTTCTTTATATTCGGGATGGATACCATTTTTCATCTGTCCACACTCCTTTCTTTAAGATTTAATGTTCATATTACTAACTCGAACATATTACCATATATGCGCAGAGAAGTCAATTCTACTTGGCATATTCCGGCTTGTGGCGCAGATCGTGAATGCTGTCGATAAAGCGAATGGTCTTGGAGGGCAGGCGCAATACCATGGATTGGGTGGTTGCCTTGTTGTCTTTTTTGAAGCGCACACCCTTTAGCAAATCCCCTTCGGAGACCCCGGTGGCGGCGAAGATCACATCGTCGCCGATCACCAAATCCTCTATGGTATAGATCTTTTCCAAGTCGGAGTGAAGCTCTTGGCACCGCTTCTTTTGCGCCTCGTCGTAATGCATCAACTTTCCTTGGAAGTCGCCGCCGAGACATTTTAAGGCAGCCGCGGCGATGACGCCCTCCGGCGCGCCGCCGATTCCCATGATCATGTCGATGCCGCTCTCTTCAAAACAGGTATAGATCGCCGTTACGATGTCGCCGTCGGTGATCTTTTTGATGCGCGCACCGGTGGCGCGAATATCGCGAATCAAATCTTCATGACGGTCCCTGTCGAGTACGGAGATCGTCATCTCTTCCGGCGACTTGCCGATGGCTTCTGCCACGCGGCGAATGTTATCTTCTACGGAATCCTCCAGGCGAATCTTTCCCTTTGCCTTGGGGCCGCAGGCGATTTTTTTCATATACACATCCGGCGCGTGCAAGAGGCAGCCCTTGGGCGCCACGGCGACGACGGCGATGGCGTTGTTCATACCATTGGCGATGGCCGTGGTTCCGTCGATGGGATCGACGGCGATGTCTACGGCATCGTCGGTTTCTCCGCGCGTGCCGATCTCTTCGCCGATATAGAGCATGGGCGCTTCGTCGATTTCCCCTTCTCCGATCACCACGGTTCCGTTAATGTGAACGGTGTCGAACATGCGACGCATGGCATCGACGGCCGCACCGTCGGCGGCATTTTTGTCGCCCTTGCCCAAATACTTCGCACCGCTTAGTGCGGCTGCTTCTGTGACTCTTGCTAAATTTAAACTTAAATCTCTATCCATTGATTCTCTTGGTCCCTTCGAAATCCTTTTGAAACTGTGCGATCCCCTTATCCGTCAAGGGATGTTTCAGCATCTGCATGAAAACCTTGTGCGGGATCGTCGCGATATGCGCCCCGGCCTTGGCGGCGCCGATAACGTGCATGGGGTGACGAATGCTCGCGGCAATGACGCGGGCGTCCAAACCGTAAAAGTCGATGATGTCGACGATGTCTTTTACCACGGCGACTCCGTCGTGGCCGATGTCGTCGAGTCTTCCCAAAAAGGGGCTGATAAAGCTCGCACCGGCGCGCGCCGCGAGCATCGCCTGATTGGCGGAGAAGATCAGCGTGCAGTTGGTGCGAATTCCCTCTTCTTCCAGTTTCGAAATCGCACTCAAACCCTCGACGCAAAACGGGATCTTTACGACGATGTTTTCGTGAATGGCGGCGAGCTCTCTGCCTTCCTGAACCATACCTTCCCACGATTCCGAGAGGACTTCAGCGCTGATGGGCCCGTCGACGAGAGAGGCGATCTCTTCGATGACCTCTTCAAATACCACGCCGCCCTCTTTGGCGATAAGGCTGGGATTGGTCGTGACACCGGAAAGTATTCCCCATCGCTCAATTTCCTCGATCTCTTGGATATTGGCCGTGTCGATAAAAAATTCCATTACTTCCAAGCCTTTCCGTCGCTGCCAAATACGCGGATCTTTTCTTTGACGGTTTCGGACATGGCGCTTCTCGCCGGTTTCAAAATCTTTCTGGGGTCGATCTCGTCGGGATTCTCGCGAATGAAATCGCCGACGGCACGGGCAAAGCTCGCGCGGATATCGGTGTCGATATTTACCTTACGGATTCCCAAAGAAATCGCCTTTTCCAAGGTAGAATAAGGCACGCCGCTGGAGCCGTGGAGTACTAAGGGAACGGAAACCACACTGTCGATTTCGCGGATGCGGTCGAAGTCTACCTTCGGCTCGCCCTTGTAGACGCCGTGCGCCGTTCCGACGGCCACCGCCAGAGAGTCGACGCCCGTTTCTTCTACGAAAATGCGGGCTTCTTCCGGGTCGGTATAGGCGACTTCCGCATCGGATACGACGACTTGGTCTTCGGTGCCGCCGATTTTTCCGAGTTCCGCTTCGACAGAGACGCCGACCGAGTGGGCGATGCGCACGATTTCTTTGGTGCGGCGAATGTTTTCTTCCAGATCGTATTTCGAGGCGTCGATCATAACGGAGGTAAAGCCGTTGCGAATACATTGGATGATTTCGTTAAAGTCCGTACCGTGATCCAGGTGCAGCGTAATCGGCACGTCGATCTTCTCTGCGGTAGTTTTTACCAGTGCGGTAATATATTCGATGCCCGCATACTTAATCGCACCTTGGGACGCCTGGAGAATAATCGGCGCGCGGAGTTCGTCGGCGGCTGCCGCAATCGCCTGAATGATCTCCATATTGTTTACATTGAATGCGCCGACGGCATAGCCGTTTTCGTCCGCGTGTTGTAAGATTTGTTTTCCGGTAACTAACATTTTATCGTCCTTTCTTGGATTCAACGGGTTTTAGCAGCACGACCGCCATGGCGGTTATGCCCTCTTCTCTACCTTCATACCCCATTTGCTCTGTGGTGGTAGCCTTCACGGAAATATCGTCGATATTTTTTGAGAACACGGCGGCCAAATTGGCGCGCATCGCATCGATATAGGGCGAAAGTTTGGGCCGCTGTGCCATAATGGTGGCATCGACATTGCCCAGCGTATAGCCCTTCTTTTGCATAAGCGCCACCACTTCTTCGAGCATTCGAATACTCGAAGCGTCCTTATACTGCGGGTCCGTATCGGGAAACAGTTTCCCGATGTCGCCCAGGGCGAGGGCCCCCAAGATCGCATCTTCGATGGCGTGCACGAGTACATCCGCATCCGAGTGTCCCAGGAGCCCGGCTTCGTGGGGAATCTTAACCCCGCCGAGAATCAAATCCCGCCCCGTCGTCAATCGATGAACATCATAGCCGATTCCGATTTTCATAATTCATCCCTATCCTCGCAAATGGCCTCCGCCAGAATCAAGTCTTCCGGCGTCGTGATTTTAATATTGTTATAAGAGCCCGGGATCAAGCGAACGCTCTTTCCCGTCTTTTCGACCAGGGAACAATCGTCCGTGCCGTAATATCCTTCGTCGAAAGCCTGCCTATAGGCATGCACCAGGACGTCCTTTTGAAATCCCTGGGGCGTTTGAATGGCATACAATTTGGAACGATCGGGGGTGACCCGCGCCCATTTGCCGTCGCTACTGATCTTGACCGTATCCTTCATAGGCGTCATCAGGCAACAGGCGCCGTATTCTTCCGCACAGCGAATGCTCTCGAGGATCTCCGCACGTGTGATAAAAGGCCGCGCGCCGTCGTGGGTCAAGACGATGCCGTCCCAGTCCGAAAGAAACTGCAGTCCCTGCCAAATGCTGTCCTGTCTTTCCTTTCCGCCGATCACGATGTGAATGGGGTGAATCGGCTGCATCGCATGAAGGATCGATGCGATCATGGGCTCTTCCCCTTCGCGAATCAAGAGCACGATTTTGTCGATCTCCTCCATGACGTCGAACTTTTCCAGCGTTCGGCGGATCATGGGCTTGCCGCGGATGGGAAGAAACTGCTTATTGAGTTCGTAATTCATGCGCCGGCCCATTCCCGCCGCGGCAATCATCGCACACACTTCTTGTTTACTCATCTTGGCCCTCTGCTGCGATATGTCGCAATCCATAGGAGAGGATGTCGGCGGCGATCGGTGCCGCCGCCGCCCCGCCGGTGCTGTTCGCCTGCTCTACCAAGACAGCGACCGCAAGCTGCGGGTCCTCTGCCGGCGCGTAACCGATAAACCAGGCGTGATCCTTGCCGGAGGCATTTTCTGCCGTACCCGTCTTCCCGGCCACCTGTACCGAACGGAGGGAGGCCTTTTTTCCGGTTCCGTCCTGTACCGCAGAGATCAAGTACTTGTTCAAGGTCTCCGCGATTTCCGGCGAAACGGATTCTCGCAGGACCTCGGGCTCTCTCCCTTCGATCTTGGTGCCCTTGGCGTCGTCGATTTCTTTGACGAGGATGGGCCGCATCATTTTGCCTTCGTTTCCGATGGCAGAGGCGACCATCGCCATATTCAAAGGCGTCGCCAACACATCCCCCTGCCCGATGGCGGAGGCCGCCAAAGTGGTCTTGGGGAGGTTTTTTTGGTAATCGAAGACCGAGACCGATACGGGAAGGTCGAAGGGAATTTTCGCATTGAAATGGAATTTATCCGAGGCATTGCCCAGGGCTTCTTGTCCCAGCTGTGATCCCTTACTGACGAAATAGGTATTCACCGACTTCATCAAAGCTTCCCGGAGATCGATTGCGCCGTATTGTCCCCCGCCTGCATTTCTAAATTCTCTGCCGTCGATGACTTGGGAACCCGTATCCTCATAGTTTAGATTCACCCGATCCTGATCCAACAGAGCCGATGCCGTAATCACCTTAAAGGTGGATCCGGGCGGATATTTTCCGTTGATCGATCGGTTCAGTAGCGCGCCCGCTTCGTTTTGTTGCAGCGTATTCCAATCCTCCGCCACGGTTGCCGCATTGTAGTCCGGGAGCGAGACCATCGCATAGATTTCTCCGGTTTTCGGGTTCATCAGCACGATGCTGCCCTTTTCGGTGTTTTCCTCGAGGATTTCCCGCGCCTTGGATTGCACCTGCGTATCCATCGTTAGGATCAAAGAGTTGCCGTCCTGTTTGCGGTTTCGGATCATATCCGAAAGTTCTTTTAAGGTGCGGTTTCCGTTTCTGTTCAGCAGATAATCGTTATAGCTCGATTCTAAGCCGCTCTTTCCCAAAGAAGTATGAGAGTAGCCGATCAAATGCGAATACAGAATCGGATAGGTATACTCCCGATAATACTTGCCCGGCTCTCCCTTGGAGGTGGCGAGCAACTCGCCGTTTCTATCGTAAATATCGCCCCGCTTAACCTGCGCTTCGGCGATATAACTCCGCCGATTGGACGGATGCTTCTTGACGGTTTCCGCTTCGAAGAAGTAAAAATACGTCAAATACAGAATCGCGCCCAAAAAAAGCAACATCAGGCCCGCCAGGAGGATGATTATCTTTCGATTTTCGGATTTGTTCACGATATCTCTCCCATATTCTTCGCCTCTTCCGGCTCCGTCGATTTTTCGTACTTCCAGGACAGATCTTCAGAGGCGACCTGTAGGATTCCCAAGGCGATAAAGCTCGAAAGAATAGAGCTCCCGCCGTAGGACATAAAGGGCAGCGTAATCCCCGTCATGGGAATCAATTTTATGACCCCGCCGATGTTCAAAAAAGCCTGTACCGAAATCAAGACCGTAGCGGAGATCGCCAGCATGCGGTAGAACTTGTATTCTTGTTCCAGTGCTATCTTTATGCCCCGGTAGACGAGGAGCAGATACAAGAGGATGACGGCGAATCCCGCAAACAGACCCATCTCTTCACAGATGACCGGAAAGATAAAGTCCGAAACGGATACGGGGATCAGCTCCGGATGCCCGAAGCCGATGCCCGCGCCGAAAAATCCGCCTTCCGCGATGGCAAAGAGAGATTGTACGACCTGCCTTCCTGCGTTATATACGTCCTCCCAGGGATTCAGCCAAATATTCACGCGGGTGCGCACGTGACCGAAGAGAAAGAACCCGGCGACGCTCCCGACGGCGAGTAGGCCGAGGTTTACAAAGAAAGCCTTAATATCCGGATCGTAGATAAATTGGATGGCGAGATACATCGCCATAAAGAGCACGGCCGTTCCCAAATCCCGCTGGATAAACAGGAGCAGGACGAAGAAATAAATGACCGCCAAAATGATGTAGCTGGCATAGGGAAAGCGCGTATACTTTTCGTAGTTTGCATAAAACCCGCCCAGAATAAACATCAATAGAATCTTAATAAACTCCGTCGGCTGAAAGACGATAAAGCCTAGATTGAGCCAGTTGCGCGCTCCGCCTACGGTTTTTCCGAAAATTAACGTCGCCAAAAACAACGCCACACTGACGGCGAGGGCGAGGGAACCGAACCGCTCGAGATTGGGCAGGATGCGCACGATAAAATAAGTGGCATAAAAAAACAAAACCCCTATAAAAGCCCATTGGAGTTGCTTGATACCCGTTTCCGGATCGATACGAAAGATCGTAGTGACACCAATCGTCAGTAAAAGGGATACGATTAAAAATATATAATTATCGCCCGTCGTGATCTTGCCCAAGATAAAGTTTGAAATATAGATTACGAAGATCAGGCCGCCGGCTAAAAACAGAAACTGTCTATCCAGCTGGCCGTCGTAGGTATAAAATACCAAGACGATGGCGAGAATTTCGAAGATCAGCAAGAGGTCGCGCGGACGTCTGAGCAATTTTTCTCTCATGGGATCACCTACCTTGATCGACAAACAGGAATTGGATAAATCCGACGCCGATGCGGTCGCCGTTTTTCAGTTCTGCCTCTTCATAGAGCGTATTCCCGTTTAAGAAAGTTCCGTTGGCACTGTGGAGATCTCGGATATAATACTTTCCGTCTGCTTTTTCGATCACCAAGTGATTTTTAGAGACGAAATTGTCTTTGATCACGATATCATTTTTGCTGCTTCGACCCAATTTCGTCGTGCCGCGCAATACATAGTATTCCTGCATTTTGAAGTTCAACGAATCCAGTCGGTTGACGACTTTCAGATACGCCTCATCTTTTTGAATATCTGTCGCCTTCATAGATCGGATGTCCAAATAGATCATCCGAATGATCGTAAAGATAAACAGATAGATGATAAGTATAAATATATATTTTAAAATTTGCGACAGTATTGCAATCATCTGACACCCCATTCAATTTTAAGTAAATATTATCACAGAAAGGGCGCATTATCAATGAAAGCCGCGCCTCACCCTTTGGGGATCGAGATCGCAAAAATCGCGATCTATGATAAAATAAATCCGTGATGTCTATGATTATTTTACGAATTGAAAAGGCGGGGAAAGATTTCATCCTCCGCGGCGATAATGAGGAAGAAATACGCATTACAGAATCCGTTTTCGTGCGTCATAATCTCTATAAAGGCAAAGATCTGTCGCAAGACGAGATTCGAGAAATCCACGCGGATTCAAAGAGACAAGAGGCGATCGATATTGCTCTATCCAAGCTCAGAAACCGCAAGACCGAAGGCGAGATTCGCAGACTGCTTTCAGAGCGGGAATTTGCCGATACGACGATCGATGCCGCGATTTCCTATCTGGAGACGTACGGATACGTCGACGACAGAGAATATGCGATCTTATATTGCCGCGACAAAAAAAATATCAACGGCTACGGACCGATTAAAATCGCCTATCTGTTGCGACAAAAAAAGGTGCCGGACGATTGCATCGACCGGGCGCTAGCGGAGTATTCCGTCGAAGAAGAAATCGAAAAGATTCGTGCCCTCACGGAAAAACGATTTGTTCGAGGTGGTTCTTTGAAAAAAGAGAAGCCGAAGATCATTCGATTTTTTATGAACCGTGGCTTTCACTACGATGCGATTCGGAAGGGGATGTCGGAATGGACATAATTTCGCATTACGTCTATATACTCCGCTGCGCCGACGGAAGCCTGTATACAGGCTATACCACCGATCCCCCGCGTCGCCTGAAGGAGCACAACGCGGGGATCGCCGCCAAATATACCCGCGGTCGACTGCCCGTAAATATGGTATATATAGAAGAACAAGAAAGCCGATCGGATGCGTTGAAGCGGGAATACGCCCTGAAGCAATTGACCCGACAAAAAAAATTGGATTTGATACGAAGAAAGGAGGACGCCAATGAAAAATAACAGACCGAGCATTCAATCCGCTGCGGAAGCGAAGGAACTGATGAATCTCGCATTGACCACCGGGCAAATGCTAATCGGCAACGGCGCGGAGATCTATCGGGCGGAAGATACCATTATGCGTATGTGCGAATCCCGCGCCAATATCCGCGACGTCGACGTCTTCGCCTTAAGTTCCGCCATATTTCTGTCCCTCGATTACGACAACGAGACCATTACGATTTTTAAGGACATCGATTCCTATGGAACGCATTTGGGACGCATACAGGCGCTGAATGCCTTCTCGAGAGAATTCGTCGAGAGCGATATTTCCCTTCGGGAGGCGCGGGAGCAGCTCCTGTCGATCTGGTCCATACCGGTCGCCCCGCCCCTTACAAAAATGTTCTTTACCGGCATGTGCAGCGGCTCATTTGCCATGCTCTTCGGCGGAAACTGGGCGGATCTCGTCTATACGTTTTTGGTCGGCGCGATATTGAGTTTTTGCTTATACCTAATGTCGAAACGGAATCTCACCTTTTTTCCGGAAGCCTTCTTCGGTACCTTGATCATCTCACTGCTCGCCCTTGTCGGTTCCTTTTGTTTCGCCGAACTCCATATGGATATGATTATTATCGGCTCTATTATGCCCTTGGTGCCGGGTATGACGATCACCAATTCCTTTCGCGATATCATCAGCGGCGACTATCTCTCCGGCGTTATCGGAATTACGAAGGGCATCTTCGTCGCCCTCGCCATCGCTCTGGGCGTGGGCTTTGTTTTGAGTTTCTTAAAAGTATTGGGAGGCTGATATGTCCGGAAATATTCTATTGCTGTTTATAATCTCCGTCGCTGCGACCATCGGCTATGTGGTGCCCGTCGACGCCCCGAAACGCGCTATTTTACCCGGCGCCGTTATCGGCGCGATCGCCTATCTGATTTATTTGAAGGTCATGGATTTGGGCGGAAACGCCTTCTTCGGCGCCTTTGTCGCGGCATTTATGATCGGCAGCTGCGGCGAACTCTGCTCGCGCATCTTCAAAATGCCGTCGACCATCTTCAGTATGTCCGGCTTGATTACCCTGGTACCCGGCGGCGGCATGTACTATACCATGAGCTATCTGATCCAGGAAAATATGGATTTGTTTCTGAAAGAAGCGGTAAAGACCTTTTCAATCGCCATCGCGCTTTCTGTGGGCATCGTCGCCTCTACCCTTTTTTCGAGATCGCTGAAGAGTTTTCGACAGAGATCTATGAAAAACTCCTCCCGCCCTTTCGGCCGCTACCGGGACTTTCCGTCGATCAAATCATAAATTATGAACATGAAAAAAACGCGGGTCACCCGCGTTTTTTTACATGATTCTTTTCATCCTGGGCGAAGTGTCCTGTTCTCTTCCCGCATCCGCCCGTTTTAATACGAAATAACTAATAAGCAGCGACAAAAATCCCAATCCAAAGATATACAGATCCCGATTTGCTACGCTATCTGCGATCAAGTATTGACCGGCAAAGACGGCGATCAAAAATATCGCTAAGGGGATGCCGTACAATTTATAGATCGAACGCAAGACAAAGGTGTCGTTTACATACAACTCGACCCAATCTCCCACCTTGGCACCCAGTTCATTGGGCACTGCAATGTATTCGGTCTTCGATTCACAGGCGCCATTTGTGCAGGTGGCACAGGCGGAACCGCATGCGCCCTTTCGCGTCACTTCCATATATGCCATGCCGTCTTTTACCGATACGACATGTCCCAGTTGATCCATAGAATCACTCCTCTACTACGCGTATATGCACTTCTTTCAATTGTTCCGCGGGAAGTTCTACCGGCGCTCCGGTCAACAGGTCGCTCGCCGATTGCGTCTTGGGAAAGGCGATTACGTGCCGCATATTTTTCTCTCCCGTAAGAAGCATGATCAGGCGGTCCAAACCATAGGCGAGTCCGCCGTGCGGCGGCGCACCGTAGCGGAAGGCTTCGATCAGAAATCCGAATTTTTCTTCCGCTTCTTCTTTGCTGAATCCCAGCGCCGCAAACATCTTATTTTGTACCGCAGCGTCGTGGATCCGAATGGATCCGCCGCCCATTTCGTCGCCGTTGATGACGATGTCGTACGCCTTGGCGCGACAGTTTGCGGGATCGGATTCGATCTTGTTCAAATCTTCGTCCATGGGAGCGGTAAAGGGATGGTGTTTTGCGACATAGCGCGCTTCCTCTTCGTCGTATTCGAAGAGGGGGAACTCTACGATCCAAAGCGGTGCGAGCACGTCTTCGGGGATCAGGTCCATCTCCTCGGCGATGTGGTTTCTCAGATTTCCCAACGCAGCGTAGACCACGTCGTTTTTATCGGCCACAAAGAGTACGAGGTCGCCTTCTTCCGCGCCCGTGCGTTCAAAAATCGCATCCATACCTTCTTCGCCGACGAACTTCAGCACCGGCGACTGCGTGCCGTCGGCATTCCGCTTCGCCCAGGCGAGTCCGTGGGCGCCGAAGTCCTTCACATAATCGGTGAGTTTGTCTATTTTTTTTCGGGAATAGAAGGCGGCGCCATCTTTTACGACGATGGCGCGCACGCTGCCGCCTCCCGCCACGGCGTCGGCAAATACCTTAAAGCCCGATTCCGCCACCAAATCCGAAACATCCTTCAGCTCCATCGCAAACCGCACGTCGGGCTTATCCACCCCGTAGCGATCCATCGCCTCTCGGTAGGTCATGCGGGGAAATGGCGTGGGAATTTCTTTTCCCAAAATTTCACGGAAGAGATGGGAAAGATAACGCTCGTTGACGTCGATCACATCTTCCGCCTCTACAAAGCTCAATTCCATATCGATCTGCGTAAACTCGGGTTGGCGGTTAAAACGCAGGTCCTCGTCGCGGAAGCAACGGGCGATCTGAATATACCGATCAAAGCCGCCGACCATCAAAAGCTGTTTCATCAGCTGCGGGGATTGCGGCAACGCATAAAACGCGCCTTCGTGAATGCGGCTGGGAACCAAGTAGTCCCGCGCCCCTTCGGGGGTGGGCTTGTTCAACATAGGTGTTTCTACTTCCGCAAAGCCTTCCGCATAGAAGAAGTCCCTGGTTAATTTATATACCCGGGAACGCGTTCTGAGAATCTCTTGGCTGCGGGGCTTGCGCAAATCCAAGGTTCGGTATTTTAGGCGCAGGTCGTCGGAAACCGCGTCGTCGTCTTTGACATAGATCGGCGGCACGTCGGATTCGGACAAAATTTTCAGCTCTTCTGCCAAGATTTCTATTTTCCCCGTGGGAAGCTTGTCGTTTACAGAACTGCGCGGGCGCACGGTGCCTACCACCGCGACGACAAATTCCGATCGCAATTTGGTCGCCTTTTCGAATAAGGCGGCATCCGTCTCGCCATTACAGACCGCCTGCACAATGCCGGTGTAGTCGCGAATGTCGGTAAATACCAAAGAACCCAGGTCGCGCGATTTGGCGACCCACCCCATGACGGTGACCTTCTCACCGATATGTTCTTCTCGTAACGTCCCACATAAATGGCTCCGTTTCAGAGCACCCAGTGCTTCTCCCATGATTCCTCCTAACAAATTCTATTGTCTATTTTCTGCAACCAATACGTCTTTTCTTCGCCACGGGAACGATCGGCGAGATCCTGCCAGATCACCTTCGCGGCATGATCCATGCCCTGGCAGCCGGCGAGGAGCAAGACGTCTCCGGACTCTACCGCCGGCAGAATGCGGCGGATGGAATCGTCCAGTCGTTCGATAACGGGGATTTCGTAGCCCGCGTCCTGCATGACATTTTGAAAGGCTTCCAATTCCGCATCGGTGACCACATCCTTCGAAGAAACCGCCTCGACGCTTTTGGTCGCATAGAAAGTCTTTAGCGGCAACCTCGCCATCCATTTCGCCGTTTCCACGGCATTTTCTCGATTGAGTTCGGCGCCCCGGCTGCCCCGAATGGCATAGAGGATGTGAAGATTCTTGTATTCCATCGCGTGCAGGGTCTCGAGGGTGACCTCTATGTTTTTCGTATTGGCAAAATGGTCGTCGAGGATCATATAATCGCCGCGGTAGATCAGTTCAAAACGCCGTTCCACGCCCGAAAATTCTTCCATGGCGCGTCGGACGGTTTGGGGATCGACGCCGCCCAACAGTCCGAAGGTCATTGCCATCATGGCATTTAATACCGAATGGTATCCCGCCACCTGTAAATGCACGGGGATTTCTACACTCGGAAGCGTCCATCGGCCTTTCGTCGATTCCCGCGCCACGCGATACGTAAACTTGGCAAAGCCCGTCGAAATGTCTATACCCTCGATGCGCGCCATCGCCTCTTCGTCGATGGCGGCGGTAAACACCTGTCCCTTGGTGTCTTCGGCAAGTGCCGCAATCAAAGGCGCATCCACATTTAATAGCACGGCGGTGTCTTCGTCGGCATGGCGGATCAGTCGGCTCTTATAGTGAAAGTAGTTTTCGAAGGTGCCGTGCTGTTCCAAGTGCTCCACGGAAATATTGTTAAAGCTGACGATGTCGAATTCGATGCCGCGCGACCGATAGAGTTCCTGGGCGGAGGAAGAAACCTCCATTACCACCACTTCGATCCCCGCATCGGCCATATTTCTAAGATGTTCTTGCAGGTGGATGCTTTCCGGCGTCGTCAAAATCGCAGGAATCGACACATCACCGTATTGTACCGCCACGGTACCCACCATGCCGACCCGATAGCCCGCCGCCTTAAAGATATCGCGAACCATAAAGGCGGTAGAAGTCTTGCCATTGGTGGCGGTGACGCCGAATATTTCCATCTGCCGCGAAGGATGGTCAAAGTAGATACAGGCGAGGTCGGCAAGCGCCTTGCGCGTGTTTTCGACGCGCACCTGCGGAATATCTGCTTCCACGAATTTTTCTACGACCGCAAGATAGGCACCCTTTTCTTTGGCTTGTGCGACATAATCGTGTCCATCCGCCAAGACGCCTTCGATGGCGACGAAGATGTCTCCCGTCTCGATCTCTCGAGAGTCGTGGGAGATGCGGCGAATTTCAACGTCTTCATCTATTTGTCCTCTCCGCTCGGCAATGGGTATGCCGGCGAGCAATGTATTGAGTTTCATAGTAATTCTCCTAAATACTTGGATTTTTTCCGCACGACTTCGCCGAAACGATCCGTATAGTCTCTTAAATTACGGAAATTCGAAAACTTCATAACGGTCTTTCTGGACGCATCGACCAATTTCGTCGTCGCCGACATTCCCACGCCGATGACCGAATGGATTTCTTCCATCATAATCATATTATACAACGATTCGTACCCGGGCAGCGAATAGCCGATATTCGATCCATTGCCGAGTATCCTCTTCTGCCGGTACAGATAATAGGGAATGTAGCCGGCCGCTTTTAAGCGGTTATAGCTGTATTGTTGCATGCGCGTCGTATTCTTTTGGAAGACGCCGCGGTTTTCGAAGATCTTCGATCCGTTTTTCAAAGACAATACGTGCACGGTGATATTTTCGGGAGAGAGCGGGATCAACGAATCCAAGGTATACGAGAGTTCGTCCATCCCCTCTCCGTCTAGGCCGAGGATCAAATCCATATTGATCGCCATATCCGTGGTATTTCGTACCAAATCGTATGCGTTTAAAATGTCCTCTTTATTGTGAGGACGTCGAATGCGCACCAAGGTCTCATCGACCATGGTCTGGGGATTGATGCTGATCCTCGATACGGGATAGCCTTTGAGCATCGCCATCAATTCCGGCGTAATCGTCTCGGGCCTTCCGGCTTCGAGGGTAAACTCCCGGTCGCCAAAGGAGCGCAAGCGATCGAGTATCATCGCCAGCTCTTCCGCCGCGATGGAGGTGGGCGTGCCGCCGCCAATATATATGGTCGCGGGCGCCTTGTCGAGTTTTCTGAGAACGAAGTCCAGCTCCATCAGCAGGTACTTCATATAGTGGCGTACGGCTTCTTTGTTTCCGGACCCGATGGTGGGATAGCTGCAGTACTCGCACCGACTCGGGCAAAAGGGAATGTGGATATATAGCGAGTATCCTTTTCCCTTTAAGTGATCGGTCTTTGCCGCTTCCAAACGGGCAATCTCCAGCAACAGATCGGCGATCTCCGGATGCACCAAATACGACTCGATCAAAAAGTCTCGTGCCGCATCTCCCATAATTTTTCTGCGTTTTTGCATAAATTTGACCGGTCTCGTACCGGTCAAAGAGCCCCATAGGGATTTTTCCTTCGCGGGATGATCCACTTCGCGCACGATCCAGGCGGCGATATGGCGTTTGGTTTCGTACTCCCCTACATTTTCGAATGTCTTTTCGTATTGGCGCTCGCCCACGGACAAAATGGCGCGCTTTGTATCCGCCGTCGTCTCGAGTACGAGAAAAAGCTCGCCCGAGGTCTCGAAGGCGGGAAAATAAATCCGCAAGAGCTCGTATAGGGTGTGGATCTCGGAATCCGTTGCGTTTACGATACGAATCATAGGAGCTGCCGAATAAAGGGATTAGAGCGCTTCTCATCGTCGATGGTGGTCTCGAAACCGTGACCGGACAATACGACGGCGTTTTCGTCGCAGTTTGTCAGTTTTCTGAGGGAATCCGCCATGGCGTGGATATCGCCCAAGGGAAAGTCGGTCCTTCCGATCGACCCTTGAAACAAGGTGTCGCCGCTCAAGATCAGGTCCTCGTAAAAGTAGCAGACGGAACCGGGGGTATGCCCGGGCGTATGCATCACGCGAATTTCGCCACATTCGAGTTCGATCGTATCGCCGTCTTCGACCAACACGTCGGGCGCACGATCGGGCACTTCGCCGCCCAACATGGCGACAAAGTTGTGGTCGGCGCTCTCATAGATCACCATCTCCTCCTTGTGCATATATACTTTCACGCCCAAAGCGTCGCGAACGCGATTTAAGGCCGATATATGGTCGCCGTGGGCGTGGGTAAGCAAAATAGCCTCGACTTTTACGCCCGCAGCTTCGACGATGGCGAGAATTTTATCGCCCTCTGCACCGGGATCTACGAGAAATCCGCGCTTCTTTTCGTCATAGACCAAATAGGCATTGGTCATACCGCCGACGAGTATTCTCTGATAGCCCATTAGAAGCTCCTTTCGCTGTCTAATAAAATCGTCACTGGACCGTCGTTAATCATCTCTATCTGCATATCGGCGCCAAATTGACCCGTAGCGACAGAAAATCCCTTCTTTTCTACATAGGCAATCAAATCCTCGTAGACCGCTTCCGAGATCTCTCCTTTGGCGGCGCGGATATAACTGGGACGGTTGCCTTTTTGGGCATCGCCGTAGAGCGTAAACTGACTGACAATCATAATTTCGCCCCCGGTGTCTTGGACGTTGACGTTCATAACGCCTTCTTCGTCGGGGAAAATTCGTAGGCCCGTGATTTTCTTTCCGATATATTCGATATCCTTTTTGTCGTCTTCTTCTCGAATGCCTATGAGTACCATCAATCCCGCGTCGATCCGCGAAATAATTTCCCCGTCGACGGAGACGGTAGCATATTTTACTCGTTGCACCACTGCGCGCACGTTGACCTCCTAACCGCTGACCCGATATACTTCAAATACATTTTCGATATTTTTGAGCTTCTTTAGCAGACGCGAGAGCTCGTCGATATGATGGATTCGCACCGTAATGCGAACCACCAAAAAATGATCCTTGTCTTCCCGCGCCGAAAGGTTTTGAATGTCCAGTCGGGAATCGTGAATCCGATTGGCGATATCTGCCAATACATTGTTTTTGTTGGCGGCGCGAATTTCGATCTCCGCGCTATACGTCTCGTTTTCGCCCATATCCCACCGAACAGGAATCAATCTCTCTTCTTCCAGGTTGTTCTTCAGATTGATGCAGTCCGAGCGGTGGATGCTGATCCCGCGGCCCATGGTAATAAATCCCACGATTTCGTCTCCGGGTACAGGCGTACAGCACTTGGCGATGCGGACCTTTACATTGTCGATACCCTTTACCTGAATGCCGTTGGTGTTTCGCTGTTCCTTCTTTTCCGCCACCGGGATCTCTTCGGCGCGCACCGGCGCAGTCCTGTGCTTTCGCTCTTCCTTCTTCATATAGTCGGAGAGTTTCGCGGTCACCTGCCGCACGCTCATACTGCCGTAGCCGATCTGCGCGTATAGATCGTCGAGGTCGTCGAATTTCAGACGCTCCTTTACATCTTCCATCCAATCGTCACGAACGAAATCGGAGGGTCGGTATCCCAGTTTTTTGGCCTCTTGTTCGATCATTTCTCGTCCGCGCAGGATATTCTTGTCCCGATCCTTGACCTTAAAGTACTGTTTGATCTTGGTCTTCGCCTGCGGGCTCTGTACGATTTTTAGCCAGTCGAGAGAGGGCTGTGAATTCTTATTGGTAATGACTTCGACGATCTCCCCGTTTTTGAGTTTGTGGCTCAACGGGACGATCCGGCCGTTGATCTTTGCGCCCACACAGGTATTTCCCACTGCGGTATGCACCCGGTAGGCGAAGTCGATGGGCGTAGAGCCATCCGGCAGATTGATCACATCGCCATTGGGCGTAAAGACAAATACTTCGTCGGCAAAGAAGTCGACCTTCAAAGTTTCCATAAATTCGTTGGGGTCTTTGAGGTCCTTTTGCCACTCCAAAAGCTGGCGCAGCCAAGTCAGATTTTCGTCAAAACTGGTGGACTTCTTCGTGCCTTCTTTATACTTCCAATGGGCCGCAATCCCGTATTCGGCGGTTTTGTGCATCTCCCAAGTGCGAATTTGTACCTCGAAGGTCTCGCCCCGATCGTCGATGACCGTGGTGTGGAGGGACTGATACTTATTCGGCTTCGGCATGGAGATATAGTCCTTAAATCGCCCGGGGATCGGCTTATACATGGTGTGAACCACGCCCAGCGCACCATAGCAATCCTTGATGTCATCTACCAAAATCCGAATCGCCTGCAAGTCGTAAATCTCGCCGAAGGTCTTCCCCTTTTTGATCATCTTTTTATAGATGCTGTAAAAGTTCTTCGGCCTTCCCGTAATGTCGGCGGCAATTCCGACTTTTTTGAGTTGATTCGAGATGTCTTCGATCAGCGCTTGAATTAACGCTTCCCGCTCGCTCCTCCGCTTATCGACCATTTCTACGAGATTATAATAATTGACAGGATCCAAATAGCGCAGAGAAAGGTCTTCCAGTTCCATTTTCACCCGGCTCATCCCCAGCCGATCGGCGAGGGGCGCATAGATTTCTATGGTCTCCATGGCTTTGTCGCGTTTTTTCTCGGGAATCATATATTCCAAGGTCCGCATATTGTGCAGGCGGTCGGCAAATTTTACGATCACCACGCGGATGTCTTTCGCCATGGCGAGGACCATCTTCCGTATATTTTCCGCCTGTTTTTCCTGTTTGGTCTGGTAGGAAAGCATCTTTAATTTGGTCACGCCTTCTACCAGATCGGCGACTTCCTCGCCGAAGAGGTCTTTTACCTCGTCATAGGTGACCTCGGTGTCTTCAATGGTATCGTGCAACAGTCCCGCAATGATCGTCGGGACGTCCATATTCATTTCCGCCAAAATAAGCGCAACATGCAGAGGATGGACGATATAGTCCTCCCCTGAATTGCGCTTTTGTCCTTTATGATGGCGACCTGCAAATTCGAATGCCTTGTATACCTGATCGAATTCCGCATCGGGATTATAGGAACGAATGGCTTCGATTAGTTGTTCAATCATTCTATCACCGCTTCTTGGACGGTCGCAGTGCTTCTATCTGAATCTGAAGTTTCCGATTGCCGCCATAGGTATCGATCTTGGGGCAATAGGCGATATCCATAAAAATGCTTCCGTCCGCTCGTCTTGCCCGGCGAAGAAAGTCCGTAAACTCTTCCGCCGGTTGAAATAATATACCGTCGTATTTCCTACCATTATAGGACAGATCCATGCGAATTACATTGTTATTTTTTCCGAACACGCGGTACTGCAAAAGCTGCACATCGGTGGCGCCAAAAATCGGTCGTGCGTTTCCGTTTCCGAAGGGCGCAAATCGCGAAAGCCGCTCTACCGTATCTTCGCTCACGTCCTGTAGCGAAAGAACCGCATCCAGTCGTATGCGGGGCACGAGATCTCTGGGATCCAACCGGCTCTTTTCGATGACGTCGAGCTTAAAGGGGAGGTAGTTTCCGCGCGCCAGACTCAAGCCGCACGCCATGGCATGGCCGCCGAATTTGCTGAGATATTTCTCGCTCTTTCTGATTTCTTCGACCATATTATAGGCTTCGATGCTGCGTCCGGAGCCCTTGAGACCGTCTTTTGCGCCGGTGATTACGATACAGGGGCGGTGATACTTGCCCTTGATCTTTCCCGCGATGATGCCGGCGATGCTCTCGTCGATGGATTCGTCCTTTAAGATATAGATGGGCTGTACCGCTTCCTTGGGATTTTCCAGTTGTTTCTCCAAGCGCGCAAGCCCCTCTTGGGTAAGAGCCTGACGCTTTGCGTTTAGTTCGCGCAGATACGCCGCAATCTCCTTTGCCCGCGAAGGATCGTCGGTTACAAACAATTCTACGGCATCGCCCGCGGTATCCAAACGGCCCGCCGCATTGATCGTGGGCCCGAGTATAAACCCCAGATGATAGGCGCTGATTTCGGATCGAATCGCACAGGCATCGCAAAGTGCCCGTATGCCGATCTGCTCCGTATGATTGAGCCGCTCGAGACCCAAGGTGACGAGGTTGCGATTCTCCTCGACCAATTCCATTACGTCGCAAACCGTCGCAATGGCGGCATAAGCGATAAAGTCGGGATCCATGTCCTCCGCCTTGCCGGCGATGGTATAGAGATAGCGGATCAATTTGTAGCTCAATGCGCCGCCGCACAGACCCTGAAACGGATACGAACAATCCTTTCTGTGGGGATCGACGACCGCATCCGCCGACGGCAGTTTGTCCTTCCCTTCGTCTTGTACCACCTCGTGGTGGTCGAGGACGATCACAGAAAGCCCCAACGATTTGGCGCGCTCGATCGCAGCAAATTGGGCGATGCCGTTGTCGCAGGTGATGAGGAGTTCTACGCCGTCTTCTGCCGCCGCTTCCGCCATATCGGGCTGCAGGCCGTATCCGTCTTCCCGCCGATGGGGGATGACATAATCTACCGTATACCCCAGCCCGCGAAGCCCGCGAAGTAATATGGTCGTACTCATCACTCCGTCGCAATCGTAGTCGCCGACAATGCGGATTTTACCGCGGGTCTTTTGAATGATATTCCCGGCTTTTACCATATCCTTCATAGATATGGGCGAGTGCAGTTGTTCCGCATCGGGATGGAAATACTTTTGGATTTTCTCTTTCGTATCGATCTTTCGATTGATCAACACGCGGTATTCCCATTCCCGCAATCCCAATGCGCGAAAATCTATTTCCTCTTTCGGTTTTTCATTCTTCAAAGACCAGTACTTCATTCCGCCTCACTTATCTCATTTGCGTATACAGATAGCGCACACTCCAGGCGCTTTTTCTCCATGATACATCCGATTTCGAAGGGCTTCAGAATATCGCCGTTGTTGTGATAGGCATTGGCATGGCAGCCGCCGGAACAGAAGTATTTCGCCCAGCAGTCGCGGCAATCTTCTTTGTGGAACACATCCGCCTTGTGGAATTTGTCTTGCAGCGCCTTGTTCTCGATGCCGTCGTAGACATTGCCCAGTTTGAACGCTTCTTCGCCGACGAATTGGTGACAGGGATAAATGTCGCCGGTGGGCGTCACGGCCACATATTCCGATCCCGCACCGCATCCGATACTTTTCTTATAGGCACAGGGGCCGCCCGAAAGGTCGATCATATAGTGAAAGAAGAAAAAATCCGAATCTTCTCTTCGAATTTCGAGATATTTTTCGCTAAACCGCTCGTACTCTTCGAGGATGGCGTCCAGATGCTCTTTTCGAATCGCATATTCCCGTTCGGGGTCGGTGACGACCGGTTCCATCGATGTCTTTTTGAAGCCGAGATCCCGGTAGTGGAGAATGTCTTCGGAAAAATCAAGATTGTGAGAGGTAAAGGTACCGCGTATAAAGTAATCCTTGTCGCCGCGCTTCTCTACGAGTTTTTGAAATTTCGGGATGATCGCATCGTAACTGCCCTTTCCGTTCACCGTAGGACGCATTGCGTCGTTTAATTCGCGTCGACCGTCCAAAGAAAGAACCACATTTTCCATTTCCCGATTCAAGTAATCGATGCTCTCATCGTCCAACAGGAGGCCATTGGTGGTCATGGTAAAGCGGAAGCACTTGTCGTACGCCTTCTCCCGCTCCCGTCCGTATTCGACCAGCGCCTTTACCACATCGAAATTCATTAACGGTTCGCCGCCAAAGAAGTCCACTTCGAGATTATGTCGATTTCCGCTATTTTCCAGCAAAAAGTCCAATGCGCGTTTGCCCGTTTCCAGATCCATCATCATGCGCTCGCCGTGAAAATCGCCTTGGGAGGCAAAACAATATTTGCAGCGCAGATTGCAATCGTGACAGACGTGGAGGCACATCGCCTTAATATGGCAGTCGGGATTGAATGCGCCCAGATCCACATCCGTATCCTCGGAAAAGAGCAATCCCTCTTCCATCAGATAGCGGAGCTCATCGTAGCCCTCGGCAACGTCTTCTGAGCCGAAGCGATCGGCGAATTTTCGGATCATCTGCTCCTTGCTGGCGTCCTCCATATCCGGTGCCATTTCAAAAATCATATTGTCGACGACGTGGACCGAACCGCTCGCCACGTCCAACAGGATATTTTTGCCATTGCCTTGAAAACGATGAATTTTACGCACGAATAACTCCTTCTAAAAGAAAAAGGTGTGGGAGACCCACAACCTTATCTATCCATATTTTCACACTTTTGATTGCCTACGGTGCAGCTGGTTTTGCAGGCCGATTGGCAAGAGGTTTGACATTCGCCGCATCCGGCCTTTTCCATGTTCTTCCGCAGGGAACGCTTGGTTAAAGTTTTTATGTACTTCATCGTATCTCTCCTATCTATTTTATTCAGTTTCTTCTTCGCTGCTCTTTTTATGGGCGGGCTTCAAAACGGATTTAATCGACCATTTCATGAGTTCCAGTCTCGTCTTCATGCCGCTGGACTCGACGAGCACGACATCTTCTTTGATTTGAACGATCTTCGCCACAATGCCCCCATAGGTCTGAATCTTATCGCCTACGGCAAGGTTTTCGAGCATTTTCGCCGCTTCTTTTTCTTTCTTTTTGTTCGGACGGATGATGCCGAAATAGAAGATCGCCATCATCATGACGATGGTCACCAATGTAGGAATCATCGACGCCTGTCCTTGTGCAGCTCCTAACGGAAAAGTTCCGCTTCCAAATTCCATAATCACCCTCCTGTCGATCTACTTACTATTATAACCATACTTCCGATAAAAGTCATCTTTATATTGAAGGAAGTAGTCGCCTTCGACCGATGCGCGAATGCGCTCCATCAGTTGAAGCAGAAAGTACAAATTGTGGTAGCTCGCAAGACGTAGGGCCAGTACCTCCTTCGTTTGGAAGAGGTGGCGTATATAAGCGCGGGAATAGTTGCGACACACGTAGCAATCGCATTCGGGATCCAAAGGTCTAAAATCCTTCGCATATTTCGCATTTTTGACGACGAGCTTTCCTTCGCTCGTCATGCAGGTGCCGTTTCTCGCGTTTCTCGTGGGCAGCACGCAGTCCGCCATATCGATGCCCCGTTCTACCGCTTCAAATAAATAGTCCGGCGTACCCACGCCCATCAAATATCGCGGTTTGTCCTTGGGCAAAAAGTCCGTCGTAAAATCGAGGATGTCGCACATTAAGTCCAAAGGCTCGCCGACGCTCAATCCCCCGACCGCATAGCCGGGAAAGTCCATTGCGACCAACTGGTCCGCACTGCGCCGCCGAATCTCTTTATACATTCCGCCCTGTACGATGCCGAAAAGATTTTGATCCACCCTGTCGCCGTGATATTCCTTACAACGCAGCGCCCAACGGCTGGTTCGCTCGCTGGACTTCTCGATATATTCCCGCGTGGCGGGATATGGCGCACATTCGTCGAATGCCATTATGATGTCGCTGCCCAAGATGTGTTGAATCTCGATGGACTTTTCCGGCGAGAGGAATTGCTTAGAACCGTCGATATGGCTGCGAAATGTCACGCCTTCTTCGGTAATCTTGCGACGATGGGCGAGGCTGAAGACCTGAAAACCGCCGCTGTCGGTGAGGATGGGGCCGTCCCAGTGCATAAATTTATGCAGACCCCCGGCCTCTTTCATAATCTCCATGCCCGGTCGCAAAAACAGATGGTAGGTGTTGCTCAAGATAATTTGCGCGCCGATCTCCTTCAATTCTTCGGGCGTCATAGTCTTTACGGTGGCAAGGGTACCCACCGGCATAAAGATCGGAGTTTGAATCGTGCCGTGGGCGGTCTCCAACACACCGCGGCGGGCTTTTGTATCGGAGGAGGTATGGGTTACGGTAAATTTCATCGAGCGCCCCTTTCTAAAAACATCGCATCGCCGAAGGAAAAGAAGCGGTATCGAGCTTCTACGGCATGGCGATAGGCATCGAGTATGACGTCTTTTCCGGCGAAGGCCGAAACCAACATCAAGAGTGTGGATTCCGGCAGGTGAAAATTGGTGACGATGGCATCGACACAGTGAAATTCGTAGCCGGGGTAGATAAAAATATCCGTATCACCCGCATCGGCGACGATTGCACCGTGTTTTTGCATACAGCTTTCCAAAGTGCGAATCGATGTGGTGCCTACGGCGATCACGCGTCCGCCCACTGCCTGCGCACGGCGAATGGTCTCTGCGGCCGCCTCGTCGATGCGGTAGCGCTCCGAATGCATATGGTGCTCTTCGATATTTTCCACTTTGACGGGGCGAAACGTCCCCAGTCCTACATGCAGCGTCACCTCCGCCACGGCTACACCCTTCTCGCGGATCCGTTTAAACAGATCCTCCGTAAAGTGCAGACCGGCTGTGGGCGCCGCCGCAGAGCCAAGGTATTTCGCATACACCGTCTGGTAACGATCGGGATCCTCCGGCGTCTCGTGGATATACGGAGGCAGGGGCATCTGTCCCAGTTTTTCGAGAATTTCGTAAAACACCCCTTCATAGCAAAAGCGAATATGCCGCAATCCGTCTTCGGTAATGGCCTCGACGACGCCCCGTAACCCCTCGGGAAATACGATCTCGCCTCCGAGCTTAAGCTTTTTCCCCGGTCGAACCATGCATTGCCAGAGATCCGCGCCCAAATCCTTGACCAATAAAACCTCGATCCGCTCTTCTCTACCCGGCCGTGCGCCGAAAATTCGCGCGGGCAAGACCTTTGTGTTGTTCAGTACCAAAACGTCCTCCGGATGGAGCAATTCTAATATGTCTGCAAACATAAGGTCTTTATAGCTTCCGTCCGCTTTTACATAGAGCAACCGGGAGCCGTCTCTTCTGTCGGCGGGGTGTTGGGCAATTAATTCTTCCGGCAAATCATAATAAAAATCTCTGGTCTTCATAGAATCCTTTCTAGCGAATTCGGGTTCCCGGGAAATAAAAAGCCAGGATCTCCGGATACGTCTTTCCCTTCTTCGCCATTTCGATGGCGCCGTATTGGCTCATGCCCACGCCGTGACCATACCCCCTGCCCCGCACGCGGAGACCGCGAGAAATGTCGATCTCCTCGGTGGCGGGAAAGACAGGCTGAAAAATCTCGCGAATGCCCGCGGCGGTGATCATGTTTTGAAGCGAAACGGCACGTGTCTCGCGGGCGGTGCGAACATGCTCATCGCCCAATGGGCGTTTGCCCCAAGCGGTTATCACCTCGGGCCGCTTTGTTTCCGCCAAATGTATTTCCATCGACTGGAAGTTCGTACTCTTTAGCTGCACCGATCCCATTTTCATTCGAAATGCGTTCCCCGTCATTTCCAAATTGTCCTTCGTGCCTTCTAAACGCAGATTGTGAATCCTTCCGCTATTTGTGCGCGAAAGGACGACGAGGCGTTTCGGTTCACCGATGGCGGGAAATGCCTTTTGAATGACCTCGATCGAAAACTCCGCCGTCCAAGTACTATGGGTGGTATTTACGGAATCGGGATCGTCCATCCCCTTCAAATACGGAACCGGGGCCCCGCCCCATACGTCTTCGATGGATTCGGTCCTGCCGCCGCTGGTCGCATGGAATATCGCATTGGCGACACTCTCGCCGTAGTACAACACCTTCCCCGCCGTAGCCGCCACGGCGGCATCGGTTCGCGGATCTTCGACGGCCATGCCGCCGTACGCCTGCGAGGCGGTGCCGTCTTCGAGATTGTAACCGTACTGGATGTATTTGTCGCGATTGGCGACGGCAAAGCTCCTAGATACCACCGCTTGCGCCTTTAAGGCCTCGGCGGCGGTGTCGTTTCCAATTTCTTTGGGCACGACCCCGCGCAGATAGGATTCCATATCGACGATATTGACGACCACCATATTCGATCCCTTCGGCAAAAGTTCTATTTCGCCTCGATAGGGTCTGCCGTCTACAGAAAGCGTTCCGGCGGGCGAACTGTATCGCACGCCTTTTTTCGCATCCACTGCGGAAATGCGAATCTCGTTTCCTGCGGGCGCCCCATCTTTCGCTATGCCCGAATCCGACGAGAGTACCACCTGCTTACGCTCGGATCCGAGTTTTATCCGCAGATTTTCCGCATAGGCGATCCCCGGTCGAGCGCTAAAGAACAGCAAAAGGAGCAGGGCGACGATCGACAGTCTTTTCATATTTCTTCCTCCGTAAAGGGAATGCCTAAGTGTTCATAGGCCTTTTTTGTGGCGACCCGCCCCCTGGGCGTTCTCTGCACGAAATTGATCTGCAAGAGATACGGCTCATAGACGTCTTCTATGGTGATGCGTTCCTCGCCCAATGTGGCGGCGATGGCATCGATCCCCACGGGACGCCCTCCGTAATCGCGGATCATCGTATCGAGTATGCGCCGGTCCAAATCGTCCAGCCCGTAGGCGTCGACGTCCAACAGCTGCAGGCCCTCTTCGGCGACCGTCTCGTCGATCAGGCCGTCTCTTTTCACTTCGGCGAAATCTCGAATTCGCTTTAACAGGCGATTGGCGATCCGGGGCGTGCCGCGGCTGCGCTTTGCGATCTCGAGCGCTCCCTTTTCACTCAAGGGAATCCCCAAGATGCGGGAAGAGCGCAACAGGATATGTTTCAGACTGTCGGGATCGTACAAATCGAGATTCAACAATACGCCGAATCGATCTCGCAGAGGAGAAGCCAACTGGCCCGAGCGCGTGGTAGCGCCGATCAGCGTAAAGCGGTTTAAATCCAGCCGAAGTGAACGCGCCGAAGGGCCTTTGCCGACGATGATATCCAAGGCAAAATCCTCCATCGCCGGGTACAGAACTTCTTCCACCGTGCGCGGAATTCTGTGAATCTCGTCGATAAACAAGACGTCATTTTCGTCGAGATTCGTCAAGATGCTCGCCAAATCTCCGGGCCGCTCGATGGCAGGGCCTGAAGTGACGCGAATATTGACCTGCATTTCATTGGCGATAATATTGGCAAGCGTCGTCTTCCCGAGTCCCGGCGGACCGCTGAGGAGGACGTGGTCCAAGGCTTCGTTTCGCATCTTGGCGGCTTCTGTAAAGATCTCGAGCTTTTCTTTCGCTTTGTTCTGGCCGATGTATTCCGATAGGAATTTCGGGCGCAGTGCGCTCTCCATCCGCTCCTCGTCGGGCAATATCGTCTTCGAAACCAGTCGATTCTCTTCCATATTCCCCTCCCTCTCAACCTTGACGGTACAGGGCCTTGAGCGCCTGTTTTAATATCGATTCCATATCGTCGCCTTCCGCAGAGGATATGCCGTAAGTCGCTTCTTTTTCGGTATACCCCAACCCCAACAGCGCTTCGAGCGCCTCGGAACGGGGATCGGATGCGCTCCGTTTCTGAATCGGCTTTGCATTTTCCGTCGGCGCAAAACCGCCAACTTTGTCCTTGAGTTCCAAGATAATTCGCTCTGCCGTCTTCTTGCCGATTCCCTGCGCCTTGGTCAAAAGGGTGACATCTTCTCCTTGAATGGCGGAAATCAGCGTGTCGTCTTCCATACTGCTCAACACGCCCATGGCGACTTTGGGCCCGATGCCCGTTACGCCGATTAGGAGAAGAAAAAGCTCCCGCTCCTCTCGGTTCTTAAAGCCGTATAGTTGCAGCGCATCCTCCCGAACCTGCAGATAGGTATAGAGCATCTGCTCTTCGCCAGAGCCGATTTCCTGTAATGAGGCGGTGGAGACGGATACGCGAAAGGCCAAGCCGCCCGTCGACAAAACGACGTAGTCTCCACCGCGTTCGACGACTTTTCCCAAAATTCGATCGATCAATGTGCACCTACTTTAGTCGAAACAATGCTTTGCTCTTTCTGGAATGGATATGGGTGATGGCGATGGCCAAGCCGTCGGCGGCATCGTCGGGCCGCGGAATCTCGGGGAGTTTCAAAAACATCTTTACCATGCTCTGCACCTGATGTTTCTCCGCTCTGCCGTAGCCCGCCACCGCTTGTTTGATCTGCAATGGCGTATATTCATATATCTCCAGACCCATTTCCATACAAGTCAATATCTCGACGCCGCGCGCCTGTGCGACGGAGATGGCGGTGGTAATGTTCTTATTAAAGAATAGTTCTTCCATGGCCACTTCGTCCGGCCGCTGTTCTTCTAGCAATGCCTTGAGCGCCGTATGAATTTGAAACAGGCGCTCCGGATACGGCGTCGTGCTTTTCGTTACTATCGTACCATATTCCCGGGCGCGCATGCGATTGCCTTCCAGATCTATAATGCCGTAGCCCATCGTCGCGAGACCGGGATCTATCCCCAAAATTCTCATAAAACCCCTTAAAAAAAGGGCTCACAGAGCCCTTATGCTTATGGATGATATCTTCTGAGTACCAGATCGTTTACGCCGCACCAATATGCCGAGGTGTAAATCCGCAATCCGTCTAAGTACAAGAATTTTGTCAACTTGCGGTTCAGTCCCCACAATTCCTGATGCGTTAAAAAATATTCGGGTTCGTTATACTTCCCGTTGGTACTCTTAAAGTTGATCTGCAGCTGTCGGTCCACATAGCGATTTAAGGTAAACACCTTTTTCTTCAGGACCTTCCGCCCGAAACAGACGGCGTGGGAACGCACCAGTCGATCGCCCGCTTCGCGCTCCAGCACGTGCCGTAAACTGCGGTTGCGGAGCCGATGCACGTCCTCTTCTTTGTAGTCGTATTGGAACAACTGCTTTCGCTCAAACAGCTCTGCCACATCGAAATGCCCCAAGGCGATCACTTCCAATTCATTAGCGAAATTGACCGCCGAATACCCGCGCTTATAGCCTTCCAGATACAGCGCCAGTTCATAACGATTTACATCGTCGTAGATCGCACGCGTAAGGCTGTTGGCGAGTAGCGATCGATTTTCCTTTCGCCGCAGAAACGACAGGACGTCCCGCTTTAGATTCCGCATCGATACATACGAGGGAAAAATGTTCTGGATCTTCTCCTCCAGATCGTAGAGACCGAGCAGGATCTGCATCGCGGAACTATCCTGATCGTACAGAAATCTATGCAGTAATTTCGCTTTTACGTCAGAATAATCTATATTTACAGTTTTCTGTTCCGCGTTGGTCCCGCTCATTCTCTTCCCCCTTCGATTGACATTTATTCTATCATAAAGTCAAAGAGAATTCATCGTTTTTCCTACAGGACCTCCTCGCCCCGCAGACGCGCCTCCATCAAATAGCTGTCCGGCCAAACCGATGCCTGTACTTCGGCGATAGAGCGTTTTTCCAAAAAGAACATGCAGATGCGCGACTGCCCGATGCCGCCGCCGACGGTATACGGTAGGGCTCCGTCCACGAGGGCCTTGTGGTAATCCATCTCTAGGCGATCTTCCGCATCGGCCGCCTTTAGCTGGCGCAGAAGGCTCTCTTCGTCCACGCGAATCCCCATCGAAGAAAGCTCCAGCGCGGAATCCGTCACAGGATTATAAAACAAAATGTCGCCGTTTAGATCCCAATCGTCATAGTCCGGGCTCCTGCCGTCATGGGGCGCGCCGCTATTTAAGTCCTTTCCGATCCCCTGCAAAAACACGGCCTTTTTTTCCCGACAAATCGCATTTTCCCGTTCCTTCGGCGTAAGATCCGGGTAGCGGTCCTCGAGTGCTTGCGCGGTCATAAAGTAAATCGAGCTCGGCAATTTTTTGGAGAGCACATAGGGATAGACGCTGTTGATATAGGTCTCTGTGCGTTGAAATACCGAATAGATTTCGGAGACGATAAAATGCAGATACGCATCGGTTCGGTCTTCTTTGCGGATGATCTTTTCCCAATCCCATTGGTCGACATAGATCGAGTGGATCGCGTCCAACTCCTCGTCGGGGCGTATGGCGTTCATATCCGCATACAGGCCTTCATAGGGATCGAAGCCGTAATTTTTCAGCGCAAATCGCTTCCACTTCGCCAAGGATTGCACGATTTCTACATCGATGCCGTATTTTCTGAGGGAAAAGGACACCGCCTTTTCTACGCCGCTCAGATTGTCGTTTAGGCCCGTCTCCGGTCGTACGAACAACGGTGCCGATACCCGCGTTAAATTCAATGTGTTCGCCAGATCCCGCTCAAAAAAATCCTTTAGGCTCTTGATCGCGATCTGCGTCTCTTTGATCGATAAATTCGTTACTTCTGAATTGTTTCTCATCTTTTCTCCTTAAAAAAAAGCGAAACCTTCATCACAAACGGACGAAAATTTCGCTATGCCACCATTTCAAGTACTACATACTCTATCACATAATAACGGGTAATGCCGTCTGCCCTTTTGAGAGCAGAACCTTCGAGTTGTTCTCCATAAGTCCTTCGCGACAGCTTTCACCGTCCTGTCTCGCTTTGCCGAGGGATTCTTACTTCGTTTCTCTTCACAGGTTATACAGTTTGCAGTTGTGTCTGACGTCCGTAGGCGAATGCCGCCTCACAGACGGTTTGAAATACAAAGACATTCAATACAAATGCGTCGGAGTAGTCGTTTTCGAACGAGATCTCCTTCTGCAAGTATTGGTCAATAAATCGCAAGATTTGTGTTTTCACATATACTTTCAGGTCCTGCAATACGCCTTGAAAACTGCCCATTGCCATATTCGACGCCATATCCGGGTCCAGAGGATGAGATTTGGCGTATTGATTTAAGGCATTTTCGTAGCGCACGTGTTCGCGGATGTCCTTGGCCGAAGTGAACCGTATTCTGCGGGCGTGAGGATGGGTCATATAATCGCTGAGATAATGACAGATCACACCGAGCTTGTAACTGATCGGCCCGGATAAGAGCCCGTTCCAAGCAGAGTCATATACGATTTTCGACATAAACGGAACCAATGTGATGATTTGATCGACGATGTAGTCGATGCTTTCCGAAAAATAGTGAGGAATAAACTTATACTTTGGATACAGATCCGGAGCAATAGAACCACGCAGCAATCGCTTCTTGTCAAGAATAATGCCGGTTTCTGTCTCCATATGATGAAAGACCGCACCGGCAACGGACCTATGTGTTTCAGGTACCATGCATTCTCCTTTGTACGTATTCCGTTTCGCCGATCTATTATACCAAAATCGTAGGAATCATACAATGGTTATCGGTAAGAATATTGATATTTTCCGAATTCGTTGGCCATGGTCGTCCACACATCCGGCGTTTCAAAGCCCAAACGCCAGGAAGATACGCCCGCCAAATTGTATTTGCGCATCAAAGAAGTCTTCCAGCGGATCGATTCCGCATCCTCTACCCAAATCTTTTCGGTCTTTCCCCCTACATTTTGTTCGATCATAAACTGTTTCGCCTTATCGTCCCAAGCGGGCATGAGGTTGTGGGAGGTGATATAATTTTGGGTCGTCTGCATGCCCACGGCGGAAGAATTCGTCTTTCCTTCGTTTTCCTGCCACAAACGGGTGTAGAAAGGCACCGAAAGAATGAATTTCTCCTGCGGAATGTCTCTTAAACTCAAGTTGATATTGCCTTCCACCCAGCCGTATTCCGCAACCGAACCGGCTTTGTCGGAACTGCCCCAGTGCTGGTCATAGGCCATTAAAATGACGTAATCGCAGATTTCCGCCAATGCCTTTCGGTCGTAGGGCTCGTCTTCGACGGACTTCGAGATCTGCGGCGTTACGCAGACGGAAATTACGAGATTTTCTTCTCTGCATCGCTCGGCGAGCATCTTGGTAAATTCCGTAATGCCGTCCCGATCTTCGACCTTCGTGTTTTCAAAGTCCACATTGATGCCTTTCATGCCGTAGGATTTTGCCGAAGCGATCAATGTATCGGCGGCCTTTTCCATCGCGGCGGTATTTTGCAAAAAAGCGTGGGTCAGCTCGGGGTCAAAGCTATTGTCTACATAGCCCCATACATCGATACCGAGTTTGCTATACGCATCGGTATAGCGTATATCTCCCCGATCTTTGATCTCGCCGTCGGCATTTACGACCGAAAACCAAGTCGGGATCACGACATTGAGTCCCTCTATGGGTTGAATGGCGCCGATCGCTTCCTCTTTTACAGGGCCGTAGGTATAGTCGTAGGTGATATTGATGGGCTTGGGAATCTTAGACTGCGCCGCCCGGGAATCTTTGACGATGTATTCGCCGTCGATGGTCTCCGCTTCTAAATTGTCGTCGCGGATCCAACCCAGATACCCGTCCGCTTCCCGCACGCGGAACCAATCGCCGTCCTTTCCGTAGACTTTGAGGACGGCATCGGACTTTAAGGTCGCTACGATAGGCGAATCTGTCGAAGGTTCTTCGCGCATATTGACGCCGTCGCCGGAAAGTTTGCCCGCGGCGTGTCGTACGTTTCTGTCGTCGATCAGAAGTACATTCTTATCCTTATTGTAGCTGACCGTAACGGAATAATCGTAAAGAAATGCCTCGATGGGCAAATACACCTTTCCGTCTTGCTCAAAGGCGGAATCTCGCAACCCGATTTTCGCATCGTTGATCAAAGCCTCTTTCTTACCCAAGGGAATCACTTTTTTTCCGACGTGGTTTTCGAAAATCACCGTCTTCGCGCTTTCGTCATAGCGAACGGAAGCGTCGAAATACGATTTAATCGCATCGAGGGAGAGGTAGTATTGTCCGTCCTTTCGAATGCCGTCTTCTTTGGGGAGCAGTTCGTCTTCGTAGACGACCTGATAGCTTTCGTAGATCTTCGAATATTCGTTATTGCCGCCGGTCTTATTGAGAATCCAAAAACCGCCGAATAAGATACCCGCCAATATGAACAATAAAAGTAGTAATTTCTTCATAGCACCTGCTACTTTCCGGTTCCGTTAGATAAAGTATTTTATACGATAATAGGCATTGCCAAAGCAATGCCTATGTGTCTTTTAGAACTTTTTCTCTTTAACCTTTGCAGCCTTACCTTGGCGCGCACGCAAATAGTAAAGCTTTGCTCTGCGGACCTTACCGCGCTTGGTGACTTTGATGTGGTCGATTCTCGGGGAATGCAGGGGGAAAGTTCTTTCCACGCCTACGCCGTAGGAAAGTCTTCTGACGGTGAAGCTTTCGTTAATGCCGCCGCCTTGGCGTTTGATGACGGTACCTTCGAAGACTTGGATACGCTCTCTGGCGCCTTCGATAATCTTATAGTGAACTTGAATGGTGTCGCCCACGCGGAATTCGGGCAAATTGTCTTTTAATTGTTCTTGTTCAATGGATTTAATGATGTCCATCGCTATCCTCCTTTAAACTCTTCTTCAGATCTCGAAGATAACGAATATCGGCTTTCGAAAGTTCGGCTTTTGCCAACAACTCCGGACGCCGCATATAGGTCGTCTTCAGGGATTCTCTTCTTCTATATATTTCAATTTTCTTGTGATCGCCGCTTAACAGCACCTCGGGCACTTTATATCCCCGGAAATTCGCCGGTCGGGTATAATGCCCGTGCTCCAATAGGGCTGCGGAATGAGACTCCTCTATCGGCGAGTTTTCGTTGCTCAAAACGCCTTTGATCAATCTGGCTATGCCGTCGATCAGCACCATGGATGCCAGCTCTCCGCCGGAAAGTACATAGTCGCCCAGTGAAATCTCTTCGTCCACATAGTGGTCGAGGGCCCGCTGATCGATCCCCTCATAATGGCCGTTGACGAGCACGATATGCTCCTTTTCGGCGAGGGATTTCAACATATTTTGATCCAATACCTTCCCACGCGGGGAAAGACAGATCACATGGCCGTTCCAGCCTCTATTCTTTTCGATGGCATCGACCACCGGCTGTGCTTGCATCACCATGCCGGGGCCGCCGCCGTAGCTGTAATCGTCGACATTGTTATGTTTGTCTTGAGTATAGTCGCGTATATCGACGCAGCGAAGGTCGATCAATCCCTTTTGAATCGCCTTTCCGATGACAGAGTATTCGCGCATGCTGTCGACGAAGGCGGGAAAGAGCGAAAGCACGGTAAATTTCATGCTTCCATCCCCCCGATCAGCGCGACCGTAATCCCCGTCGCTTCGACGGTTTTTACAAATGCCTTGACAAAGGGGATCATGATCTCCTTGTCCGCATCCCGCACGACTAATACGTCGTTGGCGGATTGGAGCAAGACCTCGGCCACCTCGCCCAAGGCGCGGCCATCGGTATCGGTGACGGGAAGGCCGATAAGATCTTCGATAAAAAACTCATCGTCTTCGGGAACCCTGCGGTCCTCCAGGGGGATATACACCGAAGTCTTGCGCAGTCGCTCCGCCTGATTTCTGGTTTCAATGCCTTCAAACTGCATCAATGCCAAGTTCTTCTGGATCGAGGAAGACAGAACCTCTCGTAAGTCTTCTTCCTCCCCCAAAAATACCCTGCGAATTTCTGTCAATCGCTCCGGCGTATCGGTATAGGGATATACCTTAACGAAACCGCGGATGCCGTGGGCGGAGGTGATTTCGCCCACCAATACTCTATTCTCGGATTTCATCGAAATCCACCGAAACCAATATATTCTCCTTGGTTCCCACCGCCTTGGCGATGGCGCGAATGGAACGGGCGATCTTTCCCTGTCTACCGATCACCCGTCCCATATCGTCGGGATCGACCTGCACGCGAATCGTCGCGCGATCCCCTTCGCGCTCTTCCTCGACTTTCAGTACCTGGGGGTTACGGACGAGCTTTGAAACGATGTATCGAATTAATTCCTCCACAGTCCTGCCTCCTCCGGTTCATACACGATTACTCGGCTTGCGCTTCTTCGGTTTCTTCTGCAGCTTCTTCCGCTTCGGGTGCTTCTTCTTCGCCTTCGGCTTCTTGGGCTTCCGCCGCTTCCGCTTCCGCGGCAAGACGCGCTTCTTCGGCTTCTTTCGCCTTGCGTTCTTCTTCCGCCTTTTTGGCTTCCGCTTCGGCTTTTTCGAGTTCCGCATCGCGTTGGGCGCGAAGTTCTCTTTCTTTCTGCTTTTCTTCTTCGCGTCTTGCCTTTTGGACTTCGGTATTGTCTACCGCGCCGGTCGCTTCGTAGACGGCATTTTCCTTAAACAGACGCTCGACGGTTGCGGTGGGTTTTGCGCCGTTTTTGACCCAGGTATTGGCCTTATCTGCGTCCACTTTCAAGATCTTCGGCTCGGTGAGCGGGTTGTAATATCCGATTTCTTCGATCAGACGGCCGTTACGAGGCGCTCTGGAATCCGCTACTACGATTCTGTAAAAGGGGTTTTTCTTCGAACCCATTCTCTTTAATCTGATTTTAACTGCCATTGTTTCCTCCCATACTTATCTAAAGGGAAAGGGCATCTTCATCTTTCTCTTACCCTTTCCGCCGTTCATGGCTCCCATCTTTTTCATAATCTTGCGCAATTCCTTAAATTGCTTTAGGAGCCCGTTGACTTGTCTGACATCCGTACCCGATCCTTCCGCAATGCGCTTTCTGCGGGAACTGTCGATAATCTCCGGATGCGTCCTCTCTTTTTTGGTCATCGAGAGAATAATCGCCTCGACGCGGGCAAATTCTTTTTCGTCGATCTTGATATTTTTTAACGCCTTGTTGTTCATGCCCGGGAGCATGCCCAATAGATCTTCGATCGGGCCGAGATTGCGCATTTGCTCCATCTGGTCCAGAAAATCGTCCAGCGTAAAGGTGGAAGAACGAATCTTTTCTTCCAGTTCCTTCGCCTTCTTGTCGTCGACCATCTCTTCGGCTTTTTCGATGAGGCCGAGCACATCTCCCATGCCCAAAATCCGCTTTGCCATCCGATCCGGGTGAAAGGCTTCTAAGGCATCGAGCTTTTCGCCCATGGCGATAAACTTGATCGGAACCTGTGTGACAGAACGAATCGAAAGCGCCGCCCCGCCGCGGGCATCCCCGTCTAACTTGGTGAGGACGACGCCGGTGATCGAAAGCGCTTCGTCAAAGGCCTCCGCCACGCGGACCGCGTCCTGCCCGGTCATCGCATCGAGCACCAAGAGGATTTCCGACGGTTCGACCGCCGCTTTGATGCCCCTGATTTCATCCATCAAGGCTTCATCGACGTGCAACCGCCCCGCCGTATCGACGATGACGACGTCGTGGCCCTTGGATTTCGCGAATTGCAGTCCTGCACCGGCGATGTCCACCGGATCGGCTTCTGTGCCCATCGAAAACACAGGCACATCGACTTTCGATGCCACGACTTCCAACTGTTTGATCGCGGCCGGACGATAGACGTCACAGGCGACCAAAAGCGGCCGCTTGTTCTGTTTCTTCAACAGGCGCGCCAGCTTGGCGGTGGTGGTCGTCTTCCCCGCCCCCTGTAGACCCGTCATCAAAATGACGGTGGGGCTTTTAGAAAAGTCGATCTTCTCGACGCTTTCTCCCATAAGGGCGGAAAGTTCTTCCATAACGATCTTAATGACCTGTTGCCCGGGCGTCAGGCTTTCCATGACGTCGGCGCCGAGGGAACGTTCCTTTACTTTTTTAATAAAGGACTTAACCACCTTAAAGTTGACATCCGCCTCCAAAAGCGCCAGCTTCACTTCTCGCATTGCCGCATCGACATCCTGCTCCGTTACCTTGCCTTTGCCTCTCAGCTTGCCGATGGTATCTTGCAGTTTATCGGTTAGGGATTCAAATATCATAGTATCCCTCCTTTTCCAATCGAGATCGTATCGAGCGTAAGATCATTAGAAATGTTGGATCTTCGGAAAATTCTTCCAATCGTTCCAAATCCGATCGCATTCCCTCGATATTCTCTTCACGGGCTTTCATTTTTCGTGCCAATTGCAAAATCTCTTCGTAGGATCGCAGAGCGGCTTCCGCCCGTTTAATGTTTTCAGAAACGGCTTGCTTGGATATGCCTACGATTTCGGCGATTTCGTTGAGCGAATAATCTTCTCTGTAATGTAAATCCATTACTTGTCTTTGCCGATTGCTGAGCAAGCGCTCATACAAATCCAACAAGACATTCATTCGGATCGTCTTATCCATAGTCACTCCCAAAAAAACAGGGTCAAGGCAAACCCTTGACCCTGAAATTATACTACCCCATAGGGGCTTTGTCAATCTCTCGTGCCCAAAACTTGGTCGATAATATGGACAATTTTTCCATCTCGCAAATACACCCTGGGAAGGCGCATCTTAAAGTGGGTTAAAAACGAAGTGGGGATCTCGTTGTTGGCAGCGGCAATTTCTTCGATGGTGATTTCTTCGTCTCCTTGTTTGCCAAGGAGCACGACCTCGTCGCCGATTTTGCAGTCGACGCCGGTAACATCGACCATCATTTGATCCATACAGATTTTCCCGATTTGCGGGCAGCGCTTCCCGCTGACGAGCACGTCGATCTTTTGCGACAGACTGCGCTCAATGCCGTCCGCATATCCGATGGGAAGGGTGGCGATTTTGGTCTCTTTCTCGGTCACATAAATCTGGCCGTAGCTGACCCCTTCGCCGGCGCCTACGGTCTTTACGTGGCCGATGCGCGCTTTTACGGATGCTACAAACCGAAAATCGTACGCCTCCGCCGCGGGATCGCCTTCCGCCGTTCCGTATTGAATGATTCCCGGACGTACGTATTCCAAATCGTATTTTCGTTCTTTGAGAATGGCGTGGGAATTCGAAACGTGCCGCGGCAATCGGATTCCACGCGCCGCCAATCCCTCTACGACAAATTCGAATCGTTCGTACTGCGTTTCGGTAAATTCGGGATCGTCGTCGGCCTTGGCGAAGTGGGTAAACATCCCCTTTACTTCGATTCCCTCCATTTTGCAGATCGCTTCGATCAAATCAATGCTCTCTTCGGTCGGCTTAAAACCGATGCGGTTCATCCCCGAATCGATGGCGATGTGCACGCCCGCCTTTGTGCCCGATATTTTTGCGAGCTCGTTTAATCGCTCTGCGACGTCGACGCGATAGAGCGCCATATCGATATGATTTTCTATCATTTCATCGTAGAGGTCTTCGGGCGTGTAACCCAATACGAGGATTTCAATATCGGGATGATCGCGCCTGAGCGCCAAGGCCTCATTCCCCGATGCCACCGCGAAATTTCGAATGCCCAAGGCAGAGAAGGTCGTGGCGATTTCCGATGCGCCCAGCGAATAGGCATCTGCCTTGATGACAGAAAGAATTTTTGTCCGGTCCGCAATCATATTGCGAATGCTGTTCATATTATGGACCAATTTGTCCAGATCGATTTCGATCCATGCGGGTCTCATCAGTTTCATACATACCTCCTCCAAAGTCTAGGTTGATTCTCCTGTTTCAGAATATTATCCTCCTTTTTTGGGGGTATTTCAACATACAAAATACAATTTTTAGCTATCTTTGCATCAATGCCTCGGCAAAGTCCTCGCCGGAAAAGTCCTGGAGGTCCTCCATTCCCTCGCCGACGCCGATCAGTTTGATGGGGATGTCCAATTCATGGATTAAGGGAAGCACCACGCCGCCTTTGGCGGTGCCGTCGAGTTTGGTGAGAACCAGACCCGTAAGGTCGGTTACGGCATCGAAGGTCTTTGCCTGAAGAATCGCATTTTGCCCGGTGGTCGCATCCAATACCAATAGGGATTCCCGTCTGGCGTCGGCGTGTTCCCGCTCGATGACGCGGTGGATTTTTTCCAATTCGTTCATCAGATTCTTTTTGTTGTGGAGCCTTCCGGCAGTATCGCAGATCAAGACGTCGATGTTTCTCGATTTTTGTGCCTGAATGGCATCGTAGACCACGGCGGCGGGATCCGCACCTTCTTTGTGACTGATCACCGGCGTATCGGAACGCGCGCCCCAGGTTTCAATCTGCTCGATGGCGGCGGCACGGAATGTGTCGGCAGCGGCGATCATAACCGACTTGCCTTCTTTTTTCAAACGGTAGGCGATTTTTCCGATGGTCGTGGTCTTGCCCACGCCGTTTACGCCCACGACCAAAATTACGGCCGGTGAGGGCTCGATGTCGAGCGCCGATTTTTCTTTGTTTTTTTCGAGAATTCGCGCGATTTCATCGGACAACAACGGCCTTACTTCCTTGGGATCCTGAATCTGCTCTTTGCGGATTCGCTCTTTTAGGCGATCGATCAGAAGCATGGTGGTTTCCATGCCGATGTCCGAGGAAATTAAAATATCTTCTAAATCCTCCATCATATCGTCGTCGATCTTTACATAATTGCCCAAGATGTCGTTGATCTTGTAGTTCATATCGTCGCGCGTCTTGGTGAGACCGGCGACCAGCTTGGCAAAAAAACCCTTTTTTTCGGGCTCGGATTCGCGCGGGACTTCCTCCGCTTCCTCGGGCGATTGATCCGATTCCCCTTCGGAAACTTCCATCTCCACTGTATCCGTATCGATCGGCATAGGACCCGTCGAATCCGCATTTTCTCCTTGAAAATCACCTTCTACGACTTCGGCTTGCGGCTTTTCGATTTCTTCCATTTCCGAAGTCTCGATCGTATCGCTTCCATAAAAGTCTGCGCCCTCCTCGGTCGGTTGCGGCATTTTTTCTGCGCCTTCGCGTTCCTCCGCCTCGGCGGGTGGCGTCGATGAAGCGGCCGCGTCGGCTTCCCCTTCTTCCTCCGGACGGGGTGTGCGCAATTCTTCCTCTTTGCCGCGCTCTTTGGAGTCCGCCTCTTCTTCTTTCTTACCGATCTTTCTCTTGAGCCACTCGAGCATCGATATCGACCTCCTCTAATTGCAAAAACAGTATCCTCGAAATTCCCTTTTCTTCCATTGTAACACCGTAAATTTCATTTGCCATTTCCATGGTCGGTTTTCTATGGGTGATCATAATAAATTGTATATCCTCGATTGTCTGTACATATCGCGAATATCTGCGAATATTCGCCTCATCCAGCGCGGCGTCGATCTCATCGACGATGCAAAACGGCGATTTTCGAAAACGCAAGAGGGCAAAAAGTAGCGCTACGGCTGTCATCGCCCTCTCTCCGCCCGAAAGCAGACTGAGCGACTGCAGCTTCTTTCCCGGGGGTTGGGCGCGAATGCCGATCCCCGCTTCTAAGATATCTCCTTCTTCCCAGTGAATCGAAGCGGTGCCGCCTTGAAACAGGTCCTTAAAGATTTCGTGAAAGTAGGTGTCGATCTTCTGTACCGCTTGTTCCAATTGTTTGCGCATTTCACGGTCCATATCCCGAATGATCGTCTCCAATTTTTCTTTGGAGAGGATCAAGTCTTCGCGCTGTGCGGACAAAAATTCCGTGCGCTCCTTCCAAGCGTCGTAGCGCTCTTTTGCGTCGGGATCCACGGGCCCGATGGAATCCAGTTCGCGTTTCAGTTCTTTTTGTCGCCGCCGCAGCGTCGCCACCGATTGCTCTTTCAATGCATCGTCGATCTCCGGCGCTTCGGTATTTTGAAACCGCTGTGCTTTTTCCGCCCACTCCGCCTCGGCGTTTTCTAGGGCAGATTCTATGCGCACCATTTGTTTCTCAAACATAGGCTTATCTTCCCAAAAAGATTCTCTTTCGGCGCGCAGATTTTCGATTTTTTCTTGTGTGATGCGTATATTCTCGCGGTTTTCTTCCAAGGCATCTTCGATCGCAGCAAGGGCCGTGTCGGCATCCGCTTCGCGGCCGGCTTCTTCGGCATCTTGTTTCTCTAAATCTGCGAGTTCCTTTTCGACAGAATCCAGCTCTGTTCGGGCACTTCGCATTCTCTGCGTCAGCTCTTCAAGCGTTTGTTCTGCCTGCTCGGCCTTTAATTTGCTTTCCTGTAGGGCGGACATGTTCTCTTGTCGGATCACGCGCCCATCCGCCTCTCGGGCAATCCACTGATCCAGTTCTTTTCGACAAGCCGCTGATTTTTCTTCGTCCTCCGCCGGGAGTGCCGAAAGCGCGCGTTGTATCTCTTGGCGCTGTTCTTCCAGATCCTCTTTTTCCTCGGCATAGCGGCGGACGGCCTCTTCTTCCTTTTGCGCTTCAGCGACTGCGCCATCGAGCTGCTCCCGACTCCGTGTCTCGGCGCCTCGAATGCCGATCTGCTTTTCCTCGAGCGCGCGGAGTTCCGCTTCGATCTCTGCTTTTTGCGCGCGGAGGGCATCGATGGCCTCTCGCTCCGATTCCGCTTCTTTTGCGTAACGCGCCTTTCTCGCTTGCGTCTCGTCCATCGTGCCTTCGACGGCCGCAAGGTCCTCCTGCAAGGCTTCGATCGCCTTGTTTCGATTGTAGAGTTCCTTGTCGTTGTTGCGGCTTCTGCCCCCGGTCACGCCGCCCCCGGTCTGGAATACATCTCCGGATACGGTTACGATGCGATATCGGTACTTTAAGTCCCGGGCCAGTTGCTTTGCGCTCTGCGCATCTTCGGCGATGAGGATGCGACCCAGCAGATTTTCTGCGACAATGCATAGGCGATCGTCACAGCGCACGCATTCAGAGGCGATACGAAACGGCACCGCACTGCGGGTTTTTAGACCCGATTCCACCGAACGGGGTGTAAGGGTATTTAAGGGCAAAAAAGTAATTCGCCCGAGCTTCTGCTCGCGCAAATACTTCAGCACCTCGGCAATATGCGCGTCAGTTTTGAGTACGATGTTTTGTCCGGCAAGGCCCAGCGCGGTAGAAACGGCAAGCGTATATTTCTCTTCGATCTCCAAGTGATCGGCGACGGGCCCGATAATATCGCCCGAAAACGGAAGAAAACTCGAACGCTTTAAGAATTCTTTGACGGCATATTGGAATCCCTCGTGATTTTTGCTCATTCGCTCGAGGTATTGAATCTCCCCGCTTATGGTATTTCGCTTTGATTCATAAGACATAAGCTCTTTGTCCCATGCCTGCAGTTGGCGAAATCTTTCGGCGGCGTTTTGCTCTTTTTGTTCGAGCTCTGTCTCCAATTCGGCACGCGCCTTTTGTGCGGTTCTAAGCTCGCGCGCAAAAGACGCCTTTCTCTCGCCGATTTCTTTCGACTGTGCTTCGAAGAAAGTGATCCGCTTTTTAAGGGATGCGACGCGCGCATTGTTTTCCTTCAAAAGATAGGTCAAGGCCTCGATCCGCGACGTTTTTGTATGGATTTCGTCGAGGTGCTTTTCCCTTTGATCCGAAACCATGCGGTGGGTCTCGGAATGTCGACCGAGTTCTTCCTCCAATTCCCGCCTTTTTTTTGTGGATTTCTCGAGGGCATCGGATTTTTCCTCGAGCTGTCGCGTCCTCTCTTCGATTTCCGGTACGAGCTCGTCTCGAAGGCGCTCGGCTTCTTCGTATTTTTCCCGTAAGGCTTTTGATTCCGTATCGATAGTATCGCGGCGCGTCGTCAGATACGCGGTTCGACTCGCAAAATCCCTGCGGTTTCCGGCGATGCTTTCTTTTGTTCGAATGGCTTCGACCCGGCGATTGCCCGCGTTCTCTTCAGAGGCGGAAAAAGCGCGAAGGCGAGAAGATTCTTCTTCGATCATCTTTTCCGCATCCGCGATGTCGGCGTCGGTGACATGGATCTTTTTTTCGAGATGTATTTTCTCTTCGTTATACTGTCGCCGCTTTGCCTCCAGCGCATCCAATTCTTTTTTTGTAAGTACGTAATGGATTTTTTCCCAAATTTCTTTGCGGTCCGAAAAGCATTCCGCCTTTTCTTTTTTCTCTTCGATCTCTTCCCGATGCGTCATCAATTCCGCATATATATCTTCGATGCGGTCCAAATGCTCTTCCGTGCGCTTTAAATTGCGCAGACTTTCTTCTTTTCTCCACTTGTATTTAGAAATCCCGGCGGCTTCTTCAAAGATCGAGCGACGATCCTCTGAACGCGTGCTCAAGATCTCGTCGATTTGCCCCTGTCCGATAAAAGAATACCCGTTTTTCCCGATCCCCGTGTCGAGAAACAATTCGCGGACATCCTTCTGTCGCACGCGTTTTTTGTTGAGAAAATACTGACTTTCCCCGGAGCGAAAGTACTTGCGGCCGACGGAAATTTCTTCGTAAGGCAAACTAAAAAAGCCGTCCCTGTTGTCAAAGGTCAGAACGACTTCCGCAAAATTCACCGGCTTGTGCCGATCGGTACCGCTGAAGATAATATCCTCCATCGTATTGCCCCGCAGTTGGCGGGCGCTGCTTTCGCCCAAGGCCCACATAATGGCATCGACGATGTTGCTCTTCCCACTTCCGTTGGGACCGACGACGGCCGTAATTTCATCGGAAAACCGGATTCTCGTCCTCTTGGCAAAGGACTTGAAGCCGTACAATTCCATTTCCACTAAATGCAAGTTTCTTCCCAGCTTTCTGTTTCGATTTGCACCTGATGCGGCACGGGGCGAAATACAATGGGCCCGAACCGTTTTTCCAATCGCTTTTTCCCGCAGCCATAGGGACCGACGATGCGGCTAATCTCTTCCGGACTCGCAGAAACCGCACGAAGACGGCGGTGCGATGCTTCTATTTTTCTCACCCGGCGCAGAGATTCGCAAAATCCGCGGAATTGATCGTGATACGGACCGATGACATAGGCATCTCGCGCCATCGAGGGCAATCCCACGCGTATCACGGGAATACGATGCGCTTCATAATACTCCAACAACTCTACCGTGCGATCGATGGCTTCTTTAAGCGATAAAGGGCGATAGTTCCCGGATCGATACCGGTCATAGAGTTCGGTGTTTTCAAACACCACAGTGGGATAAATTCGCACAAAATCCGCGTATTCGGCGATCCATTCGGCGGTCCTCGTCGACTTTTCCCTGTCATCTTCGGGAAGGCCGATCATTTGCTGCAGCCCCACGGCAAACCCCGACGCCTTGGCGGCTTGTACGCTTTGTTCCATCTCGAAAAACGTGATTCCGCGGCGGGAGGCGGCGAGTACGTCCCGATCGACGGATTGGATGCCGAATTCCACCGTATCTACGCCGTGCACCCGCAAACGACGGCCGACGGCTTCCGTAAAGTCCTCGGGCCGCGTGGAAATCCGCACGCCGGATATCCGCCCATCTGCCATAAAATCCGTCAAGCTCTCTAAGAGCTGGTCTTGGGTAGAGACGGGCAGCATGGTAAAACTGCCGCCGTAGAAGGCGACCTGCGCGCCCGCCTGAGCACGCCGAATGCCCGCCTCCGCCAAATCGCGTACAAGTTCCGGCGTAACGGGATTTTCAATTCGCGTTATGCGGTGCTGGTCGCAATATACACATCGCACGGGACAGCCGGCAAAGGGAATAAATATGGGAATAATTCTAGATTTCGGGGCCAAGCAATCCCTCCAAATACCGTTTCGCCGCCTGCGTTTCCGCGGCCCGCTTATTTCTACCGCTTCCCCGCGCCACGGTCTTTCCGCATATCATGACCCGAGAGACAAATCTACCTGCGATGCCGCCTTTTTTCATATCGTCCCTCTCGGTTTCATACCCTACAACATTTTCTTTATATAGCCTCTGCATTCTCTCTTGCAGCAAGGACTTATAACTCTTGAGGGCAAATTCCCGGCGGTCGCGAAGGAGCGTGCGCTCGACAAAGCGCTTCGTCTCTTCGTAGCCCCGATCGAGATATATGGCCCCGACCACGGCTTCGTAGACATCGTCTAAGGGCCATGTGAACAGGCCGTCTGTGGCCACTTGCGCGGACACGCGCACAAATCGTTCCAAGTGAATCGACTTCGCGGCTCGATAGAGCGAATCGGCACATACGATGCGGCATTTTAAGGTCGTAAGACGACCTTCGTCTCCTCCGTCCAGGTCGAACAAATAGGCGCATACAATCGAATCTAAGACCCCGTCACCCAAAAACTCCAGGCGGTCATAGGACGGAGCGTCGTGTGTGGCCGCATAGGATCGATGGGTAAAGGCCGCATCCAAAAGCGCTTTATCGGAGAATGTGACCCCGAGAATCTGTTCGACCTCCTCGTATTTCATTCTTCGATATCCATGGTCTCCAACAGGTCCAAGACATCGCCGATGGTTTGGATCCCTTCGAGGCGATCTTCGTCGATCTGAACGTCAAATTCCTCTTCCAAGCTCATCACCATTTCGACGAGTTCGATGGAATCCATATTCAAATCTTCTACGAAATGCAGATCGCGGGACAAGTCCTCGGGATCTTTGTTCAGTTGTTCGGCGATTACGCGATATACTCTCTCTTTCATCGATATTCTCCTTCCATAATAGCAATGGCATTGTTGTCGATCATTTTTTGTAACGAAACCGAAGCGGAAAAAATCGCCTCGGGTCCGGAAGAACCGTGTGCCTTTATCAAGGGCTTTTTGAGTCCCAACAGGGGCGCACCGCCATAGCGGCGATAATCGAGTCCGCCCATGGCTTGCTTTGCGGCCGCAACCACCGTCTGTGCGACATCCGGTGCGTAAGCGCCCGATGCGAGTACGCTTTGAAATCCCCGCTGTACAAATCCGATTACTCCTTCCATGCCCTTTAAGAGGATATTGCCGCTAAACCCGTCGCAGACGATTATATCCGCCGCTTGGGAAAAGACATCGCGCGCTTCGGCATTGCCGATAAATCCGGGCATGGCGTCTTGAAACAGCGAAAAGGCCTCTTTGGTCTGCCGATTTCCCTTGCCTTCTTCGGCACCGACATTCAAAAGCGCGACCCTCGGTTCGGAAACTTCCTGTACCGCAATCATATACGCCCGCGCCATCTTTCCGAAGCTCAAGAGCATTTCGGGGGTGGTGTCCATATTGGCGCCCACATCCAGAATCATGGTGCCGTTTAAGAGAATAGGCAGCGCCGCCCGTTCTACGCCTTCGATGCGACCGGTAATAAACATACCGCCCGCCAGGAGCGCACCGGTGCTTCCGGCACTGATCATGCCGTCTACTTTGCCGTCTCTTAGATCCTTAAGCGCCAAGACCATGGCACTTTTCGACTTTCTACGAATCGCCATGGCGGGACTTTCTTCTTGCGTAATCTCTTCTATCGCATCGACGATACGCTCGCGCGCTACGTTCGGCATTTTTTTTAAGATCTCTTCCGACCCGTAAAAGTACGCGACGATCCCCAGTTTCTTTTCGGCTTCCAATGCGCCTTCTACGATGGCTTCGGGCGCGCGGTCGCCGCCCTGGCAGTCATAAGCAAATTTCATGCATTCCCCCTATCGAAACATTGCGCCAATCTGTGCACAGACCCTATCAGTTCTATTGTATTATAAAGGGCAAGCTGTGTTCAACGCAAGGTCGGGCAAATGGTTCCAAGCGAATTTCCAGAAACGCCATATAAAGGGCATAGAAAAAAGCCTAAAAGCAGAGGAACCCTGCTCTTAGGCTTTTTTCAAACAATGTAAATAAATGGTGCGGGAAAGAGGACTTGAACCCCCACGTCATGGACACTAGATCCTAAGTCTAGCGCGTCTGCCAATTCCGCCATTCCCGCCTGCTCGTAAAAACGAGGCTTAAATTCGCAAACGCGAATTATGGGGTGGATAGTGGGGATCGAACCCACGATCTCCAGGACCACAATCTGGCGCCTTAACCTGCTAGGCCATACCCACCGCAAAATTGACGATGGATATATATTAACATCATTTTAAATCTGTGTCAAATCTTTTCTCCAATCTCCAATAAAGATTTTTTCAACGCATCCAAGGCGCGTCTTCTGTGGCTGCAGGCATTTTTTTCATCTGCCTGCATTTCGGCAAAGGTACGATCGCTCCCTTCGGGAATAAAGAGGGCGTCGTAGCCGAAGCCGTCTTCTCCGCGCTCGCGCTCGGCGATTGTGCCATACACCGTCCCCTCGACGGTATAGATGGTACCGTCTTTTTTCTTTACGGCGATTACGGTCGTAAAATGTGCGTCGCGGCACTGAGCGTCCTCCATCGCCCGAAGGAGTTTGGCGCGATTTTTTGCATCATCGCCGTCTGCGCCGCTATATCGACTCGAATATACGCCCGGCGCGCCGTCCAACGCATCGACAAATAGACCCGTGTCGTCGCCGATGACCACCTCTCCCTCCAGGGGCTCCACTTTTTTTATGGCATTTGCTTCTAAACTATCCCCGTCTTCTACGACATATACGTCGCCGAAGCCCGCCTCGGTTTTGGATACAATCTCCGCAACGAAACCCAGCATCTCTCTGATTTCCTGGAGTTTATGGCGATTGTCTGTGGACACGATAATTTTCATGGTCTCTCCTCGTCTTCCATAAAAAAGAGGAAGGCCTCCGCCTTCCCCTATAGGTATTTTCTGTCGTAGCTTTCTATTCCCTTGGTAATCCCTCTGGCGAGTTTGTCGAGATAAGAATCCTGTTTGATTTTGCTCATTTCAGAGGGGTTGGACATAAATCCGCCTTCGATCAGCGCAGCGGTCATCTCGGTCTTTCTGAGCACCGCGAGGTCGGGACGATTCTTAATGCCCCGACTGTGCGCGCCGGTCTCGGACAAGACGGCATTCAATACCTCTCTGGCGAGACGCGTTTGGTCTCCATCGTCCTTCTTGGCAGCCACATCGTCTTCCGAAGCGTAGAGGACTTCGATGCCGTATGCCTTACTGCTTCCTGCGGAATTAAAGTGGATGCTCATAAATATATCCGCATTTGCGTCATTTGCCATATTCGCCCGGTCGTAGAGCTTGATAAACTCGTCGCGGGTACGCGTCATAATGACATTATAGCCTTTCTGGCGCAAAAGGGCTTCTACCTTTTTAGAAAGTCGCATATTCAGTGCTTTTTCCGTGGTGCCGTCTACGCCGACCGCGCCGCTGTCGCTGCCGCCGTGACCGGGGTCTAAGACGACCGTAACTTTTCCGTTACCGCCTTTTCCCGGTACTGCATTGGGCACAGCCGTATCGACCGGCGGTGCCGTAGGCTCCGTCGCATCGGGCTGCGGCAAGGGCTCGGGCTCAGGTGCGGGCGCCGGTTCCGGTGCCGGCGCCTGTACGGCCCCGTTGGAAATGCCGGCGAGTCTTTTTCCCTGATCCCATTGCACGTCGAATCCTAGAGATTCCGAAAGAAAACGCAGGGGCACCATGGTCTTGCAGGCGCCGCCTTTTTGTACGTATTCCACCAAACGCGGAACGGAGTTTTTATCCAAATTTGTCTTCTGTCCGTTTACATATACGACAGAACTGTTGATTTTCAGTTTTACGTCTTTGTCTTGCATGCGAATGGTCGCAGATTTGGAATTCTGGTCCCACTCCACATTGGCGCCCATCAACTCGGTGAGTTCGCGAATGGGCACGAACGTCCGGTTTACATCTACATAAGGTTCAAAGGAACAGTACAGATTAAACCCGTTGACTTCTACACTTGCCGTCGTCACTTGGCGCTTTTGGCCGTTGGACTTTATCAGAATTTTTGTGCCCATGGCATTTGCCGCGTTGGTGAATCCGAACAGGAGCACCATCACCACTACCAGGCTTGTGAAAAATCGTTTCAAGAGAACCTCCTCGTATGTAACACTTTGTCACTACAATTATGAGTTTGATTCTCCGAATTGTCAATCTTTCCTAGGATTTGTAACTTTATTGTAATTCTGCGAGGGCACTATATAGAGCATCGGCGCCCGGCGGATCGATGGGGGTACGATCGCCTTGATCCGTATAGACAATGCCTTCCTCGTCGGTAATCACGCCGATCTGTGTAAAGGGAATGCCGCGCTGTAAGAGTTCGTCGTGCATGGGCTCGAAATCGTCCGGGTTCATAATGACAATCATGGAGCCGGAGGAGATAAGCCGATAAATATTAATATCGGTCGATTCTTCGATCGCCCGCGTCGCCGGATGTACGGGGATCTTGGATTTTTGGATTTCCATGCCCTTACCCACGGCGACCGCACTTTCCCAGAGGGCGCCTTCTACGCCGCCTTCGGTGATATCGTGCATATATCCGATGCGAAAGTGGGCGGCGACTTCGCCTTCGGTCTGTACGCTGAGGTCGTCTACGAGTTCCGCCCCCCGCCGGATCAAGTCGGATCCCAAAATATGTAAGGCATCGGCGCGGTCGTGACAGAGTATTGCCGTGCCTTCAAGCCCGGCATATTTGCTCATGCACACGAGGTCGCCCGCCTCGATCCGATCCGGCTCGGGGAGATCTTCTTCCCGCACCCTGCCGATCACGGTAGAGATCATAATGGGTTGATTCACCGTATCAGTGATCTCCGTATGGCCGCCGATAATGTCCATATGCACTTCGTCGCAGGCGCTTCTCGCATCGTTCATGATTTTTTCGATGTCGCTGTCCTTGGTACCCAGCGGCAACAAGAGGGTCAAAAGCACGCCCACCGCGTCGGCGGATTTTGTGGAAACGTCGTTGACGCTGACGTGGATCGCGAGTTTTCCCAAATTTTCTACCGCACCGGTGATGGGATCGCTGCTCAATACCGCGAGATCCCCGCCCAAATCCAACACCGCCGTGTCTTCTCCCACTGACGAGCCGACGAGGACTTCTTCCCGTTTTTCTTCGATCTTAGAGAGGACCAGATTCTCGAGTTCCGCATTGGGGAGTTTCCCCGGTTCCGAATAAATTTTCATACTTCACACTTCCTATATTTCTTCCATATCTTCTACTACGGACACATCGCCTTGTGCGTTTAAGGCTTCATTCTGCATACCGCTCGCCGATTCTTCTCCTGAGGACGCCTCCGGCAAAACCATCAGCCGAAAATAAACCACATCTCCGACGCTAGCCGAAGGTTCTTTTGTCACTTTTCCGTCGAGATCCTGCTCCAATGTTTGTATCCACGGATCGATCAGCGTTTCGTCTTTGGTTTCGCCGGTGATCTCGATGGTTCCGTCACGAAATTCGACGCCGGTTAGAATGACGTCTGCGGGCACCGATGCCTGAATAGTCTTGATCTGATTGCCCACATCGGCGGGCGTAGATGCGGCATTCGGCATCTGCTCGGCAACCATCTGCTCTTCCTGCCTGCGATCGCTCTGGGCCGAAAGCGCGCGGTTCTCTTCTTTTAGCTTTTCCCCGTATAGGAAGGTACCCAAGAGAATGCAGAATGCCAAGGCGACGGCAACCAGTGGGAGAATATATTTTTTGCTGGCGGCGGTATGTTTTTCCTTCCCTTGAAAGCGCATCAAGAGTTCCTTATGCGCAAGCCCCGCTGCGATTAAGTCGCCTAGCGGCAGCTGACGATACCGCCCTTCTTCCATGATAGCGCCGTAGATGCCGCTTTCTACCAAACTGCCGGTGACCAGCTCTACTTTGGAAGGAGAAAACCCGTTGCTCATGCGCTCGAGCAAGGCGAGGTTCCCGTAAAAAGCCGCCTCGGTCTGTTGGCAAAAACGTTCCCGGTCGATCTCCGAAACCCGTTCTTCATAATTGTCCCGCAGAACGCGCGCCATTTCCGAAAACTCCAGTCCCTCATTCGTAAGCAGAGAAACCATCGCCTCATTTTGTTCCGTACGAGCGTAGTATCGATTTTCGTTGACATAATGAAAGCCCAAATGCCCGATGGCAATCGAGTACATGCGTCCCCCACCCAGATGGTGGCAAAAATCCAGAGACAGCACACTCAAAGGCACGATCCCTTCAAAGGTCATATCACATCGTTTTGCCAGATCCCGATAGGCTTCGGTGATCGCTTTCGGCAAGATCGCTACCAATAAGTGGTGCACGCCTTCTGCTTCAATATAGTCTGTATAATCCAAATCGTATTCGTCCGGTTCCTGAACGAATAAATTCTCCCGCTCGTTTTCGATCAAAGACTCCACTTCTTCTGTCGACATCGACGGGATGTTTAGGGAGCGTACCACCGCCTGCGCGGTATTGACGATAAACAGACAGCGGTCTTTTTGGATGCCTCGTTCCTCGAGGGCACGCTTTAGAATATATTGAAGCTGCGATGCGTCTTGAATGCGGCCGTCTTCGATGACGTGGACGGGAATGTCAACGGGTTCGAGTTCACCCGAGGGCGCATCGTCCTCCCAACGGCCGATATAGGCCGTACGGTCCTCGATATAGAGTACCGTCAGGTTTTTATTAAATAGTTTCATAGCTTCCTCCTTAGAATATTATAACCCACCCGGAAGAAATTTCTATGAAAAGCCGCCATTCCGAAGAAAAGTCTATACGATCCATAATCGCATTATAATAAATCCCGCGAGCAAAAAGGGATACATCGCCACCGCCTCTTTTCGGCTTTTGCCCTGAAAAAGCAGCATCACGCCGTAGACCGCCGCCATAGAAAAGGATACCGTAAAGAATAAAAAGGCGAGATACACCCCGGGCAATAGGAGCGCCAAGGCCGCGGCGTAGTACGCATCGCCGTCGCCGACGCCTGCGGGAAACAAAAGTGTGAGCAGGCGAAATAACAAAAATATCGCAAGACCGCTCAAGGGGTATATTTCCCTTGCAAGGATTGCAAAAATGACGAGACTTCCGATTCCAAAAAAAAGATCCAATGTGTATACGGCGCGGTATTCGGCGTCCTCTTGCGCCAAATACAAAAAATATACCGCCACCCCACCGCCTAAAAATCCCGTAGCGCCTATGCTGTAATGGGCTACGGCCGCAGAAAACAATACACCTGCCGCTATTTCTCCCACGAAATGGCGTAGCGGTATTCGGTAGCCGCAATCGCAACGCCCGAGGCGCAGCAGATACCCGAAAACGGGCACCAGAAAATACGGCGGAATCGCCCGGTGACATTTGTCACATCGACTGCGGGTAGATATCCAGTCGATCCCCGCCTCTCTGCGCTCGGCAAACAATGCGAGAAAGGAATATAGGGAAGCGCCCAAAAGAAAAATCGCCGTTTGAAGAAGGATCTGCACGACTCTACTTTTCCGTATCCTCTATGAGTTTGTCGCCTTCGACTTTGACCTTGCCCGGCTTCACTACGATTTTTCCATCATTTACGGTGACGGAAAATTCTTCGGCTTTTAATTCTTTTGCCGGTTTGGGCAGCTTTTGATCTTCTAAATACGGTATCAATTTGTCCGCGCGGATCTCATTGTCCTCCGGATGATCGGTCGCATAGAGGATCGCCGCATTTTTGATCACGCGGACATTCGCATTGTGCGTAGATGCCTGGGCGCTCAGATTCGACTTTTGATACCGGGGAATGGCGATCGCAATCAGAAGTGCGAGGATAGCGATGACGATAATCAACTCGATCAAGGTAAATGCCTGTTTCTTTTTCATGGTTTCCCTCCTAAAAACTATTGACCATATCGAACATGGGTACGGCGACGGCAAAGACTATAAATCCGACGATGCACGCCATCATCAATATCATTGCGGGCTCTATGTAAACGGCAAATCTCCGCATGCGGTATTCTTGCCGGCTCTCTTCCATTAAAATAAGGACATGCAACATCTCCGATAGTTTCGAGGACGCTTCCCCGATGGCGACAAATTCGGATACCTCCGCCGGAAAGAGCGACGCCTCTTTCATGGCCGCAGACAATCTCTTCCCGGCGGTCAACTGCCTCGAAATTTCGGAAAGGCGGTCCCGTATATATACATCGACGGTGCTTTCTTCGGCATTTTTAAGAATCGACAATACGTCCACGCCGCTATCCGCCTGCATCTTCATACTGCGCAAAAATCGCAGTATAAAGGGTTTTTGTGTAAAAATGACACACGGCGGAAAGTGGTAGAGCCATTTTCGAAATAGGAGTTTGGTTTTTTCGGCGGAAGCAAAAAGGAGAACGCCCAAACACAATAGAGCCATTGCCGCAATATAATAGCTTCCGTAGGACGCCATATGTTCGCTGATGCCCAACAAAAGGCGGGTTGCGGGCGGTAATACGGCGTTTTGGGATTGAAAGACTTCCAAAAATACGGGCAAGATGGCGGATAAGACGATGCGCAGGACGAAAATTGCCGTGACCAAGAGCACAGCCGGATACGCGAGGGCATTCAAGAGCCTTTTTTGCATTTCGCTCTCCTTATGAAAATACGCGCCCAACTCGCGATACACCATGGAAAGCGTACCCGCCGTCTCTCCACTGCGGATCATGCCCGGTACAAAAGCGGGAAATCCGCCCGCTTCGGCAAAAGCGGCGGAAAGCATCGCGCCCTGTTGCAGACGCTCATAGATCGCCTGTAATTTTTCTTTCTTTCGGCCGCGGGACTGATTCGCCATCAATCCAAATACCGCCCCTACATCCATGCCGCCTTCGGTCATATAGGAAAGTTGCAGAAAAAATACGGACAAATCTTCAGCCGAAAACTTTCGATTTGCGAGCAAATCTCGCTTCCAGATCGATTGCGTCTTCAATGTGACGATGCGGAAACCTCGGTCTCTGAGCCGTTGTTCCGCCGCCGATGGATTTTCTGCCTCGATCTTTCCATCGAGCAATACCATATCCTCGTCGTATACCTTATATTCAAAAATCATACCGGCTCCTAAAGGGTCATCGTGGTGCGATACGCTTCTTCTATGTCGATTGTGCCATTTTGGATTTTTCTTCGTAGCGCTTCTTTCAGAGAAAGCATGCCCCGTTCTATGGCATAGGCGCGAATTTCGTCGATATCGGCATCCGCGGCGATGCGGCGCCGCATCCCATCATCCACGGTCAAAATTTCAAAAACCGCTTCTCTGCCGGCGTATCCGTTTCGACAACGCTCGCAACCGACGGCGCGATAGTGGATGCCGTCGACTTGAAAAAACGCATCTTTTCGATCGTCTTCGGTCTTGCAATAAGGACAAAGGGTCCGCACCAAGCGCTGAGAGAGGATGCCGATCACGCCGGCGGAAATCATATACGCGGGAATCCCCATATCTCGAAGGCGTAACACCGCGGCGGGCGAATCGGTGGTATGCAAGGTCGAAAAGATCAAGTGTCCGGTAATGGAGGCGCGCAGAGCGATTTCCGCCGTTTCCCTTGAGCGAATTTCTCCCACCATAATCACTTCCGGATCCTGCCTTAGGATCGATTCCAAGCCCGATGTAAAGGTGACATCGGCTTTTTCGTTGACCTGCATCTGATTGATTCCTTCGATCGCGTATTCGACGGGGTCTTCGATGGTGACGATATTTCGATCCGGCTGATTGAGCCGCTGTATGAAGGTATACAGCGTAGATGTCTTTCCGCAGCCCGTCGGCCCGCACAAAAGAATCAACCCCTGCGGCTGGCGCAAAAGCGCATCCGTCGTGCGCAGGTTTTCGCCCTCGAGACCGATTCCCACGGGTGTGTAGTCCATCCCTTCGGGATCCAAAATGCGCAGCACCAATTTTTCCCTGCCGCCGACGGGTATGGCGGAGACGCGCACATCGATTTTTCTGCCGTCCCGCTCAAACGAAAATCTCCCGTCCTGCGGTCTCCTCCGCTCGCCGATATCCATGGCAGCGAGAATCTTTAGGCGGGTCGCGAAACCGGAGTACAGCGCATCCGGATACGTTCCGTACACAAAAAGAGTGCCCTTCCGACGCATGCGAACCCGCCAATTCTCTTTTTGGGGTTCGACATGCACGTCGGAACAGCACTCTTTTACGGCATCGTCCAGAATGGCATTGGTCATCGATACGGCATCGTCGTTTTGCCGTCGTCCGCCCGATTCGGGCGTTTTGGAAGACATATCGGAAATTTTCTCGAGTATAACCTTTCGACGAATCACAAAAGAGAGGTCGTCGCGAAGCTCGGGAGAAGGCTCCTTTGCTTCGAAAACGAACCCGTCTTCGCGTTCACCGATGAAATTTACCCGAAATCTCTTGCAGATCGCATCGAGATCACGCTTCGTTTCCATCCTTTCCCTCCCAGACACTGTAATCACAGTCCTTATTGTGACATAGGATTCGAGTCCCTTTTCGGGTCTCCTTTTTGGTTAAAATATCGCCGCATTTGGGACATTTTTTGTCGATGGGACGATCCCACGATACGAAGTCGCACGCCGGGTATTGGTCGCAACCGTAGAACTTTCTACCCTTTTTACTGCGTTTGACTACGACTTCGCCGTCCTCGCATTGGGGACAGGTCACGCCAATTTTTTCTACCAACGCCTTGGTGTTTCTACATTCCGGAAAACCGGGACAGGCGAGAAATTTCCCGTATCGGCCCATCTTAATGACCATATTGCGACCGCACTTCTCGCACACAATGTCGGTGGGCTCGTCGCGGATTTCGACTTTTTCGATCTCCTTATCCGCCACTTCCAGATACTTCGCCAACTGCTTATAGACTGCATCTACTGCCTCTTGCCATGCCATATCTCCTTCGGCCACAGCATCCAAGCTGTGTTCCATATCCGCGGTAAAGTCTTCGTCGACAAAGCGCGGAAAGTATTCCGTCAGAAGATCGTTGACCGTCTCTCCCAACTCCGTCGGCACGAATTTCTTCTCTTCCATCACCACATAGTAACGAGACATCAAGGTATTGATGATCGGGGCATAGGTACTGGGTCTGCCGATCCCCAGCTCCTCTAAGAGCTTGATCAGGGATGCCTCGTTGTAGCGCGCCGGAGGTTGGGTGAAGTGTTGTTCGGGGAGAATGTCGGCGACTTTTAGCTTCTCGCCTACTTCCAAGGCGGGGATTTCCTTGTCCTTTTGCTCTTTTGCAGGCAGTACGCGGAGAAAGCCGTCGAAGACCAAAGTCGAGCCGCTCAGGCGGAATACCTCGCGATTGCTCAGAAGTTCCACCTTCTGCGTGTCGTATTTTGCCGCGGTCATTTGCGATGCGACAAAGCGCGACCAGATCAAATTATACAGGCGAAATTCGTCGCGACTCAAACTGTCTTTTACGGAAAGCGGCGTGCGCTCCACATTTGCCGGGCGTATACACTCGTGCGCATCCTGGGTATTGTCCTTTTTCTTCGACCAAGAGTACGGACGGGAATATTTTTCGCCGTAGTTTTCGAGGATATGCTTTTTCGCCTGATCCACCGCCTGGGCGGAAATGCGCGTCGAGTCCGTACGCATATAGGTAATCAGACCCACCGAACCCTCTCCGGAAATGGTGATCCCCTCGTAGAGGCGCTGCGCCACTTGCATGGACTTGCGGGTCGAAAAATTCAGGCGCTTGTTTGCCTCCTGCTGCATCGTAGAAGTGGTAAAGGGCGCCGAAGTGGAACGCTTACGGGATCCCTTCTTGACATCGCGCACCGTGAAATGTTCTTTGTCCATGCGCGCGAGAATGGCATCGGCTTCCTCGCGATTGGCGATCGAAACCGATTCCGCCGTATCCCCTTTCAATACGCCGAAATATTTCGCTTCGAGCGTCCGCCTGCTTTTTTTCAATTTGGCGAGAATGCTCCAGTACTCTTCCGGTACGAAGGCGTCGATTTCGCTTTCTCGATCGCAAATGATTTTTAATACCACCGACTGCACCCTGCCCGCGCTCAGGCCGGATTTGACCTTTTTCCACAATAACGGACTAATCTTATAGCCCACCAAGCGGTCCAAAATGCGGCGCGCCTGCTGAGAATCGACCAATTCCATATTGATGGGACGCGGGTTTTTCATGCCGTTTTTCACCGCATCTTTTGTGATCTCGTTAAAGGTAATCCGCACATCGTCCTCGGGATTCATGTCGAGAATGTGGGTCAAGTGCCAGCTGATGGCCTCCCCTTCCCTATCCGGGTCCGTCGCCAGCAGGACTTTATTGGCCTGCTTTGCTTCTTTTTTTAACTCTTTGATAATCGGGCCTTTACCCCGAATGTTGATGTATTTAGGCGCATAATTGTCTTCCACGTCGATGCCCAGTTTCGACTTCGGCAAATCGCGGATATGCCCCACAGAAGCGACGACTTTGTAATGACTCCCCGCCATCTTCCGAATCGTCTTCGCCTTGGTGGGCGACTCCACGATAATCAAATTTCTAGCCACGCTATCCCTCTATCCTTCTGTCTCTATTCGATGATCTCTATAGAATCTCCGTCTGCACCGGAGATATAGTTCTTTAATTCCAACATTGTCAAAAGCGTCAAAACTTCGGCGATTTCGAGACTCGTCTTCTCGGAAAGCGCCTCGGCGTTTTGATAGCCGTTTTTTATACTATCATATATTTCTTTTTCTTCCAAAGTCAGATCTTCTCTCTGCGGTGTGGCGAGGGGCCGCACGCCTTGATACACCGCCGACTCCAAAATATTTTTCGGGTCTAATACGATCTGTGCCCCGTCTCGAATCAAGGCGTTGGTCCCCTTGCTGTATACCGAGTCCAAATTTCCACAGATCGAGAACACTTCTTTTCCCATCTCCCCGGCGAGGCGCGCGGTAATCAAGGACCCGCTCCGCTCTTTGGCTTCCACCACCAATACGCCGTCTGCCAAAGCGGCGATAATGCGGTTGCGCTCGGGAAAGCGAAAGGGCTTGGGTGTCGTAAAGGGCGGGTATTCGCTGAGCACCAATCCGCCTTTTAATATCCGCTCGTAGGTATGCCGGTTGCTTGCAGGATAACAGGCGCCGATGCCGTTTCCGAGCACCGCGATCGTCTTTCCGTCTACATCCAACGCGGCGGTATGGGCGATTTTATCTATACCCAATGCCAAGCCGCTTACGATGCATACGCCGGCCTCGGCGATGGAGCGAACGAACTTTTCGCACATCCGCTGTCCGTAGTCGGTGTGCTTCCGCGCCCCCACCACCGAGAGCGACACATTCTCCAAAAGATGCAAATCCCCCAGGGCATACAGTACCACCGGCGGCCTCTCCGTAAGCGCCAAGGCCTCGGGATAAAAATCATCGCCGATGACGAGGATTTGTACGCATTGCCGTTCGATCAACGAGAATGCACGCGACAAATCTCGTTTCATCCATTTGTCGACCTTGTCTCTAAGACGCGGCGGAATATGTGAAATTGCAGTCCAGCTGCCCCGCGACAAAAATCGCTCGAATTCTTCCGTGTTCCCGATAAGCGTCAACAATTCATCGCAGCGCGCGCCGGCGACGGACAGACGAATCAGCGCTTCGCGCACTTCGGATGCGATCATGGCGACCAATATTTTCCCTCCACGGTTTTATAGCGAACGGCCTCCAAAATATCGGACTCACAAATTTCGTCGTGGTCCGCCAAATCGGCGATGGTACGCGCCACTTTCAAGATCTTGTGAATGGAGCGTCCGCTGAATTTGTACTTGTGATAAGCGGCATCTAAAATCTTTTGACACGAAGGACTCAGTGCGCAGTGTTTTTCGACATCGCGATCGTGAATATGCGCATTGGAAAGAATCGGACCGTCCTCAAAACGTTTTCTTTGCCTCGCCCGCGCCGCCTCCACGCGACTTCGAATGACGCGGGACGATTCGCCGGTGTCCTTTTCGCGCATCTCCTCGAGGGTGACGGGCCGCACCTCTACGTGAATGTCGATTCGATCCAAAAGCGGATGCGAAATCTTCTCGAGATAACCGCGGATCTGATTGGTGCTGCAATTGCATTCGTGATTAGGATCGCGGTAATAGCCGCAAGGACAAGGGTTCATGGCGGCGATCAATTGAAAGCGCGCCGGATACGACAAACTCGCCGTCGCTCGGGCGATATGTATGGTGCCGTCTTCGAGCGGCTGGCGCAGGACCTCCAAAACCTTCGACTGAAACTCGGGGATCTCGTCGAGAAACAACACGCCGCGATGGGCGAGCGAAATCTCGCCGGGTTTCGGTACCCGTCCGCCGCCGATGAGCGATACCCCGGAAGCAGTATGGTGCGGTGCGCGAAACGGCCTTTTCGTAATCAATTTGTTCTCGTGCAATGTGCCGGCGACGGAGTGAATCTTTGTGACCTCCACCGCTTCTTCGAAATCCATCCGCGGTAAGATGCCGGCAAAGCGCTTGGCGCTCATGCTCTTTCCGCTCCCCGGCGGCCCGATCATCAGCAGATTGTGCCCGCCTGCTGCCGCGATCTCGAGCGCCCGCTTCAGTTGACTTTGGCCCTTAATATCGGCAAAGTCCAAATCGTATTCGGTATCGTCTTCCATGGGATTTTCGCGATAGGCCGGCTGCACATCGGATTCGCCCTGAAGGAGCGCCACCGCTTCTTCTAAGGAGGGCATCGGATAAATATCGACGTCTTGTACGACGGCGCATTCGTGTTCGTTTTCCGCCGGTACGACAAATTTTCGATACCCCAAACTGCGCATAGAGATCACCATGGGAAGCGCACCGCGCACCGGAGATAAGGCGCCGTTCAGTTGCAGCTCTCCCAAGAATACGTATTCGCTTAAGTCTTCGCAATCGATCATGCCGAGTGCGGCTAGCATCGCGATCGCAATGGCGAGGTCCATTTGCGAACCGTCCTTTCTCCGATTGGCCGGCGACAGATTGATCGCAATGCGGCCCGGCGGATAGGGATAGCCGGAATTCTTAATCGCGCTGCGAACCCGCTCGCCGGATTCGCGAATCTGTGCATCGGGCAGCCCCACCATCAACAATTTCGGCAACCCCCGACTCAGGTCACACTCCGCCTCTACCAAAAACCCCTCCAGCCCCTCCAGGCTACAGGTGTTGACCCTCCCATACATTTCAATCCTCCAAATCGTTGCCGTCGAATGCGCCTTCCAAGTGGTACAGTTTCGGCGGTTGCATCAGATAGACTTCGATAATGTCGAATCGAATGTTTCGATCCCACATGCCGTAACGCGAAATATAGTATTCCGCCGTCGTATAAATCTGCCTTCTTTTTCGCGCATCCACCGCCTCCAGCGGTCGTCCGTAGCGCAAAGATTGTCTGGATTTTACCTCGGTAAAGACGAGGAAATCCTTATATGTACTGATGATATCGATTTCTCCTCTGGCAAAGCGGAAATTGTTCTCTAAAATTCGGTGTCCCTTGTCTCGAAGAAATTTCGTCGCAATCGCCTCTCCCCGATCCCCCGCGTTCATAGCCACCTCCCGTCTCGTCTACTATACCCCGACGGAGATTTTTATACAATAAAAAACCGCCAAACGGCGGTTTTGTGTGTCATTCTTATTCTTCTTCGATTTCTTCCTCGTCGAAGTCGAAATCGTCGTCTTCTTCGTCGAAATCTCCGTAGAGCTCGTAGTCGTCAAAGTCGAGATCGTCGTAATCGTCGAAGTCGTCTTCTTCGTAGATAAAGTCTTCCAATTCGCCGAGATCTTCTTCCACGACGTCTACATAATCTTCGAGATCGTCCAGGCGGTCGTCTACGGTTTCAGCCAATTCGGCCACGACATCCACCAATTCCAGTAAAATTTGGCCTTCTTTCGATGTATCGTCCACACCCAAACCGTCCGCTAAACCTTGTAAATAGGCGATTCTTTGCAAAATGTTTTTCATAGCATCCTCCTTGGCTATACCCTGGACATATATTCGCCGGATCTGGTGTCGATGCGGATGATATCGCCGCGGTCGACAAAAAGAGGTACAAGTAGAGTAAATCCGGTCTCTACCGTCGCGGGCTTGGTGGCACCGGAAGTGGTATCCCCTTTTAAGCCGGGTTCCGTTTCGGTGACTTCGAGCTCGACGAAGTTGGCCGGTGAAACGTTAAAGGGCTTCTCTTGATAGATTTGAATGGTCGCGGTGTCGTTTTCGCGCATAAAATTCAGCGCTTCCTCCACATAAGACTTTTCAATGGGAATTTGCTCGTATGTATCGTTGTCCATAAAGTAATACAATTCGCCGTCGTTGTAGAGGTACTGCATTTCTTTGGTTTCGATTACAGCGCTCTCGAACTTCTCCGAGGGATTGAAAGTGGTTTCTTTGGCCCCCCCATTGATCACGGAACGAATCTTGGCCCGAACAAACGCCGCACCTTTTCCCGGTTTTACGTGTTGGAAGTCGACGATTTGATACACATCTCCATCCATTACAAAAGTTACGCCTTTTCTAAAATCACCAGCTGAGATCATATTTTCCTCCTTAAATGTACTTCGGTTCAATTATACCAAAAGGAAATTTTCCCCTCAAGTTTACTTTCTCCTACCGGAACTCCTTTTTCGTGCGGATATTGCCGCACTCGAGGAATTCGGGAAAATTTGCCAAATATCGCTCTGCCTTTCGGGGGTGAAAATTGGACACCGTATCCATCGGCAGGTACCCGATACAAAGGCCGTCGCAGACGATTTTCCCCTCGACGACGCTGTCCGCTTCGGCTATCACGACGCCGCGCACATACAGGGTTCCCCGTAAAACGCTGCCGGACCGCAAAAAGACGAGACCTTCCGTCGAATACCCGTCCGGGACCGATAGCTCACTGCGAATGTCGAGGGCCTGTTTTGCCTCGGTCTGTATCTGTCCATCCGCCCCATCCGTCAGGATCCATTTACCTCCATTGTAATGCATTTCGCTCGGCCGATCGACGACCACAGAAGGCAGTCTATCCTTCGGCGCATACGACCAGAGGCGAAATGCCTCTTTCCACGCGGGCAAAAGCCCCGCCGTTTCGATTTCGTCGGCAGAGAGAATGCCGTCTTGCTGCGCAAACAGCGGGTGGACGAGTTCTCCCGTTACGATCGCGCGGCTGTATATCCCCCGGTAGCGACAGTCGGCGGAAAGAGAAAACCTCGTATAGGCGCCGGACGTGCGTATAGGCGAGATCTTCGCCTTTTCTCCGGCGATGCCATCCCAACTGGGCGCGCTGAGGGCAATGGCATCCCTTTCCAAGAGCACTTGTCGAAACACTTCTTCGTCCGTCGATCGATAGGCCAAATGGGCCATCGATTCTGCGGCATAGCCGCTCTTCAGACCGTCTCGCTCCGCTTCCAATAAAAGGCCGCCCCGTTCCAGTCGAGACAATAAAAAGAGCAACAAGAAAGAAAGGATGGCGAAGATAAAGATCACCAAAATACTCACCGATCCCCGCGCCTTATTCATACTTCCCCCGGGCGGCGACGATCCGCTCTCGTTCCTCTATGCCGTCTTTCCATCGTATGCGTAGCAAATTCTGATCGCGTACAAAGCGTATATCCCCGCTCCCTTCCCATATGCGATTTTTTACGCCGTAAGGGCCGTAGCTTTCTTTCTTCCGCGGTACGCCGATATGATAGTCTGCATAGCGATCCAATCGACCCCGTTTGGAAACATAGGTGATGATGCCGTGTTTTTCCTTGCCCTCCCTTATGCGATAGATGGTGATCGCATCGGAGGAGACGGCGCGGATTTCTTCCGCTGCCAATACTTCCTCGGCCAGGGAATCTACGGCAAAGTCTCTGTCCCTTAATCGGTCGATCCTCTCATTTATATGCATGGCGCTCGTCAGCGATCCCGATAGAATCTCTGCCGTCGCCGCAATCAACACGGCGCTCAATGCGATGGCGATCAAAATCTCAAGGAGCGTAAATCCCTTCTTTCGGCCGATACACGCTGAAGAACTTTTCTCCCGTTTCTTCACTATATACCTCCACCATATCTCCATAAGGGTCGTAGGGCGTAATCGTAACCATGATGCCCGGCTCTCGGCTTTCCTCGTAGGCGAGGGCGCATTCCGCGGCATTCTCCGCGCGGCGCAAAATTTCTTTTCGCGATTCGATGCGCCGCCCCTGCCGATACCCGCTCCCCAAAGCGGATGCGACGAAAATCACCAGCAGGCCCATCAAGGCGACCGCCGCCATCACCTCGATCAAGCTGAATCCCTTACTCTTCACGAATCTCCTCCACGCGAATACGCGCATTGACCGGCGACAGGATCAACAGATACCTGCCGCTTTTTGTTTCGAATTCGACCATTCCGCTATTGGAAGGCCGCCCGGAGGCACTGAATTCGAAATAATCTTTTCGGTTTGCCGTCCTACAAAGCCGCATATAGGTACCGGGTTCATAGACGACGGTTTTCGTTTCGCTGCCGTCTTCTAGTGCATAGCGATCCTCGAAAAAGTCCATTCGACAGCTCTTTCTTTTGACCATCGCCTCTCTGCGTAAGTCGTTCAATTCCGCTTTCATTCCATAAATTTGGCGCTCAGCACGGAATCGCTGAACGCCAAAATATCCCAAAGACGCAATGCTTACGACGATCGCCAATACGGCGACCGTACAGAGCACCTCGATCAGCGTCATAGCCGGGATCTTATGATTCATTGGAAAGAATTTGCACATTTTTAACGGCCATCGTCTCCTCTTTCGCCGTGTGCGGTGTAAAGCGATAGCGAATTTGCGTGGCGCGCATGGTGCCGTCCATGCCGTTTAAGGGGAAGAAAATACGGTGATAGCCGTCGCCCATATCGTCCGTGCGCACGGGCACGACTTCTTTACTATTGCCCTTGAGATCTGCCAAGACAAGGCTAAATTTGCCGTCGCTTTCGAGGGGCATTGATACGTCGATGCTGAACTCGTATCCGTTTTTCGGCAGATAGAATCCGCCCGTATCCATGCGGAGTTCGCGTTCAGTCGCCTCGGTTTCCGTTACGGGCACATCGGCGCCTTCTTTTTCTTCTGTGGTCTCGTCTTTCGACGCGTCGAGAGCCTGGATTTTGTACTGTAGCTTCAAAACATCTTCAGATTCTTTGTGTCCGGAAGGCTCCTGTGCCATGGAGACCGCATTTCCGTCGACAAAGTTTGCAGAGAGAATGCTCTTGAGCGCCGAATAACGGGTAATCGGCGGAGCGATATACTCCGTTTCGGCAGTCATGGGCGGTTTGTCGGTTTGCGGCTTCACCTTGGGTTTTGTCGGCGCTTGGGGCTTCTTCTCGGCGGGTTTGGCACTCGGCGTACTTGCCCTGGGCGGCGTATAGCTGACCGAAGGTTTGCGGCCGGTGATCACGCGGGTCTTGGGCGTCTTCGAAGCGTCAAATGGCTTGGTGGTCGCCGTAGAACCCGACGCGGGCTTGGGATTCGAAGAACTCGTACTCGGCATAGACGTCGACGGATTCGTGGGCGTCGCCGTCGTATTCGGCGTGGGCGTCGGCGGCGTCGGTGCCGACGGTTCTTCCGAAAAGGTCTTGTTCTCCAAGCTGTTGTCGGTCACCGTATAGGGAAGGAATACCCTAAGCACGGTAGATTCCGCGCCGGACGGGTCTTTCTGGTATGAAATGGAGTCGATTTGAATTTTTTTCGGCGCGCTTTCCAAGGTTTCGATATACTGCGCCAATACATCGCCGGAGCCGTTGTGCTCGACAACGAGATTAAGCGATCCGTTGCTGTCGTCTGTCTTTACGACTTCCTCGCTCACGATCACGGCATTGGGATCGGCAGAAATATAGTTGGCGACTGCGGCCTCGACTTCGTCCTCGCGCAAGATTTCCTTTTCCGGCGCATAGACGGAGGCATCGGGTTTTTCGGCATGGGCCACCGAAGAGGCATTCAATGCGGCCTTTAGGGCTTGTTGCTGCTCCAAAGGCGCCTTCAAAAATGCGGCATACCCGCAAGCACCGGTCAAAGACAATAAAAGCGCGGCAAACACGGTCTGTTCTCTCTTCGAAAAGTTTCCCTCTTTAAGTCGCTCCAGGCCGTTTTTAAACAGCGGATTGATAGGGCGTTTTTTTTCGGGCGTTCCCTCCGCCCGTTTCGGCAAAAAATTAAATTTCACTCCATCACCTCGCAAATATTGTATCAAAACTCACAAAGAAAGTCGATACAATCAAAAAGAAGAGGAGTCGCCTCCCCTTCTTACCAAAATTTTCTATCTCTTCCTCCTGCATATACCGCATCGGCGATTCTTTCGTGCCCTTCGGGTACGAGATGGATGCCGTCGAAAAACAGGTCATCCGAACCTTCCAGCACCGCTTCTAAATGCAGCCCCTGGGCGATATGATCCCACTCTATCGCCTTTTCTCGCAGCGAATCCAAAAGAGAGATTCCTACAAACGGTTCTTCGTTTACAATCACCGGTACGGGCGGCACGATATACAGAAACCGCGCCCGTCGCGATTCGACGTAGCGTCGAATCGCGGCGACCGCCCTCTGTAACGTTTCGACCGAAGCGCCGCCGAGCAAGTCGTTGCAGCCGCCCAGTGCGAGTACAATCTCTCCCGGTGCGATCTCCGGCAGATTGTTTGCAATCTCCGTGATCCATGCCCCGTTTGCGCCCGAGTTTATAATGGGTCGTTCGAGCTTACTTTCTAAAAGCGATACCCAGCATTCGCTTGGAGCCACGCCGTAGCCGGCGACATAGGAATCGCCCAGGGCGATGATATTAGCCAATGACGTGCTCTTTGATTTCTTTTTGGAGCGAGGCGATCAAGTCTTCCATCTTTACGCCGGCGGTCTCTTCGCCGTCGCGGGCACGGACCGACAGAGTCTTGTCCGCCTGTTCCTTTTCGCCGACGATGACCATATAATTGATGCGGTTGATGCGGGCGTCGCGAATCTTCTTGCCGATTTTTTCATTGCGGCGATCCAATTCGACGCGAATGCCCGCCGCTTCCAATGCGCGATACACTTCTTCGGAATAGTCTTGCGATTTTTCGCTGATGGGAAGGACCGCCACTTGTACCGGCGCGAGCCAAAGCGGGAACTTGCCGGCGTAGTGTTCGACAAGGATGCCCATAAAGCGTTCCATAGAACCCATCAAGGCGCGGTGGCTCATTACCGGCTGTTTCTTTTCGCCGTCTTCGTCGACATAGGTGAGTTCAAAGCGTTCCGGCATTTGGAAGTCCAGTTGAATCGTACCGCATTGCCAGGTTCTTCCGATGGCGTCTTTTAAGTGGAAGTCGATCTTGGGCCCGTAGAATGCGCCGTCGCCTTCGTTGATTTCGTAGGCCATCTTCTTGTCTTCCAACGCTTTTCGCAGCGCTTCGATGGCCGTGTTCCACTGCTCGTCGCTGCCCATGCTGTCTTCCGGACGGGTAGAGAGTTCTACGGAGTAGTCGAAGCCGAAGGTCTTATACAATTCGTCGGCGAGTTCGATCAACTTGCCCACCTCTTCTTGAATTTGAGAAGGCAGCATAAATACGTGGGCGTCGTCCTGGGTAAAGGTACGGACGCGGAACAGGCCGTGCAGCGCGCCCGAAAGCTCGTGGCGGTGCACTTGGCCGAATTCCATCAGCTTGATGGGAAAATCGCGATACGAGTGCATATCCGCTTCATATACGAGGATCGAACCTGGGCAGTTCATGGGTTTAATGGCATAGTCTTCTCCGTCGATCTTCGTAAAATACATATTGTCGCGATAGTGGTCCCAGTGGCCCGAACGATGCCAGAGGTCTTCGTTCAAAATGATCGGCGTCTTGATCTCGCCGTATCCGCGTTCCAGTTGCAGATCCCGCCAATAGCGTTCCAGTTCGTTTCTGATGATCATTCCCTTGGGATGGAAGAACGGGAATCCGGGGCCTTCTTCGCGGAAACTGTATAGGTCCAATTCCTTGCCGATCTTGCGGTGGTCTCTGCGTTTCGCCTCTTCCAGGCGTTCGAGGTATTCGTCGAGGTCTTTCTTCTTCTCGAAGGAAATGCCGTAGATGCGTTGCAGCATCTTGTTGTTTTCGTCGCCCCTCCAGTATGCGCCGGCAACGGAGGTCAGTTTTACGGCTTTGATGGATTTGACTTCTTCCAAATGCGGGCCGCGGCAAAGGTCCACATATTCGCCCAGGCGATAAATCGAGATCTCTTCGCCTTCGGGCAGCTCTTGGATCAGTTCGGATTTATAGGGATCGTCTTTAAAGAGCTTGGCCGCTTCCTCGCGCGAAAGCACCTCTTTTTGGAAGACGGGATTCTCTTTGACGATCTTTTGCATCTCGTCTTGAATCGCCTCCAAATCTTCGGGATTGAGCTGCTCGTCGAGATCGATGTCGTAGTAAAATCCGTTTTCGATAGCGGGGCCGATCGCGAATTTTGCGTCGGGATAGAGGCGTTGTACCGCCGCAGCCAACAAGTGCGCCGAAGAGTGCCAGAAGATTTGCTTGCCCTCGTCGTCTTCGAACTTGACCACGCGGAAATTGCCGCCTTCGGTGACGGTGTCGTGTTTACCGAGAATCTTTCCGTCGACCACCGCACCCACGCTGGCGCGTTCCAAGCCGGTAGAAATATCGGAGATCAGTTCCTTTACGCTCTTTTCGCCTTCGTATTCTCTTACGCTGCCGTCGGGCAATGTCAATTTCATCATAATCACCTCAATAAAAAAAGCCGACCGTCCCGAAAGGACGATCGGCGTCGTGGTTCCACCTTTTTTGCTTCTTAAGGCATGTAACGTATGCAGACGCTGCCGATTAAGGCAGAAGTCGGGGTTGGTTTTCCACATGAGTAAGAGCTCGCACCGTCCTCTTATCGCTGATTGGTATGTGTACTCTTCCCGTCAAGCTTAAGTGGAGTATAGCAGAATTTCATCGGGAATGCAAGTCGTCAATCGCGCTTTTTGTCACGCAGATATTCTACCAGCGCATCGGGAGAAAGGCGCTCTTCTTTGCCGTTTTCCATATCGCGGAGCGTGACCGCGCCGCTTTCGATTTCGGAAAGTCCGACGACGATGCAATACGGCACGCGCAGTTGGTCGGCGTATTTGAATTTCTTCCCCATCTTTCCGCTTTCGCCGTAATAGCCGGCGCAGATTCCCGCGTCTCGGAGCGTCTTTAAGAGGGCGAGAGACTCGCGTTTTGTCTCTTCAAAGGGAAGAATCAACACATCCAGCGCACTGTCTGTGAAATCGTCTAACAACCCCGCTTCGTTTAATTGGTAATACAGGCGCGACAGGCCGATCGAAATCCCCACCCCCGGCAACGACTGCTTTGTGTAGTGCGCGGCCAGATTGTCGTAGCGGCCGCCGCTGCACACCGAACCGATGGAGGGATACTTGTCGAGAATCGTCTCGTATACCGTGCCGGTATAGTAGTCCAGACCGCGGGCGATCTTCATATCGGGTTTGATATGTTCTTTTTTGACGCCCAGGGCATAGGCGATATCGAAGACCGCTTCTAATTCCGCCACCCCTTCCGAAAATTCCGCCTCTTCCACAGGCAGCGCACGGAGGGCTTCAAAGACCTCTTGAGTCGTTCCGTCGATCGCGATAAAGTCGGCAATGGCGGAGACAGACGCATCCGAAAGCCCCAAGGCCTGTAGTTCCTCTTTTACCGCTTCCAAGCCGATCTTGTCGAGCTTGTCGACGATTCGAAGGACCTCGGTAGAATCATCGATGCCGAGGGATCGATAAAATCCGTTTAAAATCTTTCGATTGTTGATATGGATGGTAAAATCCGAAAATCCCAGATCCATAAAGGTGCTTTCGATAATCGAGGGAATCTCTCCATCGTTAAACAGCGACAGCTTTCCGTTCCCTATAATGTCGATATCGCATTGGTAGAATTCACGAAAGCGGCCCTTCTGCGCCCGCTCTCCCCGGTAGACTTTGCCGATATGGTAGCGGCGAAAGGGAAAACTCAAATCGCTATAATGCTGTGCAACATAGCGGGCCAGCGGCACGGTAAGATCAAAGCGCATCGCGAGATCCGTATTGCCCTTTTTGAATGCATAGATCTGCTTTTCCGTTTCCCCACCGCCCTTCGCCAACAATACCTCCTGCTTTTCCAAGACGGGCGTGTCGATGGGCAAGAAGCCTTTTTCTTCGTAGTTTTTTCGGATAATGTCTTTCATCCGATTAAAAACCCGTTGGTCTTCGGGCAAAAGCTCCATAAACCCGGGCAGGGTGGACGGTTGTACAATATCGGTCATGATCTACCTCCTTGTAGGGCAAACATGGCCACCGATGCGGCCACATTGGCATTTAACGAATCGATGGAATCGCGGATGGGGATGCGGATGCGGTGCTCTGCGGCGCGGGAAATCTCCTCGCGAATGCCGTGGGCTTCGTTGCCCACCGCCAGGATAAAATCGTCTTTCGCCTCAAAATACGGCGTCAGCATATCTCCGCGGATATCCAAAGTATAAATGGGGCACTCTTTGGCCAGTCGGAAGAGCGCAGCATCGTCTATTTTGGCGATGGGAATGCGAAAGGCCGATGCCATCGACGCGCGTAAACTCTTGTCGTTGGCGGGATCCACGCAGTTCGGCCCGATCAGCACGCCGTCAAAGAAAAAAGCTTCCGCCGAACGGATCATGCCGCCCAGATTCCCCGGATCGGATACGCCGTCGGCATAGAGGAATCGACCGCGCTTCGGCAAAGCTTCGGCATCGCGTAGAAAATGTTTCGTCACGGCGACGACGCCCTGATCGCTCTCGGTGGAGACCAGGGAAGAAAATGCGCGCGGAGAAAGCAGCGTGATCGCCGCGCGCTCCTCCGAAAACTCATCCAACAGCGCTTCTGCGCGATCTTCGTCGATAAAGATTTCCTCGATATATCCCGTCTCTAAGACTTCCGTGACGGGAACGATGCCTTCCAGCAACAGCTTTTTGTAGCGCTCGCGATATTTTTTGTCTTTCAGCTTGCGGAGCGTTTTCAGTTTGTCATTGGACGGCGAATCAATTCGATTCATCGTACAAAGCCTTCATGGCGCCCAAATCTTCGCTGGAGCCGAAGAAGATAATGATATCCTCTTTGCGTAGGGGTTCTTTGGAAATATTTTGAACGATCAGATCCTCATTGCGACGCAGGGCGATGACGTTGATATGGTACTGGTTGCGCACCTCGAGATCGCGGATCGTATCGCCCACCCAAGAGTCGGGAATGCGGTATTCTACGATGCCATAATCCTCGGAAAGCTCGAAGAAATCCAAGATGCCGTCGTCGGTCAGTTTTTGCGCTAGGCGCACGCCCATGTCCATTTCGGGATAAATAATCTTGTGCGCCCCCAGCTTTCTGAGAATGCGTCCATAGCGTTTGGTCGGCGCCTTGGCGACGATCAGAGGAATCTCCGCTTCCACGCATGCCATCGTCGCCATAATCGCCGATTCCAAATTCGTGCCGATGGCGATAATCGCCACGTCGAAATTCTTCAGACCGATGTCTTCCAACACTTCTCCGTCGGTGATATCCGCTTGAATGGCGGTGGTCACGTCTTCGGAGATATTGCGCACTTTTTCGGCGTTAATGTCGATGGCGAGCACTTCGTTCTGTAAATCGAATAGCGTCCGGGCCACCGTGGAGCCCAATCGGCCGATGCCGAATACCACAAAACTCTTAATCAAATTTGCCTCCTATCCTACGATAAATCTGCCTTCCGCATAGCGGTATTTTTTGTCGTGTTCTTTTTGGAACAGTCCCATGGCAAAGGTGGTCGGACCGACCCTGCCCAGATACATGGTGAAGGTAATAAACAGCTTCGATAGCGGCGACAGATCCGCGGTAATTCCGCGGGTGACGCCCACCGTTCCGAAGGCGGATACGGTTTCGAAGAGAATGTCCACAAATACGAATTTGTTGTGTTCAAAGAACACGATACAGGATGCCACGAAAAATACCAGACAGATGGCGATTACAAAGAGTGCAAAAATCTTTCGAATCGTCGTCTCGCTGACCCGCCGCTTAAAGAGTTCCGTATCGCGGGTCCCCTTTAGGGTGGTAAAGGCGGCGGCCATGGTGATGGCAAAAGTGGTGGTCTTCAGTCCCCCGGCGGTGGAGCCCGGCGATCCCCCGATAAACATCAAGAGGATGGCGAAAAACACCGTAATGTCGTTCATGCTCCCCATCTCGACGGAGTTAAAGCCCGCCGTCCGGAATGTGGTCGATTGGAAAAACGCCGCGAGCCACTTTTGTTGCTCGGGCAATGCGCCCAGGGTCGCCGGGTTTCTAAATTCGAAGAAGTATATCAAAAACATTCCGCCTAAGAGCAGCATCGCCGTGGTGGAAAGCACCAGTTTCGTATGCGACGACAGGTGTTTGCTCTGCCGGAACTGCCACAATTCCACATAAACGATAAAGCCCAAGCCCCCTAAAATGATCAGGGCGGCGATGGTGAGCGTCACCAAATAGTCGCCTTGAAAGGGGATCATGGAATTGCCGAAGAGGTCGAAGCCCGCATTACAAAACGCGGAGATCGCATGGAATACCGAAAACACGACGCCCTTAAACAGACCGTAGGCGGGCACGAGGCGAAGACTCAACAAAAGCGCGCCGATTCCCTCTACGACAAAGGTAAAACGAATCACGAATTCGATCAGGCGCACCATACCGCTGAGCGTATTCGTATTTAGCTGTTCGCGAATAAACATGCGTTCTCTGAGCCCGATTTTTTTTCCTAAAAGCACCGAAACCAATGCGATTATGGTCATCGTGCCCAATCCGCCGATCTGAATCAGGGATATAATAACAAACTTACCGAATACGCTCCAGCCCACCGCCGTATTTCTTACGATCAATCCCGTTACACAAGATGCCGATGTGGCGGTGAATAGGGCATCGATAAAACTCGCGCCGTTTCCGTCACTCGAGGCAAAGGGAAGCATCAATAAAAGCGTGCCCATCGAGATCAAGAGCATAAACGAGATGCCCAGCACCAGCGGCGGGTTCTTTAATACTTCCCTCTGAATATGATTCCAAATTTTCACAGTCTGCTCCTATGCACAAGAAAACCCCACGGGGAGACATCCCGGTGGGGCAAATCTTATTCTCCCTTGGCTACTTGAACGAGTTGTGCAAATGCTTCCGGGTCGTGAATAGCGAGTTCGGACAAAACCTTACGGTTGATGTCGACATTCGCCTTTTTCAAACCGCTGATAAAGCGGCTATAGCTCATGCCGTTTTGGCGTGCGGCTGCGTTGATTCTCGTAATCCAAAGTTTACGGAAATCTCTTTTTCTTTGTTTTCTACCGCCGAAGGCATAGCTCATAGAGCGCATAACGGCTTGGTTTGCCGGTCTAAACAGCTTCGACTTTGCGCCGAAATAGCCTTTGGCTTGTTTTAATACTTTTTTATGACGACGCTTTGCGTTCAATCCTCTTTTTACTCTGGCCATGTCTACCTCCCGATTACGGAATCATCTTGTCGATACGGCGGGTATCGGCAGTGGAGACCAAGTCCCCTTTTCTCAAGTTACGCGTTCTGCGCGGGCTCTTCTTGCCCGTCAGGTGGCCTTTATATGCCTTGTATCTTCTCAGTTTACCGGTTCCCGTTCTTCTGAAACGCTTTGCGGAACCTCTATGCGTCTTCATTTTACCCATAGTTTTCCTCCTTAATTTTCGGACTTCGGGGCGAAGAACATAACCATGCTCCTGCCTTCCATCTTCGGCTTCTTGTCGACTTCCCCGTATTCTGAAACGAGTTCCGTAAATTCATCCAACACTTCGCGACCGATTTCGGTATGTCCCATTTCTCGTCCGCGGAAGCGAACGGATACCTTGACTCGATTGCCGTCTTGCAGGAATTCTTTTGCTTTTTTTGCCTTTGTGTTTAAATCGTGGGTCTCAATCTTCGGCGTCAAACGCAGTTCCTTTACGCTGATCGTCTTTTGTTTCTTCTTCGACTCTTTTGCTTTTTTCATCATCTCGTAGCGGTACTTTCCGTAGTCGAGAATGCGGCATACAGGCGGCTTGGCTTTAGGCGCGATATTTACGAGATCCATTTTAAATTCTTCGGCAATCTCCATTGCCTTTTCAATGGACACGATGCCCAGTTGTTCTCCATCGGGGTCGATTAGGCGCACTTGGCGCGCGCGAATGTCTCCATTGACTTGAATTTCTTTAATGATTAAACACCTCCGTAGGCAATAAAAAAACGGGTACAAAAATACCCGCCTTCACACGTTACTGGAACGAAACCTTAAAACTGATGTCGTAAGGTGAGAAGCGGACTTCTACTTGCAATACTAAGTCATTCTACCAGCTTAATCTGTATTTGTCAAATCATTTTTCGATGCCAAAAGGATTTGGTCGATCTTCGTCTGGATCAAATCCACCGCCACCCGATTGTGCCCGCCTTCCGGTACGATGATATCCGCATAGCGCTTCGAGGGCTCCACAAATTGCAGATGCGCGGGCCGCACAGTGGTAAGATACTGCTCCATCACCGAATCCAGACTCCGACCGCGCTCACGCATATCCCGCCGAATGCGCCGCAGAATGCGCACATCGCTGTCGGTGTCGACGAATATACGCATATCCAAAAGCGACAGGATCTCGGGCTCGGAAAACAACAGTATGCCTTCGAGCAAGATAATCTTCTTCGGCTCTATGCGAATCGTTTCACGTTTCCGGTTGTGGGCGGTAAAATCGTACTCGGGCATATCCACCGCCTGATTTGCCTTGAGCGCACGTATATGCGAAATCAACAAGGCGTTGTCGAAGGCGAAGGGATGGTCGTAATTGGTCTTCTCCCGCTCCTCAAAAGGCAAATGACTCTGGTCTTTATAGTAATTGTCCTGTCGAATGATCGTACAGCGCGCTTCTCCGGTGTGTTCGAAGATCGATTTCGTCACCGTACTCTTCCCCGAACCGGATCCGCCGCAGATCCCTATAATTACAGGTTTCATACCTCTTTCACCCGCTTTCTGATCATATCTTTGGGGGCAACCGGACGATCCACCGCGACGCTGAAATGCTGCCGGGCCCGATTGGCGATTTCGATCTTCTCGCCGTCGAGATCGCGCATATCCGTAAATATCTGGACAAAATGCGGCTTGCCCGGTCCAAAGATCTCCACCTCGTCGCCGTCAAATATCCGATTTCTCTGCTCGATGAGGGCGCGACCGGTTTTCGGATCGTAGTGCAAGACGACGCCGACAAAATCGTAATTTCTGATATATGTCGTCTGCTCGCTGATGCCCCGCGCGTCCTTCGCCTCGGAATAGTAAAAGCCCGTGGTGAAATCCCGGTGCGAGACCTTTTTGATCTCCTCTTCCCAGGCGGGATCGTACTGATAGCCTTCGGGATCGGCGTAATAGGCGTCGATCGCCATCCGATACGAGCGAATCACCGTGGCCAGATAATAGGCGCTCTTTACCCGGCCTTCGATCTTAAGCGAGCGAATATTCGCTTCGATCAGCGCGTCGATGTGTTCGATCATCGAGAGATCCTTCGAATTGAGGATAAAGCTTCCCTCTTCGGTGGATTCTATAGGAAAATATTCCCCCGGTCGATTTTCTTCCACCAGATGGTATTTGTATCGACAGGGTTGGGCGCAGTCGCCCTGATTGGCGTCCCTTCCGGTCATATAGTTGCTCAGTAGACAGCGCCCGCTATAACTCATACACATCGCGCCGTGCACGAAGGTCTCTATTTCCACCTCGGACACATTGTTCGCAATGGTCTTAATCTCTTCCAATGTAAGCTCCCGCGCCAAAACCACGCGCTCTGCACCGAGGTCCTTCCAAAAGCGAACGGTATCGCTGTTGGTCAGGCTGCCCTGTGTGCTCATATGGATCGGTATGGCGCAAGCGGCCTTTACCCGTTGGAACATCCCGGGATCGGCGACGATGACGGCATCGACGCCGATCTCTTCCAAGAACGCGAGATAGTCTTCCAATCCTTCGAAATCTCCGTCGTGGGGAATGATATTCAATGTGACATGTACTTTTTTTCCCCGCGCATGGGCGTATTCTACACCTTTTTTCATATCCGCTTTAGGAAAATTTTTAGACGCTTTTCTGAGTCCGAATGCCTCACCGCCCAAGTATACGGCATCGGCGCCGTAGTCGATGGCGGTGATCAGTTTTTCGAGGTCTCCGGCCGGCGCCAGCAGTTCGATCTTATTCATATTCTCTCCTAATCAATAAGAGGCCGTCGTCGATGGGAAGGATGTCCGCTACGATCCCTTCTTCCCGCAGGATGTCGTAGAGCATTCGCTTCAATCGCTTGACGATGGTCACCTTTCTTCGTACATATAGTTCTTTAGAGGCGAGCATGCCGTGAAAAAGTACATTGTCCATGGCGATCACCCCGCCCGGTGCCAATAGGGCCAGCGCGCGCTTTAGATATTTTTCGTATTGGCCCTTCGCCGCGTCGACGAAAATAAAGTCGTATATGCCTTCGTCGTTTCGCATAAATGCCTCTGCGTCTTCCACCACCAAGCGGATGCGCGATTCGAGGTCCTGATTTTGAAAGTGCGTACGGGCGGAAACCGCCCGGTCCGGATCGATCTCCACGGTCGTGATCGTCGCTTCGGGAAGCACTGCCGCCATCACCGATGCGGAATAGCCGATGGCGGTCCCCAGTTCCAGAATTCTTGAAGGGCACAAGACCGGCAAGAAGAACCGAAGGAAATTTTCAACCTCTTCTCCGAAGATCGGAACGCCTTCTTTTTCCGCAAATGCGCGCAATTCGCCGAGATAGCCGCCCCGGTCGGGTGCGATACGGGCGAGAAACCATTCATTATTGTCTTTGATACTATCTTGCATCGCAAAAATAGCCGGAATATCCGGCTATTACACATCCATAATAATGGGAAGAATCATGGGGTTTCTGCGGGTCTTTTTGAAGATAAAGCTGCGCAGGTCGTCGCGAATCTGCGACTTAATCGAAGACCAGTCCTTGACGTTCTGACGCTTGCAGTCTATGACCGATTTTTGTACCACGCCGCGCACTTCGTTCATCAAATCCGTGGATTCCCGCACATAGACGAAACCGCGGGAGATGATATCGGGTCCGGAGACCATATCTCCGGTCTTGCGGTTCATCGCGATAATGGCGATGATCAGGCCGTCTTCGGAGAGGTGTTTTCTGTCTCTGAGTACGATATTGCCCACATCGCCGATGCCCAAGCCGTCGATCATCACTTGTCCGGCAGGGACATCCTTCACCATGCGCGCGTCGTTTGCCGTCATCTCCAGGCAGTTCCCGTTTTCCAACATAAAGATGTTCTTCTTGGGAACGCCCATTTTTTGCGCCACTTCCGCATGCTTTAAGAGGTGCTTGACCTCCCCGTGGATCGGGATAAAGAAACGGGGCTTTAACAGGTTCAACAACAGTTTATGCTCTTCCTGATAGGCGTGTCCCGAGACGTGAATTTCGGAGAGGGATTCGTAGATTACGCGAACGCCCTTGTCCAAAAGGTGGTTGATTACGGTGTTGATCGCGCTTTCGTTCCCCGGAATCGGATGCGCCGAAAGGATGATGACATCGTCCTTGGTCAGCTGAATGCGCTTGTGCTCGCCGGTAGAAATCCGCGTCATCGCACTCATGGGCTCGCCTTGGCTGCCCGTGGTGATCAAGACCAGTTGTTTCGGATTATAGCGATTCATATCCTTGATGTCGATAATCGTATTGGGCTTGACGCGCAAATACCCCAACTTTTCGGCGATGCCCATGACATTCAACATACTCCGGCCGCTGAGTACGATCTTTCTGTTATAGCGTTCCGCCGCCGTGATGATCTGCTGAATCCGATAGACATTCGACGCAAAGGTCGCGATGATAATCCGATTGCCCTTCATCAGCGCAAAGAGCCGGTCAAATGTCGCGCCGACCTTCCGCTCGCTCATGGAAAATCCTTCGCGCAGTACGTTCGTAGATTCGCTAAAGAGCGCCAACACGCCGCGGTTTCCGATCTCCGCCAAGCGGTTCAGGTCGATGGGATCGCCCGAAATCGGCGTAAAGTCGACCTTGAAGTCCCCGGTGTGAACGAGTACGCCGACGGGGGTGGTAATCGCGAGGGCGGCCGCATCGGGAATAGAGTGGTTGACATTGACCCATTCCACTTCGAAGAATTTCCCGATCTTTACGGGCTTTCTGTATCCGACGGTGACCATCTTCGTGCTCCTGAGGAGTCTGTGTTCCTTCAGCTTATTTTCCAGTAGACTCAAAGTCAATTTGGTGCCGTATATGGGAATATTGACTTGCTTGAGGACATAGGGAATGGCGCCGATATGGTCTTCGTGCCCGTGGGTGATGACGATCGCCTTGATTTTATGTTTGTTCTGCAGCAAATACTTGATGTCCGGAATCACCACATCGATGCCGGGCATATCCTCTTCCGGGAAAGTCATACCGCAGTCTACGAGAATCAGCTCGTCCTGATGCTCGATGACGGTCATGTTCTTTCCCACTTCGCGCATTCCGCCCAAGGGAATGATGCGAAGCTTACCGTTATTCTTCATTCGTTTCTCCTTTCGAGGCCTCTCGACAATGAGAACATATTCCGTAAAATTTTAAATTGTGATCCGTAATATGAAAGCCTTCTCTGTTTTCGATCTCCTCTTCCAAATTGTCCAGGAGGTCCAGGTTTACTTCTGTAATATCGTTACATTTTTTGCAGATTAAATGGTGATGGGCATGCTTTTCTTCTTGCAGGCGCCGTTCGTAGCGCGTTACGCCGTCGTCGAAGGAAAGCACGGTTAAAAACCCGATCTCTTCCAAAAGATTTACGGTGCGGTAGACCGTGGCGATGCCGATTTCGGGCATCTTTTCCGCCGCATAGCGAAACACTTCTTCCGTCGTAATGTGTTCGCCTTCGTGGTCGGCGAACACTTCCATGACGACGGCACGCTGTCTCGTGTATTTGTAACCCTTGGACTGCAAAAATTTTTTGAATGTATTGTCTGACAAACTTACCACCTATTGTGCCTGTTCTATCAGGAGTTCTTCGTAGATCTCCATGGCGCGTACATACTCTTCTTCGTCGATGCCGGCATAATATACGTCCCCCGACTCGTCGTATTCTTCTCGGAGTATAAAAGTACCGTAATCGATATGTTCCGCATCTAAGAGGGCGATATAGTCGCAATCGTCGACGCGAAAACGGGCCTTAATGATAAAGCTGATGCCGTTTCCCATCTCGTCAAAAAACAACTGTCGGTTCATTTTCTCACCTGTGCGCATCCAAATACGTCTGAAGGATCATGGCGGCAGCGATCTTATCCACATGTTCCTTTCGATGTTCCCGGCGAACGCCGCCCTCGATCAACGCCATTTCGGCGGAGGCGGTGGTCAGCCGTTCGTCAACGTATTCGATCTCTATGCCCAAAGTTTCCCGTAAAAAATCGGCATAGCGCATGGTGCGCTCTGCCTGAAATCCGATGGAATTGTTCATGTTTTTCGGAAGACCGACGATCAGCTTCTCCACCGCGTATCGGTCGATCAGTTCTCGAAGCGCCTCCGCATCCGCCTTCTTCGAAGTCCTTTGAATGGTCAAAAGCCCTTGGGCAAAAATTCCCAAGGGATCCGAAACGGCGACGCCGACGGTCTTATTTCCGATGTCTAAACCCAATAGTCTTTTCATTTAAATCACTTTAATACAAAACTGCGGGCAGACTGTCGCACAGTAGCCGCAAAGGATGCAGCGTTCGTCTACGACGGCGCGTCCGTCCTCTACGTGGATGGCATCCTGCTTGCAACGTCGTTCACAATTTCCGCATCCGATACAATAATCGGCGATAATCAGCTTGCGTTTTTTCTTGGATACCGCATCATAGGCGGCTTCGTTTTCGGTTTTTCGCAAAAAGAGATCCGCATTATAGTCGATCTCCTGCTTGGACTGCATGCCCACAGCCGTGGCATCGATATGGGGTTGCGCTTGAATCCAACGGAGCGCCTCGGCGCTGTTTCCGATTAGATGTCCGCCGCCCAAAGCCTTCATCGAATATATGCCGATGCCCTTTTTGTGCCGCGCCTCTATGGCGTGAAGCATCTCCGTCGCGGTGCCGTCCTGTATGCCGATGCCCGCCCGATTGATAATCGGGTGGATAATCTCGATCTCGGGAAAGAGCGCCGTCGCATTTACACAGCCGATAAAATGGGTGGAAATGCCGATGGCGCGGATAATCCCTTTGCGTTTGAACGCCGCCAGGCACTCGAGCGCCTCTTTGTGCCCCCGGAGGGTCAACAACGATTCCTGCTCGTGGAGCATAAAGATATCAATATAGTCGGTATCCATTTCCTTCAGCGCCTTGGCTACGCTCGCCTCTGCCGTCGCGCGATCGTAGCAATACGCCTTTGTCGTAATCGTCCATCTTTCACGGCCGATCTCTCGAATTGCTTCTCGGAGAAAATGATAGTTGTCGTAAATCTCCGCCGTGTCTATAAAGTTTATACCCTTTTCGTGGGCGTATACCAATAATTCCGTGCCCTTTTTCAGGGAAAGATTCGCCTGAAATTTAGAAAATGTCAGCGAACCAAAACACAAAGGTGATACTTCGATCCCCGTCTTACCTAAAATCGCCATACTTCTCCCGTCTACAAAAGAATAGAGATGAGCCATCGCCCATCTCTATTTTTCCTTTAAATAGTATTGTAACAACTCGCCCAGCAATTCGTCTCGTTCGATCGACTGTATAATGCTTCTCGCGTCGTTATGGCTCGTAATATAGGTGGGGTCTCCGGAAAGAATATAGCCAATAATCTGATCGATGGGGTCGTATCCCTTTTCGATCAACGCATGGTATACCGTCAAAAGACCGGAACGTATTTTTTCTCCGTCGCCTTCTATCTTTTCAAAAATATGCGTCTCGAAATTATTATTGTCCATATAATCTCCTCCATAGCAAGCATTATACCACAAATTCGAGGCGCTTGGGACTAGTTTCTGAGTTCGGCGAGAATTTCTTCCAGTGCTCCCATCGCTTCGGGGATCTTTGCGGCGTCTTTTGCCCCGGCGGTCGCCATATCGGGACGGCCGCCGCCGCCACCGCCTGCGATCTTCGCCACGCGTTTAACGACATCGCCCGCCTTCACGCCTTTTTCGATGGCGGATTTGGGAGAGGCGCAGACAAATTGCACCTTCCCCGCGTTTTCAGCGCTCAACAGTACCAAAGCGTCTTCTTTGTCGCGGCGCTTTTCCGCCATGTTCCGAAGGTCTTCCACGCCGATATCGACAAAGCTTCCCCGAATCACGGATATGCCTTGGATTTCTTCCGTTTCACCCAGTTCTCGATCCATTTTGCTCGCGGCGATATCCGCTTGCAATTTCGCCAGTTCTTTTTCCAACTGTTTTTCCCGTTCCAAATGGTTGCGGATTTTTTCCGTGATTTGATCCTCGTTGGATTTTAACAAAGAAGCGAGTTCTTTTTGTCTCTCATCGAGTTCATTCATGTAGGCATATACCCCGAGTCCGGTCTTGGATTCGATTCTGCGAACGCCGGCGGAGATGCCGCCTTCGGAGAGGATCTTGAACATCCCGATCTGCGCGGTATTGTCCACATGGGTGCCGCCGCAGAGTTCTTTGGAATACTCGCCCATACTGACCACGCGTACCCGATCGCCGTATTTGTCTTCGAAAAGGCCCACAGCGCCTTCTTCCTTGGCTTCGTCATAGGACATGAGCCGCGTCGTCACCGGCAGGGACCGGAAGATTTCGGCGTTTACCTTTTCTTCCACGTCTTGAATCTGTTCGGGTGTCATCGCCTCGTAATGCGTAAAGTCAAATCGCATGGCATCGGGCGCCACCAAAGACCCCGCCTGATTAACGTGCTCGCCCAAAACGTCGCGCAACGCCCGGTGCAAAAGGTGCGTAACGGAGTGGTTTCTGCGCGTCTTTTCGCGACGCGCTTCGTCTACGTAAAGGTCCACATCGCCCAATTCCACCGTGCCTTCTTTTACCGTTCCGATGCAATAGCTATGGCCGGTTTTGGTGCTTTTGGTATCGGTCACTGCGATTTTGAAATCTTCGCCGACGATCACACCGGTATCGCCCACCTGTCCGCCGCCTTCGGCATAGAAGGGCGTGGGATTTACGTAGAATATGCCCGTTTCTCCGGTTTGAAGGTGGTATGTCTCCTCGCCCTCTGCGAGAATATGCAGCAGTCGAGCGCCCGAAACTTGAAGCCGCGTATATCCCACAAATTCGATGTCCTCTTTGATTTCTTCGGGCGCCATCGCGCCGCCGGCGGACCAGCCGATATTGTCGGAGTCGTCGCGGGCCTCTCTTGCGCGCACTTTTTGTTCTTCCATGGCACGCAGAAACGCCTCTTCGTCGAGCTGCATATCGGATTCTTCGAGGATCTCTTTGGTGAGATCCAGGGGAAACCCGTAGGTATCGTATAGCTTAAAGGCATCTTCCCCGGAGAATCGGCGAGAACCTTCTTTTTTGAGACGCGCCACTTCCCCTTCCAAAAGCGTCATGCCCGTCTCCAGGGTCTTCAAAAACCGCTCCTCTTCTCTGCGGATGACGCGCTCGATCATGTCGCGATTTTCGTCGAGCTCCTCGTAGCGAATCTTCCAGGAGTCGATGACGGCGGCGGACAGTTTGTATAAAAATGCCGCATCGATGCCGAGATTTCTTCCGTGTTTGGCCGCCCGCCGCGTCAGGCGACGCACCACATAGCCGCGCCCTTCGTTGGAAGGAATGATGGAGTCGGAGATCATAAAGGTGACGGCGCGAATGTGGTCGGTGATTACGCGCACGGAAATATCCTTTTGCGGATCGCTGCCGTATTGATAGCCGGCGGTCTCGCAGACTTTTTCTAAGATGTCGTGGATCGCATCGATCTCGAAGATATTGTTCGCTTCCTGCAGCACCGACGCAATGCGCTCGAGACCCATGCCGGTATCGATATTGGGATTGGCGAGGGGGTGATACTCTCCCTCTTCGTCTTTGTCGAATTGCGTAAATACCAAATTCCACACTTCGATATAGCGGTCGCATTCGCAACCCGGCTTACAATCGGGATCGTCGCAGCCGTATTTCTCGCCTCGATCGAAGTAGATTTCCGAACAGGGACCGGAAGGACCGACCGCCAGTTCCCAAAAATTGTCCTCTTTGCCCAAGCGGACCAATCGCGATTCGGGGATGCCGATTTCTTTGTGCCAGATTTCATAGGCCTCGTCGTCGTCCAAATAGACCGTCGCCCACAGGAGGTCGCCGTCGATTTCCAAGACTTCGGTCAAAAATTCCCAGGCCCAATGAATGGCTTCGCGCTTAAAATAGTCGCCAAACGAGAAGTTGCCCAACATTTCGAAGAATGTCGCGTGTCGGTCGGTCTTTCCGACATTTTCCACATCGCCGGTACGAATGCATTTTTGGGATGTCGCTACGCGGGAGCGGGGCGGCACGGCTTCGCCCGTAAAGTACTTCTTCATCGGCGCCATGCCCGCGCCGATCAAAAGCAACGATTTGTCGTTTTGGGGAACCAAAGAAAAACTCGGTAAAATTAAATGTTGTTTGTGCTCGAAAAATCGCAGGTATTCTTGCCGTACTTCGTGTAATCCCAATGCTTTCATAATTCCTCCTATGATATATCAAATCTATGTTTTAAATTATAGAGTTCGCAGGAAATAAAGTCAATTCGCGCAAAATCCGATCGCGCAAAAAAAGCGACCGCAGTCGCTTTATTGCACTTTCCTGATTTCTTCTTTGTTCCGCCGATCTTCTTCGATTTTCATGCGAATAAAATTTTTCAAAATCACTAATACCGAAAACACCGGCACCGACAAAATCATACCCAACACGCCGAAGGTGCCGCCCCCGATAAAGATGCACAAGAGCACCACCACCGGGTGCAGACCCGTTCGCTTGCCGAGGATCTTCGGCGCTAGCAGATTGTTTTCCGCCCACTGCAAGAATACGAACAGGATCGCCACCCAAAACGCCTTGGCAAAGGAATCCATCAGGGCGAAGAAAAATGCCGGGACAAAACCCAAAAACGGACCGATATAGGGAATGATGTCGGCCACCATGGTAATCAGGCCGATGGCGACGGCAAAATTCACCTGCAAAATCCAGAGCATAATCATCGTCGCAATGCCCACGAAAAACGCCAAGAGGAGCTTCCCCTTGATAAATTCCATCATGGCGGTGTTGATTTCCGTCGCAAGATACATCGTATCACTCCGGTAGCGGACGGGAATCGACTTGTACAGGCGCACCTTGATGCGGTTCTTGTCGACGGTAAAGTAATAGGTCAGGATCAGCACCAACACAAAGCTGATGGCGCAACCCAAAGCCTGATACATCCCCGATGCCATAATGCGGAGCCGCCCCAATATGTCGGTCTCCAATACGGCCAGGTATTTTTCCATCTGTTGCTGCACGCTCTGCATGATGCGCGTCATATCCAGGTTCGTGATCTTCTCGATCTGATCGGAGGCTTGCAAAAACCAGTCGTTTACGCTTGTCACCATCTGCGGCAACGATACGACGAAGTTTCGTAGTTCCTCGATCGTCTTGGGGAGTACCACGACGAACAGCAGGACAAACATCAGCACAAAGCCCACATATACGATCAAAACGCCGATGCGCCGGGGGATATTCTTCCTCTCCATGGCGCTTACCAGCGGATTGATGATATAGGCGAGCATCGCCGAGATCGCGATCGCCGCCAAGGTCGTGCCCACTACGGGGAAGCGCTTGAAGACATACCGCAGGACGATAATCCCCAAGACGAGCCCCAAAAAGATCCCGACTTTTCGAAAGTCGAAGTGAATGCGGCGATTCCTGTCGATGTATTGATTGCCGATGTTCACCAAATAGTAAATGCTCAAGGCAATCAGAAGGATCAAGAGGATCCCGCGGATCGCAACGAGAAAATTCGGCGTCACCACGTTAAAAAAGGAATCGAATTGATTCATGCTCTATTGCCTCATATCCGCCAATGTCATGGAATCCAAAACGCTGTCCACCTGCGCCTGAATGCGGTCGAGGATGGACTTGGCGGAACAGGCTTCCCCGCGCTCACAGGAGATCTCGTCTTCCGCGCTGCAACAGGAAAAGGACATCTCCCCTTCCAGGGCGGAAATCACATCGCCGATGGCGATCTCTTCCGGCGGCCGCGCCAAAACGTATCCGCCCTGGGCGCCGCGAATGCTCTTGACGAGCTTTCTGGTCTTCAATCGTGAAAACAGTTGTTCCAGATAGGCCACGCTCAGGTCTTCCGCTTCGGCGATATAGTTCACGGATAGGGGACCTTCCCCGTAATTTTCAGCCAAATGATACATCGCCATCAATCCGTAGCGACCTCGTGTCGACAGCTTCATGCCTTCACCTCCCAATTCCCAGTAAATTCCTATGAATAAGATATCCTAACGGAATCCGTCTGTCAAATCATCGAACGACGATATTCAGAATCTTTCCGGGAACGTAGATTTCCTTGACGATCTCTTTGCCTTCTACCTGTTTTTCGTACGATTCCGACGCCCGCACGGCGGCAAATACTTCTTCTTTGGAGGCGTCTTTTGCCGTTTGCACCTTAAAACGGACCTTGCCGTTAAACTGCACGGGGATTTCGATGACGTCCTCTACCGTCTTTTCCGGGTCGAATGTCGGCCAATCCTGTTCACAGAGATGGCCGCCCAATTCGCAGATCTCCCACAATTCTTCGGTAATATGGGGCGCGACAGGGTTCAGAAGCATCAAAAAGGTGGAAAATTCCCTTTTGTTGACGCCCGTGTTTTGGAAGGCATTGACCATCGTCATCAGCTGCGCGATGGCGGTGTTCGCCTTTAAGTTTTCGTAATCGCGGCTTACCTTTTCTATGGATTGGTGCATCAACACTTCCACTTCGTCGCGATAGCGATCCCCTTCGAGGAGGCCGTCTTGAAGATTCCACACCCGCTCCAAGAAGCGGCGGCAGCCCTTTACGCCGTTTTCCGACCAGGGCACGGCCTTTTCAAAGTCGCCGATAAACATTTCGTAGGTCCGTAGGGTATCGGCGCCGTATGCGTCGACGATGTCGTCGGGATTGATGACATTTCCGCGGCTCTTGCTCATTTTGCCCCCGTCTTCGCCGAGGATCATGCCGTGGCTCGTCCGCTTCTTATAGGGTTCCTTGGTGGGAACCACGCCAATGTCGTAGAGGAATTTGTGCCAGAAGCGGGAGTACAGCAGGTGCAGCGTGGTGTGCTCCATGCCGCCGTTATACCAGTCGACGGGCATATAAAAATCCAGCGCTTCTTTCGATGCCGGCGCTTCGTCGTTGTGCGGATCCGTATAGCGCAGAAAATACCAACTGCTTCCCGCCCATTGGGGCATGGTGTCGGTCTCGCGCTTGGCCGGTCGATTGCATTTGGGGCAAGTGGTATTGACCCAATCCTCTACCAGGGCGAGGGGACTCTGTCCGTTGTCGGTGGGTTCGTATTGCTCCACATCGGGCAGTTCCAAGGGCAAAGATTCTTCGGGGACCGGCACCCATCCGCATTCTTCACAGTGCACCAAGGGGATCGGCTCTCCCCAATAGCGCTGTCTGGAAAAGACCCAGTCGCGGAGTTTATAGTTGACCTGCTTGCGGCCAAGTCCCTTTTCTTCGAGCCAGCGGATCATGGCGGGGATCGCCTCTTCGACCTTCATGCCGTCCAAAAAGTCGGAACCGGTCATCGTTCCCTCTTGATTATCGGTATAGGCGCCGTTTTCTATGTCTCCGCCTTCGACCACGCAGACGATGGGGAGGTCAAATTTTTTGGCGAATTCCCAGTCCCGCTGGTCGTGACCCGGCACCGCCATAATCGCGCCGGTGCCGTAACTCATCAATACATAGTCGGAAATCCAGATCGGAATCTCTTTTCCGGTGGCGGGATTGATACCATTTAATCCCTTTAGAGCGACGCCCGTCTTCTCTTTGGACATCTCGGTGCGTTCGAAGTCGCTTTTCTTTTCGACTTCATGCAGATAGGCCTCCACCTCGTCGTAATTTTCGATGCGCTCTTTGTATCGCTCCACCAGAGGATGTTCCGGCGCGATCACCATATAGGTGGAGCCGAAGACGGTATCGGGGCGGGTCGTAAAGACTTCGAGTGATTCGTCGGTGTCTTTGACGCGGAAGCGAATTTCTGCACCGACGCTCTTTCCGATCCAGTTTTTCTGTTGAATTTTAACGGCTTCGATATAGTCCACTTCGTCGAGATCTTCGAGGAGACGCTCCGCATATTCTGTGATCTTGAGCATCCATTGGCTGCGTCTTCGGTGAACGACGACGGTACCGCAGCGCTCGCATTTTCCGCCCACGACTTCTTCGTTGGCGAGGCCCACCTTGCAGGACGGGCACCAGTTCACGGGCATTTCTGTCTTATAGGCGAGCCCATGTTTGAACATTTGCAAAAAGATCCACTGCGTCCACTTATAATACGACGGATCGGTGGTATTGATCTCGCGGGACCAATCGAAGCTGAACCCGAGACTCTTCAACTGTTTTTTAAAGTTGGCGACGTTTTTTTCGGTGACTTTTTTGGGATGAATATTGTTTTTCATCGCGTAGTTTTCGGTGGGCAGACCAAAGGAGTCCCATCCCATGGTAAAGAGGACATTTTCGCCCTCATAGCGCCGCTTTCTCGCCACGATGTCCATGGCGGTATAGGGCCGGGGATGGCCTACGTGTAGTCCCTGTCCCGAAGGATAGGGGAATTCGATGAGGGGGTAGAATTTCTTACCGCCCGCGGCGAGGTCCGACTTATAGACTTCCCGGTCTTCCCAAAACGCTTGCCACTTCTTTTCTATCGCTTTCGGATCGTAAGTTTTCATTCCGACACCTCTCTAAAACTCTGCATTGCCGACTGTACGGGGGAAGGGAATGACGTCGCGAATGTTGCTCATGCCCGTTATATACATGACCGCGCGCTCAAATCCCAACCCGTAGCCAGAATGAACGACGCTGCCGTATTTTCTGAGATCCAGATACCAATCGTAGTCCTCGGGCTGCATGCCGAAATCGCGAATCTTCTCGGTCAAGACGTCCAATCGCTCTTCCCGCTGGGAGCCGCCGATAATCTCGCCGATGCCGGGCACCAATAGGTCCATGGCGGCGACGGTCTTTTTGTCCTCGTTTTCTCGCATATAAAATGCCTTGATTTCCTTCGGGTAGTCGCGAATAAATACCGGCTTTTTGTAAACCTCTTCGGTGATATAGCGCTCGTGTTCGGTCTGCAGATCGATTCCCCAGGATACGGGATATTTAAATCCCTGCCCGCTTTTTTCTAAGATGTCGATGGCTTCGGTATAGGTAATCCGCACAAAGTCGGATTCTACCACGTTTTTAAGCCGATCGATGACCCCTTTGTCGATAAAGGAATTGAAGAATTCCATCTCTTCGGGTGCGTGGGCGAATACATAGCGGATGATGTATTTGAGCATGTCTTCCGCCACGTCCATATTTTTCTCCAAGTCGGCGAATGCCATCTCGGGTTCGATCATCCAAAATTCTGCCGCATGGCGCTGTGTATTGGAGTTTTCCGCCCGGAAGGTCGGTCCGAAGGTATAGACATTTCGAAATGCTGTGGCGAAGGCCTCCGCTTGCAACTGTCCGCTTACGGTCAGATTCGTATGTTTGTGGAAAAAGTCTTCCTTATAGTCCACTTCTCCGTTTTCTGTGGTGGGCACATTTTCCATATCCAGCGTGGTTACCTGAAACATCTCACCGGCGCCTTCGGCATCGGATGCGGTGATAATCGGTGTATGCACGTAGATAAAGTTTCTCTGTTGAAAGAACTCGTGCACGGCAAAGGCGATCAGGCTCCGTACCCGAAATACCGCCTGAAAGGTATTGGTACGGGGACGCAGATGCGCCTTGGTGCGGAGGTATTCGAAGGTATGTCGCTTTTTCTGCAAGGGGTAGTCGCCGTCGGCGAGAAAAAGCGGCGCAATCGATGCGGCGTGGATCTCTACCGGCTGCTTAGCACCGGGGCTTTCCACCAGTTCGCCTTCTACGCGTACGGAACTGTAGATCGGGTATTTCGAGATTTCTTTAAAGTTTTCGATATCGCTTTCGTAGACGATTTGAATCGTCCCGAAGCCGCTCCCGTCTCCCAATTGCAGGAAGCCGAAGTTTTTAGAATCCCGCGACGTCTTGATCCACCCGTCCAAGACCAGGGTTTCACCCAAATGTTCCTTATAATTTTCCAATACTTCACGAATTTCCAAAATCGTCCTCCTGTCTTTTGATTCGGTCCAAATAGGCGCGCATCGTTTTTTCGTAGCCGCGCGTCGATGGCGTATAATAGGTCTTCTCTTCCATATCTTCGGGAAGATAGCGCTGCTTTACATAGGCGTTCTCATAATTGTGCGGGTATTTATACTCGGCATGTTCTTCCATAGGCTGATGCTGATCCCTGAGATAGGGCGGAATCACCGTCCCCATTCCTCGATCCACATCGGCCATTGCCGCATTTACGGCGACATAGCTGCGATTGCTTTTGGGCGCGGATGCGAGATAGGTCGCCGCCTGCGCGAGGATGATCCTCCCCTCCGGCATCCCGATGACGCGAAAGGCGTAAAAGGCATCCACCGCCACCGCGAGCGCCCTCGGATCCGCATTGGAGATGTCTTCCGAAGCGGAGATGATCATCCTCCGGGCGATGTACTCGGGATCCTCGCCGCTTTGTAACATCTTTGCCAAATAAAACACCGCCGCATCGGGATCGGAGCCGCGGATTGATTTTATGAAGGCGGAAATGGCGTCGTAGTGTTCGTTGCCGTCTCGATCGTAGAGTCGCGGCTTTTCGAGGGTCGAATCGGCGACGTCTTGTTCGTCGATGCGAATCACCCCGTCCGAACTGGGCTTGGTGCTGAGTACGCAAACCTCGAGGATATTGAGCGCGCGGCGTCCGTCGCCGCCCGCCGATTCGATCAGGCGCCGAAACCCCACATCGGTAAATTCGATCGCCATATCGCCGTAGCCGCGTTCGGAATCGGCGAGGGCGCGGCGCACGATGCGTTCGATGTCGCCTTCGTCGAGGGTCGTAAGACGCACCACCTGCAGCCGAGAAAGTAGCGCGGAGTTCACGTAAAAGTACGGGTTTTCCGTGGTCGCGCCCATCAGCACCACTTTTCCCCGCTCCACATAGGGGAGCAACACATCCTGCTGGGATTTGTTAAAGCGATGAATCTCGTCGAGAAAGAGCACCGTCTTTCGACCCGATGCACCCAAACGCTCCTCCGCCGCTTTTAGGATCTGTCTCAATTCTTTGACATTGCTGGTCACCGCGCTGATCGGCACGAATTCCATCTTCGATTCGCGGGCGACGATCTCGGCGAGCGTCGTCTTGCCGATTCCCGGCGGCCCGTAAAAGAGCAGCGACGGCAAAAAGCCCGCCTGCATCAGACGCGGAATATACTTTCCTTCGCCTGCGACGTGTTCCTGGCCGATGTATTCCCGCAGATTTCTCGGTCGCATACGCTCGGCTAGGGGCGCGCTCGTCTTCAGATTCTCCTGCATTTGAAATTCAAAGAGATCCATCCTCTTCCCTATTCCTTCTTGTTCTGCAGCGCCTTCAGCTCTTGCATAAAGCTGTCGATATCCTGAAATCGCCGATACACCGAGGCGAATCGCACATAGGCCACCTCGTCGAGGTCTTTTAAGCGCGCGAGGATCATCTCGCCGATCTCTTCGCTGGTAATCTGGCGGATCATATTGCTCTGCAGGGTCGATTCTATATCGTCTGCGATGGCCTCCATATCTTCTACCGACACCGAGCGCTTTTCGCAGGACTTGATCAAGCCGTTTAATATCTTATTCCGATCGAACACTTCGGTACCGCCGCTTTTTTTGAGCACGGTAATGGGGACCACTTCAACCTGTTCGTAGGTGGTGAAGCGCTTGTTGCACCCCAAGCACTCCCTCCGCCTGCGGATGGAAGTGCCTTCGTCCGTCGGACGGGAGTCGACGACTTTCGACTCCGAATGTTGGCAGTACGGGCAGCGCAAAAATCACACCTCCTGAAATACAAAAGGCGTATCCCGCAGGATACGCCAAAAACTCTTTTATCTCATTCTGCGGAGGAAATCCGGAATATTCAACTCATCGTCCTTAGCTTTGCTGCCGGATCCGCTCTTTTCGTCCTTGCCTTCGTCTCCGGTGCGCTTCGAACGATCGACATTCTTTTCGTCTTGATCCTGATCGAACTCGGTGGCGATGACGGTGATCTTCACCTGATCTTTCAGGGATTCGTCGATGCCCGCACCGAAGATAATATTGGCTTCTTCGTCGACCGCCGAGCGAATCAGATCGGCCGCTTCGTTCATCTCGAACATGCCCAGATCGTTTCCTGCCGTTATGTTCAATAGCACGGACTTGGCGCCGGAGATCGAGGTCTCCAAAAGGGGACTTTGTACGGCGTTTTGCGCCGCTTCGGTAGCGCGATCGTCCCCGGATGCATATCCGATACCCATATGTGCAATGCCCTTGTTGTTCATGACGGTCTTTACGTCGGCAAAGTCGAGATTGATGACGTTCGGAACGCTGATCAGCTCGGAAATGCCTTGGATCCCCTGTTTCAGGATTTCATCGGCCATCATAAACGCTTCGGAGAAGGTGGTCTTTTTGTCGGAGATATTGAACAGCCGGTCGTTGGGAATAATGACCAGGGTGTCTACCTTGTCCTTCAATTCGGAAATGCCGCGTTCCGCCTGACGGGTGCGTCTTGCCCCCTCAAAACTGAAGGGTCGGGTAACGACGCCGACGGTAAGGGCGCCCAGATCTCTTGCGACATCGGCGATAATCGGCGCCGCGCCGGTACCGGTGCCGCCGCCCATGCCGGCGGTGATAAACACCATATCGGCACCTTCTAAGGCTTCGCGGATCTCGTCGAGACTTTCTTCCGCAGACTGTTCGCCGATATCGGGATTGGCGCCTGCGCCCAGACCCTTGGTGATCTTTTCACCGATCTGAATCTTCGTCTCCGCCAAAGAATTCTTCAGCGCCTGGCGGTCGGTATTGATCGCCAGAAATTCCACGCCCTTTACGCCGGCGTTGATCATCCGATTCACGGCATTATTCCCGCCGCCGCCGACACCGGCCACTTTGATTTTTGCAAACTCTTCGTGGTCCATATCAAAATCCAACATATACATCCTCCTAATTGCGCCCTAAAGCCACAGATATCGAATCAATTTATTCTATTTTATAGACAAATGCGAGACAAGTCAAGAATTCCCATTCTGTGTCGCGCGTGCCTTTTGTGCATCTTCTTCTGCGCCATCGCTTTCTGTCTTTGGGGTCTCTTTCGATGTCGTTTTCTCCTCGGCGCCCCGCGCTGATTTTGTCGTTTCGGAAGGCTTCTTTTGCTCTGACTGTTCGCGCTTCGTATCGTCCTCGTCATCCTCGAGCGCAGAGGGCTTTACCGCGACGGGATGATCGCCCTGGTCCAAGTAAATCTCGCTGTAACGGCTGTTTTTCGCCTTCATTTCCTTGTAGATCTCTTCCAGCTGGCGGATCTTATAGGGTCCGTCTTCGAAGCTTCGAATATGCACCGCCGTTCCGTCGGAAAGGAGGATCTTGATCCCCCTGTCCAATATGTCGACGCTGTTGATGCTCTCCGCCACCGCCGATTGAAAGAGTCCGCGAATCATTTCGATCTTTTTTTCGTTTTTGGTTCCGTCAAAGACCGTATGCCCGATCTTTATCGCCTTCGTCGGCATTCCCGAAATCTTCGGAAGATTCGGATCATAGGAGCGCGTCTTCTCGAGCGCCTTGAATTCTTCATTCACCAAGACGTAGCCGTCATCGGTATAGATCTGCGCGAAAGGCGTCTCCTCTCGTATGTCGACCTTCAGCTTTCCGAAAAACCCATAGCCGATATGCACTTCTTTGACATAGGCATTTTGTGCGATGCGATTTTCCATGCGCTTTTTGTCGATGCGCGGATAGCTCGTTCCCACCGCCTCTTCGGCGACAGCGCGCACCGTATTTTTGGGGACCACTTTGGTGCCCGTAACCTCGACGGTATCGATTTTGAGTGCCCGTGCGGCTCCCCATGCGAGCGCCGCGATCAGTAGCGCAGCGATAGCCACAAAGGCGATGCGCCGATTGCGGTACTTTTTCGGGAGTTTTTTCTTTCGCTTAGCCATGGTTTGCGATCTCCAGTATCGCATCGGCAATTTCTGCGGTGGCGCCGGGATTGCTGAGTGCATTGGCCGCATCCCCCATCGCCCGCGCCGTCTCTTTGTCTTCCAGTATGTCCAAAACCTTGTTTAGCAGCACATCTCCGTTCAATTCGGATTCTTCGATGACAAAGGCCGCGCCCTTATCCCGATAGCTGACGGCGTTGTGGAATTGGTGATTGCCCGCCGTGTAGGCTTTGGGAATCAAGACAGACGGCAAGTGCATGGCGCTGATCTCCGCCAGCGTCATAGCCGATGACGAGGCGACGACGCCCTTGGCGAGCGCCAAATACTCGGGAATTTCGTGGGAATAATCCAGGATTTTATACGACGCGGCGTCCACCTCGGGCATCCGCTTCAGAAAGTCCTCGTAGTGGTCCTTTCCCGTGATATGCACCCAATAAAACGGCAGTTCTCGGTGTTTTTCCATAATCTCGAGCACCGCCTCGTTGGTGGATTCCTGTCCGCCGCTTCCGCCGAAGGAGAGGATTGCGTCTTTTTCCGTCTGCCAGTCCAGCGTCTTTTTCGCCGTGGCCTCGTCCATTTTTTCGAATGTATCGCGAATGGGATTGCCGGTAAACAGCTTCGGCGTCTCTTCCGGAAAATACTTTTCCGCTTCCGAAAAACTATATGCCACCAGTTGAACCCGCTTGCCCAATAGTCGATTGGTCTTTCCCGGGTAGGCATTTTGCTCTTGAATGGCGGTGGGAATTCCCTGATTCTGCGCCTTTAGGAGAATCGGCGCGCATACATAGCCTCCGGTTCCCACCACGACGTCGGGACGAAAGTCCTTTAAGATCTCGCCGGCGTCTTTTAGACCGCGCAACAATTCGATCATAAAGAGGAACGAATCCTTGTTGATCTTCTTGCGCGGCAGTCCCTTTACGCGAATCGCACGAAAGGGCAGCCCCGCCTTGGCGGCGAGTTCTTCTTCCAGTCCGCCCTTCTTTCCCACATATAAAAATTCCGCGTCCGGCACTTTCTTTTTTACCGCATCGACAATGGCGAGGGCCGGGTAGATATGTCCTCCGGTTCCGCCGCCGGAAACAATCATCTTCATGCAGAAACTCCTTTCCCGGATAACCGTAATAGTATGCCGCTCATCCCCATCACCAAAATCAGCGCCGTACCGCCATAGGAAATAAACGGCAGCGTGAGCCCCGTTACCGGCAATATACCGGCGGCAACGCCCATGTTAAAGAACGCCTGAAAGCCGATGGATACAAAGATCCCCGACGCCAAGAGCTTTTCGTACAGCCCTTCTTGCACCACCGCGACCTGAAAACCACGGTAGACAAAGAACGCGAATAGGGCGATCACCGAAAAGGTGCCGATCAGTCCCAATTCTTCTCCGATGATGGCGAAGATAAAGTCGTTGTACGCCTCCGGCAGATTGTTGAATTTTTGATTCGACTGAAAATAACCTACGCCCGTGATCGACCCCATCCCCAAGGCGTACAGTGAATTGGCGAGCTGCCAATCCGTATTGGGAATGTCGTCGAAGGGATCCAAAAACGAAGTCAATCGCTTCATCCTGTACGGCACGCGAATCGCAAAGAGAAAAAAACCCAGCGCGCCGGCACCCAGCACGGCGACGAATTCGTGAAAGCGGATGCCGGAGATAAAAAACATCGAAAACAGGCTCAACCCGATAACGCTCGCCGAAGAAAAATCTTCTTTCGCCACGACGATTACCGAGACGCCGATCACGCACATAATCGCCAAAAATCCCTTTTTTCGGTGGTTTTTACGGTGCAAGACGCACAGATGTGCGACATAAAAGATCGAGGTGTATTTCAATAGATCCGACGGCATAAAGCGAAACCCCGTTCCCGGCACCTGCAGCCAGCGCGTGGCGCCGTTGATGGTGACACCGAAACCCGCCGCCACCAGGCCGCACAATAGAATGCTTACGACCCAAAGGGGCAGCGCGACCTTGCGATAAAACTTAACGGGCAGGATATAGCCGACGAAGGCGGCGCCGATCCCCAGCGCCAAATAGAGCAGATGGCGCTTTAAATAATAAGTGCCGGCATTGCCGTCTTGCATCCCCGCGGCCCACGAACTCGAGGCGACCATAAACACGCCCATCACCAAGAGCAGTACGATGTCGATCAAAAGCAGGGGATCTACGTATTTTTTCAATCTTTCCATGAAAACATCATCCGCCCCACTTCTCGGCGATCAGCGTCTTAAAGAGATCGCCTCGCTCTTCGAAGTTCTTAAACTGATCCCAGGAGGCACACGCGGGCGACAAGAGCAGCGTATCGCCGGACAGCGCCGCATCGGTCGCCGCTTTTATCGCCTCGTTTAAGGTCTCGAATGTATGAATCTCCTCGATTCCCTCGCCGCGCGCCTCTTCGGCCATCAGATCTTTTGTCTCGCCAAATAGGTATAGTCCCGCGATCTTGTCGCGATGCCGGTGAAAGAGCGGCACAAAATCGCTCCCCTTGGAAAATCCCCCGGCCAATAGCCGAATCGGCCCTTCGAGCCCTGCAAGGGCGACGTCGGTAGAATCGGGATTGGTGCCCTTCGAATCGTTGTATACCCGGATGCCGGCGAATTCGCCGAGAAATTCCATGCGGTGGTCCACGCCCTTATAGTGCATCAGCGTCTCTCGTACGGACTTCGGCGATACGCCCATTAAATAGGCGCAGAGCGCCGCCTCCAGTGCATTTCTAACATTGTGGTCGCCGGGAAGAAGCATCTCCTCTCTCTCCATGAAAGGAATCAAGTCGCTGCCATAGCGAATATAGAGCGTGCCGCCGTCGAGGAACGCGCCGTCCTGGCGCACCGGGGCGGTACTGACGACCAAAGCGCCCTCTGCCTCTTCTCCCAATAGTGCCAAATAGGGATCGTCTATGTTCAGAATCAGATGGTCCCCTTCCCGTTGGTTCTTATATATGTTTTTTTTGCTCTCCCGATAGGCGTCTACGGATTTATGGTGGTCCAAATGGTCCTCGGTAATATTGGTGAGAATCGCCACTTTGGGCCGAAAATTGATGACGGTCTCCAGCTGAAAGCTGGAACATTCCACGACGAGGATGTCGTCCTTTTTGGCGCGTTTTGCCAAGGGAAGAATGCCGATTCCCACATTCCCCCCCATATAGGCGGTTTTACCGCCGTCGAGGAGCATATGGTACAAAAGATCGGTGATCGTGGTCTTTCCATTGGTGCCGGAAATTGCCACAAAATTTTCGCATTCGGAGATCCGATACGCCAATTCTACATCAGAGATGATGGGGATATTCCGCGCGGCGAGATCTACGAGTCTTCCGCTTTCCAGCGGGATCCCCGGACTCTTTACCACGAGGTCAATCTCTTGATCCTCGTATACGGGTAAAGAAGCGCCGAAGGACTCCATTCGCGCGGCATTGTCGTCATAAATATATAGGGTGTTGTCCTCGGCCAGGGCATCGATGGCACTTAGGCCGGTGGTGCCCAGTCCGTAAATCAATAGTTTCTTATCTTTCATCTCTTCCCCCTAAAATATCAGGAAGTAACTGATGATGCAGAGCACGATCTCTATGCCGACAAAAAGACCGACGATTTGCACCTCCCGCCAGCCCTTCTGTTCGAAGTGGTGATGCAGCGGACTCATGAGAAAAATTCGCTTGCCCCGCAGCTTAAAGGAGGCGACTTGCAAAATCACCGACAAGGTCTCTATAAAATAGATTCCACCGCAGATCGGCAACAGAAGCGGCAAATTCAGCAAAATGGCGACCGCCACCACCGCACCGCCCAGCGCCAAAGAGCCGGTGTCTCCCATAAACACTTTGGCGGGATATTTGTTGTACCACAAAAAGCCCAACAAGGCGCCCGCCGTCACCAGACAAAACGCGCCGATGGCGAGGCGTTGTGTTTGAAAGGAAACCAGGGCAAAAAACAGCATGATCACAATGGTCACCGAAGTGGACAGGCCGTCCAATCCGTCGGTAAGGTTGACGGAATTGACGGTTCCCACGACGACGAAGATGATAAAGGGAATAAAGAAAAACCCGAAATCGATCAGCCGCCCCGACCCCGGCAGCAATACCGCCGTACTCAGTCCCTTGCCGGAGAGGACAAGAAAGTACAGCAGTAAGGCGATACATATCTGCGCCAACAGTTTTTGTAGGGCCGTAAATCCCATATTTCTCTTGTTGACGACCTTAATATAATCATCCACAAATCCCACCAAAGCAAAGCCCAATGTCGATATAAAGAGGATTAGGGTCTCGTAGTTCAAATTGCCGGTAAACAGCGTCGCCAATAACATGGCGGACAAAAAGATGATTCCGCCGATGGTCGGCGTTCCCGCCTTTACCAAATGGCTTTGGGGTCCGTCCTCCCGGATCTCCTGACCGGCATTGAGCCGCCGCAATAGCGGGATGCATATTTTTCCCGCGATCAAACTGAGGATCAAAGCGGCCGGAAGGCTCGCCGTCGTCACTAATTCTCCCATCTCATTATGTCTCCTTTTGCTTTCTTTTGCGCGTCGCTCGCGCCGTCTTTCGTATCGGTTTGCTGTTTCGAATCGGAAGCGGATTTTTCGTCTTTTTCTTCTTTCAGATCTTTTTCCAGACGAATGTATACCTTCTTTTGATCGCCCAGCACTTCTCCTCCCAAGGGTTCTTGGGAAACGACCGTACCTTCTCCTTCAAAGGCGTAGTCGATGCCGGCCTTGTCCAAGAGCAATTTGACTTGTTCTTTGGTCTTGCCCTGTAATTTCGGTACGCGCTTTTTGCCGGCGTCGTTGGGATCTACGGACAGATCGACGATGGTATCTTCGTCCACTTCCGTGCCCGCTTTGGGCATCTGCTTTTCGACGATGCCGAAATTCCCCACATCTTCCGAAGACATATTGAATTTGAGGCCGGAATCGGTTAGGAGTTTTCCCGCATCTTCCAAAAGCATATTTTCCACGTCGGGAACAACGATCTTTTTCTTTTTCTTCGTAGCGCCTTCGCTGAGCATGGGGACTTCCGCTTCTCGTAGCGCGGCGCCCATAATTTCCGATGCGATGGGCGCCGCCACCGTGGCGCCGTAATAGTCGCCCTTGGGATTTTCTACGATGACCAGCACCGTATACGCGGGGTCTTCGGTCGGACCCACGGCGACAAAGGAACTGATGTATTTGTCCTTTTCATAGCCGCCCATCGCCGACACTTTATCCGCCGTACCGGTCTTTCCGCCGATATGATAGCGATCGACGGCCCCCAGCGTTCCCGTTCCCTCTTCTACGACTTTTTGCAAGAGGCGCAGCATGGTCTCGCTGGTCGCCGAAGAAATCACCTGCCGCCTTACCGTGCGGTCGCGCTTTTCGATGACATTGCCGCCGGCATCGCGAATCTCGCGCACCACATAGGGCTCGAGCAGATAGCCGCCGTTGGCGACGGCCGATACGGCGGTTACCATTTGGATCGGCGTTACGGCAATCCCGTGGCCGAAACTCATGGTGGCAAGGCGCGCGGCGTTGATATCCTTTACGCCCTCGGGCACCAAGCCCGCCTGTTCCGCGGGCAGATCGATGCCGGTCTTCTCGCCGAATCCGAAGGCTCTGATATATTTTAACATACCTTCTTCGCCGAGTTCCCGCGCCATGCTCACAAAGGTGACATTGCAGCTTTCGGCAAATGCCGTATCCATCGTGATGTCCCCGTGGGGATCCGGCAGCGAGGTACAAGTGATGGTAATGCCGGGGATGTCGCGCACATAGCCGGTGCAGTAATAGTGTTTTTTCGGATCGCTGGTGTTTTCTTCCAGCGCCGCCGCGGCGGTTACGGTCTTAAAGGTGGAACCCGGCTCGTACATATCGCTGACCGCAAAGTTCCGCCAGTTGTCGAACCAAATCTCGGTCTTCTGCTTGCGCGTCAGATCCTTCCACACGGAACGCTGCGCCGCATCCGCCGGATCATAGGGCTTGTTCAAATTATAATCGTCGGTGGATGCCATAGTGGCGATCGCCCCGGTGTCCGTCTCCTGTACGATGGCGGTGATGCGCTCCGCTTTGTTTTTGGTGCGGTGCGCATCCAAAATCTCTTCGGTTTTACGCTGTAAGGATTCGGAAAGCGTCAACGTGAGATCGGCGCCGCCCACCGCCGCCTTGGCGGAATCTCTGTTTTTCTTGTCCTTCCCCTGGGGCGCCAGGTTTTTTCCCACCACCCCCCGCAGGGAATCGTCATAGTAGCGTTCCAGTCCGTATTGGCCTTCCCCGTCCCGGTTGACGAAACCCAAAACCAAGGAGGCGAGATCGTTTCCGGGATAGGTGCGCGTTTCGTAGTCTTCGACCACCACGCCGGGGATGTCCGAATCCCGCACCTCGGTCGCCACCGTGCGCTCTACGCCGCGCTTGAGCAGGACATGCCCGCCCTTGTCGAGGCGCGCCTGTACCTCGGATTTTTCCATGTCCAGTAGCGAGGCGGAAACCTTCATCAGTCGCTCCGTCGCCTTTTCGGCCTCCGCCGATGCCGAAAGCGTCTTGGTATCGACATAAATGTCGGAACGGCTGATATTTCCGACCAGCGCATTGCCCTTCGCATCGTAGATCACGCCGCGACGGGTCGTAGCGCGCTTATCACTTTCGAGTGCGAGTGCACTCTTGGTCAGTTCTTCCGATCGAAAGACCTGCAGTTGTACCATTCTTACGGACAAAATAAAAAAGAGCAGGAAGAGAAATGCGTACACCAAGGTCACTTTTCTGTCCGTTCGCTTCAAATACGAAGACAAAAAGTTTCCGCTATGCGCTTTCTTTCCCGCTCTTTTCCTATGCTTTCGCTTCCGCTCTTCCACAAGAGCCCTCCTAGTCCTCCTTGAAAATATGCAATACGGAGATTACCGGGTTCAAATACACATTTTCATTGACGTCATTTTTTTCATTTTTCATATTCACATCGATATATTTTACCTGATCGTTGTCCGGATAGACCATGCCCAGTTGAAACTTTGCTTTTCTGAGGATGTCTTCGGAACTTTTTATCGCATCCAATCCCGCATTCAAATCTCTATATGTCTTGTCCATCTCTTCGAGAGAAGCGTGTTGTTTCGCGATGGCGGTATTGAGTTCTGCAATCTGGGTGTGGGTTTTCAGATTGAAGACCAATGTAATTCCCAAGACGACGATAACGGCCGCCGCCAAAAATACGGCGGAAACTCCCCTGGCGCGCGGACGCCGTCTTTTGGCAGCACGCGTCTTCTGTTGCCGACTCCTCTGAACCCGTTTCATTATATCACTCCCATTACAGTTTTTCAGCAACCCTGAGCTTGGCCGAATGTGCCCGGTTGTTTGTGGCCAATTCGGCGTCGTCGGCGACGACGGGTTTGCGGGTGACGATGCGAATCTCTCTCTTTTTATTGCAGGTACAGATCGGTTGCCTGGGCGGACAGATGCAGTCCTGATGCAGATACTTAAAGGTGTTTTTTACGATCCGGTCTTCTAATGAGTGGAACGTGATAATGGCGAGGCGCCCCTTCGGCTTGAGCCGATCGACCATCATGGGAATGGCTTCTTCGAGCACTTCCAACTCCCGATTCACGGCGATTCGAAGGGCCTGAAAACTCTTCTTCGCCGGATGCCCGCCATCTCTTCGCACTTTAGCGGGGATCGCCTTTTTGATGATCTCGACCAATCGAAAGGTCGTATCGATCGGCTGGATATTGCGTTCGCTTACGATAAATTCCGCAATGCGCTTTGCCCAGCGCTCCTCTCCGTAACGGAGGAGAATATCCGTGATTTCATCGGCAGAATAGCGGTTCACGATGTCATAGGCGCGAATGTCGCCATCGCCGTCCATGCGCATATCCAAAGGACCGTCGAAACGATAGCTGAACCCGCGCTCCGGCGTATCGAATTGGTGGGAGCTTACGCCGATGTCCAAGAGGATTCCGTCGACGCGGTCTATGCCGTTTTCATCGAGGATCGCATCCATATGTACAAAATTTCCCTTCGCCAGCACAAAGCGATCCGAAATGGCGGACAATCTCTTCTCCGCGGCCGCCAGTGCCGCATCGTCCTGGTCGATTCCCACCAAAAGGCCGTCCTCGAGACGACGCAGAATTTCGCTGCTGTGGCCGCCGCCGCCCACCGTACCGTCTACGTATATGCCGCCGGGGCGAATTTGAAGATGCTCTATTACCTGCTCGTGCAGTACCGGTATATGACTGAAATCCATAACCCCTCCTATATGCCGAGATCCGCCAATTGCTGTGCGATTTGATCGTAAGAAAGGGATTCGTCCTCGTTGTAGGCATCCCACAACGCTTCGGACCATATTTCCATGCGCGTTCCCACGCCGATAATCACCGATTTTTGCTGCAAATCGGCATAGTGTATCAGATTTTGCGGAATCCGCACTCTTCCCTGCTTGTCCAATTCTCCGTCACAGGCGCCGGAGAAGAAATACCGTACAAAAGCGCGGGCGTTTTTGTGGGTCAGGGGCAGCTGTTTCAGCTTTTCTTCCATGCGCTTCCACTCGTCCAGGGGAAACAGAAAAATACACTGATCCAATCCCTTGGTCATGACAAAGCCCTCGGCCAAGCCGTCGCGAAATTTCGCCGGCATGACCAAGCGCCCCTTGGGATCGATATTGTGCTTTGCCTCCCCGAAAAACATATTTCCCCCAAAACAAACCCTTATGAACCACTTTGCCCCACTTACCTATATTCTACACCATTCAGTGCCTATTTCAAGCGGTTTTCGGCATTTTCGACAATAAAAAAACCGCCGATATTTCGGCGGTTCGCAAATTTCGTTTAGGATGGCTTTTTGTCAATCAGTCGGTAGTCGCCTCCGTCTTTTTTCTTGGACGCCACATAGAGGATCGCCAACCCGAAGAGAATTCCCAGAATGCTGACGAGTTGGGCGGTACGCAATGGCCCGATATACAGGCTGTCCGTGCGTAGCCCTTCGATACAAAAGCGGCCGATGCCGTACAGGATCAAATACCACGCGGCGAGTTGCCCGCGAAATTTTCTTCGCTTCGCGAGCACAAAAAAGAGAAACAGAAAAATTCCCACGTCCAAGATGGATTCATACAAAAATGTGGGATGCACCATCTCGCCCCCCACCTGAATCGCCCAAGGCAGATCGGTGGGGCCGCCGTGGGCCTCTCCGTTCATAAAGTTGCCCCAGCGGCCGATGCCCTGTGCGAGCACCACGCCGGGCGCGAGCATATCTAAAAAGTCCCAAAACGACAGCTTCCTCTTGCGAGCGAAAAACCACGCCACGAGCATACCCGCGAGTATGCCGCCGTGGATGGCGAGCCCCCCGTTTCGGATGGCGAGGATTTCTGCGGGGTATTGTCCGTAGTATTCCCACTCAAACAACACATAATAGAGCCGTGCGCCCAGAATGCCCAAAGGCAATGCGTACAGGGCATAGTCGACGACGGATTCTTTGGGGATCGCGGGATTTTTTTGGATCAAATTTTCCGCCACCCATACGGCGAGTACCGCGCCCAAGGCGATCAGTATGCCGTACCAGCGCACGTCCAGTCCGAAGAGGCGAAATGCGACAGGATCCATTTTACGCCTCTTCGACGATGGCGACGGATTTGGAGGCGCCGATACGCGATGCACCGGCTTCGATCATGGCGAGGGCGCTCTTGCGGTCGCGAATGCCGCCGCTCGCCTTTACCCCCATAGACTCGCCCACGGCTTCGCGCATAAGCCGCACGTCTTCGACGGTGGCACCCGCTTCGGAAAATCCCGTAGAGGTCTTTACAAAGTCCAAACCCGCTTCTTTCGCCAGAGCACAGGCCGCGCGCTTCTCATCGTCGGTCAAAAGACAGGTTTCGAGGATCACCTTTACGACCACATGTCCCACCGCTTCTTTTACGCCGCGCATATCTTTGAGTACCGCTTCGTGATCGCCATCTTTTAATGCGCCGATATTGAGGACCATATCCACCTCTTCGGCGCCGTTTTCGACGGCTTCTTTCGCCTCAAACGCCTTGGCCTTTGCGGTCGTCGCCCCTAAGGGAAAGCCGATCACGGTGCAGACCTTTACATCGGTACCGGCGAGCATTTCGGCGGCCATGGAGACCCAATAGGGGTTTAGGCAGACGGATGCGAAACCGTACTTCTTCGCTTCTTCTATGGTGTTTACGACCACCGCCTTATTGGCGTCCGGTCCCAAAATCGTATGGTCGATATATCTATTCAATTCCATTGTCCGTTCCTTTCACAAAACCCATTGCCGATAACAGCGCCATCGCCACGATCATAACGGCGCCGATGCGTAGCACCATGCCGGAAAAAAAGTTCTCCGGCAGCATTTGAATCATCAGATCCGTTTGGGGATCCATCAGCCACAATTCATTGGAAAATACCAGGCGATGAAACAAAAACCACGCCCGATGAAAATTCACAGCGATCGCCGCCGCCAGTAGCGCGAATACGGCGATCCAGATCCAGGCGGCACGTCCCACCGCACGCATACTCCCGCGGATGCCATAGCGCTTCTTGAGCCTATAGGCGCCCCAAACGACGATACATACGCCCGCGGCGGAGAGTCGAGCCATCCATTGAAAGAGACCGTATACGTCTTTCATATGGGCGACTTCTTCCGCCGAGAAATACGGCGCGATTTGCTTCTCTTCGCCGGTACGCAAATAGGCGCGCAGGCCGTCCGATATTTCGTCGAGTCGCGTGAAGGAAAGACCCGTTACGCGATCGATCCGGTTTTTGCGCATTTGCGCGGCATAATAGTCCGCATCTTGGCTCTGTATATAGGTAGCCAGGCTGAAACACAAAAAAATGCACAGCCCGGCTACGAGCAGGGAGAGAAATTTTTTCATTTATGCTTCTTCTGCATTCTCCCAGTTATGATACACTTCCTGCACGTCGTCGTTAGACTCCAATTGTTCGATCAACTTGGTCATCTTGGCGCGATCTTCTTCGCTGTCGAGCGCCGTGGTGGTTTGGGGAATAAAGGTGATTTCGGAGATTACGAACTCATATCCCTTTTCCTCGAGGTGGTTACGCACCTTGTGATATTCCTCCGGCGCGGTGGTAATCTCGATCCCTTCGTCGATCACGGTCACATCTTCCGCGCCGGCTTCGATGGCATCCATCATGACCGCATCGGGATCGATTCCCTCGTCCGTGGCGATGCCCAACTGCCCTTTGCGGTCGAACAGAAACGATACCGAGCCGTTGGTGCCCAAATTGCCGCCGTTTTTGTCGAAGGCGTGGCGCACATCCGGCGCCGTGCGATTGCGATTGTCGGTTAAGCATTCCACCAATACGGCGATGCCGGAAGGACCATAGCCTTCGTAGGTGACGGCTTCAAAGTCCGCGCCGTCGTCACCGCCCGCTGCCTTTTTGATGGCGCGATCGATATTGTCGTTGGGCATATTTTCCGCCTTCGCCTTGTCAATCGCCGCTTTCAACGCCGCGTTATACGCCGGGTCGTCGCCGCCTTCTCGCGCCGCCACGGTGATGTTTCGGGAAAGCTTGGTAAAAATCTTTCCGCGCTTTGCGTCTTCTTTGCCTTTTTTATTTTTAATATTATGCCATTTTGAATGTCCAGCCATAGCTACCTCTCTTTCATTCGGTCCATTATTCTATCATATTCTTTTCTTATTTACCAAACTTCGGAGGCAAAACCCGCTTGTGAGCGCTGATCTTATGCAGGTGGTCGATCTTGTCGCGGTGTTCGCCGCGATAGTCCTCGCGGATCACCGCGTCGAGCTCTTTGTAGCTGAAGCCCATCTCCAACTCGTCGGTCTGCCCTTCATAGAGGCCCGCCGTTGGCTTCTTCTTCAGTACGACTTCAGGCAAGCCAAGCGCCTCGCCCAGTGCAAAGACCTCTTCTTTTACAAAGTCCACGAGGGGCATCAGATCGCAAGCTGAGTCGCCGAATTTGGTGAAGTAACCCACATAGTATTCGCTGGCGTTGGAGGAGCCGCTCACCAAATAATTGCGGTCCTGCCCATAATAGTAGAGGGTACTCATGCGCAGACGCGGCTTGAGGTTCGCCTTCGCCATGGTATTTTCACTTACAAAAGATGCGTCGAGGATGGCGTGATAGGCCGCACTCAGATCGACCTTTTCGATTTTCAGATCCAGCGCTTCGGCCACGAGCAATGCGTCGATTTCATCTTGGGGATGGGAGTCGATAGGCATAATGATTCCCAATGCGTCGTCTCCGAAGGCGCGTTTGGCAATGCCTGCGATCACCGCTGAATCGATTCCTCCACTCAAGCCGAATACGATGCCCTTTGCGTGCGCATCGCCCACTACTTTCTGTATCCATGTTACCAATGCGTCGATGGTTTCTTTCATAAGGACCTCCTAATCCGTGGTTTGTTTGTATTTTTGTTTATTATACAATAAAAATCCGTCTCTGACAGGCCTTTCGGTGGCCTTCTTCTCGACGATATAGACGTCGCCTGCCGTAAGATCCGTCAGCTTCTCGAGCAGTGCGTCCTCGTTCTCTGCGAGCAGCGTCGTCGAAAGCGCCACCTGATCGGTAAATTCCGCATCAAAAACCGGGTATCCGTACTGCATCAAAAAGTTTTCCAGCGCCCCGTGAAAGGTGTAGTCGTAGCGAATCCGCAGATCCAATGCCGCGTGCATTTCCACGACCACCGCCTCCTCAACCGCAAGGGAGGCGGCGGTAGAGTAGGCGCGGATCAGGCCGCCCGCTCCCAGTAAGGTGCCCCCGAAGTAGCGGGTGACGACGCAGACCACATTTTCCAGACCGTTTCTCTTGAGGACTTCGAGTATGGGCGGCCCGGCGGTCTTCTGGGGCTCGCCGTCGTCGTCGTATTTTTGCACGATGCCGCCCGCCCCCACGATATAGGCGCTACAGTGATGGCGGGCGTCTGGGTATGCTTTTCGCATATGCGCAATCACCGCCTCCGCCTCTTCTTTGGAACGAACATGAGAGACATATCCCAAAAACTCGGACTTTTTCTCCTCCAATCGACTGCGCCCTTCTCGCAATACGGTCTTATACATAGCGCCTCCGTATCTGTCTTTCGTAGCGGGGTAAGTAGCTCTTGGGAAGCGTCGTCGTAATCGCCACCCCTTCGTGGTCGTAGTCGAATTGCTCGACGGGAAACCGCGCCTTGATCTCTTCTACGCGGTGCATTTCGTCAAAACCGAAGTGCAGATCCACCTTGGCGAATCCCCCTTCGATCTTTTCTTGCAGGGCATCGAAGAAATAGTCGAAGTCCGCATCGAATTTGACGGAACCGTAGAGCACCGTATCCTCTGCCGGCAAAAACGGGAGTCTTCCCGCTTCCATCTTGTCCCGCTTGTTGACGAACAAAATCGAAGGCGTCGCGCTCACTTCGAGATCCCGAAGGATCTTTCGGGTCGTCTTATACTGCATTTCGGCATTTTCTCCGGATCCGTCGATGACGTGTACGATAAGATCCGCATCCTTTAATTCTTCGAGCGTCGTATAAAAAGATTCGATCAGGGCGGTGGGAAGATTGGAAATAAAACCCACCGTGTCGGTGACGAATACACTCAAGCCGTCTTTAAGCCGAATGCGCCGCGTGTCGGGATCCAACGATGCAAAGGGCATATCCTCCACAAAGACCGGTTTTCCCGACGAGGCGCCGTCTTTGAGTAGGCGATTCATAATCGACGATTTTCCCGCATTGGTATAGCCTACCAAGGCGATAGAAGGGATTTTGGACGACAGGCGGTCCTTTCTCCCGGTGTTTCGGATCTTTTTGGCCCGGGCCAGGCGCTTTTTGGTGCGGGTGATGTCCGCGCGAATGCGCCTGCGATCAATCTCGAGTTTTTGTTCCCCGGGCCCTCGGGTGCCGATCCCGCCGCCCAATCTCGAATAGTTCCGCTTGCCGATCAAGTGGTTTTTTCCGTATTCCAACTGCGCCAGATAGACCTGTAGCTTTCCCACATCGGTCTTCGCCCGGGCGGCAAAAATATCCAAGACGACGGCGGTGCGGTCCAAGACATCGGTCTCGAGAATCTTTTCGATCTCGCGCATCTGCACGCCGCTGAGTTCTTGGTCGAAGACCACCAGATCGACATCTTCCGCTCTGACGAAGTCCTTCAATTCCTCGAGCTTTCCCTTGCCCATTAGCGTCGACGGGTGGTAGGACCGCACGTTTTGGGTCATTTCCGCCACCACATTGCCGCCGGCGACTTCGACCAGGGCGTTCAGCTCCTTCAGACTTTCCTCGTTAAATTCGTTTTCATCGTCCCAAACGGCGACCGTTACCACCGATTCCGGACGACCTCCGCGATGTTCTATTCTGTTCACACAGTACCTCCTTTCATAAATATACACAATCCGAAGCTACTGCGCAACAGAGCCGCTGTGCTATAATTGGAGAAAGGAGGATGTGTATGGGTGGAATAAAACATTTGTCCCGCGGCGACAAGGCGAAGCTTTTCCTGCTTCTTCTCGTCGCGCTCTTCGTGTTAATCGCGGGATCGATCGGCGCCTGGATGCTCTCTATCCTGAAAAAGGCGCCGGAAACCGACTTTACAAAGGTGACGACGGCGATCGCGCAGACCTCTGTGATTTACGACGCCGAGGGCGAAGTGATTGACGAGGTGGATCCTTCGGTCTTCAGCAACTATGTGCCGCTCTCGGCGGTGCCAAAAGATGTACGGAATGCCTTTTTGGCGACGGAAGACCGCAGTTTTTATAGCCACAAGGGACTCGACGGACGGCAACTTTTTGCCAGTCTTGCGACAAATCTAAAGCAAGGCAGAATCGTCCGCGGCGGATCGACCATTACCCAACAGCTGGTAAAAAATCTCTATCTGAGTACCGAGCAATCCGTCGACCGCAAAGTCACCGAGGCCTATTTGACCCTCGCCATCGAGGAAGCACTTCCCAAAGAAAAGATCCTCGAAGCCTATCTCAACCGCATCGATCTGGGCATGGGCGCCCAGGGGATCGACGCCGCGGCGCGGGCGTATTTTTCCAAGACGCCCAAGGATTTGACCCTCGAAGAAGGGGCGCTCCTCGCCGGCATCGTAAAGAGCCCTTCAAAATACCAGCCGCTGAAGCGAATTCCCGAAGAGAACGTAAAAGATGAAAGCCCCTTGGCGGTGCGCACCATCGCCGGGGAACGGTATGTACTGGTGGAAAACCCTCACGCCCTGGCACGTCAAAAGGTCGTGCTCGCCGCCATGGAAAGCGCCGGATACATAGACGCGAAGACGCGTGCCCGCGCTGAAAACAGGAATTTGGCCTTTCGGCCGCAAGAAGACGCCGAATCGCCTTACACTTCATATGTGGCCGATGCCATAAGCGAAGAGGCCGAAGCGCATATCGCCCAGGCACTGCGGCTGACTCGCGAGGAGGCGGAGAAAAAAGTCCGAGAAGGCGGCCTCAAAATCTACTCGACCATACAACCGGATATGCAACATAAGCTCGAAGCCCTGTACGATCAATTCCCCGATCTGGTGCGATCGGGTGCAGACAAGGGCGCAAATTTTGTCGACTTCAGCACCGATACCGAAGGCAATATCGTCGATGAAGCCGGAAAAATCCTCTACCTTTCCCACGACGACCTGTTTTTAGACGACGGTTCGTTGCGCCTTACAAAAGAGGCTTTTTCCCGCGCCGGCGGCGACCTACTTCTCTCCGGACGCTACTTCTCTTTCGACGACGGCATACTCACGCTCAAACCTTCCTATTATCTCGACGGCGATGGCAATCTCTGTACCGTATCCCGCATCACCACCGCCTTTGAAGAAGAAGACGTACAAAGCGGAAGCGACTACCGCATCTCCGCCAAAGCGCTCAAAAAATACGGCGACAAGATCGCCATCGACGACGAAGAATGCATTCTCTCCGGCGAACTCTTTCTCGCCTCGGAAAATATTAATCTGCAGCCCCAATCCGCCGCGATCATCATCGACAACAAAGATGGATCCGTCGGCGCCTTCGTCGGCGGAAACGACGTCACCGATCCCGCCAGAAAGCGCTATAACCACCTCTTCGGCAAACGGCAACCGGGCTCGGTGTTTATGCCCCTCTCTACCTATCTGACGGCGCTGTGCCGAAAGGACACTCTGGCGACGGCCTACGACGACATACCCATGTATGTAGACGGGCTGATTTGGCCCGAAGGCCATAAATTCCGCGGCAATACGATCTTCGCCGAGGCCTTGGAGCAAGGCAGAAAATCGGTAAGCGGCAAGCTCCTCGAAAAATACGGTTACGACAATACCCTCAAAACCCTAAAGACTCTGGGTCTCTATGCCGACAGCGAAGACGACGACATCGTCACGCCCCAGGAATCGGCGAACCGCCACGACTTTACCTTCGATGCCATGGCATCGGGCAATTTGGTGAATGGCACGAATCTTATGCATATGACCGGCGCCTATGCAAAAATCGCCTCTTCTAATACGGGCAATATTCATATGGTGCAAAAGATCACCGATGCTTCGGGAGAAGTGCTCTATGAAGCAAAGGTAAAAAAATCGGAATTTCCGCGAAAGGCGGACGTGCTCTTGCGCTACGCCCTCGGCTCCACCGATGTGGCAAAGCGGCTTGGCGCCAAGGGCTATGATGCCTTTGCGGTGCTCGGAAGCAACAAATACAATGCGGACTACTTTTCCCTCGGCGCGACCCCCGGCTACACCTGCGGCCTGTGGCTCGGCAACGATCTGCAAAAGCTCGCGCTTACAAAAAATGACGCCGTCGTCTCGGACTTTTACGCCAAGCTCTACGATATCCCGAATGATAAGAGCACTTGGGAGCTGCCGAAAAACTTAGAGAAGAAAGAAGTGAGCGACCGCACCGGCCTTTTGGCCTCCGCCTACGCCCGCCGCGCCAAGTCGATCGTCAGCTTGCCGTTTTTGCCCAATACCGCACCCACCGAAGTCACCGAGCGCTATACGCGCAAGTTGATTTGTGCGGTCTCCGGCGAACTCGCCTCCACCTACTGCCCCTACGAAACCATCACCTACGGGTATTACTACGCCCGTCCCGACGGCTATAAGCCCGAAGACTTCGACGGCATCGTCCCCGAAGACTTCTATGCCGGACCGCGGCGCTACTGCACGGTGCATACCAAGGAATGGTATATGCAAGAGCAAGAGCGCATCCGCCAAGAGCTCGAAGAACAAAGGCGGCAGGAAGAGGAAGAAAACGAAGGCGATGACGAGGACGACGACAACAATACCTACAATCGTCAACAGAGCCAAAAACAAAACAATCGAAAGCGCAATTAGGATCGCGATGGATTTTACGAGTGAAAAGCGCGTGTTTCGGGTAAATAAATTGCATATACCCGAAATACGAAGGAGGTTCGCAATATGAAATTGAAGAAGCTCATTAAGTTTTTCGCCTTTGCCAAAGGCATCTCGCTGCTTTCTCGAAGACCCGTTCGCAAAAGAACCGGTGGCCTATTGAAGAAATATCTTGCCTGGAAATATCTGCGCAGACGCTAAAAAATCCCCGCTTTGACGGGGATTTTTTATGCAAGAAACATATTCTCAAGGAGCAAGAGATTGGTGAGACTCCCTACGCCGCCGGGCACCGGCGTCACATATTCGACGATCTTTTCTACCGCTTCGGTATCGACATCGCCGGTCATTTTTCCATTTTCGTCAAAAGCGATGCCGCAGTCGACAATCCACTGCCCTTCCCGGACAAAACGCCCGTCGATCCAACGGGACTTGCCCGTGGCATAGACCACGAGATCCGCCCTTTTCGCCTCTTCTTCCAGATTTCGCGTGCGGGAATGGGCGATGGTAACGGTGGCGTTCTTATCGAGGAGCATCATCGCCAAAGGCTTGCCGATCACCATAGAGCGATTGACGATAAGCGCCCGCTTTCCTTCCAAAGGTCCCATGGCCTCTGCAATCGCCAGGGCGCTTTTTGCCGTAGCGGGATATAGCACACCGCCCCCCGCATACACCTTGCGCTGGTTGTCCGGATGCAAGCAGTCGATATCCTTTTCGATTGCGACGGCGGCATCCACTGCGCCGGAATCGACGGTATCGGGAAGGGGATGGAAGACGAGAATGCCCCCGACGGCGGGGTTTTCGTTGTCCCGGCGAATCCCTTCGAGCAATGCCTCTGTCTCTACGTCCTCGGGGTAGCAGTGTACGTCCACGTCGATCCCCGCCGATTGCGCCGATTTCTTGAGTCCGCGCTCATAGGCGAGATCCGGCTGATTCTCGCCCACTCTATGAATACTCAGTATATAGCCTTTTTCCTCATTTCTCGCCGCTCTTGCTTTCTCTTTTAAGGAAGCGAGAATCTCTTCACGCAGTTCTGTTACGCCAAAACGCATATACGACCTCCTCTATTTCGGTAATAAAAAAGAGAACGGATTGTACCGTTCTCTCGTAATGTTATTTTACAGTACCCGTGTCGCGTTGACAAATCGGGAGCTATAATATTTTTCGCTCAACTTATTGGTTCTTACCTTTGCACTGCCGCTGGAGGCGTGGATAAACACGTCGTTTCCGATATAGATGCCCACGTGGCTTACGCCCTTACCGGAGGTGTTGAAGAATACCAAATCGCCGGGTTGCAATTGGTCTTTGCTGACCTGCTTGCCGACCTGAGATTGCGCGGAAGAGGTTCTGGGAAGGGAAAGACCCATTTCCTTTACATAGATAGAATATACCAAACCGGAGCAGTCATAGCCCTTGCCGCCGGTGGCGCCCCACACATAGGGGGAACCCATCTTCGCATAGGCGGAATCGACGACACATTGTGCCTTTTCGCCGTCTACTTGGGGAACATCGGCCGCTACGGCTGCCGCTTGGGCGCCGTCCGCTTTTTGTGCGGGCGCTTGTTCCTGAATGGTGGCTTGTTGTTTGGGGGCGATGCCGTTTTCACCGAAATCTAAGTAATTGGGATCGATTTGGAAATCCTTGCCTTCATCGTTTAAGAGGATGAAAAGGCCGTCCTTATAAGAAACTACGCGGACTTCCTGCTCTTTTTTCAGGCTATAAGTACCGTTGCTGTTTTCAAGGATCAAATCTTGTTTTACTTTTGCCGGGGTCACATAGGGACCTTCTTGGGCTTCGATGAACTCTTTAGGTACGGATCCGAACAGGCCGTCGGAGGTGTTTACCGCTACGGTGTTGGGATAGTGTTTTACCGTTTCTAGGGTTTCTCCGATAAAGAGATTGCGGACGATCTTTCCGTTGCGACGGAGAATCGCGTTCTTTTTGACTACATAGTGTTGGGGTTCGCCTTCGGTAACGAGAATTTTTTGTTTCGGTACTGTTACCTTTGCCTTGCCCTTTTGAACCACATATCCCTTATCGTTGGTTTCTACGATATTTGCCGCTTCTTCTACGGCGAAGCTCAATTTGCTGCCACTATATAGAGTTGTCGTGTGATCTTGTACGAATATTCCGGTGTCTCTCAGGCCTACCACGGAGACCAATGCCAATGCTGCGGTTCCGATGGTAAGCTTTAACTTCGAATTCATGAAAAAGTACACTCCTTACTCTCAAAATCCGCCGAAGCGGCGGAAAATCTTCTAAATTAGACATTTCTTAATGATCTTTGGAAATTATAACACAGAAGGTTACAGAATGTAACTATTTTCGGGGTCTTTTGTGTTACTTCTTTGTTACGTTTGTGTTTCAGTTCGTGATACAAATCACGAATTCGCCGGGATTTGCCGTATACCCTATAAATGCTATAATGTAGGAAGGAAACTGACGACCGGAGGTGATGGGTTTTGGAATACGAAACAAGTTATGACGAACTGATGGAACGGATCAAAGAGATCATCCGCGCGGGCGATGTGACAAAGACCCGAACGATCTACGAAGAGTACCACGCCGTCGACATCGACGAAGTGCTGGAAGATATGGAGGCGTCCGAACTTCAGTATTTTCTCTTTATGCTCGACCCGGAAATGGTGGCGGATCTGATGGAAAATGCCGAAGACGATCTGCAGATCCGTATGACCAATTTTTACTCGACCAAAGAGTTGATCGAGATCTTCAGCTATATGAGCAATGCGGACGTCGCCGACCTTTTGGGGTTGATGGGCACCAAGCGCCGCAAAGATCTGCTGAATTATATGAAGAAAAGCGACTCCAACACGCTACAAATGATCCTCTCTTACGACGAGGAGAGCGCGGGCGGGGTTATGACGACGGAGTTTTTGTCGCTGAAACAAACCCTTTCGGTGGGCGAGGCGTTACTTAAGATCAAAGAAATCGCACCGACTACAGAAATTATCGAGTCGATCTTTATTACCGACAATCTGCACCGACTGGTGGGAATCGTCGATTTAAGAGACATCTTGGTGGCGGCCGGCTTTACGCCCCTCTCGGATCTGATCCAGGACCATCCGTTTTTTATCTATGCGGATCAAGACCAGGAAGATGCCGCCAATTTGATCTACAAATACGATCTGAAGTACCTCCCCGTCGTCAACAAAAATATGGCGATCCTGGGGATTATCACCAGTGAAGATATTATCGAGGTCATGGAACAGGAACACAGTGAGGACATTCTCGCCATGAGCGGGGTCTCCAAAGACGAGGAATACGACTCGAATTTCTTTGAATCCATCAAGAGTCGCCTCCCTTGGCTTGTAATCAATCTGTTTACCGCCTTTATGGCCTCGGCGGTCGTCAGTATGTTTGAATCCACCATCAGCCAAGTGGTCGCCCTCGCCGCTGCCATGCCCATCGTCACGGGAATGGGCGGAAACGCCGGCAACCAGGCGCTTTCTATCGTTCTGACGAGCATCGCGCGCGACGAAATGGAATTAAAAGAAGATTTTCCGTTGGTGTTGAAGGAAATCGGCCTCGGCCTTTTCGACGGCGCCATGATCGGATTGTTGGCGGGCATAGTGCTATATTTTAAGTATTATAATTTCTTTTTGAGCTTTATTATCTTTGCCGCCATGATCCTCAACATGATTATCGCCGGCATCGTAGGCTTTTTGCTGCCCCTCCTCTTCGATCACTTCGAGATCGACCCGGCGATCTCCTCCCCCATATTTCTGACGACGTGTACGGATATCTTTGGATTCTTTATCTTCTTGGGATTAGCGACGACGCTGCTTCCCAAATTGATTTAACGAAAAAAAGACCCTTTGCAAAAACTGCAAAAGGTCTTTTTATATGCCCAAAATTCGATCGATCGCCGCCATGTCGACAGAGGATTCCACCAGATCCGCCAGTTTTTCGTATTGACTCTCTTTATAGGCGGCATAATCGCTGAGACTCTCTTTTTGAGAAATCCCCTTTTGTGCCCGAAGGGTCGCCAGTAGGGATTCCGTAATCCCTTCGTCTTCAAAGGCGCCGTGACGATCGAAGGTCGCGACCACAGCGTCCGCATTCGACGCATCGTGCGCCGCGTTCTCGTTCCACAAATCGAATCCTTCCAATCCGCCGCTCGCGCCATCCCCTTTTACATATTTTCCCAACAAATCCTTGCCTTCGGCCACAGCGACGAGCTTTCCGCCCGTTGCCGCATATTTCAGGACCGCGGCATACAATCCGCTTTCTTTCAGCCACTTCAAATCGCCGTAGGGACGCAGCGTGCCCGGCAAAATCAACAGATCCGGCGCACGAAAATTCCGCAGGCCGTCGATATATCGCAGCGATACATCGGGATGGCGATAAAAAGGCGCGAAATCGGTGAAGTCGGTCATATAGGGCAGCCGCAGCACCGCCACATCGACCGCGCCGCTTCTTATTTCCGCAAGGCTTTCGGATAGCGAATCTTCCGCCTCTATGGTGAAATCGCCGTAGGGTATGACGCCCAAAACCGGCGTTTTTGTGATTTCTTCCAGCGTCTCGAGCCCCGGCATCAGAATCGAGACGTCGCCGCGAAATTTATTCACGACGATGCCCTTCAGTCGCCTGCGCTCTTCTCTGTCGAAGAGCAAATGGGTGCCCGCCACGGCGCCGAACATACCGCCCCGATCGATATCCGCCACCAACAGTGCGTCCATATCCGCCGCCTTGGCGAGGCCCATATTGACGATATCTACCGATTTCAGATTGATCTCCGAAGCGCTCCCCGCCCCTTCGGCGATTACGATGTCGTATTCTTCGCGCAGGCTCTCTAAAGAACGCAGCGCCGCTTTGAAAAACGCCGCTTTTTTCGCGTAGTACGCCCGCGTCGAGAAGCGACCCGCTACGCGGCCGTTTACGATCACCTGGCTCGTGCCCGGCGCCACCGGCTTTAAGAGAATGGGGTTCATGCGGACATCGGGGGCGATCTGTGCCGCCTCCGCCTGTACGATCTGTGCCCGCGCCATTTCCTTGCCGTCTATGATGCCGCTGTTGAGTGCCATATTCTGCGACTTAAAGGGGCATACGCGGTATCCGCGGCGCCGATAGATGCGCATAAGCGCCGTAACGAGGGTGCTTTTTCCGCCGTTAGAAGCCGTGCCCAAAACGATCATCGATCCCATACTCTCGCCTCCTCTAGGGCATGTAACCATCGAGAAAATACCGAGGTATTTCCCGTAAGGTGAAGCTGTGCATAGCCCAAATAGGCATTGGGTTCATGATATCCTCCCACGTGGTTTCTAGCGGAAAGGGGTTTTTGTAACCAAAAATCCTCGCCGCTTTGCGACGATCGGGAATAATGAAACTCGTGTACGCCGATCTGCTCCCCGCGTCGTAAGAGCAGTCCGTCTTTTTGGGCATGCATAGAATAATAGCCGAAATTTTGCAGGCGATCGGTGCTCTCTACCCGGCCCGGAAGGATCGACAGTGTGGGCACGCCGTCGATGGTTTCTTGAAGTGCCGCAAAGCCCCCGCCTTCGGCAATGACGACGCCGCCGGTTTCGTAAAAGGCGCGGATTTCGTCGGCGAGGGTATGTCTGTGGGCGAGCGTCTCGCGATAGAGTTCGGGATAGCCGCCGCCCAGATAGAGCCCCGAAACTTCCTTGGGCAGAGGATCGAGAAGCGGCGAAAAACGCACCCACTCCACCCCCGCCGCCTCGGCTTCTCGCAGGACATCCTCGTAATAGAAACAAAAAGCTGCATCCTGTGCCAGGGCGCAGCGGACGGGTTGCGCAAGCCGCGGGGATATATAGTCGCTTTCGGTCTCGGTCCGTTCGGCGATCAACCACAGCCGCTCCATATCGATATGGGCTTCAAAATCGTCGGCGGCAGCATCTACATAGGCGTCGAAATCCGCCCATTCCTCCGCGCGCATCAGTCCCAAATTCCGCGAAGGCGCTTCGAGTTCCATGCGGGGAATACAGCCCAATAGGGGCAGATCTGCGTGGTCCTCTATAATTTTTTTGTAATAGCCATACATGGAAGGCTTGGTCTTGTTGAGGATCACGCCGGCGATGGTATTTTTCGAAAAATTTCGAAACCCCGCGATTTCCGCCGCGAGGCTCAACCCCTTCCCCGCACCGCTTGTGATTAAAATTACGGGCGTATCGGTCTCTATCGCCATTTCACAGGCGGAGGCGCGTCGACTCGAGCCGATGCCGTCGTAAAAGCCCATGGCGCCTTCCATAACGACGATGTCGTTTTCTTCCATTTTCGCCAGTAAATGGCGCCGATACGCCGCCTCTGTCAGGATCGAATCGAGATTCATGCCGCGCGCGCCCGCCGCCCGGTGATACATCGGGTCGATATAGTCCGGGCCGATCTTGGCGGAAGCCACGGTATGCCCCCGCCGCACGAGGGCGCGAATCAGGCCGACGGTCAATGTGGTCTTGCCCGCATCGGATGCCGTGGCGGCGAGCAAAATGCGCCGCTTCACGGCCGGCTCCATTGATAGGCGATCCGCTCTGTTCCGTCTCCTACGCGGATCGTGCCGCAATGACGGAATCCGCTCGTCTCGATCAAATTTCGCATGCGGAAATTGTCCCGGTGGGTGTCGATCCGCACCTCCGACAGACCCTTCGAGATGGCAAATGCCTTGATTGCATCCAAGGCCCGTCGTCCAATGCCGTGGCCTTTCTTTGCGGGCGAGACCGCCATGCGGTGTACCGTCAGGTACGGCCGGGCATTGGCCCAGACCCCGTCGATCACATGATAGGTGGGTTCCTCGCCCAAACAGAGTGCCGCCGTCGCCACAGGATCCTCCCCTTCTTCACAAAATACATAGCAGGCGCCGCGGCAAATATCTGTCCGCAAAGTCTCGCGGCCCGGTTCTTTGCCCTGCCATTGGTCCACGCCGTCTTTCGCGAGGGACTGTTTTGCCCCGTAAATCATTGTCTCTATGATAGAAAGATCCGCCTCCCTCGCTTGCCGCATCGCAAGCGGAGCATCGAGCCGCACGGCAACCGGTCGCGACAGATGCATTTTGGCGCCGTCGATCTTCGTATCCATAGCATAAAGATCTACGCCGGCTTGTTCCGCGCGGCAGAGTGCCGCCGCAAAGGCGGGGTCCGTCTCGTGATTGGGCGAAAAGGCGAACACGCCGTCCGTCTGTATCACAAACCATACCATGGCGCCTTCCCCTTTGGCGGCAATTTGCGTAAGTTCGTCGATATGCCGCGTGCCCCGCAGCGTGGGCGCATCAGGAAAACGAGCCATTCCGTTTTCTTCCAAGGTGACGCCTTTCACCTCGATATAGCCGGCGGCCTCCCCCCCTACAACGTAAAAGTCGAATCGACTCGTGCCTTTTTTAACCTCTCGCCGATAGGACCGCACCTTGCCGAAGCCCTTCAGCACGGGCGCGGCGTCGAGATACTCCGCCACCAGGTGATTGGCGGCGGCGGAATGAATATGAAACCACCGGTCGTCCTTTTCTACGGCGATCAGACTATATTCGGTTTTTCTCGTCTTTGTCTGTGCCGCTTTGGCGAGCAATACGCGGCGCCGGGGCACCAGGAGTTCTCGCAGGCGACCGGTATTGGGGACGTGCACGCGGATGGGCACCTCGCCCAGCTCTACCCAAGCAATAAAGCGATTTTCCCGTTTTAGAAAAATCGCTTCTTCGACAATCTCGTATTTCATTTATCGTCCTTCCTTCTGTCTTTTCCTCCGAAAATGGCGAATCAAAAACAGGATGCCCGCCACGACGAGGATCGCGGCGATGACGTATTTGTAGTAATCCAGATATTTTAATATGCTGTGCCAGTTCTCGCCTGCTTTTAGGCCCGCGAATGTGAGAATGCAGTTCCAAAGGAAAGACCCCAGGGCCGTGAGCACGGTAAAGGAAAAGAGATGCATCTTCACCATACCCGCCGGAATGGAAATCAGACTTCGGATGATCGGCACACAGCGGCCGAATAGCACGAGGATTTTCCCCTTTTCCTCGAACTTTTCGACCACCATGGTGATCTCCTGTAACTTAAAGCCCAACTTTCGCATCCAACCGCGTTCGGCGGAGGCATATATTTTTTCGGCGGGCACGAGTTTTCCGATGCCGTAGAGAATAAAGGCCCCCGCCACCGATCCCGCCGTGGCGGCGAGTACGGTGGGGAAAAAACCCAGGGCGCCGGTGCCGACGAAAAATCCCCCGAACAAGAGAATCACTTCCGAGGGAATGGGCGGAAATACATTCTCGATAAAGATCAGGGCAAATACGGCGAAATAGCCATAGGACTCGATCGCCGAAGTCATCATTTGTTCCAAAGCGCTCCTCCTATTGCATGGCCTTTAGCTTATTGGTCAGCATTTCGTTGGCCATCTGCGGATTGGCTTTGCCGCGGCTCTTTTTCATAACCTGCCCCACCAAAAATCCGACGACGCGGTCCTTCCCGTTTAAGAACTGCTGTACGGACTCGGGGTTTTCCGCGAGCACCTCTTCGACAATGCCTTCGATCGCCGAAGCGTCTCCGATCTGGGTGAGCCCTTCCGCTTCGATGATATCGGCGGGCTTTTTGCCCTCTTCGCACATAATGCGGAAGACCTTTTTCCCGGCATTGTTGTTGATCTTCTTATCGCGAATCTGTTTTAGAAGATAGGCGAAATCTTCGGCAGAAAATGCGACCTCTAACTCTCCATCTTCTGAAATGGGGATGCGGCGCAGAAACTCGGTCATAAACCAGTTCGAGAGCATCTCGTAATCGTCGAATTTCTCGGCGACGGCCTCATAAAAATCCGCCACCGCCTGAGAACCGCAGATGACCTTGGCATCATAGCTTTTGAGCCCGTAGGTATCGATAAAGCGCTGTACCTTGACGTCGGGAAGCTCTGCCATGTCGTCTTGTACCTCGCGGATCCACGCCTCGTCGATATACAGAGGACCCAGATCTCCTTCCGGCGCAAAGCGATAGTCGTTTGCCGTATACTTCACCCGCATAACGACGGTCTCGCTTTTCGCATCGTCCCAGCGACGGGTGGCGCGGTGTTCTTTTTCACCCTTTTCCATCAGCGCCTTTTGCCGTGCGACTTCGTAGTCGATCGCCTTTTCTACGGCGCGGAAGGAGTTTAAGTTCTTTACCTCGGAAATGGCACTGCGCTCGCCGCTCTCTTCGTCTTTGATGTTGACATTCACATCACAGCGCAAAGAGCCCTCTTCCATCTTGACGTCGCTTACACCGAGATAGCGCAGGGTGTTGCGGAGCTTTTCCAAGAAGAGACGTGCCTCTTCTCCCCCGGTGAGATCCGGTTCCGTGACGATTTCCACCAAGGGAACGCCCGCCCGGTTGTAGTCCATCAGGGTCGTCTCCTCTTCGGTATGCAGGCTCTTGCCGGTATCTTCTTCCAACTGAATCTGCGCGATCCCGATCTTTCGCGTCATACCCTCGTGTTCCACCTCGATATAGCCGTCTTTGGCGACGGTGGCATCGGTTTGGGTGATTTGGTAGCCCTTCGTAAGGTCCGGATAGAAATAATTTTTTCGGTAAAATGTACTCTTGGGTTGAATGTCCATGTGAAACGCCGTGGCGATCTCGATGGCGCGATCCACCGCGCCCTTATTTAAGACCGGCGTCGCGCCGGGAAGGCCCAAACAAACCGGGCACACACAGGTGTTCGGTTCTCGGCCGTAGGCGTTTTCGCAGCCGCAAAACGCCTTGGTCGCCGTCGAGAGTTCTACGTGGATTTCCAACCCCACTATTGTCTTATAAGCCATCAGATATTGCCCTCCAATTCTTTTGCGGTCGCCAATGCCTGGTGATCTTCTCCCTTTCTCGGTATAATCTGCACGCCGAAGGGCAGTCCGTTTTCACGATGCACCGGCACGCTGATGCCCGCGGTGCCGATGAGATTTACCGGCACCGTAAACAGGTCGAGCATATAGATCTCGACGGGCGACAACTCCTTGTCGACGGGCACGGCGACGGTGGGAGAGGTGGGACAGAGGATAATGTCGTGGTCCTTAAATACCTCTTCGAATTCGACGATCATGCAGTGGCGCATTTCCAACGATTTGTCGAAGTATTCCTTGGAATGGTCCATGCTCATGATGTAGGAGCCGATCATAATGCGGCGCTTGACTTCTTCGCCGAAGCCTTCGCTGCGGGTCTTGATATACAATTCCTCGAGCGAATCGTACTCCTCTGCCCGGTAGCCGTAGCGAATGCCGTCGAAACGACTCATATTGGGGGCGATTTCGCCATTTACGAGGATATGATAGATCGAGATGGCGAGCGCCAAGCTTTCGATGGGGACATATTCCACCACGGCGCCTTGTTCGCGCATATATTCTACCGTGCGGGCAAATCCTTCGCGCACTTCGTCTTGCACATCGAAGGTCTTAAAGATCTCGGGGATGCCCACGCGCAGGTCCTTTAAGGGCACCGCGTCTTTCATGGCATCGAGTCCCAACGCCGCATTGCCGATACAGGTCGCATCGCGCGCGTCAAAGCCCTCGAGGATGTCGAGCACATAGGCGGTATCGTCTACGGTCTTTGCTAGCACGCCGACCTGATCGAAGGTATTCGCCATGGCGGAGACCCCATAGCGGGAGATGCTGCCGTGGGAAGGCTTCATGCCGACGAGGCCGCAGAAGGCGGCGGGTTGGCGTACGGAGCCGCCCGTATCGGTGCCCAGGCTTACAGAACAGAAGCCCGCCGCCACCGACGCAGCGCTGCCGCCGGAACTGCCGCCGGATACGCGGCTGCGGTCGACGGGGTTTCGGGTGACGCCGAAATACGAAGTCTCGGTGGAAGATCCCATGGCAAACTCGTCGAGATTTACCTTGCCGATCAAAATCGCATCTTCTTTCTTCAATTTGTCGACGACCACCGCGTCATAGGGCGCGACGAAATCGGCGAGCATTTTGGAGGCACAGGTCATCTTTACGCCTTTGACGGCGATATTGTCTTTGATCGAGACGACGATCCCCGCCATCTTGCCCAAAGACTCGCCCCGATCGCGCCGTTCGTCGAGTTCTCTCGCCTTTTCGAGGGCCGAATCTTCCATTACGGTGATAAAGGCGTTGATTTCGTCGTCTTCCTTCTTAATATTTTCTAGATAGGCCTGTACCAATTCCACGCAGTCGATATCGCCCGAGAGAAACTTTTCGCGCGTTTCGAGTGCGCTCAAATCTGTCAGCTTCATATATCCTCCTATTCCACGAATTTGATGATTTCAAAATAGCCGTATTTTTCGGTCGCGGTGTTTTGTGTCGCCGCCTCTCGATCGAGGGACGGACGAATGGTATCCTCCCGAAGCCGATTGGGTAGATCGTTGGTGTGGAACGTGGGATCGCAATGGATCGGCGATTGTTTTATGGAATCGATCAGATCCATGGTTTCGGTAAAGTGCTCGGCAAAGCCGTCCAATTCTTCGTCGGTAAAGCGAAGCATAGAGATCTTCGCGATATGTTGTATGTCTTCTCGGTTCATCGTAATTCCCCCCATCTGGTATATAACTCGTCTTCCGACAAGATTTCGATATTCAGTGTTCGCGCCTTTTCGACCTTCGAGCCGGGATTGTCGCCGGCTAAAACGAAGTCCGTCTTTTTCGAGACGGAACCGGTGACTTTGGCGCCCTCCGCCTCGAGTTTTTTCTGCATCGCATCCCGCGGCATGCTGAGCGTACCGGTAAGCACAAAGGTATAGCCTTCGAGGAGATCCCCCGCCGCCTTTTCGGGATAGAGGATCTCGATCCCCGCCTTTTGGAAATCTTCGAGATATTCGGCGATAACGGGGTCGGTAAAAAACAATCGAATCTCCTCGGCGGTATGCGGGCCGATGTCTTCGATCTTCTCGAGCGCCGCCCGATCGGCATGGGAAAGGGCCTCGAGATCGGAAAAGCTGTTTGCGAGATCCCCTGCCGTCTTTTTGCCCACTTGCCCGATCCCCAAGGCATACAAGAACCGCGCAAAGGGCACGCGCTTCGAATTTTGTAAGGCGGAAATTAAATTCTCCGCTTTTTTCGGCCCGAACCCTTCCAGTTCCATCAGCGCATCGGCATCCAAAGCGTAGAGGTCGGGGATCTCGCGCACCAGATCGGCCGCGATCAGCTTCTGCGCCGTTTTTTCGCTAAGCCCTTCGATGTCCATCGCATCTCGCGAGGCAAAATGGCTGATGCGCCGGACCAGCTGTGGTTCGCAGCCGATGGTATTGGGGCAAAAAATATGCACCCCATCGCGAATCAGCTCGGTTTGGCAGGCGGGACAATGGGTGATGACGGGGATCGGCTCCCCCTCTTCTCCGATGCCCTTTAGGATCTCGGGAATCACCTCATTGCTTCTGCGGAGCAGTACCGCGCCGCCTTTCTTTACGCCTTTTCTGAGGATGTCGTCGTAATTGTTGAGCGTCGCCCGCTGAATGGTGGCGCCGTCGATTTCCACGGGCTCGAGGATCGCCGTAGGTGTCACCTTTCCCGTGCGCCCCACATTCCATTCTACATCCAAAAGGCGGGTGTTGACCTCTTTTGCCTCGAATTTATAGGCGATCGCCCAGCGGGGAAACTTGATCGTATGCCCCAAGCGCTCCCGCGCCGCGAGGTCGTTGATCTTTACCACTACGCCGTCGATCAAAACGTCCAGCAAATCGCGCGTCTCTTCCACCTCTCGAATGTAGTCCAAGAGTTCTGCAAAACCGTCTACGCGTTTGGTCATGGGATGGACGAGAAAACCCTGCTCGGCGAGAAAGACTTTGACCTCTCGATCGGTTTGAAACTGCGCGTCCTCGATGGCGGTGGCGTTGTAAAGATAGGCGATCAGCCCCCGCCTTCTCGTCTCTTTGGGATTGAGATTTCTCAGGGCCCCGGCCGCGCCATTTCGGGCGTTTTTTAATTTCTGCACAGCCGTTCGATTGTACCGCTCCAACGAAGCAAAGGGCATCAGCCCTTCCCCCTGTACCACCAAGTGCCCGGTAAAGGGAATCGAAAGCGGCACAGAAGAAATCGTACGTACCTGTTCGGTGATGACCTCTCCCGTGGTGCCGTTCCCCCGCGTAAGGGCACGGGTCAGTCTGCCGCCGTCATAGGTCAGAGAAATCGTAAGGCCGTCGAATTTGAGTTCCGCCATCATGCCCGCATCCAGAGCGCCCGCCGTCTCCATGCGCTGCGCCCAGTTCTGTAAAGTCTCGAAACTCTGCGCTTTGTCGAGGGAGTAAAGAGGCGTCTCGTGATCCGCTTTCGAAAATGCCTTCAGCAGCGCACCGCCCACCCGAAGCGTCGGCGAATCGGGTTCTGTGTGTCCCGTCTCTGTTTCCATCTGCACCAATCGGTCGTACAAGGCGTCGTAAGTCGCATCGTCCACCAGCGGATCGTCATAGGTGTAGTAGGCTTCGGCCCAACGGTTTAATTGGTCTACGATCTCTCGCATATTCATATTATTCCTTCTTTCGAATGGGCGCCACCGAGAGGTTTAGAGTCTTAAGCCCCTTTCCCGCAAAGGAGATCACGGCCTCGGCACCGCCGCCCTTCAGTTGCACCACCATGCCTTCGCCCCACTTTTTGTGAAGAATCTTATCGCCGATTTGGTAGTGTACCGCATCCTGAGGCGCCTCTTTCGGCTTAGGTATCTCTTCCGTCGTCGTACCGGCAAATATCTTATGCCCCGTGCGCTGATCTTTCTTCCGGTTCTCGTCTTTTACGATCTCGATGGCGTCCTCGATTTCGTCTACAAACCGACTCCGCTTCGACACAATCCGGTTTCCGTAGAGGGTGCGGGACTTCGCCGAGGAAAGAAAGAGCCGCTCCTCTGCCCGCGTAATGGCGACATACATGAGCCGCCGCTCCTCCTCCATATCCGCCTCGTCGTCGAAGGCGCGGGAAGTCGGGAACAAGCGCTCCTCCAGGCCGACCACGAACACAATGGGAAATTCGAGACCCTTTGCCCCGTGTACGGTCATCAGTTTTACGGCGCGGTCTTCGTCGGCCAATTCGTTTTTGTCGCTCACCAAACTGAGATTCGCCAGAAAATCCGTCAGCGTCAATTCCGGATTTTCGCGCTCGAATTCCGATGCCGCCGATACGAACTCCTCGAGGTTTTCCAGTCGGCTCGCCGCCTCTACGGTGTCCTCTTTCTTGAGCTCCTCGAGATACTTGCTTTCGAACAGAATGGTCTCCACCAATTCGCGGATGCCCATCTCCGCCCGCTTGCCTTGGAGCAGGTGAATCAGATTGACGAAGCTGCGGATGTTTTTTTGGGCGCGAATCTTCAATTCGTCGTTTTCCTCGAGCCCTTCCATCACCGAAAACAGGTCCATATCGTGCGCATCTGCGTATTCGCGCAGCTGGCCGATGGTGGTCTCGCCGATCCCCCGCTTGGGCACATTTACGATGCGCACCAGATTTACTTCGTCGCGGGGATTGTCGATCACCTGCAGATAGGCGATCATGTCTTTAATTTCCTTGCGGTCGTAAAAGCGCAGGCCCCCCACCACCCGATAGGGAATGCCCTCGCGCATCAAAATCTCTTCAAAGCCGCGGGACTGGGCATTGGTGCGGTACAGAATCGCCATATCGCCGAAGGATGCGCCCTTGTAGTTGAGATGCTGCATTTTCTGAACGACGGCGGTCTCTTCTTCGCTATTGTGGTAGAACTCGCGGTAGACGACGGGCGCGCCGCCTTCTTTGTCGGTCCATAGGTTTTTTTCTTTGAGACAGGGATTGTTTGCGATCAATCGATTGGCGCTGTTCAGAATCGGCGAGGTAGAGCGATAATTCTGCTCCAAGAGGACCGTCTTTGCGCCGGGAAAGTCCCTTTCAAAGGAAAGAATATTGCCCACATCGGCGCCGCGCCAGCGATAAATCGACTGGTCATTGTCGCCGACGACGGTGAGATTTGTCCCGTCGTTGGCCAACATGCGCACCAAAAGATACTGAATGTGGTTGGTATCCTGGTATTCGTCGACAAAAATATGCGTAAATTTATGGCGATAAAAGGCCAATACATCCGGCCGCTGCTCGAACAGCTCGACGGTCTTTACCAATAAGTCGTCGAAGTCCAGTGCATTGTTCTCGCGTTTTTGTCGTTCATACAGACGATAGACCTCCGCCATATTGCGCATATGGTAATCTCCGAAATGCTCTTTCATCGCCGCATCCGCATCGATCCCTTCGGTCTTCCAGGCAGAAATCTGGCTGAGGATGCTGTAAGGCTTATACAGTTCTCGGCTGATGTTCAACCGCGCCATACAGTCTTTTACCAGCGTCTTTTGATCCGATGTGTCGTAGATGGCAAAGTTCTTCGCGTATCCCAAATGGTGAATGTCGCCCCGCAATATGCGCACGCACATGGAGTGGAAGGTGCTGATCCACATCCCGTCGACATTTCGGTCCAGTAAAGCGGCGACCCGCTCCTTCATCTCCTTGGCCGCTTTGTTGGTAAAGGTGATGGCGAGAATCGCATAGGGGGATACGCCCCGCTCCCGAATCAAGTACGCGATCTTTCCGGTGACGACGCGGGTTTTTCCGCTTCCGGCTCCGGCGAGGACCAAAAGCGGTCCCTCGGTATGTAAAATCGCTTCTCTTTGACGCTCGTTATAGTCCGCTAACAATGCCATGACTCCTCAATTCTACTTCTCAATCAGATCTCGTACGATTTTCGACGCCATAATTAGGCCCGCGGCAGGCGGTACAAATGCGATGCTCGCCGGCGTGCGTTGTTCCTTTGGAATTTCGCGGGGCGGCTCTTTGGAATAGACGACGGTATAGTCATCGATACCCCTTTTCCTCGCTTCCCTTCGCATGACCCTCGCTAAGGGACACACCGAGGTCTCGGACAGTTTTGCGATCTCGAAACACTCGGGACGCAATTTATTTCCCGCCCCCATAGACGCGATAAAAGGCACCTTCGCCTTTTGCACCGCCTCGGCCAAAAGGAGCTTTGCGCTTACATCGTCGGTGGCATCGGCGACATAGTCGTAGGCGGAGAAATCAAAATCGCCGATATTTTCCGCGTTTAAGCGAATGGAGAATGTCTCCATCTCCAAATCGGGGCGAATGGAGAGGGCGCGCTCGCGAAACACTTCCACTTTTATGCGACCCACGGATTCCGTGGTGGCGATGACCTGCCGGTTCAAATTGGTCACGTCTACCGCGGCGAAATCGACGATGTCGATGCGGCCAATCCCGGTGCGCACCAATGCCTCGGCGAGGCTTCCGCCGACGCCGCCTGTACCGAAGACAATCACCTTTTTTTGCTGTAAATTCTGTAACGCCGCATCTCCGATCAGCATGCGGGTACGTTGCGTCCAGTCCATAACGCCTCCTCCCTGTCCTAACGTCTAATTATACCAAAAAAGACCCCGCGAAAACAAATTCGCAGGGCCTTTTGCCGCTTGTTAAAGTTTTTATAGACCGGCGTTAATGGGAAGGGCGGGAACGCCATTGACGGTGGCATTGATATAATAGATCTCTCCATCTCTTCTCATCACATCGGCTTTCATTGTGAGAATAGTGCCGATCGTGTATTTCTGAGTGCTTTGGAATCTTCCGCGGAAGGTATTGTCGACATCATTGCTGTCCAGCATCGTAAACTCATAGGCAGTATATCCCGGCATTGCATTTTTCCCCCAACCGGAAGTGTCGATCATCAATCTGTCGATCTTGATCTGAACTTCCTTTCCGGGTTCTTGTACATAGCCGCGTAATACTATTTTAACGACTCTGTCATTGACCATATATACATCGAGGAAAGCATTGTTCTTGTTCTTTAAAATATTGTGCAATTCCCAGGCAGTATATGTGCCGGAAGCACCTCCAAGGCTCTCATCGACATATTCGATTTTGTCCGCGAGGACATATCTCTTTTCTCCGTTTTCGTTGCTGAGTTTAATCGCAAAATCCCAAGTGGAGTTGGTGAATCCGGTGTCATATCCTTTAAAGGTTCCCTGTACCATTCCCTTTGAAGTATATTTCTCCACGCCGACGATATTTTGATACAGTAAATTGAAGCGCAGCTTCACATTTCTGTCGTTGTCCTTGATCAATGTATTGATCTTTTCAATAATCTCAGGCTCCAATACATAGTACGTGAATGCATTATCCTCAGAGAGTTTTACCTTTACCGCTTGGCGCTTGCCTTGCATTGTACCATAATCGATATCGACGACGGTTCCTTCTACGGAATGGGTCTTCGGATATACGGCGATCTCTTTTAATCGTCCGTTTTCGGTGGTAAACGCCACCATATCGTCTTTACGGATGTCGGAGGCTTTGATTGCAGCGCCGTGACGGGTGATCTTCGCATTGTCCGCAAAGGAAAATACCTCGGTTTTTTCCATATCGAATTCATGGGAGGGATCGATATTTTCTTTTAAGGTATACGAGATCTTAAAGCCGTCTTTTTCTACGCTTTGCACAATACCGATGGTCTTTACGTCTGCTTTCACCACTTCTACGGTCTTCGCCGTCAGTGCGGTAATGGCGCCCTCTTCCATATAGGCACTCACCTTGACGGTACTGCCTTCGACGATGGCATCGGCGTCAGCTGCCTTTCCATTCACGGTTACTTGGGTCTTGTCGTTCAACACAAAGCCCACGGTTTTCTTGTCTTTGGTCGCGATGGCGAAGGTGTTGGTGTTGTTCAGCCGCTCGTGATAGATGACCTTGCCTTCGTATTCACGGGTATTTTCTTGTGCTGCCTTATATTGATAGCTCAGGTCGGTGATTTTCGCCATTTGCTCACGCTTTAAGGTATCTTGGGGTCTGAATTGTCCCTCGTCGCCCAGAGCGTCGAAGATCTTGGCGTCGACCATGGCGGCATACAGTCCCTTTACGTCGACGTCGCCGATCAGTTCCTTAGCGGTCTTTCCGATGGCATCGAGGTCCGATACCTTGATCGAAGACAAGTCGTTCGAGGGCTTCATGCCGAGTGCCTTGGCATAGAGAACCAAAGCGACTTCGCGGTTCGGGTATTGGTCGGCCGTGGGTTGGCTGGTAACCCATCCGCGGGCGTAGGCCGCCTTCAAATTCGTCTCGGTCAATAGGCCGGTGTTGAGCGCATAGGAAACTGCGCTTTTTGCCCATTGGGGCACTTTATACGCGTCTGCGATATAGCCTTGCTTGGCCAGGGCTTCGGAGATTTCCGCGCCGGTGGGTTTTTGAACGCCCTTGAGCAGCTCGAGAATTTCCAAATAGCTAACGGCACGGTCGGGCTTGAAAGAGCCGTCGACATAGCCGTCTACGATCTTCAAATCGGAGAGCCTGGAAATATGTGTATACGCCCAGTGGGTGTTGGGTACGTCGCTATAGCTCGCGGCCAAAGCGGCGACGGGCGATGTCGCCAAGATGCCGGCGAGTGCGAGGGTGGCAATGGATTTCACGTGTAATTTTTTCATCCGGATCCTCCTATAAATCATACAGTTCACAATTTCATTATAACATGGACCCATCGACTTCGTTGTTACGTTTCCGTTTCATGGGGAAACGAGGATCTCTTTTTTTGCTATAATATGGCTATACACCATTATAATTTACATCCGAGGAGGTATTATGCGCTACTTTCCCCTCTACATGGATACGCGGGGTAAAAAAGTCTTGGTCTGCGGCGGTGGCCGCTCGGCGCAGTTAAAAATAGAAGGACTCCTGTCGAGCGAGTTTCATTTTTACTGCATCGCAGAGACGTTTTCTCCGGAGATTACCGCATTGCAGAAAAAATATCCCGAACGCATCTCTTTGAAAGCACGGCATCTCGACGAAGACTTTGTATTCTTCGCCTACGATTATGTGATCGTCGCCACCGACGACTACGCCGTAAATGCCGCCCTGATTCGGCGAGCAAAGCGCCTGTCCGTGCCGGTTCTTTCGACCGAAAATCGCGAGGACAGCGACTTTCGCCTCGCCTATCGGATCGAACACGGTCCGCTTTCGGTCAGCGTCTCTTGCCAAAATCCTACGATTTCCAGAAAGATCGGCGAGGCGCTCCGGCCGCATATAGAGCAGTTCGATGCGGAAAAGTTATCTCTTTTAAACCGCATCCGCGCCTGTATGCGCAGAAAGAGGCAAAAAAATATCTCCGAGGTGATGGAGGATTTATGGACAAACGAAAGTATTCAAGCACGAAAATTTTTGGAGGAAATCGATGAAACTACGCCTGGGCACAAGGGGCAGCCGATTGGCGCGCATACAAGCACAGAGCATTCAGAAGATCTTTGAGGCGACGGGATACGAGACCGAAATCAAGGTCATTACCACAAAGGGCGACAGAGTTCGCAATCTGCCCATCGATCAGGTAGGAAAAAACGGCGTCTTTGTCGGCGAGTTAGAACGCGCCCTCGTGGCAAAAGAGGTGGATGTGGCCATCCATTCGCTCAAGGATATGTCTTCAAAAATCCCCGAGGGATTTACATTGGCCCCCCCTCCTAAGGCGCCGCGGGTAGAAGATGTATATGTTTCGAAGCGCGCGAATATCTTGAGGGACGACTTAAACGGGCATATGGTCGCAACCGGATCCAATCGCCGTAAGGCACAGCTGCTGCACTTTTTCCCCCGGGCAAAAACCGTGCCCGTCCGCGGCAATATTCAAACCCGCATCCAAAAAATGGAGGAATCCGAAGCGGACGGAACGATCCTCGCCTATGCGGGGCTCGAGCGCGCGGCATTGACCGACAAGATCTCGCTCGTCCTGGACCCGAGGGAATTTATCCCCTCCCCCTGCCAGGGCATATTGGGCATCGAAGTTTCCGAGGCGCGTCACGATCTGATCGAGGTGCTGGAAGCGGCGGCGGATCCGGTGACGCGCTTTCGCATGATTATCGAGCGCAAGTTTCAGATCACCCTCTCCGCCTCCTGCCAATCGCCCATCGGCATCTACACGGAATTTACAAAAGACGGCGTTAGGCTCCACGGCTGTTACGCCAAAAATGTCGACTCTCCCCTCCGCTTCGCCCGAGTGGATACCACCATAGAGACCGCACTTAAAGACGTTGTAATACTCGCAAAGCAGGTGAAATATGAATAGAACGCGCCCCGTAGTGATCGCCGGCGCCGGAATCGGCGGCGCAAAGTACTTGACGCAGGCAGTCGATGCGGCCCTTCGCGCAGCCGATGTGATCGTATACGATCGTCTGCTGGATGCCGCCATCTTAGATCGCTACCCCGCCGCCGAGAAAATATACGCAGGAAAATCTCCCGATCGCCACACCCTACGCCAGGAAGAGATCAATGCGCTCCTCGTCAATTGTTATCGATCCCGTAAAAACACGGTGCGGCTCAAAGGGGGCGATCCTTTCGTCTTTGGAAGGGGCGGTGAAGAGGCACTTCACCTGGCATCGGAAGGCATTCCCTTTCGCGTCCTATCGGGACTTACGGCCGGCGTCGTCGTACCGGCACAATTCGGCATCCCCGTCACACACAGAAATATCGCTACCAGCGTTTCGTTTATCACCGGCCACCGCGCCGACGAAAACGACGATTTTTCGATCTATGCAGAAATTCCCGGCACGCTTATTTTTTACATGGGCCTTTCGAATGTCCAAAAGATCGCATCAGATCTCTGTGCCGCCGGAAAAGACCCCGACACCCCCCTCGCCGTCCTATCCAAGGGGATGACGGCAGAGGCGGCGCGCTTTACGAGTACGCTGGGCGCCGTCGTCAAAGACGGCATCCCGGATTCGCTCGCCACGCCGGCCCTTATCGCCGTCGGCGATACAATCGCACTTGCCGATGCGATCGACCCCACGCGCATCCTCCTCTTGGGCAGAAAAAACATCGTGCTTACGGGCGATCGGGTGCGGGCGGAAATGGCGGATATTCTCACCGCATTCGGCGCAAATGTCGTAGAGCGCCCCACCATCGCCATCGAGCCGATCCACCAAGAGCACTTGGCTGCGGACATATCCGCATTCGATGCCGAGGTATTGGTCTTTACCTCCGCCAATGCGGTTTCCATTTTCTTCGATGCATTCCGTAAAGCGCGGGACATTCGCGACCTCTATGGCGTCGCGGTCTATGCCGTCGGCGAAAAGACCGCAGAAGCCGTATCGCGTTTCGGCATTCGACCCGAAGCCTACCCAGCCGTTTATAACGGCGACGCCTTTGGCGCGTTCTTGCGCGCGCGATTGAAGAAAGGCACGCGCATCTATTTCCCGCACTCCCTCCATAGCCGCCCGGACCTTCGGGCGACTTTAGAGGAGATCGGCAGGTGTAAGAGCCGCGCCGTCTACCGGCCCGCGCTTCCCGAACGTGCGCTCCCGCTTCCGGATTCTATCGATGCCATCGCCTTTTCGTCGGGCTCCACGGTGGCGCATTTTGTCGCGTTGTATTCCCGCAAACCGCTTTTGGATACGAAGATATTCAGCATTGGCCCGATGACCACTGAGCGACTTCTCGCCGAAGGCGTGGATTCCGCGCGCATTATCGAGGCAAACTGCGCCACCGCCCATTCGCTCGCGGAATCGATTCTCGACGCCTTTGAATCAGAACATCAAGGCGATTGGAAGCCGAAGGAGGATCCCCATGATTAAAAACGACTTTTTATTGCGGCAAATTCAAGAGACGATTCTATTTCTCGTACGCCTCCTCTTTCCCCGCGGCATCACAGAGCGCGAACGCAAAGAGATTCGCAATACCGAATTGTATTTGGCGCTCACGGATTTGATCCGCGCACAAAAATTCGGCGAGGCGGAAGACCTCCTCTTCGAGAAGGCGGCGGAAGGGGGCGCCGATGCGGCAACGGGCGTGTTCTTCTATGAGGATTTGCTCGCTTTGGGCGAAACCAAACTCCGTGCCGGCGACTTCTCGGTAAAGGAAGTCGAATCGGGCTTAAACGATTATATGAAACTCTTTCATTTGCGCATATAAAAAGCGGATTCGAGGAAAAATCCTCGAATCCGCTTTTTGCTTGTGATCTATCTTTCTTCTCTTAATTTTCTCAGAATCATCTTTTGTTCCACGCCGGATACCAATCGTCTGGTGTAGTCGACCGTGTCGGGGTTTACGGACATAGAGGTAATGCCGCATTCCACCAAGAATTCTGCAAATTCCGGGTATTGGCTCGGACCTTGGCCGCAGATGGAGCAAGTGATGCCCTTTTTGTTCGCCGCATCGACGAGGATCTTGATGGCGTTTTTCACCGCCGTATTTCTCTCGTCGAAGTATCCCATGCGGTTTAAGATGCCGCTGTCGCGGTCGGCGCCCATGGTGAGTTGGGTCAAGTCGTTGGAACCGATCGAGAATCCGTCGACGAGTTCGGCAAATTCTTCGGCTTGGAAGACCACGGAGGGCACTTCTGCCATAATCCAGATCTTGAAGTTCTTGGATTGTTTTAGTCCTTCTTCCGCCATGATTTCCTTTACGGTTACCAATTCTTCCGGCGTACGCACGAAGGGCAACATGGCAACGACATTGTCGAGGCCGAAGTCTTCGCGTACCTTGCGCATGGCTTGACATTCCAGACGGAATCCCTTTTCGTATTCGGGAGAAATATAGCGGCTTACGCCTCTCCAGCCGATCATCGGGTTTTCTTCGTGGGGTTCCACTTCGTCTCCGCCCTTTAGGCCGCGGAACTCATTGGTTCTAAAGTCACTCATACGCACGACGACGGGACGCGGGTAGATGGCGCCGGCGACTTCGGCGATGCCTTCGGCGAGTTTTTCGATCAACAGATCGCCTTGGCCGGTCTTTGCAAGATACATGGGGTGCGCGCCGATTTTATTGGTAAAGATAAATTCCGTGCGCATCAATCCGATGCCGTCGAAGGGAAGATCCTTATATTTTTCGATCAGAGCGGGCTCGCCCAGATTCATATAGATCTTGGTGGCCGTGGTAGGGGCGACCATCTTTTTGAGTTCGTCTAGGGAGATGCCCAAGCCCGCACCGGTGCCTTCGGTTTTTTCCTTTTTCTTTTCCTTATCTTTGAGGACATTGCCTTCGTAGACCACGCCGCGGGTGGCATCGACGGTAATGAATTGGCCTTCCTTCAAGGTCGAAGTGGCGGTGTTGCTTCCTACGACGCAGGGAATGCCGAGCTCGCGGCTTACGATGGCCGCATGACAGGTTCTGCCGCCTTCGTCGGTGACGACCGCTGCGGCTTTTCGCATGGCGGGCACCATATCCGGGTTGGTCATGGCGGTGACGAGGATGTCGCCGTCTTCGACGAGATTGATTTCGCTAACGTCTTTAATCATCTTCACCTTGCCGCGGCCGATGCCGGGAGATGCGGCGAGACCACGTACCAACGGCGTCAGTTTTTCGGGTTGCTCGTTCATTTCAGACTCCTCTTCTTCGGATACCTCTTTTAAGGTCGTGATGGGGCGAGATTGCAGGATATACAAACCCTTGGTGTCTCTATCCATGCCCCATTCGATGTCTTGCACGCTGCCGTAAAGGCTTTCGATCTTGAGGCCTGCCTCGATTAGCGTATTGAGCTCTTCGGGGGTCAAACATTCTTCCTTCACGGCGCCCGCACCCAATACGTCTTCTACGCTTGCTTCGTGGGTGCCGATGCCGGAATCGTTTTGAACGACCATCTTTTTCTTATCGGCGACGACTTTTTCGAGTACGGATTTGTCGGACTTGCGAATCGTGTATTCGTCAGGGGTGACGATACCGCTAACCACCGCTTCGCCGAGGCCATAGCTGGCATTGATCATCATTTCATCGGTGGAACTGGTAATGGGGTTGGCGGTAAACATTACGCCGGATTTTTCCGAGTTGACCATCTTTTGTACGACGACCGCCAAAGAGACGTCGAAGTGGTTGTATTGTTGCTTTTCCCGATAATAGATCGCCCGCGGGGTCCACAGGGACGCCCAGCACTTGCGAACGTGCTGAATCAATTCCTCTTCGCCGGCAATGTGCAAATAGGTATCTTGTTGCCCGGCAAAGGATGCATCGGGCAGGTCTTCCGCTGTGGCCGAAGAGCGTACGGCGACTTGCGGATCTTTCACCTCGATGGAGCGACTGAATTCCTTATAGGCCAATACGATTTCTTCTTCGAGCTTCGGGTCGATCTCGCCCTGCTCGATATTTCTGCGAATGTCGTTCGACGCAGCGGTGAGCATATCCACATCGTCTACGTCCAAATCTTGCATCAAAAACCGAACCTTCTCGTCGAGTCCGGCGTAGTCGATAAAGGCGTCATAGCCCTTCGAAGTGACGCAGAATCCCGGAGGCACGTCGAGACCGAAATTGGTCATTTCTCCGAGGTTGGCGCCCTTCCCGCCGACGATGCCGACATCGTCTTTGCGGATCTCATGAAAAAAACGAATGTACTTAAAACCTGTCATATTCTTCCTCCTCGGGAATATTATAACACACTTAATATATATGTTGTACTATTTATTCCACGATTCCTTTAATTCTCCGATCGTCTTCGAACTGATCCGATCTTCCGGGAGTCCCAACGCGCGAACCGCCTCGTAAATCGCTTCCGCATTCGGCCCCTCGATCTCCATATAAGGTACCGGAAAGGTGTCCGCATCCCAGCGGTCCAGGTCGAAGCGCAAACCGTCTTTCTCGTAGCTGATCCGATGTTTTTTTCCGTAAATCTGGCGATTGAATCCCAAAAGCGCAAGTATTTTTCGCATCGACTCCATTTCGTCGATCAAAGCGGTGTGTTCGTCGTAGAGTTTTACCGCCCCTTCGCCGATTTTTTCTTTGAAGGTCATCTCGATCCGCTCGTCGCTTTCTTTGACCACGCGGCGAATCCGAAGATAACCCTTTTCTTCGTCGACGGGATGCGCATCGGAATTGATCCGCACGGTCTGATGCACCTCTTCGGAAACTTTTTTCGCACCGAATGCGATCAAATCCGCCTCCACCGCTTCTCGATCGATGTCGAGCACCTTGATTTCCATTTCTCGTTCCATATCACACCTCAATCTGTACCGGTCGAAAGTCGATATAATCGGAAGAAACGCAGATATACTCTACGCCTTCTATATCGCCTTCGACGATAAATTTATGTCCGTAACTGTGCAGATGGCCGTACACGCAGATGTCGATCCCCGCTTCTTTGAGGATATCGGCAAAGTCGTTGGGACTCCCCTTCGCAGAAAACGGCGGATAGTGGAGCATGGCGATGCGCTTTGTAAGCCCCGCTTCCTTGCCCTTCGCCTCCATATCTTCAATGCTGAGGCGCAGGCGGTTCAGTTCCCGGAGATAGATTTTCTCGTCCTTCTCGTCGAAACCGCCGGAGTCGATATCCGACCAGCCACGGCTGCCGCAAATGCCGATTCCCGCGGCGACATAGCCCGTATTTTGCAAAAACTCCATGTCGGACAGGCCCAAATCGTACATTTTCTTTAAAGAGGACCACCAGTAATCGTGGTTTCCCTTGATGCAGATTTTGGTGCCGGGGAGCGTTTCCAGCCTTCGAAGGTCTTTTTCCCCTTCTTCCAACTTGAGCGCCCACGAGATGTCTCCCACCAAAAGGACGATGTCCTCCGGTCGCACCCGTTCTTTCCAAGCGTCAAAAATCCGCTCCTCGTGATCCTCCCAGTCCTTGCCGAAAACATCCATCGGCTTTTCTTTTTTATAGTCCAAATGGAGATCCCCCAGGGCCCAGATCAATCCTTTCCCCTTTCTGTTTCCGCTTCTGTCGTCGTCAGACAAATGCACTGTCTTTCGAGCGACTCCAATACCGAATATATCTTTGTCTTTCGCCTGCCGTCCGCGTAGACGAATACATCGTCTAAAACCATGGGAATGGATGCGTCCATTCGCTCCAATGCGGCAAAGCGGAGCGCCATGACCAAAATATGCGCCGTCGACCGACTTAACTGCGCCTCATAAAAACTCGCACCCCACGCGTCTATCACCGAAAATTCGCCGTCTCCCATCAGGATTTTTCCGTAACGGCCATCGGATAGCGTATAGAGATATTCGCCCGCTTTTTCGAGCATATCGGCGAGAAATGCCTCGCGATCCCCGGCCTCCGCTTCTTCGAGCAGAGTTCTGGTCATCTCGATCGCTTCGAGTTCCCGCTCCAAATGGGCCTTCTGCGCCAGTTCTTCGGCATAATCTTCTTCTTTTTTACGGCGCTCGGCGGCAATCGCATTCTCTCGTTTCAATTGTCCTTCTAGCTGGCCGATGGTGCGCTGTGTATTTTCTACCGCTTGTGCCACTTCGGCGCTACGATCCGGCAATCCCTTCAGATGTGCCGCATACGTCGTCATCGCGTCCAGAAGCAATTCCATTTCAAACTCCCGCTCCAAATGGGGATCAAACCATTGGAAGATGGCGTCTTTTTCCATCAAAAGGCGATCTCTCTTCATATAGCATTCGTGATAGAGGCGAATGCGCTTTTTGGTGCGTTGCCGCATGCCGAATATGCCCAACGTGATAAGAGACACTGCGCCCGTTAGGAGAACGCCCAGACTCCAAATCGAAATCTCGTTGACAAACAAAAGAAGCGTCACCGCGGTCGCCGCAAGAGAGGCGATCACAAAGTATCGCAGCAAGCGCGAATCCGAAAAGGCGGTCCGCTTCTGCATCGACTCAAAGCGGTCGATCTCCTTTTCATTGGCCGCCAACTGGCGATCCAAGACTGCTACCTCGCCCATAGCGCGCTCGAGCTGCGGCAAAAAGTATTTCTTGTCGTTCAACTGCCGCTCTTCGCGCTTTAAGGAACTCAGCCGATCGGCGAGTGCCTCTTTTCGGGCTATGTCTTCTCGTAGGCGGTTCTCTTCGGCCTTCTTGCGCGCGATATCCGCCTCGAGACTTCGTATGTTTTCTCGATTTTCTCCCACCGGAGATTTCTTCGCACGCTCCGTTCCCAGCGCGCGCTCTTCTTTGTCCAGATACGCATAGGCTTTTGCCATATCCACGGCATAGGAACCGGTGGTTAAATAATTTTTTGCTTCCTCGATGCGACTAAAGATGTCGGCCGCGCTGTAGAGTCGTAGATCCTCCAAACAAAAAAAGCGCATAAAGTCGTCCTGGGAAAGTCCCCAGAACAGAGCGCCCGGTTGTGGAATTTTAGAGTATCGATACAATTCCTCGTTATCGCCGAGGACCCGATTGTCGTCCAGAGAAATGATATTTAGCCGTTCGTTCTCCTTCAGAAAATTGCGCTCGATACAATAGCGTTTGCCCGCCACCGACAGTTCCATGGCGGCGGCATAGCGGTTGCGATCCTTGGGAAAATACAGATCGTACGCTTCGCTATAGCGCCGCATATGCAAACTGTCTTTGGAGAAACCGTAGAGAAGGGCGCGAATACACATTACCATGGTGGACTTGCCGGACTCGTTATCCCCGGCGAGGAGCTGAAACCCTTCGTCGAAATATACGGTTTCTTCGTGAAACATGCCGAAGTCGCGCATTTCCAATTTATGAATCATACTCGTCCCCCAACACCGCGCGGATCCCCAAATCGTATACCCGCTCTCGCAGGTCGTCGTCCATGGGATGCGCCTTCACCTTCTCTAAAAACGTACCAAATTGATCGTTCGCATGTCGCTTCTCCAATGCCTTTACGATCTTCGGCAGATCCCGTGCCCAGCGAATTTCATAGGGAATCTCCATCTCCTCGAGCGTCGCGCGAATCGACGCGTCAAAGACACCGCTATAGGCGCCGGTTATCGCAATCGTATAGATCCGGGTTCCGTCGTCAGAAAATTCGCGCACCCGCCGTAAAATCGCCTCGTCGTCCGCGTCGCCCCTTCGGTGAAAATTTTCGCCGATCACAGAACGTCGCGCCAAGGAAATATATTCCGTCTCGAGATGATCGGTGAGCGCGCCGGAGACGATGCCCAAACGGCCGCGGTCGGTGTGATCCAAGGGTTCGGGCGTGCCGCACATCTGCAATTTGTTTTCATAGAGAATCGGCTTGTGCACATGCCCCAGGGCGATATAGTCGAAATACGGCAATATATTTGCATCCACGGGAAAGTAGCCGTCTCCGCCGGTCCAGTTTCCGTGGTGCAAAAGCACATGGCGAAACCCTTCCCGCAGCCCCGTCGGATCGATTTCGAGAATCTTGTGGTGGCTATCCCTCGACCAGCTTACGCCGTGAAAATCGATGCGATGCCTTTCGTCGGTAAACACATCGGAGCCCTCTTGGTTAAAGAGATAGACATTTTCGGGCACCCGCTCCGTCAGATACGGATAGAGGGTAAAATCGTGATTGCCGAGGAGCAATAGGATCGTCGCCGAACAATTCGCCATCTCGGCAAGGGCAAAATCTACTTCTTCTCGACTGATCTTCTTTTGTTCGAAAATATCGCCCACCAAAAACACATACTCCGCCTCGTATCGGTCGGCGCGGCGCAGAATATTGCGAAACGTCTCAAAGCGATCCCGCTTTCCCACTGCCCGCAAGGCAGAGTCCGTAAAGGGAAAGGAGCGCCCCAAGTGCAGATCTGCCGTATGCAAAAACCGCATTATTTGATCAGTTTTTGAACGGCTTTAAACTCATCCGTGCCCGATACGGAATTCAAGTCGAAGAGTATGGTCTCTGTGGGACGCACGGCGGCACCCATTTGGCGCATTTCTTCTGCGGCATACAGTGCCGATTCGGGATCGCGCGATCCGATCGCATCCGATGCGACATACACGTCGATGCCGCGCGCAATCAGATCCCGTACCGTCATCAATACGCAGATATGCGCTTCCATGCCGGAGACGATGACTTGTTTCGGCTTCTTTTCGTCGAAAAAGGCGGCGATTTCGTCGTCTAAGAGGCAAGAGAACGATTTTTTGTCGAAATCCTCCGCATCCTTGACCTTATTTCGAATTTCTTCGTTAAAATCGCCCAGGCCCTTTTTGTACTGCGTCGTAAATACAGAAGGAATCTGCATAATTTCTGCGGTATCCGCCAATATGCCGGCATTCTTTTTTAAGCGTTCTTCTCGATCGATCACCTTCGAAAGGCTGTCCTGGATGTCGATAAACAAAAATACCGCATCTTCTCTTCGCAAATTAAAATCCATATCATACCTCCATTTTTCTGACTTCGATTCGATTCATATCCGATTTAATGTCGACAAATTCCGAGTCGTCCGTACTTTTTGCCGCTGCAAGCGACAGTTTTAAGATCATGCGCGCATCGTAATTGCGCAGGATGCCGGTCGCCATGGCGAACAGCGCATTGTGTTCGTCGAACTCGATCTCTTCCGTTTCATGCTTGCCGTGAAAAAATTCGCCGCGGAAGAACAAAATCGCCCCTTTGTCGCTCCCGGTAACGAGAATCAGCGGAATGCGTTCTTGAAACAGCGATTTTAAGGCCTTGGATACATCGCCTATAAATTGCATGTTCTTGCCCGTGAGTTTGGAAAGGGCAAAACGGTCGATGACGATTCCGAAGGGCCGTGCCTCCACGAGATCGTCGATGTCGTCCGTATGGTCGCAGAGGACGACGACGGGCTTCGATTTTTTACGGGCGTAGCGGATCAGGGGCAACTTCATCGCTTCCCCCTCATCCCGCCTGCGGTCCCGCGTAATCGCCACGACGTCGCTTTCCGCCACTTCCTTGGCATAGCGCTCGTAGAAGTCCAAGACGCTTTCTCGGGTAATGCGTGGCTCTTTGGTAAAGATCTGCGTCGACTTATATTTTTCTTCCAGAATAAAGCACTCCTGGGTCTCGTCGCGTAAAGGCTCTCTGATCACATCGCCGCCGCGAGAGACGAATAAAGTCTCAAAGCGATCGCCGGCATTCCCGCCCAAGAAGGTAATCAGACGCACGGATTCGTTCATGTCCGCCGCCAGTTCACACATATCCGCGCCGTACCCCGCGGGTCTCGTCTGCTGAGAATCCGCATAGCTCACGCGGGACTTGGGGAAATCCTGCCCGGTAATCTTGCGCTCCAGATAGGGGCAGGGATCTACAACCAGAATCATTGCTTGCCGTCAAATCGATCGGTGATTGCAGACCGTATCCAATCGATTTTCTCCCTCGCCACCTGCGCGTCTGCATCCGTCGTATAGATATAGAGCTTGATCTTCGGCTCTGTTCCGGAGGGACGCACATAAAAGCGGCTACCGTCGGCCATATGGTATTCCAACACGTCGCTCGCGCCGATCTTTTCGATTCCGTCGCGGTAGTCCACCACGCCTTCGACTGCGATATCGCCGATACATTCGATGGGGCGCGTGCGCAGATCTTTCATAATATTCGCAATCTGTTCCTGCCCCGCCTGTCCTTCTTTTACGACCGACATCAAGTGCTCCCCGTGGAAGTGGTGTTCGCGGTAAAGATCCTCGAGAACCTCGCCCAAGGTCTTTCCCCTTCTCGCATAATAGGCGGCCATCTCTACGATCATCATCGTGGTCACCACGGCATCCTTGTCCCGCACGTGATCGCCGTAGACATATCCAATGCTTTCTTCATAGCCGAATAGGAAGGTATATTCCCCGGTGTGATCCCATTCGTTGGCGAGGGCACAGATGTTTTTAAAGCCGGTCAGCGTATTGAACATGGGCACGCCGTATTTTTCACAGATTCTCGTACCCAATTCGCCGGTCACGATGCTCTTCACCACGGCGGCGTTCTTCGGCAAATCGCCCTTTTCGCTCCGTCTGGATAGGATATATTCCAAGAGCAACGCGCCGGTTTGGTTTCCGTTGAGGGGTACAAAACCGCCGTGTTCATTGCGCACCACTATCGCAACCCGGTCGCAGTCCGGATCGGTGGCGATCAAGATATTCGCATCGACCGCTTCGCCGAGTTTCATCGCATACTCAAAGGCGTGCACATCTTCGGGATTCGGGTAGCCCACCGTCGTAAAATTCGGGTCCGGATTGGTCTGTTCCTCCACCAAATGCACTTTATGAAATCCCCGTTCCTTTAACACCCGACGCACCGGAAGATTTCCGGTCCCGTTCAGAGGGGTATATACGATGTCGATTTCCTTATCGATATCGTCTTCAATCGCCTTGGAGAGCGTGAGGTCGTAATAGCGATCCTCCACATTTTTGGGGATCGTAAGGATCAGACCGTCCGCTTGGTATTCCTCGAAGGTTTTGTCCACGGTGACATCATAGTCGAGTTTTTCGATTTCACCGGAAATCTCGTCGGCGATGGCATCTCGAATCTGCGATCCTTCTTCCCAATATACCTTATAACCGTTGTATTCCTTGGGGTTATGGCTTGCGGTAATCACGATCCCCGCCTGGGTATGCAGCGCGCGAACGGCAAATGAGAGCATGGGCGTGGGGCGAATGCCGCTAAAGATATGCACACGGATACCGCGCGATGCGAGTACGTCTGCCGCTACGCGCATAAACATCTCGCTGCGATGGCGGATGTCCCAGGCGATCGCGACACCTCTATGCTTTGCTGCTTCCCCGCGGCTTTCGATCACTTTGGCGAGCCCCAACGTCGCCCGCGCAATCACCTGTTCGTTCATGCGGTTGGTGCCCGGGCCCAGCTTACCGCGCAGACCCGCCGTCCCGAATTGCAATTCCCGGTAAAAGCTATCCGCTTTTTCCGCTTCGTCCATTTCTATCAGCCGCTCCCGATCCTCGGGAGATACGGTGGGCAAAGATTTCCAAATCTCAAAACGATTATTGATTTCCATTAGTTCCCCTCTTTCGTCAAATCTGCAAAGTCCGCTTTTGCGACACGGGCCAAATCCTGCGGCGAGATTCGCATCTGAAGTCCCTTTTTGCCGGCGCTTACATAGATCTCTTCATACGCTTCGGCCGACTTGTGGATCCAGGTGGGAAACTCTTTTTTCATTCCCACCGGAGAACAGCCGCCGCGCACATAGCCCGTAAGGGCCGTCAGCTTCTTCACCGGCAGCATTTCCATCTTCTTTTCATCGGTGACGCGCGCCGCTTTTTTCAAATCCAATTCCTCCGAGACGGGAATCACGAAGACAAAGTAGTTCTTGTCCTTTCCCTCTGCCACCAGCGTCTTAAAGACCTTTTGTGGCGGCAAATCGTTTAAAGCCGCGATTTGAACGCCGTCGACTTCCGCATTCGAATCATATTCCAGTGTTTCATATGAAATTTCCTCGAGATCCAAAAGTCTGAGCGCATTGGTCTTTTTCATAATAACACCTCTCGTATAAGTATACCCGACTTCAAAACAGATCCATTCGAAACCTTATTATATCATGGAAATTCTTATCATTCCCGCCCCTACACCAAATTCAGAACGTACGCGCGATATTGCACCGAATGGCTTATCTGCAAGAACGCAATAAAAAAAGGACCGAAGTCCTATTTTATTCGTCTTTCAACATTTCTCTTCTGGCCTGCATAATTTCCATAAGCTCGTCCAGGTCTTCCAGCGTCGCCTTTGTTCGAATAAAAGATCTGGCCGCACGCCGCCCGGCCAAATAGCGGGTACGTTCCGGATTCTTCTTTTCCCAGCGCCTGGAAGCTGCAATTTGCGCATCCGATGTTTTGTTCTCGCCCATCTCGATCTACTCCTTTGTTTTCTCGACGTCTCACGCGTAAATAGTCTTCTTCTATTATACGACGCCTGCGAACTTTCACAAAGAGGATTTACACAGTTCGGAGTAGGATGTTATATGTTTTTTCGATCTTTACCATCTTCGAACGAGAAAGAAGCACACAAAAAAGCCCTGAAACATTGTAGTTTCAAGGCTTCTTTGGCGTACCTCAGAGGATTCGAACCCCTGACCTTTTGGTCCGTAGCCAAACGCTCTATCCAGCTGAGCTAGAGGTACATATGGAGCGGAAGACGAGATTCGAACTCGCGACCCTCGCCTTGGCAAGGCGATGCTCTACCACTGAGCCACTTCCGCATATTTGGTGGAGGAGAGTGGATTCGAACCACTGAAAGCTGAGCTAACGGATTTACAGTCCGTCCCCTTTGGCCAACTCGGGAACTCCTCCATATTTACTTATATAAGTAGATGGCGACCTGGATCGGGCTCGAACCGACGACCTCCAGCGTGACAGGCTGGCATTCTAACCAACTGAACTACCAGGCCATAATAACACTTGTAGTAATGTATGGTGGGCGCTATAGGGCTCGAACCTATGACCCCCTGCTTGTAAGGCAGATGCTCTCCCAACTGAGCTAAGCGCCCATACATGGTGACCCCGCCGGGATTCGAACCCGGGTAACCGCCGTGAAAGGGCGGTGTCTTAACCGCTTGACCACGGGGCCAGTATGGTAGCGGTGAACAGATTTGAACTGCTGACACTACGGGTATGAACCGTATGCTCTAGCCAACTGAGCTACACCGCCTTATTCAAGAAAAATAAAATGGTAGCGGGAGCAGGATTTGAACCTACGACCTTCGGGTTATGAGCCCGACGAGCTACCAGACTGCTCCATCCCGCGATAGTAATTTGCTGATGGACTATCCTTTTGGTGCCGAGGACCGGAATCGAACCGGTACGATCTCAACGACCGCAGGATTTTAAGTCCTGTGCGTCTGCCAATTCCGCCACCCCGGCTTATGGCTCTCAGGGTGGGACTCGAACCCACAACCTACCGGTTAACAGCCGGTTGCTCCACCATTGAGCTACCTAAGATTATAAGATTCATTGGCTATACCATTCTATTTAATTCAGAAGAAGATAAATCTTCTGTCCGGCAATTTCCTACTCTCCCGGGTCGTTACCAACCAAGTACCATCGGCGTTAGGAGGCTTAACTTCTGTGTTCGGTATGGAAACAGGTGTGTCCCTCTTGCTGTTGTCACCGGACAACCTACAATCACTACACAATCAACTATCTTGGTCAAGTCTTCGACCGATTAGTATCTCTTAGCTACATACATTGCTGTACTTACACCTGAGACCTATCAACCTCGTAGGCTACAAGGGGTCTTATCATTGAGGGAAATCTCATCTCGAGGTGGGCTTCGTGCTTAGATGCTTTCAGCGCTTATCCCGTCCAAACTTAGCTACTCAGCCGTGCCATTGGCATGACAACTGATGCACCAGCGGTTTGTCCATCCCGGTCCTCTCGTACTAAGGACAGATCCTCTCAAATTTCCTACGCCCACGACGGATAGGGACCGAACTGTCTCACGACGTTCTGAACCCAGCTCGCGTGCCTCTTTAATGGGCGAACAGCCCAACCCTTGGGACATGCTTCAGCCCCAGGATGAGACGAGCCGACATCGAGGTGCCAAACCTCCCCGTCGATGTGGACTCTTGGGGGAGATAAGCCTGTTATCCCCAGGGTAGCTTTTATCCGTTGAGCGATGGCCCTTCCACGCGGTACCACCGGATCACTAAGTCCTGCTTTCGCATCTGCTCGAGTTGTCGCTCTCGCAGTTAAGCTTCCTTTTGCCTTTGCACTCTACGCACGATTTCCGACCGTGCTGAGGAAACCTTTGAACGCCTCCGTTACTCTTTGGGAGGCGACCGCCCCAGTCAAACTGCCCGACTGGCAGTGTCCCTCTTCCGGATTCACGGAAGTAGGTTAGAATTCTAGAATGAATAGAGTGGTATCCCAAGGGCGACTCCCGAAACACTGGCGTGCTCCGCTCATAGTCTCCCACCTATCCTGTACAGTTCATTCCAAAATCCAATATCAGCCTGCAGTAAAGCTCCATGGGGTCTTTCCGTCCTGTCGTGGGTAAGCGGCATCTTTACCGCTACTACAATTTCACCGGATCCTTTGTTGAGACAGTGCCCAAATCGTTACACCTTTCGTGCGGGTCGGAACTTACCCGACAAGGAATTTCGCTACCTTAGGACCGTTATAGTTACGGCCGCCGTTTACCGGGGCTTCAGTTCTAAGCTTCGCTTGCGCTAACTTGTTCCCTTAACCTTCCGGCACCGGGCAGGTGTCAGCCCCTATACTTCGTCTTTCGACTTCGCAGAGACTTGTGTTTTTGGTAAACAGTCGCTTGGGCCTTTTCACTGCGGCCATGTTGCCATGGCTCCCCTTCTCCCGAAGTTACGGGGTCATTTTGCCGAGTTCCTTAACAAAGGTTCTTCCGCTCGTCTTAGGATTCTCTCCTCACCTACCTGTGTCGGTTTACGGTACGGGCGGCTTACGCGAATAGTGGCTTTTCTCGGCAGCTTGGAGTCGGCTCCTTCTCTACTTATTTTCGATCCGCATCACACTTCAGACTCCGGAAAGCGGATTTGCCTACTTTCCATCCTTTGTGCTTGCACGCCACACCAACTGGGCGCTGCGCGTATCCTTCTGCGTCCCCACTTCTTCATTGCGATCGCCGGTACAGGAATTTCCACCTGTTGTCCATCGACTACGCCTTTCGGCCTCGCCTTAGGTCCCGACTTACCCTGAGTGGACGAGCCTTCCTCAGGAAACCTTAGGTTTTCGACGGGGGAGATTCTCACTCCCCTCTCGCTACTCATGCCAGCATTCTCTCTTCTGTGCACTCCACAATGCCTTACAGCTTTTGCTTCACAGCGCACACAATGCTCCTCTACCAATCCTTTGATTCCACGGCTTCGGTATCGTGTTTAGCCCCGGTTATTTTCGGCGCAGGGTCACTTGACTAGTGAGCTATTACGCACTCTTTCAATGTATGGCTGCTTCTAAGCCAACATCCTAGTTGTCTCAGTAACTCCACATCCTTTTCCACTTAACACGAATTTTGGGACCTTAGACGGTGGTCTGGGTTGTTTCCCTTTCGACTATGAAGCTCATCCCACATAGTCTGACTCCGGAGGATATGTCTTCGGTATTCGGAGTTTGATAGGTCGCGGTAACTTGGTAAAGTCCCTTGACCATTCAGTGCTCTACCCCCGAGACACTCCCTTCCAGGCTAGCCCTAAAGCTATTTCGAGGAGAACCAGCTATCTCCGCGTTCGTTTGGCTTTTCACCCCTATCCACAGGTCATCCGATAGCTTTTAAACGCTACCCGGTTCGAGCCTCCATTGCCTTTTACGGCAACTTCACTCTGCCCATGGATAGATCACACGGTTTCGGGTCTATGCCCTACGACTCTTCGCCCTGTTCAGACTCGCTTTCGCTACGGCTACGGTGCAGCACACCTTAACCTTGCCGTAGAACATAACTCGCTGGCCCGTTCTACAAAAAGTACACGATCGTGGCCGAAGCCACTTTCGCTGCTTGTAAACATCCGGTTTCAGATTCTATTTCACTCCCCTCCCGGGGTTCTTTTCACCTTTCCCTCACGGTACTTATGCGCTATCGGTCACCAAGGAGTATTTAGCCTTAGGGGGTGGTCCCCCTGTATTCCCACCGGGTTTCACGTGCCCTGTGGTACTCGTTTAGAGTGGTTGTGACTTCTTCGTATACGGGACTGTTACCCCCTACGGTTCGCCTTCCCAGGCGATTCTACTCGTCGTCACTTCCGTATCTCAATTCGGGCTCTACCCCGTTCGCTCGCCGCTACTTAGGGTATCGAGGTTTCTTTCTTTTCCTCGGGGTACTTAGATGTTTCAGTTCCCCCGGTATTCCCTCCTAAGGCTATGAATTGACCTTAGAATCCTTTGAGGCTATCAAAGGGGGTTTCCCCATTCGGAAATCTGTGGATCAAAGTGTATTTGCCACTCCCCACAGCTTTTCGCAGCTTATCGCGTCCTTCATCGGCTCTTGGTGCCAAGGCATCCACCGGATGCTCTTTCTAACTTGACCTAAATTGATCTGTTTTGATCCAATCGTTGAAATTGTAATCTTAAAAAATTTGAAGATTTGATTCTTACGATGTTCTCGTTGATTGTGTATGTGATTGTCAAGGTTCAATGCACATCCGAAGATGTGTGGTGGACCTGGGTGGACTCGAACCACCGACCTCACGCTTATCAGGCGTGCGCTCTAACCAGCTGAGCTACAGGTCCATATATAATTAAAGGTATAAGAGAAGTAACCATCTTTATGGCGCCTCGCCCGCAGGCGAGGGCCGTTTTCCTTAGAAAGGAGGTGATCCAGCCGCACCTTCCGATACGGCTACCTTGTTACGACTTCACCCCAGTCATTAACCCTACCTTCGACAGCTGCCTCCTTGCGGTTGGCTCGCTGGCTTCGGGTATTGCCAACTCCCATGGTGTGACGGGCGGTGTGTACAAGACCCGGGAACGCATTCACCGCGGCATTCTGATCCGCGATTACTAGCAACTCCGACTTCATGCAGGCGAGTTGCAGCCTGCAATCCGAACTGGGATCGGCTTTTTGAGATTCGCTTAACATCGCTGTCTCGCTGCCCTCTGTACCGACCATTGTAGCACGTGTGTAGCCCGGGACATAAAGGGCATGATGATTTGACGTCATCCCCACCTTCCTCCGATTTATCATCGGCAGTCCTTCCAGAGTTCCCGCCATAATGCGCTGGCAACTGAAAGTAAGGGTTGCGCTCGTTGCGGGACTTAACCCAACATCTCACGACACGAGCTGACGACAACCATGCACCACCTGTATTGCCGTTTCCGAAGAAAACATTTTATCTCTAAAATTGGCGACAATATTTCAAGTCCCGGTAAGGTTCTTCGCGTTGCTTCGAATTAAACCACATGCTCCGCTGCTTGTGCGGGTCCCCGTCAATTCCTTTGAGTTTCATGCTTGCGCACGTACTCCCCAGGCGGAGTGCTTATTGTGTTAACGACGGCACCGAGGTTTGACCCCCGACACCTAGCACTCATCGTTTACAGCGTGGACTACCAGGGTATCTAATCCTGTTTGCTACCCACGCTTTCGTTCCTCAGCGTCAGTTGAAGTCCAGCAAGTCGCCTTCGCCACCGGTATTCCTCCTAATATCTACGCATTCCACCGCTACACTAGGAATTCCACTTGCCTCTCCTTCACTCAAGCTCGACAGTTTCCGATGCTTACGAAGGTTAAGCCTTCGCCTTTTACATCGGACTTGCCGAGCCGCCTGCGAACCCTTTACGCCCAGTAATTCCGGACAACGCTCGCCCCCTACGTATTACCGCGGCTGCTGGCACGTAGTTAGCCGGGGCTTCCTCCTATGGTACCGTCATTATCTTCCCATAGGACAGAGCTTTACGACTCGAAAGCCTTCATCGCTCACGCGGCGTCGCTGCATCAGGGTTGCCCCCATTGTGCAAGATTCCCCACTGCTGCCTCCCGTAGGAGTTTGGACCGTGTCTCAGTTCCAATGTGACCGTTCACCCTCTCAGGCCGGTTACTGATCGCAGCCTTGGTAGGCCGTTACCCCACCAACTAGCTAATCAGACGCGAGGCCATCTCTCACCGCTGTGACTTTAACCACTGTAACAGGCGTTACTGTGGTCTCATACGGTATTAATCCCGGTTTCCCGAGGCTATCCCGTTGTGAGAGGCAGGTTCCTCACGCGTTACTCACCCGTCCGCCGCTAATCCGCTCTTCTTCACCCCGAAGGGATCCGAAGAGGTTCATCGCTCGACTTGCATGTGTTAGGCGCGCCGCCAGCGTTCGTCCTGAGCCAGGATCAAACTCTCAATAAAAACTTTTGAGTTTGCCTAACTCGGATTCACTGACTGTGTTTCCGCTTTAAGCTTAGATGTGTTATGGTTTATTCTCTTATACCATTTAATTAACTTGGTTCAATGTGCCGCTTCGGTGAAGCAGCTTATTTAGTATATCTTCTCGAAAAGACTTTGTCAAGCGTTTTTTAAAACTTTGTTAAGTTTTGTTTACGCTCGCTTTCTCTCACGAGACGACTTATATAGTTTACATCGGATGTAAACTCTTGTCAATGGAAAATTGAAATCTTCTCGATTTCTTTTTTCCTGCCGAAGGCGGATTTGCCCGCCGTTCAGATGACTTTATTATTATACTAACGGTCTTTTACAAAGTCAAGATGGTTTTTACATTTTCCATACAATCACCGCAAATCCGGGTGTCGTTCGTTTTTCTCGGTTTCTTGAATCAGCTCCCAAAGCGCCGCGTCTGCCTCTAATCGATACGCCGCTTCAAAGTCGATTCGCGCCGCCGCATAGTCTTTCTTCCTATAATAGAGAATGCCGCGGTTCATAAGTGCGGTTCGGTTCTCCGGCTCTCGTTCCAATAGCGCACTGAGGCGCATTACGGCATCTTCTTCGCGGCCGCTTGCGGCGAGTGCGATGGCGAGGTCGTTTTCTACGGCGGAATCCTCCCCGTAATGCAGGGCCTCTTCGAGATGCAATATGGCGTTTTCGTACGCGCCCATGCCGTAATAGGCCATCCCCGCGATTTTTTCCTGCCGCGCGGGATCGGTATCGCGAGAACGCACTTTTTCTACGGCGGCTAGGGCATCGGAAAACTTTCCGTAATGCAGATAGGTCTCTGCCGCCTCCAAGGCGGCGGGGTCCTCGAGCCGGAGAACCTCTTTTCGAATGCCATCCTTCCACTCTTCTGCCGCTTCGCCCCCGAGGGCCTTCTCAAAAAGCAATTTCGCTTTCAAATACTGTCCCCTCGCCTCGGAAATGCGCGCGAGTCCGGCGTTGGCAGCGGCGTCATCGGTTTTTTCGGCGAGCATGGCTTCGTATCGATCGGAGATTTCTTTGACGAGATCGGCGGCAAATTCCGCTTCCCCGTTTTCCCAATAGGCATTGTAAAGGGCCTCCATGGCATAGGTGGTCTCGAGCATATCGGCTCGATTTCCCCGCATAGCCTCTTTGGCGCGGGCGAGAAGGCATAGGAGTTCGGCATTTTCGCTTTCGAGTGCTGCGTTCATCCGCCGTTGTATAGCCGCCACGGCTTCGTCGGGATTTCTTTGCATAAATGCGAGATAGGTATCGCGATACGGGAATTTGGGGTCCAAGCCGATGACGATGCACATAGCGGTAAAAATTCGCTCGGCATCGAGTACGTCTTTTGCGTCCGGATGTAGGATTTCTCGGACGATGTCTTTTTCCAGCATCGGGATCGGCGCGCCGCTTAGGGCAGCCGCAAGGGGCGCCGTTTCGTCTTTCAGTTCTAAAAAACCGAGTTCGTCGTACCAGGAGCCGAAGTATTTTTTCGTGTCCATCGTTACCGCCTTTCGTCGAAATGTCTGATGTATTTGCCGTCTGTATAAAGATAGTAGCGCTTTGTATTCGCTAGGCGAACGCCACGCACCCGCTTCGCCGCTTTGTGTGGGTTGCGATCGGAAGCGAATTCGGGATTCCGTTTCAGAAATTCGATGACCTCATTTTTTGAAAGTTCCGGATCCTCGATGCCGAGCACATGTCCGATATAGCGGTCTTCATTGCGGTAGAAGTCTTTTTTAAGGGCATCGTAGAGTGGCGCATCTCTCCCGTATTTTTCGTTCAGATGCCTATGCAAAAATCGGTATTTGCCGTCGCGTCCCCGGAACAGACGTCGATGCGCATCGTCTTGTAATTTTTGCGCAATGCCCAAATAGAATTGAGAAGGAGGGGTTCCTTTTTTCTGTACGGCATGGTACACCTCCCGAAAACGGGCTTCGTCGTAATAATTTTCTACCGCTGTCGCAAAATTTCGGAGCAAAATCACTTCGCGCGCCGAAAAATCCGCCGTTGCTATGACTTCATATGGCGGGGTCGATTCATATACGATGCCGAATTCTTCCGCCCGGCGCCTTAACTCCGTGCCGCGCAGGAGCTTTAAAAAACCGATCTGTATTTTTTGCGCGCCCAATTTGGCGACGCGATCAAATCCCGCGAGAAAGCTCTCCAAATCCTCATGGGGCAGGCCGACGATCAGATCCAGATGGATGTGGGTCTTTTCTGTATCGAGCATTTGTAGTGCCCGCCCCACGGCATCGATATCCGTTTTCCGATGGATGGCGGCGTTGACGACGGGATTTACAGACTGTATTCCCGCTTCTATTTGAAATTTGCCCGCAGGCGCCGCATTGATATGTTTTGCGACTTCGCGATCTAAGTGCTCCAGGTTCATTTCAAAATGAATACCCGTATCCGCCGGCGATTCCTCGGAAAAAAAGTCGATGATCTCGACGGAACGAGCGGGGTCAATGTGAAAGGAACGATCGACGAATTTGATCAGTTTGGTGCCCGTGGCAAATATTTCGCGCATATCTTCTTTTATCTTCTTTACATCCCGATACCGAATGCGACCGCCTTCGGAGGACAGGCAATAGCTGCAGTGATATGGACAGCCCCGCATGCTCTCATAGTAGAGGATGCGGTTTTTCATGGATTCCGTATAGCTTGCGGGAATGAGCGCGTTCAGATCGCTCGCGTATGCGGGGAGCGGGTTGACTCGGACTTCTTCCCCTTCCCGATAGGCGAGGCCGGCAACCTCGGATCGCCCCCGCCTCCCCTCGATACATTCTACCAGGGCGCCTATGGTGTTTTCCCCTTCCCCGCGAAGAATTCCGTCGATCCAATCTTCGTTTCTGAGCCGCTCTTCGACGTCGTAACTGACCTCGGGCCCGCCCACATATTGCGCGATATGCGGGTCTGCTTTTCGAATATATTCGCCGATTCTTTGAATGTCTGTCCAGTTCCAAATGTAGGCGGAGTAGAGGATATAGTCCGGCGCCGCGAGCAAAATTTTTCCGATTCTGCGGTGCAGGTCTTCGTTTACGGTCATCTCGAGTATCGATATGTCTTTGTGCAGCTGTTCTCGAAGCAGGCGCACGGCGAGATTGGTATGCACATAGCTCGCGTTTTGAGCGACGAGTAGTCCTTTCATGGTTCCTCCAATAAAAAAGAGGCCGCCGCCTCCTTTTTTCTACATCGCATCCGGTGCCTGTATGCCCAACAGGCCCAAGCCGATGCGGATCATGTTCTTTGTGCCGTAGATCAACAGCAATCTGGTGTTGCGCAGCACCTCGTCCTCTACGAGGATCGGCGTGTTCGTATAGTACTTATTGAACGTCTTTGCACAATCGACGCTATAGCGCGTAATCAAATAGGGTTCGCACTTCTCGTGGCTGTCGACGATGACTTGGCGGAATCCGTAAAGTTTCTGCAATAGCTCCCGCTCTTCCTCTTCTTTGAGCAAATCGGTGTCGACGGCGGCATCGATTTTGAAATCGCCCTTTTTCAGCAGAGAATTCATGCGGGCATGGGTGTATTGCACATAGGGCCCTGTCTCTCCCTCAAAGCTCAGGGTGCGATCCCAATCGAAGGTATAGTCTTTGATCCGTTGGTTAAACAGCTCTTGGAACTTGACGGCGCCGATCCCCACCTGCCGGGCGAGGGTTTCGCGGTTTTCCATGGGTGCACCGATCTTTTCTTCCCGCTCTTTGAGGATCTCGTCCACCTTCGAAACGGCGCGGTTCAACACGTCTTCCAAATAGACGACATTGCCCTTTCTCGTAGACAGCGTACCCTCTTTGAGCCCCACCATGCCGAAGGGAATGTGCACGCAATCTTTCGCCCAGTCTTTTCCCATCTTGTCAAGGATCGCCTTCATCTGTTGAAAGTGGAGGATCTGCTGCGAGCCGACCACATAGAGATTCTTGTAAAAGTCGTATTCTTGTTTTCGGAAAATAGCGGTGGTGATGTCGCGGGTGATATAGATCGTAGAGCCGTCGCTTTTTAGGATGATTGCCGGCGGCAGACCGTACGATTCCAAATCGACGATCTTGGCGCCCTTATCTTCGACCAATACGCCGGTCTCTTCCATTTCCTTTACGGTGGCGGGCATCAGGTCGGTGTAGAAGCTTTCGCCGCGATAGGAATCGAAGTCGATGTCGAGCATTTCGTAGACGCGCTTAAATTCTTCGAGGCTGACTTCTCGGAACCACTCCCAGAGACTTACGGCTTCGGGATCGCCGTTTTCCAGCTTTCGGAACCATTCCCGAGAGCGATCCAACAGGTCCGGCTCGTCTTTTGCTTCGGCATTGATCCGCACATAGAGTTTTACCAATTCGGGGATGGGGTTTGCTTCGATGACATCTCGATCGCCCCAGAGTTTATAGGCTTCGATCATCATGCCGAATTGTGTCCCATAATCGCCCAAGTGGTTGACCGCCTCTACGGTGTAGCCGAGATGGCGATAGATTCTCTTGATGGAATCGCCGATTACGGTCGTACGGATATGTCCGATGTGGAAGGGCTTTGCGATATTGGGCGAAGAATAGTCGATGACCACGGTCTTTCCCTTCCCAAGATCCGATTTGGAAAAGTCTTCGCCCTCTTCTCGCACCGCTTGTAGAGTGGTGGCGGCCAAGGCTTTTCCGTCGACGATAAAGTTGAGATAGGGCCCCGCCACCTGAATCCGCTCTACGCCTTCTAAGCCTTCGAGCTTTTGTGCCAATTCCTCTGCGATCGCCTTGGGGTTTTTGCGCATCACTTTTGCCAAACTGAAGGCGGGGAAGGCGTAGTCTCCCATAGACCGATCCGGCGGGATTTCGATTTTTTGCGCCACTTCCGCCGCTTCGAGGCCGGTATTTTCGGCCAATGCGTCCACTATATTTTTCTTAAAGTCAATCATATGCTCTCCTATCTGAAATGTGCGACGGTTACACCGCTTCCGCCTTCGGCGGGATCGGCATCCTCCTCTTTGCCGATAGAGGGGTGCCTTCTAAGATATTCTTTTACTTTTTTACGGAGTTGGCCGGTGCCCTTTCCGTGGATGATGCGAATCGACGACAAAGAGGCGAGATACCCGTCGTCGATCGCCTTTTCGAGCACGGATTTCGCTTCTTCGAAGGTCTTTCCGCGTATGTCGAATTCCGTCTTAACGTGTTTGGACTTGTTTTGAGAAAATTTTTCTCGCTTGCCGCCTATATTGGGCGTCTGTGGCTCCTCTTCCCGAAGAACCAGCGCGGCACGGGGGAGCGTCATTTTCATCAGCCCCGCCTGAATGCTCACATTGCCCTTGTCGTCGGGCCCCTCCAAGACAGTGGCGGTCACACCCAACGATTCCGCATAGACGGTGTCGCCGGGTTTTAGCTTTTTGGCAGGATTTTTCGCTTTTTTCAGTACGATGCCGCGGTCCTTGGATCGCAAACGGCGATCGCTTTCTCTAAGGATATCCTGTGCTTCCTGCACGGTCTGGGCTTCTTCGCGCTCCAGATCCCGCTTCAGCGTGCGGATTTCCGATACGGCGAGGTCCGCATCTTCTCGCGCCGATTTCACAATGCGATGCGCTTTGTCCCGCGCTTTCGAGAGGATGGCACCTCTCTCGCGTTCCAAGTTCTTTCGCATTCGCGCCGCTTTATCGGCCTCTTCCCGATACTGCGCCCTTAATTGTACCAGTTCCGCCTGTTGCTTTTCCAGTCGGGTGCGCTGCTCGTCGAGCGTGGTAAGCACGTCCTCGAAGGCGATGTCTTCTTTTTCCAGAAAATCCTTCGCCCCGGCGAGCACCTCGTCGGAAAGCCCCAAGCGCGCCGAGATTTCGAAGGCATTACTCTTTCCCGGCACGCCGACCATCAGCCTATAGGTCGGCGACAAGGTGTCGACGTCGAATTCCATCGACGCATTTTGTACGCCTTCTCGGGTCAGGGCATAGAGCTTGAGTTGGGTATAGTGGGTCGTCGCCATAAAAACCGCGCCCTTTTTCAGTACGTATTCGATAATGCTCAACGCGAGCGCCGCCCCTTCGGTGGGGTCGGTCCCCGCGCCCAACTCGTCGAAGAGGACGAGGCTTTTGTCGTTTATGGTACCCAATATATCGACGATATGGACCATATGGCTGCTAAAGGTAGAAAGGGACTGCTCTATGCTCTGCTCGTCGCCGATGTCCGCATATGCGCCTTCGTAGATCCCCATCACCGTACCCGGCTCGGCGGGAATATGCAGACCGTATTGGGTCATAAGCACCATAACCCCCAACGTCTTCAAACTGACCGTCTTCCCGCCGGTGTTCGGTCCCGTAATGATCAGACCCTGATGTTGCCCGCCCACTTCCAAGCTGAGCGGAACGACGTCTTTGGGATCGATCAACGGATGGCGCGCGCCGACGAGTTTGGTATAGCGGCCTTTGGAAAGGGACGGAAATATCGCATTTTGTTCCGAGGCCAGCTTTGCCTTGGCAAAGACGAAATCCAGATCGCCGAAGATCTGCTCGTTCTGTGCAAATTCCTCGGGATACGCGCCGATTTCTGCCGATAGCTCTTCGAGAATGCGGCGAATCTCTTCGCGTTCCTTGAGTTCCAAAGCGCGGATTTCGTTATTGGCTTCGACCACCGCCATGGGTTCCACATATACCGTCTGCCCGGAGGCGCTCATATCGTGCACTAGGCCTTTGACCTTATTGCGGGCGTCGTGGCGCACGGGGACGACGTATCGACCCTCGCGCACGGTGACAATGGAGTCCTGCAGGGATTGCTGCAGATCTTGGGAATTGAGGATGTTTTGGAGTTTTTCCCGCACGGAATATCGCTTGGCGGCGAGATTTCTGCGAATTTGTTTGAGCTGCGGCGTCGCGTCGTCGTAAATTTTATCTTCCGATTCAATGGTCGATTCGATCGCTTCGCGGAGTTCTCCCCGACTCCAAAGCGCCGAAACCATGCCGCCGATAATGGGAAAGGGCAACTCTTCCTCTTCCCCTTTGGACCCGTCCATATACTTTCGAATGCGCGATACGCCGCGCAGGGAATCGCCGATATTTAAGATTTCATCGATCCCGAGCACCCCGCCGCGAGAGGCGTAGTGGGCGGCCTTTGCCACCGAACGGGCGCCGGATAAGGGCGGCGCCGCACGCGTGATCAGAAGCGAAAGCGCCTCTTGCGTCTCTTTCTGCATATATTCGATCTCGTCGGCGTCTTGCGAGAAGCGCATCTTCAAAATGCGCGCTTTTCCGATATCGGAACTCGCGAGATCCAACAAACGCTTTACGATTTCGTGAAATTCAAGGATGGCTTCTATACTTCTCGCCATATCTCCTCCTCTAAACCTCCAATATACCTCTGTTCCAATGGCCGCGGGTAAATTCTTGCACCGCGAGATCCTTCGGGCGCTCGCCTTCGATCACGCGGCGCGCCTCTTCGATGATCGGGCGCACATCTTCTCCCAGTCGGCTGCGAATCTTTAGTGCCGAGGGTGAAAGCGTCATCAGCTGCGCGCTGCGGTCCCCGAGATAGATGGGCAGACTGTTGTAGATCTCGGTCATATCGCCCACTCTTCTAAAGGGAAAGCGGACGCGCTTTTCGTCGAGGAGCGCATAGCCCTTTCGATAGCCGCAGATCGAGCAGTTTCTGTTCGCTCCGCAGCCTTTTTTTAGGCTCATGGGGCAGTGCACGGCATTCATCGCCCGAGGATACCCGTAATACAAAATCTCGCCCGCATGGCCGAATCGCATCGTAAAGTCTTCCAGTTGCCGCCGCGTACATTCCAAAGACGGCATCAGTGCGCCGCGGGCCGCAAAATAGTCGAAGCTGTATCGATTGAAGATATTTAACCCCTCTCCCGCCACTTCTTCGCCGCGGATTCGACCGAGTTGTCCGAGATTTTGAACGACCGCACCGGAAAACAATCCGTCCCAGTCGAAAAACCCTTTCGGCGTCTCGTAGGGAAAGCTGAAATACACCGGCAACGCTATTTGCCGCAAAAAATCTGCGGCCTCTTTCGAAGGCGTAAAGTATAACTCCAGTCGATCGATTTGATCATAGGGTAGGTGATAGATCTGCGGTTCTTCGGCGATTTCTACGGTCAAAAGCGTCTTTTTCGGCCGCGGCTTGACGCGAATCTCGGGCAGCGGCGCTGTTTTTAGACCCGCAGGAAGCTCTTTTTCTTCGTAGCGCATCAGCGCCTCGCGCCGCAGGCCATTGACCAAAGAAATCGGCACAAACGCTTTTTCGTCGAGCTGCAAATCGACCGCGTCCAAATAGTAAATGGAATCGCCGAACTTCGACAGATTCTCTCGAATCCGATCCGGATCTACTGCCGCTTTTTTGGCCACTTCGATCCTATCGTCTCCGATTGCCTCGACGACTTTTTGGCCCACAAGCCGAAACACGGGCCGCTTTCCGACGGCGATATACAATTCTCCGCGAAGGGGAATCCGTCCGCTCTCTTTCTGCGTGCTCTTTGCCGCTTCTGTAAGAAGCCGCGCACTTTGTAGCCGAAGTATCTTTGTGTTCGGATCGGGGGAAAAAGAAGGCGTGACTACACCCGATGCCGGCACCGTATAGGTCTTTTTTTCTCCATGCACCGAAAACTCCAGGAGATCGTCCGCATCGGGCTGCACCTTCCAGCGCACGGTTTTTTTGTCCGCCGAAACTTTTCCGATCTCCACGCCCCGGTGATTGGGCCGTTCTGTGCTGATCAGATCGTGACCGAATGCGCCAAACCCGATCCCTTTCGTATAGGTCCGGTTGAACATCTGCGCCATTTCTTCGGCCGCGTAATCTTCTCCGTCGAGGGCATGGCGGTAGTTTCTGCTCACCATGGCGACGTATTCGGCACTTTTCATGCGCCCTTCCAGCTTAAAGGAATAGACCCCCGCCTCTCGCAATTCGTCGACGCGATCGATGGTATTGAGATCGCGCGGGCTCAGTAAATACCCGCGATCATAGACGACCGCCCCGCTTTCGTCGACGATCTCGTAGGTCCTTCGGCAGGGCTGGGCACAACTGCCCCGATTGCCGCTCCTTCCGCCGATCAAAGAGCTCATAAGGCATTGGCCGCTTACGCTCACGCATAGGGCGCCGTGACAAAATGCTTCGATTTCGAGATCGGTGTGCTTTCGAATTTTCGAGATCTCTGCGGGATCGATCTCTCTTCCCACCACGACGCGGGAAAATCCCATGGATTCGAGGAAACGGGCGCCTTCTTCCGTCATCACACTCATTTGCGTAGAGGCATGCAACTCCAGCTCCGGCACCATTTCGAACAGGGCGCGGGCAAAGCCGATATCCTGCACGATCAGCCCGTCTACGCCCATTCGATGGAGTTCCTCTGCGTAGCGCACGGCGCCTTCGAATTCGTCGTCGGCAATCAGGATGTTGGCCGTGACATAGACCTTTTTTCCCCGTACATGGGCATAGGAGACGGCCTCGGCCATCTCCTCTTCTGAAAAATTCTTTGCACTTGCCCGGGCGGAAAACCGCTTGCCGCCCAAATATACCGCATCGGCGCCATTGTGGATCGCGGCGTAAAACGCGGCGAGATCGCCGGCCGGCGCCAGCAATTCGGTCTTATTTTTGTTCATCTTCACCACGGAGTACGTATATCTCCTTGTTCAAATCCACGATGCGCATTTGGCTCTCGTAGTTTTTCTCTTCCAATTCTTTGATCTTTCGGTCTTTTTCCGACAAAGCGCCGTCCAGATTTTCATTCTTCCTGCGGAATTCATCGAGCGCTTTTTTCAGCTCTTTTTCTTCGGTCTCCAGTTCCGCCACTTGTGCGACAAAGGAATCGATCTTCGCCTTCTCTGTCGCGGCATCTTCGCGAGACGTTTCGAGATCGCGCTTTAAGGCTTCGATTTCCGCCAACTTGTCCTTTAATGCACCGGCCTCTTGCGACAGAGCGTCCGCTTCTTTTTGCGATTTTTCCATTTTGTGCATCGCATCCAATGCATTTAACAAGGTCAGAATATAGACCTGTACGTCGTTTAAACGATAATTGTTTCTTTCGATCTCGTCGATGCGACGATTGGCATCTTTTGCCAGACCCTTTACATAGTCGGCATCGTCGTCGCCCACTACCTGAAATGTCATTCCTGCGATTTCTACTTGTACGCGTTTGGAAACCATAATGCACTCCTTATTCCGATCGTAGCTTGGCGTCAAACGTACTTTCTATGCCCTCAATCAATGCGTCGATAATCTCCGTCACCTCGGACTCCTTGAGCGTCCGCTCTTGGTGGCGGAAGAACATCTTTAGGGCAATGCTCTTCTTTCCGTCTTCAATGCCCTTGCCGAAGTACACGTCGAAGACACGCACTTCCTCCAATAGATCCGTACCCTTTTCTTCGATATAGTCGATCAATTTTTGCGCGGGAAGCTTTTTTTCGACGACAAAGGCGAGGTCGCGTTCCACGGCGGGGAATCGGGCGATGGGCCGGTATGTGACGGCCTCTACGGCCGCATCGACGATGCGCGAAAAGTCGAGTTCCGCCATATAGATCTCTTGACGCAGCCCCATTTCGTCCGACAATTCGGGATGTACGGCGCCGAAAATGCCGATTTCCGCATCGCCGGAAAACACCCGCGCCTGTCTGCCGCGGTGGAACAAGGGAAAGTCCTCCGCCTGTACGAAGCGCAGATCGCCGATGCCCATGCGAAAAAGCAAGGTCTCTATGGTCTTTTTAAGGAAGTAGAAATCCTCTTTGCCGTAAAAGCCGATCGAAAGATTTACCGATTCCTTCGGCAGGCCTTCGCCGTCATCTTCTTTGGAGAAGACGTTGCCAAATTCAAAACCGTATGCCGCGGAATTCTTGTAGCTGATATTTTTCGCAAAAATATCGAGCATATTCGGTAGCAATGTGGTCCGCATAATCGAATACTCTTCTCCCAGCGGGTTCATAATCCGCACACTGTCGCGTAGAGGATGCCCTTCGGGAAGGCGTATCCGATCGTAGGCGGAGGGCCCCATAAACGAATAGGTCATAAATTCGTCGTAGCCGGCGGCGAGCAAAATGTCCCGCGCCTTTTTCTCCGCGCGTCGGTAGGGACTCTTTCCGCCTCGGGTCAAAGTACCAGTAAGCGGCTTGGGCTCTATATTGCCGAAGCCGTAAATGCGGCCCACCTCTTCGGCGAGATCCTGCCAAATATTTAGATCGCCGCGGAAAGTGGGGATCGTCGCCCGCAAGGTGTCCTCATTTCGTTCTACGTCGATCAATAGAGATTCGAGGATCTTCTCCATCTCTTCGCCCGAAAGCGCGGTACCCAATAAACCGTTGATGCGAGATACGGACGCCTCGAGCGTCTTGGGAGAGACGGGATGGGGATAGTGATCCAAGGCGCCCTTTGCCACCTTGGCGGCGCCGATTTCCACCGCCAGTTGTGCCACGCGGTCCACGGCTCTTTTTGCGGTTTCCGGATCCAAGCCCTTTTCAAAGCGGGTGGAGGCTTCGGAACGCAGACCCAAGCGCTTCGAAGTCTTTCGAATATGTTCGCCGGAGAAGTTCGCGCCTTCGAGGATGACGGTGTGCGTAGAGGAATTGACGCTGCTCATCGCACCGCCCATTACCCCGGCAAGGCCGATAACGCCCGATCCGTCGGCGATGACGATGTCGCTCGGGGTGAGGATGCGCTCCTCCTCATCCAACGTCGTCATGCGCTCCCCTTCTTCCGCCATGCGCACGACGATGCCGTCGCCGTCCAGCGCCGCCAGGTCGTAGGCGTGGAGGGGTTGGCCCAGCTCGAGCATTACGTAATTGGTCAAGTCGACGATATTGTTCACGGGCCGCACGCCGGAGGCCATCAAGTCGTTTTGCATCCATTGGGGGGAAGGCGCCACTTGGACGTCGGTGAGCATGCGCAGGTAAAACCGCGGCGCATTTTCCGTCTGCACATCGAGCTTTGAAAATCTGTCTTTCATCGCCACTTCTCCGTCTTCGACGACCGAGATCTCGGGCAGGTGCAGTTCGCTGTCACAGGACGCGGCGGTTTCGATCGCCATGCCCGCCACGCTCAGACAGTCGGGACGGTTGGGGGTGATCTCGAGTTCGATCACTTCTTTGTCCAGCTCCAAAATCTTCGTATAATCGTCCCCGGGCTTGCAGTCGGCGGTTAGGATGTGAATCCCGTCGCGCGATTCCTTGGGCACCACCGATGCGTCAAAGCCCACTTCTTCTAAGGAGCACATCATGCCGCAGCTCTTTACGCCGCGCATTTCGGTCTCGTGGATCTCCATACCGCCGGCGAGTTTTGCGCCGTCCAGCGCGACGGGCACCAGTGCGCCTTCAAAGACATTTTTTGCACCGGTGATGATCTGCCGCGTATCTGTGCCGACATCGACCTGGCAGACGACGAGTTTGTCCGCGTCGGGATGGGCTTCGATTTTTTCGATGCGGCCGATTACGACGCCCGATATATCTTTGCCTCGATTTTCGATGGATTCCACGTGGCTTCCAGTCTCAGTGATGCGGTCGGCGAGGGCGCGGGTGGAGCCTTCGATCTCTACGTATTTTTCCAGCCATGCTTTGGGTAATAACATACTTCCTCCTAGAATTGCGTCAAGAAACGGGCGTCGTTTTCAAACATCAGCCGGATATCGGTGATGCCGTATTTCACCATGGCGATCCGATCGACCCCCATGCCGAAGGCAAATCCGCTGTATACATCCGGATCGATGCCGCAGTTTTTGAGTACATTGGGATGCACCACGCCGGCGCCCAACAGTTCCATGCTCCAGCCCGTAAAATTACAAGCCGGGCACCCCTCGCCGTGGCAGGCGTGGCAGGTGACGTCGACTTCGGTAGAGGGCTCGGTAAACGGGAAGTTGTGCGGACGATAGCGAATCTGCATATCGTCGCCGAACATTTCATGCACGAAGACATTTAAGGTGTCGATCAGATTCGCAAGGCTTACGCCCTTGTCGACGACCAGCCCTTCAAACTGGTGAAACATGGGCGAATGGGTGTCGTCCACGTCGTCGAAACGGAATACGCGTCCGGAACTTACGATGCGCAAGGGCGCGCCGTATTTTTTCATGGCGCGAATCTGCATCGGCGATGTATGTGTTCTGAGGAGGGTATCGTCGTCGATATAAAAGGTGTCGCTCTTGTCGCGGGACGGGTGGTTTTTCGGCGAATTGAGTGCGTCGAAGTTATTCGCCACGCTTTCGATTTCCGGTCCGTCCACCACGGTAAATCCCATCTCTACAAAAAGGTCTTCGAGCTCTTCTTTCGTCGCAAGAAGCGGATGGCGATGGCCGATTCTAAGATCGCCCGCATCCAAGGTCACGTCGAGATATTCCTCTTCCATGCGCGTCTCGTAGGCGGCCTTTTTCAGCGTTTCGACCTTTTCGTCCCAGATGCCCTGTACGAATTCCCGAACTTCGTTGGCATATGCGCCGATGACGGGTCGTTCGTCTTTGGGGAGCTTGCCCAATCCCTTGAGAATTTGGGTCAGCTCTCCCTTTTTGCCGAAGTACTGCAGCCGGATCTTTTCCAGTTCCTCTTCGGATGCGGCGCCCTCGATGGCTTTTAGGGCATCCGCTCGCAATGTTTGCAACAACTCTTTCATGATAACCCCCTATTTTTACCAATTTATCTAATGGTTAATTATACCATACAATGCGTCTTTTCCGAGAATTCAGCACGGCATTTTGCCATTTCGAAAATTCTCTTGTTTTACTGTAAAGATTGTGTTATACTTGTAAAGTCAAGAGGCGGGGCGGCATAGCCAAGTGGTAAGGCGCGGGTCTGCAACACCCTTATCTCCAGTTCAAATCTGGATGTCGCCTCCAAATCGTCGTGGAAATCCACGACGATTTTTTTGTGCGCAAGAACGGGATACAAAAAAAGCCCGGGAAACCCGAGCTTTGCTGGAGCGGAAGACGAGATTCGAACTCGCGACCCTCGCCTTGGCAAGGCGATGCTCTACCACTGAGCCACTTCCGCAAATGGTGCCCAGAGCCGGAATCGAACCAGCGACACGTGGATTTTCAGTCCACTGCTCTACCGACTGAGCTATCTGGGCAGGTCAACGACCTTTTTCCATTTTACAGAACTATAACATGTCTGTCAAGAATTTTATAATCTACGAGAGAAAAGTTTTCAGTTCCTTCCCGTCGAAGTGGTATGAGCGGTTGCAGAAATGGCATCGCGCCTCGGCCCCGTCGTCCTCTTCGATCATTTCTCGGATGTCCGAATCGGGGAGCGCGGCCAAAGATTCCGCCACCTTTTCTCTGGAACATTCACATACATAGGCGATTTCCTTGCGCTCCAATTCCCGCAAGTTGTAGTTCGGGAGCAACGCATGCAGAATGCCCTCGGCGTCCAGCCCCTGTTCGATAAACTCCGTCACCGAACGCACGTCTTTAAGCGTGGTCTCGAGTTCTCGGATCTGCGATGCCGATGCGCCCGGCAGCACTTCGACGATAAACCCGCCCGCCGCACGCACGGACAGATCTTCGTTGACGGATACGCCCAGGCCCACCGCCGAGGGAATCTGTTCGGACTGGTACAAATACTGCGCCACATCTTCGCCGATCTCTCCGCTTACCAGAGCGACTTTTCCCGTGTAGGCTTCCCTCAGCCCCAAATCCATCGTCACCGTAAGGGTTCCCGCGGTGCCTACGATGCCGCGCACGTCGAGCTTGCCGTCGGATGCGCGGGTCGGAAGATCCGCCGAGGGATTGTCGATATATCCCTTCACATATCCGTTATTTCTGCCGGTGACGACGATCTTTCCACCCGGCCCATCGCCGTCAATGATCAGCGTAAGCGATTCGTCTTCGCCCTTGAGTTTGTTGCGCAACAAAACGCCCGCCAGCAAACTGCGGCCCAGCGCCGCCGTCGCCGTCGCAGAGGTCTGATGGGTTATCCGCGCCGTCTCCACCAGTTCGGTGCCCACGGCGACGTGTACTTTGAACAGGCCGCTCTCTTCGATGGCCCGAATACAAATATCGTTCATACTTACTCCTTTATCACCACATACGATACCCGCCCCGACGTCTCCGTGGCGGGCTTATGGGTATAACCGTCCAATGTCTCCATACGATGCAGGCCGTTTTCTCGCAGCAGGTTTTCGATCTCCTCGCGGGTATAGGCGTACTCCTTGTGCACCTCCCGGGCGCGTTCGTATAGGCCGTCTCGGGTCTCGAAAAAGATATTTACGTCGTAGCGATTTACGCGCCGCACTTCGTCGTATTCGTTCTCCCACGTCAGAAAATAGTCGTCCCCTTCCCGAATTTCTCGGTATGCGCCGTATTCTTCCGAAAAACGGTAGGCTGTGTTCATGTCGAATACAAAGAGCCCGCCCGAACGCAGATGGGCATACACGCGTTCGAAGGAATTCGAGAGATCTTTTTTCGTGGGAAGGTAATTATACCCGTCGCAAAGACAGACAATCAAATCAAAGTTACGGCGAAGATCGAAGTCCCGCAGATCCGCCCTACGCATCGTCACCATGGGATCGCCGTAGAGCGCGCCGTAGGCGATCGAAAGCATTTCAGGAGAACGGTCGAAGCCCGTCACTTCCCCCAAGGCCGTCAAGCGCTCAGTGAGCTTTCCCGTCCCCATTGCCATTTCCAAGATCGTCCGCACTTCGACTTTGTGGCGACGGAGCAAGTCCTCGAGCCAACGAAATACGAGGTCATAGTCGTAATTGTCCATGACCTCGTCGTAGATGCGGCTGAATACCTCGTAATCAGCCAAGGATCCTACGCTCCAATTCGACAAGCACATCGCTTGCCGCACCCTTAAACACGACATCCGCCTGATAGTCGTAGGGCGTGGTTCCCTTGTTGACCAAAATCAGATGCTCCGCCATGCGCGGCAAGTACGCCACCGGCATCACCTGCAGGGAACTTCCCACCACGATCATCACATCGGCGCGTTCCGCCGCCTGCATCGCCGCATCGAAGGCGGGCGGCATGGCGTCGCCGAACAGCACCACATTGGTCCGCATGGTGTGGCCGCAGTTCGGGCATTTGGGCGGAATGTCGCCTTGTTGTACCAGTTCGTCGAAGGCGGCAAAATCCATCTCCCTCCCGCAGACCGTGCAGCGGGCGCTGGACGCGTCGCCGTGCACCTGCAATACATTCTCGGCACCTGCCTGTTGGTGCAGATCATCGATATTTTGGGTGACGATTTCGTGAATAATCCCCGCTTTTTGCAAATGTGCCAGAGCAATATGGGCGGGATTGGGCTTTTTGCCCTCGAGATCTTGAATGATCCGATAGCCTTCGGAATAGAAGCGCTCGGGATCGGATTCGAGTACGCCCACAGAGAGAGCCTCCTCGGGAATCATCGTATTGTAGTACCCCCTGTCGCTTCGAAAATCGGGAATGCCGGATTCGGTCGAAATGCCGGCGCCGGTCAGACAGATCGCATAGTTCGCGTTCTCTAAGAGCGCTTTGGCTTTGTCAAAATTGTCCATATACATAACCTCCTATAAAAAGATCGCAATCAAATACAGAATCGTCAGCAAGAGGACGGGAATCGGCTCTTTGTTTCGAAGGAGCTTTTCGCCCCCGCTCGGGGGCCGCTGGCGCGACCGGCGCAAAATCAGGATCAGGCTCAAAACGCAACACAGAATCAGGATCAGGGTAATGCCGTTTTCCGCCCCGCCCAGGCGTGCGGCACGGGTTAGCTCCGAAAACGCGGTGATCCACTCTTCGTTAAAGAGGCGGATCAAGAGCACGGACGCGACATTGTAGACAAAGTGAGATAGGATTGAGGGCAACAGACCACCGTGCAGATAGATATGACCCAGCACCAGGCCGAAGAGAAAGGGCGCCAGGCTGTTTTGCAAACTGAAGTGAAAGAGTGCAAATAGCGCCGCCGAAAATACCACCCCGCCCAGCGGGTTTCGCCGGGAAAACACCTCGCATACCACGCCGCGAAACAACAACTCCTCGAACACGGCGGGAAAAGCCGCCAGCGTCAATAGCTGCACCCATAAGGGCTCCTGTTCCCGCAAGATCTCTAGGTTTCGGTTTTGCAAAACCACATACTCCGAAAGAAAATCCAGAAAGAGGCCGTTGATCAGAAGTATGATCGGAAAGACCGCGAGCGTAAGAACCACGACCTCGCCGTAGCCGATTCTCTTCGGCCGATATAAGGGCAGGCGCGTGCGTAGAACAAAGGCCGGAACGGCGATGGCGATGCATTCCGTCGCCACAATGCCCCAGAGGGGGTGGAGCCTGCCCAGCACCGGCCCGGTGGCGAGAAAAACAACGGCACAGGCTACGAGGACATACAGCAGGGGAAGATATTTAATCTTCTTCGTACGTATAGATGTAGGGTTTGTTTCTGTAATAGGGTCCATAATTCAGCCCGTATCCTACGATAAATACATCGTCGATGGTAAATCCGGTCCAATCGGCGGAAAAATCCACTTCCCGACGGGAGGGTTTGTCCAACATGACGACGCTTTTTACCGATCGCGGTCCCATGGTTTCGATGGCGCGGGTCACCGTCATCAATGTCCTTCCCGTGTCGATAATATCGTCGACGATCAACACGTCGCGGTCTTTCACATCGGCCCGTAAACCGCCCAATATTTGAACGTCGCCCGAACTCACCTCGTCGTTTCCGTAGCTGGATGTGGACATAAAATCGACCTCGACTTTGCTCTGCATCTCCCGCACGAGATCCGCACAAAATACGAACGCGCCCCGCAGCAAGCCGACGACGAGGATCTCTCGCCCTTCGTAATGTGCGTCGAGTTGCGCGGCCAACTCCCGGATTCGCTCGGTAATCGTCTCTCTGTCATATAGTATCCGTTCACGTTTTTCCATTGGATCCTCCTTCATTGTATTGAACCTATTATATCAGATGGAAAGACGCTTGTTCACGATCAATGGTATAATCAGAGAAGGTGATGAAATGAATCGTGAAAATCTACGGAACTTGGCGTCCGACAAATTATATATTTTGGCCTATATCATGCGGCGACCGGCGCCGGTGGAAAGAACGGCACTGACCGCCGATATCTTGCGAGAAGGCAGAATCAATTATTTTTTCCTTTGTCAATATATCGCGGAACTTTCGGAATCCGGCCTACTGGCAGAAAGCCAAGGCCTGCTCTATTTAACCGAAGAAGGCGAACGCATCCTCACCATGTTCTCTCAAAATCTGGACGCAGAAGATTTGGCGCAGATCGAAAAACCGCGCATTGCCTACGACCTGCGCGAAGAAAACGGCTATGTGACGGTATCCAAAACGGAAGATGGCGCGCTAAAAATCGCCCTTACGCTCCCGGAATCGGAATTTTATGCCCAAAGCGCGGGTGTATCGGAAGAAATTTTGATCGAGGCGGTACTTGCGACCATCGAAAAAGCGGACAGCTGAGCTGTCCGCTTTTTCTTGCCTATCTTCCACTTACCAACGCGGGGTATTCGGTGCGTAGGTGGGGTATTCGGTCCTTACATTTTGCGGGGGATTGTTTGCAAATTGGTTGTTGATTTGATTGCCGATATTGTTCTTCTTCTTTTCTTCGAAGTCTTTGCGGGTCATCACGTCGACCACTTCGACATTGAGTTCGACCAAATTCAGGCCGGTCATCAATTCCAATTGCTTGGTAGCGTATTGCTTTAATTCTTCGAAGATGCGGGGCGCGGATTGGCCGAATTCGAGAATCATCTTTACATCGAGTACGGCGTCCTTGTCGTCAATGGTCGCATCGACGCCTTTGGTTTCGTCGTCTCCAAAGTTAAAGCTTTCTTGAATGCCGGAGATAAATCCGCCCTTCAGATCCAACACGCCTTTGATTTCACGGGCTGCCAGGGCAACGATCTTTTCTACGACGGCATCGTTGAATACCAACGAGTCCTTGTAATCTTGATCTCTGGCTTCTTCACCGCCGACGTTGGGGGCATTTTTTACCGCATTGTCGTTGACTTGATTGTTCATTTTTTCGTTGTTAGCCATTCTTTACACCCTTTCTGTTAACCCAAATTGTTGATAAATCGCATGACGACGGGATTTCTATCGAAGAAACCGCCGATGAGAAAGCCGATCGCCATCAGAATCGCCAGGAGCAGGGTTTGGAAAAACCCGATCGCCAAAAACAAGATTCCGATGATAAGGCCGATCAGCATTCCCCAAATCGTCTTTCCGTATCTTCTCAGGTAAAAGCGATTTCGTTCGTTGTCGAGCAGGCCGCGCTTTGCTGCCTGTCCGCCCCGGTTTGCATTCTGTCCGTTTCCGGAGGGCACGATGTCGTAGTCCCCCAGATAGCTGAATTGATTGTTCGGATCTCGTGTATACAGTCTCATAGTATCACCCCGCGACCGTTTCCGTCGAAGGCGCATCGGGATCCGCGAATGTCACTTCGACATCCCCTACGGAAAAACCTACATACTGTTCAAGATCTTCTCGTACCTGTTCCTGGATTTGTCTCGCCAGGAGTTTCAGATCGTGTTGACCTTTCACCTTACACGCAATTTTCGAGCGTACCGTAGGATTGCTTCCGCCGCGGATATTGACCGCGACTCGGGGCACGGACACTTGATGAAATCTGCGTACAGATGCCTCGACCACGGATTCTACGGACGATTCGGTCAAATAGACCTCCCCGTCCTTTTGGCGAATGCGCACGCTATGCTCCCGGGTCGCCGTAAACAGTGCACGGAGCAGGAGAAACAGCGCATAGGCGCCGGTGATCGCGGCGAGGATCGCCAGTACATAGAATCCCCAATCCCTACCTAAATAGGAAAGAAGATTCTGCTGTACCGCGTCGGCTCCAATCAAATTGCCGTAAATCGAAAAGAAGCAAACATAGGCGAAGACGAGAAGTATAAGGGCAATGACGATGTCCAATGCCTTTTTACCTTTTCTCATTTAAGCCTCCCCTCAGCACAGTGTGTTGAATCATTTATTTACACATGTCTTTTACCCGATATATCGGCCGCTTACACAAGGGATTCGTCAGAAAGGGCTTATATTTCTATAAAATTATAAACGTTCCTTTACAAAGTGCAGGCGCTCGTTCAGATTGGCGAGATTTTCGGTATAGGTGGCGAGCTTTTCCCGTTCCGCTTCTACCACCTCCGCCTTCGCCTTGTTGACGAAGTTTTCATTGGCGAGTTTCTTCTCTGCCCGCTCGATTTCCGATTGCGTCTTTTCCACTTCCCGCTCCAGGCGCTCCGCCTCTTTGGCGTAGTCCACCAAATCCTTCATGGGAAGGAAGAGTTCCGCTTTTTCCACGACGACAGAGATGACGTCTTCTTCCACTTCGTCGCGATTTTCGGCAAACGAGACGTCGGTGATGTTCGCGAGGTTGGCGAGATGTCCCCGGGATTCGTCGTAGAGCGCCCGGCGGTCGGCGTCCGAAGAGAGGACAAAGAGCTTGCTCTTTCGATGGGGTTCAATGTCCATTTCGGCCTTGGCGTTTCGAATGCCGCGAATGGCTTCTCGAAGGGCGGAGATCTTTTCGACATCCTCTTTGAAGGCGTATACGCCCGATTGCGGCCAGTCGCTTGCGATCAATTTCCCTTTTTCCCCGGGCAGGAAGGAATAGATTTCCTCGGTGATAAAGGGCATAAAGGGATGGAGCATCTTGAGGATCTTTTCCAATACATCGAGGAGTACGGCATAGACCGTTTCTCGATCGCGGACGTCCTCTCCGTAAAGGCGCGGCTTTACCATTTCGATATACCAGTCGCAGTATTCATCCCACACGAAGTCGTGGATCGCCTCGGCGGCAAGGCCGATGTCGTATTTTTCGATCTTTCGCGCCACATCGCTTACGGTCTTGTCGCCGCGGGTGAGAATCCACCGGTCCTCGGAGCGGAGCTTGGCGCTGTCGATCGAAGCGTTTTGGAAGTCTTCGGGCAGATTCATCAACACAAAGCGGGATGCGTTCCAGAGCTTATTGCAGAAGTTGCGGTTGTTCTCCACGCGCTTGTCGCTAAAACGGGTGTCGTTTCCGGGAGAAGTGCCCGTCACCAGGGTAAAGCGCAGGGCATCGGCGCCGTATTGGTCGATGACTTCCAAAGGATCGATGCCGTTTCCGAGACTCTTGGACATCTTTCTTCCCTGTTCGTCGCGCACGAGGCCGGTAAGATAGACGTCGGTAAAAGGCAGCTCGCCGGTGAGCTCCAGGGCGGAAAATACCATACGAATCACCCAGAAAAAGATGATGTCGTAGCCCGTTACCAGTACGTCGGTGGGATAGTAATACTCGAGATCTTCGGTCTGATGCGGCCAACCCATGGTAGAGAAGGGCCAAAGTGCCGAGGAGAACCAAGTATCGAGGGTGTCTTCGTCTTGGCGCAATGCGGTGTTATTACATTTTTTGCACGCGGTCGGCTTCTCTTTGGAGACAATGATTTCGCCGCATTCGTCGCAGTAATAGACGGGTATGCGGTGTCCCCACCACAGTTGACGGGAGATACACCAATCGCGGATATTTTCCAGCCAGTGGGTGTAGATTTTTCCGAAGCGCTCGGGCACAAAGTGCAGTTCGCCCTTTTGATACGCTTCGAGGGCGGGTTTTGCCAAAGATTCCATGGCGACAAACCACTGTAGCGACAGCATGGGCTCGATGACGGTCTTACAGCGCTCGCAATGGCCGACGGCGTTGTGGTGGTCTTCGATTTTTACCAAATAGCCCGCCTCGTCGAAATCGGCGACGATTGCCTTGCGCGCTTCATAGCGATCCATGCCTTCGTATTTGCCCGCATTGGCGTTCAAATGCGCGGTCTCGTCCATAATCAAAAGTTGGCCCAAATCATGCCGTTCCCCGACCTGAAAGTCGTTGGGGTCGTGGGAAGGCGTAATCTTTACCGCACCGGTCCCGAATTCGGTCTCGACATAGGGATCGGCGATAATCGGAATTTTACGGCCCAAAATCGGCAACACGACCTGTTTTCCGATATATTCGGTGTATCGTTCGTCGTCGGGATTAACCGCCACCGCCAAGTCCCCGGGAATGGTCTCGGGTCGGGTGGTGGAAATTTCGATACAATCGTCCTCCCCGTCGATGGGATAGCGGAAGGTCCAAATCTTGCCGTCCTGCTCGTCATGTTCGACTTCCGCATCGGAAAGGGCAGTTTTGTCGTGGGGACACCAGTTGATGATGCGATTGCCCCGGTAAATCAGCCCCTTTTCGTACAAGCGGATAAAGACTTCCTGCACCGCCTCCGAAAGATTTTCGTCGAGGGTGAATCGATCTCTGGACCAGTCACAGGATACGCCGAGTTTTTTGAGCTGATTTTTGATATTGCCGCCGTATTCCTCGGTCCAGTCCCAGGCGGCGTCGAGAAATTTCTCGCGGCCCAGGCTCTCCTTCGACTTTCCTTCTTGGCGCAATTTTTCCACGACCTTGACTTCGGTGGAAATCGACGCGTGGTCGGTCCCCGGAATCCACAACGCGCTATAGCCTTGTAAGCGCTTAAAACGGGTCAGGATATCCTGTAAGGTGTTGTTCATGGCGTGTCCCATATGGAGATTGCCCGTTACATTCGGCGGCGGCATGACGATGGTAAAGGGCTGTTTGTCCGCCGCCCGATCGGCGTCCCGATCCGGCGTGAAATCTCCCGCCTCCATCCAATCCCGATAGATCCTCTCCTCGAAGTCCTTCGGATTGTAAACCTTTTGCATATTCTTCATCTCTTCCTCCTACTCAAAAAAAGATCTCGCCCTAAAAAGGACGAGATCTCGCGGTACCACCTTTGTTCCGTATCGCTACGGCACTCTTCTCGATAACGGCGAGGACCGTTTCGCTCTCGCGAAAAATTCGACGGGCGACCTTCGATCCTTTCCTCTGGCCGCTCGCACCGAACGCGGCTTCTCTGAATCAGCTCCGGATCTACTCCTCCCGTCACATCAACTATGGGTTTGCTTCGATTATAAAAAACTCCCGTGCCGTCGTCAAGGAAAAACCCCTACTTCTGCACAAATCCGACCTTGCGGTATACCTTTCGGAGCGTCTTTTGTGCAAGATACGAGGCGCGCTGTGCCCCCTCTTTGCAGACGGATTCGAGCAGCGCCTTGTCCTCGCGGATTTCCTTATAGCGCGTTTGCACCGGTTCGAGCCCTTCGACCACCGCTTCGGCGACGCCTTCTTTTAGCGCACCGTAGCCGCTCGATGCGAATTCGCGCTCCGCCGCCTCGGGGCTGATCCCCCGAAAAGAGGCGTAAATATCCAAGAGGTTTTTGACGCCGGGTTGCGAATCGCTGTATACGACCTTGCCTTCGGAATCCGTCACCGCCCGCTTGATCTTTCTGCGTATCGCATCGGGTTCGTCCAGGATCAAAATATACGCGTTCTCGTCGGCATCGGATTTGCTCATCTTCGCCTTGGGATTTTGCAGACTCATAATCCGCGCGCCCACTTTGGGCGCCATAATCTCGGGAATCTTGAATGTCGGCGAATAGCGCGTGTTAAAGCGCTCGGCGATGTCGCGCGTAAGCTCGATATGTTGTCTTTGGTCTTCGCCCACCGGCACAAGTTCGGTTTGGTACAAGAGGATGTCCGCCGCCATCAGGACGGGGTAGTTTAAGAGTCCCGCATAGATCTCTTTTTGTTTTTGCGACTTGTCCTTAAATTGGGTCATGCGATTCAGCTGCCCCACAGAGGTGATGGTATTCAATACCCACGCCAACTCTACGTGTTCCGGCACGTGGGATTGTACGTAGAGAATGGCGTTTTCGGGGTCGACGCCGCAAGCCATATAGAGGGCGATCAGATCCAAAGTACGCTTTCTGAGCTGCGCCGGATGCTGGGCCACGGTAATGGCGTGCATATCCACCACGCAGTAGATACACTGATAGGCTTCCTGCAGCGCCGGAAAGTTTCGAAGGGCGCCGAGATAGTTTCCGATCGTCAGGGCGCCGGAGGGTTGAATGCCGGAGTATACGATTTTTCTGTCCATAAGCGATTCCTTCCTATCTTTATGATTCGCGTTCTTCCATGGCGGCGCGCATCTCTTCGTCCAGTTCCTTGCGCGCGAGGAGTGCCTCGAACTTATTTGCCACCGATTCTCGTACTTCTTCGATGTCGATCCGGGTGAGCACCCGGTCCTTCATAACGAAATTGCCGTCGATCAAGACGTGGCGGATATCGGCACTCTGGGCGGAATAGCAAAGCGCGCTGATCAGATTGTTTTTCGGCGTAAAGTTCACCGAATTCAGATCGAAACAGCTGATATCGGCGCGCTTGCCCGTCTCGATAGAGCCGATCTCCGATTCCCTGCCGAGGGCCTTTGCCCCGTTGATGGTCGCCATGCGAAGCACGTCGGCGGCGCTTACGGCCTCGGGATTTTTTTCTACGGCTTTGTTCACGATGGCCGCAAGATGGATCTCTTCCATCATATTCTGGTTGTTATTGGAACTGCTGCCGTCGGTACCCAGCGCCACGGTAAAGCCCTTTTCGAGCAGCTGCTGTACAGGCGTAAAGCCGCTGGCGAGCTTCAAATTGCTGGTGGGATTGTAGACGGGGAAAAATTTCTTCGGATTCACGAGATCCATTTCCGCCTCGGTCATATGCACGCAGTGAGCGGCGATGGTGTGCACATCGCCCAATCCCAAATCGTGCATATAGGCGATGGGGGTCTTGCCGTAAGATGCCAGCGAATCCTCCACTTCCTTTACGGTCTCCGAAGCGTGGGTGTGTAAAATCCCGTCCATTTCCTGTGCCAAGGCGATGGCCTGCTGAATATACAGACCGCTACAGGTGTAGATGGCGTGGGGCGCCGGCGCGACTTCGAGTCTTCCCTCACAGCGGCCGTGATAGCTTACATACAGCATACGGGTTTCTTCGAGTTTTTCGTCCCCGCCGCCGTCGATGTCGGTCAATCCCCGCGTCAAAAGGCCGCGCATGCCGATCTTCGCTGCGGCTTCGCCCACCATATCCAAATGGTAGTACATATCGCAAAAGGTCGTCGTGCCGCTCATAATCCCTTCTGCCATTGAAAGCAGCGACGCCAAATAGATGTCATCGCGCGTCAAATGCGCTTCCAGAGGCCAAATCGCCGTCGTAAGCCAGGTGTTTAAGTCCATATCGTCGGCATAGTTTCTGAAATAGCTCATGCCCAAATGCGTATGGGCGTTTACAAAGCCCGGCACCAAAAGCAGGTCCCTGCCGTCGGTCACCTCGCCGCCGGAAAGGCTGCCCCCTTCGGCGATGGCATCGATCTTTCCGTCTGCAAGGCGGATGTCCTTATGCGTCTCTACCGCACCCCGCACGACGTCTATGTAGTTTGTATCTCGAAACAGGTAGTCCATCGATTCCTCCTTTATAATTCTATTTAAGTATAGCACAAGAACGGGTGCGAAAAATAATCGATATAACAGGGTTTTTACCTTTACAAAACAACCCGCTTACTGTATAATACCAGTCGGTTCTAAATTATCGCGGCAAAAATATAATTTAGGAGTGAAGAATATTGGCAAAAATGATGGGACCTAGATTCAAGGAATCGAGAAGATTAGGTCTAAATGTATGTGGACACCCGAAAGCCATGAACCGTGCCGGCAGAGGTACCGCCCGTTCGGACAAGAAACTCACCGAATACGGTAAACAGCTTTTGGAAAAACAAAGACTCAGAGCTTACTACGGCGTCATGGAAAAGCAATTCGTCCGTTTGGTCGAAGAAGCACAAAAATCCGAAGAAGAGACCGGTCCCGCATTGGTAAAGCTCTTAGAAGTACGCTTAGATAATTTGACATATCGTATGGGATTCGCAAGCTCCATTCGTCAAGCGAGACAAATGGTCACCCACGGTCACATGTTCGTAAACGGCAAGAAGGTCAACATCCCCTCTTACCGCGTACAGGTCGGCGATGTCGTATCCTTAAGCGACAGAGGTCGCAAAGTGGATCTGTTCAAGGAAAACTTCGAAACCAACTATGTGAACGCGTATCCTTATATCACGAAAGAAGAGAACAACCGAGCAACCTTAAGCTCCGTTCCCGCTCGTGAAGACATTCCCGTAGAAATCGAAGATCAACTGATCGTCGAATTCTATTCCGGAAAATAAGAAAATTGCGGACACGTCCGCAATTTTTTTGTTTTCGCGGACCTAATACCGAATCCGAGATCCGGTATCTACCCCGAACAGGAAGCGAGGCAATTATGTTTCAATTTACCTTTGGAGCAAACGGCTACCATCATATACACTTTATCGGCATCGGCGGCATCAGTATGTCCGGCCTGGCCGCGCTGATGCTCTCCAAGGGCTATCGCATCTCCGGCAGCGACACAAAACCTTCGGCCATTACCGAACACTTAAAGGCGCTGGGGATCACCGTATACGAAGGGCACCGACCCGAGCAGATCGAAAATGCGGATCTGGTGGTCTATACCGACGCCATTCAAATGGACAATCCGGAGTTTCGCGCCGCCATCGCCCGCAAGGTCGATGTGGTGGACCGCGCCTCTTTTTTGGGCGCTGTGATGCGAAACTTCGGCGTTTCCGTCGCCGTCTCCGGCACCCACGGCAAGACGACCACCACGTCGATGATCGCCACCGCCATTAAGGACGAGCCCTTCTCCCCCACGATTATGGTGGGCGGCAATCTCGGCGAACTCCACGGCAATGTGCGCATCGGCGAGGGCGACTTCTTCCTCACCGAGGCCTGCGAATACCGGGCCAATGTGTTAAAGTACTTCCCCTCTACGGCGATCATCTTGAACATCGACGAAGACCATTTGGACTTCTTCGACAATATCGACCATATTATGGACACCTTCCGCGGCTACGCAAAGAACTTGGGCGAAGGGGATATTTTGATCGTAAACAGCGACGATCCCCGCGCCGATTCCATGCGCCATGCTACGAAGGCGCGGGTGGTCTCGGTCTCCATCGATCGGGATGCCGACTACCGGGCGAAGAACGTCGAGATCGACAAAGACGGCCTGGCTTCCTACGATCTATACGTCGGCGGAGAGCGGATCGATCGCATTGCGCTCCAAGTGATGGGACTGCACAATATCACCAATTCCCTCGCCGCCATCGCCGCCTGCGCGGAAAACGGCATCGATCTTCGCCGTGCGGCGAAGGGCGTCGCCCGCTACCACGGCGTGGGCAGAAGGCTGGAATATAAGGGCGAGACAAACGGCGTGCGCGTGATCGACGATTACGCCCACCACCCGACCGAGATCGCCTCTACCCTGCAGGCGATCCGCCCGACGGTGAAAAACCGCCTGCTCTGCGTCTTCCAACCCCACACCTATACGCGGACAAAACTCTTGTTGGACAATTTCTCCAAGAGCTTTACTCCGGCGGATATTACGATTATCGCCGACATCTATGCCGCGCGGGAAAAAGATTACGGCGACATTCATTCCAAGACTTTGGTCGAGGCAATTCGCGCCAATAACGACCACGCCGTCTATATCGGCGAGCACGACGAGATCCTCGCGTATCTCTTGGAACGCGCCAAACCCGGCGATGTGGTACTCACCATGGGCGCCGGCGACATCTATCTTGTGGGCGAAAAGTTTTTAGAAGCTTACGACGCAAAAAAGGTCGAAGAGTAAAATCTCTTCGACCTTTTTTTAATTTACAGAACTTTTTCTAAAAACGCACGGGTTCGCGCTTCCTTGGGATTCCCGAAGACCGATTCGGGGGGACCCTCTTCCACCAATAGGCCGTCGTCCATAAAGAGGATGCGGTCCCCCACGCGACGGGCAAAGCCCATTTCGTGGGTGACGACCACCATGGTCATCCCCTCGGCCGCCAAGGACTGCATGACGTCGAGCACCTCCCCGACCATCTCGGGGTCCAGTGCCGAGGTGGGCTCGTCGAAGAGCATGACCTTGGGCTCCATGGCGAGGGCGCGTACGATGGCGATCCGCTGCTTTTGCCCGCCCGACAGCTGCGAAGGATAGCTGTCCTTCTTCTCTTTCAGCCCGACGCGCCCGAGGAGCCGAAGCGCCTTCGCCTCGGCCTCCCCTTTTTCCAATCCCTTCACGAGAATCGGCGCCAGGGTGATATTTTCGAGCACCGTCTTGTGGGGAAAGAGATTAAAGGACTGAAACACCATGCCCATTTCCTCGCGAATTTTTTCGATAGAGGTCTCGGGTTTGTTGATGTCCACACCTTCGAAGCGCACCTCGCCGGAGGTTGCTTCTTCCAATCGATTCAGACAACGCAAAAAGGTAGACTTCCCGGAACCCGAAGGTCCGATCACGACGACCACTTCGCCCTCTTGGATCTCTGCATCGATCCCCTTTAAGACCTCGTGGTCGCCGAAACTTTTCTTCAAATTATGCACGTGAATCACTGTTCGCCATCCTCCTTTCTGCGATGCCCAAGAGCTTAGACAAGCTGAATACCAATACGAAATAGATCAGCGCGGCGGTGATATAGGGCATAAAGGGCAAATAGGTCGCCCCCGCTACCACCTTCGCTTCGAACATAATGTCTTCGATGCCGACAAAGGCGACAATGGCGGATTCCTTGATCAGGGTGACGAATTCGTTGCCCAGTGCCGGAAGTACGGTCTTTACCGCCTGGGGCAGAATAATATGCCGCATGGTCTGTTTCTTCGTCATGCCGAGAGACGCTGCCGCTTCGCCTTGGCCGCGGTCGACGGCGTTGATGCCGCCTCGAATAATCTCCGATACATAGGCCGAGGAGTTCATGCAGATGGCGAACATCGACAGCACAAAGGGATTTTTCAGCGACCCGTAGGTTTCGGGAATGATGGCCGCAAAGCCGTAATAGGCGATCAACACCTGTACCAATAGCGGCGTGCCGCGAAAAACTTCCACATAGGCCTTGGCGAGCCATTCGAGGGGTTTGATACGCGACCGGCGCATTAAGGCGATCAAGAGTCCCAGTACGAAGCCGATCAGTACCCCAAAAAACGAAATCTTCAGCGTGACGAGCATCCCGCTCAAATACGTCGGTCCCCACTTTCCGAGGAAAGCGAACCACGACTGCAATACATTCATAAATCCTCCTTCGCGATCTTCCGCGATCGAAAAAACTGTTTCCCGAGGAAACAGTTTTTTTACTTATTCCGCCGCGGGCGCCTCTTCCGCTGCCCCTTCGGCTTCTGCCCCTTCCGCTCCGGCGGATTCGGAGGCGAGTTGTTCGTATTCCACGATCCATTTTTCGATCTGTCCTTCGTCGATCAGTTTTTTCAACTCTTGGTTAAAATATGCCGTAAGCGCCTTGTTGTCTTTGTTCAGGGCGATACATACGCCGGGTTCGTCGGGGATGTCGATCTTTTTGCTGACGAGCTCGGGATTTTGCTGTGCATACTGTGCGCCGGAGCTTCTGGAGATGACCAGGCCGTCTGCGGTGCCGTTTTTCACTTCCAATACGAGATTGTTCAAGCGAGAGAGGCTGAGCAGTTCCACGTCTTTGGGGAAGTTTTCCTTGATGGTGGTCTCTTGCACGGAGCCGGTTTGGGCGCCGACTTTCTTTCCGGCAAAATCTTCCATGCCGTTGTATTGATCGGCGACGTCTTTTTTGACGAGGATGACCTGATTGTTTTCGTAGTAGGGAATGGTAAAGCTGACGGCATTTCTACGCTCCGGAGTCGCGGAAAGACCGGCAATTCCGATGTCCGCCTGCCCGGTGGAAATACTGGGAATGATGCCTTCAAAGTCTAAGTCCTTGACGGTGAGCTTTACGCCCATGGAATCGGCGAGCGCCTTGGCGATTTCGATGTCGAATCCGACGATTTCATCCTTGCCGTCTTTCAACAAATGCCATTCGTAGGGAGGATAGTCGGCGCTGGTGGCGAGGACCAACTCGCCTTTTTCCTTGATTTTTTCTACCGCCGCATCCATTTCTTCCTGCGTGGCTTCTGCCGGGGCGTCGTCATTGGCCGCGGGCGTGTCGCCGCCGCCGGAACATCCTGCCAGTACAAAGGTAAGTAGCAATGCCAAAATCGTAAATAAAGATGTCTTTTTCATAATAATCCTTTCTTGAATACCCGAATTTTCTATGTGATCGCTATGCCGATCGTCGTCTCTTGGAGCCGGAATTCGCCGGTCGATCCGAACGACGGTAAAATTTCCGTTTGCTCTCTATTATACTGAAAGTATTCAAGATTAAGGCCTCCCTTCCGTTTTTCTTTTTTGAGATTATACTATACCGCGCTACAATCCTCAAGAAAGGACAAACAAAAATGAGAAACGTCGTTTCCGACGTTTCTCATTTTTTATTCCAATACGGGTTTCAAAAACTGTCCCGTATAGCTTTCTTTGACTTGAACGATCTCCTCGGGACGACCCGTGGCGACGATGCGCCCGCCCCCGTCTCCGCCGTCGGGACCCAGGTCGATAATGTGGTCTGCGACTTTGATGACGTCGAGATTGTGCTCGATCACCACCACGGTATTGCCCTTGTCCGCAAGGCGCGACAGAACGTCTACGAGCTTGCGGATGTCCTCGGTATGCAAACCCGTCGTGGGTTCGTCGAGGATATAGAGGGTTCTGCCGGTGCCCCGCTTCGAGAGTTCGGTGGCGAGCTTGATCCGCTGCGCCTCCCCACCCGAAAGCTGGGTGGAGGGCTGGCCCAGGGTGATGTATCCGAGCCCCACATCGCGAAGTGTCTCGATCTTTCTTAGAATGCGCGGATGGTTGGCGAAGAAATCCACCGCCTCCTCTACGGTCATATCGAGAATATCGGCGATGTTTTTGCCCTTAAAGCGTACCTGCAGCGTCTCCCGATTGTATCGCTTTCCGCCGCAGACTTCGCAGGGCACGTATACGTCGGGCAGAAAGTGCATCTCTACCTTGAGAATCCCGTCGCCCTTACACGCCTCGCAGCGACCGCCCTTTACATTAAAGGAAAAGCGGCCCTTCTCGTAGCCGCGCACCTTGGCCTCGTTGGTCGAGGCGAAGACGTCGCGAATATGATCGAATACGCCGGTATAGGTCGCCGGGTTGGAGCGGGGCGTCCTGCCGATGGGGCTCTGGTCGATGGAGACGATTTTGTCCACGTATTCGAGCCCTTCCACCTTCTTGTATTTGCCGGGACGCACCTTGCTCTTGTTCACCTGTTGGGCGACGACCTTTTTTAGGATCTCGTTGACGAGCGAACTCTTGCCCGAGCCGGATACCCCGGTGACGCAGATAAACTGCCCCAGGGGAAATTCCACATCGATCCCCTTTAGATTGTTCTCCGCCGCGCCGTAAATGCGGATGCGCTCATCGGTATAGGGCCGGCGGGAAGGCGGCACGGGAATCTTCTTTCTGCCCGAAAGATACTGCCCGGTGATGGAATCTTCCACCTGCATAATCTCTTCGACATTGCCCTGGGCGACGATATATCCGCCGTGCACCCCGGCGCCGGGCCCGATGTCCAAGATTTCGTCGGCTTCGCGCATGGTGTCCTCGTCGTGTTCGACGACGATCAGGGTATTGCCGATATCCGTCAGATTGCGCAGGGAACGCAGCAACATGGCATTGTCCTTCTGGTGCAAGCCGATGGACGGTTCGTCTAAGACATAGGTTACCCCCACCAGGGCGGAGCCGATTTGGGTGGCAAGCCGGATTCGCTGCGATTCGCCGCCGGACAGCGTTCCCGCCATCCGCGCGAGCGTCAAATATCCCAGCCCCACCTGAATCAAAAAGGACAGCCGCTCCCGAATTTCTTTGAGCACCTGATCCGCGATCTTCTTTTCCGTTTCAGAAAACTCCAGATTGTCGAAAAAGTCGATGGCATCCGACACCGGAAGAAGCGTCGCCTCGTAGATGTTTTTGCCGCCGAGCTTAAAGACCAAAGATTCCATCTTGAGCCGCGCGCCGTGACATTCGGGGCAGGGAATGTCCGAGAGGAAGGGTTCGATCCGCTCCATGGCGCTGTCGCTGTGGCTCTCGCGATAGCGGCGGTCCAGATTGGCGAGAATGCCCTCAAAGTGGCCGGAATACTTCTTCTTTCCGCTAAAGTACGAATCGAATGTAAAGTTCAGCGGTTTTTTTGTGCCGTATAACAGCTCGTCGAGGAACGCTTTCGGCGCTTCTTTGATCGGCGCCTTGGTCGAAAAATCATAGCGCTTCGCCAGTTGATTGATGATTTCCTTATAGTAGGTGCCGTCGGTGGTGGAATAGGCGGAAATCGCACCTTCGTCGATGGAAAGATCCTTGTTGGGGATCACCAAATCCGGATCCGCCCGGCGGCTGCTGCCCAATCCGTTGCAGACGGGGCAGGCGCCCATGGGCGTATTAAAGGAAAAGGAGCGCGGCGTCGCCGGTTCAATGGCGATGTCGTGGTCGGGACAGGTGTAGTCGGTGGAATACAGCTTGTAATTGCCGTCCAATGTGTCGACGATCACCGTAGAACCCGATACTTCGAGCGCCGTCTCTATGCTGTCGGCGAGGCGGCTCTCGATGCCCTCGCGGACGATGATTCGGTCTACGACCACCAAAATATCGTGGACTTTGTTTTTCTCGAGCTCGATCTCTTCGTCGGCCTCGTGCATTTCGCCGTCGATCAATACGCGCAGAAATCCTTCTTTTCGGATGCGCTCCAGCACCTTTTTGTGCTGCCCCTTCTTCTGCCGAATGACGGGAGCGAGGAGCTGAAAGCGGCTCCCCTCTTCCATTTCCATAATGCGGTCTACGATTTGGTCCTCCGCATACGCCTCGATCTTTTTGCCACAGATCGGGCAGTACGGCTTCGCCACGCGGGCGTAAAGCAAGCGGATATAGTCGTAGATTTCGGTGACCGTCCCCACGGTAGAACGCGGGTTTCGGGAGGTGGTTTTCTGGTCGATGGCGATGGCCGGGCTCATGCCCTCTATAAATTCCACATCAGGCTTGTCCATCTGCCCCAAAAACTGGCGGGCATAGGACGAAAGGCTCTCCACATAGCGACGCTGTCCTTCGGCATAAATGGTATCGAAGGCGAGGGAGCTCTTCCCCGATCCCGATAGACCCGTAATGACGGTCATTTTGTTTCTCGGAATCCGAACGTCGAGATTCTTCAAATTGTGTTGGCGCGCGCCGTGTATATGAATGGCTTGTTCCAGGGTTTTATTCATTCGTTTCCTTTCCCAAATACTGTGCTTGTAGCGAACGTATCTGATCGCGAATATCCGCCGCCCGCTCGAAATCCAAAGATTCCGCCGCCTTAAACATTTCCGTCTCGAGGTTTTTCAACATGGCTTCGACTTCTTCGGCGCTGAATTCCTCTTCAAAGGCGACGGTTTCTTCGGCGGCCACAGTGTTTTCGATAATATCGCGTATGCCCTTTTCAACGGATTTGGGCGTAATGTGATGGGCTTTATTATACGCCATCTGAATGCCCCGCCGCCGCTCTGTCTCATCGATGGTCCGCTGCATAGAGCCGGTGATCGTATCGGCATACATAATAACGTGGCCGTCGACATTTCGCGCGGCCCGCCCCGCCGTCTGAATCAAGGAGGTGTCGGAGCGGAGGAAGCCCTCTTTGTCCGCATCCAAAATCGCCACCAAGCCCACCTCGGGAATGTCCAAACCTTCCCGCAGGAGGTTGATGCCGACCAGCACGTCGTAGACGCCCAGACGCAGATCACGGATGATTTCCATGCGCTCGATAGTCTTCACATCGGAGTGGAGATAGGCGACCTTCAGCCCGATCTCCTTAAAATAGGCGGACAGATCCTCCGCCATCCGCTTGGTGAGCGTCGTCACCAAAACCCGCATGCCCTTTTCGATCCGCTTGTAGATCTGATCGGTAAGGTGGTCGATTTGGTTTTTCGTCGGCACGACTTCGATGGCGGGATCCACCAGGCCCGTGGGGCGGATGATCTGTTCCACCCGCTGCTCTTCGTGCTCTTCTTCGTAGGGACCGGGAGTGGCGGAGACATAGATCACCTGATTCTGAAGCGCCTCGAACTCCTCGAAGCGCAGGGGCCGGTTGTCCAGGGCGGAGGGCAGGCGGAACCCGTACTCCACCAGGGTCTCTTTGCGTGCCCTGTCGCCGTTGAACATGCCGCGGATTTGTGGCACCGTGGCGTGGGATTCGTCGATGATAGTAAGAAAATCGTCAGGGAAGTAGTCGATCAAGGTATAGGGACGGCTGCCCGCTTCTCTGCCGCTCAAGTGGCGGGTATAGTTTTCGATGCCGGAGCAGAATCCCATCTCCTCCAGCATCTCGATGTCGTAATTGGTGCGCTGCTCCAGGCGCTGCGCCTCGAGCAACTTTTCCTGATCGCGCAGGACATAGAGGCGCTCCTCTAATTCCTCGCGAATGGTCTGTACCGCCCGCTGTACCTTTTCCGGTCGAGTGGCAAAGTGCGACGCCGGAAAAATCGACACGTGATTTCGATAGCTCTCCACATGGCCGGTTACGGCGTCGATCTCGGCAATGCGGTCGATCTCGTCGCCAAAAAACTCGACCCGAATCGTCTTTTCGGCACTCCCCGCGGGGAAGATCTCGAGCACATCGCCCCGTGCGCGGAAGGTGCCGCGGCTAAAGTCGATGTCGTTTCTGACGTATTGGATGTCGACGAGCTTGCTCATCAGCTCGTTGCGGTCCCAAACCATGCCGGGCCGCAGGCTGACCACCAGATTCTTGTAGTCGATGGGGTCTCCCAAGCCGTAGATACAGCTGACCGAAGCGACGATAATGACGTCCTTGCGCTCGAACAACGCCATGGTGGCGGAGTGGCGGAGCTTGTCGATCTCGTCGTTGATGCTGGCGTCTTTTGCGATAAAGGTATCGGTGCCCGGCACATAGGCCTCGGGCTGGTAATAGTCGTAGTAGCTGACAAAGTATTCGACGGCGTTTTCGGGAAAAAATTCCCGAAATTCCGATGCCAGCTGGTAGGCGAGGGTTTTGTTGTGGGCAATGACCAGCGTGGGCTTTTGCACCTTTTCGATCACATTTGCCATCGTAAAGGTCTTCCCGCTTCCCGTTACCCCCAAGAGGGTCTGGTGTTTCATATTCTCGTCGAGACCCTTCGCCAATGCGTCGATCGCCTCCGGCTGGTCGCCCGTAGGCCGGTACTTCGAATGTATTTTAAAATCCATTGCGACCTCCTGCGTTCAAAAAAGCGATCTTAACGATCGCTTTTTTCTATGATTTCTATCGCCTTTTGTAATTGCGTATCTTGCTCTTTATATTCCGGACCGATGCCGGTCACCTCTTTCGGCAACGCGACTTTTACGTCCGGTTCGATTCCCTTGTCCTGTATATTTACCCCCGAAGGCGTAAAATATTCACTCGTGGTCAGCTTGAGGCCGCCCCCGCCCGGCAAGGGCAATAGGGACTGCACGACCCCCTTGCCGAAGGTCTTCTCGCCGACCAACGTCCCCGCTTTGTGGTCCTTGATCGCACCCGATACGATCTCCGATGCGGAAGCACTGCCGCCGTTTGCGAGCACCGCCAGGGGCTTTTCCCATCTGTCGGCGTCGGAGGCGTAGTGAAAGACTTCTTTTCCCCGGTTGTCCTTGGCGCTTACGATGTCGCCCTCTCCCAAGAGCAGATCGCTAACGCCCACGGCTGCTTCCAAGATGCCGCCCGGATTGCCCCGAAGGTCGAGAATCAGTCCCTTCTTTCCGTCTGTCTTCGCCCGATTCAGCGCGGCTTTAAAATCCGCCAGGGTGTCGTCTTCGAATTGGGTGAGTCCGATATAGGCGATGTCGCCCAAATCGGCGGTGATCACCGATTCCATGCGGATCTCGTCGCGCTTCACCTCGACTTCTTTGAGCTCACCACCGTCTTTGGGGAGGATGCCCAGTTTTACCGTGGTGCCCTTATCCCCCTTGATGTGCTTTACCGCCTCTTCCAAGTCCTCCGCCGTATAGTCGATGCCGTTGACCGATACGATTTTATCTCCCGACTGGATGCCCGCGGCTTCTGCCGGGGAGCCCTTGATGGGAGCGATGACAGTGATCATCTTGGAATTGGCGTCGGCGCCGATTTGTACGCCGATGCCGAAGAATTCGCCGGTGGTCGCTTCGACGAAACTGTTGTATTCTTCTTCGGTAAAATACTCGCTATACGGATCGTTCAGCGCCTCTACGGTTCCCTTTCGGCGTCCGATTTCGAAGTCTTCGTCGGAAATCTCCTTGGCCCGGAGGTAGTTTTTTTTCAAAAAACGCTCCAGCGCCCGCGTGGTCATCACTTCTTTTACATCGCCCGTGACGAACTGAACGGAGGCGAAAGCGGTGGCGATATTGCTCACCGCCAGCAACAGGACAAACAGGATGACAGTTCTCTTCTTCATTTTTGCTCCTATGGAAATAAGGAACCTCCGCGCGAAGGTTCCTTATCGATTCAACTCGTTATTTATAGATAGTTAAGGGGATCGCGGACCACGCCGCCGACGCGCACTTCGAAGTGCAGGTGGGGACCGGTGCTCATGCCGGTGCTGCCCACATAGGCGATGGTTTCGCCGCCGGATACGGTCTGTCCGACATGGACGGCACGGGAGGAGAGGTGGGCGTAGACGGTCACTTTGGAGCCGTGGTCCACCATCACGCAGTTGCCATAGCCGCTCATAAAGCGGGAGGCGATGACGGTGCCGGATGCCGCGCTCACCACCGGGGTGCCGGAAGGCGCGGGGATATCGATGCCGGTGTGCATCTTTTTATACCCGAGAATCGGGTGGGTCCGATAGCCGAACGGCGAGCTGACGCGGTGATGTCCCGGTACGGGCCAGTACAGATCGCCCTTCGGCGCTTCGGGTTCGGCGACGATGCCGTTGGATACGACCGCGTCTTCCGCCGGGGCGACAGGCCGGGGCGTGTAGGTCTTTTTCACCGGCGCCGGCGTACGAACCGTCTCGGCTTCGGTTTTCGATCCTGTAGTCGCAACGGATTCGCTGCGTACGGGCGCTTCGGCTTCTACGGAAGCAGAAGGCGTCTGCTCACTTTGTGCCGTTTGCTCACTTTGTGCCGTCGCGTTCTGTTGGTTCTTTGCCTTTTGGCGCTCCGCCTTCGCCGCTTCTTTCGCAGCGTTTTGCCGCGCTACGCGGGCCGCTTCTTCTTCTCTCGCCTTTTGGATCGAATACTCCAGATTGGCGATCTTCGATTCAATGGCATCGGATTCGCGCAGCATTTGGTCGTACTGTGCTTCGTAGGCGGAGAGGTTTCCGATCAGGCCGTTCATATAAGTAGTCTTTTGCGCATTCGCACTTTCGAGGCTGGCACGTTGTTGTTGCACTTGCTGCTGTTTTGCGGCGAGTTCTTGTTCCTGTTGTGCCAGAATGGCCTGCTTTTCTTCGATTTCCTGGACCTTAGCGGTGATTTCATCGACCAGTTCGCGGTCGCTCTTCGCGATGGAACGGATCATGCGCGCATTGCCGATCAGCGATTCCGCATCGGCGGAGTCCAGCAAAATATCTAAGTATCCTCGATCGTTGGCGATATACATGGCGCGGAGCCGTTTTGCGTAGAACTCTTTTTTCTCTGCCAATTCTTGTTTGGCGGCTTCGAGCTCTTCCTTCGTCTTTTGAATCTCGGCCTTGAGTTGTGCCATCTCGCCGTTGAGTCGGTCCAATTCCACATTGGCCTGACTGATGCGGGCGTCGATGGCGCGAATCTCGGCTTCTACACTGCTGACAGCGCCTCGGGTCGATTGAATCTTCGAGCGAGCATCGGACATTTCCGATTGGATGGCATTTTTTTGCTGAATGGCTTCCGACTTTTGTGCTTCCAGACCGGCGGCAAAAGCCGGTTCCGATGCCAAGAGCAAGAGTGCCAGAGTCGCTGAAAGCTTCTTTCTGTGATTCGCGTCCAAATTCATCCTCCTCATTCGTTCCTATACGTCCAAATAGCGCTTTAGGGAAATGGAACTGCCCAAGAGCCCAATGCCCACGCCAATACAAGCGAAAATGATGCCCATATCCCGAATCATCAGCTTCGGGGGGATCAGTCGCATACCCAACAAAACATTTAATTTATCGTTAAACAGGCCGTACAACGCATCGTAGCCGAAGTAGACCACCGCCAGGGCGATGGCGCCGGCGATCACGCCGAAAATCAGTCCTTCCAAAAGGAGGGGCCGGCGGATATATCCGTTGCTGGCACCGATATATTTCATAATCTGAATCTCGTGGCTGCGGATCGAAAGCGTCGACTTTACCGTATTGTGGATCAATACGATGGCGACGACGAGCAAAATGCCGACGATCACAAATCCGACGACGCGGACCCAATCGTTCATCTGCACGATCTTTCCGATCAGCTCGTTTAAGTAATCAACCTGGTATACACCGGGCATATCCTGTAGGCTGGCCGAGACGGCCTTTGCCTCTTTGATGTCGCTGATCCGAAGAGTGAGCGACGCCGGCAGCGGGTTTTCTTCCATGCCGTCGAGGAAATACGAGTCGTTTTCCAATTCCATATTCTTGGAAAACTTCTTCCACGCCTCTTCCTTCGATACGTACTCGATATCGCGAACGTATCCGGTGGATTCCGCCTGGACGACGATGTTTTGCACATCCTCTTCCGTGGCGTTGGTATTTAAGTAGACCACGACTTTGTCGACCTTTTTCTCCGTTTCATTGACGAGGCCCGTCATATTCAGGATCAAAAGCGCCACCACGCCGAACAGGACCAACACCGCGGTAATGGAGATCACCGACAACAGGCTCATGCCCTTGTTGCGAAAGATGCTTTGAAAGGCTTCCTTGACATTGTTCAACAGTTGCCTAATAAATCGCATCGTAACCTCCTACATTCACGTCGCTGATAATGCGTCCGTTTTCGAGGGTGATCACGCGCCGTCGCAGGTGATTTACGATGTTTCTGGCGTGTGTCGCCATAATCACCGTGGCGCCGTCTTCGTTGATCCGCTGCAGCGTCTGCATTACGGTCATCGCCGTCTGAAAGTCCAGATTCCCGGTGGGCTCGTCGCAGACGAGGACCGGCGGCTTGTTGACGATAGCGCGCGCAATCGCAAGGCGCTGCCCTTCCCCGCCGGAAAGCTCCCGCGGGTAGCTGTTGCGCTTATCGGAGAGACCTACGAGTTCCAATACTTCGGGCACCCGCTTTTTAATCGTCCGTCCGCTTTCTCCTACGATCTCTAGGGCATAAGCCACATTTTCATAGGCGGTCTTTTTCGGCAAAAGGCGAAAGTCCTGGAAGACCACGCCCACCTGCCGCCGCAATTTGGGTATATACCATGGAGCGAGATTCGTGATGTCTCTGTTGTTTATATAGATCTTTCCCCGCGTGACGTCTTCTTCGCAGATGAGCAGCTTAATCAGCGTGCTCTTGCCGGCGCCCGAAGGGCCGACGAAAAAGACGAATTCACCGTAGGGGATTTCTAAATTGATGTCCATTAAGGCCTGTACGCCGTTTTTGTACTCCTTATAGACATTTCGAAACGTGATCAACGGTACACCTCATTCCATACAAGATCTAATTTATTATAGTATAAGTTACAAAGATATGAAAGCGCGGGAGGCAATTGCAATGAAAAAGACATATTTTCGTAATACATTCAAAGAAATTCGTAAGAACATTCCCGAAAACGAACGCAAACGGCGTTCCGAAACCATTTTTAATCGGCTCTGCGCCTTGAAACGGTATCGGAACGCCGAACGCATTTTCTTGTTCGTCTCTTTTGGCACCGAAGTGGAGACCCTTTCGTGGATCCCCGCCCTATTAAAGGAAAAGAAAGTCTATATCCCCTACACCGATGCCGCCAATCACACCATGCAAATGACCGAAATCTACGATGCCTGCGAATTGGAGAAGGACGCCATGGGCATCTACGCCTTACCGCCGGTTCTCGCATCGGCGCGATTGCGCGATGCAGCGGACCTTATCTTGACGCCGGGCCTCGCCTTCGACCGCGAAGGGCATCGCCTGGGGTACGGCGGCGGCTACTATGATCGCTTTTTTCAAAGCCATGGCGGTTTTCGGCTGGGCATCGGCTTTTCGGAGCAGCTGACGGACGCGCTGCCCGCCGATCCCCATGATCTGCCCCTCCACGCATTTTTGTCGGAGTCGGACTATTTGCGCTTTTCATAGATCGCTTTTACGATCTGGGCCGCCATATAGGCCGCGCCGAAGCCATTGTCGATATTGACCGCGGCGATTCCTTCGGCGCAACTGTTTAACATGCTAAGGAGTGCCGCCATGCCCTGAAAGGAAGCGCCGTAGCCCACCGAGGTAGGCACCGCGATCACGGGAATGTCGACCAATCCCGCCGTAACGGAGGGAAGCGCCCCGTCCATGCCGGCACAGACGACGGCGCAGTCGGCGGCGCGGATCGCCTCGAGTACGTCGAACAAACGGTGAATCCCCGCCACGCCGACGTCGTAATAGGATTTTGCGCCGATCCCGAAGTAGGCGAGGGTGCGCATACATTCCTCCGCCACGGCGACATCGGCCGTGCCTGCCGTAATCACCGCCACTTCCCCGACGACATCGCGCTTTCCCCCGGCCATCGCCGTACGCGAGACGGGATCGTAGTCGAGTGCGATGCCCATATCGTGTAAGGCCGAAAAGCGATCGGCGCTTAAGCGCGTGATCAGTACTTCTTTTTCTTCCGCATATATTTTTTGCACGACCTCCCGCAGATGTGCGATTTCCTTTCCTTCCCCGAAGACCACTTCCGGGAAGCACCGCCGTTTTTTTCGTTGTAGATCGGGGCGGCTGTAAATTCTCTCGGGTTTTTTTTTCATTCCCATAGATTCCCTTCTGTTTTGTTACATTTTCTTACAATTGTTAAGATCTCTTTAACAACCGAGAAGGGCTCGAAGGCAACCGTTGCCTGTGATATAATGGCGCGGAGGATGTGATGCTTTGGAACCCTTTATTAAAATTCGAAATTTATATCGAGTCTACCATATGGGAACGGAAAAAGTCTACGCACTCCGCGGCGTAGATTTGGACATCGAGCGCGAAGAGATTCTGTGTCTGTTGGGCACATCCGGCAGCGGAAAGTCGACCCTTCTCAATATGATGGCCGGACTCGACCGCCCGTCCAAAGGCGAAATCGTGATCAATTCCAAAATACATATGGAAAAGCTCTCCGAAGAAAAACTGACGCGGTTTCGCCAACTAAATGTAGGCTTTGTATTTCAGGCCTACAATCTGATTCCCACCTTGACCGCCGTAGAAAACGTCAGCCTGGGACTGATCTTTAAGGGCGTTCCTAAAAAGGAGCGAGAAGAAAAGGCAATCGCCATCCTCGAACGGGTGGGGCTGGGCGATCGCATTCACCACAAGCCCAAGGAGATGAGCGGCGGGCAACAACAGAGGGTTTCCATCGCCCGCGCCTTTGTGGATACCCCGCCGATTCTCTTTGCCGACGAGCCCACGGGCAATCTGGATACAAAGACGTCGATGGAGATCATGGAGATGATGCGGGATCTGGCGCGGGAGCACAAGCAGACTCTGATTATCGTCACCCACGACTTGGAGACAGCGGTCTATGCCAATCGCGTGGTGGAACTGAGAGACGGCCGCATCGTACGAGATGAAACCCAATCGGTAATGGAAAAGGCGAAAGAGTTGGATCTGTTGCCGGAACATTTGGTCAACCAAGAGGAGCAATTATGAAAAAACGATACATACTGGCGCTGGCTTCGGCCATAGTGTTTACGCAGACAATACCTCCCGTCGCCTTTGCATCGGAGACGACGGGAGAAATTCCGCCGCCGAAGGTGGAATCCGAAAGCCACGCACCGATTTCGATCCTCGACTTTACCGATGTCCGCTGGCCGGAATCCGTTCCCAAAAACAAAGACATCCCCGTCAATTTTTCGATCAAAAACAGCGGAAACGGCGCCGCAAAAAATATCGTCATCCGGGCGATCTCACAGGATCTCGAACATCTCGTCCCGAAATCCGTAAGCCAGGTGAATGCGAAGCACTACGAGCCGGGACAAAAAGAAAGTTATTCCTTCTCGTTCCGCCTAAACGCCGATGCGCCGCAGAAAAACTATGCGGTAAAGCTCTCCCTCGCCTATGTCGACATTAACACCAATGAGGTGCACGAAAGCAGCCAAGTCATCACCTTGCGTCCCGACGGCGGCGCATCCTCTGCCAATGGCGGTAGCGCCCCCGGCGCGGCACCCGGCGGCGGAATGGAGATGCCCGGAGACGTGTCCTCCGTCCCCTCCTTCTCCGGCGGAGGCGGAGGCGGCGGCGCCATGCCCGACTTCTCGGGCGCCGATTTGGGTCCGTCGCTTCCCGTCACGGGAACGGGCGATACGCCCCAGGGACAGGCACCCACCGGCGCCAATACGCCAAAGATCATTATCGACGATTATTCCTATGACCCCGTTCACGTCAAGGCGGGCGTGCCCTTCTCCCTCCACTTCCGGGTATTCAACACAAATCGCAAAAAGACCGTACGCAATATTCGCGTATCCCTTTCCGCCGATGCGGCAGAGCCCATGTCCCTGCCCGGTGCGGAGGGCGGTGCGGCCGCGGCGGCCCAGACGCCACCGGTCGAGGCAGCCGGCGGCGGCAGCGCCTTTATCCCCGTCGGCAGCAGCAATACCTTCCATATCGAAAAGATTTCGCCGAGAAAACACGCCGCCAAGGAAATCACCCTCACCACCGCGCCCAATACGGCGGCGCGCACCTACACCATCACCGCCACCTTTGAGTACGAAGACGGCGACGGCAATCCCTACACCTCCTCCGAGGTGATCGGGATTCCGGTCGAGCAGAGTTCCGAAATCACCCCGGGCGATGTAACCGTCGACAAGGACGGATTTGTCGACGAAGCGATGCCCCTTTCCATGGAATTTTACAATACGGGCAAATCTCCCGTGTCCAATGTGATGGTGAAAATGCGCGGCAATTTCGAGGCGGACACCAATACCTATTTTGCCGGCACCGTAGCCGCCGGCGCGAGCGAAACCTACGACGTCAACATCACCCCCACCGCAGAAGGCGAACAAAAGGGCGAGATCGTCCTCACCTTCGACGACGCGTCCGGCCAAAAGCAGGAGATCGTAAAGCCCTTCACCGTAAACGTACAGGGACCCGATGCGGCGGCAGAAGACGACGAAGCGAACGGCCAAGATGACCGCCCCGCCTGGGCGGTGCCTGCAGCGCTCCTCGCCGTCGCCGCCATCGCCGGCGGGGTCGGGGTCTATGTCGTCAAAAAGCGCAAATCCAAAAACGACGATGAAGGGGATCTGAGCATATAATGAGCCTCCGCGACCTCTTATCCATGGCGAAGAAAAACCTCCTGGCGAGAAAGCTTCGCACCGGCCTCACCCTATTAGGCGTGGTGATCGGCTGCGTATCCATTATTATTATGATGAGCTTCGGCTACGGCATGGAGGACAACAACCGCCGCATGATCGAAGGATTCGGCGACGTGAAGAATATCGACGTCCTGCCCGGCGAAGAGAGCACCGGCGGTGCCAAGCGCTTGACCGCGGCATCGATCAAAGAACTGGAGAAGATCTCCCACGTCACGGACGTCAGCCCCGTATACCAGAATTCCTTCAAGATGCAGTACAAGAAATTCCAGAACGACTTCGGGCAAATTACCGCCCTCGATAAAAAGACCATGGAGCTCTACGGCTGGAAGATCGATACCGGCTCCAAATTCTCCGGCGACGGCAAGGGACAAATCCTCTTCGGCAAGGACGCCGCACGACAATTCTATAACCCCGACAAGATCCAAGAACCGGAGTTCGACGAAGAGGGCAAGCCCATCGAATTGCCGCCTCCCTTCGACGCGGCGGGAAAAGAGTTGGAAATCGCCGCCATGGATCCTTCGAGTATGGGCGGCGAAGCCCTGCCCGGCACGCCCGTCGCCAACTACAAAGTCGTCGGCGTCCTCGAAGAAACCAAAAAGATGGACTACGACATGGGCATTTTTATGACCATCGAGGGGTATAGCGAACTCATGAGCAAGCTGGCGATGGAAAAGCCCTCCAAGACCAATTTCGATAATCTGCGGGTGCGGATCGACGATATGAAAAACGCCGAAAGCGTATCCAACGAAATCAAACAGCTGGGGTATAAGCCCCAGGGCATGATCGAGATCATTAAGGATCTAAACCAGAGCATGGCGGTGGTCAACGGCATTTTCGCCGGCATCGGCTCCATCTCCTTTATCGTCGCGGCCATCGGGATCGCCAATACCATGATTATGTCCATCTACGAGCGCACCCGCGAAATCGGCGTAATGAAAGTCATCGGCGCCTCCATTCGCGACATCCAAAAGCTCTTTTTGGTCGAAGCGGGGATGATCGGGCTGATCGGCGGCGTCTTCGGCGTCCTCACCAGCCTATTGCTGAGCCTTATATTTAACGCTCTGGGCAACCAATTCGCCGCATCCCAAGGCGCCACCGAGACGATCACCTTCTCCCGCATTCCCTTTTGGCTGGTCCTCGTCGGCCTGGGATTCTCTACCCTGGTCGGCGTACTCGCCGGCTACTTCCCCGCCAAGCGCGCCATGAATCTTTCAGCGCTGGATGCCATCCGTTCTGAGTAAGATATAGATGGGGATCGCAAGTTTGTGTTTCTATATAGGAATTTTCGATGACAGATATTCGATTTTTCGATCTTTTTCTATTTAGATCTGTTACAATATTGTAAGTGTAAAGATTTCAAAGGAGGAAATACTTATGAATAAGAAAATTAATGTAGCTGCCCTCGCCCTGGTACTCGCCATGGGTCTCACCGCTTGCGGTCAAGGCAACGCACCGGCAAACAACACCGCCAACACCGCTAACAACACGGCAACCACCAACCAAGCTGCCAACACCGCAGCAGAAGGCGACAAGGCCGATGGAGCTACCGAAACCGCCGAAGTCAAGGAAATGAAGGGCGAAGAACTCGACAAGATCGAAGAAGACGCCAAAGAAAAAGACAAGTATCTCGTCATCGACGTACGCAGTGAAGACGAATACAACGAAGGCCACGTAAAACACGCCATCAACATGCCCATCGACGAATTTGAAAGCCATATCTCCGAACTCGAAGATATGAAAGACAGCGACATCGTCACCATCTGCAACTCCGGCAAGAAGAGCGGAGAAGCCGCCAAGATGCTCGTAGAAAAGGGCTTCACCAAAGTCCACAACGCACAAGGCGTAAAGGACTTTGAATACACCACCATGAGCAAAGTAGAAAACGTACGCGGTGCCGAATTCCAAAAGCTGGTCGACTCCGATAAGTACACCGTCATCGACGCGCGCGACGCCAAGGACTTCGAAAAATCTACCTTCGAAGGCGCAATCAATGTGACTCCCGACGAATTCGACGCGAAATATGCAGAACTCCCGACGGACAAACCTTTCGCAGTATTCTGCAACACCGGTAACCGCTCCTACGAAATCGCAGAAAAGCTCGTGGAAAAGAACCACGAAGCCATCAACGCGATCGAAGGTACCAAAGAATACGACGGCTTCAACTTGAAGTAAAAAAATTGCCTTGTCGGAAGCGACAAGGCTTTTTTTATGAGCGCATTTATGAAAAAAACCATTATATTTTTTGCCCGCACCCCCGCCCTGGGCTGTGGCAAAAAGCGATTGCGCAGGGACATTAGCGACGAGGCGGCGTGTGCGATCAGTCGCGTCTTATACGACGACATCTTAAACGTCCTCGCCGCCTATCCTGCCGAACTCGTCCTCTATTACGACGGGCCCGCGCCGGAGGTGGCCCATCGAAGCGCACCGCAAACGGGTACGGACCTCGGGACGCGTATGGGCGCTGCACTCAAACAGGAGACACAAGACGGACCTGCCATCCTCTTGGGTTCGGATCTGATCGGTATCGACGCCTCCTTGCTCGACGCCGCCTTTGATGCCCTCAAGACCCACGACTGCGTCCTCGCCCCTTCGGAAGACGGAGGCTACGGCATCATCGGCATGCGCAAATACATCGACCTCTTTTCCGGCATCGCCTATAGCCGGTCCGACGTATTCGACAATACCGTAAAAAAAGCGCGACGGCAGGATGCCACTGTGGGCGTGGTCGATACGATTCGCGACATCGACGACATCTATGATCTGGTGCGGGAATATACCGGCGCCCCCGTCATTCGCGAACAGCGCCAAGGCGACGTACGTACTTTTATTACAGGCGATGGGCGCGCGCTTCGCATCGCCACGGATCCCGGCGCTCTCGAGGGATCGATCCTCCCCCCTCAGACGATGATGCCCTTTTATCACGTCCTCGAACCCATTCCTAAGGAGATGAAATGAAAAAACCGAGTAAAAAACTAATCACCGTGGGCGTAATTCTCGCTAGCCTGCTCGCCTATCTCTTGATTCCCTCCGTAAACGCGGGCATCAACCGCGCAGTGAAAGTCCTCACCACCGAGGGCATTGAAGGCATTGCCGCCTATATTCGCAGCTTCGGCGTCTATGCCGTCATCGTATCTTTCCTCTTGATGATCTTGCAATCGCTGATTTCGCCGATCCCCGCCTTTTTTATCACCTTGGCAAACTCCGCCATCTTCGGCTGGGTAAACGGCGCCATTTTGTCCTGGACCTCCTCGATGGCCGGGGCCGCCATGTGCTTTTATATCTCCCGCATCCTGGGTCGCGACGTGGCGGAACGCTTTACCGGCAGCGGCATGCTGGAGACCGTCGATAAATTCTTCGAAGACTATGGCAAATTCGCCATCTTGATCGCGCGCCTATTGCCCTTCATGTCCTTCGACCTAGTGAGCTACGCCGCCGGCCTGACCTCTATGTCCTTTGTGCACTTCTTTATCGCCACGGGGCTCGGACAGCTTCCCGCCACCATCGTATACTCCTATGTGGGCGGATCGCTGACCGGCGGCGCACAAAAGTTGATGACCGGTCTTTTGATTCTGTTTGCGGCCTCCATCGCCATCTATGTCATTAAAAGGATCTATAATGAAAAGCACGGAAAACAAGACGCTTAAATCCATAGGAAAACTGGCCCTGATCGCACTTATCGTCGGCGGGGCTTTTTTCCTATTCCGCGATTATTTTACCGAAGAACGCATATCCGCCATGCTCCGACAAGGCGGCGTGTGGGCGCCGGTGATCTACGTGACGCTGTGGGCGGTGCTGCCGGTGTTTTTGTTCCCGGTGCCGCTACTGGTGATGCCGGCGGGCTATCTGTTCGGCCTCGCTCACGGCGTCGTCTACACACTGATCGGTTGCTGCTTAAACATTACGCTGATGTACTTTCTCGCCGCAAAGCTCGCCCGCGAGCCGATTCTCGACATCGTCGAGAGAAAGAGCTCCGAGAAGGTCAAGAAGGTTTTCTTCAGCCCCGGCGGTAAGAGCCAAACGGTGTTTTTTATCTTTCGGCTGATCCCTTTGATCTCATACAATCTGATCAACTATATGGCGGGCATCTTGGAGATCGCCTTTCTCCCGTATCTTTTCTTTAGTCTGATCGGCATCACGCCGGGCATCTTCGCCTTTATCTATTTGGGCGAATCGATCCACGACCCGACGTCGCCGGAATTTCTGCGTGCCATGCTCTTTATGCTGCTTTTGACCGCCGCCTCTCTCGTCCTCTTAAAACTCTACCAGAAGAGACGAGGCGAATCATGATCTCGATCGTCATTCCCGTGTATAACGAGCTGACGCGTATCGATGCCTTTCAGGCGCGCTTAGAGGCGTTCGCGGGCGAAAAGGAGATCCTCTTTTCCGACGGCTTCAGCACCGACGGCAGCTATGAAAAAATTCGACTGCCGAAGATTCAAAAAGCGAAGGGCCGCGGCGCGCAGCTGAAGGCGGCCGCTGAGGAGGTGCACGGCGAGTACCTGTGGTTTCTCCACGCCGACTCCATTCCCCATCCGGACAGCCCAGAGGCGATCGCATCTTCCGGCGCGGACTGGGGCTGCTTTCGCCTCGCTTTTTTAAGCAATCGCCCGATGATGAAGGTCGTCGCGTTCCAATCGGATCAACGGGTGCGCTTTCGCCGCATCGTCTTCGGCGACCAGGGCATGTTTATCAAGCGCTCGCTGTATACGGCCATCGGCGGTTTTCGACCCATCCCCTTAATGGAAGACTATGACATCTCCATGCGCCTGAAAGCGGCGGGCCACAAACCCCATCTGCTTTCTCAAAAAATCCATACCGATGCGCGCATGTTCGAACGAAACGGCATTTGGCCCACGATTTTTCTGATGCAGAAACTGCAGCGCGCCTTCCGCCGCGGCGCGTCTGCCAAAGAACTCAACCGAATCTACAGGAGGCAATCATAATGATCGAGTACGCAAAGCGCGAATGCATTCACTGCAAGCGCTGCACAAAACTATGTCCTTTCCTGTCCCATTACGAGATCGATTTATCGGAATTTGCAGGACGCGAGGAGCTGGCGGGGGAATGTTATCTCTGCGACAACTGTAAGCGCGCCTGCCCCAAGGATATCTCGGGCCGGGAGATTTCGATGGAATTTCGTAAGGCATCTCCCCTGCCCCATCGGCTGGTGCGCTTTCAAAAAGATCCCTATCTCTTCCGAAATCTGCAGAAGAACAATACAAAAGATCTCCTCTTTCTGGGTTGCAATTATCCCGGCGTATTTCCGATGACAGTGCGCAAACTCGTGGAGATCTGTGCCGAACGGGGCGTGGATTTTTCCGTCGACTGCTGCAGAAAACCCATCGCCGATACCGGCTATCCGCTTTCTACAGATTCCATGTTTCAAAATCTCCGCGACCGGGGGATCGAACGGCTTATCTGTTGCTGCCCGAACTGCTATAATACCTTACAAGGCCGCTCGGAAATCGAGGTGATCTCGATTTATCGCTATCTCGACGAAGAAGGGCTTTTAACGCCCATTGGCCGCGAAGGTCTGCCCGTCTATATCCCCTGCGGCGATCGGGAGCACAGGGACTTCTATGCGGCGATCGAACCCTATCTGACGGCGCCGCGCTTTCCCTACGAATCCCTCCACTGCTGCGGATTGGGCGGCGGCGCGGCAAAGCGCAATGCGGCCGTGGCCAACGCGGTGCGGGAGAATTTTATCGCTCGGAATCGCGAAGTCGAAGAGATCTGGACCTACTGCGCCAGCTGCGCCATCGCGTTTCAAGGGTACGGCCTCGAACATATCGTAAACTTTCTTTCGGTATTTTTGGGCGTCGACGAATCCCCCTCCCCCCGTTACTTCAAGAATGTCATTTCCATGAAAGGAGTATCCCATGCATCCTTACGTTGAATCCGAATTGCAAAAAGGCAAAAACTGCGCCCAAATCGTACTGGGCCGCTTCTCCGAAACCTACGGACTCGACCGCGAGACGGCCCTGCGTATCGCCTCCCCCTTCGGGAGCGGCCGCTTTCAAGGCGATACCTGCGGCTGCATCGCCGGCGGCACGCTGGTATTGGGCCTCGCCTTCGGAACAAAGGACGATGCCTTTCAAGCAAAAAAGCAGCTGGAATTCGAGCGTCGCTTTGCCGATCGCTGCGGCGCCACGGTCTGCCGCGACTTGTTGGGCCACGACCTCTCTCAAGACGTCGCCCTGGAAGCGGCAATGGCGGACGGAAGCATTCAGCGCATCTGTCCCGGCTGTATGAGCGCGGCGATCGAGATTTTGGAAGAAATGCTGTAATTTTATCATTGCATACAAAAAAGCGGATGCCGTGCATCCGCTTTTTATATGCCTGCTTATTTTGCTTCCGAAAGGGCCGCGTCGACCGCCGACTTGATGCCGCCCGAGGTCTTGGTGGCGCCGGAGACGCCGTCGATATCGGTAGATCCCTTTTTGACGATGGCGCCGGGTAAGGTGTCCAACGCATCTTGTGCCTGGGGAATCTTATCCACAGATTCGCCGTGGTTTAAGATCTGAATATCGGAGAGCTTGCCGTCGGCGACGGTCACTTCGACCTTTATGGGGTTTTCGGGGTCGTAGCCGGGCGCTTCTCCCGTATAGGTGCCGTCCTTGTAGATGGCGCCGTTTCCACATGCCGCCAGAGTGAAAGCCAAAAGCGCCGTAGCGCCGAGGGCTGCCATTTTTTTCATAGATATGTCCTTTCGATATATGTTTCCATAAAGTCCTTACACCATTTTATTATAGAGAAGGAAAAAGACATATTCAAGCTGTTCGATATACTTATTTTCTGCCGTCGAGATACTGGCGCACGGCGGCATAGATCTTTTCTTCGGTCAATCCGAACAGGTCGAATACCGCATCCGCCTTGCCGGAGGCGCCGAATTCGTCGATGCCGATGGCGAGGCCGTCTCTACCCACATAGCGATACCAGCTCATGCGCGAGCCGGCTTCCACCGAAACGCGGGCATTCGCCTCTTCGGGCAGGACGCTTTGCCGGTATTCCGCCGATTGGGCCTCAAAAAGCTCTTGCGAAGGCATACTGACGACGCGCACGCCGCAACCTTCTTCGGCGAGCTTCTCGGCCACCGATACCGCCGGCGCGAGTTCGCTTCCCGATGCGATCAGAATCAGGTCTAGGGATCCCGATTCTTTTTTCACCACATAGCCGCCCTTTAAGGCCTCTTTCGAAGTGCCCTCCAGCTCGGGTACACCCTGGCGTGTAAGTGCCAGGGCCACCGGGGTTTCCTTGGAGTGCATGGCCACATACCATGCCGCCGCCACCTCGGTGGAATCCGCCGGGCGATAGGCGATCATATTGGGAATGCTCCGTAGCATCGTAAGGTGTTCGATGGGCTGGTGCGTGGGGCCGTCTTCCCCGACGCCGATGCTGTCGTGGGTGAAGAGGAAGGTCACCGGCAAATGCATCAAGGCCGCAAGGCGCAGCTGCGGCTTCATATAGTCGGAAAACACGAGGAATGTCGCCCCGTAGGAGCGGAAGCCCCCGTGGAGATAGATGCCGTTAACGATGGCGGCCATGGCGTGTTCGCGCACGCCGAAGTTTACATTGCCGCCGGCGCGATTGTCGACGGAATACTGTCCTTCTTCTTTCATATCGCTCTTATTGGAAGGCGCGAGGTCGGCACTGCCGCCGAAGAGATTGCCCATGCCGCGGGCGACCTTTTGCAGATATACGTGGGAGCTCGCCCGGGTCGCCATATCCTTTTCGACCGGCTGCCAGTATTCGTCTTCGTCCATAAAGGAAAGGTCTTTTTTCTCGGCGTCAAATCCCGCGACAAATGCTTCGTATTCCGCGGGGAAGTTTTCCCGATACCCCGCCTCCAGTTCCTTCCAGGCGCGGTAATTCTTTTCCTTTTCGGCGAGGATCTCCGCCACCTGCTCTTTTACGGCGGCGGAAACGACAAATTCCGCCTCCCCGTAACCGAGCTTTTTCTTGGTCGCTTCGTTGTCGTCGGCGCCCAAGGGGGATCCGTGGCATTGTGCCGAACCTTCCAGCGGGGAGCCGAAGCCGATTTTCGTCTTGATTTCGATCAGACTGGGCTTGATCTTTTCCTGTTTGGCGGCATCGATCGCGCCCACAATGGCGCGGATGTCTTCGCCGTCTTCGACGGTAAGTACATGCCAACCCAAAGAACGGTAGCGCCCCGCCACGTCTTCCTTAAAGGACAAATCCGTATCGCCTTCGATGGTGATATTGTTGGAGTCGTAGAGCACGATCAGCTTGCCCAGCTCCAAAGTACCCGCCAAAGAGGACGCCTCGTTGCTGATACCTTCCATTAAATCGCCGTCGCCGGCGAGCACATAGGTATGGTGATCGATGAGATCGTAGCCCGGCTTATTGAATTGAGCCGCTAGACGGCTTTCCGCCATGGCAAAGCCCACCGCCGTAGAAATGCCCGCGCCCAAGGGACCCGTGGTGGTCTCTACGCCTTCTGTATGCCCGTATTCCGGGTGTCCCGGCGTCTTGGAGTGGAGCGTCCGAAACCCCCTTAGATCGTCTGCCGTCGTGGGGTATCCGAATAGGTGGAGCAGCGAATACAACAGCGCGCTGCCGTGGCCCGCACTCAGGATAAAGCGGTCTCTATTCGGCCAGCTTCGGTCTTCAGGCCAAAAGTCCATCTCATGCGCCCACAGAGACCACGCCATGGGGGCTGCGCCCAGGGGAAGTCCGGGATGTCCGGAATTTGCCGTATCCACCTGGTCGATGGAGAGGGCTCTTAATGTATTAATCGCTTCTTTATATTTATTCTGCATCGTTTCCTCCTTTTTCGGATGCTACGCGGGCTACGGCGTCTTTGTCTCGTCGGATCCGCCACAAAAACGCCGGGATCGCCAGCTGTCTGGACAATCGGGACGGATTCTTCATCAGACGATACAACCACTCTAGATTGTATCGTATAAACCACGCCGGTGCACGCTTGGCTTCGCCGGCGAGCACGTCGAGGACGCCGCCGTTACCGATGGCGATGCGCACCTTCGAAAGCGCGTCCTGGTTTTCCAGGATAAAGCTCTCCTGTTTGGGAAATCCCAGGCCGACAAATAAAATCTCGGCGCCGCTGTTGTCGATCTCTCGAAGAATCTCTCGTTCTTCTTGCGTCTCTACACCGCAGTTGTGCTTGCCCTGAAAATACCCGTGGTGTACGCCGGCTACGATATCGCCCCAGCGGTCTTGTACGTTCTTTCTCGCCGTTTCGGCGATTCCTTCTCTTCCGCCGAGAAAAAAGACCTTCTTTCCCGTCCGCTGCGCCAAATCCAAAAGGTCGATGGAAAGATCGTAACCCGTCACGCGTTCCGATAAGGGATACCCGCGCATCTTCGAGCCGATGACCAGGCCGATGCCGTCGGCGACGATTAGATCGGAATCGTTCATCGCCTCGGCAAAGACGGGGTCTTTTCGGCACGCCATCACGATTTCCGTATTGGGCGTAAAGATCCGGTGAAAGCGGTCCTCCTCGAGCATCTCCGCCAGAATCTCCGCGCGCTCTTCGTTTCGAATGTCGTCGACGACGGTGTTGAAGATGCGTATTTTATCTCTTTGTTTCCAAGAGATCGAAGACATAATCGACATTCCTCCTGCTCTTATCCAACAGCGTTTCGTGTTTTCTCTTTAGCCTACGCCGCAACAGATCCCGATTCCTGTACGAAAATATAATATCGTTTAAGAGCTTTCGCTCGTCCAACCCTTCGGCCTCCACATACTCGCCGATGGCGAGCGCCTCCAGCTGCGAGCGCACCTTGGGATCGTAGACGATGCCCACCATGGGAATATTGGCGGTCACGCCGTAGATCAACGCGTGCAGCCGCATGGCGACGAGTTCCGTACATAGGCCCACCAGGCCCTGGATCTCTTCGACGCCGTAGTTGCCGTTTACGACATAGGCGTTTTCTTTATGCACCATATAATTGCGCACGCCGTCGGCAAAATGCTTGTCCTCCGGGTAGTGGAGCGGAATAAAGAGCACCGAAAGGCCCAGCTCCTCTTGTACGCGGTCGAGGACATAGGCGAGTTTTCTCGCGAGCGCCGGCGCCTTGTTCCATTTGCGCACGGCGACGCCGAGATAGTGCTTTTCGGCGGGAATCCGCTCGTAGCGCAGGAGATCCCGCGCCCGTTGGCCGTCGATCCCCTTCAGTCCGTATACGGGATCCGCTGTTACGCGGATCGGCGGATGCACCACGCCGATCTCTTCAAGCACCCGCGCGGAGTCCTCGTCTCGCAGGGTGATGAGATCCGTACGGTTTAAGATCTTTGCCGTAAGTTTGCGGTTCAGATTGCCGTGGATGGGCCCCACCCCATTGGCGTAGACGTAGATCTTCTTTTTCATGCGCTGCGCCAGCGCCATAACGCCTAAGTAGTAGTACAAAGAGCGGGAAGAGGTTTCATCTTGCAACAGAGACCCCCCGCCGCTGATCAAAAGATCCGTCTCTTGGATCGCCTTTTTGACCGAGGCGAAGTGAAACCGCTGCGTCGCCGATACCCCGTAGAGAAAGCGTGTGCGGGGCGGGTCGTAGGAGAGCACGTTTATATAGACGGCGGGATCGATCCTGCGAATATCTTCCACAATGGCATGCAAAATCGCGTCGTCGCCGCTGTTGTCGAAGCCGTAATAGCCGCTAAATAAAACTTTGTTCCCCATGGGAAATCATCCTTTTCTCGCTATGCGCCGAAGCACGCCTCTGTTTACAGATCCTGACCAGGCAATAGGTAAACGCCAAGAGAAGCCAAAACGTCGTCGTAATCTTCGTCATATAGAAAATATTTTCAAACATGCCGTGGAGCAACATACCGCAGAAGGAAGCGGTGAGTGACGCTCCGAAAATGCGGATATAGGGATCTTCGCTCCGGAGCGGATACCGAATCAGATTTACGAAGATGCTCCCCATAAAGAGGAGAAACAGCACAAATCCCACCACGCCCAGTTCGGCAAAGATCTCGATATACGAGTTGTGAGCGTGAAAGATCGGCATGGTGCGGATATACTGCTCGAAAATCAGCTTAAAGGGCTGATGCCCGAGTCCCACCCCCACCAAAAAGTGGTCGCGGATCAATTCTTCGGTGATCTCCCAGATCTTAAAGCGATAGGAAGTGGAAGAGTCCCGGAAGTTAAAAATCGTCAAAAACCGCGATACGAAGGTCTCCGGTATAAAAAACATCCCGATTCCCGAGAGGGGAATCGCAAGCAGCAAAAGTTCTTTTCGCACGATCCACACAAATACCAGCGCCGCAAAGGCGAGGCCGACCCAACCGCCGCGGGACATGGTCATAAAGAGCGCCGCGAGCTGTACGAGAAACATCGCCACAAAGAGTAGCCGCACGCCGTCCCGTTTCGTGGTCCAAAACGTCGCCACCGTAAGGGGCATCACCATCACCAGATACTCGGCGAAGATATTGGGGTTTCCGAAGAGCGAATACGCCCGCGCCCGAATCTCCGCATTGGAGCTGGTGTCTACCCACTCCGCCTGTATGTCGACGCCGATCACGTATTGGGCGATCCCGATCAATGCGAGCAGGGTCGCCGCCACGGTAACGGCGCTAAAGAGCTTGTGTAAAGATTCTGCCTCCGTCGCCTCGTTGATGACGAGGATCATAAGAAACATGCCCCCGGTATGAATGGCGAGGTCTCGTAGGGAGCCGAACAAGAGCAGCGAGGTTACGGTCTGTATAATCATAAAGAGAAAATACACATAGGCGATCGCCTCGTGCCCGGCTGCCACAAAGGGCGTCGACGGTCGAAAGAAGCGACGGAATACATACAGGCCGAAGGTGCCGTATAAGAGGAGCAGGGTCAAAATATCCGGCAGGAATATATAGCCGAAGACGCCGCAGAGGACGCTTACATAGGGACTTTCGAAGAACACCGCGAGGGCGACGAGCCCCAAAAACAGAACCGTCGCATAGGGAATCTTAAAATACAGCCCCACGCCCCCCAGCAAGAAGCCCAAGGCAAAGAGGAGCAGCGGATTGTGTCTTATTTTTTCTGCCATGCTTCCGCCTCCTCATCGTGCACAAACAGCGCGGCGATCTTTTTCAGAATGCGCAAAGAGATCGCGGTATCTGCCTTCTCGTCGGTTTTCTCGGAAAAGAAGAGGGAAAACAGGCCCAATGCCAAAAACCCGATCCCGATCAGCGCCATCGGCCGCGCAAACATCATGGCGATCACCGTCAGCGCGAGTCCGAAACCGGCGGACAGGGGTCCGAAGGTCGAAAGCGCCGTGCGGGGGCTCTTAAAATCCGCCACATAGGAAAACACTTTTGCGCCTTCCCCCGCCCCGCGAAAGCGCATGCGCAGCCAGACGATCACGGTGTTTAGGACGCGCACGATGCCGCGGAGCACCGCGAAGGCAATCGATCGCTCTACGACCGCCTCGGCGTGTTCTGCCGCATACAGGGCGACGCTTCCCTTTGCGCTCCGGCTGAAAAATCGCCCGATCGCCGCAAAAAAACGGTGCAAAGCGCTGTCTTCGTACCAGTTTTCCAACGTCTTGAGTACGGCGAGAATGCCGCGTATCAGCAAACTGGATTGGATCATCGTCTATTCCCCGTCGACGCGGATGCCGACGCAGACGCCGGTGAAGGAGCTCTGTTTCGACTTTACGCGGTATTCGTTGCCGACCCGAATTTCTTCGCCACCGACCCGATACGATTTGTCCGATTCGGTGACATTCACATCGAGGTCGATATAGACCGTATAGCGATCGGGCACTTCCGCCTTGACCCATGTGCCCTCGTAATCCACTTCCTTTTCGAAGGGGACGACGCGCTTGCCGACGATCTTTCCGAGAAATACGCCCTTGTCGTAGTGGTAGAGATCTTGGCCTTCTTGTATGTTTTCTACCGTCGGCGTACGCACATTGTCGATCAACATCGTCATCTTACCCGGCGCGGTCTTTTCTACGGAGACCGCGGAATTTCGAAAACGGAAAAAGCCGCCGATCAACGCCACCAGCAAAATCAATAAAAACAGCAAATCGATGATATTGATTTTGCCGAAAATTCTTCCTTTATTATCGATCATTTTCATACCTCTTCAAAATGGTTTCATAAATGTGTATATGGCTCTCGGCCATGGCTTTCTGACTGAATCGCGCGCGGACAAAATCGTACAGGGCCTCGCCGCGCGTTTGCATTTGCGCTCTGTGATTGGCCGCATACACCAGCTGAGAACGCAGCGCTTCTACGTCCTTTGCCGGAAAGAGCAGCCCCGCCTCCCCTGCCATCTCGGGAATGCCGCCCACCGCCGATGCGATAAACGGCACCTTTGCCTTCGCCCCTTCGAGCAGTGCGTAGGGAAAACTTTCGGAAACGGAGGTGAGCAGATTCACATCTGCGGCGTGAAATAGGCTATACGGGTCGTTCACCTGTCCCAAAAACGAGACCAGATCTTCCAATTCGTGCCTCCGTACGAATTCCCGCAGTCCTTCGCCGTCGGCGCCTTCGCCGGCGATCAGAAAATGCGTATCCCCAAGGGCATCTTGCCCCGTACGAATCGCCTCGAGAAGCGTTCGGTGGTCTTTTACCGCGTCCAGACGCGCCGCGATGACAAATAGCAAGCGGTCTTTGTATCGACTTAAGCCGTAGCGCGCCAAAAACTCGTCTTTTTCGACATAGTCTTCGCGCCTTTCCATGTCGATGCCGTTATAGACCACAAAAATGCGATCGCCCGGAAATCCCCGATCGATCATCATTTCCTTAAACCGCTCGGTGACGGCGATATAAAAGGGGAAGCGCTTTAGGGCAAAGACATTTAAGGGCGTAAAGATCATATCTTTTATAAGATTGTCCTTAAAGTCCAGCCGCCAGTCGCTGTGGAGAGTGGTCACCATAGGCACGCGAATGCGCCGGCGCAAAAACATGGCGTTAAAATTTGCCCGGGCGCCGTGGCAGTGGATCAGATCGAATTGTTCTCGCGCACAGAGTTCGGCGACTTTCGAGAGCGCGCCCATATCGAAGCGATTTTTCTGTTCCGCAAGGCGGGCGTCGATCCCGATCGCGCGGGCGCCGTCGAGAAAGGGACCGGGGCGAAAACAGACCATCGTCGCCGATGCCTCTTCTTCCAGTCCCTTTAACAGCGAATAGATATGCGTCTTGGCGCCGCCGGTATCCCCGCCGCTGATCAAGTGCAGAATCTTCATCGTCATCGCTACTCACCGTCGGCAATGCGATAGCTGCCGCGCACCAACACGATGGAGTCGCGCGTCGCAGAAAGTCCCCTGCCGTCGCTGCGCGGCGCGATCAGCATATGGTTCTTCGGCGCCGCTTTTCCATGCGACAAATCCGTACCGCCGGTGACATCGCTCAAGCCGCCGAGGGACGATGCGATCACGCTCGCCTCTCCGCTCCGTAGAATCATTTCGCTACCTTGTGCGACGATCAGCCGCTGATTGTGCGCAAGCTCCACGACTTCGAGCACATTTTCCACATTCCCGGCGGGCGCTTGCTCCTTGGGACTCTCTTGGGTGATATTCTTTTCCAGCGCCGCCAGCCGTTGGTTCAAATAGCTTAAGGACACCAAGGGGTCGTCCTGCTGTGCAAACGCGGGCACGACCACGGCGATCAGCCCCAAAGCGGCCAGGATCGCCGCCATTGTTTTTTTACTTCGGCCTCTCACATACTCATCCTTTCTTTCCCTATACTTAGCAGATCCATTATACAACATTCCCGTTGCTTCACCAATTCAATATGAAAATAAGCACGAGAAAACCCGTGCTTATCCTATGTACTATAGACCCAGACTTACTTTGATGGCATCGTCCACCGCGTCCATAATAGACGTATTGAATTTTCCGATCTTCTCTCTTAATCTCTTTTTGTCTATGGTCCGCACCTGTTCTAGCAAGATCACCGAATTTTTCGGCAAATCGTTGGTCGCCGCCCGCACCTTGACGTGGGTGGGGAGCTTGGTCTTGTTCATCTGCGAAGTGATCGCAGCGACGATCGTCGTCGGCGAGTATTTGTTGCCCACGTCATTCTGTACGATGACCACGGGACGCACGCCGCCTTGTTCCGATCCGACCACAGGACTGAGATCCGCGTAGAAGATATCTCCTCGCTTGATAACCATAGATCACATCCTTTCTATGCAATTTTTATGTATGCGACTCGACGCCGGAATCCGCCTCCGACAATCCAAAGGCTTCGGGCAGATATTCGATGATATCCGATGCGATCAGGCTGCGCATTCCCTTATGTCGCGCGGCCACATCTCCCGCCAGTCCGTGCATATATACCCCTAAGCGGCAGGCGGTAAAACCGTCAGCGCCTTGGGCGAGAAATGACGTAATGATGCCCGTGAGCACATCCCCGCTTCCGGCGGTGGCCATGCCCGGATTACCCGTGGCATTGACCGCGCGCTCCCCTTCTCGGGCGATTAGCGTCCGCGGCCCCTTCAAGACCAAAATGCCGCCGTATCGCGCCAAAAACAGATCCGCCGCCGATTCGGGGTGCGCCGCCACCCAGCGGCTGTCCCGGTCGATCAAGCGGGCTGCCTCCGCGGCATGGGGGGTATAGATCCTGTCGTCCCGTTTTTCGGCGGGCCGCGCCTGCGCCAAATGGTACAGGCCGTCGGCATCCACCACCATAGGAACATCCTTCGAAAGGACCGACGCCAAAAGCGCCCCCGCGGATTCGTCCCGCCCCATGCCGGGTCCGATCGCGACCGCATCCGCCTCGTTCAAAATCGAAAAATCCGACTGCCCCTTTACGATCACCTCCCGTGCGCGCAGGGCAAAGTCCCGCATACAGGCGTCGGGGACCGCCAAATACGAGAGCCCGCAGCCCGCGCGGAGCGCCGCCCTGGCGGAAAACTCCGCCGAGCCGTACATCCCGAGACTTCCGCCGATGACGAGCACTTTTCCCCGGTCTCCCTTGTGGTCGTCGGTATGTATGGCGGGCAATAGACGCGCCATCTCGGGATCGATGCGCGGCACCGTCCTATTGCGGAGTCTGGCGACGGCGACGGCATAGTCTTTTTCATGGCTTAGGGAAAGAGCAAACAGGCGGTCCTTCCACACCCCATAGGGCGCGCCGGCGGCCGTATAGCGCACCTTCAAATTCTTTAGGCCCGCGCGGGCGATCCCCGTGCCCAGGGCCTTCGCCATGGCTTCTTTCGCGGCAAAACGCGCGGCGATGCCGGCGGCGGTTTTCTTCCGCAACCCCTCGTATTCGTTCCCCTCTGAGATATAGCGCAAAAACGCCTCGCGGCGGCGCGCTAAGATCTTTTCTACCCGGGGGATATAGACCACATCCACACCGATCATATTCCACCTCGTTTCCCCTTCATACTATCATACTTATATATGAATAGTAAAAACAAATTTATTACATAGATACTTGACATCCGCACCTAGGGTACTTATAATAAAATGCAAATCGAATATATACGTTGATGGCGTCCTCAAAATTACAACGCCGGAGTATAATACTGTTTTAAGGCTTTGTGCGAAGAAAGGTGGTACCGCGTCGAAGAGACGCCCTTTCCCTCGAGTCTTTTTTTGTGCTTAAAAGGAGGCATTATGACCGAAAATGTATTTGACCTATTGGAGAGAAGAGGTTACATCGACCAGGTAACTTTTCCCGAAGAACTCAAAGAACGATTGGCCGAAGGACCCATTACCTTCTATATCGGCTTTGACGCCACGGCGGATTCGCTGACCCTGGGCCACTATCTCCAGGTAAAAGTACTGCAGCACTTCCAAAGAGCCGGCCATATCCCCATCACCCTCTTCGGGGGCGGCACCACCTTGATCGGAGATCCCTCCGGTAGAAGTGATATGCGCAAGCTCTTAACCAAGGAAAACATCGATCACAATATCCGCTGCTTCCAGGAGCAGCTCTCCCACTTTATCGACTACGGCGACGGAAAGGCGATCGCCGAAGACAACGGCGACTGGCTGCTGGACCTGAAATACCTCGACTTTATGCGCGAGATCGGCATCCACTTCTCCGTAAACCATATGCTCAAACTCGACGCCTACGCCAACCGGCTCGAAGAGGGACTGACCTTCTTTGAGATGGGATACATGCTCATGCAGTCCTATGACTTCCTCTACTTCTACCGCAAACACAACTGCCAGCTGCAGTTGGGCGGTTCGGATCAGTGGAGCAATATGCTCGGTGGCTACGATTTGGTGCGCAAACTGGAAAACGGCAAAGTCTACTCTATGACCTTTAAGCTGCTCACCACCGCCGACGGCCAAAAGATGGGCAAGTCTATGAAGGGCGCTATCTTCCTCGATCCCGAGAAGACCTCTCCCTACGAGATGTTCCAATACCTGAGAAACTGCGACGACCGCGACGTCATCAAGTTCCTCAAGCTCCTCACCGACGTTTCCGACGCCGAAATCGCCGAATACGAAAAGCTCGAAGGACAGGCGTTGAACGAAGCGAAAGAACGACTCGCCTGGGAAATCACCAACGAAGTCCACGGCAAAGAAGAGGCGGACAAGGCGCTCGCCTCTTCCCGCACCCTCTTCGGCGGAAGCGGCGATACCGATGAAATGCCCACCACCGAACTTTCGGCCGGCGAAGTCGAAGGCGGCATCACCGTCGTAGAACTCATGCAAAAAGGCGAACTCATCTCCTCGATGAGCGAAGGCCGCCGCTTAATCAAACAAGGCGGGGTCTCCGTAGACGACGAAAAGGTCGCTTCCCATGATCAGTTGATCACCCCCGAGGCATTGCGCGAAGGCGTACGCCTCAGAAAGGGCAAAAAAGTACACCACCTCTTCACCTTGAAAGAAGAGTAAGAAAAAACGAAAGCGATGGACATTTGTCCATCGCTTTTTCTATGCCTACTGGTGGGCGGGCTTGGCGAAGATCATCTTTCCGGCACTGGTCTGCAACATACTGGTGACGATGCAGTCGATTTCTTTGCCCAGATAGTCGATGCCGTTTTCCACGACGATCATCGTGCCGTCGTCCAGATACCCCAGCCCCTGCTTGTCCTGGCTACCGGGCTTTACCACCGACACGCGGATCTTTTCGCCAGTTACAAAGACGGGCTTTAAGGCATTCGCCAGGGCATTGATATTTAAGACCGGTATGCCCTGCACCGCGGCAACCTTATTGAGATTGTAGTCGTTGGTGACCACCATCCCCTTCACCTCTTTTGCCATCTTGAGGAGCTTGGCGTCCACGTCGTGGGCTTCGGGATAGTCCCGCTCCGAGACCACGATCTCGAGCTTGTCGTCCTCTTGCATTTTGCGAATGGCATCGAGGCCTTTTCTTCCTCGGGTCCGCTTCATACCGTCGGCAGAATCGGCGATCAACTGCAGCTCCGCCACCACAAAGGTGGGAACCACAATCGGACCCTCTAAAAATCCCAGTGCCAAAATATCCGAAATCCTGCCGTCGATAATCACCGACGAATCCAGGATTTTTGCCATAGCGGCTTTCCTCTCGCCGCTTTTTAACTTCGGCATCTCTTTGGCGGAGATGAAATTTTTAAGAGAAGTCGCGATCTCCTCCCGCTTAAACAGCATAATACGAATTCCCAATATGCCGAAAATGATATAGATAAACAGCGACAACAGGCTGCCTATAAAAGCGATGTCGAGCCGGTAGACCGGAATGGAGACCAGATAGGCCAATACCATCCCGATGACGAGCCCCGCAACGCCCCATAAAATATCGCCGGCGGGCAGATCTTTCATCCTCGCCTCTGCAAAGACGATCAAACGATCTACCCACCGATACACATACTTGCCGAGGAAGAAAAATAAAATTGCAAAAATGAGAAAAACAAAGATCGGCAAGAAGAATGTAGGCACATAGGTTTCGACAATCCCTCTGGCGCCCAACTCGGTGAGCATTTCCAAGAATAGGCGCCCTACCGCCAAACCCAAGACGGTAAACAATAGACGGAACAAAATGCGAAAAATTTGATTCGATCGGATAAAGACGCTCCTTTCTTTCTATAGTAATAGGGATCAGGCATTGCCGGCGTCTTTCAGACAACCCTCTTTCATGGTCGTATCGACGATATCGACGACTTCGTCGAAGGTCTTGTCGTAGACCAATACCATCTCGGAAAGGATAATCTGGCGAGCATTATTCAGGATCTTTCGCTCTCCGGTGGATAGGGACTTTTCCATATCCAGAGATTCAAGGTTTTTGATGACCTTGGCGATTTCTTTTAAGTCACCGGTCTTAATCTTATCCTGATGGAATCGATAACGGCGGTTCCAATTGGAAGGCATGTCTTCCTTCGAAGGGTCCTTGAGGACATCCAGTACTTCGTGCATCTCCTGCGGGGTCTTGATTTCGCGCACCCCGACTTCATCCATACTTCCTACGGGCACGAGTACGCGCATCTCGTTAACGGGGATCTTTAGGACATAGTACTCCTTCTTTTCCCCCAAAATCACTTTGCTCTCGATGTCGACGATCACGCCTGCTCCGTGGATCGGATAGACGATCTTATCTCCGATTTCAAACATAGGTACCTCCTTTACCGGAATGTCTACCTATCTATTGTACCACAAGTGAATAAAATATTGAATGTTATCATATATTTCGCCCCGGATCAAGGGAAATCGAACAATAAAAAAAGGGAGACCCGGAGGTCTCCCCAAAAAAAGGATGTATTCTTGATGAATATAAAACTTAAATGGATTCTTTTCTGGCTTTTGCCTTTTTGTATTCTTCGACGAGTTTCGGCAGAATCTTGTTGATATCGCCGACGATACCCAAATCCGCCACTTCGAAGATCGGTGCGCCGTCGTTTTTGTTGATGGCGATAATCAGACCGGAGTCTTCCATGCCCGCCAAGTGTTGGATAGCGCCGGAAATACCCATGGCAAAGTAAACGTCAGGGCGAACGGTCTTACCGGTTTGTCCGACTTGACGATCTTTTTCGATCCAGCCGGCGTCGACAGTCGCACGAGAGGAGGAAACTTCCCCTTCCATAAGGTCTGCGAGTTCTTGCAGATTTTCGAATCCTTCGGGGCCGCCGATACCGCGTCCACCGGATACGAGCACTCTCGCTTCGGTGATGTCCATCTTCTTCTTTTCGTCTTTTGCGACTTCGAGAATCTTGACGTTCATGTCGGCGTCGGTAAATTGAATGTCTTCTACGATCACTTCGCCCTTGCGATTTTCGTCATTGTCCAAAGCTTGCATAACGCCGGGACGTACGGTCGCCATTTGGGGTCTAAAGTCTTCGCAGACGATGGTGGCCATAAGGTTTCCGCCGAATGCCGGACGGGTCATTCTGAGGAATTTGGTTTCTTCGTCGATATCCAGTCCCGTACAGTCTGCGGTCAGACCTGTGTGGATCCGCGCAGCGAGTCTCGGTGCCAGGTCGCGGCCGATGGAGCTCGCTCCGTAGAGCACGATTTCGGGTTCGTATTTTTTGATGATTTCGAATACGGCTTTTGCATAGGGCTCGGTTACGTATTCCTTCAACATGGGATCGTCGACGACGATGACCTTGTCCGCACCGTGGGAAATGCAGATATCGGCGAGGTTTTTAATGTTTTCGCCCAAAACGACCGCATAGACTTCCTGTCCGAGGTCGTCGGCGAGTTGGCGTCCCTTACCGATCAGTTCCGTGCTGACTTTTTGTAATTCACCGTCTCTTTGTTCGGCGATAATAAAGACATTTTTGCTCATTTCATTCACTCTCCCTGTATGGCAATCTTAGATAATAAACTTTTCTTCCAACTTGGAGACGATGGCTTTGGCTGCTTCGTCGGCAGACAGATCGGTCATTTTAATACCTGCACCCTTGCCTTCCTTCGCATAGGATTTTTTGACCTTGGTCGGGGAACCCTTCAGGCCGATGTGGTCGATATTCAGATGTTCCTTAATGTCGTCCAATCCCCAAACGGCGATGTCTTTTTCATAGGCATCGAATACGCCCGATACGGTCATATAGCGAGGCTCGGCGAGTTCGGCGAGTGCGGTGATGACACAGGGGGTCTTGATTTCTACTTTGTGGTAGCGGTCTTCGAATTGACGTTTTACGTGGATCGTGTTTTCGTCGATCAGTTCGAGACCTTCTGCATAGGACACTTGGGGTAGGCCCAGGTGTTCTGCGATTTGGGGACCGACTTGTGCGGTGTCGCCGTCGATGGCTTGGCGTCCGGTGACGATCAAATCGTAGTCGCCGACGTTTTTGAGACCGGCAGCGATCGTGGTCGAGGTGGCCCAAGTGTCAGCCCCGCCGAATGCTCTGTCGGAGAGCAAAATGGCTTCATCGGCGCCCATGGCGAGGGTTTCGCGTAATGCGTCTTCCGCTTGCGGGGGTCCCATCGAAAGAACCGTTACGTGGGTGTTGGGGTATTCGTCTTTAATGCGCAAAACCGCTTCTACGCCGGCTTTGTCGTCGGGGTTAATAATGCTCGGAACGCCGTCACGAATCAAAGTATTGGTCTTCGGATCCAAGCGAACTTCAGTGGTATCCGGTACTTGCTTTACGCAAACAATAATTTTCATTGTGCTTTCCTCCTCTTATTTTACGCCCATCCAGCCGGAGATGACCATGCGCATAACTTCGGATGTTCCTTCGTAGATTTCGGTGATCTTCGCATCGCGCATCAAACGTTCTACCGGGTAGTCCTTGATATATCCGTAACCGCCCAACAACTGTACGGCGCGACGGGTTACATCGGATGCGTTTTCTGCCGCAAACAACTTCGCCATGGCCGCCAGGTGACTATAGGGCACGCCGCGGGATTTGCTGTCGGCTGCTTGATAGACCAACAAACGAGCCGCTTCGGTTCTGGTTTGCATATCCGCCAATTGGAATTGGGTGTTTTGGAATTGAGAAAGTCTGCGACCGAATTGTTTTCTTTCCTTCGTATACTGTACAGTCTCATCGATGGCGCCTTGTGCGATACCCAGCGCTTGTGCGGCGATACCGATACGACCGCCGTCCAAGGTCTTCATAGCCAGGGCAAAACCCTTGCCTTCGCGGCCCAACATATTTTCTTTGGGGATGCGGCAGTCTTCGAAAATCAGCTCACAGGTGGAAGAAGCGCGGATACCCATCTTGTTTTCGGCTTGTCCGATGCTGAAGCCGGGGGTTCCCTTTTCTACGATAAATGCGGAGATGCCACGGGTGCCCTTGGCTTCTCTGTCGGTGATGGCGATGACGACGAAGATATCGGCGATGCCGGCGTTGGTGATAAAGATCTTCGTGCCGTTCAATACATATTCGTCTCCGTCTAAAACGGCGATGGTCTGTTGTCCGGAAGCGTCGGTACCGGCGTTGGGTTCGGTAAGACCGAAAGCGCCGAGCTTTTTACCGCTGCAAAGATCCGGTAAGTACTTTTTCTTTTGCTCTTCGGTTCCGTTTTCGAAAATAGGAGCTACGCAAAGAGATGTATGTGCAGAAACGATAACGCCGTGAGATCCGCAGACCTTCGACAGTTCTTCGATGCAGCTGACATACGCCAGATAGTCGCCCCCTTGTCCGCCGTATTCTTTGGGGAAGGGAATACCGAAAAAGCCGGCTTTGGCCATTTTCTTGATATTTTCCATCGGCGGTTCTTCTGTTTCGTCGATTTCCGCTGCAATCGGCTCTACTTCATTTTCGGCAAATGCGCGGTACAGTTGACGCAGAAGCAGATGCTGTTTGTCCATTGCAAAATCCATTACAAGTCCTCCTTCATCTTCCTAGATTGTTCATTTATTGTTTAACTAACAGCCTGAAACTATTGACTTGAATGTATCAATCATAGCTCCACCAACTAAATCCTATTATAAACCTTTTGCGCAGAATGTAAACCATTTCCGGCAAATCTTCGTGAAATATTTTTCATTTATATTGTATCCTTTCTATATGCACTTTGCTACCATGTAAAATCATGACTTTGAAACGCCTTTTCGATTTTTCCCGTAATTCTCCCCGTTTTAAACCACGAAGATTTTTTATTTCGATTCTCCGCGACGCGACACATAAAAATAATCGTTTCCCGCTTCGTTGTATATTTGTCAATTTGGAGTACATCGTTTTCCGAAAGGACAAAAAAAAGAGATGTCTCCATCTCTTTTGCGCGTTTATAATCTCTCCCGCATCGCCTGTTTATAATCTTCTACCCCCGGCTGATCGAAGGGATTTACGCCGTCCAAGTAGGCGCTTAAGGCGCAGGCGTATTCCATAAAATAGAAGAAGCGTCCCAATTGATAGGCGTCCATTTTCTCACAGACCAACGACGCCGTATCGACGCCACCCGCTTCGTGGGCAGCGCGGGTGCCGGTGAATGCCGCGCGGTTCACTTCCGATATGGCTTTGTTTGCAATGCCATTCAAGCCGTCTTTCATGTCGAGATCCGGCACGGCGAGCGAGGCGTCCCCGTCTTCTATAAAGAGGACGGTCTCAAAGAAGGTCTTCGGCCCCTGCTGAATCCACTGTCCCATGGAGTGGAGATCGGCCGAATAGACGAGGGGAACGGGAATCATGCCCCGCCCGTCTTTGCCTTCGCTCTCGCCGAAGAGTTGCTGCCACCACTTGCCCAGCGCCATAAGCTTGGGTTCGTAGACGGCAAAGATCTCCCCGACTTTGCCGTCTCTGCGCATCGCGTCGCGAAACAGGGCGTACTCCGCCGCCTTGTTCTCGGCGGGATCTTTCGCGCATTCGGCTTCCATATCCCGAGCGCCTCGTAAGACCTCGCGTATATCGATGCCCCCGAGCGCCATGGGAACGAGACCCACCGGAGAGAGTACGGAGTAGCGTCCGCCCATGTCTTCCGGCACGACGAAACGTCGAATGCCGTTTTCTATCGCAAAATCGCGTAGAGGGCCTTTTTGGGCATCGGTGATGATTGTAAAGTGGCGTAAGTGCTCGGATTCACCACCCGCCCGTTCTAAAAACAGGCGAAAGGCGATGGCAGTCTCCATGGTGGAGCCGGATTTCGAGATTACGACCACGTGATCGCGCGCGGGGTCGTATCGATTCAGCGCATCGGAAAGATCTGCCGCCGAAAAGCTGTTTCCCGTAAAATAGAGCCCATCGGCATCCAGCGCACAGGCGGCGGCATACGCACCCAAATACGACCCGCCGATTCCCAACACGAAGATGCGCTCTGCCTGAATCCTATCGGCATAGGCCTCGATTTCCGCCACATCCTCTTCCATTGTGCGCGAAGGATAGTCCAGCCAACCCGTAAATTCCACCCCCGGAGCGGTTTTCGACCGCATGGCTTCGACGATGGCGAAAATTTCTTCGCGCCGATGCGAAGTAAAGGGCTCGTTTGTGTGCAAACCGATGCGTACTTTCATAGCGACCTCCTAGATCATGCGAATATAGACACAACTCATGTCGTCGACAATATCTTGGTGAATATAGTCTTCCAAAGTATGAACGATATGCTCTAACATAGACGGTTCGTCGCCGGAGAAGAGTTCTCGCAAGGCTTCGACACCGAATTGTCTCTGTTTTTGGTCCCTGCATTCCGTGATGCCGTCGGTATAAAACAAGAGCTCGTCTCCCCGCTTCAGATACGCCTTGCGGCATTCGTAGAAGGTGCCCTGCACCAGGCGGCTCACCGGAAAGCCCGAATTCAGCAAAAGCCGCACCCGGTTCTTTCGCTTTAACAGCGGCGGGCAGTCGTGCCCGGCATTTACGTAGGTAAAGCTGCGGTCCGTATCACAATAGACGCCCAGGAACATGGTAAAGTAAATGGTCTCCGGCAGATGCAGATCCCGAAACCGCTCCCCGAGCTCTACAATGGCGACGGTGGGATCGATCAAAATCTCGGGATCCAGATTCCGCATGGTCTGGGAGATAAACATATTGACCATCGAGGAGGCGAAGCCGTGTCCCACGGTATCGGCGATGTAGATCACCGTATGGTGCTCGTCGACCTCGAGCAGGTCGAAGAAGTCGCCGCTTAAGACCTCCGCCGGCCGGTAAAAGAAGTCCATATGCATCTTTTCGGTATATCCCCTACGCGGCAGGAGCGCCTGTTGAATATTAGCGGCGGCCATTTGTTCCTCGATCAGCGATCGATTCTTCTCGATCAGTTCGACCTGGAGGTTTTTCTCCATACTCTTGTCGCGAAAGACCTCGATGGCGCCCACGATTTTTCCCTTAGAAGAGCGAATCGGGTTTGTCTTTACGGAATAGTATTTGTCCTCGAATAAGACCTCCCGCTGAATATTCTCTCCGCTCGCAAGACAGCGTGCGGTCATGCGAAAATCGCAGAGACCGTTGGGATTGCCATCGTCTCCGGCGGGACAGAGCAAGCCGATATCCATGCCCTGGACTCGTCGCATCGCCTCGTTGACGAAGATGACTTCGTTGTTCTCGTCGACGACGCGGATCAAATCCGACATGGTATCTAAGAGCTTAATGTCCATTTGACCCGATAAAATATCACTGTCTTTCATCAAAACCTCACTCGAAACTTTATCTCGGCCGGGGCCCGTAGTATTGGTAGTAGTCTACTCTTATATTTCCGTTATACAATTTTCTCTTGCGATCCGCGACTTTCCCGAATCCCTTTTCAAAGCCGCCGTCGGCGGTAATGATGTAGTGGCTCCAGGTCTTCAGCGTGCGGCACAGCGCCCCCAGTTCGCGGTTTAAGGCCATCACCGATTCGCGGTCTTCGATCCGCATTCCGTAAGGCGGATTGGTGATGATCACGCCGTAATCGCCGGCGAGATCCAACCGCGCGATGTCCTTTTCCAACAGGCGAATGTCGTCGGTAAGACCCAGCGCGTCGATATTGATGCGCGCCGCTTCGATCGCCTTGGGGTCGATGTCGAACCCGTAGATCTCGAGGGGCGTCTCGTAGTCGATGCCCGCGTATGCTTCCTGGCGGATCTCTTTGGAGCGGGTACCCTCTAAATTCCAGTACTCGAAGTCGAACCTGCGGTTCAGTCCCGGCGGAATGTTGCGCGCGATCATCGCCGCTTCGATCAAGATGGTGCCGCTTCCGCAAAAGGGATCGACCAGAATGCGGTCCTTATTCCAATAGCTGAGCTGCACGAGTCCCGCCGCCAGGGTTTCGCTTAAAGGCGCTTTGACCGAACGCTTGCGATAGCCCCGGTCGTGGAGCCCGTCGCCGCTGGTGTCCAAGTAAATCGTCGCCATATTGTCTATAATGCGTATGCCGACGCGGAATCGGGCGCCGTTTTTCGGAAACCACTCCGTTTGGTAGCGGGTCTGCAATTTCTTGACGATCGCTTTTTCGCTGATTCGTTGAATGTCCGACAGGGAAAACAGGGCGGATTTTTTGCTCTTCGCCTCGGTGATGAAATTCGCCGTCTTCGGCAAAATCTCCTCCCACGGGAGCGCATACACGCCCTCGAAGAGCGCCTCAAAGCTTTCGGCCCGAAAGGTCCCGAGTACCCAATGTACCCGTTCTGCCGAACGCAAACAGAGATTGAAACGCGTCATATCTTCCATGGTGCCCGCCATGGACACCAATCCGTCGACGACGCGGATGTCTTTTGCGCCCAAGGCTGCTACTTCCCGTTTTACCACGGCTTCCATGCCGATATTGGTCGTCGCTTCAAATTGAATCATAGATCACCTCCACTGTATTATACTAAATGTATGCCGAAGTTAGCGTATATTTTATAGTTTTTGCCATCGTATCGTATAATAAATATATTTTGATTGTGAATTTTTATGGTCTACGGGGTATAAGGGCATTGTAGGACAAAATGATCTGTTGTATTACTGGGAGGTAATTGTACATGGCCAAATTAACCGAAACCGTAAAAAGCGGCGACTTTAAAAATGAAAAACACGTTCCCGAAATCGAAGCATCCTTCGAAAACGGCGAAGTTAAAGTAAAAGTAGCCGTCGGTTCCGAAATCGAGCACCCCAACACCTTAGAACACCATATCGCATGGATCAAGGTATTCTTTACCCCCGAAGGCGCTTCCGTTCCCTTCGAAGTAGGCAGCTATGAATTCGCAGCACATGGCGAAGAAAAAATCTTCACCAAGCCCGAAGTCGAAGCTTGCTTCAAGAGCGCAAAGAAGGGTACCGTTTATGCCCTGTCCTTCTGCAACATCCATGGTCTGTGGGAAAACGCAAAAGAAATCTAAGCGGTAAAAAAAGGATCCACCTGCGGGTGGACTTTTTTTGTGCGAAATTATCTCCTCTTTTTATTGCTTTCCGATTTTTGCCCGTAGTCTTTGGCCCGCGCAATGACCTCGTCGATCTTTTCGTCGGAAATAAACGAAATCTCTTTTCCGGTGGAAAGGGCGGTGATATACAAAAAGGCGCAGAACTCGAGATCCTTCGTGATCTCCAATGCCTCCTTTAAGGTCTTTCCGCCGGCAATCAGTCCGTGATTGGCGAGAATGACCGCCTTAGAACGGTCTCCCAAATGCTCCGCCGCCGACCGCGCCAGCGCCGGCGTTCCGAAGGTTTCGTAGGGAGCCAGGGGAATTCTCGACGTGCCGGAGGAGGCGATCAGATAGCTGATGGCCTGTAAGTCTTCGCCCAAGGTGGACAAAACCGAAATATATTTGCTGTGGGTGTGGATCAGCGCGTGGATGTCGCTTCTTCGGTCGTAGATCTCGGCGTGCATCTGCCATTCGGAAGAGGGCGTGCGAAAGCCTTCCACCACATTGCCGTAGGTATCCATGGCGACGAGATCCCGTTCTTTGATCGCAAAATAGTCCATCCCCGACGGGGTGATCATAAATTTCTCGCTGCCGTCCAAGCGAACGGACAGATTGCCGCCGCTGCCGAAAGCGAGCCCCTCTTCGATCAGGGTCTTTCCGTAATATATCAGTTCTCTTCGCTCTTGTACGTCCATAATGCCTCCTTCTCCGTGTGAGTATTATACATCCGGCGTACGGCATTCGCAACAGTACGCCGTCGTAGTATAATAGGAAACGGTGATCCTATGAAATTACGTTGGTCGGTACGCAAACTGATCGAATTTACCCTGCGAAGCGGCGATATCGACGGCGGCGTCTTATCCCACAGGCGGGCGCTCGAGGGCATTCGCCTCCACCAAAAATTGCAAGACGCTTACCCGCCCCGCTTCGAATCGGAGGTCGATATATCGACCGTGCTCTTCAAAGACGGCACCGAAATTCTCCTAGAAGGCCGCATGGACGGCATCGACCGGGAAGGGGGAGAAATCGACGAGATCAAATCCACCACGGCGACAAAAGAAGAGCTGGACGCGCACCCCAACGCGCTCCACTGGGCGCAGCTCAAGTGCTACGGCTATCTCTACTGCAAAAACGAAGAAAAAGACGAGGTGCGGCTGCGCCTTCGCTATATCCGCGTCGAGGACGAGGCGGTGTTTACCTATACGGAAGTCTTTCAGAAGTCGGATTTGGAGCGCTTTGTCTTCGACGTCATCGACCGCTACTGGGAAATTCAGAAGCGACTGGACGCCTTTTCGGAAACAGAAATCGCCTCTATGCGCGCCCTCCGCTTCCCCTACCCCCGCTTTCGACCGGGGCAGCGGGAGACTTCGGTGGCGGTCTATCAAAGGATTCGCGAAAAGGGCGCCCTTCTGATTCAGGCACCCACCGGCATCGGAAAAACCCTCGCCACCCTCTTTCCCGCCATAAAGGCCGTGGGCGAGGACATCGCCGGGGCCGTGTTTTATGCGACGGGTCGCTCCACACAAAAAGACCTCGCCTTTCAGACGCTTCGGCTACTGGAGGAAAACGGCCTCGCCACAAAATCCGTAGAACTGGTGGCGCGGGAAAAGGCGTGTCTCAACGACACGACGGACTGCCGTCCCGAGGCCTGCCCCTATGCCAAGGGCCACTACGACCGCCTGATCGAGGGAATTATCGACATTTACGAGCGCGAAAATATCTTCGACGCCCACACGATTCGCACCTACAGCGAAACACACCGGCTCTGCCCCTTCGAATTCGGCTTGGATCTGAGCAACTTCGCGCGGGTACTGGTCGGCGACTACAATTACATCTTTCATCCCAAGAGTTTTTTGGAGCGACTGATGGAGGACCGAAAGCGCACCCGAAAGACGGCGCTCTTAATCGACGAGGCGCACAATCTATGTGACAGGGGCCGGGATATGTATTCGGGAAAACTGAATGTCGAAGATTTCGACGGGATCGACTATCCCACCGCGCGCCTAAAACGGCTGGCGACGGCGGTACAAGAGAAACTGGAGGCGGAAACGCAGGCTGAGAATCGCGCCTTTACTTCGCTTCCCAAAACGCTTACGATACAGATCGAAAATCTGATCGACGAGCTGGCGTCGTACTTCGCCGCCGTAAAGGGCGAGCCCGACGAGACGCTGACAGAGCTCTATTTTATGCTCTTGGATTGGCAGAATCTCCTCTCCTACTACGACGCGGATGACTTCACTTTCTTCGTGCCCCGCCGGGGCGCCCTCGCTCTGTTGTGTCTGGATGCGAAACAGGTGCTCGCCGAACGACGTAGACGGTTTCTTTCCGCGATCTATTTTTCGGCGACGCTCAAGCCCTTCGACTACCACGCCCATTGCCTCGGCGCGGGCGACGACGCCGCAAAATACGCCGCGCCGTCGCCCTTCGATCCGGCGCATCTTCTGATTTTGCACCCGCCCGAGATCTCGGTGAAGTACAAAGACCGCGTGCGCAGCCTGGATGCAGTGAGCGAGTATCTGCGGATCCTCAGCGAATCCAAGACGGGCAACTACATCCACTTCTTCCCCTCCTACGCCTACAAGGATATGGTGGCGGAAAAGAACAAAGACTGGGAAGACGCCATGCACGACCAAACCCCGGGCATGACGGAACGGGAGCGACGGGCATTTATTCAGCGCTTCTTTGCCGAGTCCCCCGTGCACGGCTATTGCGTGATGGGTGGCGTCTTTTCCGAAGGGGTGGACCTGCCCGATACGGCCCTTACCGGCGCGAGCGTCCTTACCTTGGCGCTTCCCACGATATCGCCCGAAAGAGAGCTCTTGCGACGACAATTTTACGAAAAGGGCTATAACGGCTTCGACTACGCCTACACCTATCCCGGCCTGATCAAGGTGGTGCAGGCGGCGGGCCGCATTATACGCACCGAAACGGACCGGGGCGTCTTATTGTTGTTGGATCGCCGTTTTTCCGACCCGGCAATCCGCGCCCTGCTCCCCGACCATTGGCACATTCGCTCTGTATCTTCCCCTGCGGAAATGCAGAGCGCAATCGATACATTTTGGAGGAATCAATGACAGTACACATTTGCCTGGTAGAACCGGAAATCCCCCACAACACCGGCGCCGTCGCGCGCAGTTGCGGCCTCACCAAGAGCGTATTGCATCTGGTGCGCCCGCTGGGATTTTCTACCGACGACCGCCATCTCAAACGGGCGGGACTGGATTATTGGCATCTGGTCGACATCCGCTATCACGACAGCATCGAAGAAGTGCTCGACGAATACCGCGGCCACAACTTCTACTTTGCATCCACCAAGGCAGAGCGCCCCTATACCGGCGTATCCTTTCAAGACGGAGATTTTCTTGTCTTCGGCAAAGAGACCAAGGGGCTGCCCGAGCCGCTGATCGAGGCGCATTTCGAAAACGCCATCCGCATTCCCATGCTCAAGGATTTCGGCCGAAGCCTGAATCTTTCCAACTCGGTCAATATCATCCTCTTTGAGGCGCTGCGGCAATTGGACTTTCCGGGGATGGCGTAATGGCGAACAAAGACATCATCCTAAAGAAATTAAAAGAAAGCGAAGACTTCCTCTCGGGCGAAGAGATCGCCGAATCGCTGCATATCACCCGCGCCTCGGTATGGCAATCGGTAAAGGCGCTTAGAGACGAGGGCTACCGCATCGTCGCCGTGACAAATCGGGGCTACTTTCTCGATACGGACTATGCGCCCCTGGACGCCGATACGATTCGATCTATGCGCGCCCCGAAGGACATGGCGGCAGAGGGGATCGTGCTCCAAACGGTGGATTCCACCAACGACGAACTCTTTCGCAGAAACAAAAAGACGCCCCTCCCCTCCTATTCCTTTGTGGCAGCCGAGAAACAGACCGCCGGCAAAGGGCGGGTGGGAAAGTCCTTCCACTCCCCCTTCGGCACCGGTCTTTATCTGTCGGTCCTCCTCAAAGACGAAGTATATGTACGGCCGGATTTGATTACGATTACCGCCGCCGTCGCCGCGCGCCGCGCCGCCGCCCGTCAAAGCGAACTGCCCGTCGAAATTAAGTGGGTAAACGACCTCTACAGCGCACACAAAAAAATTGCGGGCATCCTCACCGAAGCGGACTTTTCCGCCCCCTCCCGTCCCGTCGTGGTGGGCATCGGAATCAACACCGCCACGTCACAGGAATCCTTCGAGCGCAAACAACTGCCTCGTGCGGGTTCCCTACGCGGTACAGCGGTCGATCGCAATCGATTGGCGGCGGATTTCCTCTCGGAGCTGCACGCCTGCTTTCTTACAGACCCCCGCGACATACTCAAGGAATACCGCACCCACAATCTGGTCTTGGGCCGCACGGTCCGCTTTTCCGAAGGCGATATCGTATCCACCGGCGTGGCGGAGTCGATCGACGACAATGGCCATCTGATCGTCCGTGCGGGCACGCGTCGCGTAACCCTCCGCGCCGGCGAAGTATCCGTCGAAGGCGACTGGTGATCGCGTAGATCCACACAGATTTAACAAAATCGAAATAGTGTCTTGACAAATTTCCTCCGGGGCCATATAATTATTTACTGTAATCACTGCTCACGGAGAGATGGTTGAGTTGGTTTAAGGCGCTCGCCTGGAAAGCGGGTATACGTTAATAGCGTATCGGGGGTTCGAATCCCCCTCTCTCCGCCAGTAAAAGTTTGCCATGCTAGATGGGGAATCAGCGGTGCCCTGTAACTTGCAATCCGCTACAGCAAGATTGAATTCCCGATCGAGGGTATCTTTCTTGTGGTCTGCCCGAAACAAGTGATGTTGAGGAGCGGGTCCTACGCAATAGGCGCTTGCGAACCGTGTCAGGTCTTGACGGAAGCAGCACTAAGTAAGTCAGTCTATGTGACGTAGATTCGCCTGTTCTGAGTTAACTATTTCGGTAACGCACGGGAAATTTATTCGAAGTCGGGTGCATGGCTACATATAAAAAAAGTACGGCATATGCCGTACTTTTTTTATGCTCACTTTCCCCCTTCGCCCCGAAGCCACGGGTGCGAATAGTAGGTGCGAAATCGAATTTCTTCGCCAAAAATCTCTGTCATGCGCCGCTCCAAGGGAAAATTGCGCTCGGTCCAAAAAGCGCGCAGCGCCCCGCCCGTTGAAGTCCTCGGCAAGGTGCGCATAAATGCATCCAGCGGATCATCGATCGCGATGCCCCGCGCCCCGAAAATGCGCCGAAAATCGTCCGCGCGGTAACTGAGACCCGGGCACCCCAAGACCAGCCGGTCCGCTTCTCCGCCCAGGCGATCCGCATAGTCGCGGATGATATCGAGGACATAGCTCCGCTGAAAGAGGCCATCGGCGATGGTATGGATCAAAATGCCGATATCCACATCTTCTGCCGCCGTACCCAGAGCGGGCGTCGCTGTTTTCTTACCTCGGATATAACGGTAAAAGTCGCGCTCCCAGTCGTTTTCTTCGGGCAAGAAAGACACAAATCGCTCGATCCCCATCGAGAGAAAGCGCGCCACATTCTCTTCGCGGTAGGAAGACGAATCCGCCGCCGGATCGTAGAGCAATGTGAGGTTTATATCCGGGCGCAGATGGCGAATTCTCGCCGCCATATAGGCCCCCGTTATATCTGCGATCAGTATGCCCAGTCTATACATCCCTCTCCCCCCGAACTCTCGTGCGAATCACTGCGGCGTATCTTGCTTTCAGTATAGCATAGGATCGGTCTCGTGCCCTCTCGTCGGCAAAAATTCCGTATACGGTGGGCCCCGATCCCGTCATATCGGCAAAGGCGGCGCCGGTCGCGTAGAGATCGGCGATCATCGACTCGACTTCGGGGCAGAAGGCGGCCACCCCGGGCTTTAAGTGGTTTACCGCATATCGCCCGAGTCCTTCTATGTCTCCGTTGACGAGGCAGGCGATGCTCTCTTCCACAGAACCCGCCCGCCGATCCGCAGAAAGGCGCTGATACGCCACGGGCGTCGATACCGGATACCCGGGGTTCAACAGGAGCAGCGGATACGAAGGAACCGGAACCAAGAAAGTGAGTTCGTCGCCGATCCCCGTTCCCAAGGCGGGGCGCGATGCGATGCAATAGGGAAAATCCGCCCCCAGGGGCCGCGCAATCTCTCGTAGCGTATCGTCTTCGACCGCCGGCAGATAGAGGTCGCGCATGCCGCGCATAACCGCCGCGCCGTCCGCCGTGCCGCCGGCGAGACCCGCCCCTGCGGGAATCCGCTTCGCGATCTCTATGGAAATGGGCATCGGGCCGTAGCGATCTTCCATCGCCCGATACGCCTTATACATCAAATCATTTTCGCCGTAATGGGGGCCCTTTACATGGTATTGCTTCGCCTTTTCGATTTGAATCGCATCGTGTAGTTCCAGGGGCAAAAAAATGGTTTCTATTTCGTGATAGCCGTCCTCGCGCCGATGGCGCACCCAAAGGCCGACGTTGATCTTTGCATATGCTCTCACATTTCCTCCAAGAAAAAAAGCTCCGAGCGATCGGAGCTTTTGCTTACGATATTTTTAAGTCGGCTACGTCGACGTCGTCTTCTAAGATCGTGATCTGTACCGTGGAGGTGAGGACGTCGGAGTAGGTAAAGGAAATGTTCCGATCCGATGTCTCATCCGCCTTGATCGATACGACAAAGAGGGAGGGATAAACCGCTTCCAAAATGCCCTTTCGAGTCACAATCCGCTTTCTTCCCCGATTTGCCTTGACGATGACGCGTTTGCCGATGTGCTCTGACAGTTCGTTCTTAATCATATCCATTTGAGTCATTTGGACACCCCTTCTATCCACAATGCGACTATTCTTTCATAGTATACAATAGATCCGAGGATAAGTCAAGAAAGCAACGAAATATAATATCGCATTTGTGGCAACAGGTCAAGCCATTTGCACAAAAAAGGAGCCGGTCTCCCGGCTCCCGATGGGGTCTTATGCCGCTTTTTTTGCGGATTTTTCTACCGGCTTCTCAACCGCTTGGGGTTTGTCCGCCTTGTTCACTGTATCATTTGCCGCATTGGCCTCTTTAATTTGTGCTAATTTTTGAATCACCTTGGCGAGTTCCGCTCTGGTCGCGGAGTCCTTGGGATAGAAGCGGTTTTGTTCTCTACCGTTCATAACCCCCATGTTTTGCAAGGGAATCAGGTATTCCTTCGCCCACTTTGCAATCTGCGCGTCGTCGGCAAAGGGCGCCGGCATCTGTTGGGTGACGGGGAATTTCTTCATATCGACATAGCGGCCCAAAATGGCTGCCATCTCTTCTCGGCTTACATTTTGCTCGGGCTTAAAGCTCTTGTCTTCGTAGCCTTTGACGAGTTTATTTTCTACCGCCCAGACTACCGCGTTCTCGTACCATTTGCCCTTTTCCACGTCGGGGAAGGGGTTTTTCGCGTCTTGCTTCTTGTCTTGTCCTTCCAGACGGGCGAGGGTGGTGACGAGCATGGCGCGGGAAATCTTGGTATCCGGTTCAAAGGTGGCGCGGGTCACGCCGGTAAAGTAGCCGTCGTTATACACTGACATAATGATGTCTTCCGCCCAGTGGCCCTTGATGTCGACAAAGACTTCCTCGGGCGTTTTCTCGCCGGGCTTTTCGCCGGATTTTTCGCCGACGGTCATGCGACCTTCGGTCTTGGGGCTAACGACTTTCGCTTCTGCGATATAATCTGCAAGCACTTCCGAGAGCAGATTGTATTCGCCCAGCTTCTTCTTGCCGGCAAACATCTTGTAGCCGTCTCCGCCCACGGCCATAAAGTCGTTGGTCGCGAGGGTATAGGTCTTATCGGGATCTAATGCTTCGCTCTTGACCTTCACTTCGATGATGCGGTTTCCGGCGGCTTGTTTGGGATCGTATTTTACGGTCATGCCCGCCACGTGGGGGAACTTCCCGGCGGCTTCGGGGGCGGCATCCAGGCCGTATTCCAATGCGGCGAGAATGTCCTTGCCCTTCACTTCGAGTTTCACGGGATAGTTGGTAAAGGGGAAAGAGGTCAGCACTTCGCCGCGGGTAATTTCGCCGATGTCGATGCTCGCGCGAATGCCGCCGCCGTTGGTAATCGCCACATCGGCGCCGGTTACCTTCAGCATGGCGTCGGTGAGGAGGTTCCCCAGATTGGTTTCTCCGGTGCGCACGTGTTCTCTCTCGCCGTCTAATACCACGTCGGTCTTTCCAATGACGGTCTCGAGATAGGGTTTGTTGGCTTCTTCGATGCCCGCGATCATGGCGAGAATCTTTTCGTCTTCTTTTACGTTTTTAAAGAATTCCTGATCGTGGAGCGTGGCCGATTTGGTGATGACCTTTCCGTCTCTCAGGGTGATGTTCACTTCGCCCAATTGTTTTAAGTGGCCGCCCGTCTGTGCGATCAGGGTGCCGTTTACCATGCGGCCGTCGGGCATTTCGGTATGGGAGTGGCCGTCGATGATCACGTCGATTCCGTCTACCGCCTTGGCGATGTCGGTGGATTTGATCTCGGTCGAATCGTCTACGCCCAAGTGGACGTCGGCGACGATGACATCCGCGCCCTTTTCCTTCAAGGACTTCACCTGCGCCTTGGCGACTTCGACGGGATTTAAGAAGAGAATCCCTTCGGTGTTGGCGGGATTGGATTTGGTCTTGGATTCTTCCGTAGAGAGACCGAACATCCCGATTTTCACACCATCCACTTCGATCATGGTCTGATCCTTCAGGTCCCTTTGGCCGGTGGAACGGATGACATTGGCGGCGAGCACCGGAAATTCTGCGGCGCCCGCGAGTTCAATCAGCCGGTCGTAGCCGTAGTTGTAGTCGTGATTGCCGGGGACCATTGCCTTATAGCCCATGGCGTTCATCAAGGCGACAATGCTCTCGCCGCGGCTGATCGATGCGAGCGTCGTACCGTGGAGGACGTCCCCCGCGTCGATCAATACGGAATTGGGAATGCTGTCCGCATAGGTCTTTACCTTGGCATAGCCGATATTGCCGCCCTTTTCGTCGGCGGTCGCATGGCCGTGGATATCATTGGTATGGAGCAAGGTTACCGTCTTGGTATGTTGCGCCGTCGCTTCCTGCGCTAGAACCTGCGCGGGTCCGGCGATGGCGCCAAAGACCATGGTCAGCGCCAAAAGCATAGAAATATAGGTTTTCTTCATAATGCCCTCCTTCGTGGAACTTAAAATGAAACAGTATTATTTTATTTACCCCGAAATCGAAATTTTATAGCGTCCATTTTATGGATTACAGATACGGAATCCATTTGCCGTATCCCCGCGCCTCCATTTCCGCTTTCGGTATAAATTCGAGGCTCAGGCCGTTGATGCAGTAGCGCAGCCCGCCCCGATCCGCCGGGCCGTCTTCGAAAACATGGCCCAAATGCGTGCTCTCGGTGCGCACTTCGGTGCGCCGCATGCCATAGCGGAGGTCGGTTTTTTCCTCCACCGGCGCATCCGGCGCCGTGCGGCTGAAGCTGGGCCAGCCGCAACCGGATTGAAACTTGTCCTTGGAAAGAAACAGTACCTCTTTGGTGATCACATCGACATAAATGCCTTCTTCGAAGATCCGATCATAGGGATGGCTGAAGGGCGCTTCGGTTCCTTCTTCGCGGGTCACGTGATAGGCGGCATCGCCCAAATCGCGCCGCAGCTGTTCTTCCGTACGTTTTTGTTTTTGATCCATTGTTCACCTATCCTTGCATAGGGGCGCCACAACGTGGGCAATAGGTGGCGCCCCTTTCCGTTTCAAAATGACAATTCTTGCACTCGATAAAGTCGGGCACTTCCTTGGTATGGGGAATCGATTCCACCTTGGTACCGCAGTTGGGACAAAAATTCGTCCCCTCCGTAAGGCCCTGCCCACAACGGAGACACTGCATGGGCAAATCCTCTACATCCAACGCCTTGGAATCGATCTGATTTTGAAGCGCCGCCCTCTCTTTTTGGAGTTCGTCGATGGCGAGCAGAAGTTCCGAGGAAGAGCTGTCCGTCAAATGGGACTGCTCCCGCATCTCCATATAGTACACTTCGCCCAAATGCCGGTACTGCTCCGCGATCATATTCTCGAGTTCGCGGATGCGAATACGCAGCTTTGTCGCCTTCGACGCCTCCTTCGCTTCATATATGCTTCGCTTGCCCAAATCTTTAACCTGTTGGGAAAGATCCTCGAAGCTCTTACCGATGCCGGAAAAAATATCCATACACTCACCTCAAGGGTACTATACCATATAAATTTTGCACTTTTTTCCTCCTTTGACAAGGATTGGATTTTTCGGGGAATTTGCCTGTCTTTGTGTCAGTCTTCGGAATTTGGGTATAAGACCAACGAACAAAGGAGGATGAATTATGGACTATAAATTGTATGCTGCCACCTACTGCCCCTTCTGTAAAAAGGTTGAAGGTTTTATGAAAGAAAACGGATTGGACCAAAAGGTCGAAGTCGTCTATGTCGACAAAGACGAAGCGGCCAAAGAGGCGTTGATCGAAGGCGGCGGAAAGAAACAGGTTCCCTGTCTCTACCACGACAACACCTGGCTCTATGAATCCGACGATATTATCGTCTATCTGAAAGAAAATCTGCTCTAACTTGATCTTCCCCGCCACTTGGGGTAGAATTTAGGAATCAGAGCAATACAAGGAGGAGAAAATATGATTACCAAAGATATGCTGATCGGCGATTTGGTACGCCAACATCCCGAAGCCATCCGCACGCTGATGCAGTTCGGCATGGGTTGTGTCGGCTGTCCTTCCAGCCAGATGGAATCCCTGGAAGAAGCGGCCTATGTGCACGGATTTGACGTCGACGAATTGATGAAGTCCCTCAACAACACCATTGAAAATAAATAAACGTGGCGCATTCCGAAAGGAACCGCCCAAAATAAAAAGGGTGCATACCATGGTATGCACCCTTTTTTGTTTTTTCATTAGCGAAAGAGGGATGCGATCCAGTCGATAAAGTTCGAGATCGCATTTTTGATGCCCATCAACATCCCCTGGCCTTCGTCGCTTCCCAAGTATTCCTTGGCGGAATCGGCGGCGCCTTTCGCCTTATCGGCGAGGCCTTCCCAGTCGATGTCGGTGGTCCGCAGTCGATCGAAGAAGTCGGTCAGATCTTCAGTCTGTTTTTCGTTCAGATTGATATTGTACTCATTGGAAATGTTCACGATAATGGTGCGTACTTCTTCGCGGCTCTTGGGCGCTTCCTGCGCCATAGTGTCCTTGACGCCCTTTACGAAATCCGCCGCCTTGTCGCTCCCCACATCTTCCGCGAGATCGGAGGTGACGACCATCTCTTCGTTGGCGGCCTTTTTCACGGAATCGGAAATCTTCTTGCCGCTAGATACTTCATAGGCCTTCATAATGCCCGTCAGCGCCGCCGTACCGGTCACATTGCCCGGCGCATCGACGGTGATCCGCGCATCTTCCACGCCGGCGGTCTCAAGCGCCTGCTTATACATATCGCCGGTGATATAGGTAATGCGTTCCGAAGTCTCTACCGAAATCCCGCTTCCGGGTTTGGTGTATTCGATCTTCGCACTGGAGATCGCGCGCTTGCCGATCTTCGCCGCCGGCACGAAATCTCCCAAATACTTATACTCCTCCGCATTGGTGACCTCGATGATCTGAGGATCTTTCGGATCTCCGAAGCGTTTTGTAAGCTCGTCTCTCTGTTCCGCCCGCAGATCCTGACCGAACGAGAGAATAATATCCCCCTCTGCCGCATCGGCAAATGTCGGAATCGCGGCGGCTTGCAATAATACCAGCGCCAACACAAAGGCCGCGCATCGTTTGAATGCTTTCATATTTCTCCTCCTGAGATTCTCTTTCCGCCCGATACGGCGGAGCTCTACGGGATTATTATAGCACAGCGAATGTGCCCTGCCCGCCGACTGCCGGATCCTTCGCATCTTTTAGAACGATATTAGATTTTGGGCAAAAAAAGAGAGGGCATAGCCCCCTCCTTCGATTTAGTTCTTGTTGAGCGCCGCGTCGATTTGTTTTCTGTCGAAACCGACGATCTCTTTGTCGCCGATGACCAAAACCGGCACGCCAGTATAGCCCTTAGAGATCAATTCGTCTCTGGCGGCGGCGTCGGTTTGCACATTTCTTTCTTCGAAATCTACGCCGTGTTCTTTCAAATAATCTTTTGCCATGGTGCAATACGGACAGGTATTGCTGGTATAAATTTGCACTTTTTCCATAATCATGCCTCCATTTTATTCTGAATCGGTTTACGGTATGTATACCCGCACGCCCCGGCGTTAATCAATTTCGCCCAATTTGTGGCGCGCGTGGGTATAGCCCATATTAAAGAGAATCTCCACGTGTTCGTCGTCCAGCGAATAATACACTTTCCGTCCCTCTTTGCGCGCGCGAATCAACCCCTCTTTGCGCAACTCGCTCAGCTGATGGGATATGGAGGACTGACTCATAGACAACAGGTCGACCAACTTGCTGACATTGCAGGTGGACAGCATCAGCGCATACAAAATCTTAAGCCGCGTCGGATCCGCCATCGCCTTAAAGAGCCGACTCAAAACTTCGATCAGTTCGTCGTCCTCGGCAAATGCATCAAATTGCTCTCTATCCAATTTCCTTCTCCTTTGTTACTTTGGGAAAATTTTTTGCCAATACGCGGTACTCCTCCACGCTCAAGGTCTCGGCGCGCCGCGACGGGTCGATCCCCGCGTTCAACAAACTGCGCTCGATCTCCTCTTTCTCGACGGGAAAACCGTAGCGGGACAGGGCGTTTAATAAGGTCTTTCTGCGCTTCGAAAAGGCGGCGCGCACCACCGCCTCCGCTTGTCGTAAGGTCTCCGCGTCTTCGTCGATAAAATCGCGGACCGAAAGCACCGCGCTGTCGACATTGGGTTGGGGAATAAAGCAGGTGCGGGGCACATAGATTTCCGATTCCACCGTTCCCCGCATTTGCAGATACACCGAAATCGAGCCATATGCCTTCCTCCCCGGCGACGCCGCCATGCGCTCCGCCATCTCTTTTTGTACCATCACGTGGATGGATTCCAAGGGCAGGTCGGAATCCAACAGGTGCAAGAGAATGGGGGTGGTTACATAATACGGTAGATTGGCGACCACCTTGATCTTTCGATCGGGAAAACGAGCGCCGAGTTCCTTTTTGAGATCGGTCTTTAAGACGTCGTTATAAAAGATCTCGACACGCTCGAACGCCCCCAGGGTATCGGCGAGGACGGGCCGCAGGTTTTCGTCGATCTCGACGCAAAATACCTCCGCGCCCCGCAGCGCCATCTCTTCGGTTAAGGTGCCGATTCCCGCACCGATCTCCAACACCACGTCCCCTTCTTGCACCTCTGCCGCATCGGCAATGGCGCGGACGATATTTCCGTCGATCAAGAAGTTTTGTCCCAGGGATTTATGAAACCGAAAGCCCCATTTCTCTTGTATCTCCCGTACTTTTCCGGGGCTATAAAGTCTCTTTTCCACCGAGGACCTCCTCATATTTTTCCGTAAATTCTTCTATGGTAATGCCGAAGCGGTTCAGGCGATTCAAAAACTGCTTTCCGTTTCCGTGCCCGATCCCCAAGGATTCGCCGAGTTTTCTACGCCGTTCCGTGGCCGCATCGCTCCCGACGAGGCCCCAGCGAATCATATCCGCCTTGGTAAAGGTCTCTACATAGTCCTCCCGCATGGGCTGGGCGCGCTCTACGGCGATGCGGATGTCTTCGGGCCGCGCGTTTTCGATGCCGATGTCGTCCGCCTTGATCGCCTTGTCCTGGGGCAAATACGCCTGTTTCGGCGCCTTCAGCGCCCGGGTCAGGCGGCGGCGAATCTGCTCGCCCATATAGTCCGGATCGGTGAGGATAATCACGCCCCGCCGCTTTTCGATCTTGCGGAGCTGGCGGAGCAGCTTTTCGCCGAAGGCGAAGCCGCCGGTGGCGATGACCTCGCAATCCAGCGCCGATTTTACCCGTGCGATGTCGTCTTTTCCCTCGACGACGATGACTTCGCGAATCATATAGAAAACCCGTAGAAGCGCATGGCGTTCTCGTCGGTACGGCGGATCAACTCTTGGGTGTCCATCTCGCGCAATCGCGCGATGTTTTCCGCCACAAGGCGCACATACTTGGGTTCATTGCGCTTGCCCCGATGCGGCTCGGGCGTCATATAGGGGCTGTCCGTTTCCAGAAGAAGGCGGTCGAGTGCCACCGCTTTCGCCACCGCCTTGGGGGTCTTTGCGTTCTTGAAGGTCGTCACGCCTCCCAGCGAAAAGTAGCAGCCCAATGCGGCAAATCGCTCCATCATTTCGGGCGAATAGCTATAGCAGTGAATCAGCACCGGGTGGCCGGGATGGTCGTGCAAATAGGATTCTACGATCTCGAAGGTCTCGAGCGCCGCCTCCCGGGAGTGGATCACCACCGGCAGATTCAACTCGATCGCCAATTCGAATTGGGCGCAAAATGCTTCCCTTTGCACGGATTTCGGCGAATAGTCGTAGTAATAATCCAGTCCGATCTCGCCGATGGCGACGACTTTTTTTGAGGCGGACATGGCGCGAAGTGCGTCTTCCACTTCTTTCGAATAGGTCGTCGCGTCGTGGGGATGTACGCCGATTACGGCATAGAGCCCCTCGTAGGCCTCGGCGAGCGCGAGAACCGCTTTACTGGTCTCGAGATCCGATCCCACATTGACGACGGCGTCCAGGCCGTCTTTCATTCTATTTTCGATGATGCGGTTTCGATCCTCGTCAAATGCCTCATTTTCCAAATGGGCGTGGGCGTCGATCATGCTTCCTCCTAACCGATGGCGGCGCCGGATTTTAATGCTTCCATGGTCGTCGCCAAAGACAGCTTTCCGTCCGCATCTTCTGCCGCCAAAAGCATTCCTTCGGACAAAATGCCCCTGAGCTTGGTCGGCTTCAGATTGGCGAGGACGAGAATTTGTCTGCCTTCCAATTCTTCTTTCGTATACTCTTCTTTAATGCTCGAACAAATCGTGCGCTCTTCCGCACCCATGCGGATCTTGAGCACATACAGTCTGTCGGCATTGGGATGCTCTTCTGCGGATTCGATCGTCGCGACGCGAATGTCCAACTTATCGAAGTCGTCGATCGTGATCTCGGGTTTGCGTTCCATCTTTTCTTCTCCCTCTTCTTCTATGGCTTCACCCTTTTGCAGTTTTTCCTGTTTTCTGCGCTCGATCAGGACGCCGTTTTCCGCCCACAGTCGCTTGGATTCTTCTTCGATATCCAAACGCGGGAAGATAATCTTGGTCTTTTCCACCTTTTTACCGGACTCCAGCAGTCCCCATTTTTTGGCGTCGTCCAGGGCGAATTCGCCCTCCGCCCCGATCTGATCGGCGATGTCCTTCGCCGTATTCGCCATAAAGGGCGAGAGGAGGATCGAGACAATCCGCAGCGATTCCGCCAAATTGTAGAGCACCGTATAGAGACGCTTCTTGCCGGCCGCATCGCCCTTGGCGAGCACCCAAGGTTCGTTCTCGTCGACATATTTGTTGCTGCGGCGAATCAGCTTCCAAATGGCGTCCAAGGCCGTGGAGAATTGATAGCCTTCCATTTCTCGGGCCACTTCATCCCAGGTCGATGTGGCCACTTCGATCAGCTGCCGGTCGATCTCGGTCGCCTCACCCGCTTCGGGCACGATGCCGTCGTTGTACTTTTCGATCATAGAGACCGTACGGCTTAAGAGATTGCCCAAGTCGTTGGCGAGGTCCGAATTCAGCCGCTTCATAAAGCTCTGTACGTTAAAGCTGCCGTCGTGGCCGAAGGAAAATTCGCGCAAGAGGAAGTACTTCAGCGCATCCACCCCGTACAAATCAATAATCGGCTCGGGATAGATGATATTGCCCTTGGACTTACTCATCTTGTCGTCGTCGAAGAGAATCCAGCCGTGGCCGAAAATCTGCTTCGGCAGCGGCAGATCCAGCGCCATCAACATCGCCGGCCAGATAATGGTGTGAAAGCGCATAATCTCCTTGCCGACAAAGTGCACATCGGCGGGCCAAAATTCCTCGAAGGTCTTTTCGTCGGTGCCGAATTCGCAGCCGGTGAGATAGCAGGATAAGGCGTCGATCCACACATAAATCACGTGTTCGTCGTCAAAGGGAACGGGCACGCCCCAGTCGAAGGAAGAGCGCGTGACCGAGAGATCGTCGAGGCCGTCTTTTAAGAACGAATTGACCATTTCGCTCTTGCGATAGGCGGGCTGGATAAATTCCGGGTGCTCATCGTAATACGCCAGGAGCTTATCCCGATACTTCGAAAGGCGGAAGAAATAGCTTTCTTCTTTTTGTTTGTGGGTCTCGCGTCCGCAGTCCGGGCAAGTGTGACCTTCGCCCAGTTGCGATTCCGCCCAAAATGCTTCACAGGGCGTACAGTAGTAGCCCTCGTATTCGCCCTTATAAATCTCGCCCTTATCGTAGAGCTTTTGAAAGAGCGCCTGCACATTGGCTTCGTGCACGGGATCGGTGGAGCGCACAAAGGAATCGTAGTGAATGTCCATCGTCTCCCACAATTTCTTGGTATCCGCCACAATGGCGTCTATATATTCTAAAGGCTTCTTCCCCACTTCTTCGGCTTTGCCCGCGATCTTTTGGCCGTGCTCGTCGGTCCCGGTGGTAAACTTGACGTCATAGCCCTGCAGGGTCTTAAACCGCTTTACCGCATCGACCGCAACGGTACAATACGTGTGGCCGATATGTAAATTGTCGCTGGGATAATAGATCGGCGTGGTAATATAAAACTTCTTTGACATGATTGCCTCCTTGCATATAGATGATATGCCGGCCATCGCGTGGCCCGTTCAAAATTTCTTGTATTTATTATACTATTACGGCCTAAGAATCGCAACGAATGCCTCTTCGTGCTATACTTTTTACAGGAGGTAGATCCCATGCAAACCCATCCCCATCGAGGCCGCCTCCGCGATCTGCGGGGCCGGGACTTTAGTAAACAAACCCTCGTCGGCGCCGATTTTTCGGACGCGGATCTCTCCCACGCCTGGTTCGCCGAAAGCAATCTGACCGGGGCCGATTTTTCGCGCGCGCTTCTCAGAGAGGCGAACTTCCGCGGGGCAAATCTAACAAATGCCGACATCTCGGGCGCCGATCTCTACGGCGCCGTCATGGAAGATGCCGTCCTTACGGGCATAAAAAGCGACGAGTACACCCGGTTTTTTCGCCTGCACTGCCCCGAAACCGGCGCCTTTATCGGCTATAAGCGCTGCTTCGACCACCGCCTTGTGACCCTCTACATCCCCGCCGATGCCCGCCGCAGTTCGGCGACGCTTCCCTCCTGCCGTGCCGACAAAGCCTTTGTGGTATCGATCACCGATTTCGAACACATGCGCCGCTTTGACGAGGCCATCTCCTTGGTCGACGGCGACTTCGTCTATCGCCGGGGCGAGATGGTCTATGCAAACAACTACAATCCCGATCGCTGGCGCGATTCCACCGGCGGCATCCACTTTTGGATGACAAAAGAAGAGGCGTTTCGCTATTGAAGCCATAAAAAAAGGGCCCATGGGGCCTGATTTTTATGCGTTCTTTTCGATTCCGCTTTCGCTGACTTTCCACGCCGGTACCTTCATATTCAGCTCGAACTGGCCGATGAGGAAGGAAGAGACGACCGTGGTCAAGAACGAAAAGATCAATCTCGTAAAGGGAATGTAGCTGAGGGAAAGTGCCAATACCGTAAAGTCCGTAAATAAGTAGGCTCTGGATATGGGCCAGCGGGTCTTTTTCGAAATCACCAAGGCGAGCGCATCGTCTCCGCCTGCGCAACCGCCTACGGTGACGACGATGCCACAGCCGCAGCCGATAAAGATACCACCCGCAATCGCCGCCCAAAAGGGGTAGGCGTATAGGTTCGGTAGCACCGGCCCCATTTGATCGAAGATATAATAGAATATCGCAAAAAAGATCGTCGCCAAGGACGCCTTTTTCAGGAAGGGCTTGCCCAACATCGAAAATCCCAACAGATAGCAAATGCCGTCCAGTATCGGCGATACATAGGCGAGATTCCATCCCCAAACGGTCTTCATAAACAGACCCAAACCGAGGACGCCGCCTTCGGTAATATGCGCCGGTTCGTGCACATTGATCACCCCGAAGGCCATGATCGCACATCCCAAAACAATACGTACGAGATCGCTCTTTGTAATCTCGAATTTTCTCAGCAAGTGACTGAGCATTTGTCCACTCCTAATTCTGCATTAAGAGGCAAACCAAAAAAGACTGCCGTCCTTAGGTCTACCTAATTTCGCAATCTTATGATGGTGTCGATGCTTTTTTGTTTTGCTGATTTTTTCTTATAAAAACTCTGAGCTTCTGCATATGCTTTTCCGCCTTTCAAAGTCCCACATCAGGCACTTTACAGGCTCTTTATCGCATAAACGGCATCAGATAAAAACTACCGAGTAGGTCGGTAACCACCGTAAAACGTATCTTACGGGTCCAGTTTACCACAATCTGTTTTTTTATTCAATACTTTTTAATACCGCAAGCGCCGTATCGATTTCTTCTTCGGTCGTAAAATACGACGGCGACAACCGGCACAGGCCGCTCTCTTTGGTATGGAGATATTCGTGCAAAAGCGGCGCACAGTGGTATCCCGAACGGGTGGCGATGTCGTGCTCTTCGAGGAGCATGGAAAGTTCCTGCGAACTCATGTCCGCTCTTCGAATACTCACCACGGCGGTTCCCTTTTCTTCGGGATAAAACACCTCGTAGCCGTCCAGTGCGTGGATGCCGTCGAGCAGGCGCGCAAAGATCTTGTCCTTGGTTTCAAAATAGCCGTCTTGCAGTACGAAATCCATACCCGCGGCGAGGCCGGCAAAACCGTGGACATTTGCCGTTCCCGCCTCCCAACGCACGGGCTTTTCATCGGGCATGGAGGTCTTAAAGCTCTCGATGCCGCTGCCCCCTTGCTTTAAGGGCGCAAAATCCACCTCTTCGCCGTAATAAAATCCCCCGGTTCCCATGGGACCGTAGAGCGATTTATGCCCGGCAAAACAATAGACGAGTTTACGCGTATCCACGCCCGAAAAGTCGACGGGAATCTGTCCCAGCGCCTGGGCGCCGTCGACGATGACGTACAGGTCGTGGCGATTCGCCACCTCCATAACTCGATCTATATCGGTGACGCTTCCCACCACATTGGAGGCGTGGGAGAGGACGATGGCCTCGGTTTCGGGGCGAATAAGCCCCTCGAGCTCCGAAAGGTCGGGGGCGAGGTTTTCGTTTAAGGGCAAAATGCTCATATCGCAGCCGCTGACATAGAGGGGCCGGAGGACGGAGTTGTGTTCCATCACCGATGTGATGACGTGATCGCCCTCGCCGATTAAGCCGAAGATGGCGGCATTCAGGCTTTCGGTCACACCGCTTGTGAGGGCGATCCGCTCGTCGGTGCCCAATAGCTTCGCCGCTTTTTTGCGCACGTCTCTAAGCACCCGGTAGCTGTTCTGCGCCCAAAGGTGGCTGCCCCGGCCGGGGTTGCCGTAGCCCTTTGTCAATGCATCGTAGACCGCTTGTGCCACCGATTCGGGCTTGATGGCCGTCGTGGCGCCATTGTCGAGATAAATCACAATTCTTCCACCTTTCTCTGTTTGCCGATGCGCTCGTAGCGAAACGCGCCGGCGGTCGGGATGTCGTGCGACTCGATGCGCGAAAGTGCTTCCTCTGCCCGCTCTATGGGTCCGGAAAGCGCGAGTCCGCAGGATTCCTTGATCTCGGGCAGCACGGGAATAATCCGCGTGCCCAAATCTTCGGTGGCATCGAGCGCGTCGTAGACTTGTTCCTGACCGTCAAATGCGATAACGAATTGTTCCATCCTCGTCGTCCTTTCTGCGGTAGACGATATTGCCGTCTACCATGGTCCATCGGGCGGTATCGACCATCCCCTCGAACAGCGGCGCGTCGAAAGCGACGATATCGGCGTCATAGCCCGCTTCGATCTTGCCCAGCCGATGCGAAAGGTCCAATAGCCGCGCGGGATGCACGGTAAAGGCGTCGATTACCGCCGCCTCCGATGCCCCCGCCTGAATGTAGTAGCGTCCCGCCAAGAGCAGCGTGTCCGAAGAGATTTCGGGACAGTCGGTGATGATGCCGAAGGGCACCCCAGCGTCCTCGAGCTTTTTGGCGATGTCGAAGCCGCTTCCCTTTTGTTCCAATTTGGATTCGACGCCGAAGGCGGGTCCGATAAAGACGCCCACGTCTTTCTCTTTCAGATACTCGGCGATGGCGCCGGCGCCGGTGGCGTGTTCGATGGTGTATCGCAGGTGCAGGCTTTCGCCCAATCGGATGGCGGTTACCACGTCTTCTCGACTGTGGGCGTGGAATTTGACGGCGATGCTGCGGTTCACCACGGGAATCATCGCTTCGTATACGGAATCATAAAGATAGGGTGCCACCTCTTTGCGCTTCATATACATACGCGTAGCGAGGACCGTCTCGCGAAACAGAGAAGCGATTCCCATGCGGCTATGGGGCGCATTGGGACCCACGATTCCTTCGTAGAGGCGTTTGGGGTTTTCGCCCAGCGCCGCCTTCATCGCCACCGGCGCCTTCACGACCATCTTGTCCACGATATTGCCATAGGTTTTGATGACGCTCGCCTTGCCCCCGATCACATTGGCGCTTCCGGGGGTGACGCAGACCGAAGTAATCCCGATCTTTAAGGCCTTCCGAAACTGGCAATCTTCGGGATTGACCGCATCCAGCGCATCGAGCTGGGGCCGTACGGCATCGCCGATCTCATTGACATCTTTACCCATCCCTCCGCAGGTCTCACACATGCCGATATGGCTGTGGCCGTCGATAAATCCCGGGTAGAGAAATTCCCCCGTGGCATCGATCACGTCCCAATCCTCGGAGATCTCCATGGCGCCGACCTCTTCAATTTTTGTGCCGTCGATCAACACACGCCCTTCCCGCCAGCGGCGGTACTGATAGATCTTTGCGCCGTCAATGCACTTTTTTGCCACGATCCTTTCCTTTCCGTCCCAGGGAGATGCGCTCCTTTTCGGGGTCCGCTTCGAGGACGATGACCTCCATGCGATCTCCCACCTGTATGCGTTTGTATATATTGTCCCCGGCGCTTTTTGTGATCTCGGTCCTGTGAAGCAGGCCGTCTTTTTTCACGCCGATGTCCAAAAACGCGCCGAAATCCACCACATTGCGCACAATGCCTTCGAGCACGAGCCCCGGCTTAAGATCGGCCATCGAAAGCGAGCTGCGCTTTAAGCTGATATGGCCGCCGTCTTCGCGGATGTCGCGCCCCGGCTTTTCGAGCTCTCTTTGAATGTCCGAAAGGGTATAGTGCCCGGCGGATGCGAGGGCTTCTTTTTCAGAAGCACTCGCTTCTTCTTTTAAGAGAATGCGCGCCAGCGGGTAGGACTCGGGGTGGACGCCGGTGGCATCCAACATCTCCTCGCCCCCTGCGATTCGCAAAAATCCCGCGGACTGCTCAAAGGCCTTGGGCCCCAAACCCTTTACCGACTTGAGTTCGTTTCGATTGCGAAACGCGCCGTTGGTTTCCCTATATTCTACAATATTTCGGGCGAGTTTGTCGCCGATTCCCGAAACATGCGACAAAAGAGATACGGAGGCGAGATTCACATCGACCCCGACTTCGTTGACCGCGCCTTCCACGACGCCCGAGAGCCGCGTGTCCAACGCTTTTTCGTCGAGGTCGTGCTGGTACTGCCCCACGCCGATATGCCGGGGCTCGATCTTTACCAGCTCCGCCAAGGGATCCTGAAGCCTTCGCGCGATCGAGATGGCCCCGCGTATGGTCACGTCGAGATCGGGAAACTCCTCGATCCCCAGAGGCGATGCGGAATAGATGCTCGCCCCGTCTTCGTTTACGATGGCATACGAAATATCCGCGCCCTCTTCTTCGATCATCCGTCCCAAAAATTGTTCGGTCTCGTAGCTCGCCGTGCCCGATCCCACCGCGATCACTTCGACGCCGTGCCGTGCGATCAGCCGCATCAGGGTATCGGCGGAGCGGCGATAGTCGGAGCGGGGCGGCGTGGGATAGATCACCGCCTGATCGAGATAGCGGCCGTTTTCGTCCACCACCGCCACCTTACAGCCGGTTCGGTTGCCGGGGTCGATCCCCAGCACCACCCGGTGCCCCAAGGGCGGGGTCATCAACAGGGGCTTTAGATTTTTCGCAAAGACTTCGATGGCATCTTCCCGCGCGCTCTCTCTGAGTTCGCGGCGAATCTCCCGCTCCAAAGAGGGAAAGAGCAGCCGCTTTAAGGCGTCTTCGGCGATGCGTTCAAACGACTGCTTTTTGTCCGCCGGCGGCTTGATCACCTGCGCGATGATCGAACCCATCATCTCCTCGTCCGCCTCGATCTTTATCGAAAGCGCGTCGTTCGCCTCGCCCCGGCCCAAGGCGAGTACGTGGTGGCCCTTGAGGCGGCGGAGTTTGAGCGAAAAGTCTTCATACATTTCGTATTTCCCATCGGGCGTCTTTCCGGCCGCGGACGTCAAAGAGGCGCTGCGGCGCAGATACTTCTTGAGTACATTCCGCACGGTCGGATCGTTTTGGATCTCCTCGGCGACGATATCCATCACGCCGCTTCGTGCCTCCTCTGTATCGCCGTCGAAGGCAGAGAGGGCTTCTTCGAAGGCGGCCATCGGGCGATCCGACATAAATTCTTCCGCCAAGGGACCGTATCCCGCCTCTCGTGCGGCGGTGGCCCGTGTACGCCGCTTGGGCTTATAGGGGCGGTATAGGTCTTCCAGTGTGGCGGCATCTTCTGCCGATTCCACCGCCTGTTTCAGCGCGGGGGTGAGCTTTCCCTGCTCGGAAACGGTCCTTAAGATCGTATCCTTTCGCGCCGCAAGCTTTTCCAACTCGCCCTTTCGCGCCTCAAATTTTCGCAGGGTCGCATCGCCCATATCGCCGGTGCGTTCCTTTCGGTAGCGGGCGATAAAGGGCACGGTATTGCCTTCGTCCAACAGTTGTAAGATGTCCTTGGCGACGTCTTCGCCGATGTGAAATTCCCTCGCAAGGGCATTCGAAAGTTCCATTCTTCCTCCATGAAGAAAAGAGAGGACGCGCCTCTCTTTGTTCGTCGTTGTCTTTACTTTGCGTGTGCCTCTAAAAAGGCGTTGATAAAGGGGTCCAAATCGCCGTCCATAACGCGGTTGACATCCCCCATTTCCTCTCCCGTGCGGTGGTCTTTTACCATCGTGTAGGGGTGGAATACATACGAGCGGATCTGCGAACCCCAAGCGATCTGGGAATAGTTGCCGGCGAGGTCCTCGATCTTTTCTTTTTGTTCTTCTTCTTTCAGCGCCACGAGTTTGGCGGTGAGCATCTTCATCGCCTGTTCGCGGTTTTGAATCTGGCTGCGCTCGTTCTGGCATTGCACCACGATCCCCGTGGGGATGTGGGTAATGCGCACGGCGGAGTCGGTGGTGTTTACGTGTTGGCCGCCGGCGCCGCTGGAGCGGTAGGTGTCGATCTTCAAATCTTCCTGGTTGATCTCCACTTCCATATCGTCGTCGAGCTCGGGGTAGACGTCCACCGAGGTAAAGCTCGTATGGCGCTTTTTCGCCGCGTCAAAGGGCGAGATCCGCACCAGGCGGTGTACGCCCTTTTCGGCCTTCAGATACCCGTAGGCGTGGGGCCCGGAGATCGAAAGCGTGGCAGATTTGATGCCCGCCTCGTCTTCTTTTAACACGTCGAGCACTTCGACGCCGTAACCGTGCTGTTCAGCGTAGCGCGTATACATCCGGAGCAACATTCCCGCCCAATCCTGGGCCTCGGTGCCGCCGGCGCCCGCGTGGATGGAAAGAATGACGTCGTTGTCGTCGTACTCCCCGTTTAGGAGCGTCTCGAGTTTAAAAATGCGCGCCTTTTCTTCGATGCCGTCCAGGCTCTCTTTAAACTGATCGTAGAAGCTAAAGTCTTCCTCTTCCTGCATCAGATCCAAGAGCACCGATGCCTCTTCGATCGCCTCCATCAGTTCGTCGTACTTGTCCGTGCGAGACTTAATGGCGTTTTGTTGGCGGATCACCTTCTGCGCCGCCGCGCTGTCGTCCCAAAAGCCCGGCTCCATCGTCTTTTCCGTTAAGGCGGCGTATTCGGTTTTTAATTCGTCTATACGCAGACTCTTCGCCAATCGGTGGACGAGTTCTTCCACATCTTCCAATCGTCCCCGATCCAAAAATAAATTTTGTTCCATGGGATCCTTTCTCGCTCTCTATGCGTTTTTGCCGTGGCAGTTCTTATATTTTTTGCCGCTGCCGCAGGGGCAGGGATCGTTTCTGCCGATTTTCTTCGTCTGTCTGCGTACGGGTTCTTGCACGCCGGAATCGGGATTGACGGTCTTGACTTCCTGTGCGACCTGTTTTCTTTCCATCTTTTCCGGGTTTTCCACGTGGAAGAGGAGGCGTACGGTTTCTTCGCGAATGCTTTCGTTCATGGCCTCAAACATATCGAAGCCTTCGTTTTGGTAGGCGCGAACCGGGTCGATCTGGCCGACGGCTCTGAGCCCGATACCTTGGCGCAGCTGGTCCATCGCGTCGATGTGGTCCATCCACTTTTGGTCCACGACGCGCAAAAGAATGACCCGTTCCACTTCGCGGAAGGCCTCGGCGCCGAATTCTTCTTCTTTTTCGGCATACTTCTTCTTCGCCTCTTCGCGAATAAAGCGCTTCAGTTCGTCGGCGTCCGATTCGGTATGTCCGTCGAGGAAATCTTCGTCAAAGCCGAAGGTATTGCGGGCAAAGAGATAAATGCCCTCGTAGTCGACGTATTTTTGGTGCTTGTCGTCGAGCTTTACATTGAAGTCTACGGTGTCGTCGATCAAATCCCGTGCCATGGCGGCGATGTCTTCTTTCAGATCGCCTCCTTCGAGCACTTTCTTTCTCTCGGCGTAGATGACTTCCCGCTGTTTGTTCATCACGTCGTCGTATTGGAGAACGTGTTTACGAATGCTGAAGTTGTTGCCTTCGACCTTGCGCTGTGCGGATTCGATCAAGCGGGTCAAGATCTTGTGTTCGATGGGCTCGTCTTCCGGCGCATCGATGCCTTCCATGACATTCTTAAAGCGATCGCCCGCAAAGAGGCGGATCAACTCGTCGTCGGCGGAAATATAGAACTTGGTGCTACCGCGGTCGCCTTGCCGTCCGGAACGACCTCGCAGCTGGTTGTCGATGCGGCGGGATTCGTGGCGTTCGGTGCCGATAATGTGTAGACCGCCCGCCTCGATGACCTGTTCCTTTTCCTTGTCGGTTTCCTGTTTGTATTCGTCGCGCAGCGCTTCAAAACGCGCGCGGGCATCGATAATGTTTTTGTCGTCGGTATCGAAGTGGCTGTCCGCCGCCTGAATCATATCGTCTTCAAAGCCCTCTTTTGCCATAGACTGCTTGGCCATAAAGTCGGGGTTTCCGCCCAAGACGATGTCGGTACCACGACCTGCCATATTGGTCGCGATGGTCACCGCGCCAAAGCGGCCCGCCTGGGCGACGATTTCGGATTCTTGTTTGTGGCGCTTGGCATTCAAAACCTTGTGCGAAATGCCCTTGCGCTTCAGATAGGCAGAGAGCTTTTCCGAGTTTTCGATCGAAACCGTACCCACCAGAATCGGCTGCCCCTTTTCGTGGCGCGCGCGAATGTCCTCGGTAACGGCGCGGAATTTCGCTTCTTCGGAACGATAGATCGCATCGTCTTCGTCCTTACGGATCACTTCTTTATTGGTGGGGATTTCCACCACGTCGATATTGTAGATTTCGCGGAACTCCGATTCCTCGGTCATCGCCGTACCGGTCATACCCGCGAGTTTGGTATACATGCGGAAGAAGTTTTGGAAGGTAATGGTCGCGAGCGTCTTCGATTCCGCCTTGACCTCGATCCCTTCTTTCGCCTCGATGGCTTGGTGCAGCCCTTCGGAGTACCGGCGTCCGTACATTAGACGACCGGTAAATTCGTCGACGATAATAATCTCGCCGTCTTCGACGACATAGTCGATGTCCAGATGCATGGTGCCCTTCGCCTTGAGCGCCTGGTGAATGTGGTGCAAAAGCTCGGTGTTGTCGGGGTCCGTCAAATTATCGATCCCGAAGTACTGTTCCGCCTTTGCCGTCCCCTTATCGGAAAGGGTCGCGGTCTTTTGCTTTTCGTCTATCACATAGTCCACGTCTTCCTCGCGGAACTCGCGGTTAAAGCGGTCCTGTTGTTCTTCGGACTGGTCCTTCACCCGATAGCTCAGGGTATCGACGAAATTCTTGGCGCGGATATACAGATCCGTGGATTCGTCCCCTTGGCCCGATATAATCAACGGCGTACGCGCTTCGTCGATCAAAATCGAGTCCACCTCGTCGACGATACAGAAGAATAGATCGCGCTGTACCTGATTTTCCTTATAGACCACCATATTGTCCCGGAGGTAGTCGAATCCGAATTCGTTATTGGTCCCGTAGGTGATGTCCGCATTGTAGGCGGCTTTTCGCTCTTCGGAACTCATATCGTGCAGAATACAGTCCACGGTCAGGCCCAAGAAACTATAGACCTTACCCATCCACTGCTTATCCCGCTCCGCCAGATAGTCGTTGACAGTAACCACGTGGGTTCCCTTGCCCGCCAGGGCATTTAAGTACGCGGGCAGCGTCGCCACCAGGGTCTTCCCTTCCCCGGTCTTCATCTCGGCGATACGGCCTTGGTGGAGGATGATTCCCCCGAGGATCTGTACCGGGAAGTGTTTCATGCCCAGCACGCGATCGGCGGCTTCGCGCACGACGGCAAATGCCTCGGGCAGAATGTCGTCGAGGCTTTCGCCATCGCTTACGCGGTCTTTAAATTCTTTTGTCTTTGCCTGTAAGGCTTCGTCGCTCAATGCTTGCATTTCGGTATCCAGGGCGAGGACCTTTTCCATAATGGGACGGATTTTCTTGATCTCCCGCTCGGAATACGTGCCGAATATTTTATCTAATAGAGACATAATGATCACACATTTCCTTTCACTAACATAATATTTTATCAAATCGCATTTTCTACTGCAATCAACCGCGATGATTTCACAAATATAACACGAGAACGACAGACAAAAGAAAAGTCCACCGGTCGTGGACTATTCCTCTTCCTCGTTCGGTCGGTGATGGACGATGGAAACCATCTTGTCTCCTTCACGAATCTTGCGAACCCGTTTCTCGAATTCCATGCGCGTCATCCAAATGGTGCGGTCACAGCCCATACACTCCAATTTGATGTCGACGCCGGTGCGGAGAATGCGCCATAGATTTTCCCCGCAGGCGTGGCTCTTTTTTAAGGTTACCACATCTCCTTCTCGGTAAAACAGCCGATTCATTCCGTTCCTCCTTTTCCCCACGGGAACCGGGGCACCTGAATATCATTTTCCATCATCGTCTCCTGCAAAAGCTTTCTCAGATCGTACTCCAAGTCGAACTGCTCTCCCGGCTCCGCCATAGCGGTTACGGTGATCTCGTAGCCATTGTCGATATAGCCCGTAACGCCCCAAATACTCGGCGTCGCACTGGGGTATTCCGACGTCAGCTTCTTGAGCGCCTCTTCAAACAGCGAAAGCACCACATTGGGATCTTCGCTTCGGTCGATGGGCATAATCACCTTGGCGCGCATGCGGCCGCGGGCGCGATTGGTGACGATCCGAATCTCCGAATTGGGAATGATGTGGATCGAGCCGTCGAAGTCGCGGATCTTGGTGACCCGCACCCCCACCTCGGTCACAATGCCCTTCTTCTCCGCACATTCCACATAGTCCCCCACGCCGTACTGGTCCTCGAACAGGATAAAGAATCCGTTGATAAAGTCCTTTACCATCACCTGGGCGCCCATGGCGATGGCGAGAGAGCCGACCCCGGCGGTCGCGATAATCGTCGAGGTGTTCACGTGCAGAAGGCGGAGCATCAAAAGCACCGCAAAGAAATAGATCCCGTACTTTGACAGATTGGCGGCGAGGCGCGTCAGCGTCATTACCCGCCGCTGGTTGCTCTTTTTCTTTTTCTCCCGGTCTTGGATGTACTTTTCGATGGCGTTTTCGATCACCGCCACCAAAATCCGCGTCGCCACAATCAATATCCCGGCGACGACAATCGTACCGACGATCGATAGGCTTCCGCTTTCGTTAAAGAGTACGGCCTTCAGTTCATTCAATGGTCTTTGCCTCCTCCAAATCCTGTACGGCTTTGTGTCGGAACGAAAAGTCCGGCTTTAAGGCGTAAACGGAGATCGACTTCTCTCCGTAGGCGGCGATAAAGCCGTCGCGAAGACTTAGTGTATCGGGATTTTCCGCAAAACGCAACTTGTAGGGCTTCTCGGCATGGATATTGCCCAAAATCTCGCGATTGCCGTAGGCGAAGAGCCCCTGCGGCATGGGCGCCAGCCGGTTTACATTGGCGCCCATCAAATACTGCTTCGTCTCCTCGAGCCGCTTGTCCCGCTTGCCGAGGATGCCGCTATATAAGGTATAGATATTCCCTCGGTACACACAGACGTCGCTTAAAATCGGCACGCTCTTTGTAATCAGCTCGTCTTGGATTCCGTAGAGATGCTTTTCCGTCACCACCACGGGAAAATCATAGGGCACCAGCCGCATGGAAACCTCCATGGGGAACTCCGTCTTTTCCATCTTTCGCGCATCGCCCTCTTCGCTGACGAATACCGTGGTCTTATAGCCGTTGGCCGTGTCCGAAAGTTCCGATACGGCGAAGCGATCGCGACTCTGTACGGCGAAGTCCAAAATAAAATTCTTCGTCTCGAAAATCGGCGACAAACTGCCGCTGTCTTCCGCCACAAACAAACGCTCCCCGTCGTCGTAGCGAATGTGCAACAGCCGCACTCCGTTTTGCATCTCCGCCCGAAACAGCTCGCCGTCTAAGGCATAGGACGCCTTTTCCTTCCCGTCGGGGCCGAAGACCACGAGCTTATCCACGTCCTTGTCGTAGAGCATCGCGTCCGCATCGCCGAAGAAAACCTCCTGCCCTTCCGCCGTGCGGTCCACCGTAGAGATCGTCTTGCCGTTTGTGCCGATAAACATCAGCCGGTCGCCGTCCCAAGTCGCCAAAATTCCCTTGTCCAAAATCTCCATCTTGGCGATCTCGTACTCGGTCTTTTTGCCGTATAGCAACTCCGCCTTATAGGGAAGCAAACCGAATCTTTTGATTCCGAAGAGTATTGCAATTATAATAAGTAAGAGGAGAATGGTCCTCTTGATTCCTTTTTTCATACGATTCCTCCACAGGTATTATATCGAATGAAAAAGAAGATGGAAAGGCGGAGAAATCCATGTTTATATTGCAGTGTGCGGGGATCCGCTTCGGCGTATCGCAAAAACCCTATAATTTTCGCGCCACCGAGGGCAACGCGCCCGCATCGGCGGCGCATCGCTTCCTTTCGGAAATCGGCGCCACGGCGGATTCCGTCTGGTTTATGGACCAGACCCACTCCGACCACGTGCGCATCGTGCCCACCCATCACGCGCGGCCCTATTACGGCGAATACATCGTCGCCGACTGCGACGCCCTGATCACCGACAAAAAGCACATCGCCCTCGTATCGCGCGTCGCCGACTGCACCCCCATCCTCCTCTACGATCCCGTACAACAGGTACAGGCGTGCATCCATTCCGGCTGGCGCCCTACCCTCGCCCGCATCGCAAAAAAAGCCGCGGCGGCACTTCGGACCCACTACGGCACAGAGCCGTCGGATCTCTACGCCTTTATCGGTCCCACCATCGGAAAAGACAGCTTTCAGGTGGGAAACGAAGTGAGCGCCCTGTGGCGAGATGCCTTCGACTTCGCCGAATCGGTGATTACATACGACGATCCCGAACACGACTACATCGACATTCGCGAGACCAATCGCAGAATCTTACTCGAAGCCGGCGTGCTGCCCGCCCGCATCGCCATCGATCCCGCCGACACCATGACCGACCGCCGCTACCACTCCTATCGCAATCGCACCGGCGACGACTACGGCACCAACGCCCTCGTCTCCGTCCTCGTATAAGCATACGCCGGCCGTGCAATTTTTATGTAATCATTATTTAGTCCTTGTAAATTTATGGCGGCTGTGGTACACTAATTCTTGTCGAAACGCAGTGAAATCTGTGCACGACCGACATATGGGGGTGTAGCTCACATGGGAGAGCGCTTGAATGGCATTCAAGAGGTAAGGAGTTCGATCCTCCTCATCTCCACCAAATTCCGCCTACGGGCGGTTTTTTTATGCCCTTTTGCCGATTCTTTATCTTTCTGTAAAGAAGGACTTGAACGCTTCTGATATAATATTTCCGAAAGGATGTGGGATATGGAATCCATTGTGGTATTCGATTCCGGGCTAGGCGGCATTACGGCCCTGGCGGAAGCGGCGGCGGCGATGCCGCAGGAAAACTTCATATATTACGGCGATACGAAGAATGTCCCCTACGGACCGAAGCGCGTAGAGGACATCCGTTCCTTTTTGGACGAAATGATGGATGCCGTATCCCCCTGCCATCCCAAGGCGGTGCTGCTCGCCTGCAATACGGCGACGGTCACCTCCGCCGCGTATCTGCGCGAAAAATACGCGATGCCCATTATCGGCATGGAACCGGCGGTAAAACCCGCGGTGGAAAAGGACGCGGCCCATAAGCGGGTACTGGTGCTTTCGACCGAGGGCACGAGTAAGTCCGAAAAGCTCAAAAACCTGGTGAATCGAGTGGACAAGACGGGCCAGGTGGACGTGTTGCCGCTTCCGAATTTGGTGGAGTTTGCGGAAAACTTCGAGTTCGACACGCCGGATGTACGGGCGGATCTGGAGACGATTCTCTCTTCGTATCCCCTCGACGAGTACGGCGCGGTGGTGCTGGGATGCACGCATTTTATTTGGTATCGCGAGATCTTTCGGGAGATCCTGCCGCCGGATATGCAGATTCTCGACGGCAATGCGGGGACGATCCGCCAGTTGATGCGCCGCCTAAACGGCAATATTCAGACCGCTGGCGAAGGCAAAATTCGGGTGCACTTTACCGGCGGTATGGACGCGCGCCTCTTGCACTTTCTCGAAGGGGCGCTCCCCCTCCCCGTCTCGGTGCTCGGCGAGGAACTGTGCCGTGAATAAGGCGACGATGACGGCACATCCCGGCGATCTCGTGTTAATTCCCGCCTATAAGCCCGACGAGAGCCTGCTCTCCTTTGCCGAATCGCTCCTCGTAAACGGCGCCGCGGTTTTGGTAATCGACGACGGATCGGGTGCAGAATATGCGCCCGTGTTCGACGCCCTTCCCCCCGCTGTAGAAAGGCTCGGCTACGCGGAAAACCGCGGCAAGGGATACGCCATGAAATACGGGTTTTGCCATATACGCGACCATATGCCCGCGGTGCAGCGCATCGTCACCGCCGATGCCGACGGCCAGCACAGCCCGCCCGACACCCTGGGAACCTTGCGGACCGCCGAAGTACACCCCGACGCATTGGCGCTTGGAGTACGCAGCTTTCCCGAAAATACGCCGCTTCGCTCCCGCATCGGCAACCGCCTGACCGCAAAGGTATTTCGTGGGCTCTCGGGCATTCGCGATCTGGAAGATACGCAGACGGGTCTCAGGGCGTTTTCCCGCGACGCTCTGGATTTTATGATCGACGTTCCGGGCGAACGCTACGAATACGAAATGAAGGTACTGATGGATTGGTCCCGGAGCGGGCGCGCCATCGTACAATACCCCATCGAGACCATCTACCGGGACGCGGAAAATTCCACCTCCCACTACAATCCCCTGCTCGACTCCGCCCGAATCTTTCGCGCGCTGTTTCAGCGGGGCGAGGCGATTTTGTTTGCGATCAGCGGATTTTTGAGTTTCTTGGTGGATTTCGCTTTTTTTAATTTGTTTCTACATTTTTTGAAGGCCTTCGGCATCGCCCATTTTCTCGTCGGCGCCAATGTAATGGCGCGGATTGTGAGCTCCACCTTTAACTTTGCGGTAAACCGCCGACTGGTCTTCGATTCCAAGGACACGCTCGCAAGAGATGCGCTCGAGTATTTCGGTCTGGTGCTCTGCCTGCTCGCGCTGAACAGCGGGCTCTTGTACCTGCTGGGCGAAGTGCTCTCGTTCCACCCGGTGCCCGCCAAACTCATGGTAGAAGCCACGATCTTCGTGCTCAGTTATCTGGTCCAACAATTTTATATCTTCGCCGATCAGGCGTAAGCGCGTCAGCACCCTACGGGGTGCTTTTTTTCGTTTCGTGGTACAATATTTTCATAATCGATTGGCAGAGAAAGGAGCACGGGGTGGAACTGAAATCCCTTCACGACGAACTGCATATAGACGCCGATTCCCTCCGGCTCCGCGAGATTTTGCGCTATCTGCGTCTGGAGGGAACGGCGCCCGATGCCGAACTCTTAGATGCCGTACGGCGAAATGCCGAGCGCTTGCTCGCGGTGGCAGACATTCGAAAAGTCGCCGCACTCGTTCCGCTTTCGCTTGAAGGGGGCGCACTCGCAATCGGCGATCTTCGCGTACACAGCGAAGCGCTTCTGAAAAACCTTTCCGGCTGCGACCGCGCCCTCCTCTTTGCCGTTACCCTGGGCGCCGGCGTAGACCGGCTCATCCGCCGCCTGACCGTCGTCTCCAAATACGACGCCTTTATCGCCGATGCGGCGGCGACAGAGGTCCTCGAAAGCTATGCCAACGCCTTTTGTCGCGCCGTCGACCGGGAGGCGCGCACATGGGGGTATTCCCTCAAGCCGCGCTTCTCACCCGGCTTTGCCGACTTCGGCCTGGCGTATCAATGGCCGCTGATCCGCGCCCTTCGCGCCGATACGAAGATCCATATTTCGCTGACCCGGGCGGATATGCTCGTGCCCGCAAAGACCATCACCGCCGTGGCGGGACTGTTGCCGAAAGAGAGGGAGATATGACCATCACAGACGATTTGAAAGCGCGTCGGCTCTACTACGACGGGGCGAGCGGCACCTATTTACAAGGAAAGGGCATCGCCGGGGGAAAATACCCCGAGCTCTTAAACCTACGCCGACCCGACGTCCTCTATGCCATGCACCGCGGCTATTTCGAAGCCGGGGCGAATATCGCCCTCGCCCATACCTTCGGCGCCAATCGATTCAAACTCGCGGGCACCGGCCATAGCGTCGAGGAGGTGGTGACGGCTGGGGTAAAGACCGCCAAGCGCGCCGCCGCAGAGGGTGCACATCGCTATGTATCCCTCGACATCGGCCCTTTAGGGCGGCTTCTCGAACCGGTGGGCGATCTCGATTTTGAGGAGGCGGTGGCTCTCTTTGCCGAAGTGGTGCGCGCCGGCGTGGCGGCGGGCTGCGATCTGATCACCGCCGAAACCATGTCCGATCTCGCGGAGATCAAGGCGTGTATGTTGGCGGTAAAAGAAAACAGCGATCTGCCGCTCTTTGTCACCGCCGCTTTTCAGGAAGACGGCAGAATGCTGACCGGTGCCGATATCGACGCCTTTTGTGCCACAGTCACCGCACTGGGTGCCGATGCCATCGGCTTTAACTGCAGCTTCGGGCCCGAACAGATGCAGCCGCTCCTCGCCCGGCTTTTAGAGATTTCTACCATTCCCGTCATCGCAAATCCCAATGCGGGACTGCCGGAGGTGCGCGGCGAAAAAACCGTCTACAATGTCGATGCCGATGCCTTTTCTACGTATATGGCGAAATTTGCCCGGATGGGCGTCGCCGTTATGGGCGGCTGCTGCGGCACCGATCCGCACTATATTCGCGCCCTCGTCGAAAAGACCCGCCGCCTTCCTCTGATCCCTTCGGCGGGACGCCCGCGCCCCGTGGCAAGCTCCTACCTACACGCGGTACGCTTCGACGGCTCCCCGCGCCTGATCGGCGAGCGCATCAATCCCACGGGAAAGCCCACGCTTAAACAGGCGCTCCAAAGCGGCGAGACAGACCGCATACTCCGCGAGGCCATCCGGCAGGAAGAAGCGGGTGCGGATCTGCTCGACGTCAATGTGGGCTTTGCCGGCGCCGAGGAAAAGGCGCTCCTACCCGCCGTCGTCAGGGCAATACAATCGGTGAGCGATCTTCCCCTCAGTATCGACACCGCCGATCCCTCTGCCATGGAGGCCGCCTGCCGCGCGTATATCGGTCGTCCGCTGTTGAATTCCGTCAGTGGCAAGGCAGCGAGCATGGAGCAGATCCTCCCCGTGGCAAAGCGCTACGGCGGACTGTGTATCGCTCTTCTCTTGGACGACGACGGCATTCCTGAATCCGCGGCAGGACGCCTTGCGGTGGCGGATCGCATCCTCGCCGAGGGCAAAAAATACGGCCTTACGAAAGCGGATTTCCTATTCGATCCCCTGACCCTCACCGTGGCGGAAAACCCCGATGCGGTGCGCGTCCTCACAGAAACCCTGCTCGGCCTAGAAGAGCGCGGCCTCTATTCCGTCGCGGGCATCAGCAATGTATCCTTCGGCCTGCCCCGGCGGGAGGGGCTCAATGCCGCCCTCCTCGCCATCTCCCTCTCCGCGGGGCTTTCGGCCGCCATCGTCGACGTCACCGCCCCGGCGATTCGCCGCGCCTATCAAAGCGCCCTCGCCCTTCTCGGCTACGACCGCGACTTTTCGCACTATCTCGCCGCCTACGCCGAAGGCGATGCGGTGGACTCGACGGCCCCCGCACCTACCTATGACCTCGCCTATGCCATAAAAAAGGGCATGGTCGATATGGCGGCACAGATTGCCCGACAAGAGATCGAAAAGCGGGATCCGATGTCGATTATCGACGAAGACCTCGTGCCCGCCCTCGATGCCATGGGCCGCGATTTCGAGGCGAAGACCCTCTTCTTGCCGCAACTGCTCCGCAGCGCCGATGCCGCCGCGGCCGCCTTTGCCGTCGTCAAAGCCCATTTGCCGCAACGGGCGGAGGGCGAGGGACGCGGCAAAATCATTCTCGCCACCGTGCAGGGCGACATCCATGACATCGGCAAAAATATCGTAAAGGCGCTATTGGAAAATTATAATTTTCGCGTCGTCGACCTGGGTAAAGACGTTCCGCCCCGCGCCGTCCTCGAGGCGGTGCGCACCCACGGCGCGCCTTTGGTGGGACTCTCCGCCTTGATGACCACCACCGTCGGCTTTATGGAAGAGACGATCCGCCTGCTCCGCGCCGAAGCGCCCGAGGTGACGGTCATGGTGGGCGGCGCCGTCTTAAATGCAGACTACGGCAAAGAGATCGGCGCCGACTTCTACGGCAAAGACGCCATGGCGACGGTCCGATTTGCCGAAGCGTATTTCGACCACAAGGAGGTTTCCCCATGATCCGTACATTTTACTTTTCGCCCACCGGCCGCACCCGAACCGTGGTAACCACACTGGCGAAGGCGCTCTCGAATGCGCTACAAGAAGCGGTCGTTCCCTACGACTTTACCTGCCCCGAAAAGAGGCACACCTACCCCGAGACCGCAGCCGGCGATGTCGTCATCGTGGGCGTGCCCACTTATGCGGGCCGCGTGCCCAATCTGCTGCTTTCGTATATGCAGGGCTTTCGCGCCGAAGGCACCCGCGCCATTTTGGTTTGCACCTTCGGCAATCGCCACTTCGACGACTGCCTCTTGGAGCTCTACGATCTTATGCGACAGGCGGGCGCGGAGATCGTCTGTGCCGGCGCCTTTGCAGCGGCGCATTCCTTCTCTTGCATCCTGGGTGCCGGCCGCCCCGATCGCGCCGATCGCGAAGACATCCTCGCCTTCTCTGACCGCGCGGCGAAAGCCCTTCGAAACGGCGATCGGCTCCCGCGCCCCGAACGGGAAATCGGCGGCTATTTTCGCCCGGTCGATCGAAAGGGCGCCTATATCGACTTTGTAAAAATCAAACCCGAGACAGACGCGGCGCTCTGTACCGACTGCAAAATCTGCGTCGGCCTCTGCCCCCTTGGCGCCATCCACTTCGACGACGTCGCCACCGTCGATAAATGTATGAAATGCTGCGCCTGCATCAAGGGCTGTCCCGAGGGCGCCAAATACTTTTCCCACGCCGGCTATCTGTACCACAAGGAGGAGCTGGAGGCGATGTATGCCGATCGAAAGGACAACCGGCTTTTCTTCTAAATACGCGCATCAAAAAAGGGCCCCGCGGGCCCCTTTTTTATTGCCGCCAAAATCCCGATACGTCGTCGGCGAGGCGGATGTTTTCGATTTCGGTCATGCGGTATTCGATCACATCGGCGAGGGTCAGGGGGTCGCTTTCGAAAAACGACAGGAGTTCGTCGAGGCTTTCTCCCCGCACCAGGCCTATTACGCCGTGCGCCTTGTCGCCGAAACACAATAGGCGCCCTTCGGCCGCCGCCGCGTCCGTAAATGCCGCAAACTTCTCGAACAACGCGGCGTTTTCCTCTGCCTTGAGATCGAATTCGAAGGTCTTAAACTTCCCTTCCACTACATAGTATTTCATAGCTCCTCCTTGACGACGGCGACTTTGCCGTCTTTTATGCCCTGCACCCCTTCGTGGCCTTCAAAATCCAAGTCTCCCGCTGCAATCCGCTCCCCGTAGCTGATGCGGGGGATGCCGGGCGGATAGGGCGTCACCGGGAGCGCGCAGATTCTGCCGACGGCATCGTCGATATACACCCATTCCCGGCCGGCGAAAAACGCGGCGCGCGGCGAAAGCTCTACCCGCTTGTGGAAATAGGTGGCTTCTCGCCGTACGGGCAAATACGGCCCCGCCTCCGCTTCTCGAAAGACATCCTCGAGGCGACGAATCTCGTCTTCCTTGTTTAAGGGAGAAAGGATTACCAGGGCGTAGCGGTCGTCGCCCATCTCGAGATACACCCCGCGCTCGGCGCAATCTCTCACGATTTCGCGGCCCGTCCTATGCGGCAGGCGAAAGAGAAATTTCGACCCGTCTATCGCCGCAAAATGGCCGGTTCGCGTGGGGATCGCCCCTTCGGGGAGCGCCGCAGCCAACGTACGCCGCATGTCTTCTATGCGGTGCCAGTCGTCGCTATGGGCCTGCATATGCGCCACGGCGTATTCCGAAGAGAGCATAATCAGATACGAGGGCGAAGTGGAAAGAAACAGCCGCATTCCCGTCCGCACCGCCTGCTCGGTTCCGGCGCATCGCGTGTGCAAAAGCGCCGCGCCGGTCATCGCCGGTGCCGTCTTGTGGAGCGACTGCACCGTATAATGCGCGAATCGTACGGCGGAATACGCCGACAAGGGCGTAAAGGCGAGGTGGGCGCCGTGGGCTTCGTCGACCACCAGCACCTTATTTCTGGCCTCTACCTCCCGCGCGATTTCCTCGAGCTGTAAAATTCCGCCGAAATAATCGGGACTCGTCAAAAATACCGCCGCGATCTCGGGGTCCGCATCCAGCGCACGGCCCACCTCCTTCGGGTCGATGCCGCAGAACAGGCCCGTTTTCGGGTCTGTGCCGCAGGGTAGATACACGGGAATGAGGTCCAAGTGGACGGCGGCGTGAAAGAACGCCGTGTGGGCGCCGCGCTGTACAAGCACCTTGTCGCCGGGCCGCGTCGCCGCATAAAGGGCGACTTTAATGGCGGCGGTGGAGCCGGCGGGAATCAAATAGCTTGCGGCGGTGCCGTAGGCGCGGGCGATCGCTGCTTCCGCCTCCAGAATCGCCCCTTCGGGATCCAGCAGATTGTCCGCCCCCTCGATCTCGGTGATGTCGTCTGCAAAGCCGAAGTCGAAGAGCGCCTTGGATTTGTGCCCCGGCATGGCGAAATAGGCCCCGCCCCGAAAGGCGCGTACCTTCTCAAAAAGCGGCCGCTCCACGATCTAGTACCCGGTTCGCACAAAGCGGGCATTGCGCTCCGCTTCGCTCATTCCCTCGAGCACGCCGCGCAATTTGGCGAGCATCTCCTCTTTTTCGGAGAATCGGCCGATTACCGGCGCGGTGTTGTAGCTGTGGATGCCGAAGAACAGCGCACGGGGTTTGAGATCCAACTTTTCCAAAAGGCGAATTTCCTCTTCCAAAATCTCCCCTTCCGTAAGGGTTTGAAATTCGCCGTCCGCCACCATACGCGCGAGTTCCGTTCCCGGGTGCACCGTCGTGGTAAGGGGCGATACGCTCAGGGGCTGGTGGGTGTTTAAGAGCTTTGCCGTTTCGTCGGCGTGGGCAAAGCTGTCCTCTTGGCCGGCGATCCCCGCCATCACCATGCAGATCCAATCGATGCCCGCTTCTTCCAGCTTGGCGAGTTCCCTGTACTCGTCCGCCTGGGTACATCCCTTTTTGATTTTTTTGAGCGTCGGGTCGTGGGCGGTCTCGATGCCGATATAGAGTTGGTTATAGCCCGCCTTGCGCAGACGCTTTAAGTCCTCTACGGTCTTGTTCTTCAAGTCGACGATAGAGGCATAGCAGGTGATGATCTCTACATTGGGCAGATGTTCGTAGATCCGATCGGCGATCTCTAAGAGCTCCTCGGTGGATAGAATAAAGGGATCCCCGTTTTCCAAAAAGATCCGATCGATCCGATCGGCATAAACCGACAATTCCCGCAAATCCGCCAGCACCTGTTCCTCGGGCGCCTTGCGATACGTCACGTCTTTATACATGGCGCAGTAGGTGCATTGGTTGTAGGAACACCCCACCGTCACCTCCAAAAGCGGCGTATAGGCTTCCCGCGGCGGGCGAAATGTCTGACCGGTGTAATGCATCGTCTCATCCTTTCTATTGGCTCCGGATGCGATGTCCGGATCTGGTTTCTTATTTCTGCGTATGAGAATATTGTACTATACTTATCGGTTTTTTTCTTCGCCCGCCGCTTCGGCCCGCAACCAAAAAGGCCCCGAAGGGCCTTTTTGTCACGGTGTACTCGCCTCGGAACCCGGCGATGCCGCCTCTTTTTTGTCTTTGCGCGCCTCTTCTGCTTGTTTGGCGCGGTTGTAGGCGTGCATAATCAGCGCCAAGGTGACGACCCCGTAGGAGATAAAGGTGCGGAAGTACTCGCCCATCATGGCATCACCCGTGAGGATGCGCCCGGCTTGGGGCAATACGATAAACATGAGGTGAAAGAGCATGGTGCCGATCACCGCATTGGGAATAGTCGCCCGCATAACGCTCGCGCCGCCGACGAGAATCGAAGCCGCCGCATAGAGCGCCGCCTGGTCTTGCCCCGCGTAGGTCGCCAGGGTACCGATATTTTGGAGGTAGATAATCTGCCCGTAGCAGGCGAGTACGGTCGAGATCACGATGGATTGGATGCGGATTTTATCGGAGTAGATCCCCGCATTGGCAGAGATCACCTGGTCCATGCCCACGGCGCGCATATCGTGGCCGAGTTTGGTCTTTTTGAACCAAACGATAAACAGGCACATCAACGCGATGACGAGGATCGTCACCACCGGTATGTCGAAACTGATGGCGTGCTTGGCATTGAGCGGCAAATAGATGCGGTAGAGCAAAATATTGTCAATCGCCTGGGCGGTATCCAAGGTGATGGAGTTTTTTACGCCGTAGCCTTTTGAAAGGAGCATCGACGCATTGTGCATGGGAATCACCGTGCCGCACATATAGAGCAAAAACAGCATATAGACCCCGAGCATAAAAAACGCGAGCATCATAGAAGTAATCATCTCGCGGCCCCGAGCGCGGTTGAGTACCCGGCCCGAAAACTGCCCCAAGGCGATGGCGATGGGCGTGCCGATCAAGACCGCCACTAAGATGCCTGCGGGCCCGGTGATGCCCCAGTCCTGGGCGAATACCAGGCCGATCTGCCCGGCCATGGCGCCCAAGGGAATCCCGAAGTTGATCCCCATGCCGGCGATAATCGGCACGATCAAAGAGAGCACCAGGAAGGTGTTTCGAATCATGCGCTTCGAAATTTCCGATGTGACATAGGCCAAGGGCGGCTTGGCGATCCATAGTCCGATGACGATGATGACGATAAATAGAATCGGCACCATATATCTCGACAGCTTGGCTTGTAAAGATTTATTCATTGCGATTCCTCCTCGTCAATGCGTATACGATCATGCCATTGGTAATAATCAGGCGCAAGATCTCCGATATGTCGATATTGAGCGCGCCGTTGATGACCGTCGGCGTAAGGGTGATGATCCCCTGGAACAAAAAGGTTCCTATAATCACATTAGGGATCGACGCCTTATTGATGCTCGCGCCCCCGATCAACAGCGCCGCGACGGTCTGGAATGTAAAGGCCAAAGGCGCCTGATACAGCTGTATAAATCCATAGGATTGTTGATAGACGATAATCCCCACGGCGGCGATCACCGTAGAGAGAATGACCGAAAAGAGCCGCATTCTGTCGATGTCGATGCCGCCGGCTTTCGCATAGTCGGGGTTCGACCCGACGGCGGTCATCGCCGTACCGGTCTTGGTGCGAAAGAACGCCCAGACCAAAAAGGCGAAGAAGGCAAAGACCAAAAACATGCCCACGGGAATGCGTACGCCGGCGATGCGGAAGCTCAAGAAGTCGGTGAGAATCCCCACAGAACTCCGCGTTCCCTCGGCATCCACCAGATTCTTCATCCAGTACTGCGCCACGGGCACCTGTTGCGACAGGCCGCGCCCCGCATAGCTCAATACCGACACCGGGTTTTTATAGGGCAGAATCAAATAGATAATGCACATAAATGCCGTAAACGAGTAGCCGACATAGGTGGCGATCAGCATCTCGTCGCCCTTGATTTTGTTGAGAAGCACCCCGTAGCCGAAGCCGAAGACCACGGCGATGGCGGCGGCGATCAGCATGGCGACGGCGATGCCGCCGAAGCCCTTTAGGCCGAATTCCATACTGGTGACCCCGCCCAAGATGCCCGCGACGATGCCGATGGGAATCCCGAAGTTGAGCCCGCAGCCGGACTGTACCATGGGAATTAAGCTCAACACCAAGATCGAAAACATCCCGAAGCGGGCCAATACGTTTTCTACGGAATCCGCCAGCGAAATCCCGGCCAAGGGCGCCGCTACAAACAGCGCCAATAAAAACAGGCCGATGATCAGTCGAGGCAGGCCGATTTTCTGTACGAAAGATTTATTCAACGTTCTCTACCTCCACTTCTTCTCCGCTCATCAAAAGACCGAACTGCGCCGCCGGCGCTTCGGGCGAGAGGATGCCCGCAATCTTGCCCTCGCAGATGACGGCGATGCGATCGCAAATGCTCCTTAGCTCCTCCAGTTCCGAGGAGATCATGACGATGGTCGTGCCTTCCTTCTCGTTGATGTCCTCGAGCGCCGATAGCACCAGCTCCTTGGCGCCGATGTCGATGCCCCGGGTGGGTTCCGAGACGAACAAGAGCTCCGGCTCCATGCAGAGTGCCTTGGCAAGGCAGACCTTTTGTTGGTTGCCGCCGGATAGATTGCCCGCCTTTTGGTGGCTGCCCATGCATTTGATCGCCAAGTTTTCGATGTATGCGTCGGAGACCTTTTTCATCGTTTCTTCGTCGCGAAAACTCAGTCCCATAACTTTTTTAATGAATTTATTTTGAATCTGCATGGCGTTAAAAGAAATGTTCCAGTAGATCGGCTCGTCCAGCAAAAGTCCCACGCCTCGGCGGTCTTCGGAGACGAAAGCGATCTTCTCGGCGAGGATCTTTGCGGTCTTTCCGAGCGCCAGCGGCTTGCCCTGAAATTCCACATTGCCCATTACGGGATAGGTGCCCAAAATGCCGTTGGCGATCCCGAGCTTGCCCTGCCCGGCGAGGCCCGCAATCCCCAAAATTTCCCCGCGATACACGTCGAGATTCACATCGTCCACCTGTTCGCCGGGCATATCCACATTCAAATTGCGCACCTTGAGGAGAACATCCGTCTCCCCGGGCCGCATGGGCTGCCGCTTGCGCGTCCGCGCCTCTTCGGTTCTGCCCACCATCCAGGCGGCGATCTGATCGACGCTCAAATTCTCGTTCTTCCGATTTTCGATGATCTCCCCGTCCCGGAGCACCACCACCGTATCGCATACGGTAAGGATTTCCCGCAGGCGGTGGGAAATAAATACGATCGCGATGCCCAAATCCGAAAGCCGCTTCAAAGAGGCCATCAGCATATCCGCTTCGGATTCGGTCAATACCGCCGTCGGCTCGTCCATAATAATGAGCTTTACGTCTTCGCGGGTGATTTCGCGGGCGATCTCGATAAACTGCTTATGCCCCACCGGCATCTCCGACACCATGCCCTCGGGATCGATCTCGACGCCCAATTTGTCGAGGGATTCGCCCGATAAGCGGATGTTCGCCTTTCCGTCGACGGTGGCGTATTTCTTGCCCAATACCTTCGAGAGCACCGAGGGTTTGGTGCGTTCCATATCCAAGGTGATGTTTTCCGCCGCGGTAAAGCCGGGGATCAGATTGAATTCCTGGTGCACCATGCCGATCCCCGCCTTTAGGGCGTCGATGGGCGAGCGAAAATTCACCGCCGCGCCGTCCAAGAGGATCTCGCCGTCGTAGCCGCCGGTCTCTCGAATTACTTCCATGCCGAAGATGATATTCATCAATGTGGACTTGCCCGCGCCGTTTTCTCCCACGAGTCCCAGAATCTCGCCCGGCGCCAGGTCGAAGTTTACGCCCTTTAGGACGACATTCTCCCCGAAGCGCTTGCCCACATTCCGGACCTCCATCAATGTTTGCGCCACAATATACCTCCTAAAGGAAATAAACCAACGATTGCCGCTGGTTTATTTCCGTTTTCCTCGTATAAAAACTATTTTTCGTACCCGGGATCATTCTCCGGTTTCGCCTTCGGCATCCTTTTGCGATTGTTCGATGGCATCCAAGTCGACATTCATGGTCATGTACTTTTCGGGTACTTCCACCTTGTCCATGCCCAAATATCCCTTGCCGTAGACATAGGTATCCTGTGCCAGGAGAATGTGGTTTTCTTTCTTTTCGCCGCTGGCTCGATCGACGTAATTGCTGCCGGTCCAGTTGGCGCCCTCGGTATAGGTACTGATCGCTTCGATGACCTGATCGATATTCGTGATTTCCTTTTCGCCCTTCAAGACGTCGGTCACGAGATCCACCGATCCCAGCGTCAACGAGTAGCCCAAGGAGTACGCCCAGGTACCCATGCGTTCGGAACCGCCGGCCGCCACAACCGCCTTTTCCACTTCGCTATTGATCGCTTGCCAGTCGCCGGCTTTGTCTTGAATGTCGACAGAAAACGCCTTGGGGTATCCCATAATGGGAGAGGGCAAATCCTGTTCTACAAAGATCGCGCCGCCGGCCGCCACGCCGCGAAGCAGGGGTTCGGTATGTGCGTCGTTGGTACAGAAGAACGCCGTGTCCTTGCCGTACTTGTCGATCCAGGGTTGAATGTTCTCGGCGATGTATTGTTGCGCGCCGGGCACGCCGATGTCGGTCGTGGGGTCGGGAGCGTTCAACGAAATAAACTCGAGGCCCAAATCCTTACAGGCTTCTTCCATAATCGCGCGGCGCAGCGCCAACAGCTCGATGGACATATGCCGCGGGAAGGTGATGTGCGCAAACTTGGTCGCGCCCATTTGTTTCGCCGCTTCCACGATGCGGTATCCACGGCCCACATTGTCGGCGTCGAGTACCAGATCCGCGGTGTTTTCCGCCATAATCGTATCCTCTTGCGCCACAAGATTGATCAGGATAATGTCGGGGCGTTTTTGCCGAATTTGGGTAAATGCCGCCGACGTGCCGGGAACGGATTGATTTACGATCACGGCGCGCATCTGCGGGTCGTCCGCCATGGCGACGATCTTTGCGATCGTGGTCTCCTGCTCCGCCTCAAAGCGGTCGGGGTAGGTGTCGTGGCGAATAATGCCGCCTTCGTCGGCATTGCCGTACTTTTCGATGGCATCTTGGGCCGCACGGAACTCGTCTTCCGCCTGCGATACCGTACCGGTAATGATGCCGATATGGTACTCTTCCCCTTCCTTCAAAGTTTCATATTCCGCCTTGGTCGCTTCGGCGGCGACCCCGTCTGCGCCTTCGGTCTTGCCGGCATTGGTCGTATCCACCTTCGTACAAGCTGCGGTAAAGACGAGCAACATGGCCAAGACCAAACCTAGGGACAACAGTCGCTTCCTGCGAATTTTCATGTCTATCTCTCCTCTTTGGTATGTATTGGCAAAACCTAAGCGAGTTCTTAAGTTTTTTTAAGTTTAATCTAATAAAGTATAAAAGTCAAGCAAGAATCTTTTTCTCCATTGCTTTTCCGAAGAAATTTATGCCATCTTAACGAAGACCTCACTCATCTATCGAAAACTTTACGGCGTTCCTCTTAGTCCCTTCCTTCCTGGTCTGTTTTACGCATAAAAAAAGAAGCCCCGAAGGACTTCTTTGCACTCAAGATCTCTCCCCCTGTTTTCCGCGGATGATCGCCATCAAAATCCGATACACCACGCCGAACAGCACCAGGATGGCAATGCCCTTGATCCAAGTCATCGCGAAGAAAAATACCGAGATGCCCAAGATAAAGGCGCTGTTGATAAATCCGCCGCCGTTCCAGTTTTCGGCATAGGCATAGGCAAATTCGTCGATATGTTTCTTTTCATATATGTATAAAAGAAAACCGATAATCGCCAAGATCGCCCCGGCTCCCACCAAAATCGGAGTCTGTTTTACTTCCATGCCGCCGACGCCGAGCAGCGCCCGTAAAATGATGCAGGCGGGACCGACGATCGCGAACATCAAAAATTTTTTCTTATCTGTAACGTTCATATTGCCTCCTTAATACTGTGATTTGGGAAAGGATTTCCCATGGCTATAGTATACCCCCCCCCACAAAAAATACAACGATTTCTATCCCCGTCGTTTCGAATATTTCTCCGCACTTTTTTACGCCATACAAAAAACCGCACCGAAGATTCGATGCGGTTTCGCGTTTTTATCCGCCGATCAGTATAAACAAAAAGTGTGCCACCACGCCGGCGACGATGCCGCCTATGGTGTGGGACAAAATCGCCTTGCCCGCGAGTTCGCGGGAGTCGAGCGCGTCCATCATGCCGATATGCGTACTCAAATATCCCGACCAGCACATGCCCATGGCGGTAAAGACCGCGATGTCGTTGGGAAGCGCCGCGCCGGTTTCGATAAAATTCGGCACCAGCGAGATAGCAGCGCCCACGGCGCCCAGCGCCGTAATGGGAAACGCGATGGCTTCGGGGGATCGGAATCCGAACAAGGGCTCGAAGATAAACTGCAGCTTTTCGCCGAGGAAGGGCAAAAACTCGACGCCTTCGTAGGCGGCGCCGGTGTAGACGCCGTTTTCGCCGGGCCCGAAGGTGATCATCATGACGAAAGTACAGACGATCAGCACGCCGGGGATAATCGACATCCCCATTTCTACGCCGGTCTTTCCCCCTTCCAAGAGGGCATCCAGCGTTCGTTGAAAGTAGTTGCCCTCGCGGATATAGCGAAATTCCCCTTGGGATTCGAGATCTTCGGTCTGCATTTCTACGTCAAAGGGTTCTTCGGCCTCGGCGCCGTAGAACTTCTTGGTTTGGGCGAGCATCAGGCGAACGCTCACCACCGAGCCGACAATCGCCCCCACATTCCCGAGTATCGCCGGCAAGATAAATTCCTTACCCTGGGCGATCATAAAGGTGGTTACGATCAAACCCATGCCGAACGCGGTGCCCAAATTGCACATCGCCGGAACCTGGTATTTCTTAAAGTATTGGGTAAACGTCTTGTCCTTTGCAAAAGATATGATTGCCGGATTGTCCGATAGATATGTCGCGATAGCGCCGGTGATACTGGCTCCCGGAAGGCCCCATACCGGTTTCATCAAAGGGGCAAAGATCTTGTTGATCAAGGCGATCGCGCCGTATTCGGAAAGGACGCCGCTGATGGCGCCGGCCAAAACGGCCATGGCCATAATCAAAAAGACCGTAGAGAGCAGTAAGTCGTGCGCAGTTGCCATCATGGTTTTAAACATCAGCCCCGCGCCCATCTTGTTGCCGATCAGGGCGAAGCCGCCGATGAATATAATCAGGAAGACAAAAGTTTCAAGGCCTACCGCCTTTACTTTTTTCCTGCCATGCATGTCATCCATTGTTAACCTCCGTACACTGTTTCCTAGTGTTTCTAATATTCATTTTTTCGATTTGCATTTTTTGCTATTCAATTCGGCAATCAATCTTAAGTATATTATAAGGTTTGCCGGGAAATTTGGCAACGATTTTTCGTTTGTGATTCGTCTTTCAAGGGCAAAAATGTTGAAATTCTGCGGTTTTATTTGCCTAATTTTGTATACATAGCACTTCGGCTTGTTTTCATAAGGGAAAACATTTGGGAAAATTTAATATATTGAAAACTTCGTGGCGACGTTCTTGTCGTTGTTCCCCCTACCCCTTTACGCAAGCCAAATATGGCATTAAAGGCCATTGTGATCGGCACCGAAAGATTTTACCGGCGGCCACTAATATGTGAAATTGTATATTTTATAGTATTCGGGAAAATGGAAGTATTTTTCCCCTCGCGCTTTCCCGTCGTTTTCCCAGCCTTCGAGCGAAAAATTTCTACGACTCAAATAATTTTTCTCGATTTTGAATCGAATCGAAGGCAAACGGTAATGCACAAGCGAGTTCTGCCGCGCGATGTCTGTGATCGATCTTTTTCGCTTCGGATTTTTGCAGCTATTTCCATTATTTACGAAAAATCAATTCTATTCCCGAATTATATATTTTAATCTCCCCTGTATTTCGATTTAATTTTTGTTTTATATGCCTTTTACAGCCATTTTGTTCTTTCTCGGCATTTCCTGCGAAATCCGCTTCGCTTTTCGCGTCAGATTGTATATAATGTTTTCGAGGAAAGGTGAACTCACACTGACAACGTTTTCATCATTTGCCTAAAGAGTTCCCGATCCTGTCGGTTGTACCGACGCACCATTGTTTCGACATTTGTCGACTTGTAGTAAGGAGTGTATATCTTGACAAAAGTGTTTAAGTCTATGGACGGTAACGAAGCGGCGGCTTATGTCTCCTATGCGTTTACCGAAGTAGCAGCCATTTACCCCATTACGCCTTCTTCTCCCATGGCGGCGCTCGTGGACAGCTGGTCCGCCGACGGTAAGAAGAACCTGTTCGATCAGGAAGTTCGCCTCGTCGAAATGCAGGCGGAAAGCGGCGCTGTCGCAGCATTGCACGGTTCTTTGGAAGCCGGCGCGTTGACGACTACATATACGGCATCTCAAGGTCTCGCCCTGATGATCCCGACTATGTTCCGTACGGCGGGCTCCCTCTACCCCGGCGTTATGCACGTCGCTTCCCGTACCCTGGGTTCCCACGTGCTCTCGATTTACGGCGACCATTCCGACGTTATGGCCACCCGCCAATCCGGTTGGGCTATGCTCTCTTCCGGCAATGTGCAAGAAGTCATGAACCTCGGCGGTATCGCCCACTTGGCGGCCATCGAATCGAGCGTTCCCTTTATGCATTTCTTCGACGGATTCCGTACCTCTCACGAAATCCAAAAGGTCGAAGTGATGGACTACGAAGACCTGCGCGATATGCTCAATATCGAGGCGCTGGAACGCTTTAAGTCCAATTCGATGAACCCCGAACGCCCCAAACAAAGAGGGATCGTACAAAACCCCGATACCTATTTCCAATCCAGAGAATCCATTAACGTATTCTACAACGCCATCCCCGGCATCGTAGAAAAATATATGAACAAGGTCAACGAACTCAAGGGCACGGACTACCGCCTGTTCAACTACTACGGCGCGGACGATGCGGAATATGTCATCGTCGGTATGGGTTCGGTCAGCGGTCTGGTACAAGACACCGTCGACGAACTGAACGCCAACGGACAAAAGACGGGTTACCTGCAAGTACACCTCTATCGTCCGTTCTCTCGCCAACACTTCTTAAACGAACTGCCCGAAGGCATCAAGCGCATCGCCGTGATCGACCGCACCAAGGAACCCGGCGCGCGCGATCCGCTGTATCTCGACGTGGTCGGCGCATTCGCCAATGTCGAAAACGCACCGGAAATCTACGGCGGCCGCTACGGTCTCTCCTCCAAGGACGTGGACCACGCACAGATCAAGGCGATCTTCGACAATCTGATGCAAAACGAAGTCAAAGACGACTTTACCGTGGGCATCGTAGACGACGTGACCTATCTGTCCCTCCCCGTGGACGACAGCTATGTCATCGACAATCCCAAGATCATCAACTGCAAGTTCTGGGGTCTGGGTGGCGACGGTACCGTAGGCGCCAACAAAAACTCCATTAAGATCATCGGCGACAATACCGATATGTACGTACAGGCGTATTTCGAATACGACGCCAAGAAGACCGGCGGTATTACGAAATCCAATCTACGCTTCGGCCACGAACCCATTCGCAACAGCAATGTGGTCAAAAACGGCGACTTTATCGCTTGCCACAACCAAAGCTATATGACCCGCTACGACATCGTAGACGAAGTGCGTCCCGGCGGCGTATTCCTGCTGAACACGAACTGGGACGATGCGGCATTGGAAACCCACCTCCCCAACAAGGTGAAGAAGTACATCGCCGAAAACGACGTACAGTTCTATACCATCAACGCGGTGGCACTCGCGGAAGAAATCGGTTTGGGTCGACGCACCAACACCATTTTGCAATCGGCATTCTTTAAACTCGCCGAAATCATCCCCATGGACGAAGCCGAACGCCTGATGAAGGAATTCGCCGAAAAGTCCTACGGCAACAAGGGCGAAAAGATCGTCAATATGAACTTTAAGGCCATCGAAAGCGGCTACCAAAACCTCCACAAGGTCGAAATTCCCGCTTCCTGGAAGGACCTCGAAGTCGAAGAAAAGAAGGTCGACGAAACCCTTTCCGACTACGTACGCAATATGATGATGCCCATCACCGAACTACACGGCGACGATCTGCCGATCTCGGCGTTCAAGGGCTATGAATCCGGATTTATCCCCTTGGGTACGTCCAAATACGAAAAACGCGGCATCGCCGTGCGCGTACCCCGCTGGAAGGAAGAAAACTGTATTCAATGTAACCAATGTTCCTTCGTCTGCCCCCACGCGGCAATCCGTCCCTTCCTCTCCAATAAGGAAGAAGTAGAAAACGCACCCGAAAGATTCCGTTCCGTTCCCGCCAAGGGCTTTAAGGAATATGAATTTACCATCCAAGTCGATCCCCTCGACTGTACCGGATGCGGCAACTGCGTAGAGACCTGCCCCGCCAAGGAAAAGGCGCTGGAATTCCACGATCTCGAATCGCAAATGCCCGAACAAGAAAACTGGGATTACGCACTGACCCTTTCCCATAAGGAAAACCCGATGGACAAATTTACCATCAAGGGCAGCCAATTCGAACAACCCTTGCTCGAATTCTCCGGCGCCTGCGCGGGTTGCTCCGAGTCCCCCTATGCGAAACTTCTGACCCAACTCTTCGGCGACAGAATGTATATCGCAAACGCGACGGGATGTTCCCAAGCCTGGGGCTGCGCATTCCCCATCGCACCCTACACCACCAACCACCTGGGCCACGGTCCCGCATGGTCGAACCTCCTGTTCGAAAACAACGCGGAATTCTGCCTCGGTATGTATCTGGCGGTTGGCCAACAACGCGCTAAGATCACCATGGAATTGGAAAAGATCTTGCCCGTCCTAAAAGACGAAGCGGCGAAGAAGACCATCCAAGACTGGATCGACAATATTAACGAAGGCGAAGGCACCCGCGAACGCAGCGACGCGGTCGTAGAAACCCTAGAGTCCTTAGACCTCGACGGCGAAGCCCTGGAAGCCAAAGAATACGTCCTCAAGAACAAAGAACAACTCACCAAGAAATCCTTCTGGATGTACGGCGGCGACGGCTGGGCATACGACATCGGCTACGGCGGATTGGACCACGTCCTCGCAACCGGCGCCGACGTCAACGTACTCGTCGTAGACAACGAACTCTATGCCAACACCGGCGGACAATCCTCCAAGGCAACCCCCAAGGGCGCCGTGGTACAATTTGCCGCAGCCGGTAAGAAGACCGCCAAGAAGGACTTGGGTCTGTTGGCCATGAGCTACCGCGACATCTACGTCGCCAAGGTGGCATTGGGTGCGAATATGAACCACCTGATCAAGGTCATCAAAGAAGCCGAAGCCTACGACGGCCCCTCCTTGATCGTGGCATACTCCCCCTGTATCAACCACGGCCTCTCGAAGGGCATGGCATTCGCCACCAAACAACAAAAAGAAGCGGTCGAGTCCAACTACTGGCAGCTCTACCACTACAACCCCGAACTCATCGCAAAGGGCGAAAATCCCTTTATTATGGATTCCAAGGAACCCAATAAGTCCTACCGCGAATTCCTGATGAGCGAAGTCCGCTATGCATCGCTGTTGCGTCGTTCCCCCGAGGAAGGCGAAGAGCTTCTGGATGCTTCCGAAGAAGATGCAAAGCAAACCTACAAACGCTATAAAGACCTGGCGGAAGAAAAATAATCGCAACGCGCGACACACAAAAGCGACATGGCAACATGTCGCTTTTGTATGCGCAAAATGCGCGTATTTCGTTTTTCTTACACGCCCCAGTCGGGGTTCTTCAAAAAGGCGCGGCCCACGCCGATCAGATCCGCCTTCTCGGTGGCGAGAAGCGCCTCGGCATCCTCCGGCGTCTGTACCCCGCCGGTCAGAAGAACGGGGGTGGTGACAGCCGCCTTTGTCTGTGCGGTTAAATCGGAAAACCAACCCGGTTCGCTATGGCCCGGCCGCGTATAGCCGTTCATGCCGCCGGTCATATCCAACAGATCCGCCCCCGCCGCTTCAAAGCGCTTGGCGGCCTCCACGCCGTCTGCGATCTCGGTGCCGCCGTCTTCGAAGTCCAATCCGCCGATCCGCACCGCCACGGGAAAATTTCCCAGCGCTTCTTTGACGGCAGAAAATACCTCGAGGGGATAGGCGAGTCGATCCTCGCCGTAGCTGTCGCGCCGCTTATTCACCAACGGCGAGAAAAACTGGTTCAGCAAAAAGCCGTGGGCGACGTGCACCTCTACCCCGTCGTAGCCCGCCTTTTCGGCGCGGAGAGCCGCTTCGACGAACTTTTCCTGTACGCGCGCCATATCGCTCGCGTTCATCTCGCGTACGCCGTCTTCTGCCGAGGGGCCGATCAAAGGCACAGGCGGCGTCGCGAGCTTCGACTTTCTGCCCGCGTGGTTCAGCTGCACAAAGATTTTGTGATCGCCTGCTTCCGACTGCATGGCGTCGATCAAGCGCTTGTGGGAATCGATCGCCCCGTCTTCTGCCAAAGACATCTGCTTCGGCGACACCTGACCGGCGCGTTCCACATAATTGTGCTCGATGATATAGAGCCCGAACAGCGGATTTTTTGCACATTTTCTATAAAATTCCACCGCCGATGCGCCGATCTTTCCGTCTTCCGCGCCCTCCGATGCCATGGGCGGCATTACGATGCGCGTGGGGATCTTTACGCCCGCTTGTATGCTTGTTTCGATATACTGCATAGTTCCTCCTTCAAAATTCGCGATTCCCTATACCTATACCCAAACAAAAAGAACCGGCCCTCGCCGGTTCTTTCGTCTTATTTGCCTACCCGCACCGTCATCAGAATATCGTCGATCTTTGCGGTGGCCTTCTCATACTTCTTTTGCAGTGCCTCGCTCTTTGCCATATGGGGATCGCCGCGGAAGTCGGCGCCGTAATAGAGGCCGTCTTTTTCGCCCAACAGCATGGGCGAATAATTCCATTCGCGCATCGGATGCTCTGCGCGAGAGAGGCTAAAGAGGAAGCCGTCGCCGCCATCGCGATTGGATTTTTCAAAAAACGCAACCTCTTTATCTGACACTTCGTAGACAATCTCTACGTCTGCATCCGCGGACAGAGCAAAGGACATATCCACTTCCTTTACATAGATCCGCTTGTCCGCCGCCACGTCCTTTTGCGGATAGGCACCCACGGTGACGATGCGCTCGTCTGCGATCCACCGCACGGGCAGTTTCGTCGCCTTCCCCAAGTAGAGGGCGGGTACATAGGTGCGATCTTTGTCGAGATAGGGCGCCACGTCCATGGCTTCAGTGTTTCCGTTATGGCGATAGGATTTCGCGCCGATTTGCATTGTAACCGCTTCGCTTCCCTTCGTCATGGTGACTTCTTTCTTCGCCTGGTCCCATTGTACCGTGTATCCCAGCTCTTCGGTGACCGCCCGCAGGGGCAGAAAAGTGCGATCTTCGCGAATCACCGCTTTTTGCCCCTCTTCCTGCATCGACTTACCGCTCACAAAAATCGTTACGGGTCGAGCGCCCTGGGCAAACGCCGCCGACGGGAGCAAGAGCAGACACAATACCAATGCCGCCAATTTTTTCATATTTACCTCCTACTTTCACTTCTTCGTAATAGGATCATCATACCCCATTATATCGAATAGGTCTATATGCTCCTTCTACGCTAGACTTTCCACGTATCGTATGCGACACGCGATCATAGCCATTTAACTGCGTGCTTTCATACAGAACATAATCTCCATTGCTATCGCGTTTTTCAAATAGCATAACATGTCCAGATTTATTCAACGCATCTCCAGGTTGCAAGCTACTATAAGAAATTCTAGTTGCGACCCCTTCTATATTTCCAGTACCTCTTTTAGAAGATAGACCCCAGCATCTACTCACATAGCCAGAGCAATCTAGGCCGTAAGTATTTGCCACTTTCGAAGAAGTCGAGGTTCTGATGTTCCCTGCTCTTCCGCCTTTATTCAAACCATTCAAAAACGAACTTCTGCTATCAAATCCGCCCCAACAATAAGGCATACAGGTATATGTTCCTGCCCCTTGAATATATCTGGGCTTTTTATAGCCGCTCATAGAGCTAATGTTCTGGTTCGTACAATTCCAAGAGAAAGAGGTATGATAGGAACGTGCATTGTTCATTATCGCACTTCTAGTGGTGGAAGCTAGTACAGACGGCGGTACCTTTTCGGGAGAGATTTCCAATTTCGACTCTTCATCGATTAATTCAGGTTGCCCTTCAACTGTTATTGCAGTCATGGTCAATTCAGACACATTTTCTTTGAGATTATAAACTCTGTCGGAATCAAAAACGAAAGGCTCCAAAACATCTACCTTTGTTTCAACTTCTTCTTCGTTTATAACATTATTATTAGCATCAATTTCGGTTAACAGGTTTTTATTTTGTTCACCAATTTTTACCGTTTTGCTAATGATATAATTCCCATTTCCATTCATCCCTAATAACTTTGCGCCACCTAGGGGATTTTTTGATGTAATCCTCAGAGCAGCAATCTGCTTACCATCAATCTTAAAAATATTCATATTTCCATTATTCGCGTATTCACTGCCTTCATCAAGCTCAAAAGTATAGATGTAACCATTCGAAATTCTGCCGTCTATTGCCTTTTCTGCGACGAATGCTTTTCCTTGGTTAACATATGCAGTCGTTTGCTCTTCACCGGCAAAATAGGTAATATACACACACCCATTCACAACTTCAAATTCCGAAATTGCTTCATTCTCGTCCAGATCAATCTCATAAATTCTCGAAATCCCATCCTCTTGGATAACTTCGACCTTTTTATCAGCAATATCCAAAATATAAATATTGTTATTTTCCTCGGAGACCATTGCCGGATGGTCGATAGTCACAGGAAATTCTTTTTTATCTTTTTGGCCAGATATTCTGGTAATTTTGTTATTAGCATTGTCCAATATAACAACGCTCTCTTGATTCACATCGAAATCAGTCGCGCCATATTGGTTTCCCTCCTGATCCAAAAACAAACCAAAGGAAGCTTCTTTTTCATTTGAATCAGTAATATGACTTGCATGTAACATCTGAGACTGCTTATAAATGGGTTCAATTGGCTCTGTTAATATAACTTCTTCTTGTGCCAATACCGGTGTACTGGATGCCACTAAAAACATGGCGATCATCGCAAATCTAACACTCTTTTTGAGAAACATTGAAACCACCTTTCTAATAGATAAATTTTGCAATAAACACAATAATTGACCACTGATTCAGATGTTACATAAGCACTCGTACTTTTTACCACCTCACGATCCCGTCCAAAACGAAATACTTTTTGCGAATTTTCTGACAAAGCTATTCTAAGATGAAATGGCAACGGTTTCAATAGAAATAACTTCTTTTTACAAATTTGTTTTAATTTTTACATGCATTTTACATTTTCGCTTTTAAACTCATCTTTATTAGAATTATCGCAACATATATTTCCGCGTCAGGGGACGCTCGTTGTCCGCGCCCTTTTCGATCAAATACTGGCATACGTCGAGCTTGCCCGCCTCGAAGATAGCGGCGCAGGCCTGCAGATAAATGTCCCACATGCGCATAAACTTTTCGCCCATCTCCTCTTCGATCTCGTCCCAATGGCGATGAAACCGCCGGCACCATTCCTCCAATGTCAGCTGATAGTGGCGCCGCAGGCTCTCCATATCGATCAGATGCAGCCGAAGTTTTCCCAAGGGGGCGACGATTTCGGCGATGGCGGGGATATAGCCGCCGGGAAAGATGTATTTGTTGAGGAAGGAATTCTTGCCCATATCGGGATCGTCGGGATCGCGCTGGCCGCTGATGCCGTGGATCAACGCGAGCCCCTTGTCGGCGAGCATGCGGTCGATGCTCTCGAAGTATTCGTAGAGGTTTTCCTTCCCCACGTGCTCGAACATGCCGACGCTCACGATTTTGTCGAATGTCTTGCCCTTCGCGGCGATATCCCGATAATCGGCCAAAAAGACCTGTACCCGACCGGAAAGGCCTTCCTGTTCGATGCGCTCGGTGGCGAGCTTTTGCTGCTCTTCGCTTAAGGTACAGCCGTAGGCGCGAATGGGGTAGGTCTGTGCCGCTCGAATAATGAGATTGCCCCAGCCGCAGCCGATATCCAGCAGCGTATCGCCTTCTTTTAGGCGCAACTTTTCGAGAATGTGGTCGATCTTCTGCAGCTGCGCGTCCTCGAGGCTGTCGCTTTCTTTTTTGAAGTAGGCACAGGAATAGGTCATGCTCTCGTCGAGCCACAGTTCGTAGAAGTCGTTCCCGATGTCGTAATGGTAGGCGATTTCTTCTTTGGATTCCGCTTTGCCGTGCCCCTGCAGAAACTTGAGCATTTTATATTCCTTGCTCTCCATAAAGCTGTCGTCGTTGGCAAACAGCGAACGCATCAAATTTTGCAGGGAGCCTTCAATCTCTATATCGCCGTCCATATAGGCTTCGGCGAGGGTCAAAGAAAAGTCTTTGCGCGCCTTGTTCAGATCGAGGGGCGCCTTAAAGTGGATGGCGATCTCCGCCTCGCCCGTACCCAAGAAGGACTCCGTTCCGTCCCAATAGCGGATCTGTGCCGGGATGGTGATCGAACGCTTGAGTACTTCGTCGTAAATCTTCACCGTCGGTTTCATATATCCTCCTCCAAAAAAATGCAGATGCAGGGCTTCGGCGACATCACGCGCCGAAGCCGTATATAGGAAAAACGAGCCTTTCAGCTCGTCTTCTCAGTCTTCCATTTTTACGAACATCCACTTGCTGGTGCCGCATTTGGGGCAGGTCCAGTCGTCGGGCAGCTCCGCAAAGGGAACGCCCGGCTCGATGCCGTATTCCGGTACGCCTTTTTTCGGGTCATAAATGTAGCCGCAGGGTTTGCATTGGTAGCGGCTCATGTCCTTTTCCATCGCTCTCCTCCTTCCTATATTCTACGGGATACATACCCCCGGCGTCCGCGATATATGCGGATCGCCGCGATTTTGTTATTTCTCCAAGGGACCGTGATAGGCATTCATGCCGTCTTTTACATTGACGCAGCGGTAGCCGTGGGCCATCAGATCCTTACACGCCTTAATGCTCCTGCCGCCGGCGGCACAGATGACATAGATCTTCTCCTCCCGGGGAATTTCGTCCATGCGTTCCTTTACCGTAGGGAGCGGCATTTTTACCGCCCCGGGAATGATGCCCTCGGCGTGTTCGTCGGGATTTCTCACGTCCAAGATGTATCGGTCTTCGCCGTCCGCCAATTCGTCGGCGGTGGTAGACTCAATCCCGGACGATGCGATCCGGAAAATTGGCTGCAAAATATACGAAAGAACCGTCCAGATTTTTGACATGATACCCCTCTGCTTTCAAGATGCGCTCCGCATTGTAGGAGCGAACAGAGCTCCGGCAGTGCACCACATATTTTTCGTCTTTTTCGAACTCGTCCAGACGGTCGCGAATCTCGTCTAAGGGCACATTCTTCGCCCCGTCGATATGCCCGCGCTCGTATTCCTTCGCCGTGCGCACGTCGATCACGCGGTGACCGCGCTTTTCGTAGTCCGCAAGCTCCGAAATTTGAATCGGATCGGTTAGGCCCAACATTACATTTTCGGCAAAATAGCCCGCCAAATTGATGATGTCCTTGGCGCTGCCGTAAGGCGGCGAGTACGAGAGTTCCAACTCCTGCAACCGGTCCGCCCGAAGGCCCGCCTTGATGGCGGTGGCGATCACGTCGATCCGCTTGTCCACGCCCTTCTTCCCCACCGCCTGGGCGCCCAGAATCTCGCGGCTGTCCTTGTCGTAGATCAGCTTGAGCAGAATGTCTTCCGACCCGGGGAAGTACCCGGCGTTGCTCTTTCCGATCAGGTGGATGGGTTGGTAGTTCCTGCCTTCCAACTGCGATTCGTTCAGGCCCGTCGAGGCAAAGGCGCGGTCGAAGATCCGCACGATCGAGGTGCCCAAACTGCCGGACAGATCGTGGTCGTACCCCGAGAGCATATCCGCCAGCTGTCGGCCCTGGCGATTGGCGGGCCCCGCCAGCGCGATCATTACGTCCTCGCCGGTGATGGTGTGTTTGACGATGATCGAATCCCCGATGGCATAAATCTCGGGAACGGAGGTGCGGTAGTGTTCGTCGACTTTGATGCCGTCTTTCATGCCGAGCTCGATCCCCGAGCCTTCCAAAAATCCCGTCTCGGGGGCGACGCCCACGGACATGAGCAGCAGGTCGGATTCCAATTCGCTGCCGTCTTGTAAGGTGAGTTTTTTGCCTTCCACTTTCTCGACGCTGTTATTCGTGAGCACCTTGACGCCGTGATCGGTCAGTTCCTTCTCGGCGAAGACCGCCATCTCGGGGTCAAAGGGCGGGAGCACGTGATCGGAAATCTGCACGATTGCCACCTCGAGCCCCGCGTTTTTCAGACTCTCCGCCACCTCCAGGCCGATAAAGCCGCCGCCGATCACCGTGGCGCTCTTCGGTTGCGTGCCCGCAAGCGCCCCCTTGATCCGATCGAGATCGGGGATATTTCTAAGGGTAAATACGGCGGGGTGCGAGGCAAGGCCCTCGATATCCAGCCGAATCGGCTTCGCCCCCGGCGAGAGCACGAGAATGTCGTAGGCGATTTCTTTTTTCTCGCCCGCCTTCGTTTCGGTGCAAATCTTTTTTTCTTCCGGTACGATGCGCACCACCTCTTCTTCGGCGCGCACGTCGATGCGGAAGCGATCGCGAATCGTCTTTTCAGAGACCACGATCAGATCCTCCCGCTCGGGAATTTCTTCGGAAATATGATAGGGCAATCCGCAGTTGGCGAAGGACACATAGGGATTCTTGTCGACGACGATAATCTCGTCGTCGAGATTCAGCCGCCGATAGCGCGCGGCAAAACTCATGCCGCCGGCGACGCCGCCCACCACAACTACGGTCTTTTTCTTCGTATTCGATTGCATAGATACGCCTCCTTTGTCGCATTGCCGTACAAACGGCTTTATCTCTACTATACCCCGAAGGCCGTGCAAATAAAGGCGGAAGATATTTTCTACTGACAAGACAAATGTCTTGTCATTTATAAAAATTGTGGTAAGATGGGTTCAGTCCGTTGTATTACATAGAAATGACACATAGATGAACAGGAGTTTACAATGTATACAAACGAATTGGATGCACTCAAACGAGAAAACGATGCTGTCGTCCTCGCCCACTACTATGTCGACGCCGAGGTACAGGCGGCGGCGGATTTTATCGGCGATTCCTTTTTCTTGGCGAAAAAGGCGACGACCATTCCCCAATCGACCATCGTGATGGCGGGGGTCAATTTTATGGGCGAGACCATGAAAATCTTAAATCCCGACAAGACCGTCTACCTCCCCGATGCCGAGGCGGACTGCCCCATGGCGCATATGGTGACTGTCGATGCCATCCGTGCCATGCGCGACAAATACGACGACCTGGCGGTGATCTGCTACGTCAACTCTACGGCGGAGATTAAGGCGCATTCCGACTATTGCTGCACCTCGTCCAATGCGGAAAAGATCGTCGCATCGGTACCGGAAACGCATATCTTCTTTGTGCCCGACCAAAATCTAGGGCAATACATCGCCGCCAAGTTTCCCGAAAAGCAATTTCACTTTCACGAAGGCTTTTGCCCGGTGCACCACCGCATCCGCGCCGAACAAATCGCACAACTGAAGAAAAACCATCCCGATGCCGCGATCTTCGCCCACCCCGAATGCCGCCCCGAAGTCTTGGTCCTCGCCGACTACAAAGGCAGTACCTCGGGCATTCTCGACGCAGTGGGCGAAAGGGACCGCGCGGTAAATATTATCGTCACCGAAGGTGGCATCGCGGCGGAACTCGAAAAGCGCTACCCCGAAAAGACCTTTGTCTTTCCCGAAATGCTCTGCGAGGGCATGAAACGGGTAAATCTAAAAGGCATTATCCGCGCGCTTCGCGAAGGCGGAGACGGCATCGCCATCGATCCCGAACTCGCCCGCCGCGCCAAGCGACCCCTAGATCGCATGCTCGAAATCACCGCAAAATAAGCCCCGTCAGAAAGGAGATTCTATGCACATCCCTCCCCTCCCCCATTTTTTGATCGACAAACCCATATTGCAAGCGCTCAAAGAAGATATGCACACCGAAGATGTGACGACCGCGGCAGTGATCGCCGACGATCCCCACGCCGAAGTCACACTCTTTGCGAAGGCGAACGGAATTTTGGCGGGCATGGACGTATTCGCCCGGGTGTTTTTCCTTTTGGATGCCGGCGCAATCGTCGATGCCCACGCGAAAGACGGCGATGCCGTCCGCCCCGGCGATCGACTCGCCACCCTGCGCGCGCCCCTTTCGGTACTTTTAAGCGGCGAGCGGGTGGCGCTGAATTTCCTGCAGCGCATGAGCGGCATCGCCACCTATACCAAGCAGATGGTCGACGCCCTGGAGGGTACGGGCACCCGCATCGTCGACACCCGAAAGACGACGCCGAACTTTCGCCTCTTCGAAAAATACGCCGTCCGGATCGGCGGCGGAGGCAACCACCGCCACAACTTAAGCGACGGCGTTATGCTCAAGGACAACCACATCGCCGCCTGCGGTTCCGTGAAAGAAGCCGTGGAACGGGCGCGCGCCTACGCCCCCTTCGTCCGAAAAATCGAAGTCGAGACCGAAACCCTCGAAATGGTGGAGGCCGCCCTCGAAGCCGGCGCGGACATCATTATGCTCGACAATATGTCCCCCGACGAGATCCGCGAAGCCGTCACGCGCATCGACGGCCGCGCTATGGTAGAGCTTTCCGGTAATATCGACCTGAACTCTCTCCCCCTCTACCGCGACCTGGGGGCCGATATCATTTCCTGCGGCGCCCTTACCCACTCGGCGCCGATACTGGATCTGTCGCTAAAGGAGTTGCATACCATTGACGATCGATAAACGAGAACGACTGCAGAAATTGGAAGAAATCCTCCGCGCCGCCAAAGCCCCCATCTCCGGCGACGACTTGGCGGCACGCTTCGGCGTCTCGCGCCAAGTCATCGTACAGGACATCGGCCTGCTCCGGGCGCGGGACGTCCCCATCCTTTCCACCAATCGGGGCTACTATACCGAAAAGCGCGGGGGCAGCAAACGCGTCTTTAAGGTGCACCACAGAGACGATCAGATCCTCGAAGAGCTGGATCTCATCGTCGATCTGGGCGGCACCATAGAATACGTCTTCGTGGACCACCGCATCTACGGCCGCATCTATGCGCCCATGCAGATCAAATCGCGAAAAGATGTGCGCGTGTTTATGGATACCATCTACGCAAGCGTCAGCACGCCCTTAAAAAACATCACCGACGGCTACCACTTCCACACCGTCTCCGCCGACGACGAAGAGAGCCTAAATATGATCGAAGACGCCCTCGAAAATGCGGGCATGTTGGTGCGGGGCGACGATCCCCGCCGGGAGGAAGCATGAAAAAAATATCCATCATCGGCTACGGCGCCTTGGGGAAAATCCTCACCCGTGCCGTCCTCGAAAAATTGGAGTATGCCTACGAGATCGCAGGCATATACGATCAAGCAAAGATCGATGCCCCGCAGGCGGGCGCAAAACCCATCCACGTCTATACTACCTTTGAAGAACTGCTGAAAGACGATGCCGACATCGTCGTCGAAATCGCAGGCGTCGGCGCCGTGCGCGCCTATGGGCAGAAGGTCCTCGCGGCGAAAAAAGACCTGATTATCACATCGGTGGGCGCATTGGCCGACGATCGCCTCTATGTTGATCTGCGAAAAGCGGCGGAAAAAAACGGGCGCCGCATTCACATCCCTTCGGGGGCGGTCGGGGGCTTCGATATCATCCGCACCATCGCCTTGATGGGCGGCGCCGATGTAGAGATCGAAAGCACCAAGGCGCCCAAGAGCCTAAACGGCGCGCCGTACTTAGAGGAAAGAGTGCTGCCCGCCGACGAGAAACGAGAAATCTTCGCAGGCGATGCCCGCGCCGCCATCGCGGGTTTTCCCAAAAACACCAATGTCGCCGTCGCCACCGCCATCACCGGCGTCGGCGTAGAAAAGACCCGGGTGCGCATTATCAGCGACCCCGAAGCGGCCGGCAACACCCACCGCATCCACGCCGAAAACGAGCGCGCCGCGGCGGACATCGCCATTACCTCCAAACCCGATCCCGCTAATCCGAAATCCAGCGTGACCGCCGCCTGGAGCGTGGCGGCCCTCCTCGCCGACTTGGCATCCCCGGTGCGGTTTTTCTAGGGAGGTAGGTAGAGTCATCATGCGGTCCGGCAGGGGATTCGTTGCGTAACATGTATAGAGAAAGAGATTCTTCGACTCGGAACAAAGTTCCTCGCTCAGAATGACAATAAGAGACGTGATAATAATTTGTCATCCTGAGCGGAGCGAAGCGGAGTCGAACGGATCTCGAGTTTGCTATTGCGGGTCGACTGTTCGTATGTTACCTATTGCGCTGCTTGTTGCCAAAATTCGACAAGATACATAGTACGTTTCGGCATGGGCTTCTTTGCATAACACTTCTAGGGAAAGAGATTCTTCGACTCGGAACACAGTTCCTCGCTCAGAATGACAATAAGAGACGTGATAATAATTTGTCATCCTGAGCGGAGCGAAGCGGAGTCGAACGGATCTCGAGTTTGCTATTGCGGGTCGACTGTTCGTATGTTACCTATTGCGCTGCTTGTTGCCAAAATTCGACAAGATACATAGTACGTTTCGGCATGGGCTTCTTTGCATGACACTTCTAGGGAAAGAGATTCTTCGACTCGGAACAAAGTTCCTCGCTCAGAATGACAATAAGAGACGTGATAATAATTTGTCATCCTGAGCGGAGCGAAGCGGAGTCGAACGGATCTCGAGTTTGCTATTGCGGGTCGACTGTTCGTATGTTACCTATTACGAGTCTTTTCCCCCAAAACAAAACTGTACATCCTGCGGTTCCGTACGGCTTTCGTTGCATAACATTCCTTGGTAAGGGGCAGTTGCCCGTCGACCACCATTCGCCCCTCTACCACATCATGTTCCTCCGAGAAAATAATCCCTATCGAAACACATAAAAACGCCGCCGGAAAAGTCCATGCGGCGTTTTTGCTTATCGTATCAAAGACAATATCGAGGACCGAAGCGGTTTGTCGACCTCGCTTCGAAATATCATTAGATTCATGCCGTAAATAAGCGCGGCAAAAAGGGCAAACAGATCCCAGCGAAAGTATTTGATCTGAATCGAAAGGGGATAGTTGCCGCTGAATAGATGCACATACAACATCATAACGGCGGTAATGCCCACGGCGACGATGAGCGAATGCAGCTGCTCCTTCGCATATTCTCGCACCATGCGTCGCCGAATGTCCGCTTCTTCCATGCCTTGGGAGCGCAATATGCCGATCTCCCGGCTGCGGTGCAGTATGCCGCTCTTTACCGAGGCGTAGGCATTGCTGAAGTTAATCAGTGCCACCAGAGTGCCCAGAGCGCCCATCATCCACAATAAGGCTTTTAAGTCTTCGGATTCGAAGAAGTCTTGCTCGCCCTTGGTGCGCACTGAATAACTTTCGTCATAGGCGATATGCCGTTTGAGCCTGCGGTTAATTTCTCCCTTTACGGCCGCTTCCCGATCTTTCGGCACTTTTAGAAAGAGGCCGTACTCGCCCGCCGGAACGTCAACTTGCGCCTGCCGGTAGGCTTCGACGAAGTTGCCGCGTAAACGCATAAAGGTATCCAGATCGGTAAACATGCACACTTGCAAAGGAAAAATCCTGTGTACATACTGCCGAGGCAATTCGTTCACCAATCGCACCGGCACGGTCTGTTGCAACGCATGTTCTTCTTCGGAAATGTCGTAGTCGATATGGTCGACTTCCTGAAACAAGGGAATCCACTCCGCATCGGCAATGGGCGCCTTGGGATCTTTTTGGGTGCGGTTGTAAAGAAGAACCTCCCCTGGCTTTCCTCCTATTTCCTGAAAGGCGGCTGGATCCAAACCCACAATCAGCCCCTCCACTCCGCCGGAATTTTGCATCACTTCGTCGAGTTTGGCAGCCCGCGCGGCATCGGAAAGCGGCGCATCGAGTGTGATGCGAATATATTTCTGCGCCTGCAAATATCCTCTTTCGTGGGGAACCTCTTCCTGTAGCCGACGCAGGATTCCGGGATACTTCGTACCATTTGCAAGATACGACACCTCCACATTGTATTCGCTATCGTAGGAAAAGCGCACCCGTTCGTAGGTCGCGAGTCCGTAGACGAGGCAAAGCGCGGCGAGAAGCGCAATCCCCACGGCGGATACATAGCGTTGGGCGCGCAGCACGGTTCGATTGTTGCGGGCGAGTTCTTTCCACAAGTCGGACCGACGCTTCTTTTTGCTCGAATGCATTTTTACATTGCCCCGTATGCCCTCGATAATCGGGATTTGGGCGATTCGCTTCGCCGGGGCGCGGATGGCGAGTAGAAGAATTGTGAGGGTCACGCCCACGACGCCGAGGCTGATCAACGGATGATAATAGAAGCTGCGGCCGCCTTCTGCCGCCATGCGATCCGAAAGCAATACACCGAGCCCGATTCCCAGTATATGTCCCGCCAAGACGGGTGCCACCGCCAATTGCATGGCTTCTTTGAGGAGAAGACGATAGATCTGCCCATCGGTGGATCCGATGGACTTATACATAGAGAGTTTTCGGATTTTCTCGAGGCCCCAGACGGCGAATACGTTTTTGATAAAAAATACAAAGAAGAGTATGCCCAAAAGAAGTCCCAGCCCGCTTACGATGGCGGAACCATAGCGATCTAAAAAACTCTGCGTCTCCTCCCCCAGATGGTAGTGGTGAATCCAATGTTTGTCGAAGTTGAGGTGCAGATCGCCGCTTCCCGTCGCCGTGTAGATGTGCTCCACCAATTCTTTCCGCGCCTCATACGCCCTTCGGAAGTCGTGGAAACGAACGACGGTCTTTTCGGCTGTGGTGTGCGCATCAAAGGGCGCATAGGTGACGTGGATGCCCGCCTCGGCATTGTATTCGTTGCGGACGATGCCGCTTACGACATAGCGACAGTCGCGCTTCTCGCGGAAGGCTTCTGCCCCGCTCCACGTCGCCTCCTCGGGGATCACCTTGCCGTCCACCATCCGATCTCCGAATTTCACTTCGATGGCATCGCCGATGCGAATGCCCCGTTCGGCACAAAGACCCGCCGAAATCGCGATCTCGCCTTCGCCGCGGGGCGCGCGACCTTCATAAAAGAAGTCGTCGCCCATCAGCGAATAATACACCGCATCTACCGCTCTATGCACCAGTACTGCATCGCCCGTCATTGCCGATTCGGGTTTCCCGAGGGTCGATACCGCCGCCAATGCCTCTACCTCTTCGATTTTCTTCGTCTCTTCTGCCGACAGAGGACGATTGAATGCGGCGTCAAAGGGAAATTCGGCCCGCAAGCTTTGTCGCATGGCTTCACTGCTTGAATAGGCGCTAAAGAGAATAAATGTGTAGAAGATCGTGGTTACCAAAATGGCGATGCCGATGGGAAAGTTCTGCTTACGCATTGTACGCATCTGCCACCACCTTTCCGTCTACAAAGGTGACGATCCGCTCCGCCTCCATGGCGATTTTTTCGTCGTGGGTAATCAAGAGAATCGCCTGGTTTAGGCTCCGATTAAAATACTTTAGGATCTCGATGATCTCCTTGGAGTTTTCCCGGTCCAAGTTGCCCGTGGGCTCGTCCGCCAAAATAAGTGACGGTCGGTAGATCAGACTTCGGGCAATGGCGGCCCGCTGCTGCTCGCCGCCGGAAAGCTCGCCGGGAAAGGCATCGAGTTTGTCTTCTATGCCGAGGCGCGCCGCCAGTTCCCGAAGAAAGACTTTGTCGATCTTTCTTTTGTCTAGGACCAGCGGCAGTTCGATATTGTGCCGTATGGTGATGTCGGGTATCAGATTGTAAAATTGGTAGATGAGCCCCACCTTGCGCCGCCGATAGTGCGCCAGTTCCTTGCTCGATAGCCCGGCGATGTCGCGCCCTTCTATAAAAATTTTCCCCGACGTGGGCGTATCCACCCCGCCGAGCATATGTAAAAAGGTGGATTTTCCGCTGCCGCTCGGCCCCACCAGGGCGACGAATTCGCCCCGCTCTATACACAGACTCACGTCGTCAACGGCGCGCACGGTCCGCTCGCCCGCCCCGTATATTTTCACCAGATGTTCCGTTCGTATCAACTCCATAGTATGCCCCCCTATTCTGTGTCCATACTATGGCCCTAAGATGACTTTTCGGTGACACGATAAAATTTCATTACGAAACGCGCTCCCGCCGCCCCTTCTTCGACCTCGAGTTCTCCGCCGTTTTCTTCGGCAATCTTTTTCGCCATGGCAAGCCCCAGGCCGAAGCCGTCGGAGTCCGGTGACTTGTAGAATCTGCGAAAGATCTTTTTTCGCTCTGCCGCGGGGATTCCCCCGCCGTCATCCTCTACGGCAATAGAAGTATACAGAGGGTTCGAGGCGGAGGTGATGGCGATGCGGCTGCAGCCCGTTTGGAACGCGGCGTTTTTCAGTAGATTGATCAGCGCCTCTGAAATCCAATAAAAATCGCCGACGACGACCTCTTCGCCCATGTCGATTGCACAGGCAATATGCCGCGCATCTAACATATCTTCCACGATCTCTTTCGCATACGCCGCCGCTTCGGCGAGGGGAAAGGGCGCCCGCACCATGCCGCCGCCCGCATCGAGACTCGCGAGCTTTAACAGATCGTCCGCCAAGGTATTCAGCCGCAGCAACTGCCTATACAATCCCTCGCTTTCGTCCGCATTACCGCGCCGCTCCAGCTGCAACAGTATCCCCGCGATGGGCGTCTTGATCTGATGGGCAATGTCCTCTACATTCTGCGCCTGCCGCTTGGCAAGACTCTGCGTCTCTTCTCGCGCTTCTACCGCTTCTATAAACAGCTTTAAGATCTCGTCTTCGAGGATCGAAAAATCGTCCTGCGCCATTTCCGCCCGATATCGGCCCCGGTTCATACCCTCTACCGACGACAAAAGCTGCGCAATGCGATTTCTCTTTCTGCGCTCCAGATATATATACAGACACACAAGGCTCGCACCCCATAAAAAAACAACCATACTCACTCCATTCTGTACCCGATGCCGCGCACCGTGGTGATTACATCCTTTTCTGTCTTGTCCCGAATCCGCTTGATTGTCGCCGTCAAGGTATTGTCGTTCACGTAGTTTTCCCGCTCGTCCCAAAACCGCGCCAACAGCTGCTCTCTGGTAAAAATGCGGTTGGGATTACAGATAAAGTACGACAGGATCCGAAATTCCAGCGCCGTAAGATCGGCCACTTTGCCCCGGTATTCGATCGTTCCGCGTGTGGAATCGTAGCGGCAATCGCGATGGGTGCGGATTTTCCTTTCCCCCACCTCGCTTTCCCGAAGCCTCACGTCGATCCGCGCACGCAACACCCGCAAGTCGAAGGGCTTGGTGATGTAGTCGTCGGCTCCCCGATCCAAAGCGGAAGCGATAAACCCGGGATCGTCCTTTACGGTGGCGATGATGACTTTTGCGCCCGTCGCAGAGAGATAAGAGAGGAGTGCCATGCCATCGCCATCGGGCAGGTTCAGATCCAGTATCGCGAGATCATAAACCTCCTTTGGCAAATCATGCGCTGCGCGATACGAGCGCACCCATTTTGCGGCATAGTCCGCTTCGTTCAGAAATGCTTCGATCTCGGCGCCGATAATCGGATCGTCTTCTACAATCAGTATATTTTGCATGGCCTCTCCTATCCAATCCTTTCGCGGTGGTTCGCATCTTCTTCCTATTATAATCCATCGCAACATAAAAACCCCGGGAACGGGAAGTCTTTCCCCATTCCGCAGGGTTTTCTACCCTATATCAACTGCAGACGAATTGGCCGCCGTTGATGTGGATGGTCTGTCCGGTGATAAAGCTCGAACCCTTGGCCCAGGCCAAGAATACATAGGCCTCCGCCAGTTCGACGGGTTGTCCCGCCCGCTCCATCAGGGTATTCTTTCCGAAATTTTTAACGTGATCCGCCTCGAAGGTAGAGGGAATCAGCGGCGTCCAGATGGGCCCCGGTGCGACTTGGTTGACGCGGATCTTCTGTTCCGCCAGTTGTTGGGCGAGGGAGCGGGTAAAAGCGGTGATGGCGCCCTTGGTGGCGGAATAATCCAAAAGCAGAATATTGCCTTCATAGGCGGTCACCGACGCCGTGTTGATAATGCTCGCATATGCCTGCATATGGGGAAGCGCCGCCTGCACCATAAAGAACATGGAGAAGAGGTTTGTGCGGAAGGTGCGCACCAACTGCGCCTCGTCGATGTCGAGTATGCTCTCTTGCGGGTGCTGCTCGCCGGCGTTGTTGACGAGAATATCGATTTTTCCGAAGGCGTCGACGGTCTTTTCGACGGCCTCTTCGCAAAACGCCTTGTCCCCCACATCGCCGGTGAGAATGAGCGCTTCGGAGCCCGCGGCGCGGATTTCCTCGGCGGTTATCTCCGCGTCTTCGCATTCTTTTAGGAAGACGATGGCGACCTTCGCGCCTTCTTTCGCATAGGCGATCGCCACCGCACGGCCTATGCCGCTGTCGCCGCCGGTAACTACGGCGACTTTGTCCGAAAGCCGCCCCGCCCCCTCAAAATCGGCGTCGTATACGGGTTCGGTTTGCATTTCTTCTTCTACCCCGGGCCGCGTGGGCAGCTGTTCGCCGGAAATTTCTTTTCCGACGCGTTCCAGTTCGTCAAAATATTGCGCTTCGTCGAATTTCGCCATAGTCATTCTCCTTTCGTATGCCTTTTATTTCTCTTTTCCCTTATACCCGCGATTGTGTATAAAAATATGAAATTTGCGTGTGTTCTCTCTGTTATTCCTTTTCTACAGCAAAAGGATCGGTATCGGGATTGCGATTCCAGATATATTCAATTTCTCGCGCTACGGCCTCTGCCGTGGATACGCCGTGATGGTCAGCAACAAATCCGAGTGCCATATCGATGCCGGCGGAAATCCCCGAGGCGGTATAATATTTCTCCGATATAGACCACCGCGCAGAACTCTGCCAGTTTACCTGTGCGTTCGTCGATATCACCCAGTCCCATGCCATTTTATTACTCGTCGCATCCTTCCCGTCCAGCAATCCCGTCTTCGCCAACAGTGCCGAGCCGGTACAAACGGTCAGTACATTGGCTGCTTTTTGTGCAACCTCTCGCAATTTTCGAATAAATGCCACATTCCGAATCAATTCCCTGGTCCCCATACCGCCCGGTACGAGCAGAATATCGAAAAGTGCAATATCATCGATTGCCTCGGTTTCTATCCGCGCTCCTTGTCTACTCACCTTAATGCCGCCTTCAAAAGACACATATCGCAATGTATAGCGATCGTTCATACGCCCGAAAACCTGTACGGGCCCAAAGGCATCCAGTGTCTCAAAATCGTCGAACAACAATACACATATTTTGTTCATAGCCACCTCCCAAATCATTTTACTGCGATACTGTATCTGTATCCGATTTTAATGTATCCGAACCTCAGAATTGCGAGCAATAAAAAAATCCCCGACGCCGATGCATCGAGGATTTACGGTTATGCGATTTGTCTCTGTCCTTTTTTGATCCGCACGAAGAGCCATATCAAGCCGACCCCCAAGAGGATGTGTCCCATGCCGGATACCCCCGAAAGCGCCGCTTCCGAAATCGTACCCGCGCCTTCTGCCACGACGTCGTAGATGCCGTAAGCGAGCATGGCGGCGAGGGTCCATACCAGGCCGATGTTGTAAAGATAAAACGGCCGGCGGAATCGCGCAAGCGTCTTTGCATCCGATGTGCGCACGAATAGATACGCGATCAAAAGCACCATCAAGCCCAGCGCCAGGGTATGCACGTGAAGTTTGCTCAAATGGCTGGGGGCGGTATAACCGAAAAACTTGGTGAACTCCCGGTACCATACTCCGCCCACGAGGCCCATCACCCCAAAGGTAAGGGCCTGGTCCAAAATGCTCTCGGCGCCGAATGCGGGGACGAAGTGGCGGAATCCCACCACGACGATGCCCACATAGGCCAATGTCTTCGGCATCATAAGTGCCCCCACGGCGGGCCGGGTGTCCGCCCATAGGACGACGGGGATATAGAAGGCAAAACTCAAGAAGATCAGCAGGCTCATGTATTGGAGTCCCGCTTTGTGGCGATGGCGATAGGTCCATAGGATCAGGAGTATCCCCATAATCGCAAAGGGAATGTTTCGCACAATTCCCATGGTATAGTCGCCGGGCATGCTGCCCCAGCCATTTTGCGGCAAGAGCACGCAGACAATGCGAACCGCGGCGAGGACGAGGATCGCCGCCATTTTTTTCTTGTCCGAATCGCCGCTTTGGGCCTTGTAATAGAAGTAAAAGAGCACATAAAAGATCGTCATGGTAATGCTCGTCACAAATTGTCCCATAGAGAGGGCGCGTTCATAGGCGCCGAATCCGCCGGGACTCATATGGGAAAGGATGCGGGGAATCAGATGAAAGGCATCCCCCGCTCCCAACAGCACCGCCATCCAACCGAACAGCTTTGCCCCTTCTTTGCGGGTAAAGAGCAGGCGCACGCCCAACCCGATGACCACGCACAGATAGAATACATCGAATAAAGATTCACCGAGTGCCATCAATGTGCACCCCTCCTTTCAGCCACGCTGCGTACTGCTTATAGTGCCGCACAAATTCCTGCGCGTCCCACTTCTCCAAAAAATTTCGTTGAATCAGATTGTGCACGACGGCCTTTATAAACTGCATCTCTTCCCGATACAGATACCGATCCCTGTCGCTCGCACCGGCGGCCGCGCTCTTCCGATACGCCTGCCAGCCTTCTTCGAGCCCCGGGGTCCAGTACAAAAATCGGTTCTTATAGATGCCGTAATTGCCCTCGACAAACAAGATCTCCGCCAAGCGGTCGCCATATTCCTCCAGAGCGGCGAAGACGTCGCCCTCTTGTTCGGTCAATAGCGCCATAAACAGATCGTGAATGTCTACGGTCTCGCGGTCGAGGATGGTAAAATACGCCTCTTCGAGATTCTCGAAGTACTGGTAAAAGCTGCCGCGGGCGATCTCCGACGCCTCGACGATTTCCTTTACATTCGCCTCGAAAATCGTCTTGGTCTGAAACGTGTGCTTCAGCACCTCGAGAATCCGCGCCTGTTTTTCTTCGCTCAGATTATAAAAGGTCGCCTTGGGCATCGCATACGCCTCCCCGTGCAAACAGTTGACAGAAATACTTGACTCCGGCGGCAAAGAGCGCCGCACCGAGTCCGGTATAGAATACCGCAAAAAAGAGCGTCGGAAGCAACGCGGACTTGCGCAACAAAATGCCGAAAGTCATCATAAACGCCATAATCAAATAGCTCTTTTTGTCAAAAAACGACCACGGGCGAATGGCGGCCTCGTCCATCATTCCGATGCGCACGCGGTTTTTTTCTTGTAGCGACGAAAAGATCTTGCTGTAAAAAATAAAGCCGATCGCCGCACTTACGGGCAACCACCACAAAGCGGCGCCTTCTAATGCGATTTGTGCGCCAACGCCGATCTTTAATACCATAGATCCCGCCAAGATCCACAACAGACCGGCGACGGCTGCGAGTGTATTGCGTTTCAAAATAATTCCTCCTTTATAAATGACGATGTGTCATCTATGGTTTTAGTATATATGACACCGCGTCATTTTTTCAAGGGATTTTTTAATATTTCGCGATATTTCTGCACATTAGAATGTTGCGCAATAAAAAAGACCGGGGTCACTCCCGATCTTTTGCCCTTAACAGCAGCAGCTGCCGGATTCGCCTTCCGATGCGGATTCCGCCGCCGCGGGAACGCTGCCGCAACCCTCGAAGGGGCCGAAATGGCGGGAACGATCGCCGATGATTTCAAAATACTTGCCAAAGCGCGTATTTTCTACCATACAGCAGCTATTGCCGCAGACGCGCAGCGGCAGATCCTTGATAAAGCGGTGATGGTCGTCCAAGTCGAAGTAATTTTCGCTCCCCAAGATCCCCCCGCGATAGATGGCCACTTGGCCGTATTCTTCGCAGATGTCTTCGATATATTCGGGGTGCTTGATGGCGCGAATGGTGGCGGAACTGAAGCCGATATTGCCGATCTTCTCCTCGATCTCGGCATTGCCGATGTCCGCCTTTACATTTTTGATATAGCGGAAGTCCTTCCAACCCACACTCTGCATCAGCCGGCGAAAGTCCTCGCTATACATGGCGCCGCCCAGGCACTCGCCGCGGAGCATTTCGTCGTTCGAAATCGCCTCGGGCACGCGGCGGTCGGCGAAGATGTCGGAGAAGTAGAGCTCGCCGCCGGTCTTCAGAACTCGCCAGATTTCGCGGAATACGGATTCTTTATCGGGCGAGAGGTTGATGACGCAGTTGGAGATGACGACGTCTATCGATTCGTCTTCGATGCCCATGGCGGCGAGGTCTTCGATAAAGCCTTTCTTAAATTCGACGTTCGAAGCGGAAAATCCGAACGCCTTGGCCATTTCGTCGCGGTAGCGCTTGGCGATAGCCAATTGATCGTCGTTCATATCCACGCCGATTACTTTGCCGGATTCGCCTACCAACTTCGATACGGTGTAGACATCGACGCCCGTACCGCAACCCAGATCCAAAACGGTGCAGCCCTCGAGCGCCAGCGGAATGGGAGATCCGCACCCGTAAAAGCGCTTTACGATCTCGGGGTGGATCTTCGCCTGTACCTCGGCGATATGTGCCGGCACCGCATCCAAGGAACAACAGATATTGGTCTCCATTGTCCCTTCTTTTTCTACAGTGATCTTGCTGTAATAGTCTTTGACTTCCTGTCTAATGTCGCTCATGGTATCTCCTTTTGTTTCTTAGTTTGCACCACATATTCTGTAGCGGCTCTGTAGCTTAAAATGACAATCGAAATATTTGCACTTAACCCGTATATAATTTTATTATAGCACGATCATTGGCAGTAAAAACGCGCTTTGTGTGGGTCCACCGTCTCTAAACTTGTTCTTTTTGGTATTAACATATATAATTGCGCTATGGTTTTCTTTTATTCTCGAGAACTCAAGAATATTTTGGGTATGCTTTTTAATATCAAGACGATTTTTCCTTTTAAGACGATTACACGAAACACACAGAAAAGGAGGCTGTATATGAAACGACGATCACTCGCGCTCGTTTTGGCAATGCTTACGATGCTCTTGTCGATTCCCGTCTACGCCGCTTCCGAAAAGGGAACCATTACCTTCGGCGATGCGGGCTGGGAGAGCAACAAATTCCACAACGCCGTGGCGGGCAAAGTGGCAAAAGAAGTGTATGACTACGATTGGGAAGAAACGCCCGGTTCTTCTGCCGTGGTGCACGAAGGGCTGTTGATCGGCGAAATCGACGTGCAAATGGAAGAATGGACCGACAATCTGCCCAAGTACTTAGCGGATCTGGATGCGGGCAAGCTTCAAGAACTCGGCATCAACTTCGACGACAACTACCAGGGCATTTACGTGCCCCGCTACGTGATCGAAGGCGATCCCGAACGGGGGATCGAACCCACCGCGCCCGATCTGAAGCACATTCGGGATCTCAAGCAATATCCCGAAGTCTTCGCCGATCCGGAAAACCCGTCGAAGGGCAGAATGTACGGCGCCATCACAGGCTGGGAAGTGGACAATATCTTACAGCGCAAGTTCGCTCACTACGGCTTGGACGAGAGCTTCGTCTACTTCAGCCCCGGTTCCGACACGGCGCTGCAAACCGCGATTATCGATGCCTACGACAAGGGCGAACCGGTGGCGGCCTACTACTGGGAACCGACGGCCCTTTTGGGAATGTACGATATGGTGCTCTTGGAAGACGAACCCTATCGCGACGAAGCCGCGTTTAACGCCGGCGAAACGGAACTGCCGCCTATGCGGGTTACCGTCGGCGTAAGCAACGCCTTTTACGACGATCCGAAAAACGCCGATATGGTGCAGTTTCTCGAGAAATACCATACCTCCAGCGAACTCACCTCCGAAGCCCTCGCCTATATGGAAGAAAACAAGGCGAACTACGAGGAAACGGCGGAATGGTTTTTGAAGGAACACGACGAACTCGTAGACGACTGGTTAAACGAAGAAGACGCCGCCACACTCCGCGAAGCCCTCGATGAAAAGGGCGGCAAAGGGCGGCGCTCTATCTACGACTTTCCCGTTCAATTGCCCATAGACTTCACTGCCATCGATAAATCCGTACGCGACTTCAGCGTCAAACACGACGGGTTCTTTGGCGCCGTCACTCGCGGCCTTACGGACTTCGTAAACGCCATTCAGTCCGTACTGGAATTTATCCCCTGGTTCGTGCTGATCGCGGCGGTGTTTTTCGCCACGTGGAAGCTATTGGGAAAAATTTCTACCGCCCTCCTCTACGCTGTCCTCCTCTTTTTGGTGGGCGCCGTGGGCTATTGGGATATGATGAATGAAACCTTGGCGATCATCATCGCATCGGTACTCATTTCGCTGTTGCTGGGCTTTCCCCTGGGGGTATTGATCTCCGCCAGCGAACGCGCCGACCGCATCGTGCGCCCGATTTTAGATACCATGCAGACCATGCCCGTCTTCGTGTATCTGATCCCCGCGCTGCTCTTCTTCGGCTTGGGAAAAGCGCCCGGCGTCATCGCCACCACAATCTATGCGGTGGTCCCCATGATCCGACTGACCAGCCTCGGCATCCGCGGCATCGACCCCGAAGTCGTAGAGGCTTCGGTCGCATTCGGCTCCACCTGGATGCAGTCGCTCCTCAAGGTAAAAATCCCCCAAGCACTCCCCACCATTATGACCGGCATCAACCAAACCCTGATGATGGCGATCTCTATGGTCGTGACCACCTCTATGATCGGCGTACGGGGCTTAGGCATGGAAGTCTTAGACGGCGTCAACAAAATCGAAATCGGCCGTGGACTGATTTCGGGCATCGCCGTCGTCATTATAGCCGTCATCTTAGACCGCATTACCCAAGGTTTTGTAAAACAAAGCGAGGTGAAACACGATGGAAGATAGCATTCTTCGCGTAAAAGACGTATCCGTCGTCTTCGGCCCGGAACAAAAAAAGGCGCTGGAGATGAAAAAATCGGGTCTATCAAAAAGCGAAATCTACCAAAAGACCAAAACCACCGTCGCCCTTTATGGCGCAGACTTCGAAATCTACCCCGGCGAGACCTTTGTCGTCATCGGCCTATCGGGCTCCGGCAAGTCGACTTTGGTGCGCTGCTTAAACGGCTTAAACACCCCCACCACCGGCACGGTTGAATTTCACGGAAAGGACATCTTTCGGTTCAAAAAAGACGATCTGATCCGCTTCCGCCGGGACAGCATCTCCATGGTCTTTCAGCAGTTTGGGCTGATGTCCCACCGCAACGTGTTGGGAAACGCCGAATACGGTTTGGAGATCAAGGGCGTGCCCAAGGAAGAACGCACACAAAAGGCCATGGAAATGCTCGCCATGGTGGGCCTGGAGGGCCACGAGCACGAATCCATCGCGAGCCTCTCCGGCGGCATGAAGCAGAGAGTCGGCATTGCCCGGGCCCTCGCCAACGACCCCGAAATCCTATTAATGGACGAGCCCTTCTCCGCCTTAGACCCCTTGGTGCGCAAAGACATGCAGTTTGAGCTTCTCACCATTCAAAAGAAACTCAACAAGACCATCGTCTTTATCACCCACGACATCAACGAGGCCTTTAAGCTCGGCGATCGCATCGCTATTATGAAAGACGGCGACATCATTCAAATCGATACCCCCGAAAAAATGAGCACGCACCCCGCCAACGACTACGTGAAACAATTTATCGACAGCGCGGACATGACCCAGGTCCTCACCGTGTCCAATGTAATGGCGCGGCCGGACAGCTTGGTAAAAATCAGCGACGGACCGGAGGTCGCCATCGCCACCATGCGCAGAAACAACACCTCCAGCGCCTATGTCCTAAGCGACGATATGAAACTCATGGGACTGGTAAACGTCTACGACACCCTGCGCGCCGTGCGCGAATCCCTGCCGCTGGAAGAAATCCTTATTACCGACCTGTACACCACCGGCCCCGATACCTTGCTTACCGATATGATGGAAATGGCCACCGAAACCCCCTACCCCATCGCCGTCGTCGACAACGACAACAACTTCCTGGGCATCGTGTCCAAGGTCCACGTACTTTCCTCAATCGTATAAGAACAAAACTTGCAAACGGGAGATCCCCAGGGATCTCCCGTTTTTTCTGGAGCCAATAGCGGCAAGTAGAGTCTGCGCTTCACAAACGTCCCCTTTCCCACCAAAGTCCTTTTGTTTCATTATAGCAATCTGCCGATACAAAAAAAGCCCGGATCCCTCCGGGCCTTTCTCTATTGGTCCTCTGTGCTTTTTATGCTCTTTATCATTTCGTCCATCAACTTTTGGTAGCGATCGGTGCCGATTCCCTCTTCGGGAAAGTGCAAGACGATATATTTGCCGTCCGCATAGCGCAACACCCGATCTTCGAGATTCGAAAGCGGCGGCTCATCTTCGGCGGCGATGGTAAACAAAGTGCCCGGCTCGTTGTCGTATTGGCCCAGCGCTTCTTTCGCCGTAAAGACATACTTTCCGCCGATCTCGTTATAATCGACGGCATCGGGCACGATCAGAGAAATGCCGAGAGGATCGAGACTCTCGGTAAACTCCGTCACCGCCCCCGGGTTCGGCCGCTTGGCGACGATCACCGTGCGATTCTTTCCGTCCCAATCGACTATCCCGCCCAGCGCCTCTTGCACAAAGCGCACCGGTATGTATACCGTCCCGCCGTCTTCGAAGGGCGCGGCGTCCATGGCCGTGGCGTTCCCGTTTGCGGTATAGGCCTTCTCGCCGATTTTCATGGCAATCTGTTTGTCGCCTGCGCGAAGCGTTACGGCGCCGTCGCCGCTTTGCTCCACGGTATAGCCGAAAAAGTCTTCGCAGTTCGCCAGGGAAAGATACGTTCTGCCTTCGCGAATGGGGGCGACCTCTTCTGCGCCGTATTGGCTAGCCGCCAAGTTCATGCCGTTTACATATACGGAAACGGCCGCGCCCCCCCCCCTCTCCCCATACTGCCGTCGGAATCAACACAGCTGCACACAAAAACAATAACAATCGTCTCTTCTTTTGTCCACACTACCCCTCCTCCGGTATAGTTTTTTCAGGTATGCGACGAAATGCCGCCGAGCCCTTTTGCTCGCCCCCATCGTATCACCCCCCCCGGAAAAAACAATGACAAATTCTTTATTTTACTTCTACTTTCAATTCCGGGGCTTCCCGTCCTCGTCAAAGCGCTGCCGCAAGGCAATTTCCGTGGGCAGGATGGCGCCGAGCATCACCGCGACCTCTGCAAAAGAGATGCCGAACACAAAACCTTCCTGCGCATCTCCCATTTGATTCCACGCAAAGAGCAAAACAAAAGCCCCGCCACAGCCAAGACAATGTCCGTCACCAGCCAAATTTTGCCGAAAAACTTTTGCGCGAATTGCCATGCCTCCGGGCTTTTCATTGAACGCTTTGTGCGGTACCCATACGTCGGATTGATTTCCTTCGGCCCCCGTGCATACAAGAGCCAACCGAAAACGATCATTATAATGGGTACGAGCAAAACACCCATCGCCACAAGAAATACCATACGTCCCTCCTATCGCAAATCTATTACTTCATATTCGAAGTATATTGTATGGAGGATAAGAATTCAATGAAGTTCGTCCGGCATATTTTTAAAAAAACAGAGCGATGTATCGCTCTGTGTTTATAAATTGGTTTTATATTGTTTATACGCCCATAAACAATTGCAATACATCTTTTTTGATCTCGGAAAACGCCACGGTGGCGGTAATCTCCAAGGAGCGCGGCCGACGCCGATAACAACTCATATGTTACGGCTTATATACTCCTGCGATTCGCTCTTCCCTCACACTTCCATGCTGGTATGGGGCAGTTGCACCACGGTATTCACCCCGTGTTCTTCACAGTAGCGCACCAGGTGAAAGGCGACGCGATCGGTGCGCTCGGCGATTCTCGGCAGGCGCTTAACGGGACGGTTTAGGGACACGAAGAAGTTGTCCCAATGAATGGGGACGACGAGTTTTGCCGCTGTGCGTCCTATGGTTTCGTCGAAAAACGCCCGCCGCTTTTTGCGGCGCAACCGTCGATACCCCGCCACGGCCAAAAAGAGTACGTCGGCCGGATAGCCTTCGAGCCGCCCTTCGATATAGTTGCCGCTGGGATGAATCAAATAGCGCTTTTCGCCGTTTTGCACATAGAAGTCGTAGGAGCCGCCTTCCTTATACTTTCGCAACCGGCTCGGCCGGGCGAGGGGCGCCTCGATCTCCTCGCCGATGTCGTCGTGAAAGGCGACCGGGCGGGAATGGAGAGACGGTATCACGGTGATCTCAAAATGGCCGATGCGATAACGTTTGTAGCCTTCGAATACGGCAAGTTGTTCTGTGGGCACGCCCCCGCCCAAGCCCACATTTTTGGTAGATTCGCTGCCATACAGGGTGGCCCCGCAACGCCTGGCGATGTAGGGCGCATCGATCACGTGGTCGTAATGGGAATGCGAAATAAAGACGGCCCGCAGTCGATCGATGCCGTGGGTTTCGAACAGATCGTCGATCAGATCGCAATCGGTGTCGACCTTTCGGAACAGATAGCGCCCCACCGTCGGGCGGGTAAAATTTGCGTCGAAGAGGACTTGATCCTCGCCGTCGTCGAACAGCAAAGTGGTGGTGCCGAAATTGGTGATTTTCATCCTTTCCTCCTCGAATTTATTGCACAATCCCAAACCTATTGAAGAGACTACTATCGTTATAGGAATTTATTGAATAGAATCGACGCCAACAGAATGACGACGGCACCTACGGCGAACAGCTTATACTTGGATGGGTCGTCGAAATAGACCGGCGCATCCGGCTCGATTGCCGCGTCCGCTCGCTCCGCAGGGCGCTCGCCATCTTGCGCCTTTTCCCCATCCTCGATCTTGTCCGCGCGCTCCGGCGTCTCGGCCTGCGCGTGTGTGGAAGCAGGCGCCGTCGACTCTTCGACGACTTCGCTCTTTTCTTCCGCGGCATGCGGATTGGAATCCGCCGTTTTGTTTCGCAAGCCGAGATCGTGGAGCAACTGATTTTCCCTCTGTTCTTCCTTTTTTATAAAATACGCCGCTTCTTCCAAGGCCTTATCGTCGAAATACGGCTCGAGTTCTCGAATGGCCTCCCGATTTCTCAGCGCGTCGCACACTTCCCCCAGCACGGTCTGCCGCTTTTTGGCCTTTTTGTGGTGCATCACTTGGGTGAGGGTGGTGTGGTCGTCGAAGAACTCGGTGACGTATCGGTATTTTTTACTTTTCAGCCGAATTCGATGCACAAAGGGCAGGTCGAATTCCTCCATGCGCCACAGCGCCTCGAGGGTATAGCGATACCAATTGTGCAGCCTTTGGTCCAACAGGAACACGCCGTCGATTTCGTGCCAGTCGGACATACTCAGGCTGTGCATAAATGTATTTAAGCCTTCTTTTAACTCTTCGCGAATGCGATCGGTCTTTAGGAGCGCGAGTAGCCGTTCCTCTTCTCGCTTCCGCTGTTCCATTAAGGCGTTCTTCAGGTGGACTTGCTCCGGCTCTCTCACCTTGTCCCACTCTTCCATCAACACGTCCAGTTCCCGCAAGAGTTCCGCGTCTCTGCCCTTTTGCCGGAAGATATCTTGAATTTTTGCGTAGGACGAAGGATTCAATATGGGTTTTACCATAGAAATTAACGCCCTAAATCGGCGAATGGAGACCCGGTATTGGTGCACGGATTCGACTTCCCAAGGTTCTCGAATAAAGGTATCGAGGTTTTTGAGAATCTTCTTAAAGCCCTCTTCGATTTTCGGCAAAAGGAGCTTTTGCAGCGAAATGTCCGTTCCCTTACGAAACGGCACCACGATTTCTTCGGGATAGGCAAAAAATATCAGATCTTTTGCCCTATAAATCCACTGCACCGTTTCCCGCCCTGTCGGGTCTTTCTTCGAAAGTACCGCCATGTGATCGTCAAAATCTACCCTTTTTCCGGTTGCGGCATATAAATCCGCCGATAGCCGTTCGGGCACGTCCATGAGAATGCGGCATTCGTCGTCTTCCGAAAAAAACAGCTCGTTTTTCGGTTTCAGCGCGAGCTCTCCAAATACGCCCGCAAAATCTTCCGCCCGCGTTTTGAGACTGCTGTCGTAATACAGCGTCTTTTTACAAGGGGGCAGCCCCAAGGACAGCGCCTTGATCCGATTGATTTTTCTCTTTGTTTTGCCTTCGGCATTTTCTTTCGGTCTATATAATGCAAAAGGATATATTCTTAGTATGAGCATCCTGTATCCCTCCGATTTTGCCACAATTATATACTATAAACTATAAATAGTCATCTATATGGCTGAATCCTCTGTTTTGTTTCGCCTGTGTATAGGCGATATGAGAAATAGAGTACTTTTTTCTTATCAGCCACTTTCTCGTTACACACCGTTATTTTATTGCATCAAAAAAGACCGCTGAAAAAAACGGCCTTTCCGAATAGATCATATATAGAATTGCCCTACATTTTCATAGGGGCTCTTTTATCAAACACTGCAGTCTTTTTGGGTACGCAGGGCATACCACTTATACATCTTACATAAACACCGTCGCGCGTTACTCGTGAGAATACGCAATGCCCAAGGCTCTGAGCATATAGGTCTTTTTGAGCTTGTGGTACTTTTGCTTTTCCAAGATCCGGCGGACCATCTCCACCCCTTGGGGCAGGTATTTGCCCTTATTGAGCATAATGCACTCCGCCGAAGCGCCTTCGGCAACGTCGGTGATTTCCGCTCGCGTGGGGATGCCCCGTTTGATCAGGTTCGCCAAAACTTCAGTGGCCCAAATCACGGGAATATTGGCCGCTTCACAAATCCACATAATCTCCTGTTGCAGCTCCGACAGGCGCACATAGCCGCATTCTACCGCCAAATCCCCCCGGGCGATCATTACACAGAGCGGATTTTTCCCCGCGCCTTGCAAAATGATCGAAGCCAAGTTGTCCACAGCTTGCACCGTCTCTATCTTCGCCAAGATCGGGATTTTTTTGGCCCTTTCTCCGACTTGTCTTTCCATTTCTTCCTGGATCATTCTCATATCCTGGGCATTTTTCATAAAGGAAAACCCAATGATATCGGCATGCTCCAAGGCAAAAGCCAAATGGACCTTGTCTTGTTCCGGCAACACATGCAGGTCGAACCGGGACTTGGGAAAGTTAATGCCCTTTTCCGACTTAATCCGGGTATCGGATCCGTTTACCTTGTGGATATATAGGGTCAGACCCTGCGCATCTTTTTCCACCACCCGGCATTCCACAGTTCCGTCGTCAATAATGACCTCTTCTTCTTCTCGGATATCTGCGAGGATTTCCGGTACCGTCATTCCCACCACCAACTTACAGTGCGGGTAATTGCCAATTTTTGTCGTATCCTTATCCAGACGAATCGAATCTCCCGCCGCCACCTTCGGATTCTTTTCGGTGGTATAGACCCACGACGTTCGAATTTTAGGACCGGCCATCTCCATCGAAATCTTTACTTCCCGACCAAATTTTTTCTCTGCTGCCCGTACCCTTTCGATCATTTGGGTCCAAATCTCTTCGTCGTCGTGGGAACAGTTGATTCGGGCGATGTTCATTCCGTTTTCTACCAGCTTGTCGACAAACTTTTGGTCGTCGGTGGCTTCTGTGGGCAGAGTCGCCATAATGCGAGTGTAATTTTTCGACTCGGTAGGACCGAAAATCTCCAAAGTATTTTTTGCCAAAATCTCAGGTCCCTCATAGAAGCGGGCAATTTTCGGATGGAACACGGTTTTTTCCGCACCTGTAATATCCTCGAGGGTAGCTACCAGGGAATCGAGCGTGGCGAGAGTCTTCGCCTCCAACCGCCCCAAAGACGAAAGACCCCAGGGAATTAGGGCCTCCTGCAAATCCCGAAGGTCCCTTCGGCGAACGGCGAGATAGTGAAAAAGGTTTTCCGCCGAGGGTAGAAAATCCTCCCTCTCCAGCTCCTCATCCCAAAGGGCTATATCCCGATCCCTTTCGTCCATCACATCCTGTCGTAACTTTCTGACCCGGACCAACAGTTCCCGCGCCAATTTCATCTCATCCGCACCCTTATCCATGCCGGCCTCCTTTTCCTATGGATTGTATTCCTATTCGTTCTTTACTACATTTATTTATACCTATCTATAATTGTATCATGCTTAAAAATATTTGGAACGCTATAAAGACTTTCGATGCGCCATATGTAGCCGGCGAATCATAACTTTACGTAATTTTAACGGCAGATATGCTTATTTTGATAATTTATTAAATTACTTTGTCTCCGCTGCAAATGCGATTCGCTGCTCTTCGGTATCTTCCACCGCATCGACGCCAAAGGGAATAATGCAACGCGGCGTACTATGCGCTTCATCCGCCGACTTACCGAACAATACGCCGCGCACCGCGCCAAATACGCCGGCGTCGCGAAGGGTCTCCGTCATCCTGCGAAACTTCTCGGGCGTTCCTGTTCTTTGCCCTATATACACCTGATCTTCCGCTCACGCAGGCACCCAATGGAATGCACTTGTTTTTTTTTACAAAAACCGCCGAACCAATCTGCCGGTCTCGGCTTTCTCCTCTAATTCTTTTCTTCGGTATCTTCTCGTGACGAGCGCAAATCAAGAACCATCGCCATAAAATCGATGTATCGCTCCCCGATCTTCACCAAAGCAGGCACTCTTTCCGTTCGTTCAAACCCGAACGTTTGAAAGAAAGCCATCGCCCGGCGATTTTCTTCGCTTACCTCGAGCGTGACGATTTCGATTCCGTTTTTCTGTCCGAAGTCGATGCCCCAGCGCAACATCGAACTGCCGATGCCGCGTCCTCACGCGTCCTTCGCCACCGCCATGCCCAGCTCCGCCCGATGCGCCATCCGGCCCGAAGCGCCCGCAAGACTCAATGTTCCCAAAAGGGTCTCCCCATCCCATGCGATAAGAAAAAGACAATTCTTCTCATCGCGCATGCCCTCCAAAAATCGCGCCCCCTTCTTTAAAGAGATGCCGATCCCTTCCGCGCCATACGACAAATACTCCGTCTCGCCGCCCACTTGTCGAACAAACTCCAACACTTTCCCCGCATCGGCAGCTTTCCCTTCGCGAATCGCAACTGCCATCGTGATCTTCCCTTCCGCTGAAACCCTACTCCGATATATTTTCTTACTTTATTATTGTAATCGATTACGGTATAAAAATCGCCAATAAAAACGCCCACAGCGTAAACCGCCGCGGGCATAACTTGAGTTGGCGACATATACCATGTAAGGGCAAAAGTCGGCCTTCCTATCTCCCTCCACTTTTATCGATTCTATATTTACAAAATCTCTTTTTTCTCGCGCAAGGAAACACCATCCGAGGTTTTCCAGCAATCCCATCCATTCCGAGACCCATGTAAAATTAGCGACGCTGAACTGCTCAGCGCACTAAATCCATCGATTTTCGGATTTACTATATGGGATCGTTTAAATACTAATTTTTCACCATCATCATAAATAATCCCATCATCTATCAAGCTCTGTCTTTCTTCATTAATTTCCGGATAATTATCCGCATTTTTAAACAGAGCGAGCTCCGATCCTTCATAGATTTCGACCGCACCGTTATCTGCATAAAACATTCCCGATGCCGAAACGCCATTGGCGTCGATATAGATCGGTGTCGTCTTAATAATTTTTGAATTGGTTTGGGGATATGAGAATAATTTATTAAACGCTTGAATTAAGAATTCCGTTCTTTCGTGAATCGCATGGATATCCCATTTTTCTTTTTTCAAAATATCTTGATTGATTTTTAAGTGAGATGTGTTCGATAAAATTTCATTTTTATAGGTCCAGACCTTATTTTGCATCCTGCTATTATCGACTTTAGAAGCCAAAGTCAAATTCCCCAACCTGCTTACATTTCTTTGGTATTCTTCCTCATCGACGCCCAATGCTTCATACCATTCCGGCGTGGGCGTTTGCGGCATTAAATGTTCAATATTCAAATCTTCCAAATGGACGGGCGCCGGATTGTCGTGATGTTCGAGTTTATCGAAGAAGATTCGAAGTGGCGTTTTAATCTTATACACATTCGCATGTAGCAAAATATCTCTTAGCTGCTTGTCGTTGGGGACATACATGCCATTGTTACTATTCTTAAAGACTAAATTCTTTTTCAGGACTTCCACTACATTCTTGTAGTCTCCGGCACATTCTTCCTCGATATCCTTTAACAAGGGCGGGAACATTTTTGTAAGATAGCTGGTGTTTAAATCGCATAGAGCCCTCCGTATTAAATAGGAATTAATGATATAAATCATCTCAGAGGTTTGCGCAATGCTTATCTTTCCCTTTTCGTATAAGTCCCATAAACCCATCATCAAAGGCGCAGGCATGTCGGATAGAATTCTTCGATACTCCTTGATCGGCCCTCTTAGCGCTTTCTCTATAGCAGCGAGATCTTTATAGTAAATTTCATAATAATATCTGCTATATTTTATAATATCATCAAAAATAGCTTCTCTTTCTACATCCTGATTCTTCTTATACCAATGTACAAATTCTCTGTACACAGCATTTTTATTTGGCAAGACCTTATTTTTTATGGAAAGATAAAATCGAAAAAAAGATTCTAGTTTCTTGGAGTCACTTCCCAAGTACTTTTCTAGCTCCATCCAATACTTTGTGTAATAGAGATCTTGTAACTCGCTGTTTAAATCCATGAGTAAAAAATTTCGAATTAAATCGGAAGCGGTTAATTTTACGCCGGTAGAATTGATACTTTCAAATATTTTTTGTGCATTATCTTCTTTGGATAGAGGGATACAAACGACGTATAACTTATTTAAAGCCAGTAAAATTTCATTATACGTAAACTTTTCATTGAGTGTCTTTACGTAATTTACTATATACTTAAAATTTTTATACACCAGAGAATCTGTATCCTCTATATCGCCGGCTTTGTCGTTCACGATATATTTATAAACCGAGTCATCCGAAACCAAAGGCTTCAGCTTGTATTTTAACGTTTCATGGGTGGCGAATGGATTGGTCAAAATTTGCCCATCTAAGCTCTGGATTGCGTCCACGGCATTTTCTTGTTTCATGATTTCCCGTATGGCATAGAGGATCAGAAATGTCGTAGTCAATCTCTGTTGCCCGTCGATCACCGAAAATTCTCGGCTCGTAAAATCGATTGGCGTATCTAGATAGATGATGATGCCCAAAAAATGATTGTTATATTCCCCCAACAAAACACTTTTTAAGTCATCGAGATATTGCTTAACTTCTTTACCTGCCGACCAAGTATAATTTCTTTGGTACACGGGTATCACGAATTGGCTACCGCTGCTATTTCTTAGAAAGTCCAACAATCCCGTTCTTAAAGGCGGTTGCGCATTTGCGCTCATACTCCTCACTCCTCCATACGATCTTTGGCATGCGAAACGCTCAAAAGCCCTCTGTTCTATCTACCGTCGAAAAGTTTCTATGCCTTCATTTCTTCCGGTCATCCTTTTAAATAAGCAGCCTCTAGCCTCACGCCATCATTCTTTTATAGCTGCGATCCTATATAAGCACATCTCAAATCGCATTGGCCCTTAAACTTTTGTAAATCTCGGGCATAAATAACCCGAGGACTTCTTTTTGCGCATCTCGGTTATCGAGCAAATAAGAGAAAAATCCTTGATTTTGATCTAAGCCCTGGATCAAAGCATCTTCGATATTCGAAAAATAAGAGAATCTAAAATCCTCTTCTGTATTATTTTTAGCGGAAGTTCTAAGTTCTTCTGATTTCAACATCAAATCCCGAATTTGCATGGCTGCTGTGGTGGCCAATTCCACATCGTAATTAGAACCGGTTTTCGCATTAATATCCGCGATAATCTCCGAAAGTCTCTCTTTTTTATCCCCCGATATTTCAATGGGTTCTGCCATGGGAAGATTGACGACAGGCTTTGAGATCATCTTTTCGTCCTTGTGCGTTTCGCCCTCTATTTGCGCAAAGTTGCTTGCTTCTACTTTGCCCTTGAGGTCAAAGCCGTCTCCCCCATCGTCGAGACTGATCATATCCAAGAAATAGCATACGTATATATAGTATTTGTGAACATCCAAATCTTCATAACTGGATACCTGAATGAGATACTCATAGAACCGTTTGAAGTTTTTCATCCTGGCCACAAATACTCTTTGCGGTACTTCTTTCAATTCCTTTAGCCTGCGATTGGAATTCTGTAAAGACAGAAGAAGAGACTTCTGCTCATTTCTTGTTATGGAGCCCTTTCGCTTTTTAAAGATCAATGTATTGACGCGATCTACATCCAGCGGGTCGATAATGTAATATCCTTCCAAACTTGTCAGCATCTCTTTGATCTTACCGGGGGTTAAATCGCTCGCTAAGAGCGTGGTCGTATAATACGGAGCAAACGCGTTTTGCATACTTTCATAGTCATTTACAAAGTCCAGTACAAATACTTTCTTTTCGTAAGGCGGACAGACTCTATTCAATCTCGATAGCGTTTGCACCGCGTTTACGCCCCGGAGTTTTTTCAATACATACATGGCGGATAGCTTCTTCTGATCGAAGCCGGTCTGATATTTATTGGCCACGATCATTACATTATACCGATCACTGTCGAATTCATAGGGAACACTTTCTTCGGCCACATGATTGATGCCGAACTCTGTATATGTCTCGTTGTCGTCTTCTAAATTGACCTTGCCGGAAAAGGCCACGAGGGCGCGGATGTTCTCATAGCCCTTTTCTCGAACATATTTATCCAAATGTAACTTATACTTTACCGCCGCCTGCCTGGAAGCGGTAACGACCATCGACTTCGCCTGGCCGCCCAATTCCGGTACCACATGATTTCTAAAATGCTCGACGATAATCTCGACCCTTTGGCGAATATTGGTATCGTGCAGATCGATAAACCTTGCAATCTGCCGCTTGGCCTTCACGGTTTTCAGCTCTGGATCTTCTTCTATCGCCTTGTTAATTTTATACATCGTTTCGTAGGTCGTGTAGTTTTGCAGCACATCCAATATAAAGCCTTCTTCAATGGCTTGCTTCATCGAGTACAAATGAAAGGCTTCGTAGTTTCCATTTTTATTTAGCCTACCGAACATCCGAAGCGTCGTCGGTTTGGGGGTCGCCGTAAAGGCAAACATAGAAACATTCGATTGCTTGCCCGATCTTTTGATTTCATTCAAAATTACGTCGTCTTCATCTTCCAATTCTTCTTCCCCGGAACCCAAAGACTGCGTTACGGCCATCATATTCTTGCCGGAGGTCGAAGAATGCGCTTCATCGATAATGACGGCAAAGTTCTTTTCTTTTAAATTCTTCAATTCCTCCACGATATACGGGAATTTTTGGATCGTCGTCGCCACAATCTTCGTATTGCCTTCCAAGGCAATTTGCAAATCATGAGACGAACACTTATCATCCATGGTCCTGATAAGCCCCGCCTGGTGATCTAAACTTAACACCGCTTTTTGTAGCTGCCGATCCACGACCACTCTGTCCGTAACAATAATAATGGTGTCATAAATGGGATGGTTATCGGCATCGTGCAGGGATACCAATCGATGAGATAGCCAAGCGATAGAATTCGTCTTGCCCGACCCCGCCGAATGCTCGATTAAATAATTCAGGCTCGTTTTGTTGACCTTTACATCCGCCAATAACTTTCTGATCAGATCGAGCTGATGAAAGCGGGGGAAAATCACCGTCTCTTTTACCTTTACTTTTCCCGTCAGTGCATCCTCGTCTTCTTTTCGCTCTATAAAAATAAACTTCGAAATCAGCTCGAGGATAGAATCTTTGGTTAAAATCTCTTCCCACATATACGAAACCGGCAACTTGTCCGGATACGCGGGGTTACCCGCTCCCGTATATATGCCCTCGCCCTTGCCCTTATTGAAAGGCAAAAAGAAAGTGGATTCGCCGTCGAGTTTCGTCGCCATCATCACCATACTCGTATCCATGGCAAAATTTACAAGGCATCCCGCCTTCCACAAAAACAGTCTCGACTTGGGATCCCTATCCGTTCGATACTGCAAAATGGCATCGTGATACGTTTGACCCGAGTATTCGCTTTTCAGTTCAAGGGACATAATCGCAAGTCCATTCAAGAACAATACCAGATCGACTCTCTCCTCGTCATTCGGATATACCTCTTGCATGACAGAGAAAATATTGCCTTCATACTTTTCGAGCAAATCTTTATTGTAGTCGGTGGCCGGCTTTGTATACATCAGTGCCAGCTTTTTATTGTTGATTTCGATGCCCCTTTTGAATACATCGAGGAGCGAACTGCCCTTTTTGGTGATCTCTTTATTGAGATAATTCACGATGGTTTCTCTCGTATCCTGTTTGTAGATACTTTCTAACTCTTCCATCACATCGCTTTGCGTAGCAGAGAAGAATTCGAAAAGAATATCGATGTCCATCGCATACGCCCGATTAAAATCTTTATTCTTTCTTTCTATAAAACCGTTTTCTTCCACCAAATGCGCGACGAACTCCTGCTGAAACTCATTCCTTTCATCGAAGATATTGACCTTAACCATGAGAAACCTCCTTTTTCCCCGTAACGTATTCGTAGATCAAAGACTTCTTGTATTCTTCCAAGACTTCCAGTTGGTGATGTTTTTGGTTTATGGAATCGTCTACCACTTGATTGACCTTATCTAAATAACTTATTATTACTCGCAGTTCATGTTCACTAGGTACCGCGATATGCATATTTATAAGCATGTCCATTTGTAAATGTATTTGATTGGTCGAGCCTTTTGCAAAAATACCATTTAATAAATCATACTTTGTACTTAAAAAATAGTAAATCAACTTGGAAAGATCTAATATATTCATTCTTATAAATGCAACGTCCGTAGATGCTAAATATTTTTCGTCTTCTTGGAAGAAATATGTTTTCCCTAAAACGCCTCCACCAGTAGTAGCTATTAGAACGTCATTTTTTTTCAATAAAGCATCACTTTGAATGTTGTTGCTACAATACTTTAAATTATAGTCAAAGTATCCTTTGCTAAACGTTGCTTGATTAACAACCGGGGTTAATTCTTCCTCAACATAATTTGGGCTTATACCTTTGGATATAGTAGTCGCAATATTTTTTAACTTAATTAGCTCCCAATGCTCCGGAATCTCTCCAATCCATTCTATGCCCGACTCTTTCATCTTCACATTTTTATCCAGCCCCTTTGTAACCACCTCGGTGATAAGGGACTTTTTGTATTCTTCCAGCGTTTGGATTTGTTGAGTGATAAATTTTTTTAATTTTTTTATTTCTAGGCACTTGTTATTTACTAACTTAACAATCTTCCTTTGGGAGTCAATACTAGGGATCGGAAACTTTACCTCGTTTAATAATTTTGTTATATCTAAATTCTGTATACCTGTGGTTTGATTGAAATATAATTTAGTGCCGCCATTCTTATAAAAGGAATAAAAACAGAATTGTGCAAACATCGGCAATATTTGCATTTTATCGACTCTTATTCTTTCAATGAAATTGGCGAATAACGCTTCATATTCTTGATCCCATATAATGGTTCTCCCTACAGGCATTTTTTCGCCACCACCCGATTTTTCAATTAGTATATCTTCTTTTTTTAACCTATACTTGATTATTTCTTTTTCAGTATAATTCCTGAATGTATATGGCCTGTCTTTTCTTACCGTCATATTTGGAAAATCAAAGTCTGCGACCCGTATACATATTTTATTATTCAAACTATCTACTATTTCGTCCTTTCCCCATACTCCGGATTGTCTATCTACAACGATACGCTTTAACACCGTAGTTTCCCACTCCTCCGGTATCTCGCCAATCCACTCTATTCCCGAATCTTTCATCTTCCTCGTCATATTATTCCTCCGCAAACAGCTCTTTGATTTTTTGGCGCACGGCCTTTTCCAGTTCTAGAAACTCTTGTTTCAGTTCTTCCGACGGTCTGGGGGCTTCGTATTGGTAGAAGTATCTGGTAAAGGGAATTTCGGCGCCTGTTTTGATTCTCGGGCTTTTGAGAGTCATATCCTCTTCAAAAAAGGCCTTGGCGTCCGGCACGTGCGGAAGCACTTCTCTTTCCATATACTCCTCAATATCTTCTCGTACATTTACGATTTCCGTATTCTTGGTGTCTTTGTCGTAAATGATTTCGCCTTTTTTATCGGTTTCTATGATGGCTTCTTTGTCCATGACAGAAAGCGCATCCATCACTTTGGTAAAGATGTTTTTCGGCAGATCGATGTTCGATAAAACCCCTTGTAAGACCGGTTCAAATTCGTCTTTTGACAGATATTTTTTATCCGAGATGTTCTTTTCCAGTTGCAAGAATATCTCCTCATAATCTCTCTTATTTTTTTCGTATTTTTTTAAATTCGTCTTTTCTGTCTTTTTGAGTTTCTCGCCGAGTTCTTCTTTCTCTAATAATTCTTGGTGTTTTGCCGGATCATAAAAGCTATTGAGGGCATTGGAAATTTCGAGATTTTCGATTCTTTCCGCGTTGATTGCGTAAGACCTTTGCAGGGGTTGCATCACCGTATATTCTTTGTAGATGAACTCTGTATTTTCGTGAATTTGAGACAGTTCATTTTCTTCGAAATTCGCATACAGCTCTGTAATCTTTCTTCTATCTTCTTTGGTAAATTCTCGCCTCTTGTTTCCCAGAGATTTTCTAAGGGTGTGGTAGATCTCTCTGGCGTCGATGAGTTGAATTTTGCCTTGTCGTTCTTCCCTTTTGTTTTTCGAAAGAATCCAGACATAGGTCGCAATGCCGGTATTGTAAAACAGATCGGTCGGCATGGCGATAATGGCTTCTATCAAATCCTCTTCCAAAAGCCATCTTCGAATTTGACTTTCGCCGGACGAAACGCCCCCGTTAAATAACGGAGAACCGTTTGTGATGATGGCCGCCCTTCCTAACGCATCGTCCAGCTTATCGACGGCGGACTGCATAAAGATAAGTTGCGAATCTCCTCCCGCAGGAAGACCCGCCTTCCATCTGGAATGCTCTTTTTCATGCTCGTCGTTGACCGCTTGTTCCTGCCCGGACTTGGCGTTGGATCCTTTCCAAGGGGTCCCAAAGGGCGGATTTTCTAAGACAAATCGCATGGTGGTATCTTTAAAGCAATCTTCTTTTAAGGTATCTGCATGGCGGAAGTTTTCTGCGTTTTGGTCTTTAATCAGCATTTCGGCAAGACCCACCGCATAGGACTGCCCCATCATTTCCTGTCCGAACAATCGTATATCTGCGGATGCGTTCAAGCCTTTCAAATGGCTATACGCCGTAGAGAGCATACCGCCCGTTCCGCACGCCTGATCCAGTATGGTAATGACTTTACCTTCGTCGAACACATCGTCCGAGCCTTCTGCCGTCAACACGGAAACCATCATCTTTATAATGTCACGACCCGTATAAAACTGCCCGGCATCCACATTTTGATAGAATCTGCCTATTAGATTTTCAAATATGTATCCCATCTTAATGGAATCAAAGTTTTCGTACGAAAGATCCAGTTCCGAAAAAGCCTTTACCACATTAAAAAGACAGTTTTCCTTCGCCATTTTATCGATATGAGAATCTATATTTAACTGATTTAAAATTTCTCGCACATTGGCAGAAAACCCATCCAAATACGCCTTAAAGTTCGAGGCGATGTGATCCGGATCGTTGCACAATTCTTTTAGACTATATCTGGAGGTGTTATAGAATTCCTTTTTGGAGATCCTATACATGGCCCGTACCGGGTAGTCTTTATTTTTCTCGTACGTTTTGATGACCTTCTCTTTGGTCGGTTCCAAAACGCACTCAAATCTTCGAATAATCGTCATGGGGATAATTACGTCGCCGTATTTATCGGGCATATAGGCGGCCCGCAGCTTATTGGCTATGGACCAAATAAAGTTCGCCTCTCTCGTTATATCGACGGGTACATCATCTACAAAATCGGTCATCACTATATTTTCGCTCATTTTGCATTCTCTCCATTGTCGTTCTCATCGCTAGACATTCGATCGTAATATAAGAATATTGTATCATCCTGTGAACATATAGTCGCCAAAAATATGCATTTGCTTCCTGTCCCTGTGCGATAGCGTGATCAATGAATTTTACTTATATTATGTATATTTCTTCTTCGTTATATGCGCCAATCCCCCGCTTTATAAGGTCAATTTAGACTACAATTGAGATTTTAGAACAGGATTGTATCTAGAAATAAGTCTACTTTTGTTTATTTCTAAATTCAGTTAACATATTATTCAATACTAATGCGTTCTCATACTCCTCAACAAATGCTCCTTTTTTGTAATGAGGAAATATATCGAGATATTTTCTCTCTACCGAGTAACCTTCTAATAATTTAGTAATCTTATTACGCTAAAAAGATATATAAATGAACTGATTTCGAGAATCTAATAAATACTAAATTTATCTTGCTGGGTGTTCTCCCATTTTAAATCTTTGCTATCATAAATTCTCATTATTTTTATAGCTATTATGAGCTCTTGCTATGTAAACAACTTTAGCCATTCCATATTTTTATTAGATGAACTCCAGCAATTTCTTCTTCATACAAAATTCATATCCCAACTTTTTTACGCCAAGATTATTAAATTGAACAATAATAGAATTACCTTCGATGGCTGTAATCTCGCCAAAACCAAACATCTTATGACTTACCTGTTTCCCAACAATATTTGCTGGTATTGTTATTTTTTCTTTTGGTTCTGGTTTTGGAATAATCGGAGCAGCATACCTTGGCTTCTTTGTCCTCTTTTGCTTTCCAGCCCTTAACTTCTTTTTATATTGAGCATCCACATTCTTCCCACGATTTTTGTAATCCTCCATATTATTAAATACAAACATCTGGGGTTTCTTTACATCATTATCCGGCACTGGCTTTATTGGGAATATCCATACTCTACGGTCGTTCCCATCTTCTCCTGGCTGTACGTCTATGTATGGTTTCTCCACAAGCTCTATCCTGCCACAGTATATATATTCGCCGGCATCGATAACCTCAAAAAGATGAACATCAATTCCGTTAAAATCGGACTCAGCCAATGTAGCATTTTGTGCCCAATAGATATCTTGATCCCCTGATTTACCCATGCCAGTATAGTGGAAAACTCCATCGATCCTTTTATCGAAATAAAGTCCTTTTGTATAATCGGATACGATAACAAGCGTATTCGTTTTTTCGAACGCCGCATACCTCCCATATTTCCGCATTTGAATATTTCTATAATATCCGAATTCTTTATTATCTGTCCTATTTTTAATCCTGGATCGAACATTAAATATTCCTCCATTTCTCAGCATCTTTTACCTTCAAAAGCCAAAATTTGAAGAATCGTTATTGTGGACAAGCTAGCTAAAGATGCCGAATTTCACGGGTATCTCTCCCTTTTCCCGGTATTCGGACTGTAATGCATATATGAGCATGAATGCAAATACATCGATTCCATCCTCGTTTAGTTTCCAACAATGGCTGGAATTCTCAATTCGTATTTTATTCTCACGCCATAATCGGTCGCTATCCGGCCATCGATATTTTTTCTTTTCTATCCAAACTTTTTTGCCATTTGGCTTCTTTTTCCTTTTTCTCACAATCTCCGGTGCCGGAAAATACTCTCTGTGTAACATAATTATTCCGTCGCAAGTATCCAGAGCGCTTTTATAATTTTCTAAATTTATATTATAAGAAGTATAGGCATAAAGATACCAATCTTCATCTTTCGCAATTAATTTACAGGAGGCCCCGAATCCCAGACTCAACAAATCACCTCATTTTATTCCAACGGATAATTTGGATCCGCACCAAACCAGGTTTGTGCACTGACCCCCAAAAGTTGGACCTATGAAACCAACTATTGGGGGTCTTTTTATGGCAAAATACAGTTATGAATTGAAACGTAGGATTGTGGATGAATATCTAAGCGGAAAAACAAGCTATTCGCAGCTCGAAAACAAGTACGGCATAGATAATTGCATAATTTGTAAGTGGGTCAAGAATTTCCAACATTTTGGTGATGAAGGGTTGGTACGGTCTAGAAATCAGCGTTCGTACAGTGTAGAATTTAAATTAGAAGCCATTACACGCTACGAAATGAGTGAAAGCAGCTATCAAGAACTTGCTCTCTTGCTCGGCCTCACGAATCCCAGCCTCATTGCGAATTGGCGGAGACAATATCGAGAGCAAGGCATCGATGGTCTGCGCCCTAAAAAGCGAGGTAAACCCATGAAAGATAAGAAAAATCCGGATCAACCATCCCCGTCTTCCAAACCGGAAGCAATGGACACAGCTACGCGAGAAGAATTGGAGAATCGGATCCAAGAGCTAGAAGCAGAAAATCGTCGGTTGACCATTCAAAAAATGTTCTGGGAACAGCTAAGGAGTTTGGAGAGGGAAGAAGCAATGCGCAAAAGGCGAGGATCGTCGCCAAACTCCGAGAACAATTCCCGCTAACAAAGATCCTGGCCGCGGTGCGTTTTCCAAAGTCTACGTTTATGTACTGGCAAAAGAAATTGGAAATCATCAGCTACACCCCCTCGGATCGACCAAATGGAGTAAGCATGCTGAGAGGCCTCGAAGAAGCCATTCGGCAATCAGAGAATTGCCCCTATCGGCGGACCTTTCATTCCGATCAAGGTTGGGGGTACCAGATGAAAACCTATCAAGCCATGCTAGAGAAACATCATATATTCCAAAGCATGTCTTGCAAAGGGAACTGCTACGACAATGCGCCCATGGAAAACTTCTTTAGCATTCTGAAACGCGAGATCTATGACGGCTATGTCTATACAAGTCGTAGCGAGTTGGTTCTGGCAATCAAGAATTTCATCGTTTACTGCAACGAGAATAGAATCAAGGAAAAGTTAGGGGAGCTAAGTCTGAGACAATATCGAGAAAACAAGAAGCCGGCATCGTAAAATATGTAAAACCAAATCGAGTAAGTAAAATCTACTTACTCGATTTGGTCCAACTTTATGGGGTCACTCTTCACTCTTTCCATCTGCCATACTCTTTTTTATATTCGTTGTTTACTACTTATTCTGTACGGTTTGAAATGATAGGATGAATAAAATAGATTGTTAGAAAGGAGATGAAAATGAAACCATTTAATCGATATTTAATATGCGCAAAAATTCTACTCATACTCGCTATTATTTTTATTATTGTAGCAATTAATCACCCAGAAATGTCATTTCCATGGAGTAATAAATATACTGGTTTCTTGTACTCTTTGTATTTTATAGTAACAATATTTTTGTTTGTACTCGGAATCCGAAAAAATAGCTAGCGCCTATACAGTGACCCCATAAAGTTGGTTTTCTAGGTTCAACTTTATGGGGTCACTGTAATTTTGATGTCTGTTTTTATTTGTTTTGACATGGCTCACTTTATTTGCTCATTTTATTATCAAGTCCAAAATACAAAAAGCTATTAATTGTAACCTTTAAATCTTTCTATTCCTCGACATCAAGACCAACGTCTCAGCCGTCGAGTTCTAACCAATCGAAACTCCCGCTCGTCGTTTCTCTTGGGAACTCTTGGCATAAGACCAACATCTACTTAGAAGGAGGATAGTAAATTATCTCCTTCTAAGTAGTGTCAGGGCTTCCACATGAAACCAGTGAACATTAAGTATCTCAGGTCATCCTGTTTGTTTGTAATAACATATCTACGAACCCTTTAACAATAGGTAGAAACTATCGTTAAAAGTATCAACTCGACAAACTGAGAATTGCCTCTATTTCTTTTTTGTAGTGTGATACCTTTTTCTACAACCTATAAGGAAAGCATACACCATATTGTCCATAAATACTCTGTTTTTCCTGTTTTATTTGATATGTGTATTGATAATAAAACAACGGCTCCTGAGATTCTAGTTAATACTAATTCCATGTTCTTTATTGATTTGCCAACCTGAGAAATTTAAATTTGTACGAATTATACTGTAAAAAAATAAGGTTACAGATTTTACTCCAAAGTCTCAATATTTTTAAAATAAGCTTTTTTAGGAATTGTGAAATTTCCTGCTGATAATATAAAAGTAAACTGGGAAAATTCTATGTCAAAGAAAAGGCTAGAAACTTAATTAAACAAATTATCGGAAATTCTAATTCGCTAAGGAAATATTTTAATTTTAAATGTAAAAAACTCTTCATCTTTCAATACTTTATATTCTATGTTGTAATTATTCAGAATATTACTTACAATGTATAAACCTAAACCATTACTATTTTCCTTATTTAAATCAAATTTAACATCAAATATTTTATCCATATTCGGAATTTTATTGTTACCATATAAATTCTCTATATATAACCAATCATTAACTATCCCAATATTAATTACCCCATTTACATCAGTATATTTTACCGCATTACTAATCAAATTAGATAGAATAATTTTTAAAGCTGGTTTTCCTATATAAACATTCTCATCTAATATATAATTATTGACAGTTATTTTCTTTTGATTTGCTAATATTTCATACTTTTTTAATATGTCTTCTAATGTATCATTTATTTTCAAATATTCTTCATCATTATTCAAATCTTCTATAGAATGAACTGATAATATTTGATGAATATTTTTTGTTAAACTATCAACAATTTCAATGCATTCATTAATATAAATATCTCTTTCTTTATATTTTCCAATATTGTATTTCATGTTTTCCAATATTATTTTAAGACTAGCAAGAGGAGTTTTAAGTTCATGGGATGCACCTTTAAAAAAGTCATATTTTAACTTCTCTAATTTTAAAATTTCTTTATTTTTAAATTTCAAATCGTCAATTGTTCTTAATAAAGTAGAATACAAATCATTAATTTGTTGTTTTAATTCTCCAACTTCATCATTAGAGCTAATTTTTAAACGAGTTTTTTTATCAAGTTTCATCATTTTATCAGTAACAATTTTTATTTCTTGTATATTGTTTTTTATTGATTTTGCATAAATTAAAGAAATAATAGCAGAAAATAAAATTGATATTAATAAAGAATATGGTAAAAATTTAAGGCTTAAATCTTTCGCATCTTTTTGCATATCAGCTGTAGAAACAAATTGTAGATTTGTTTTTTTACCATCATTAAGCTTTATTTCTCTTTCTTCAATTATCAAAGAATTACTATCACTTTCTAAATTAACATTTATATTATCTTTAATTTGTATTTCATTCTTATTATTTTTTTCTTTTATAAATGCTTTTATTTCACTACTCTTAGAATAAAGTTCCAAAGTTTGTTCTATATATCTTATTTCTTTTCCATTCATATTACTAGAAATTTCATTTGCCATACTATGAATCTTTTCTTTTCTCGTCTCCAAATATGTTTTAGGAAAGATAAAAAAAACTAATGAATGAACTAATATAATTATTATTCCAAGAACAGAAAATATTTGTATGAACATTTTTGGAAATATCTTTAATTTTTTCATTTTCTCTCCAATTTATATCCTACATTTCTTATAGTAGTTATACAGTCTAGCTGTAATTTTTTTCTAAGTTCTTTTATATATACATCTATTACTCGATCATAAGGAGTTTCTTCGCTATCTTTCCATACATAATCAATAATTTGCATTCTTGTTAACACTTGTCCATAATTATCCAATAAACATTTTAATACTTCTAGTTCTTTTGCATTTACATCTATTTCTTCACCATTTATTTTAGCTGTATATCTATTAAAATTAACCAATAGATCCTTATATTCAAACTTCTCTAAATGTCCATAATTCTTCTTAATTAAAGAATCTATTCTAGCCTTTAAGACTGGCAATGAAAATGGCTTTTCTACATATCCGTCTACTAAATTAGTGAATGCATCAATTTTATATTCTTCATCACTAAATGCAGTCAAGATTAGAATTGGTAAATTGCTTTTCTTTCTAATTTCTTTCAACACTTCTAAACCATTTATAAAAGGTATCTGAATGTCTAAGATAACCAAATTTATATCACTATTAAATTTTGACAAGGCTTCTCTTCCATCTTTAGCTTGAATAACAGTATATCCAAATTCTGAAAGATATTCACTTATTCCCTCTCTTATCATATTATCATCTTCAACAGTTAATATTTTCATATATACCTCCACTTAACCCTATACACTTATATTATACAGCATATTATTTGATTTTTTAAATCAAAACTACCAGCTTAGCTGGTAGTTTGCACTGCGCCTATAAACCACGAATACCGGCATGCCCCTATTGGGGATCCGAGTATTCCGTCACATGCACCACTATCCCAACTACTGCTAAAGCAGTTTATTATTTGTTTTTATTTACCGGCTCACCCGTAAACGGGTATTATATTCCTTTATACTTATTTGATCCGAATAATAGTCTTCTCTTAATTGATTCTGTATATATTCTTTGATTTTCTTCTCATTGCGCCAACTGTATCTATACAGTACCATCGACATCAAAAATGTCTATTTCCATACTTGTATTTTAGGTTTGCATGTCTATCTAATATTATTAAGGAACTTTTCCCTTTCAAATATCCCATTATTTCTGATACACTGCATTTGGGCGGTATTTCTAACAACATATGAACATGATCAGGACATAGTTCTGCTTCTATTATATTTATTCCTTTTCGTGTGCGTAACTCTCTTAATATACTTCCTATATCCACCTTAAACTGTCTGTAAATTACTTGCCTTATATTTTGGCGAAAATAAAATATGATATTTACATCGATATTTGGTATGTGATAAACTATTCTTATCCAATGTATCCTCCTTGTTTTAATTGTGCATGTGATTATCACAATTATACATCAAGGAGGTTTTTGGTGCTTGAAGCTAAAGCTTTCGTCCTCCACCTGCATAGCAGGTGGTTTACTGTTTCGCTCACTTTCGTTCACTCAACACACTAAAGTGCACAATCCAAAAAATTTTTGGTGCTAAAAAGCACCAAAATTTTAATTATTGTCAGTTAATAATTCTTTTGGATTCCTTCTTAATATATTGAATGAAGAAATAATCAATGATATAAGAAGTACTAAACTCATAAATATAACTACATAAATTATGAATTTAGGTAATACATTTATATCTAAACTTGATAATGTCTTGTTAAATCCTTCGGCTTCTGCCCCACCACCTAATTGGCTAGATGCAGATTGTCTAGCTATTTGTTTAGCTATATCACCAGTAACCTTATTCAATATATTATTCCCAAGCTTATCAGCTGTATATTGAGCTAAGAAATAAGAAGCAACGAATGCGGGGATTGATATAAATGCCATCTCAATTAGAAATTGACCAAAAATTTCTAATTTTGATATACCTAATGATAGTAATACTGCTATTTCTTTCTTTCTAGCATTCATCCATAAGAATAATAATAATGAAACTACAACTCCTGCAAATATTAATGAGCCAATAAATAATTTACTTGAAATTGAGTAGATACCTGATATAGATTGTTGCAGCGCAGGATAATTTGATGAACTTTTAATCAAATTATATTCTCTCCAATTTATATCTAATTTCCCAAGATCTTTTATTACGCTATCAAGATTCTTATCACCTTTTACAAAGAATGTTGCATCTTGGTATACGGCAGTATCTTCTGTATTACCATAAACTTTAGCAGCTGTATGAACATCAGTGATTAATGTATTTTCGTATAGTTCTTGTGCTGCACTTACGCCACCACTATTGTGTCCATCAAAAAGCCCTTTAATCTCGACTTCTACCGTTTCATCAGCACCTTTTTCATTATCGGCATCAAATAAATTTGATTTTATTTTTATTTTATCCCCAACTTTTAGGTTGTTTTTTTTCGCTAAATCTTTATGCATTAAAATTTTATTTTGGTCTTTATTTTCTAAATGTTTTCCTTCTATTAATTTATATGCTTCGGATACAAACTTTGTTTCCTTTGATGAATCATTAACCCCTGTTAACATAACCGTTCTTTTGAAGTTTTTAGCTCTTTCAGGAGATTGATTTGCTAGTGTTTCTTGAGTTTCAATAATATCATGATCCACTAAATCTGCAACACTATTGATTCTTTTTACATAAGAGTCGATACTATCTGTTTCAGATATCTTTTTTATATCTTCACCTTTTATATTTCCCCCACCTCTAGGTGTTCCTGGATTTACTTGTCTATTTATCTCCATAGAAAAACTATTTGTTATATTAGCAAATGTTTCTTTTGAAGCTCTGTCCGTAGCATCTTTAATAGATAAACTAATGAGACTTAAAGTTGACATAGATAAAATAACTAATATAATAATTAATGATTTTAAGCTTTTTCTAGTTACATAAGCAAATGCATTTTTTATCATTATTCAACCTCCAAATTCATTTTATTTACTTTTTTCAACTTTTTACCACTTAGTTCTAAAATGATATCCGCAGAATCTGCTACTTCCTTACTATGTGTTACAACTATTACACATTTATTTCTATCTTTAGCTAATGTCTTTAATATATTAATTATTTCTCCAGCAGTAACACTGTCTAGATTACCAGTAGGCTCATCAGCTAGTATTATTGGAGCATCTGATACCAATGCTCTAGCAATAGCTACTCTTTGTTGCTGTCCACCAGATAATTTCATAACATTTCTTTTTATTTGTTTATTATCTAAGCCTAATTCAAACAAGATGCTCTCATCTACTGATTTATTTACTAATCTAATATTTTCAATAGGCGATAAATAATCTATCAAATTATAATTTTGAAATACTAAAGATATATTATTTTTTCTATGATTACTATATCCTTTCTTTTGTATATCTTCATTCTTAAACAATATTTTTCCTGTTTGAGGTTTATCAAGTCCTGCAAGTAAGGAAAGAAGTGTAGATTTTCCTGTTCCTGACTTTCCTACTATCGAATAAAACTTTCCAAGTTCAAATTTTTGATTTACTCCTGACAAAACTTTTTCTCTAGAATTTGCATAACTGTAAGTTACATTCTTTATTTCTAATATACTCATTATTTTCTCCTAACTTATTTTTGATAATATTTTTTTTGGTTTTTTTATTAATATTAATGAGGAAGCAATTACAATTGATAAGACAATAATGCTTATTAATATTAAATAACTTTCTGCAAGTGTTGTTATATTTAGCATAAAAGTGCTTTTATTTATTAAACTTCCACCAAAAATCATTGAGTTATCTGAGTTAATGAATCCTTCTACAATTACTTTTAGTAGTAGATTTCCTAAAAATAAGGAGGATATTATACTTGGTATAGATATGAATATTAACTCAAATATAAACTGCATTATAATTTGTACTTTAGTTATTCCAATAGATAAAAATATACCTATTTCATAAATTCTTTCTCTTAACCATAGAATCAAGATTAACGAAAGAACAACCATACCACCTAACATAATAGAATAAGTCATTATTTTTATTATATGTTTTATTCCACTCACTGACTCCAGAGACTCTTCAAACGCATTATTATCTTTTTCAACGGAATACCTTGATTCATCAATTTTAAGATCTTTAATTTTTTTTAAGGCTAAGTCTGTAGATTCCAAACTACCAGAATACATTAAAATTTTATTTGCAATTTTATTATTTTCTGATTTATTTAATATCTCTTGGCTTGTTGAATAATCTGCAAAGACCATGTTTTCGCTAAAATCAGAAGACAACCCTGTATATGTTTCCTGTTTTTTACCAGAAAAAATTCCTATAATTTTAAATTTATGACTTTTTATTTTTCCATTTTTTTCCATATCTAGTAATTCAAGATCAACTTCATCCCCTAATTTTAGATTGTTTTGTTTAGCAAATTCTTCATGAATAATAATTGAATTTCTATCATTTTCTTCTATATTTTTACCTTCACTTATTATAAATACTCCGCTACTGAATAAAATGTTTCTTTTAGTATTATTAGTAGCTTCGAGTGAAACAACATTCTTAAATTCGTCAGATAAATCTTCTCTATTTATTCTTTGTTCTCCGCTAACTACTTTAGCATCTTTTAGTTTTGCTAATCCATCATATTGAATTATTTTTTCTTCAATTTCTTTTAATTTTTCAATATCTTTAAATTGATTGATATTAAAATAATTGCCATCTTTTTTTGTTATTGATATTGAAGAATTAGAACTTTCATATAAAGCCCTTTCTATTTCATTGCTTGATTTCATTATTGTTAAACAAGAATACAAGCAAGAAAGAACTATAGTTAATATGATAAAAATTATTAAAGTTCTATTTCTCTTTCTTGTAATATATGCTATCGCGTTTTTTATCACTTTCCTAACTACTCCTCTCTATTTTCTTACTCCATAACTAATTGCATCCATTGGACAAGCATTTTTACATCGTCCACATCTAATACACTCAAGGTGATTAGAGTTTTCAACTGGGTCTACATTCATTTGGCAAACTTTTTTACACCTACCACAACTAATGCACTTTTCTTCGTCTAGTTTATACCTGAATACTGAAATCGGATTAAAAACCGAATAAATAGCCCCCAGAGGACAGATATACTTACAGAAAGGTCTATATATTACTATTGAAACTAATAAAGTAAGTATTAAAATTGCTCCCTTCCAATAGTATAAAAAACCTATGGCTCCTCTCATACTTTTATTCAATAATACAAGGGGTAAGCCTCCCTCAAGCATACCAACTGGACAAATAAGCTTACAAAAATATGGAGACCCTTGCCCTAAAATATCCACTAAAAATAGAGGAAGTATTATAACGAAGATAATCAATATTATATATTTCAATTTTCTCAAATGCTTATCAAACTTAAATGTCTCAATTTTTTTTGAAAAGGGAATTTTGTGTAATAAATCTTGAATCAAACCAAATGGACATAGCCAACCGCAGACAAATCTACCCATGAGTGCACCTATCAAGAAGATAAAGCCAACTATATAATAACTGAACTTATAGTTCGAATTTCCAATCACTGCCTGTAGGGATCCTATAGGACAAGAACCCTTTGCCCCCGGGCAGGAATAACAATTCATACCCGGAACACAAACTTTCTTCAGGTCCCCACCATAGATTTTACCTGTCTTAAACCCTTCAAAATAAGAATTAGTAACTAAAAACCAAAGGGCTTGAAATTGATGTCTAAAACGATCTCTTATTTTATATTTATCTTTTTTTTTACTACCCTTCATAAATTTTTTAATTCTATCCAATTCCAACACACTCCATACAAATTCTTATCGCCTTTTCCAAGACAACTTTAGCCTCTCCATTCGTATAGCCATAGTAAATCATAGCCATACTAATAAAGACCATTACTACCGAGAAGGCACGGCTTTTTAAAAACTTATTAACCATATCCCATTCACCACTTTACATTTACTTATTATTTATTTTTGCTAATTCTTTTTCAATTACCTGCTTCCATTCCTTTGCACTCTTTGCCCCTGAATAAGTATCACCTACAATGTTTCCATTCTTATCAACAAAGAAAGTCTCTGGCATAGCCTGTATACCATTCAATCTACCATTAAAGTTTGTCTTGTCTGGCATCAAGAAAGGATATGAAGCCTTTGTCTTTTCAAATATTAACTTTGACTTTTCAATAGCTTCCTTGTTTTCACCCTTATCATCAACAGTATCTGTTACAACTCCAACAATATTGACACCCTTGCTTTTCATTTCATTCTGAACCTCAACCAAATCAGGAATTTCCTTTACACAAGCTGTGCACCAAGTGGCAAATACGTTCACCATAGTAAGATCATACTTCTCAAAATCCTTGCTTGAAAAATTCTTGCCATTTATATCCTTTGTTGATAGATTACGCAAGTCTTTAACGGAATCTTTGCTAAATGCTTCTGTATTTTCTAAATCAGTTTTTTCTGAAAGCACAAAACCATTTTCTGGACGTTCTTTTTTATCTATAATTTCACTCTCTGTGTTTTTAAATTCTTCCACAAGACTGCTTTCAGCTTTGCTATTTGTGCTTAAATAGTAATCGTAAGCTCCATCTCTTGAAACTCCTATTTTAGTATGAGTATCACATTTTGTAATTTCAGATATTTTTTCTTCTGACATATTTTTTTCAAACATACCAATAGTCCCAATTCTTTCAAGTCCATTCTTCCATTTTTCATAACCATCGCCCATTTTTTCTATAACTGCATTTTTTTGCTCTTCCGTCATTTTTTCAAATGTCAAAATAGCATACTTTAGTTCTTTATCTATAGGACTTTGATCATCTAACATTCCTATCTTTTTATCTGTCATATACTTTTTAACTTTGTCTGAGAGTTTGAATTTAAGCCCTAAATATTCATAAACATATTCTTCCTTTGCTTCCAATGTGTAATCTGACGGTTTAAAAGTTTCATTTTTGCCATCTGGGTTAATTGACATGCCCGCCTCTTCAGAACTTATAGATTGCCCTTCTTTAATTTTATTGTTTTCATTACTTTTTTGACAGCCAACTGCGCTCAAGCTCAAACATAATGCAAGTAATAGGCATGCTCCTCTTGATACTATTTTTTTCATAAATTATTCCTCCTTTATTTTTTACACAATAGCATTTCATAGCTACTTTCAATAACATTCTACACACCTTTTATGAAACGTTGATGAAATATGTTTTTTATTTCTAAGCTTGGCGCAATCGTGGTTACTCCGTTACGTTTATTTCTTAATTTTTTCTCATTATGCTAAGTGTTTTTTAGAATTCCTTTGTCTTTGTTGCTTCTTCTAGTAGGACTTTTATCTCTCCTTCTGTTAGTTCTACTGCATTTTCTATAAGACTTTTTAAGATTGCTCCTCTTTTTATAAGTCTATGTGTTCTTTGTTTCTTTCTTTTTCTATGTCTTGTATTAATATCTTCTTTTCTCGATTTTTTAGTTGCTTTAATCTTTCCTTCTTAATTCTGGGCGATCGAGTAGGGCATAATTAAATGCCCTCTCACACCACCGTACGTACCGTTCGGTATACGGCGGTTCAATTAAATCTAACATTACGTCTTTCTGTATAATAATCTAAGCAACTGACTAGACCTCGTCTGGTCAGTATTTCTTTTGAGATTGATCTGACTACACAAGTTTTTGTTACTACAAAGTAGTACCTGTTTCCTACATATGAGGTTAGTCTTGTTAGGTCTTTGTTCACACCTAGTTTTTGTACTCCCCATTGTCTTTTTGATGCTACTTTCCACATTTTCCAGATTATCATTCTTAGTCGTGTTCTTAAGTGCTCATCTATTTTTGTTAAGTTTGTTTTCATGTCACCTATTAAGAAGTAGTTTATCCATCCTCTTATGATTTGGTTTAAATTATTTAACCTTGTCGTAAAGTCTATTGACCATCTTCTAGTTGTCAGTTCTTTTAACTTTGATTTAAATTTCTTTACTGAGTCTTGGTGTGGCCTTGGTCTCCATGTTGAGGTTTTAAAGTCATGCCAGAATCCAAATCCTAGATATTTTAATTTACTTGGTTTTGTTATTTGGCTTTTCTCTGTATTTACTTTTAAACCTAGTTTTCTTTCTATCCAGTTTGTTACTGAATACATCACTCTATTTGCTTCTGATTTGCTTTTAACTGTAATGATACAATCATCTGCATATCTTACAAAATTTAATCCTCTTTGTTCTAGTTCTTTGTCTAGTTCATTGAGCATGATGTTGCTTAAAAGTGGTTAGAGATTTCCTCCTTGAGCTGTACCTTCTTTTGATGGTTCGTATTGCCCTTTATTCATGATTCCTGCTTGGAGGGATTTTCTTATCAATGATTCTGTTTCGGGGTCGTTGATATGTTCATGAACTAGGCTCATTAATTTGTCTTGTGGTACTCTGTCGAAAAACTTTTCCAAGTCTATATCTAGAATCCAATCATAACCATTATTAAAGTATTCTAGTAGTTTCACTATGGCCATTTCACAGTTTCTTCTTGGTCTGAACCCATAACTATATTCTGAAAATTTCTGGTCTATGATTGGTGTTAGGACTTGTACTATTGCCTGTTGGATTATTCTATCCATCACAGTTGGTATTCCTAGTTATCTTACTCCACCATTCGGTTTTGGTATTTCTACTCTTAATACTGGTTGTGGTTTGTATTTTCTTGTTTGTAGTTCTTCTTTTATCCTTGGCCAGTTTTCTCTAATGTATCCATCTATTTGGTCTATGGTTATTCCATCGATTCCACTTGTACCTTTATTTGAGTATACTCTTTTTAAGGCTTGATACATATTTTGTCGGTCAAGTATTTTATCTAGTAGTGTTTCCATAATGTGCACTTGCTCCTTTCCGCTTGCTTAGATTCATCTTGTGCTACTGGCCTTGAACTCATTTTACGTTTTCATCTGTGCCTGTCAGATATTCTAAGCTACATACATTTTGCTTTATGCTCTCTAATTGTTCTGTCCTTCGTAAAAAACTTTTACTACTATGACATCTGCTGACTTCTCATAGTTCGTTGTTACTACTGTTTCGTCTATGAGACCTCACGGGTTAAGTCATATATCTTTCCTCGTTTACCTGCAGAATTTACGTTTTAGGATTACGGTTATCTTTTGGACTTTGTTGTCTCCAGCCAACTTATCCACCTAACTCGCCTTGTATTCTGTTCCTGTTCGTCAGGCCACGATTTTTCTATTGCTTCCTCTCTCCCATGCCTCACGGCGTGATACTTGCAAGTTGCTATTGGATTCGTCGATAACTACGCTCCGTTGGACTTCCACCTTAGACATATGACATGCCCGTCAAACTGAAAAAAGACACCAATCTCTGGTGTCTTGTAGTTTATTTATTGAGTTCTAAATATTTATCATTTGCTATAAGTAACTTTTGATAATACTCATCATAGCTCTTGCTAAACTTTCTTATCAGCGGAATAGCTATTTCATAGTATTTATTATCTTCCATATATCTTTGCAGTTTATCTTGAATGTTTTTCATTGGGCTACTTTGATATTCATCACTATTTTTATAATCTTGATATAAAGCTACCATATCCTTATTTTCTTCTAACCATTGTTCAGAATTCTCTATAGCTTCAATTTTTGATGTATTCACTTCTTTTAAAACTTTCATGTTATAAGCAGAGCTAACAACTTCAATATACTCTTGTTCTTCTTTACTAAGTGTAAATGAAGGTAAATTATCTAAATAGGCTACAAAGTCTTCATATGAAGCTTTTCCTTCTACATTCAATGTTTCATTCAAAAATGATTGATAAGAAGAAAATATTAGCTGTCCAAAATAGCCAGGAAAGGCATTTGCTAACTTTTCATAAATGCTCTCCTCTGCTTCGATCAAGGCGATTTTATCATCGATTACAGTTTGACATTCTTTCTTCACCATCAGTTCAATAACTTCTTTTCTTTTTTGTTCAATATCTAACTGATGTTCTTTTTTTCTAAGCATAGAAGAAAGTGAGTTACCATTGGACGATAAACATTCTTCTATCTCAGATATTCTTAGACCCACTTTTCTAAATAATGCGATTTTGTTTAGCGTAACTAAATCTTCATTACGATAATCTCGATAGCCATTTTCTAATTTCAACGGCTGAATCAAACCTTTTTCTTCATAATACTCGATTGCTTTTCTAGTCAAACCTGTTTTCGCTTGAATTTTATTTCTTAGCATGGTTTAACACCTCCTTGATTAAAGGATAGCTCAGTCCCTAGTGGACAGGTCAAGGCTTAAATTTAATTTCTACATCTCTTTTTTTATTTGATATGATAATAGACATTTATTCCTACAACACAAAGATATGAAATCACTACCACAATAATAGTAAATATATCTGAAACAGCTATTGCTAAATAGAGCAATACTGCTCCAAAAATATAAATAAAAGTATCATACGCCTTTGATTTTGCTATATTCGAAATAGTACTGTTTCTCTCATCGTTTTTTCTATTTCTAACTGTTTATATGTTTCTGCGATTTTTTAATGTATTTACTTTTATTATTTCTCCAACACCATGTCCAAATAAACCACATCCTATACCCACCAGAATATATGGTAATGATTTTAAAACACTTTCTGTCTCAGAATAATTTCTTTCCAAATATATTCCGATAATCAATGACAACGCTCCACAAGAAGCTAATATCCAATACTTGTATTTCTTCATTTTATATCTCCTCCTCGTAAATAAATACTTCTTCAATTGATAAATTAAAGAACTTAGCAATTTTAAATGCCAAAATTATAGATGGATTATATCTTCCATTCTCTAAAGAACCAACTGTCTGCCTTGATACTTCAAGAGCATTAGCAAGTTCTTCTTGTGTTATTCCTTTTTCTTTCCTAATTTCTTCAAGTCTATTTTTCACATTACATCTCCTCCTGAAACGGAAAGCCAGCTTTACATATAGTATAATTCCTACTACAAAAATGTCAAGCTCACTTTCCATAAAATCGCAAAAAACTCGCCCTAAAGCAAAGTGTCTCTGCTCTATCTTTCTATTTTCACTTTATTCTCCTCAAGGAATGTAAATTCAATCCTTCCATCATGATGAACCGTCAAATATTCCACCATGCTAAGCCATATATTTTTATCAAATTCTGTAATAAGTTCCTACTTTTCTATATCCTTAATGAATAACTCTACTGTCTCTTTCCTGGATTTCTTCTCGAAAATATTTGAGCTTACTTCTTTTATTCTTACTCATTCTATACAGATACTTTCTTCTAAACCCTCCCTTATTCAGGTGGGTGCAAGTGGGTGCATTTTTCCTTGTTATCCATTCCCAAGTGTCAACTCTACCTTATGGATATGTTCCCACTTAGTCTATTTTTATCGAAAAAAAGAGGGCTTATTCCAAGTTACCGTTACCTTTTAATGATAGCCTATGAATAAGCCTTTATTTTCAATTCTTTATTTACTTACTGGGTGCAACTCTTGACATCAAAACGACACTCTCAACATGGCTTGAGTGGTCAATATAGTTAAAATTTGATATTTTTCAAAAGCCTCGTATGTGGGAATAGGTCAATCAGTAAATATCTTGTAATTTATTATGTAACTCTAAAGTAAAGAAAATCAACCTATAGCTCCGCTCAATTTTGTTTATTAATTAAAGGGTATCATTTGTTTACTTACATTTACTTCTGCTTCTACCCCAAAAGGAATTATACATCTTGGTGTTGAGTGTCCAATGTTTATATTATATAAAATTGGTAAATCTTTATTAGTGATTTCTTCTAATAAAATAGATTTATACTCCTCGTAATAGATTTCATTTTGAGGTTTTCCTACTAACACTCCAGCTAATACATCAAACAAGCCGTAGTCTTTTAGAGCAAGTATCATTTTCCTATATAAATCAGGTTTTGATTTTTCTTCGCTTGATTCTATAAGTAAAATCTTATTTTCCCATTGCTCAAGGTTGGAAATAAATTATATTTGCTACAAATTTCTACTGTATCGTTAAATCTAGAATTATCGAACATATCATATATTGATTCTATGCATCCGCCTAAAATTTTTCCACTAAATATAGGATTTCCTCTTAATAGCTCAAAACCGGTATTAGGATGACTTTTCATTTCTACTCCTATAGCTTTCTCGCTAAAATCTTCCCTTTCTTCATACCACACTTCACTAGGGTGGATCTCATTTATTTTCCCTGTTTTTATAAGTTCTAAAAAGTATTTTTCTGTATAAGCTAGCATATTATCAGATAGTTCGCATACATCTGGCAAAAATGCCTGACCATAAAATGTTTTTATAACAAACTTATTTAGCATGAAGTGATTCATTGTTGAGTCAGAAAAACCTAAAAAACTTTTTGTTTAACAATATTTTTTAATCTATCTCTTTCAAATAAATAAGGAGCTAATCTATAGGTATCTTCTCCACCAATAGCACATAAAATCATATCAATAGAGTCATCTTCAAAAGCAATCAGCAAATCATCTACCCTAAGTTCTGGATTATTTTTTAAAAAGTCTATACCTTTCAAAGAATTAGGTAAAAATTATATTTCGACTCCTAGCTTGTATAATCTATCTATTCCATTTTTTATTTCATGCTCAACAAAACTTTCCCCCAAAACACCACTTGATAAACTCACAATTCCTATTGTCTTTATCATTATTTCCTCCAAATTTCTAAATAAAATGGATGTCTTTCATTTTTACTTTCCACATTAAAATATTCAGTTTTTAGATTTTGAGGGTCAAACCTCTAATTTTTCCATAATACTAGATATTTTCTTTATATTTTCTGATATATTATCAGTGTTTTTAGTGTCAATCATAATTTTTCCATCTTTTAAAAATATTACTCTATTCGCATATGCAGCAGCATTCATATCATGAGTTACCATTATTATCATAGTATTGTCTTCATTTATATTCTTAAATATCTCCATTACACTTTTACTCATTTTCGAGTTTAATGCTCCTGTAGGCTCATCTGCAAATAATATCTTAGGACTGTTAATTAAAGCTCTAGCTATTGCCACTCTTTGATACTGCCCACCAGATAGATTGCTCGGACTCATATATCTTATATCCTCTATGCCAAGACTACTTAATAATGTATTAGCTTTCATTTCTATATCTTTTTTTGATTCTCTCTTTAGTTTTAATGCTGGATACATAATGTTATCTAGTACACAAAGATTTTTTAATAGGTATGGTTTCTGAAAAACAAAGCCCATCTTAGATAGTCTAATATCTTCTAGTTCCTCATCTTTTAGGTCATTTAAATCTCTAGAATCAAATATAATACTACCGCTATCTACTTTATCCATTCCGCTTATAGAATATAAAAGTGTAGATTTACCAGATCCAGAACTACCCATAATAGCTACAAACTCAGAATTCTCAACACTAAAACTTATATTATCTAATACCAGGTTATCACCAAATTTTTTATATATATTTTTTATCTCTATCATATGTTTTCACCTCTTATGTTGAGATTTTTTACATTTCTAGCTCCTAAATAAGTTGAAATTATAATAACAATAAACAATATAAGCACATATCTAAAATCAGCCAAAGTTACTTCTACATTTATCTTTGAAATTCCTAAATTTAAAATCGTAAATATTATACTTATGACAGAAGATATGGTAAGCAGAAGAACTAAAATAGCTATAACAAATCCCTTTAATCCCGAGAAAACACTAGCTAATATCTCCTCTTTTATTATCTCTTTGGTTTTTATACCCATATGCTTTTTTGATAAAAAGTAATCGCTATATTTTATAACTCTAAGTTTTTCAAATAATATCACCACTATAAAAACAATCGAAAGTGCGATAATTGATACAATCAGAGATACTTTTTTTAGTTGTCTAGCCACAGGGCCAAAAATCTGTTTAACCATCTCATCACTTTTATATATCTTATAATTATCGTCTAGAACTTCTAAGTTTTTAAGACTACTTTTTAAATCTTCACTTATTTTCTCATAGTCACCATCTATATAAAATACAGATTTTTGAAAATCATAACCATTGAATTTATAAGCAGTCTTAGCAGTCTTGCCACCACTAGTGATATCCTGATAGATCCCAACAATCTTTAGCCTTATATCTTTATCCGCTTCATTTATAGATATATCATCACCTATACTTAGCCCAAGTTCTTCAGCTATCATATAAGATATTGCTATTTCTTTTTTTCCATTATCTACATGTCTACCTTCTATATATTCTATGTTATCCGCTATATTGTTTCCGACTTCTATCTGAGCAGATATGCTGTCATATTTATCATTCGTGATTTTTTGACGATATATATCACTAGTTTTATAACTTATATAATCACTATATTCATCTAGAGTTTTTGATATCTCATGGATACTATCTTTACGACCTGACGCTTCATATATCTCTATGAAAGCTTCATTTTTTTCTATGCCCATGTATGATAAAAACTCATCACCATCGAATATCTTGCTCATACTTGTCGGAAAAATCATAGCTAAGGAGCTAGCAAATACGAGCAAAATTATAATCCCATATCCACTTTTTGAATTGTGAATAGGCATTGCTATATCGATAGGCATATTGGGTAGTCTTTTTATTTTTTTCTCACTACTTTTACTAAAACCTTTATTTTTTACCACGATGTCAATAACCGATAATTTTTTTATCTTTTTTAGTATAGCTTTAACAAATGTTGTTATTATTAAATACATTATCAAAGCTATAACAATAGATATCATATATCCTAGAAGACCTATATTGATATGTCCAAATATCCTCTCAATTCTACCAGTCATAAATCGTGTGAAAATATTAGATATTATATATCCAAGTACTACGCCCACAAATGAGAGCAAGCTAAACTTATTTAGGTATAGATTTCTGATATCCCTATATGATATTCCCATAGCCTTCATATTACCTATTACAAGCCTATCTTCCTCTATCTCCATCATAATCACATATCTTAGTGAGACTAATGATATGATCATAAATATAATACCGGCTATTAAAAACATCAGAGAATTTAAGATATCTGTGATTGCACTTATAGTCACTATTAGATTATAAGTTACTGCTTGACCATTTTTAGGAAGTCCAGATTCTTCATACTTGACTTGGTATCTATTTGCATAGTCAGGATCTTTAAAAATCGATTCTATCATATACTCAGTATCTTCAGAGTTTTTTAAAATATCGTTGTAATCGCTATCAGATAATAAAAATCTCACAGATCCCGCCATACTCGTATTCATCTGAGCGTCATACATAATATTAGATACTTTATATTCTCTATATCCATCATCTGTTTTATATCTTAATGTATCTCCAATCTCTATGTCATAATCTTCTAGAAGAATCCTAGGAACAGCTATCTCTCCATCTTTTAGCTCTAGTATACTTTTATCCTTATCTAATAAATAATCAAACTTTTCACTTTGCTTAACTATAGATATATCCAATTTAAAATTTTCAAGGCTTGTATTAGCTTTGCTTTTATCTTTCTTAATTACATTAAAATCACTTCCATAGGCATTTATTAAAGTTATAACTTGAGAGTCTTCTACATAATCTATATTTTTATTAAACTCTTTTATCTCATCTATATTTATTTCACCCTTGTGAAGCTGTAAAAAATGAGGAGGCCTAGCTACTTCATATAGTGAAAAAATAGAGCTAAATAAACTAAAACAAGTCAAAAACACAGATATAATAACCGCTACTGAAAGCGATATAAACAATGTTATTATGATATTATTTTTAAAATTCTTTTTTAGGTCATTTTTTAAAAATCTATATTCCATCTTTTTCCTCCATTTGACTTATATTTTTATTATTTAATGTAAACAAAAATACTATAGAAAATAGTATACCAACTATTATTAAAAGTAAGCCTATACCTTTACCTGGTCCTACACCTAAAACTCTTAAAAAAGTGTTAGATAATATACCGTCCTCTCTCATCATAGGTTCAAAAACATTATCTACAAGAGGTCCTGATATTAGAAAGGCAGCCACAATTCCTATCTGAGTTAGAAAGCCAATAATACCCCAGGCTCTACCTTGGAGTCTATTAGGAATAGAGTTTCTTACGAGCGCATCAGCACTTGCATTGATAAATGGTAGAGTAATAAAAAACACAAAGATAAATATAACAATAAATATTAGTGAACTAGAAAATCCAGCCAAAGATATAAAAATACCAGAAACTATCCCTGCTATTCCAAGAGATCTAGCATACTTTAGCTTTATACCTCTTATTCCTATAAAACCACTACCTACTAAAATCCCAAAAGCGCATATAGATTCAGCTATCCCAAGCATCTTCTCATTAGCAATATTTAATATCATTGGTCTTACTAGAACTTGGATAAAAGCCATCAAAAAACAAGCTAAAAACATAAGAAAAACCAAATTACTAACACCTTTATTGCCCCTTATTATTTGAAGACCCTCTCTTAATTCCTTTATTATATTCTTTTTAGTTGTGGTTTTATCTATGTCCTCTTCTGTTATATTCTCATCATTTTTTAGAGAGTTTCTGATTATTGTAAGTATAATAATAGTAAATAATACTGTCGATATATCTATAAGAAGAATTAGATCTATGTTAGATTTAGCTAGGATAATACCAGCTAAAGCAGGCGATATCAATAATTTAGAACTAGCCGCCAGCTGCAAAAGCCCACTGGCCTTACCATAGTTATCAGATGAGACAAGGTCTGTTACGGTCGATTTATATGCAGGTTCCAATATGCCTAAAAATATAGAGCTAACCCCGATAGCTATAAATATGGGAACTATTGTATCTGACATATTAACACTGGTTCTAATAATATATAAAATATAAAGTAGGCACAATCCAGATAATACATCACCCATAATCATTAAAACCCTTCTATCATATCTATCTGCTAATATACCACCTATAGGGTTTATCAATATAGCTGGCAAAAATGATATAAGATTTAACATAGCAATATCAGATACTTTACCAGTGAAATTATATACATATAGCGATAGGGCAAAAGCTGTCATGCCACTTCCTATATTTGCTATCATTTCACCTATCCATAAAAGAATAAATGTTTTCATTTTAATCCTTCCTAATCATTAAACTATGAATCTTATCAACATCTATGCCTAACATACTAGCTAAAAGCTCTATAAGTGCCTTGAATATGGATTTTTTTTCATCATTATTTAAATTAATAACACCATCATCTAATAGATTAATAGCAGAGCATAAAAATATGTACATGCTCTCTTTTGGGTATTTACAAGAAAAAACATTAGACCTGTTGCCCTCTTCTATGATTTTTTCAAAATATGGTGTCACATCTTTTAAAATTCCATTTAGAGTCTTTTGATGTAGCAGAGCATTTTCAGGCTTATGCATATGATTAGTTATCATATTATGATTTTCTACCTTAAGAGCTGATATAGCCATAAATAACTTTTCATCTGGTGATCTATCTGATGATGCAACCTCACTAATGTTTTTTACAATCTCCTTATTGACTTCATTAATCACCTGATTTAGCAGTTCTTCTTTTGATTTGAAATAGTGGTAGAAAGTCCCCTTAGCTATACCAAGTTTTTTTATTAGATCATTAATACTAGTATCTTCATATCCAATAGAAATAAACATTGCCCTAGCCATATCTAATATCTCAGACTTTCTATCGAAATAATCCATTCTCTCACGTCTTTTTTTATTATCCATTAAACCATCCTCACCATACTAACCGACCATCGGTCTATTATTAGAATAAACTCTTAAATCTAATATGTCAACAAAATTCTCACTCGATTAAATCCAACTTTTTGGGGTCACTCTATATCGGTGTATTTTTAGAATATAGATTTTTTATCCTATCTATAGGTTTCGTGTCATATTTTCTATATCATTTTTATTTTTATTTTCATATACATGGTTAAATTCTTGTTTAAAAGCCTTTATATTTATCTTAGAAGCATAATAATATTTAGAACTAATAATAGATACATAATCTAATTTTACAAGTTTTAGAATTGGTGCATTATCTAGGAATATAACAATGTACTCTCTTAAAATATCAGTACATTATATAAACGAAGTTATTCATAATATAGAGCTTATTGCGATAATAAAAGATATTATAGTCTTGGAAAATTTATTATTATTAATAATATATGTGTAAAATAGAAAAAGAGAACTCAAACTTGTAAAGTTTTATTAAGCTTGAATTGTCAGATTAAGTGCAAGTCAGTTGAATGATATACTTCATAAGTGTTTTCCAATTTAAGCATTTGCGAGTTTTCAAATGGCCTATTTTTTTACACAATTATATGGACTCTATCTATGTATTGACAATATAATAAAATCAATATACTATTGTAGTAACTAGTTACTACTATAGGAGAGCTGATATGGAAAACATAAAAAATAAGCAATTCATATTTGCAAATATATTTATTATTGCAAACAGGCTTCAAACGGCATGCGAAAAAATTCAAACAGATATTACAATGAAACAATGGCTAATGCTTGCAATCGCATCAGCAACAGATGGGATTCAAAACCTTAGTGAAATAGGAAGGCTTATGGGTTGTTCTAGGCAAAATGTGAGAAAACTTGCAAATCCTCTAATAAAAAAAGATTTCATAAGACTTGTAAAAGGCGATAACAATTCTATAAACATAATTCCTACTGAAAAATTTGAAAGTTATTCAAAAAAAATGGAAGATAAAAATCTTATGACCTTAAATTTACTTTTTGAAAATTTCTCCCAATCAGAATTAGTAGAAGCATGTAAATTTGTAGGTAAATTTTATGATGGCCTGGAAAAGGTTGCAAAATATGGAGAAGATTTAAATGAAGGGAAATAAAAATATAATTATGGTACTTTTAGGCGTTTTAATTATAGTAATTGGAATTTTAGTAGTTTATTCTAACATATCCTATTCCCCACTTAAAAATAATTTTAATAGTGATTTTAAGGCTTTGGATACTGAAACAAACAAGAAAAATGAATATTTTACCAAGGAAGATTTCTCAGATTTTCCTGATGCTATAGTAAAATATATAGAAAATAATGGTTTTATAGGTAAAGAAAAAATGGACTATGCATATATGGAATATAAAAATGTTT
>NZ_LR134523.1:1152500-1587771 GCF_900638585.1 Aedoeadaptatus ivorii
AAGTTCATCACCTTTTTTAACATTTGCATAATCTGGTCGAATATCCATAAGGCTTGCAATTGACTTTCTCGACTTGCCAACTGCATAGCTTTGAAACAGTTCTCCAACTTGATAAAACAGCATAACTGCAACACCTTCAGGATACTCACCAATAAAAAATGCACCAATTGTTGCAATACTCATTAAAAAACTTTCATCGAAAACTTGACCTTTAAAAATATTTTTTACAGCTCTTTTTACAACATCTCCACCTACAATAATGTAACTTATTATAAAGAGAGCAATCTGTAACCATTCGTTATTTAAACTAAGCAATACTGCTGTAGCTAACACGGCTGCACCAATAATTATTCGCCATAGTCGTTTTGTCATACTAAATAGCCTCCTTTAAGCCTTTTTCATAGTTGTATCGGGTTCGATTTTTTTAACTATTTTTTCGGCCTCTGCTATTATTGTTGGCATTTTTTCATCCTCACCATCAATAACGAGTTTTGTGGTCATAAAGTTAACAGTAGCTTCTTTCACTCCATCAAGCTCATTAATAGCCTTTTCCATTTTTGCCGCGCAATTTGCACAATCTAAACCTTCAAGTATAAATTTCTTTTTCATTATTAAATCCTCCTAAATATTATTCGTTATTTAAACTAAGCAATACTGCTGTAGCTAACACGGCTGCACCAATAATTATTCGCCATAGTCGTTTTGTCATACTAAATAGCCTCCTTTAAGCCTTTTTCATAGTTGTATCGGGTTCGATTTTTTTAACTATTTTTTCGGCCTCTGCTATTATTGTTGGCATTTTTTCATCCTCACCATCAATAACGAGTTTTGTGGTCATAAAGTTAACAGTAGCTTCTTTCACTCCATCAAGCTCATTAATAGCCTTTTCCATTTTTGCCGCGCAATTTGCACAATCTAAACCTTCAAGTATAAATTTCTTTTTCATTATTAAATCCTCATAAATATTATTTGTAATTTTATTTTGAATACTACAAGTCTTTTTCAAATTTTCTTGAAGCATTGCTCATTTGAAATGAAGACTTAAATATATTCCCAAATATCTTCAAAAAATATTCTATTCTACCGCATTACTACTTCTCGTTGATATGAATTAGACCTTGGTCAAATATTTCTCTTACATGATCATCAACTAATGAATAATATACTACTTTGCCTTCTTTTCTGTTTTTCACTAAATTAGCTTGTTTTAAAACTCTCAGCTGATGGGAAATTGCTGATTGTGTCATGTTAAGTAATACAGCGATATCACAAACACACATTTCAGCTTCATGTAAAGCCCATAATATCCTGATTCGTGTTGAATCTCCAAATACTTTAAATAATTCTGCTAGATCATAAAGGCTTTCTTCTTGAGGCATTTTATCTCTAACTTGATTTACAATATCCTCATGAATTACATTGCAGTCACATCTTTCAATTGAATTAAATTTTTTAGTCATATTATGACCTCCTTTTAAATCATTTCATCTGAATACTTGGACAATCATTCATACGTTGTATATTTATTATATTATTGTTTTTCTCTTGTGTCAATAGTTATATGAGAATTTATTCAGGTGTTTTTTTATATTATTTAAAATATCTCAAAAACATCTACTAAGACATTTGTACAGTCCTTTCTCGGTATCCTGTTCCATACATATCCTTTAAACAAATCCTTAAAAATAAAGACTTCTCCTTCGTACAAGTTTTCGGTTTCTTTAATAGCTTCATCTAACAGCTTATTACATCACTCATGTGGTCAACTCCTTATCAATAACCTTATAAACAACATTTTTGATAATATCACATGTATAAATCATGTAAAAGTCAATGCAAAAACCGCCAATCAAGAGAACCTAACTCTTAATTGACGGTTTATATTAGTATTAAATCATACTTCCATTTCAATTCCAGATTTAAAGCATATTACAAAGTGGTCATCATAAACACTAACATTCTGGATAATCTTCCTTACTAGGGTATCATCATATGTTTAAAATATAAAACGAAATTTATTCAAACAAAACCATAAACTGAACTTTCAATCCAATCTTGTAGTAGGTCATATGTCATGTATTATATAAAGCAAAAACAGCCCTATATCTAGAGCTGTCTATTTGCTAATCTCGAATTCCAATCCTGATTTGAATATCACTTTAAGCTTCTTTTCATATACTACTATCTTATCTACTAGTTTCCTTACTAAATCTTCATCGTATCTTTCTATTTCTAATTCTTGATTGTCTAAAAATCCTTCTAATTCCTTTAGTCTACTTTGTTCATTCTTCTCCTCCGCTAAATCTAGAAGTATCTTTTCTTTCTCATTCCTTAGCTCTTCCACCCTATTTGCAAGGTCTGTGTAGTCTTTCTTGGCATTAGCAACTCTTAAAAGTTCTTCTTGAACCGCCAGCATTTCTTTGTCTATCTCTTCTATTCCACTACTTCCATCACCTGTGATGGCTTTTTCTATATTCTCTTTTATTATTTCTTTTAATTCACTACTTTCAGAAATAAGCTGATTGATGGCTTCCACAACCGCCTCTTGTAGATCAGTCTCTTTTATGGTTCTTGCATGGCAGGCATCTGGTCCATGGGTTACTCTTGTACAACATCTCCAAACAGTATATTTCTTTCCTCTATTATTCCATGCTATTCTCCTGTAAATATCCCCACATTTAGAGCAGTAGACAATACTTGAAAGAGCGTATTTGCTGGAATAAATTCTTCTCTTTCCTTTGCCGCTCACCATATTAGCTCGTCTATCCATTTCTTCTTGGACTCGCATGAAGATTTCTTTTGGTATGATGGCTTCGTGACTATTTTCTACATAATATTGAGGTGCAATTCCATCATTCTTTACCCTTTTCTTATTTAGGAAATCTACAGTATAAGTCTTTTGTAAGAGGGCATCCCCCATGTATTTCTCATTAGTTAATATTTGATTGAGGTTTGATATATGCCACTTCTTATTCCCTGCCCCATTTACTATCTTGTCTTTCTCAAGCCCTTCCTTTATATCTCGTAGGCTTGCTCCTTCTAAATATTCTCTGTAGATTCTTTTTATAATTTTTGCTTCTTCAGGAACGATGACAAGTTTTCCCTCTTCGTCTTTTGTATAGCCTAAAAACCTATTATGATTTACCTGGACTTGACCTTGTTGAAATCTATATTGAAAGCCTAGCTTCACATTTTGTGATAAGGACTGACTCTCCTGTTGGGCAAGAGATGCCATAATGGTAAGGAGGACTTCTCCCTTGGCATCCATAGTGTTGATGTTTTCTTTTTCAAAGTAAACTGGGATGTTATTCTCTTTTAGTTTTCTAATATACTTTAAGCAGTCTAGTGTATTTCTAGCAAACCTCGATATGGACTTTGTGATGATGTAGTCTATGTTTCCTTCCATGGCTTCTTCAATCATTTTATTAAAGCCAGCTCTTTTCTTGGTATAGGTTCCACTGATTCCTTCATCAGAAAAAACTCCCGCAAATTCCCATTCTGGATTTTTCTTAATATAGTTTGTGTAATGTTCTACTTGAGTGTCATAAGAAGTTGCCTGTTCATCACTATCTGTTGATACCCTTGCATAGGCAGCTACTCTTAGTTTCTTCTTTTCTGATTCCTTGATGGAATTTCCTTTTTTCTTCTTCGCTGGTATTACTATGACCTTGCTATTCATCATCTATCACCTCGATTAAATTGTACTTGTGGCTTGCTCGTTCAAAGGGATCTATGGGCAAATTCTCTTCCTTCTTATATCTAAACTTGCAAGGAACTTTAATAATCTCTTCTTCCTTTTCCCAAACTCGTCCCATGGCCACTGCCCTTTCCTTTAACATTTGACCTGCCTTTTCAAAACTTTCTCTATCTATTATCTTGGGATAGATTTCGTTTCCTAAATATTTTTCATTAGTCAACATTCTTTTGACACTGGAGCTGTTTTTCTTCAAGCCTGCAAGGTCTGCTGACTTTATAAGAGCATTGCCAGCAAGATAGTTTTTAAAGATTTTTCTTATATTCTCCGCTTCTGTTTCTTGAACTTCTAATCTTCCATCTCTTATGGTATAGCCATAGCATAACCTAGACATCTTCTTTCACTTCCTCTCTTAATACAAGTCCACACTTTAAATGAAAATCAAGAGTCTCTCTATTAACAACCTGAATGTGGTCTATAATTTCTTCAAACAAGTCACCTTCAAAGCGATCTGTCAGTTCACTTTTTCCTAAGATTCCTATTAGCTTTTCAAGTTCTCTTATTTCTTCATCATTTCCAAGGATGGCTTTTTTACTTCTTTCCTTTTCCCTGAGTAGATAACTTTCTTCACTTGAAATTTCACTGCTTTCTTTTGCGTAAATACTTGCATCTAAAACTCCCGAAGTTATTAGTTTATTTAGAACCTCTTTTCTTTCCTTTAGTTTTTCTAAGCTTTCTTCTATTTTATTTATCTTCTCTACTTCTTCCTTGCTGTCCACTCTCTTTAAGGATTCTAAAAGCGGTGTAAGGATATTATCTTTTCCAAAGATTAGCTTGTTTACTAAAGTCACAAATGCCAGTTTTATGTCCTTGTCTTTTATAAACTTCATAGAACACTTATTAATATTTTTAAGGTGTTCACTGCAAGTCCAAGCTATATATTTATTTTTGCCATTATAGTGGTGTCTTCTTTTAAAGGTTGAACCACACTCTCCACACTTGATTTTCCCCGATAGGCTATATCTATTTTGGTATCTTTTAGTGTTTTCTCCATTTCCTTTTGCTATAGCCCTTATCTTTATTAGGTCTTGTACTTTTTCAAAGTCCTCTCGACTTACAATGGCTTCATGGTTATCTATTATTTTATACTGGTCTTCTTCTCCCTTATTTTTATGCCTCTTGTAAGTATCGTCTGTATAGGTCTTTTGGTAGATGACGTCGCCTATATATTTTTCATTTTTTAAGATTCCATTTATAGTCGACCCGTGCCAGCTTGCTCCTTTTTGTCCTTTAATCTTTCTTTTATTTAGGTTCTCTGCTATTTTATGTGTTCCCTTACCTGCAAGATACTGTTCAAATATTTCTTTTATGATTTTTCCTTCTTCTTCATTCACTACCATCTTTCCGTCTATATTCTCATAGCCATAAGGTGGGCTTGAAATAATAAACGTTCCATTTTGAAATCTTTTCTTTATGGACCATTTGTTATTTTCTGATATAGACCTGGACTCACTTTCTGCAAGGGATGAAAGTATGGATAACATCAACTCGCTTTCCATGGTTCTTGTATCAATGTTTTCTTTTTCAAAATAGATACCAATGTTTAAATCAAGGAGTCTTCTTACGATTTCCAAACAATCTGTCGTGTTTCTTGCAAGCCTTGAGATGGATTTAGTTAGGATAAAGTCTATTTTTCCGTCTTCACAGTCTTTTAGCATTTTTAGAAGTCCATCCCTGCATTCTTTCTTGGTTCCAGTGATGCCTTCATCAAAGTATAAACCTGCAAAAGTATATGAATTGTCCTCTGCAATCATCTTTTCGTAGTGTGCCTTTTGCGTTTTAAGACTCACAAGCTGAGCTTCCTCATCAGTCGATACTCTTGCATAGGCAGCAACTCTTAATGTAGATTCTTCTTTTTGATTTGCTTCTATTTTTGTTATCTTTTTCATCCATTCAACCTCCTTTCTGCTAATGCTATATTCCCGTACAAATGAGTATATATCAAGTCTTATAGCAATAATTCTGAAAGAATAGGTCTGAATCTTTTAATGTTTTCTCTTCTAATTTTCCTATATTCTTCAAGGCTAATTTCATCTAAAAGAAAGAGATCCTGGATAAATTTATCCGATAGATAAAAGTTAAGCTCTGCCTTTAAATCACTTTCAGTATATTCAGTCTTTACAACTTCTTTTTCACCTTCAAACTTCTCTACTCTCATACTCCACCTCCTATATCACAGGCAAAGAAATCAAGCCTATTTTTAACCTAATTTTCTTTCCTCTATATTCCTTAGGACAAAGGAAGTGTTTTTGAGTAAAAATTAAATAATTAAAAAATTTAGATGAAAAAGATCTATCAGTATTCCTGTACGAATACCAATAGGTCAAATATAATATTTGATTTTTATGTAATGATTCTGTTCTTTAAGGAGGGTCTCAAACTTTCTCTATTTGGATACAATTTAATGCTTTATTTTTAGAATGAAATTTTGTGATTTTGCACATCCCTTTTTAAAAGTGTTAAAATGTATGTAAAATATTGATTTTTATCTACCAATATCAGATGAGTATTCTTTTACTATAAGGTTTTCTGTTTTTCAGTCTTCATGTATGCTTGTAAGTTCAAGGAACAAAAAAAGAGGACTCCTGCTCTTGGGCATGGTTAGTCCTCTAAAATGAATGAAACTCTTTCTGATAAGAATTATATTTAATTTTTTAACTGAGTTATCTAGCTTATAAACAGCGTAAACCAAAGAAAAAAGGTAAATTTACTTTAATTATATTTATTTGCATATTTCCCTCCATTCTTTTAAATAAACCCACTTATTATTCATTACTTGAATTTTTCAAACTAATTTTATCCATCCTATTTAATTCCCCAAACATCATTACTACACCAACTATTATCATAATTAAATCTACAAGTGGTTCTGCAAACCATACTGCTTTAACTCCAAATATCATTGGTAAAATAATCATAGCAGGTACGAATAAAAATAACTGCCTTAGCATGACTATTATGCCAGCTTTTTTAGCGTTTCCTATTGATTGGAAGAATGTTATAGTCATTACCATTACTCCATATAGGATAAAGATAGAATAAAATAGTCTAAAGTTCCCTATTCCCTGAGTTATAATACTTTCTTCTACTCCAAATAAAGAAAGTATATTCTTTGAAAATGCTAATGCTGGTATCCAAAATATTGATGCAAGAACTAATCCTCCGATAGAAAATACTTTCATAGCTTCTTTTACTCTGTCGGATTTTTTCGCTCCAAAATTTGTACCAACTACAGGTTGTAAACCTTGACTCATTCCCCAAAGTGGAATGAATGAAAAGGCATATATTCTAAGTGTTGCTGCCATCAAGATAGCATTTGTATCTCCGCCATATTTAAATGACATTTTATATAGCATTGTTTGTTGAATCATAAATAAAATTTGCATCATCATAGCAGATGACCCTACGCCAAACATTTCTTTTTTTATTTCCTGATCAGGTTTGATTTTATTTATTTTTACTGCTTTACTTTTATATTTGAAGTAATGGAGTGTTATTATCGCTTGAACAAATTGTGTTGTAATAGTTGCAAGTGCAGCCCCTTCTATTGCGTATTTTCCCATTAATTTCATTAGAATGGGATCAAGAATGATATTCAGTAAAGCTCCAAGTCCCATTATCATCATGGCTTTTTTCATTAATCCTTCTCCACGCATAACCATGTTTGCTGATTGAGTAAAGTTTACAAATAAAGAACCAATAAAAATTACTCGTAAATATCTGATACCATATTCTTTAATTTCTCCACTTGCTCCAACCATATCTAAAAAATGTGGTGCAAGTAAAATTCCGCCTATTGTAATAATTGATGAGAATAGAATAACCCAAAAGATTAAATTCCCCATAATTTTATCAACTGTTTTTTTGTCGCCCTTTCCTATAGCTCTTGATAAAACCGATGCTGAACCTACACCAATAAGTGTAGATACACCACTATTGAAAAATGTAAGTGGCATAGCTACACCACAGGGGGAAACGGACATTAGCGTGGAGGAATCCCGCCGCCTGCCCTACTTGCAAACCGGCGACGTCTTTATTTCCTCCTCGCACCTGGGCCGCACCACCTTCGCCCGCATCCGCATGGCGAGAACCACCTCCCCCCACACGGAAAATCCCTTCGACGAGCTGAAAAAGGTCAAGACCGCCTCCCAAGACCAACTCCTGAAAGCGGCGGCGGAACTCTTCCCCATCTCCACGGCCAACGACATCCTCGCCGTGCTGCCGGAGCTGGAAAAGCGCGGCCTCTCCTTTACCAGAGAAGGCCTTATCAGCGCCCTGGACCAATTGGCAGAAGAAGGAAAAATCCAACGCAGCGTGGATTTTTTAGGCAACAGCAAATACGAGATGGTGGAATAAGAAATAGCGTGGACAAACGGACATGGAGGGTGTCCGTTTTTTGTTGTAGAAAAGAAATCATGGGAATCATAGTAATAAGCAAATTTATTGACTATAATGGAGCTATCAAAGGAAGTGAAGGATAAGGAGGTAAAAATGAGAAAGTGGAGATTACTTGCGGTGATCTGCCTGTCATTATTTGTCATGGCGCCGCGTGCGGCATTTGCGACAAGCCATAAGGTAAGCACCGTCGATGAATTTAAACAGGCCGTCACAGATGCGGCAGATGGAGACGAGATCATCCTGAAAGACTTAAAACAACCGAAAGATTTTCAGGGTGTGGAAATTGCCATTAAAAAGAATCTGACCATTAAGGCAGAGTTGGAGTACGTGACCGAACCAACCATGTTTAAACCAATCAAAACAAACATCCAGGTGTGGGAGACGGCGATATTAAAAAATCTCAGCCTTGATGTTGCCGAAGGCAAGACATTGACTTTGTCTGCCGTGAAGATTTACGGAAATGAAGGCGTGGCCCCCATTCATGGTAAAGGGAATCTGACAGTCACCAATCTTTCCGGAATTATCGCCGCAAAGGACATGGCCGCCGTCAACCTTCCCGCCGGCACCGTAGAGGTGAAGGAAATTAAGGGAAAAAAGAATGTACCCACAGATTACAAAGAGATAATAGAAAAGGTCAAAGCAAGTGGTGTGACGGACTTTGGCTATCTTTATGTCAACAGAAAGAATATGGCTGATGTCAATAGAATCGTCGGCGGCGACGACGACACCAAGGCCAGCGAAGCCATTATCGCCAAGAACTTTATGATGACCGACACGAACAACCGAGGCTTTGAGATCAAAGCCGGAAACAGTAAGGAGGGCGAAGGAGCCTTTGCCATCCTTGCCGATAATGTAAATATAGACATTCGCCAGGCGAAACCGGGAGACTATACGAAAATTCTCATCAAAGGCGGTGACGGTCGCTACCCGGGAGGAGCCATTCGAGGGACGAATCTAAATATCGTCGCCGGCGGCACACCTACTGCCATGAACGGCATTCGCCCCGGTGCAGGCACCACGCCAAATCCTAGTATTGAACCGGGAAGCGACTATTATGTCGGCGTCGTGGAAGTGAAGGACGGCGGTAAGCTGGATCTTGGCAAGGGAATCGAAAAAAGCGGACAAAGCCATTTGGCGGGCTTCTATCAAAGTTACTTTCACGGTCCCACCATTCTCGCCAAGGGAAATGCCCAGGTGAACATCCACGGCGGCACCGTGACAGGCGCCTTGGGGAACCCGAAAAACGGCCAAGAGGCCCTCGCTCCTCGTGCCGTCATCGAAATGGATAAGGGAAAATTAAATGTGACATCGACAAATGTCGATACTGTCGTCGAGGGCGGATACGCGACCTTCGGAAACTTAGATGCCATGATTCTTTCTGAAGGCGACGTTCTTCTTTCCGGTGATAAGGTCTCCGTCATAGGGCCGGGTTTTCCCAACGTGCTCAATTCAGATGGTTACGCCGAGGCCAATGGGCCTAAGCGAGGTGCTGCCGGTGTAAAGACCACAGGCAATGTCACCGTCACTGAAGGTGCCAACGTCAAGGGCGGTACCATTAATAATCTTTTGATTGAAGACGACGCGCTTAAAAACGAGTATCGCACGGGCTCCGGCATCGTCGGTGCCAATAAGGTCACCATTAGTAATGGCGCCATCGTTCAAGGTGACGGCCTCTTCACCTATAAAAAGGGAGAATTAGAAGATGATTTAAAATATCGAGCATACAATCTATCCTCCGGCTACGGCGTAGAGGATGTCAAGGAACTGGTCGTCGTTGACGGCTTTGTCCATGGCGGCGATTCCAATTCGACAAAGGATCAATGTACGCCACAAAGTGTTTGTTCGGGACGCGGCACGGCGGGCAGCGGAATTAAAAACGTGCCTAAGGTCGAAATCAAAGGCGATAGCCTCGTCACCGGGGGCTCCTCTGTAGGGGATGTCAATGAAGATAACATTAGGAAATATTTCTTTTTCGGCAAGCTCGAGGCGGGTCACGGCATTGACAATAGTGGCATACAAAATGACGTCGTTAATATCTCCGGTTCCGCCAAGGTTTACGGCGGCAACAGCGGCACGAAAGCCGGCCACGGCATTGTCGGTTCGGATAAGATTGTAGTCGCAGATGATGCTCATATTTCCGGCGGTGCCTGCCGAAAACTGGTTGACGGAGCACCTGCAGGGAGCGGTATTTACGATGCTACTGACGTTACCGTCACCGGCGGCGTCGTAGAAGCGGGGAACCACGCCTTCCAAAACGACTACGACTACATGAAAAACATGATGGATAAAACGACGAAGGGAAAGGACTATGCAGGTGCCTCTTCCGATGCCGTGGCCATTCACGCCAAAGGTTTGGTCCTCGTCGACGGAACGGAGAAGAAGCCGGAAATAAAATCCCACTTCAAATCTGCGCCCGTCGTGAAACTCGTGAAGGATGATGCGACTTTTATTCTCGGAAAAGGCATGGCCAATGCGGGAAAAGATTCATCGAACTTAGTCGAAGGCGGACGTTACCACGTGGACATCTTTAAGGACAACGAAGTGAACACCGTCACGCTCGTCAATGGAGCGGACGAAACCCAAGGCCTTCGCTACAAGGACGCTTCCACCCCTCTCTACCGCGTCCTCGATAAAGACGGAGATAAATACGTGGACGCCACTGTGAACGGAGCGATACCCATCGAAGTAGCGGGCTATAAACTTTATGCTAAAGATACGCCCATGGATCTGAAATTCCTTTCCTACGGAAGGAAGATGAAAGATCAAAAGGAAGCTTACGGTTTTATCGAAGAGAAAGATGCAAGCAAAAAAGCCATCACAAAAATGGTGGGCGACAACTTGTTAATCGATAAACCGACGCCGCCCACACCTCCGACGCCGGATAAGCCGATAAATCCGGACAAACCGGTGACGCCTCCGACGCCGGGAACTCATTACAAAGGCGGATCCATGATTATGCCTGAAGTCAAGCTGAACACCAGGGATCACTTTGCCTATCTCTTCGGCTATCCGGACAGCACCTTCCGTCCCGACAAATCCATGACTCGGGCGGAAGTGGCGGCTATGTTCGTTCGCCTCATGGAAAAAGCACCGGATGCTTCCGCCGTGTCCTTTAAGGACGTGGCTCCCAGCGCCTGGTATTACGACTACATCGCCAAGGCAGAAGCGGCGGGCATATTAAAGGGCTACGAAGACGGCAGCTTCCGTCCCCAAGGAGAAATCACCCGGGCGGAATTTGCGGCCATCGCCACCCGATTCGACAAACTTAGCCCGGCGCCTATCGCCTTTACCGACGTGGCGAATGATTACTGGGCTCACGACGCCATCGCCGCCGCTTACGGCAAGGGGTGGATCGCAGGCTACGAAGACAACACCTTCCGTCCCGCACAAAATATTAAGCGCTCGGAAGTGGCGACCCTGACCAATCGGGTTTTGAATCGTTACGCCGATAAGGACTGGGTACAAGCCAATCGACAAGCCATCGTAAACTTTACGGATGTAAACGAAAACCACTGGGCCTTCTATCCCATTACGGAAGCCACCAATGGCCACGATTACACGAGAAAATCCGACGGCAAAAACGAAACGTGGATTCGATTAAATCACCTCGAACGTCGCTAATAAGAAACGGGCATCATCAGGTGCCCGTTTTTTGTATGAAGTTTTCATCCACGAAAAAAAGCGCCCCGCCGGACGCTTTATCGTGAAGAAAGAGTTATCATATGGCGCTTGAAGAATGAAATTTTCATAAAAAAAGTAGTGTAAATATATTTTTAGGGGGTAAAATCCTAATGTATGACGTGGGGGGCGGGTGAAAAAAGTCGAGAAATCCTGCAATTTTTCGAAAAAACAATGGTCGGAACGCCTTTACAACGGAAAAAGCCTGTGCTATAGTAAAACTATACACAAGCGGTACGGTTTGTTGTTCCGGTTAATTATCGTTGCCTTGTGGTCTTGATACTCTCTGTTATTTGCTTTCATATATGACGACAATCTATCAATGTATTCATTAATTCTGTTTCCCAACTCATTTGTTAAGTCCTTGTATTCTTCATCAGTCAAAAATATATTTTTATATATTCCATAAGGCTTTTGCCCTTTATTAAAATCATTATTTCTTAACTCATTATTACTAATATTGTTATAGTTACCTTCCGATTTTCGGAAATCTTGAAGTCTGTTATTCGGAGTTCTTGAATTCCGATTATCGGAAGTCTGGACTTCTGCTTTTCGGAAATCTGGATTTCTATTATTTGAATCATAGAAAACACTCATAAAATCCTTAACATATATCCTATTTGGTTTTCCAAGTCCTTGTCTTTTCTTTTCTATCAATCCAATTCCTGATTTTGTATCAAGCTCATTTATAATCTTTAATGCTTTATCATTAGCACAGTTAAATTGCTGTTTAATAGCATCCATTGTGTAGTAAATAAAGACTTTTCCATCTTCATCTATCCAGCCATTTTTATATGAAAGACCCATTCGATTAAGCATATATGAATACAAAACTTTAGCTTCAATAGAAATGCTCTCAAAAATCTCATCTTCCATTAATACCATAGGTAACCTAATGAAGTTATAAATCTCAGATTGCCTATTATAAAAATAATCAAAATTCATTCCTGCCTCCTTTCTTTGAAATAAAAAAAGAGCAGCCTTATTTAAGCTACTCTTGTAGAAAGTATAAAATGGGTTTTATCTTATTATATTTTTCTTTGTGTCTCCTCATACCAGTTGCAAAACTACTCTTACGTCCATGTAGTTTTTTTGGGTCTTTTTGACGTATCCTTCTTCATCTTTATCGAAGACAAAATGCTTATAAAACTGCTTAAAATGCAGGATTTCTATATTTACATCTTTTGTATCAACGCTATAGTCTCCACATGCCTCGAGTCGTCACTATGGATAAAAATTTCGTTTTTATGTTTTCGCAAACATATCATCGCCTTTTTTAGTATTTTCCTCGTATTGGCAAACATATCATGGATGTTTTTATACTAGTACGTATTCAGGAACATATCGAGTTTTATGTTTTTGATATATAATACACATTCTATAATGTAGAATTTACTCATTTACGATATTTTTTTATTTTATCTGCATATTTGCTTAGAAGCTCTTTTGAATATACTTTACTTTGGTTAGATTCTCTCACTTCGTTCCAAAGAATTGCAGCAACTTTCATCTTATTAGAAAATTTATCACTACGTTCATCTAAGTTAAAATCTTTTACAAACTGGTTCCATTGGTTAGTAGAATTATCATATTTTGCGTAATCAGAGTCTCCATTATATACATCAAACATATCTTTAATGGTAAAATTTTTGTCGTTCTTTCTTTTTACTTTTCGCCAAGCTTCTGCCATATTCGCATTAAATTTAAATGGCTTAATTCCAGTTTGCTCTGAAAAATAGTCCCTAAATTTTTGATTGAATGAAAATCCACATTCCAGTAATGGGGTATTTAGCGTTATATTATCAGTTATCTTTTTATTTTTATTCCTTGAAGATTTTTTTATTTTATTTCCCTTAAAATATTCTTCTATAATATGATTCAGTTCCTTTTTTGTTCCTCTATATTCTAATCCAAGAGTCTTGCAAACTTTTGATAACTCCTCTCGATACCAATAGTATCTGTTGAATTCTTCAAATGATTTTATATCTTTAAAGTCAGGTCTATTTTCTAACATACACTTTCCCTCAAATCTTTTTTTCTATTGGTTTGTCATCAATACTACCGCCTCCACATGGGCCGAACGCGGGAACATATCGATCGGTTGCACGTGCTCTACCCGATACGCATCGCCCAGCAGGCGAATGTCGCGCGCCAAGGTGGCGGGGTTGCAGCTGACGTAGATGACGCTGGCGGGAGCGGCTTCTTGTATGCTCTTGACGACGGTCTCATGCAGGCCCGCGCGGGGCGGATCGCATACGATGACGTCGATGGGGCCTTCTTCTACCAATCGAGGCAGTATGTCCTCCGCGGCACCGGCGATGTAGCGAACGTTTTTGACGCCGTTTTCTTCGGCGGTTTTGCGGGCGTAGTCGACGGAATCGGCGGAGATTTCGACGCCGACGACTTCTTTTGCCTCCTCGTGCAGGGGCAGGGTGATCATGCCGATGCCCGAGTAGAGTTCTACGACGGTATCCGCGCCTTTGACGGCATCGGCGACGCCGCGGATGATGGCTTCGGCGCCTTCAGGGTTTACCTGAAAGAAGTTGGTGCCGGCGATGCCGTAGCGGTAGCCTGCGAGTTCTTCGGTAATGGCCGCCTTTCCATAAATATGGGTGAGGCGTTCTCCGTAGTGGCCCTTTTTCGATTTGCGTTCGGAGTAGTAGAGGCCGCTTACGCCGTGCTCTACGGCAAAGGCGACGGCGGCGGTTTTGGTTTTTTCGCGCAAGGGTTGATCCCCTACGAGGATCAGGAGCACTTCGCCCGCCCGATTGGTGCGGATCCCCACAAAGGAAAGCGCGTCCAAGAATTTTTGTCCCGTAAGGGCGAAGAGGATGCGATTGCCGCTATCGGTCTGCATCATACAGCGCTTTACCGGCACGGATTCGCCGTTTTTGCCGTAGAGGCAGAGTTTGCGGTCGCGCACGTGAAACTGCATATGGTTTCGGTAGGCGCTGTCGCCGCCCCGCACCAGGACGTCCTCGACGTGTGTGGGCTCGTCGCCGATGCGCGCCAGGGCATCTTCGATGCGCTTTTTCTTCCACGCCAGTTCCGCCTCTCTGGAGAGTTCCAGAAACGCACAGCCGCCGCAGTCGGTGTACGGACAGGGGTTTTTGGCCCGCAAGGCCGACTTTATTAGGGTGCGGAGAATATGCGCCTCGTAGAAGCGCTTTTTCTTTTTGGTGATTTCGACTTCTACCACATCGCCGATATGGCCGCCGTCGAGGAAGACGACGGCGCCGTCTACCTTGCCGATTCCCCTTCCCCTATGGTCGTAGTCGACGATTTCGAGTTCCGCATGATCGAAAACTTCCATTATTTGCGTCTCGTTTCTTGTTTGCCGGGCACGGCTTTGCCTTCTTTGTAGAGTTTTCCGACGGCGCGCTTGAATGCCTTTTTCGTAAGGCCGGTGATGCGCATAATCTCTTCGGGATCGGATTTGTCGCCCACGGGCAAGACGCCGCCGTATTCGCCCATCATATCGTAGAGGACGTCGGAATCCTGCTGCATTTCGATATGAGCGTAGTCGCGGAGGCTCAGGGTGAGTTTGCCGTCGTCGAGGACGGTCTGTACCCGCGCCTCTACGGCATCTCCCGCGCGGTATATGCCCTTGAGCTCCTGCTTGGGCACCATGCCGTCGAAGGTGTCGTCCACCGCCACCAAGGCGCCCATGTCGCCGGTATGGTAGACGGTGCCTTTTACGGTATCGCCGCGCTTATAGGGGCTGTCGGTCCGTAGGGCGTCTTTGATCTGCATGCTCATCGCCAAACGCTCGGATTTGTCCACATACATGGTAAAGAGGTAGCGCTCTCCTTCGGCGATGCGCTCGGTGGCCTCGGAGAAGGGCAGCAGAATGTCCTTGGGCGCGCCGATGTCGACGAAGTAGCCGATTTTGGACTTATCCAATACTTTGAGGCGCTTTACCTCCCCCACCTGAATATAGGGGGTTTCGAGCATGCCGGCGATTTGTCCATTGTTTTCCCTATACAAAAATACCGGTCGGATCTCGCCGTCTTTTGCGCGCATTTTTCCGTGGATCGGCACTTCGTTTTCTCCTTCTCTCGCCCAGAGGTATTTTCCCTTTTGCACGAGCTCCATATCTTGTACGATTCCCAGTTTCATTTTCGTCCTTTCTCCAATAGCGCCTTCGCCATGGTCTCATAAATTTCTTTGCCCCGGCCCGTTAGCGTCGATCCCAATTCGTAAAATGCGTGGGTGGAATCGGCGCTCTTCAAGAGGGCGTCGAGGGCGTAGTAGCTGAATGCGTCGTGTCGGCCCAATTCTTCTACGATTTTCCGCGCCTGCGTCTTGTGGCTCAGGTCAGTGAATTGGGTCAGGTATATGCCGAATTTTACGGCTTCTGTTACTTCGCTGTCGCGCATTAGGAGGATGCTTAGGCCCAAAAAAGGGCGGTCCATTTGGTCAAAGGCGTAGAGCCAGTTTTCAAAATGGGATTTTGCCTCCATGGCGCGGTGCTTGCGAAAGTAGTTTTCGATGTGTGGAATGCTGAAGGGTTCCCGGGCAAAGTATTCCATTATGCCCACGTCCAAGGCGTCGGTGGACACACTTTGGACTGTCTCTTCGCCTTTTAGGACGGCGAGTTCGTAGCTGCCGTCCTCGGCGGAATCCAAGGGGATGTCTTTTACGACCTTTTCGTATACGGTCTTCGGCTTTTTTCTGAAAGTAAACATAGCGCCTCCTCGTATCATTTTCCCACAGCAAAGCCGCTTTTGCAATTCGCCCGCGCGCGTTCGAGGCGCCTTTGCCGACGCGTACCAAACCCTGCTTCGGGTATAGGTGAAATGTATCCCATACAGAAACAGAAAGAAGGAACCATGGAAGATCGAATCATTTTGGAGGGACTGACGCAGAACAACTTAAAAAACATCAGTCTGTCTCTTCCCAAAGAAAAGCTGATCGTCTTTTGCGGTCTATCGGGCTCCGGCAAGAGTTCGGTGGTGTTTTCCACCTTGGCGGCGGAGAGCCGGCGGCAAATGACGCGCAATTTTTCCCAGTATCTGCGGCGCCATATGCCGCTCTTTCCCCGCCCGGAGGCGGAGTCCCTTCGGAATCTGAGCCCCGCCTTGGTAGTGGAACAGAGGCCCATCGGCGCCAATGCACGCTCCGATCTGGGGAGCTATACCGAAATCGGCCCGCTGATCCGCCTGTTGTTTTCCCGTGCCGGGGTCCCCTCGTTGGGCTCGGCCACCGACTATTCCAAAAAATCCGCCGTGGGGCGCTGCCCGACTTGTGCGGGAAAGGGGCTGATTGTCGAGACGGATCTCTCGAAATTGGTGGATGAAGACAAGTCCTTACGCGACTACGCGGTGCGCTTTAAGCCGCTTTCCCCTTCCGGCTGGCAGGGGCGTTGGATGATCACCGGCGGCACCTTTGATCCCGATCTGCCGATCCGCGACTGGCCCGAAGAGAAGCGCCGGCTATTTTTTTATGGCCCCGAGGACGCGGAATATGTGATTATGCCCTTTCATACCAAAAACGGTCCCCATCAGGCGAAGTGGGACGGCCTGGTGCCGCGCTTCGAGCGGCTGTATGTGAACCGCGATATTTCGGATCTGAAGGAAGTCGATCGCGACGACGTACTCGCCATGACCCGGCACAGCACCTGCCCGACCTGCGGCGGAAGCGGGCTGAATCCCAAGCTCTTGACTTCGAAGGTCGCGGGCAAGCATATCGTCGAAGTCAACGAACTGGAACTCACCGAACTGGTGCGCTGGCTCGATGCCGTGGACGACCCGCTGGGCACGCCCATCGCCAGAGAAGCCGCCGAGACGACGCGACATCTGATCCGCCTGGGGCTCGGCTATCTGCGCCTTTCCCGCGCGGTGGCGACGCTTTCGGGCGGCGAATCGCAGCGGGTAAAGATCGCCCGCCAGCTGGCATCGAGTTTGAACAATCTTACCTTTATCTTCGACGAACCCACCACGGGCCTGCACGCGAGCGAGGTGGCGGGGCTCGTAAAGGTGCTGCGGGATCTGGTGGATAAGCACAATACGGTCGTGGTGGTGGAACACAATCCCATGGTGATCGAAGCCGCCGACGAATTGATCGAACTGGGCCCCGGCGCCGGCGACGAAGGGGGCGAGCTGCTCTTTCAAGGGCCGCCCGAACGCCTCCCCAAACAGACGCCCACGGGTGTCTATCGCAACCGGCCGCTTGCGCTCAAGCCGTCGTATCGCAGCGCGAAGGACGCGTTTTCGATCGAACACGCCCGGGTACACAATCTCAAGGATCTGTCCCTTACCATCCCCAAAGGTGTTTTCTTCGCCGTCTGCGGCGTTTCGGGCTCGGGCAAGAGTTCGCTGATTCTCGATGCCTTCTACCCCGCGCACAGCGAGGACACCGTGCGGATCGATCAGAAATCCATCGGCATTTCCTCCCGCTCTACCCTGGCGACCTATATGGGGATTATGGACGACATCCGCAAGATCTTTGCCAAAGCCACCGGCAAAGACCCCGGCCTGTTCTCCTTTAACTCCCTGGGCGCCTGCCCGGATTGCGGCGGCAAGGGCTATCACGAGCCGGATATGGCCTTTGCCGATCCCGTAAAGCTGGTGTGCGAAAGCTGCGGCGGCCTCCGATATTCCGACGAGGCGCTTTCCTATACCTACCGCGGCAAAAACATCGTCGACTTTTTGCGCCTCACCGCCAAAGAGGCCCTTGCCATCGCCGAAAACGACAAGATATTGCACCGCTTGAAGACCCTGGAGGCCGTGGGCCTCGACTATCTGCGGCTGGGACAATCGACGGCAGATCTTTCCGGCGGCGAGCTGCAGCGCTTAAAACTCGCGAGCCGCCTCCAATACGAAGGGAAGATCTATCTGATCGACGAACCCGCCACGGGGCTCCACCCCCGGGATGCGGAGCATATTCTGCGCCTGTTCGACACAATAGTCGATCGGGGCAACAGCCTGATCATTATGGAACACAATCTCCGCTTTCTCGCCGCGGCGGATTGGATCATAGAACTGGGCCCCGAAGGCGGAAAGCGCGGCGGGCATCTGCTCTTTGAAGGCACGCCCGAAGCGCTTCTCCGTGCCGATACGCCGACGGCGCATTGGTTCAAAAAGAGAGTGCGGCAAAAATAAAAGTGCTCCGGCAAAGGCCGAAGCACTTTTGTTTTTTATTCGCATTACATTCTCTGCGCCACATGTCCGATGGTATCGGCCACCCATTCCCGTATGTCGGGCATATGGTCCCGCGCATAGGCGACGGAACCCTCGGCGGCGCTCACTACGTCTTCTACCCGGGCGCCGTCGGTCTTGTAGTACAGTCTTTGCAATGTGCCGTTGGAAAATAAGTACGCCATCAGGAGAAAGAATACGAGCAGGCGGCGGATGCGGCGACGCCGTCTCTTTCTGCGCTTTTTCTCCCGTCTTTCGTCGATAAATCCGTAAGCGGTATCCATTTCTCTCCTCCTTTGCTATGAGTATAACAGACAATATCCAACAAATAGCAAAGAGAGGGAGAACCTCCTTCTACTTTGCCACATCCACCGCGCCTTCCGCGTCTATGGCTTCGATCAATTCATCGGGGCGAAAGCGACAGACGGCGTAGGCCGAGCCGCAGGCGGGGTAGACAATGTCGTAAGTGCGAAGGCTCTCGTCGACATAGAGCTTTACGCCTTCCTTTACGCCGAAGGGCGTGACGCCGCCGACTTCGTGGCCGATTTCGTCCGCCACCTCTTCGGGCGACAGCATTTTCGCCTTGGTGCCGAAGGTCGCCTTAAACTTTTTGTTGTCGACCCGCTTGTCCCCCGCCATCACGATCAAAATCGGCGTGCCGTCTTTGTCGCGAAAGGTAAGGGATTTGGCGATCTCGCCTTCGGTAACGCCCAGGACTTCTGCCGCCATAGAAACGGTGGCGGTCGAGTCTTCGGTTTCTATGAAATGTGCCGTGAGGCCCTTTTTTTCTAAGAATGCATAGGCTCTTTCCTTCGACATACTGCCCTCCTATTTGTTCTTGTTGGATTTGTACCGCCGGTTGGAATCGAGAATGGTCTTTCGAATGCGGAAAGACTTGGGGGTGATCTCGATCAGCTCGTCGTCTTCGATAAATTCGATCGCCTCTTCCAAGCTCAGGTCCTCGATGGGAGAAAGGCGCAGCGCATCGTCGCTGCCGGCGGCGCGGACGTTGGTCTGCTTCTTGGTTTTGGTGACGCTCACCTCGAGGTCGAGCCCCTTGGGGGAAGAGCCCACCACCATGCCCGCATACACTTCTTCGCCGGGCTCTACAAAGAGATCGCCGCGGTCTTGGGCGTTGTGCAGACCGTAGGCGGATGCCACGCCGGTGTCGAAGGAGATGATGGAGCCGGTCTTGCGGCGGGGAATGTCGCCCTTATAGGGGGCGTAGTTTTCGAATTCGGAGTTCATAATGCCGTTGCCCTTGGTGTCGGTCATAAATTCCTGGCGATAGCCGATCAGGCCGCGGGCGGGAATGCGAAATACCAAACGGCTGTACCCGCCGCTGGGTTCCTGCATGGTGAGCAGCTCGCCCTTTCTGCGGCCGAGTTTTTCGATGATGGAGCCGATAAATTCCTGCCCCACGTCGATGGTGACTTTTTCCATGGGCTCGTGGCGCTTGCCGTCGATTTCCTTAAACAGCACTTCGGGCTTGGAAACCTGAAATTCGTAGCCTTCCCGGCGCAGGTTTTCGATTAAGACCGAAAGGTGCAACTCGCCCCGGCCGCTGACCTTAAAGGCATCGGTGGAGTCGGTGTCTTCGACCTTGAGACTCACGTCGGTCTCCAGCTCCCGGTAAAGGCGGCTGCGAAGCTGTCTCGAGGTGCCAAATTCCCCTTCTCTGCCGGCAAAGGGAGAGTTGTTGACCGAGAAGGTCATCGCCAATGTCGGCTCGGAGATTTTGACGAATTCCAGCGCCTCGCCGTGTTCCGGATCGGTGATGGTGTCGCCGATATTGATGGATTCGATTCCGGTCACCGCGACGATATTGCCGGCGGAGGAGCCATCGGTCTCGACGCGGTCCAAACCTTCGAATTCGAAGATCTTGTTGATCTTCACCTTGCGTCTGAGCGTCGGCCGGGCGGCGTTTACGAGGAGCATTTCGTCGCCCTTGTCGATGGTTCCGTTTTCGATCTTGCCGACGCCGATTCGGCCCACATAGTCGTTGTAGTCGATGGTCGAGATCAAGAGCTGCGCGGGTTGATCGACATCGTCGGTGGGCGGGTCGATGTGCTCGAGGATCGCATCGAACAGGGGCTTCATATTTTCCCCTTTGGTTTCGGCGTCTTCGCTCGCCCAACCTTGTTTCGCCGAGGCGAAGATAAAGGGAGAGTCGAGCACGTCTTCGTCGGCTCCGAGTTCGATAAACAGATCCAGGACTTCGTTCACCACTTCGTCCGGACGGGCGCCGTCTCTGTCGACTTTGTTGATGCAGACGATCAAATCGAGGCCCAATTCAAAGGACTTTTTGAGGACGAATTTGGTCTGGGGCATGGGTCCTTCAAAGGCGTCGACCAAAAGCACCACGCCCGATACCATTTTGAGCACCCGCTCTACCTCGCCGCCGAAGTCGGCGTGGCCCGGGGTGTCGATGATGTTGATCTTCGTGTCCCCGTATCGGATGGCGGTATTCTTTGAAAGAATGGTGATGCCCCGCTCCTTTTCGATGTCGCCGGAATCCATAACCCGCTCGGCGACGACCTGGTTGTCCCGAAACACCCCGGACTGGCGGAGCAATACGTCGACCAATGTGGTCTTTCCGTGGTCGACGTGGGCGATGATGGCGATATTTCTGATTTCCCTGGATTCCATACAATTCCTTTCTCGGCAAAAGCCTCCATAAAAATAGGATCGGTCAAGCCAATCCTCTAACTCATCTATTATACAGCAACGGCCGCGTTTGTAAAAGATGCCGCACTAAATATTCATATGACAGCGAATGGTGTTGCCCTCGTATCGGACCGATTCGCAGATGGATTCCACCAAAAACAGACCCCGCCCGTTACATCGCGTGCTGGAACAATCGAAGGCCTCTCGCACCGTGTCGATGCCGCGCCCTTCGTCCCGCACGACGATGGAAACGGTCTCGGGACCGAGTTCCACGAGCAGATATACTTTTTTGTCGCTGTCCCAATCATTGCCGTGCTGCGCGCCGTTCAACAACAGCTCGTCGATGATCAGCCGAATGTCGTACTGTAAATCTATATCTGAAATATAAAAGGATACCTGTCGCATGGCTTCGGCGATAAAGCCGCGCAGCGAAAGCATATCGCTCTCGACAGATCCCTCGATGGTTCTTAGCTCTTTCAAAACTTCACCCCTAATTCTATTTTTATTGTACCCAATTCTGTGCTTCTTATACGGGATTATTTTTTTATTCTTTTCTGTTTTCTTTTCGGTCCCTGCGCGGCGATTTGTTTCGGTCTTCGGACGAGCGCGTAAAATATTTTTCCCTTCGGTTTTAAATTTTCGGTTTTAGAATTTCGGTCTCGAGGGTATAAAAGGAGTAAGACAAAGAGTTAACTTTTGAAAGGAGTTCTATTCATGGAAAAATACGAATGCACAGTTTGCGGATACATCTACGACCCGGCAGAAGGCGACCCGGACAATGGCGTAAAGCCCGGCACCGCTTTTAAAGACATTCCCGAAGACTGGGTATGTCCCCTCTGTGGCGCAGGCAAAGAAGACTTCGAAAAAGTCGACTAAGAAATACAGAAACGGCGTGTTCTACAACACGCCGTTTTTTTATTGCCGTTTTCGATGAAATTCCGCCATATTTTCGATGACGTCCCAGAGTTCGGGCACCGCCTTTTTGTCGACGGCGCTAAAGGGAAAGATCAGATCCGTGTTTTCTATGGAGAGCGTCTTCTTGATGACAGAAACGGCCTTTTGCCGCTGATTGTTCGACAATTTGTCCGCCTTGGTGGCCACCACCATGCCGGCAAATCCGCTCTCTATGATCCAATCGTACATCTGCCGATCCTTTGCCGAAGGCGCATGGCGCATATCCACCAGGAGGATCAGCTCCGAAAGATTCTCGCGCTCGGCCAGGTATTCGTTGATGGTCTTCGCCCAGGCGTCCATATCTTTCTTCGACGCCACGGCGTAGCCATAGCCCGGCAGGTCGACGAAGCGCAATGCGTCGTTGACCCGATAAAAGTTGATGGTGCGGGTCTTGCCCGGCTTGCCGCTGGTGCGGGCGAGGTTTTTTCGGCCGAACATGGCGTTAATAAAGCTGCTCTTTCCCACATTGGACCGTCCGCAGAACGCAAACTCCGGCAGATCCGCCGCGGGGTACTGCGCCGCCTTGACGGCGACGCGCTCGAGCTCCAGTTGTTTAATGACCATCGGCAATCGCCTCTTTGATGACTGCTTCCATGCTTTCGACGGGGATAATCGTAAGCCGCGCGATCGAAGGCGAATCCATTTCCTTGAGCTCCCGCTCGTTCGCCTTGGGGATGAGCACGGTCTTGACGCCCGCCCGCTGGGCGGCGAGGAGCTTTTCCTTGAGGCCGCCGATGGGGAGCACGCGCCCCCGTAAGGTGACCTCGCCGGTCATGGCGACCAGTCGGTTTACGGGCTTTTCCGTCAGCGCCGAATAGAGTGCGGTGGTCATGGCGATCCCGGCGCTGGGGCCGTCCTTGGGAGTGGCGCCGTCGGGAACGTGGATGTGGATGTCGTGTTTTTCCTTAAAGTCGGCGGGAATGCCGATCTCTTCGCTCTTGCTCCAAATATAGCTGAGCGCCGCCTGTGCGGATTCCTTCATGACATCGCCCAGCTGGCCGGTAAGCTGCATTTTGCCCTTGCCGGGGACGATATTGACTTCGATCCCCAAGAGCACGCCGCCGATCGAGGTCCACGCCAGGCCGTTTACATAGCCCACCAGATCTTCCTCTTCCACCGTATCGCGCAGCGCCTTTTTTTCGCCCAGATACTTGCTCAAGTTGCGATTGGTGATCTGCACGCGCTTTTTGTCGCGTTCCAGATATTCCAGCGTCACCTTGCGGACGATCTTCGCGAGTTCCTTGTCGAGCATGCGCACGCCCGCTTCGCCCGTATAGCTTTCGATTACGGTGTCGACGGCATTGTCCGAGATGGTGATCTCCTCGGGATCATAGCCCACGTCCTTGAGATGCTTGGGCCACAAGTGGCGCGTCGCGATCTCGCGCTTTTCCTCGGGGGTGTAGCCGCCGAGGCGAATGATCTCCATCCGGTCCAATAGCGGCGCGGGAATGGTCTTGGTGGTATTGGCGGTGGTGATAAAGAACACCTTGGAGAGGTCGAAGGGCACCTCCATATAGCGGTCGGTAAAGGTGTTGTTCTGTGCCGGGTCCAATACTTCCAACAGGCCCGATGCGGGGTCTCCGCGGTAGTCGTTGCCCACCTTGTCGATCTCGTCCAACAGAAAGAGCGGGTTGTTCTTCTTCGCCTGCTTCATCAAGGTAAGCACCCGCCCCGGCATAGAGCCGATATAGGTGCGTCTGTGGCCGCGAATTTCGCTCTCGTCGGTCATGCCGCCCAAGCTCATGCGCACATAGGGCTTTTTCAGCGCTTTGGCGACAGAGGCGGCGATGGAGGTCTTGCCGACCCCCGGCGGACCCACCAGGCACAGAATGGGCGACTTGGCATTGGAGGATTTTTTGCGCAGGGCGATAAACTCGAGGATCCGCTCTTTGATGTCCTTCAACCCGTAGTGCTCGTCGTCCAAGATCTTTCGGGCCTCGGCGAGTTCGTAGTCCTCCTCAGCCTCTTCACACCAGGGCAGATCGAGGACCCAATCCAAATAATTGGTGATGCCCGCGTATTCGGGGGAGGCGCTGTTCATGCGGCCGAGCTTCTGCAGTTCCTTCTCGGCCTTTTCCCGCACGGCGTCGGGGAGCGCCTTTTCCTCGAGCTTTTCCCGGTAATTGTCGATCTCTTCTTCCTCGTCTCCGCCTTCGCCCAGTTCCCGGCGGATCACCTTCATCTGCTCTTTGAGGAAGTACTCCTTCTGGCTCTGGCTCATATTCCGCTTTACCTTGTCGTCGATGGCGTTTTCGATGGTTAAAAGCTCGATCTCGCGCGAAAGCACCATATGCAGAGTGGTGAGCCGCGCCTTAATGTCGATCGCATCGAGAACCGACTGGGCGTCTTCCGCCCGTAAATTGACATAGCCCGCCACGGTATCGGCAAAAGTCTGCGGGGTGTCGTAATTAATCACCGAATCCAAAAGTCCCGGATAGATCTTGTTGTTTTTTTCGATATATTCGTCGAGATCCGCCTCTGCCATGCGCAAAAGCGCCTCCATTTCGGCGTCCATGTCTACTTCTTCTTCCTCGAAGACATCGACTTGCGCGCGAATATAGCTGTCGGAAAAATCCGACGCGACGATGCGTCCCCGCGCATGGCCTTCCACCAGCACGCGTACGATGTCGCCGGGCAGGCGCAGAATCTGGTTGATCTTAACCAGGGTGCCGATTTCGTACAGGTCGTCGATTTCCGGCTCTTCCACGTCGGGATCCTTTTGGGTGGTCAAAAACAGATAGCCGTCCCCGGCATCCGCCCGCTCGATGGCGGCGACGGATTTTTTGCGCGCGGCGTCGAAGTGGGTGATGACGTGGGGCAGAATGACCATGTCCCGAAGGGCGAGCAGGGGAAATGCCTCTCGTTTTTTTACTGTTGCCATAGATACTCCTTATACAAAAAGGCCCACCGCAGTGAGCCTTTCCCTTATTGGTCCGACGAGGTCTTCTGTAAGGGCTCGTCTCTGATTAGAACGGGGTCTTCCGTTCCCTCTACGCTCTCTTTGGTCACGATGACCCGCCGAATGTCTTCGAAGGAGGGAATCTCGAACATGGTGTCCATCATCACCTCTTCGATGGTGCCGCGCAGGCCCCGCGCACCGGATTTTTTGGCGATCGCCTTTTCGGCGATGGCTTCCAATGCGCTCTCCTCGAATTCCAGTTCCACATTGTCCATGGCAAACAGCGCTTCGTACTGTTTGACCAGGGCGTTTTTGGGCTCTGTAAGGATGTGCACCAGCGCGTCCTTGTCCAGCTCTTCTAAGGTCACGGTAACCGGCAGACGGCCGATAAACTCGGGAATCAAGCCGTATTTTAAGAGGTCTTCGCCTTCGAGATGCTTTAAGAGGTCGATCTCGTCGTGCTTGCTCCGCTTGATTTCCGTACCGAATCCGATGCCGCCTTTTCCCATGCGCGCCTCGATGATTTTGTCCAAGGAGTCGAAGGCGCCCCCGAGAATAAACAGGATATTGGTGGTATCCACCTGGATAAATTCCTGGTTCGGGTGCTTTCTGCCCCCTTGGGGCGGCACATTGGCGACGGTGCCTTCGATCATCTTGAGGAGGGCCTGTTGCACGCCCTCGCCGCTTACGTCGCGGGTGATCGAGACGTTTTCGGATTTGCGGGCGATCTTGTCGATCTCGTCGACATAGATGATGCCCTTTTCGGCGGCTTCGATGTCGTAATCCGCCGCCTGAATCAGCTTGAGGATGATATTTTCTACGTCCTCGCCCACATAGCCCGCCTCGGTAAGAGAGGTGGCGTCGGCGATGGCGAAGGGTACATCCAAGATCTTCGCCATGGTTTGCGCGAGAAGGGTCTTGCCGCTTCCGGTGGGGCCGACCATAAGGATGTTGCTCTTTTGGATCTCTACGCCGTCGTCGGACTGGGCGCGGTCCAAATTGCCGATCCGCTTATAGTGGTTGTATACCGCCACCGCCAAGGAGCGCTTGGCGCGTTCCTGGCGAATGACGTAATCGTCTAAGGTCTCTTTGATCTTCGCCGGGGTGGGCAGCTTTTCCTCGCGGGGAATCTCGCGAATGCGCGATTCCTCTTCCAAAATCTCATCGCACAGGCGGATGCATTCATTACAAATATACACATTCGGGCCTGCGATGAGGCGTTCTACCTGTTGTTGCGATTTGCCGCAAAAAGAGCAGCGCAAATCGTCCGAATTTTTCGACATGAATGCTCCTAACTATTTACGTTTTTCGATGACGTCATCGATAATGCCGTAGGCCTTCGCCTCTTCGGCGGACATAAAGAAGTCCCGATCGGTGTCGGTTTCCACCTTTTCCAGCGGTTGTCCGGTTCTTTCGGCGATAATCTTGTTCATCTGTTCCCGCGTCTTCAAAATCTTCTTCGCGTGGATTTGGATATCCGTCGCCTGTCCTTGGGCGCCGCCCAAGGGTTGGTGGATCATAATGTCGGCGTTGGGGAGCGCATAGCGCTTGCCTTCTTCGCCAGCGAGGAGCAAAAATGCCCCCATCGATGCCGCCAGGCCTACGCAAATGGTAGAGACGTGGGGTTTGATATATTGCATGGTATCGTAGATGGCAAAGCCCGCGCTCACCGAACCGCCCGGGGAGTTGATATAGATCTGAATGTCTTTATCGGGATCTTCGGACTCCAAAAACAGGAGTTGTGCCACGACCAAATCGGCGATCTGATCGTTGATCTCTCCGGTCAAAAAGATGATTCTGTCTTTGAGCAGTCTCGAATAAATATCGTAACTTCTCTCACCGCGATTGGTCTGTTCTACGACCATAGGTACTAATGCCATGATTGCCTCCTTATGCGAGGCCCGAGGCCTCGTTTATGCTTCTGTTGTTTCTTCTTCGTCTTTCTCTTCCGCTTCGACTTCTACGGCATGTTCTACCAAAAAGTCGACGGCTTTTCTGCGTTCCAGATCGCCGCGCAAAGCGTCGGTATTGGTTTCGAGCATGGTCTTGACCATCTCTTCTTGTTTATCTTCGTCGCCCTTGAAATAGTTTTTCGCCATTTCTCTGGCTTCTTTTTCGATCTCTTCGTCGTCGACGGCAAAGCCTTCTTTTGCGACCACCGCTTCCAGTGCGAGGGACTTGAGGACTTCTTTTTCCGCGTCGGGACGCATGCTCGCCTTAAATTCGTCGAGATCCTGGCCGAGCATACCCAGATATTGTTCCAGTTGAATGCCTTGGGAGCGCATATTGTAATCCATATTGCGAATTTGCTCTTCGATGGCCGCATCGACCATGACCGGCGGCAGTTCGACCTGCATATTTTCCGCCACTTTTTCCAGTACGCGGTTGGCGCGCAGGTTCTTGGCGTTGTTTACGACCTCTTCGGTCTTTTTGGTGCGGATGTCTTCGCGATATTCTTCGACGGTGTCGAATTCGGAGATGTCCTTAATAAATTCGTCGTCCAATTCCGGCAGCTCTTCGCGGCCGATGGAATTGAGCGTAATGTGGAATACCGCTTCTTTTCCCTTCAGATCTTCGGAGAAGTAGTCTTCGGGGAAGGTGACGTCGATGTCGAATTCGTCGCCGACTTCGTGTCCCACGATGCCTTCTTCAAAGCCGGGGATAAAGGAGCCGCTGCCGAGTTCGAGTTCCTGATCTTCCGCACTTCCGCCTTCAAAGGCTTCGCCGTCGACTTCGCCCTTAAAGTCGATATTGACCTTGTCGCCTTCTTCGGCGGCGCGGTCGTCGATGTTGATATGGCGCGCGTTCAGATGTCTTTGCTTGTCGATTTCGTTGTCGATCAGCTCTTCGCCCACTTCGGTGGGTACGGCTTCGATTTCGACGCCCTTGTACTCGCCGAGGGTGACCTCGGGACGCACGTCCACGTCGATTTGCACGGTGACGTCTTTGTTGCGGTCAAAGGTCTCTTCGTCGATCTCCACATTGGGTTGGTCGATGACCTTCAGGTCCAATTCTTCGACTGCTTTTTCGTAGTACTTGGGCAGAATTTCGTTCAACGCGTCTTCGAAGAAGATGCCTTCGCCGTAGAACTGCTCGATAATCTTCTTGGGCACATGTCCCTTCCGAAAACCGGGAACGTTGAAGTAGTTCTTGTTCTTTTTATAGATCTTGGTCTCCGCTTCCTTGATTTCGGCCGCGGGTACGACCACGTCAAAGTACACTTTATTCTTTTCTTGTTTTTTGATTTCTGTCATCGGTATCCCTCCATAATTTATATCCCAAGTATTATACCATAAGGGCTATAAAAGCAACAGTTGGCCACAATTTTCCCACCTTCGGCCACAAATCCGGTCCTTTCGCGCCCTACACGCGTCGTTCGTACCGAAAACCGCAGTGGGGACATCGGATGCGCACCTTGCCTTTTCCCTTGGGCACCTTGGCGAGTTGGTTGCAGGAGGGACAGTGTACGTATCGGTAGTATCGGCTGTTTTTGATGCGTGCCGCGAGTGCATATAGGGGCTTTGTGCCGTCGAGATATTTTTGGTTCTCCTTGCGACGCTTGCCGCGATCCTTCGAGAGGGCGCGAAAGACGCATAGCCCCAGCAGGATCGCCGAAAACAGCGACAAGGGCTCGCATTTGAAGACCAAAGAAATCACGAGGAGCACCAAACCCGCCGCATACAGGGCGCGGTTCAGCCGGTCCCAGCCGTATCTGTGTGCGAAGAAACGGCGAAGTTTTGCTTGAATTTCCTCGCGCTTCATGCTTCCACCCGGTACTTGCGGATGGTCTCGGCGCTCTCCCTATACCGCGCCAGCTCTTCTTCAGTCAGGGTGAGCTCCACCACTTCTTCGATGCCGGCTGTGCCCACCACGCAGGGCGTGGAGATAAACACATCGTCGACGCCGTATTCTCCCTGGTGGAGGGCCGATACCTGAAGCGTGCGCTTTTCGTCGTACAGCACCGCATCCAAGATGTCGTTTACCGTATTGGCGATGCCGTACTGGGTCGAACCCTTTCCGAAAAAGGCGCGGTGGCCCCGGTAGATGACCGACTCCTCGAATTCCGCTTTGTCCAATTCCATATAGTGCTTTTTGAGGTATTCGTCGAGCGCCATATGGTGAATGCGCACGCGGGAATAGGGCAGGAACTGGCTGTCGCCGTGTTCTCCGAGCATCATGCATGCGACCGAATCGGGGGCGACGCCCAAAATGCGAGCGAGCATCGTGCGGGCGCGCTCGCTGTCTAGGGCGGTGCCGCTTCCGATAATGCGGCATTTGTCGAAGCCCGAGTACTTCCACACATGGTATGCGATCGCATCGCAGGGATTGGTGACCACCACAAATACGCCGGTAAAGCCGTTCTTTACGATTTCGGGCACATAGTGCGCCACGTCTTCGTGATTGTTCTTGAACTCGTCGCGCCGCTGGGCGTTCTCGGGGATGCGCCCGCTGGCGATGACGATGATGTCCGCATCGGCGATCTGCTTGTAGTCCGCCGCAAAAAAATCGATATTGTGCGGATAAAATCGCGTCGCGTCTTCTAAGTCGCTCACCACGCCGTCGAGGCGTTTTTCGTCGACATCGCACAGGGCGATCTCTCGAAAGCCCCCACGGAGCGCCGCCGTATAGGCGACGATTTCGCCCACGTGGCCCGCGCCTACGATTCCGAGTTTTGCCATACGCCCCTCCTTATTTGACGAGTTCTCTTAAGGCTTCGAATTCCTCGGGCGTCATGGTAATGCCCTTGGTCATCTTGGTATGGTCCTCGTTCCAGGACCGAATGTCGAATTTCGGCGCCCCGCCGTTATACGACACCCTGTTCAATTCCTTCTTCCAAATGCCGGATTCGCCCAGCACGCCGATGTGTTCTACGATCTCAAATCGAAAATCTGCCATATTTCCTCCCGAAAGAAAAAAGCGCCGTGGGCGCTTTTCGCTTATCTTACGGATTTTACCGTATACCCTGCGTCTTCCACCGCTTTTTTCAACGCGTCCGCATCGAGGTTTTCCCCTTCGACGACGGCTTGTTGCGGATCCAGCGTAACCTGCGCCTTTACGCCCTCGAGGGCGTTTAATGCCTGATCGACTCTGCCGACACAGTGGTTACAGCTCATGCCGTCGAGTTCCAAAATCTTTTTATCCATTTGTATTTTCTCCTTTCCGCTTCCGCTGTATTTATGCGTATACCCCTTTTGCGGGTGAGAGGTAGCGTTTAATCGATAAATTTTTGCTTCGGGCGCCGCTTCCGCCTCCCGCTCGCCGCGATCGGTGTCCAATTTGGTAAAGTTCAGCCGAAGGGCGTTAGTCACCACAAAGACCGAACTCAGACTCATCGCCAAAGCGGCGATCATCGGGCTTAAGGTGAGGCCGAAGGGGATATAAAAGACCCCGGCCGCCACGGGAATACAGATGACATTGTAGAAAAACGCCCAGAACAGATTCTCCTTAATATTGCGGATGGTCGCCTCGGAGAGTTTGGTGGCGCTCACCACATCCAAGAGGTCGCTGTGCATCAAAACCACATCGGCGCTTTCCATGGCGATATCCGTGCCGGCGCCGATGGCGATACCCACATCCGCCCGCGCGAGTGCCGGGGCGTCGTTGATGCCGTCGCCGACCATGGCGACCTTGCCCGCTTCCTGATAGCGACGCACGACGCTTTCCTTTTCGTCGGGAAGGACCCCGGCGTGCACCGTATCGATGGGAAGGGAGGCGGCGATGACATGGGCCGTCTTTTCGTTGTCGCCGGTAAGCATCACGATCTTCTTGCCCAGCTTGCGCAGCGCTTCGAGGGCGCGCGGGGAATTTGCCTTCACGATGTCTTTGGCGGCGATAAAGCCGTACACTTCATCTTCATCGGCAAATACCAGGGGCGTCTTTCCCGCCGCAAGGGCTTCGTCCAGCGCCTGTTCGATCGGCGAGAGGTCTTGTCCCATCTCTTCCATAAGGGTGATATTGCCGCCGTAGATCCACCGCCCGTCGATCTTACCGCGCAGTCCCCTGCCGGGAAGCGATTCGAAATCCGTCACGCGATCGGCGGATGCGTTGGGGTAGCGCGCCTCAAAGCCGCGGATCACGCCTTCGGCCAAGGGGTGCTCGGAGGATTTTTCGAGCGCATAGGCCATGCGATAAAATGCCTCGGGATCGCGATCGAGTGCCACTACATCGGTCACAAAGGGTTTGCCCCGGGTGATGGTACCGGTTTTGTCCAAAATCAGGGTGTCGGCTTCGTGGAGCACCTCCAGCGATTCGGCGCTCTTATAGAGCACGCCCGCCTTGGCGCCCCGTCCCGTGCCGACCATAATCGCCACCGGCGTGGCAAGGCCCAGTGCACAGGGACAGCTGATGACGAGCACCGAGATCGCGAGACGCAGCGCAAATTCCGCGCCGTAGCCGAGCAGAAGCCATACGATGCCGACGATCGCCGCGATGGCGATGACCACGGGAACAAAGACGCCCGCCACGCGGTCCGCGATCTTCGAGATCGGCGCCTTGGTCGCATTGGCATCTTCTACCAAGGCGATGATTTTCGCGATGGTGGTGTCTTCCCCCACCCGGTCGGCGGTAAAGACCAGCCGGCCGGAGCCGTTGGTCGTCGCCGCCATCAGCGCGTCCCCCTCGGACTTTTCGACGGGGATCGACTCGCCGCTCAAGGCGGATTCGTCGACGGAGCTGATGCCTTCTACCACCGTGCCGTCCACCGGCACATTCTCACCGGGCTTTAATACGATTTTCTCGCCCAATGCGATCTCTGCCACGGAAACGCGCATTTCTGCGCCGTCTCTTATGACCGTCGCGGTCTTGGGCGTCAGGTCCATTAAGCCGCGAATGGCATCGGAGGTACGATGCTTGGCGCGGGATTCGAGCCACTTTCCGAAGTCGATCAAGACGACAATGGTCGCCGCCGATTCGAAATACAGTTCGTGGCCGAAGTGCATCACCCGTTCCATATCGCCGTGGCCGAAGCCGTAGGACAGCTGAAAGATGACGTAAATGCCGTAGAGAAAGGCCGCTCCCGATCCGATGGCGATGAGTGCGTCCATATTGGGGTGGCGCTTCCACAGGGACTTCAAGCCGTTTTTATAGTAGTGGCGATTGAGAAATAAGATCGCCGTTGTCAAAATCGCCTGTGCCAGCGCGAAGGAGAGCAGATTTTCCGTTCCCGCTAAAAATGCGGGGATCGGAAGTCCCATCATCGAGCCCATAGAGATATATAAAAGGGGAATCAGAAGCGCCACCGAGAAAATCAGTCGCCGCTTCTTCGCCTCCGCTTCTTTTTCAAAGGGATCCGCCGCTTCGCGCACCCCCTCGGGCGCATCGGCCGGCGTTGCGGTATAGCCCGCATCGTCCACCGCCTGCAAAATGGCGGGAATGCGGCTCTTGTCCGCCTCGAGTTTCATGGAGTTTGTGAGAAGGTTGACCGCCACAGAGGAAACCCCGTCCACCTTGGAGACTTCCCGCTCCACGGCGGCGGAGCAGGCGGAACAGGTCATACCCTGTACGTCGAATTTTAATTCCATATTGTCCTCCCTTTCCGCACAGATCACAGATTTGTCTACTTATATCCTACCAATCTGCTTGGTCATTGTCAATAAAAATTTTACCTTCTTTGATCTTAATGATACCCCGTTCGTTTCTCTGTAAAACTATCCCTTTAACATTTTTTCAATGCGCGTGATTTCCTCTGTCGTCAGTCGCACCTCGGTCTTTTTTCCGTCCGCCGGCGTATAGATATATAGCGTGGGAAATGTGCCGCGTATCTGCCGATACGCCATGCCGTAAAGGCCCAGTTGCAGGCGGTAAACCGCCATGGCGGGGCTTTCTGCGCCACGCGTGCCGGTCTTCATGTCGACGATGGCGATCTTTCCGTCGATCCTTCGAATCTGGTCGAAGGCCCCTTCCAATATAACCCGCGGAAAATCCACCACAAAGGGCACTTCGGCGGCGAGAATCTCGCCCCAGCCGAAGAGATCGTCATAGGCGTCGATATACGCCGAAAGCCGCGCCTCGTCCAAGCCCCGCCGGCGGGCCGATGCGAGCAAGTGCGCACGAAGACGCGCGTCGGGGCCCTGCGCCCGCTGCATATAGTGGTGAAACAACACCCCCAGGTGACGGCGGCGCGCCGCTTCTTTTTTTCCGAAGCCCGCCGACGCGTAGGGCGCCTCTACGGTTTGTAAGAGCGCACTCGCCGAGGTGACGGGTTTTCGGGAAGCTACCGAGACCGGCGCGGAAACGGCGTGGGCCGGGGGAACCGTTTGCGCGCGCTTCGGCGGCTTGGGCATTTTGGGATCGGCGGTAAATGCCACCGACTGCAAAAAGCCAGAGAATCCCTCGGTCTCCTTGCCCGACCGCAAGAGCACGAGGGCGCTCTTGGCGCGGGTCATGGCGACATAGAGGAGCCGGCGCGCCTCTTCTTCGCGAAAGCGCGCCATCGCATCGGCGTTTTGATCGAATGCGTAGCGCGCCCCGTCTCGGCAGAGGCCCGCGCCGTAGAGATCGGAATAGTTCCAATGGCCGCCGTCGCTTTTTTCTTTGGTAAACAGCGCCCCCAAATAGACCGTGTCGTACTCCAGCCCCTTCGCCTTATGAATGGTGGAAATCTCGATATCCGCATCGCCGCCGAAGCGCGCCTGTCCCTCGTCTTCCCACCGGGCGCGGCGTTCCATTTCGCCGACAAAGCCGTACAGCGTCGATCCCTCGGCGTCGTATTCCTTTGCCAACGCAAACAGGCGGTCCAGATTCGCGATGCCCTGCTCGCCGCGGCGTTCGCGCACATAGACGGCATATCCCGTCGCATACACCGCCGTCTGCAGGGCGTCGTAGGCGGAACCGTAGACGTCGATCTTCTGCAGCAGATCGAGACACGCCCGCTTTTTTTGTGTGCTATAATTCGGATCTTTCGCTTCCAAAAAGAGATCCTCGCGATTGTAGCCGACGAAGGGACCGCGAAGGGCTTCGGCATCGAAGATGCCTTTCGCCTTGGCGCGCAGTAGCGCGAGGAGATCGCGCACTTCTCGCGTCTCAAAGAATCCCCGGCCGCTCCGGTTGCGGTAGCGGATGCCGTAGGCCTGAAAGACCGCCTCGTAAATCGCCGCGTGGGTGGTGGTGCGCAAAAGGAGGGCGCGGCTTCCGCCTCCGCCTTCTTGTATATCGGCGGCGATCCATTCCGCCTCTTTGCGCACCCGCTCTTCTTGCGAAGCGGATTCGCCCAGGTCCACCGCTTCCAATCGTACATCGCCCGTCCCGTGGCCCGCGAGGGGCACATAGTCCGGCATCTGCGGCGCAAAGATCTCATTGATCGCATCCACCAGCGCGGCGTGGGAGCGGTAGTTGTTCGTCAGTTCCGCCACGACGCCCCCCGCTTCTTTCAGCTTGCGGCGAAATGCCGCGCTCTCGTCGAGATCCGCCCCGCGAAAGCCGTAAATCGACTGCTTCTTATCGCCCACCACAAAGACCGTACTCGATTCGGCCAGGCGCTCCAAAAAGCGGATCTGCAGGGGATTGGTATCCTGAAACTCGTCGACCAGAATATGGCCATAGGAAGCGCTAAGAGCCGGCTCGGCCTCGATCAGCGCCGTCGCCTTTTCCAACAGGTCCGCAAAATCCACCGCCCCCGCCGCGTCTTTGTGCTTGCGGTAGTTTTCGTCGAGGCGGCGAAAGATCTGCGCCAAAATTTCGGTATAGGGGCGATTTTCTTCTTCGCGCGCCATCATCATCTCGCGGCGCAATCGGTCGAACTTCTCCTGATCCTCGGGCCGAAAGGTGCTCTTTCCGCCGGGGGCCGGCAAACTTTCCAAAAATGCGGTCCGATCCGCCCCGGAAAGGGCGGATAGCGCCTCGTCGTCGATCGCCTTGAGCGCCTGTTGAAACTTGGTATTCCCCTTGGGGTAATTTTGCTTCATATATAAAACATGCCGCATGAGTTCGCCCTCGGGATCGGTCGCCGCAAACCGCTTGGTCCGAAAGGCATGCAGATTGCCCCGCGTGCGGAGCTCCTCGTAAAAATCCATTACCTCCGCAGAAAAGGCAGCGGGCCGCATATCGAGCGCGTGCATCAATGTATCCGCGCCGAGTGCTATCAGCGCCTCTTCGATCTCTCGATACGACGCCTCGAGCATCGCCCGCGCTTCCCCTTCCTGCAGCTGTTCCATGCCGCCCAAGGTCCCGGCGCGGTCGCTGTGTATATGGAGCAAGTGGCGACAGAATCCGTCGATGGTCGACACCTTCACCCGCCCGGGATCGAGATCATCCACCGCGGCCTCGATCCGCGCGCGCATCTCCTCGGCGGCGCGCACGGTGAAGGTGATGGCGAGCACCCGTTCGTCGGTGCGGGTGAGAATGTTGCGGATGCGCTCGGTCAGGACGCGGGTCTTTCCCGCCCCGGCGCCGGCGGAAACCGCCATCGACGCGTCGATCCCCTCTGCCGCCTTTCGCTGCATTTCGTCTAGTCGCATTCCGCTTCGTCCTTTCTACACACCGGCATATATTGACAATAGGTACAGACCGATTCCTTCGCAGGCTGTGCGGGAAATTCTCCCGATTGCATGTCCTTCAGCGCGCGTGCCACCGCCGCCTTCGCATCGTCGATCTTTTGCTGCCAGCCCGCATCGTCGGTCTTTCGCACCTTCCGGAGGCGCGTATACGATCCGATTCGCTCGGTATTTCTGAGCATGATCGATTCCTTCGCCCCTTCCACCGACACGTACTCGAGTCCCGCCACAGGGTGCCCCATATACATCCGCGCCATGGCGTAGATATAGAGCTGGAGCTTGGTATGGTTTTCAAATTCCGTAAAGACGGGCACGCCCCGAGACTTGTAGTCGATCAGAATTTCGTTCGCCGCTTCGTCGCGGTCGATCCGGTCGATCCGCCCGCGAATGGTATAGGCCCCGAAGGGGAGGGTAAAGTCGGTCTCAAAAAAGGCGGGGGCGAACCCACCGTTTTTGTCCGCGGACCGTAGGCGCTCCTCTTCGTTTTGAGCGGCGGCGCCGACAAATTCGACAAACCGCGCTTTATAATACGGCGCCATATAGGGCGGCAGGAGATCCGCCAGATGCGCATCAAAGTAGGCGCGCACCCTATCGGGGATGTCTTCTTGGTGGCAGGTTCCGGCGAAGTACGACTCCAACACCTTGTGGTACAAGTTTCCCCGCTCGATAAAGCGCCTTCTGCCCCGATCCTCTGCGCTTTCTTTTAACACATGATCCATAAAAAAGCGAAAGGGACAGGCGAGAAAGTCGTCGATCTGCGTCGTGGATACGGACTTTTGCTGCAAATGGGCAGAAAGCGCCGCCGCCCCCGCCGGCGAAAATCCCCGCGCATCCACGCCGAGATCCGCCGCCTGCACGTATGCCTCGCGCTTTTGGTCGAGATCTATCGTCCCCGCCGCTTCGGCGTATTTCGTAAAGGCGGCGGACGCCTCCTGGTCGCCGATGGTATAGAGCATGGCCCTGCCCGACGAGGCGATCAAATGGTCCAGGCGCATGGAATCCGTCTCCTTGCGGTGAAAATCCGCAAACAGCCCCAGTTCCTTTAACCGCGCTTCGTTGTCGTAGTGGATCAGACCGCTCTCCTTTTCGCGTTGCGGAAAGCGGCTGTCCAGGGAGTAGACGATCAAGAGGTCGTACGCGCCGCCCGATGCGCCGGCGAGGGAGAGCACCTCGACCCCGTCGGTCTCTTCGGCGGGCAGTTCTGCCGAAAGGAGCGCCTCGAATTCCCGGGCGTCCACATCGGCGCCGAAACCCTCCCGCAGTGCGGGGATCGCTTCGGCGAGCGCTTCGTCCAAATCCGCCTCTCCCGTGGGCAAGATGGATTCTATCGCGTCGAGAAAATCGGACGTCGTGCGCGGCCGATTGCGATACAATGTGCGGAGTGCGGGCAAGTTTCGGGACAATAACGCCCGATCCGCTTCCTCGCCCAACCAACGATACGAGAGCGCCTCCTGTGCCGCCCTGAGGCTGTCTGCTCCGACGGATTCGAGCACGCGGGCGAGTTCTTTTCCGTCCGCAATCCGCGAAAAGCGGGAGCGCAAATGCGCCAAAAGCCCTTCCATGCCCTCGTCGTAAAAGCGCAGGAAAATCCGCAGCTCGCCGGCCACAGGCGAAGTGTCCAGGACGTTGGTACACTTCGATACAAAAACGCCGTCCTTTTCGAGCGTGCTTTCGATCGCGTATCGATCCGCCTCGTGAAAGGCCACCACCGCCACGCGCGCGGCGGGATCGTCTTTGAGCGCCTCTCGTACGGTGTCACCGATATGCCGAAACATCCGCGCTTCGTCGAGCGAGGCAATACACCGTACCCCAGAAGCGGGCTCTTCCGGCACAAAGCGAAAGACCGTCACCGGGGAAACGGCGTCCAGCTTTTCGAGGAGCGCGCGTTCCGCTTCGGTAAACTCAAAAAAGCCGAATACATAATAGGCCCGCTTTACATAGACCTCCGCCTCCAGTGCGCGCGTAAAGATCTCGGGCGCCCCGACATAGTCTTCTTCGCGCCGCACTTCCTCGAACAGGCGCAGCAATTCGGGGTATTCTGGCTTCCAGGAATAGGGCAGTTCGCGATACGAAAAATCGACCCATCGGGCGCGATCCAAAAACGAAAACAACGCCTGCACCCGCTCCGGCTCCCCGATATGCGCAAGGGCGCTTTTTGTGCGGCGAAGGCGGTGGCGAAAGTGCAGATACGCCGCCCGCTCGTTGCGCACTTCTTCCATGGCGAGCTCTTCGGCCACGTCGGTGAGCGTCATACAGTCGATTCCCAGCGCCCCGCCCCGACGCGCCCAATATTCCTTGATACGCGCCAAACTTCTTCCGTTTTCCAATACATAGGTGGTGCGAAAAGGTCCGGAGGCGTATTGCTCTACGATCTCCGGACCCGTACCCACCGGTATCTCTACAATGCGCATCTATTGCGCCTCCTCTCTGGCGGCCTTTCCGAGAAGCGCCGCGCCGATCATGCCGGCGTCGTTTCCCTTGGTCGCGACGGCGATGCGGCCCCGGCAGTTGGCATTTCCCCGGGATCGCACCAATTCGGATAAGAGCCTGCCGATCTGCGGCGCGTACTCGGCGATTCCTCCGCCGATTACAATCCGCGCCGGATCGAAGGTGTTTTCCAGGCCGATACAAAAATCCGCGAGCCCCTCGAGATACGCCCGCGCCGCGGGATCTTCACTCGCAAGAAATGCCTGCGTGTCGGAAAAACCCGCCGCATCGCGCGCCGCCTTGAGCGCTCCCGCGCTGAAATACGCCTCGGCACAGCCCCTCTGCCCGCAGCTGCACCGCCTGCCGCCGCGCACCACGATGGTGTGCCCGATCTCGAGAGCGTGGCCGCGGTCGCCGCGAAAGAGCCCATCTTCGCCGTAATAGGCGCCGCCGATTCCCGTTCCGATCCCGATCCACAGCGTATGCGCCACCGCATCGGCGCCGTGCATTTCGCCGATCAACGCACAGTTCATGTCGTTTTCCAGCGCGTCCAGGCGCACGCCCCGCGCCGCCAGCGCGTCCTTTAGGGGGTAGTGGCCCCAGGCATTTACATTGCCGCCGAGGTCCGTGAGCGACAGCGTCTTTCTGTCCACCGTCCCGGCCGTAGAAATCCCCAGGCTCTCGACAGAAAATTCCGACACCGCCTCTCTAATCGCATCCGCCACCCCATCGGGCGTATCGGGGGTGTCTACACTGCGCTTCGCCGCAAGTGCGCCCGCCGCATTCAATACCCCGAGCTTGATCGTGGTGCCGCCGATGTCGATCCCGATATTACACATGCAGTTCCCTCCGAATCGCCCGAAACTTGCCGCCCGGCTCCGATAAATAGGTCTTTTTCGAGACCGCGGGAAACGCCTCGGTTTTGGGAAAGACTAACTTATAGGCATGCAAGAGCTGGTGATGGAGCGCGGGAAAGGCCGATGCCTTCTTGCCGTACTTCTGATCGCCCACGATGGGGTGCGCGATCGAGGCGAGTTGCTGGCGGATCTGGTGAGTGCGCCCGGTAATCAGCTCCGCTTCCACCAGCGTGCAGCCGTCCCCATAGGTGAGGGGCCGGTAAATGCCCCGGGCGTACTTGCCGTCCGCCGATTCGCGCATGCGGTTCTTCTCCCCTTCTTTTTCCAGGTAATTCTCCACCTCCCGCACATCCTCCAGCCGGCCTTCGACAATGGTGAGATAGTATTTTTTCAGCTTTCGTTCCCGAAGCCACAGATTGGCATGGCGAAGCCCTTCGGCGGTCTTTGCGCCGATGATCAGCCCGCCGGTGTTTCGATCCAGGCGGTTCGCCACCGAAGGCGTAAACGTGTGCTCCGCCCGGGGATTGTACGCCTCGGTATGAATCAAATACGCAATCATGCGATCGACCATATTATCCTCATACCGGCGTCCCGTGCCGTGGCTCAGCACCCCGACGGGCTTGTCCATAATCAAAAAGTCCTCGGTCTCGGCGACGATCTTCGGGAATTTGCCCGCCGCCGAGCGGGGCCTGCGGGAAAACTTCTCGATCGTCTCGTCGCTAAAAAACACCTCCACCGAATCGCCCGCCGTTAACATATCGTCTTCCTTGGCGCGCTTTCCGTTTACGGTAATATTCTTCTTGCGGATGGATTTATACAAGAGCGAGGGCTTGGCCTTGGGCAAAAGCTTTTTTAAGTAGCGATCCAGTCGCATTCCCGCATCGTTTGTGTCAATTTTGTAAGAGATCAAGTGCGATTCCCTTCCTTTCTCGCGGCTGTGGTATAATATAGCCATTCTCATTGATTATATCGAATTTACGCACAAAAAGGAAAAGAGGCAGTATGAAATATAGCGGAAGATTAGCGAGATCTCTGGTAAATGTACTGCGATTTTTGGGCATCGTCTGTGTCCTCGCCGTACTCCTGTTCGTCATCAAATGGCGCATGAACCACTTGTTCGGACTGACCGCCCCCGAAAACGCAAAAGACAGCGGCATCGTGGCGGAAATCGAGTCCTCCAAAGAGCAGTTCGGAAAGATCACCGATGCCGCCAAAAACGCGTCGAAAGAGACGACTTTACTTACCGTAGAAGACACGACGCCTGCGGCCATCGCCGCCCGGTTGAAAGAACTCGGCCTGATCAACGACGCCGAGGCCTTTCGCGCCATGGCGGTTCAATCCGGCGTCGCCAACTACTTTACCGAGGGCACCTTCGAGATCTCCGAAGGCGCATCTCCCGAGACCATTCTAAAACAACTCACCGAAGACGGACTGCAAAAGGCGACCCGCACCGTCACCATCGAAATCCCCTATAACGCCACCGACGAAATCGTCGCCAATATCGTCGCCAAGGAAAATCTGGTGCAGGACCGTTACACCTTCCTCACCATGCTCCAGGAACAAGGCGCCACGGCGAAAATCTTGCCCGGCGGCTACGAGATCCACGCCCCCATCAAGGCACAGGACTTGATCGACGCCATGACCCAATTCTCCGAACAGCCGCCCCAAGAAGCGGCACCGGCAGAAGAGGCGCCCCAAGAACCCGCCCCCGAAGAAGCGCCGGCGGAATAAATAGCGCCCGCGAAGATCTACAAATAGAAACGAGTACGTGCAATGCACGTACTCGCTTTTTTTGCGTCTATTGCTTTTGTTCGGCGACAAAAAAACCGAATCCTTCCGGACTCGGTTTCAGCTGAACTCGATTATTTGCAGTCCATATAGTAATTGTATCGAAACCGCAAAGGTAGCGGTCCCCAGGATTTTTCGTCCCACCGGGAGAGGATTCTGCGCTTTTCGTCATCCCCCTCCATAGTATTGGCCGTTTTCTCTATGCCTTCTACGACGCCCGCAAATTTATCTCCAGGAATGCCGACAGACATATCTTCTTTCGCCCATCCCGCTCGGTGTCGGGTGCCGATACACAACAGCGAAAGGTTGAGCGAACCGGTGGTCAAGGGCAAGGTGGTGGACTCATAGCACACCGCTTGATTCCCCAAGATCCGTAGCCCCTCCGGCTCGCCGTATTTATAGCCGTATCCCTGTACGATGCGCATAGCAATATATGGCACATCGAAGATCAGTACGACTTCCGGGCAGCGGTCCCACGCTTCCAAAGGGCGCACGACGACGCCGTAGTTGCCATCGGGGAGTGTGCGCTGGCCCGTTCGGATCGCTTCGGATACTTCTTTTTGTTCGTATAGACCCAATCTATGCCAATTTTCTCCGCGCGCATTTGCGGGATCGTCGGGATGAATGCCGAAGAAGCGCTCGGCGCTTTTGCAGCGGAATTTACCGCGGGAAATTTTGATGCCGTGTCCCCGCGTGGCTGCGCGCACCGCCCCGCAATAATTGATGGCATTTTGGATGGGCTGCGCGTCTTCCGCTTCAAAGGCTTCTCGATCTTTGAGCACCTCGACGCCTACAGCCTTGTACTTTAGATCCAAGAGGGCATACAGCTTTTGGGTCGCGACGAGAAAATCGTCCATTTATTTCGCCTCGTCGTCGCTGGTGTAGAATGTGAATACGCCGGGGAATTCTTCTTCGATTTTTTTCTGCGATGCGTCCGTGCGCATACTTTCGGCTAAGTCCACCGCCCATTGTGCCGCTTCATTTTCTTTTTTGACGATTACGCCCATGGGGTAGCGGATCATTACGGTATCTCTGGCGAGATAGGTGCTCGGATCCTTTCCGGCACTCGCCATATGCGTAAAAAATACACAGGCGGCATCCAAATCCTGAAGCGCCGTTACGGTCTGTGCCTGTTCCATTTCGACGATTTCGATGTTTTTCGGATTGTTCGTCACATCGGCTTTGGTGTAGAGATCCTTTCCTTCTTTTAGTTCGACCAATCCGTTTTCTTCCAAAATCCGCATGGCAATGTCTTCGTTCATGGGATCGTTCATAACCGCGATCTTCGCCCCGTCGGGAATTTTGTCCACGGCGTCGTACTTTTCGGAGTACAAACCGATGCCGGTATGGAATACATAGGGCTTTGCCATGGTCAGATCGCCGGATTTGTTGGCGTTAAAGGATTCGACGAACTTGAGGTGTTGGCCGATAGAAATATCCACATCGCCGCTGTTGCAGGCTTCCAATACGACGGGATTGGCGTCGAAGGGAACGAATTCGGTCTTGTATCCCTTTTTTTCAAAGTCGTCTTTGCAGGCTTCGTAGTAGATTTGAGAGACAGATGTTCCGCCGATGCGGATCAATTCTTTGTCTTCTGCGCCTGCGCCCGTATCGGCCTTCGTGCAGCCCACCGCCGCGATCATTACGGCGAGAAGCGCCGCTGCTGTAAATAGTTTCTTCATAATTTCCTCCTACTTCAATTTTTGGAATAACCACTTGCTCGTCCCCTGAATGGATAGGACGATGATCAACAGTATGATCACGATAAAGTACATAATGCCGTAGTCAAATCGCTGATAGCCATAGGTAAGTGCCACGGCGCCCAAGCCGCCCGCACCCACTGCGCCGGCGATGGTGGATACATTGAGCATATTGATCAATAGAATCGTATAATTGGAAACGATCGACGGCAGTGCCTCCACCAAGAGCACGCGGTAGATGATCTGAAAATTGCTCGCGCCGAAGGAGCGCGCCGCCTTGATCAGATTGGGATCTACGGTCTGAAGCGAGTTTTCGATCATGCGGGTGGCAAAGGGCGTACAGGCGACGCTGATGCCTACGATGGCGGCATCGGCCCCCACGGCGGTTCCCACTAACAGCCGGGTCATCGGCGCCAAGGAGACGATTAAGATCATCGTGGGAAAGGCGCGCAGCACGTCGGTAATTTTTCCGAGTACGGCGTGCAAGGCGGGTTTTTCCCACAGGCCGCCCCTCCCCGTAATAAAGAGGAGCACGCCGAATACCACACCCAAGGCCATAGAGATCAGGGCGGAAAAGAACATAATCTTGAAGGTGGCGAGAAGCGCCGGCACGATCACATCGGGCAGGTATTCCGCCAGTTGCGTGTTTTCAAACATATTACGCCTCCCCCTCTGTCAATCGTCGCAACGCTTCGGATTTGCCGGCAAAGATCGCCGACGGTTCGCCGCTTTCTACGATTTTTCCCTCTTCCAAGAGAATCATGCGATTGCACATCCGCTCCGCCAGCGCCATGTCGTGGGTGACGAGGAGAATGGTGACGTCTTGTTGTCTTCGGATCTCCTCCATTAGCGCCAAAATCGATTTGGTCGTGCTGGGATCCAAGGCCGAGGTAAACTCGTCGCAGACGATATATCGCGGCTCCAGGCTCAGCGCGCGGGCGATGGCGACGCGCTGTTTTTGCCCGCCGGAAAGCGCGCGGGGACGTTTATGTATATGCTCCCCCAGCCCCACGGTCTCTGCCAGTTGTCGGCTCCGCGTATCGATCGTATTTTTATCGTACTTCCAACACTGCATGGGAAGCGCGATGTTTTCGAGCACATTTCGCCGAGATAGGAGCGAAAAATGCTGAAACACAAAACCGATCTCTTTGCGAAGCATACGCGCCTCGTCGGCATCAAGGGCGGCGATTTCTTTGCCGTCGATGCGGATGCTCCCCGACTCAAAGGGCTGTAAGCCCGACAGACAATCCAGTAGGGTCGTCTTTCCGGATCCGCTCTTTCCGATAATGCCGAAGACGTCCTTGTCTTCGATGCGAAAACTGATGTCGTCCAACACCGTGTGTTCGCCGAAGGATTTTTTTAGATGGCTGACTTCAATCAAGATCTCAACTCCATTTTCTGATACTCTGCCTCTCAATATACCATAGGGCGATTTGCCCGAACAATCGGAATCCCCTGCTATCGAAAAATCAAATGGCAGATCGTCGGGCATACCGTTTGTGTATATGCCTTGACAAGGTCGCGTAGTGGATCGCGCCACAAAAAATCCCCCGACGAAATCGGGGGATTGCAAATAAATCTCTTATTTTTGTTCCCGCACGTGGTCCAGTGCCACCGCCATGGCGGCGGTACAGCCCTCGCCGCAAGCGTTGATGACCTGGCGGAACTTCTTTGCCACGATGTCGCCCGCGGCAAAGAGACCGGGAACGGCGGTGCGCTGTTCCGCATCCACGGGCACATAGCCGTTGTCGAGTTCTAAGACGTCGGCCAAAAATTCGGTGCGCGGCCGAGCGCCCACATAGATAAAGATGCCCAAGGGCTTGTCGTCTTTTTTTACGGTATAGCTTTTGTCCTCTTTGTTGTTGTAGAGGACGAGGCCGTCGGCGGTTACATCGCCGATGACTTCTTTGAGCTCTGTATTCCAGAGGATTTCGATGTTTTCGTCTTTTAGCGCCAAGTCGGCGAGATAGGCCTCTGCGCGGAGCTGATCCCTGCGGTGCACGATATGCACCTTGGCGCCGAGCCCGGACAGGTACAGCGCTTCTTCTACGGCGGAGTTGCCGCCGCCGATGACGTAGACGTCGCCGGTTTGGTAGAAGGCGCCGTCGCAAGTGGCGCAGTAGCTAATGCCGCGGGAGACGAATTTTTCCTCTCCCGGTATGCCGAGGGTATGGGGACGCGAGCCGGTGGCGGCGATTACGGCGCGGGCGCGGTATTCGCCGTCGGTAGTGGCGAGCACCTTGTCCTCTCCGTCCAATGTCAAGGATTCCACCGATGCACGGGCGAATTCCGCGCCGAAGGTGCGCGCCTGTTTGCCCATGCGCATGGCGAGATCCATGCCCGTGTCGTCCTCGTTGGCGCCGGGGTAGTTGGCGATCTCCATGGTCATGGCCATCTGTCCGCCTTCGAGTTCCGGTTCGAGCACCAAGGTCTTCAAGTTGGCCCGGCCGCAATAGATGGCCGCGGTCAGTCCCGCTGGTCCCCCGCCTACGATGATTACGTCGTACATTCTATCACCTCATGAGTTCGAGGAGGCGGCCCGTGGCACGCCAGGGCACCTCTCTCAGTTCCTGTATGTCTTTTGCCCCGACGAGCACCATCAGCACGCGCACTTTATAGAGCAAGTCTTCCAAATATACGGAGGCATAGTCCAACCCGCCGTGGATCAGATACTTCAAAATCTCTCCGCTGATTCCCACCATATCGGCACCGATCACCAGCGCCTTTACGACGTCGAGGCTGCTTCGAATGCCGCCCGACGCGGTGATGTGAAGGCCTTCTTTTTGAAGCGCCACCGCATTATACAGGGCGTAGGCGGTGGGGATGCCCCAGTCGTATAGATCGGTCATATCTACGGTGGAGCAACGCATATCTTCTACTTCGAAGAAATTGGTGCCGCCGAATCCCGATATATCGACGTAGCGCACGCCGATTGCATACAAAGATTCGATCACCGAAGCGTCCATGCCGAAACCCACTTCCTTGACCATAACGGGGACCTCCAGGGCCTCGGTGACCCGCGCAATGCGCTCGGTAATGCCGCGAAAATCCCGATCGCCTTCGCTCATGGCCAGTTCCTGCGCCGGGTTTAAGTGGATTTGCAGGGCGTCAGCATCGATTAAATCCACCGCACGCCGTGCGTCTTCTACGCGCAAATTGCCGTTTAAGTTCGCGAGTACGATGCCCGCTTCCCCGATGTTTCTGCGCACAATGCGAAAACTCTCTTCTGCCGAAGGATCTTCCAGGGCAATGGTTTCGCTGCCGACGGCCATGGGAAGCGCAAAGCGGCGCGCGAGTTCCGACAGATCGGCGTTGATATCTTCGGTAAAATCGGTGCCGCCGGTCATGGCGTTAATCATCAGCGGGAAGGGCACTTCCCGTCCCAGATAGCGCGTCGTCGTATCGATTTCCCCGATATTTACCTCCGGAAGGGAAATATGGGGCAGGAAAATATCCCCGAACAGCGGATCGCCCTGGTGTTCCGCCCTCAGGTAGTTTTCTACGTGTTCTCTTTTTCTGTATTTTCTCACATGCATCCCAGCCTTTATTTTGATGAATATATCATATCATCAAAATTGTTCTCCCTCAAATCATTTCCGCGGCGCAACAAAAAACCGCCCGCAGGCGGTTTTCCTCGTTTCTAGTCCGGGATGGGATGTGTGCTTTTATCTATCGGCGCCGCGGCAAGCCGATATGGGGCCGTATGCGATCCGCCGCAAGGGCCGCCGCCACGCACAAGGCGAAATCGGGGATCACGGTGCTGAAAAACCACACGGAGAATAGCTCCGAAAGGCCGATACCCGCGACGCCCGGCACGACGTAGTTAAACATGACAAAGTAATACACCAGTCCGCAGGCGTAATAGGCCATCTCTGCCGCAAATGCCGCCGCAATCATATGCCGAAGGGGCATGGCGCGCAGGTCTTTCGAGAGCCGCCCCACTACGTAAGCCGCCGCCGCAAATCCGATCAAAAAGCCGAAGGTGGGCCGCATTAAATAGCCCGGGCCGCCGCCATGGGCGAAGATCGGGATGCCGATCAAGCCGATAAATAAGTACAACAACACACTCATAAGGCCGTTTACGGGCCCCAGCAAAAAACCAGCCATCAGGGCGAAGAAGAATTGTAGCGAGAAGGTCACCGCAAAGGGCCCTAAGGGAATCATGATTTTTATAAAGGCGCCGACGGCAATCAGTGCCGTGAACAACGCGCAGGCGACCAATTCCTTCGTTCCGATTTTGCGAATCGAATCGTTCATTTTTCTTTCTACCTCCCGTTTTCCGTCCCGATCTTGGAAAGATTATTGTATCATAGTTTCCTTGTTTTTTCCCGAGACGACCCCCGCTTATCTATGCACAAAAAAAGCCGCACGCCTAAGCGCACAGCTTCTTTTCCGCTCGGCTACGAGCGTTACTCTTGTGTATCTTGGGGATGGCTTTGGTTGAAGCGAATAAACTTTTGAATTTCTCCGATCACTAAGGGGATCAAAGAAGAAATCAGCACGATGGCCCAGTCCTTCACGTTGAGGTCGACCAAGTGGAACAAGTTCTCCAGGAAGGGGACATAGAGTACGACCAAGACCAATGCCAAGGACAGGAGCACCGCCTGCACGAGGCGCTTGTTGCTGAAGAATCCGATCTTCCAGAGGGTATCGTCGATGCTCCGGGAGGAGAAGGAACGGAAGAGCTCGCAGAAGATCAGGGTGGTAAATGCCATGGTCCTCGAATACACGAGTCCCGCGCCGGTGTCTCCATGGGTCTTTAAGGCGTAGTAATACACGCCCAGGGTTGCCGCGGTAATGGCGATAGACTGGATGATAAGAGTGATGGTCACTTTGCGGTCGAGGATCGGCTCTTGGGGATCTCTCGGCGGCTCGAGCATGGTCTCTTCTTCGCCCTTTTCCACGCCCAGCGCGAGCGCCGGGAAGGAGTCGGTGACGAGGTTTAGCCATAGGAGCTGGATCGGCAAAAACGGGGTGGGCAAATTCAGGATGATGGCCAAAAATACGACCAGCACTTCGCCGATATTGCAGCTCAACAGGAAGGTGACGAATTTTTTGATATTCGCATAGATGATCCGCCCTTCTTCCACCGCTTGCACGATGGTGGCGAAGTTGTCGTCGGTGAGGATAACGTCGGCGGTATTTTTGGCGACATCGGTGCCGGTGATGCCCATGGCGATCCCGATATCCGCCTTTTTGATGGCGGGAGCGTCGTTTACGCCGTCGCCGGTCATGGCGGCGATCTCGCCGTTTTCCTTGAGGGCGGTTACGATTTGTACCTTATTTTGGGGCGATACGCGGGCAAAGACGCGGGTGGTCTTTACGATCTCGCGAATTTCTTCGGGCGATTTGCCGTTAAGTTCCTCGCCCATCATCGCATGGTCGCCTTCCCGCAGGATCCCGAGCTCTTCGGCAATCGCCTTGGCGGTCTCGAGATAGTCCCCGGTGATCATCACCGGCACGATGCCGGCGGTGCGGCATTCTTTGATGGCGTCTTTTACTTCGGGGCGGGCGGGGTCGATCATGCCGACGAGGCCCACAAATACCATATCCTGCTCGATGGCATCGGTGCTGATGTCGGAGGGCATGGCGTCGAAGTTGCGAAAGGCGAAGCCCAATACGCGGAGCGCCTGCTTGGCGAAGGCGGTGTTTTGATCCAGCACTTCTTGGCGCATGGCGTCGGTGAGTTCTATGATTTCGCCGTCTTTATAGATATGGCTGCATCGCTTCAAGATGACATCGGGCGCGCCCTTGGTAAAGGAAGAGATCTTGCCGTCGAAATAGTTTTCGTGGAAGGTACTCATCATCTTCCGATCGGAATCAAAGGGAATCTCCTCGAGGCGGGGATATGCCGCTTCGATCTCTTCTTCGTGGATGCCGTGTTTGCCCGCCAGGGTAATCAGTGCGCCCTCGGTGGGGTCGCCCACGATGCTGTAATTGCCGCCGGATTCGGAGAGGTCGGCGTCGTTGACGAGGCTCGCGACGGCGGTGAGCGCATCGAGGCCGGGCATGGATTCGGGGGCCACGGTTTCTCCGCCTCCGGTGATCTCACCGGTGGGGGCATAGCCGGATCCCGATACTTCGAGCACCTTACCGTCCACATAGACGCGGGTTACCGTCATTTCGTTTTGGGTGAGCGTCCCGGTCTTATCGGAGCAGATATAGGTGGTGGTGCCCAGGGTCTCTACCGCCAAAAGGCGCTTTACGATGGCATTGTGTCTCGCCATATTGCCCATGCCCATGGAAAGGACGATGGTGACGATGGCGGGCAGGCCTTCGGGAATCGCCGCCACGGCGAGGGATACCGAAGTCAAAAACATTTGCAGGGTTTCCCGCCCGTAGATCTTTCCGACTACAAATACCACGGCGCAGACCGCGAGGACCAGAATCCCCAACGTCTTGGAAAGGCCCGCCAGTTTCCTTTGCAGCGGCGTTTCTTCCTCTTCCATGGTGGAGAGTGTGGTCGCGATCTTTCCGATCTCGGTATTTAGGCCCGTCTCGGTGACGACGCCCTTGCCGCGGCCGTAGTTTACGATCGAAGCGGAGTAGGCGTAGTTCACGCGGTCGCCGATCCCCACTTCTTCATCCATGGTGACGGCGGCGTCCTTTTCCACCGCGACGGATTCCCCGGTCAGGGAGGATTCATCGATCTTTAAGTTGCTGCTTTCGATCAGGCGCATATCCGCCGGCACGATGTCGCCGGTCTCGAGGATGACGAGATCGCCCGGCACCAGTTCGGTGGACTGGATTTCCGATATTCTGCCGTCGCGCACCACTTTCACCGTAGGCGAACTCATCTTCTTTAAGGCGGCGATGGCCTCCTCCGCCTTCCCTTCCTGAAAAATGCTCAACAGGGCATTGACGATGACGATGGCGAGGATAATCACCGAGTCTACGGCTTCTCCCACCACGCCCGAGATGATTGCGGCGAGGAGCAAAATAATAATCATGGGGTCGAGGAATTGTTCCGCCAGCTTTTTGATAAAGGGCTTCTTTTTTTCCTCTTTCAATTCATTGCGGCCGTATTCCGAAAGCCGGGTCTCCACCGCCGATGCGCTGAGCCCCGCCTCGGGATCGGCGGATAATTCTTTGAGTACGTCCCGGGTACTCGTCCTATACCATTCCAAAGGTGCCTCCTTTTCGATAAAAAAGAGACTTTTGCCCATAGGACAAAAGTCTCACAACCGCAGATGCGGTACTTAGCCGGGCATAACCGAATTGACGACTAAGTGTTGCTGTTACTCCCTCTTGTGGGGATAGTATATCAAAGGCTTTTGGGGATCGTCAATTTATTTCTTTTCGATCCGTTCCTTAAAGCCCATATAGGGACGCAGGGGTTCGGGAATAAAGACCGTGCCGTCTTCCTGCAGGTGGTTTTCCAGATAGGCGATCAGCATTCTGGGCGGGGCGACGACGGTGTTGTTCAGGGTATGCGCCAAATACAATTTTCCGTCTTCGCCGCGGACGCGGATATTTAAGCGGCGCGCCTGGGCATCGCCCAAGTTGGAGCAGCTGCCGACTTCGAAGTATTTTTTCTGCCGCGGGGACCATGCTTCCACATCGACGCTCTTGACCTTCAGATCCGCCAAGTCGCCGGAGCAGCATTCCAGGGTGCGCACGGGGATCTCGAGGCTGCGGAAAAATTCCACGGTGTTGTTCCACAGTTCGTCATAGAATGCCATGCTCTCTTCGGGCTTACAGATAATGACCATTTCTTGCTTTTCGAATTGGTGAATTCGGTATACCCCTCTCTCCTCGATGCCGTGGGCGCCAACTTCCTTGCGGAAGCAGGGGGAATAGCTCGTCAAACGGTGCGGAAGGGTGTGTTCTTCGGTGATGGTGTTGATGTATTTTCCGATCATGGAGTGTTCGCTGGTGCCGATCAGATACAGATCTTCGCCTTCGATTTTATACATCATGTTTTCCATTTCCGCAAAGCTCATAACGCCGCTGACCACATTGCCGCGGATCATATAGGGCGGAATATGGTACTCATAGCCCTTGTCGATCATAAAATCGCGGGCATAGGAGAGGATCGCCGAGTGCAAGCGCGCCACATCGCCCTTCAGATAGTAAAAGCCGCTGCCGGAGGTATTGCGGGCGCTGTCGAGATCGACGCCGTTTAGGCTCTCCATAATGTCGATATGGTAGGGCACTTCGTAATCGGGCACCACCGGTTCGCCGAATCGATCCACTTCTACGTTTTCCGTGTCGTCTTTGCCGATGGGCACGGAATCGTCGATAATTTGGGGAATCGCCATTTGAATCTCGCGAATTCGTTCGGATTTTTCCCCTTCTTCTTTTTCCAACGCTTCGATGCGATCGTTGATCGCCTTTACCTTGGCCTTGGTTTCTTCGGCTTCGTCTTTTTTGCCCTGCCCCATCAGCGCGCCGATGGATTTGGACAGCTTATTTCTGTCGGAGCGCAGTTGGTCTCCTTCGGTCTTGGCCGAACGGTTTTCCACATCCAAGCGGATGAGCTCGTCGACCAAGGGAAGTTTGTCGTGTTGAAACTTCTTCTCCATATTTTTTTTGACCACGTCGGGATTTTCCCGAATAAAGCGAATGTCTAACATATTTCCTCCTCCAATAAAAAAAAGGCCGCCTGTCCCTAATGGGACGAGACGGACCCGCGTTGCCACCCAAATTAATCGCCGAGGCGATTCGCTTCCTTGCACAGACTCCGAGGTGGATTCACAAATGCCGCGTATCTGCTCACAGCTACCGCAGACTCTCTGGCACGCTTTCTTTGCTACTGCTCCTCATCTTCGTCGATATTCACTTGATACAAAATAAGTATACCACAGATCAATTTTCTTGCAAAGTTCTGCGTCGATCTTTGAAAACAGCACATAAAAAAAGACGCGTATCGCGCCTTTTTTTGTAATATTTATTCGGGTTGTGCAGCGCCGGTGGGGCAAACAGCTGCGCAGGAACCGCAGTCGATGCAAGCATTTTCATCGATGGAGTAGATGTCGCCTTCGCTGATGCAGTCTACGGGACATTCGGGTTTGCAAGCGCCGCAAGCGATGCATTCGCTGGTAATTTTATGTGCCATAATCAAATACCTCCAAAAAACTCAGTTATGTAATCGAAAAGTCGATCACATGATTCACTTCCTGATTTCATTATAGCATCCGCTATGAGAAATTCAAGACGAAAACGTAAATAATTTCGTTTTATAGGAATATTTTTTGCAAATCATAGTGTTTTACTTTGAATTTTGCAGCGCCTTTTCCCAAAAAAAGGAGCGGCAAAACCGCTCCGTTCTCAGCCTTTATGGCATTGTCCACTGCAACCTGCACAGCTGTCGCAACCGCCGCCGCTCTTTTTGACAGAGCGCACGGCCCATGCGATGGCCGCGATCAGCAATCCGCCTACCAGTATATTTCCCATCCTATCCTCCTTATGACAGCGCCCGGTCCACAGAAGGGCGCGCCGCCGGTTTCGCGGGTTTTCGAAAGATCGCCCACACTATGCCCGCGATCAAGACGAAGGCGATCGCCGTAAAGATGCCGAAGCCGCCGCCGGTAAAGAATACGCCCAGTTGATAAACGATCAGGGCGATTACATAGGCAAACAGCGTTTGGTACACGAGGGCAAAAGTCGTCCACTTTCTCGAGCGCATCTCCCCTTTGATGGCGCCGATGGCGGCAAAACAGGGGATATTCAGTTGGTTAAACAACATAAAGCTGATGGCACTCCACAGGGTAAACTGTCCGCCGATAAAGGCGAGAAGGCCCGCCCCGGCGGCCTCTTCTCCCAAGCCGCCGATCACGCCGTAGGTAGAGACCACCGCTTCTTTGGCGACCAGGCCCATGACGCTTGCGACGGTGGCCATCCAGTTGCCGAAGCCCAGGGGCGCAAAGATCGGCGCAAAGACCTGTCCCAAGGCGGCGAGAATGCTGTCGCTCGAATCGGCAAATTCGACGAATTCGCCGTGAATGGAGATATTTTGCAAAAGCCAAATGGCGACGCTCGCCAAGAGGATAATCGTACCCGCCTTTTTGACGAATGCCTTACAGCGACTCCAGACGCTCTTGAACACATTTTCTGCCGAGGGGATGTGGTACTCCGGCAGCTCCATAACAAAGGGCGCCGGCTCGCCTTGAAAGAGCGATGTCTTTTTGAGAATCAGCCCCGACAGAATGACCGCGAGGATTCCGCTGAAATAGGCGATGGGCGCCAGATACCAAATGCCGAAGGCGGCCACAAATAGCGTGATGATGTCGGTCTTGGCGCCGCAGGGCATAAAGCTCGCCACGATAATCGTCATACGGCGGTCTTGCTCATTTTCGATGGTTCGGGTGGCCATAATGCCCGGCACGGAACAGCCGGTGCCGATCAAGATGGGGATAAAGCTCTTGCCCGAAAGACCGAATTTTCTGAAGATCCGGTCGAGGATAAAGGCGATCCGGGACATATAGCCCACGTCTTCCAAAATCGCGAGGAAGAAATACAGCGTCGCGATCACCGGCAAAAAGCCCAATACGGCGCTGATCCCCGCCACCACCCCGTCGATGACGAGGGAGTGGAGCCAATCGGCGGTGTTCGCCGCCGTAAGCGCGTCGGACAAAAAGCCCGCGACATAGCCGCCCAAGAGCTCTTCGTTCACCCAGTCGGTGACGGCCCCGCCCACGACCTTGGCGCTTACAAAGTAGACAAAGGTCATAATGGCGGCAAAAATCGGCAGTGCCAACACGCGATTGGTGACGATGGCATCGATCTTGTCGCTTCGGGTGCCGCCCTTTCGCGCAGAGACGTAGTTTCCCGCGACGATATCTGCAATATACAGATACCGCGCTTCGGTGACGATTCCCTCGCCGTCGTCATCCAGCGCCTCTTCCAAGGACTCGATCCGCGCATCGAGGGCCGCGCGTTCCGAATCCGTCAACGTGAGGTCCAACTTTTCGTCGCCCTCTATGAGCTTCATGGCATAAAACCGTGCGGCGCCGGATTCGCCGATCGAGGGCACGGTCGCCAGAATATCGGCCGCCGCCTCTTCCACCTCGTCTTCGTAGACTGGATGCGGGGCGGCGTTTTCGATGGCCGCCTTTTTTGCCGCCTCGATCAGCCCGTCGAGGTTTTCTTTTTTGAGGGCCGAAATCTCGACCACCGGCGTCCGCAGTGCGGCTTCGATCTTTTCCGCATAGATCACATCGCCATTGGCGCGGACCACGTCCATGCGGTTTAAGGCGACGACCACCGGGATGCCCAGTTCCATCAACTGTGTGGTCAGATAGAGATTGCGCTCCAAGTTAACCGCATCGACGATGTTGATGATCACGTCGACTTCGCCGTCCAATAAGTACTCCCGGCTCACCACTTCTTCCAAGGTGTACGGGCTTAAGCTGTAGATGCCGGGCAGGTCGGTTATGGCGATGTCCGAATCTTTTCGATAGCTTCCTTCCTTTTTTTCGACGGTGACCCCGGGCCAGTTGCCCACATACTGGTGGGAGCCCGTCAGGGCGTTAAATAACGTGGTCTTTCCGCTATTGGGGTTTCCCGCCAACGCCATGCGAATCATGCTTTCGCCTCCTCTTCCCGCACCACAATCAGCGCGGCATCGGCCTTTCTCAGGCTCAACTCGTAGCCCCGCACCGTGACCTGAATGGGATCGCCTAAGGGGGCGAACTTGCGCACATAGATTTCGGTATGGCGCGTGATGCCCATATCCATAATGCGCCGCTTTACGGGGCCCTTTCCTTCGATTTTCTCGACGACATAATGTCTGTCTTGTGCCGCTTCGTTCAGTCGCATGCTTTCCTCCTTACGCCGCGACGCGGATGCACTCGGCGAGTTCTCTGCCGAGGCCGATGCGCGCGCCCTTTACCCGCACAATGACGGAACCGTCGACGTCGGAGATAACCCGTACGTCGGCACCTTCCACAAACCCGAGATTTTGCAAGTGGTTCAGCTGCTGTTTGTCCAAGCGCTTTGTGCGTATCTTTAAAACCTTTAGGTCTACGTCTTTGGGAGCCAATAATAGATTCATATGTACCTCTCCTGTATTGAAACAAATTATCAACGCTGCCGATTAAGAAAGGGCCGAAGCCCCTCAACTAATACTATTTATCATTGTCTATATTATAGCACCCCGTCCTCGCGGCTGCAAGTAATCAATACAGTTTCTCAATCCTTTTTGGCATGAAAAAGCCCCGCCAATTGTGCGGGGCGATGGTTTATTGAAATTGAAAGTACAAAAAGACGATGATTCCGAGGGCGATTCGATAGTAGCCGAAAATCTGAAAATCGCGCTTTCGGATATAGGCCATAAACTTTCGGATGACGAAGACCGCCACAAAAAAGCTCACTACGCCACCTAAGAGGATCAAGAACCATTGGTAGGCGGAAAAGAGCAATCCGTTCTTTACGGTCTTTAACAGCGTCGCGCCAAACATAGTGGGGATGGCGAGAAAGAACGAGAATTCCGCCGCAGCGCCCCTCCCTACGCCGAGGATCAATGCGCCCAAAATGGTGGCGGCACTTCGGGAAGTGCCGGGGATCATGGCGAGGCACTGAAACAGCCCGATCAAAAGCGCCATGCCGTAGGGAATATCCTCTACCCGCTGGATCCGCTTTTCGCCACGTCTTTTTTTGTTGCGCCGCTCGATGGCGAGGATCAGCGCCCCGTAGAGCACCAAGGTCACGGCGACGACTTCGGGCCGAAAGAGGTGGGCGTCGATAAAGTCGTCGAATAAAAAGCCCAATACGGCGGAAGGAATCACGCCGACGAGGACCCTAAGCCACAGCTGCATGGTCCGCGCGTCGATGCGCGTCTCGCCGCTGTCGTTTTTTCGGAAGGGCCACAGCTTCGAAAAATACAACAGGACCACCGCTAAAATGGCGCCCAGCTGGATGCACACGTCAAAGGCGTTTTGAAAACTTTGGGGATCCAAGGAGACGAATTCGTGGGCGAGGATCAAGTGCCCCGTCGACGAAATCGGCAGAAATTCCGTAACCCCTTCGATAATCCCTAAAAACAGTACTTTCAGTATATCCATAAATCCTCCGTTACACCTGTAGATTGACGAACTTGGTGTATTCGTTTTTAAACAAGAGTTCTACCGTCCCCGTGGGGCCGTTTCTGTGCTTGGCGATGATGACTTCTCCGAGCCCCTGCTTTTCGGTCTCGGGATTGTAGTACTCGTCCCGATACAAAAACATGACGATGTCCGCGTCCTGCTCGATGGCGCCGGATTCCCGCAAATCCGAGAGAATGGGCCTGTGGTCGGCGCGCATCTCGGGCGCACGGGAAAGTTGCGAGAGGGCGATGACGGGCACGTCGAGTTCTTTGGCGATGCCCTTGAGCTGTCGGGAAATGGCAGAGATCTCCTGTTGACGGGATTCCGCCCGGCCGCCGACTTCCATCAGCTGAAGGTAGTCGATGACCACCAGATCGAGCCCTTTTTCCGCCTTGAGGCGGCGACATTTCGCCTTGGCCTCCAGGGGGCTGATGCCCGCCGTGTCGTCGATCATAATGTGCATATCGTTGACATAGGTCATGGTCTCGATGACCTTGGTCCACTCCTCGGTGCTCAGATCCCCCGATATAATCTTCATCAGATCCACATGGCAGATCGACGAGAGAATCCGCTGAGAAAGCTGCTGGCGGCTCATCTCGAGTGAAAACATCGCCACCGTGGCACCCGCCTTGATGGCGGCGTTGGTAGAGATGTTCACCATCAGCGCGGTCTTTCCCATCGAAGGGCGGGCGGCGAGAAGCACGAGATCCGCCTTTTGAAGCCCCGAGAGTTTGCGGTCCAGGTCGATAAAACCCGTGGTGAGCCCCGTAAGTCCCCCTTTGTTGGCGGCGCGCTCCTGCATGGTGGTGAATGTATCCACCATGACCTCGGACATATCGACCAGACCGTTTCTCTGATTGTCCTGGGTGATGTCGAAAATGGTCTTTTCCGCCTTTTCGATAATCGCCCCCACCTCGTCGTCGTCGCGATAGCCGTCTTCGACGATTTGGCTGCCGGCGCGGATCAACTCGCGCAGCGTCGCTTTTTCCTTGACGATATTGGCGTAGGCTTCCGTATTGGAAGCGGCGCCTGCCCCGGTGGTCAGACGCCCCAAATAAGTATAGCCGCCGACGGCATCGATCTGCCCGCTCTTTTTGAGAAAAGCGGACAGCGTGATGAGGTCGGCCGGCTCGTTTTGATTGTAGAGGCTGAGGATGCCTTCGTAGATCGCCTTATGGCTATCGTAGTAGAAATCCTCCACCCGCAATATTTCTATGGCCGTGGTAATGGCGGATTTCTCCAAGAGCATGGCGCCGAGTACCGAAATCTCCGCCTGCTCGTCATACGGCGGCGTCCTTCCCACGTCCGGTCTGTCCATTATTCCGCTTCGACGACGACGGTCAGATCCGCGTTGATGTCACCGTGCAGTTTGACGGGAACGGTGTGGTTGCCGACGGTCTTGATATTGTCGGAAAGGTCGATCTTTTTCTTGTCGAGCTTTACGCCGAAGACTTCTTCGACCTTGCCGGCGATGTCTTTGGTGGTAATGGCGCCGAAGAGCTTTCCGCCTTCTCCGCCCTTTGCCATAAGCGCGATGCTCTTGGATTCGAGGAAGGCCTTGGTTTCTTGTGCCTTTTCGACGCGCGCTTGTTCGTCGGCGGCTTCCTTTGCCTTCATTTCTTTCCAGTTTTCCATGTTTTCGGGCGTCGCTTCTACAGCCATCTTCCGGGGAAAGAGGTAGTTACGGGCGTAACCGGGCTTGGCGTCTACGAGGTCGCCTTCCTTACCCAATTTGTTGATGTCTTCCAATAAGATGATTTTCATGATTCTTTCTCTCCTTTATCTAAATACCATTGTATCGATTCGACGAGGCGGTGTTCCACTTCGTCGATATCTTCCCCTTCGATTTGGGCGCCAGCCATATTGAGATGGCCGCCGCCGCCCAATCTTTCGAGAATCAGCTGTACGCTGATCTCGCCGAAACTGCGTCCGGATATGTGAACGACCCCTTTCTTCTGATTGAGAACAAAGGAGGCCTTAACACCGTGAATTCCCAAGAGCTCATCCGCCGCCTGGGCGCTGACGAGCACCGAATTGGGCATATCGTCGACCAGGCGAGAAATCGCAATGTTGTCGAAAACGATCCGCGCATTGTGTACCACTTCGGCGCGAGAGACGATGGTGTCGTAATCGTCTTCGAACAAAAAGCGGACCTTGGACATATCGGCGCCGCTGCGCTTTAGGGCGGAGGCCGCCTCGAAGGTGCGCACGCCGGTGCGGAAGGTAAAGTTCTTCGTATCCACTACAATGCCGCTCATCAAAGCGTCCGCTTCAAAATCCGTAAGCTCCACGTCCTTATACATATAGGTGAGCATCTCGGTGATCAGCTCGCAGGTCGAGGATGCGTAGGGCTCCACATAGGAAAGCACGGGGTCTGTGACAAACTCCTTGCCCCGCCGGTGGTGATCCACCACGACGACATTGACCGTCTTTTCCAAGATCGGCGGATACTCCGTAAACGAGGGCTTGTGGTTGTCGACGAGGATCAACAGATCCCCTTGGCGGATCAGCTCTTCCGCCCGCGTGCCGGGTATAATGCGTGCGTACAGTTCCGGCGCTTCCGCCTGCATGCGCTTCATCAGCACGTCGATGGAAGGATTGGATTCTTTGAGGACGATATAGCCCTCTTTCTTCTGATTGGCGACGGCACGCATTACGCCGACGGCGGCGCCGATGGAGTCCATATCGGGATTGGTATGGCCCATGACGAAGACACGGGGCGCTTTTTCGATCAGCTGGCGCAGGGCGATTCCCAGCACCCGCGCCTTCACCTTGTTTCGCTTTTCCACCGCCTTGCTCTTGCCGCCGAAATAGGCGTAGTTGTCTTCGGTCTGTACGACCACTTGGTCGCCGCCGCGGCCCAGCGCCACGTCGAGACAGGTGTCCGCCTCGCGATAGGCGTCGATAAAGGCTAGGCCCGGTCGGCTTACGCCGGCGGAGATGGTAACGCTGATTGTATTGCCCGCGTCGATTTCCCGCATGGTGTCCAAGATGTCGAACTTCTGCGCATACACCGACTCGAGATCCATCTCGCGCATTACGATCAAGTACATATCCTCCTGGAACTTGCGCACGAGGGCGTTGCGGGAGCGAAAGTACTCGTTGATGCTGTGGTCGATTTCTGCGATCAACAGGGGCCGCTTGGAGGTGGGGGCGCCGTCGACCACTTCGTCGAAATTGTCGACTTCCACCACCAAGACGACGCCGCGCGTGTCGGTATAGAGGAGCTCGAGATCCTTGTATTCCTTACGGTCGACGAAATAAAACAGACAGAGATTGTCCTCCTTGCCGTTTCGCGAGAGCGCCACCAAATTGCTGTAGGCGGCATAGGGATTTTCGGCGACGGTGATTTCCTCGCCCGATTCGATGGCCTTTAGGCCCTTTTCTTCGGTGGCGAGATCGTCGACGAGTTTGGGCAAGAATTCCCCTTGTAAACTGCTCGTATCCCATAACTTGGAAAAACGGGAATTGTGCCACAAAATCTTTCCCGCCTCGTCGGTGACCGCCATGGGAAAGGGCATGGCAAATACGGTCTGTTCGGTGACCTTCTCAAAGTCTTTATGCAGATATTTGATCCGGTCGTCGAGTTCCTGATTGTATCGCTTTGCGCTGTTATAGGCGTAATAGGCGCAGATCGCGGTGAGGATCAGGGCGACGGTGCCCAGAATCCGGTTGTAGGTAAACAGTGCCACCGCCGTGACGCCGCTTACCGCCAAATACAGGCGGAAGTCCTGTAAGCTAAATCTTTGTGGGTCCACCGTCGGTCACACTCCTTCTATGCCCCGAATGTCCAGCGCCTGATCCAACAGTCCCAGGGCGCTGAGTGCCATCTGTCCGATGGGCAGGATCGGAGTCAGGATCATAATCACGCCCCGCAAGATCGGGGAGGGCACAAAACGCAAGAGATAAAAGTTTACGATGCTCATCCCCTGAAAAGTCAGCAGTCCCGACAAAAGAACGATGCCGTTCAGCAAAAAAACCTGTATGCCTAAATCGAACAGAAGGTTCATAAGAAAAGCGGTCGCGAGTGCCGCCGCCCCCGCAAGGACCGGCATCTTGGGCACTCTGAGCAGAAAAAACGGCCCGGGACAAATGACCTTCTCGCCGAATGCGCGCATATTTCTGCCGCCCAGGCGATAGGACGTGTACGAGACGCCCAGCCCCGTCAGCAAAAAGAAGGCGGGTAGAAGATCGAAGACGCGGCGCAGGACGCCGCCCAGGTAGATCGCCATGCGGTTTTTTTCCATGGCGGAAAGCTCCGTCTCTCTGACTACGTCCTTTTGTACGGCGTAGATCTGCTTGAGCATCTCTCCGCTTCGAATGGAGGCGAGCGCGCCCGATCGGTATAGGACAAATCCGAGCCCGATCAGAAAGATCGCCGCGCCCGCGAGCAGCGTCTTATCCACGGGGCGGTCGGTGCGCATGCAGTAATCCAAGATCAAGATCAACGGCCCCATCGTCGTAAGGAGCGACAGCCCCAGCATGGGGTCCATAAGAAAGCCGACGATCACGCAGACGCCGACAAAAAGCGCGGAGACGGGCAATACGCCCTGCAGGCGCATTTCCGATACAAACAGTGCCGGTATAAATGCGAACAGCACGGGGAAAAACACCCCGCCCGCCGTCAGCAGTATGGCATATAAAAACAGCTTGGCCGCCCGCAAGCCGCGTATATCTCGAAACAATTTATCACCTCATACCGTATCAGTTTATCATATTCCGCGCAGGAGATCTATAAACTATTTGCGCCATGCACCCCTGTTGCCCTCAAAGTTTTGACAAAAAAACTCCGCAAATGCGGAGTGCTCTTTGTTCTGTATCAGTCTGCGCTGTAAGGCAACAAAGCGATTTGTCTTGCCCGTTTTACGGCGGTGGTAATCTTTCTTTGGTGCTTTGCACAAGCGCCGGTTACGCGACGGGGAAGGATCTTTCCGCGATCGGAAATAAATCTCTTCAAGGTTTGCGTATCCTTGTAGTCGATTGCCTTGTCCTTATCCGCACAGTAAATGCAGACTTTTTTTCTGGAACGGTATCTTCTTTGCATGTTCTCACCCCTTAACTATAGTTAAAATGGGATATCATTGTTGTCGATCGGGTAGTACCCTTCATCATCGGACTTGGGTCCGAAATTGTTGCGGGACGCGTCCTGTCCCTCGGATTGATAGGCCATATTGGTCGGCGTGTTTTGGTAATTGCCGCCGGCATTTCCCGCTTCCTGCGCAGATTCGATGAAATGCACCCGGTTCGCCACGATATCCGTGGTGTAAATGCGTTCGCCGTTTTTCTCGTAGCTGCCCGTATTGATGCGGCCTTCTACGGCAATGCGATTGCCCTTGTGGAAATAGTTCCCCAAGAGTTCCGCGGTCTTTCCGAAGGCCTTTACGGCGATAAAATCGGCGGTGGGTTGACCCGAGGCTTCCGCTTGTTGGCGCTTTTCTCGGCTCATGCCCCGATCCACGGCTATGGTAATAAATGTATTGGCAACGCCGCTTTGACTGTAACGTAATTCCGGTTCTCTGGTCAATCTTCCGTAGAGTACAACTAAATTCACGATATCACCAATCCCGTTTCTTATTCATCTACGCGGACGATCATATGACGCATTACGGAATCCAAAATGCCGGCGATACGCGCCAACTCTTTGATCGCTTCCGGTTGTGCCTCAAACTCCATGAGTACGTAATATGCTTCCTTGTAGTATTCGATTTCGTAAGCGAGTTTTCGGTTGCCCCATTCATCTGCCGTTTGGATGCTGCCGTTGTCTTCGATGATCTTCTTGAGCCTTTCCAAGTGCTTTTCGCGTACATCGGCATCGACGTCGGGATAGAACATAAGGACGATTTCGTATTTGTTCATGTTTCACCTCCTTGTGGACTGACGGCTCATTTCTGAGCAAGGATATCCATCTGATTTATTGTATTCGTCCGGGGCCCGAAAGTCAAGAAGAGAATAATCACAAAGCGCTGTTTTCCCTCTCGTCTCCGTGTTACCATGGAGGGGAAGGAGGTTTTTCATGCTGAAAGGATTATTTTACATTTCCCTATGTACCTTGCTGTGGGCACTCAACGGTAACGTCGGCGGTTACATATTCGAATACAAAAACTTTACGCCGGAAGTTTTGGTCGTAATCCGACTCACAGCCGTCGGCGTGGTACTTTTTTTAACGGACTTATTCCGCAGCGGCCGCTACGCCTTTCGCGTGGTCCGCAAACGCGAAAACTGGCCGCCCTTTGTGCTCTACGCCCTGGGCGGGATCCTGTGTATGCAGTTCGGCTATTTTTCCGCCATCTCCCATTCCAATGCGCCTTCGGCGACATTGATGCAATATGCGGGGCTGTTTATCATTATCGCCTATGCGTCGATTACGACCCGCACGGCGCCGCGACCCATCGTCTATTTTTCCCTTTTGCTCTGCTCGGCGGGGCTCTTCTTTATGGTCACCGGCGGCGATCCCTACAGCCTCGCCATCAGCAGACAGGCGCTCTTATGGGGCACGGTCTCGGCGGTGGGCTTCGCCAATTTTAACCTCGCTCCCACCGGCCTCTCGAAGACCTACCATTCTATGGAAATCTTGGGGCCGTCGATGCTCCTCGCCGGCGGCTTCTTGTTCCTCGCGACGCGACCGGATTTTTCCGCCGTCATCTGGGACAAGGAATCGATCGCGGCGGTGCTTTTTTGCATCTTCGGCGGCACCCTCGTCCCCTTCTGGAGCTTTATGGAAGGCGCGCGCCTCACCGGACCCACCCGCTCGGGCATCTTCTCCCTTTCGGAGCCGATTTTTTCGACCCTGGTGGCGGTCTTTATCTATCATCTGGCCTTTACGGCGACGGATCTATTGGGCATGGCGCTGATTTTGGTCTCGGTATTTTTATTGAATCTGCCCGACAAACGCAAGAAAAAAGAGCTATAGGCGGTCTGTGTAGACCCCTATGGCTCCTTTTTTTATCCATGCCTTGGCGGCATCGGCGTCGTTTACGGTGTGTACATAGTAGGGAATTTGCGCCCGGCGCAGTACATCGGCATAGCCCGCCTCCGCTTTTTGTTCCGACACGGTGATGGCATAGGGCCGCGCCGCGTCATAAAATGCCGCCACTTCTTGGGGCGTGTCTCCGGAAAGATAGAGGGTATAGAGAATCTTCTCAAAGCCCGCCTGGCGCACCGGCGCATATTCCGATTGGGCATAGATCTGGGGCAGAATGCGCGCCTTTAGGGCGGGTTCCACATCGGCGAAATCCCGCACGAGATGGCGCACATTGTCGGTCTTTATATCGGTAATCAAATACGCGTCTTTATGCGCCCGAAACCAGTCCAGCAACATGGAGAGGTCCATCTGGGTGTAGCCGTGGCGTTCTTTGAGCGCCAGAAATTCCGCCCGGCTCACCGGCGTCTCTTCGCTTCCGCCGTAGCCGAAAAACTTCTGCGTATAGCCGTCCCAGGAATGGATGCAGACCAGACGGTCGTCGGTGGTCTCCGACAGGTCGATCTCGAAGTACCGCTTACCCGCCGCATACTCTTTGTCCAGGGTTTCCTTGAAATTGGTGTAGCGCATGCCGTCTATGGTGCCGCCGGCGTGCATTACGGTTAGCGCCGCATCCAGCCGCTCTGTTCCCTCCATCGCCGCCCTTCGCATCTCGCCGATGCGGTCGGTCTCGCAAAGCGCATTGGAAAGGTCGATGGTTTCTTTCGCCGCGTCGCTTTTTTCCGCCGCCGTCTTTACGGCAAGCGGCTTTCTGTTCGTTCGGTCGATATAGCGCGAATTGGCGAAATGGCCGTCTCGGGTGATCTCAAAGAGTTCTGCTTGCGACAGATACGACCCTTTCAGCATATAGGTCTGCTGCAGGACGCGGTGTTCTTCCGTCTGCGGCTCCAAGAGATCTCTGCCGAAGAGGACGGCGATCTCGTCGTTCCAGCCCATAATGTTCGCGATGGTGGGCAGAAAATCCAGCTGCGAGCCTGTGGTTTTAACCGTCTCTCGTATATCCGCCCCCGGCACGTGCACGATCAGCGGAATATTCATCATATCGTCGTAGTCGTAGGGCCTGCCGTTAAAGGCGGTCATGTCCGCGGTCTGCTCCGGATCGTTTTTGGTCATGGCGAAGTGGTCGCCATAGAGCGCCACCACCGTATTTTCTAAGATCCCGGCCCGATCCAGTTCGTCGAGAAATTGCCCCAATGCTTCGTCGGTATAGTGAATGGCGTTTAGATAATTGCCGAGAATATGCCCTTCGATCGACGGATCGATCTCGAGCGCCTTGTATTTGTCGGGGCAGTAAAAGGGCGTGTGGCTCGAAAGGGTAATCATAAAGCCGAAAAAGGGGTCGGCGTCCGCGCCGCGGCGCTGGATCAGCTTCTCGGCGGATTGGCGAAAGAAACTGCCGTCCGAAAGCCCCATGCCCATCTTATCGTCCTGGGCATATGATTCGCCCAAGTCGATTTCGTCGAATCCCAGCTTCGGATAGACCGCATCGCGGTGGTAAAAGTCGCCCCGGTAGCCGTGCATGGCAAAGGTATCGTAGCCGCGATTTTTCGCCATATCGATCAGGCCGTATAAGTCTTTGTCGGCATAGAGACTGTAGGCGCCCTTGCGATTGTTGGGATATAGGCTAAAGAGCGAGACGAACTCCGCGTCCGAGGAGTTGCCGAGCCCCAACATCTGCATATAGTCCGTAAAGTAGAGGCTGCCCCGGTCGCGGATCAGGGCGTTTAAGTGCGGAGTGATTTCCTGTCCTTTGTATCGCTTCCCGATCACGTCGTTCTGCAGACTTTCGACCTGTATCACCAAAAGATTCTTGCCGCTTCCGATGCCGGTATAGGCGTTTTTGTGGTCGAGGCGCGTCAACAAATCGGGATAGGCCGCCGCGAGGTCGTCTTCTTCGGCGACCAGAGAGGCGACTTTTTGCGCCCGCCCGTAATCCGAAAGGCTCGCCGCCATCTGCCGTGCGGCGCCGCTATAAAGGCCGTAATCGGTGCCGGGAAGCGCCAACAAAATGCCGTAGAGGGCCGCCGCCGCGACAAAACACGCCGGCGATATGCGCTTTTTGGGCGCATCCGCATCCCGTAGAATAAAGACGAGTGCGGCGATCCCCAGCGCCAAATACAGCGGGTATAGCGGGTGTATGAGCTCCAGTACGACTTCCTTTACATCTTTTAGGTAGGTGACCTGGGTCATCTTGTAGATGTCGGGAAAGCTCCCGTAATAGCGGTAGTACATATGTAGGGCGAGTTTGGCGGCCATGCCGAATACGCCCAAGGTGGCGGCTAGCTTTTTCTTCGTATGAAGGGCAGTGAGCACGCCGTACTCGAAGGCGGCGGTCATGGCGGCGCTCAGTGCGGAAAGGGCCGCTTCGGTCTGCGCCATGGTGGCGTAGAGCACGAAGTTTTGCGCCCATAGGATTACAAATTGTACGATTTTTCTCACGGGTTCACCTCTTTCATTGACTCTACCATTCTACCGCATTTTTGTCGCAAGAAAAAGGCATCCCCGCTTTGGAGATGCCTTTTATGTAGCCGGGCGTGCCGGCTCTTATACCAATTCGATGATGGCGATTTCTGCGCTGTCGCCGACGCGGGGTCCCTTTTTCAGGATGCGGGTGTAGCCGCCTTGGCGTTCCGCGTAGTTCGGCGCAATTTCTTCAAACAGCTTGGTCACTACGTCTTCGTCGAAGATGTAGGCCAATGCCTGGCGTCTTGCGTGGAGATCGCCCCGTTTGGCGAGGGTGATCATTTTTTCCGCCATGCGCTTGGTTTCTTTTGCACGGGTCACTGTGGTTTCGATCCGGCCTTCGCGCAGAAGATCCGTGGTCAAATTACGCAACATGGCTCTTCTGTGCGGAGTCGTGCGGCCTAATTTTCTGAGTTTTGCCACAATGGATTCCTCCTTTATTCAACGTCTTCTTTGAGAGAGAGACCCAGTTCAGACAGCTTTTCCTGCACTTCTTCCAGGCTCTTCTTCCCGAGATTTCTAACTTTCATCATTTCGTCTTCGGTCTTATCCGTCAGCTCTTCGACGGTGTTGATGCCCGCGCGTTTCAGGCAGTTGAAGCTGCGAACGGACAGGTCGAGTTCCTCGACGGTCATTTCCAGGACCTTTTCCTTTTTGTCTTCCGGTTTTTCCACCATGATGTTGACGTCGTTTACGGTCTCGGTCATGGAGATAAACAGGTCCAGATGTTCCGTAAGGATCTTGGCCGCCAAAGACGTCGCCGCATCGGCAGACATGGATCCGTCGGTTTCGACTTCGAGGATCAGACGATCGTAGTCGGTACGGAGGCCGACCCGCGTGTTTTCTACGTTCCAATTGACCCTGCGAATGGGGGTGTAGTTGGAATCGACGGGAATCACGCCGATTTCGGTGATCTCGTCTTTTTTCAGTTCGCTGGGCTCGTATCCGCGGCCGCGTTCCGCGACGAGTTCCATATACAGGTCCGCGTCTTCGTTTAAGGTCGCGATATGATGGTCGGGATTGACGATTTCTACCCCGGCGGGCACTTCGATATCCGCCGCGGTCAACTCGCCCGCCCCGACTTTTTCTACGCTCAGACGAACGGGTTCGTCCTGGTCGCTGCGCAACACGATGCCTTTGACGTTTAGGATGATTTCCGGAACGTCTTCCAGTACGCCCTGGATGACGCTGAATTCGTGCTCTACGCCACGAATGTTGACAAAGGACACGGCGCATCCCGGCAGGGAGGAGAGCAGGACTCTCCGAAGGGAATTGCCCAAGGTGATTCCATAGCCGTTTTCCAGCGGTTCTACGACAAATCTTCCTTTATTGCCGTCGTCGTCTAATCGTTCAACTACAATACTAGGCTTTTCGATCTCGATCATGTTATCCGCCCTCCTATTGAATGGGTCACTGGAGACAATAATACGTTCAGGCTATCTGCCGTATTATCAGACTCTACGACGCTTCGGCGGACGGCAACCGTTGTGGGGAATGGGCGTAACGTCTTTGATCATGGTGACTTCCAAACCGGAAGCTTGCAGGGAACGGATGGCGGCTTCGCGTCCGCTGCCGGGTCCCTTTACGAAGACTTCTACGCTCTTTAGACCGTATTCTTTTGCCTTGTTGGCCGCTTCCTGCGCCGCTTCTTGAGCCGCGAAGGGAGTGGATTTTCTGGAGCCTCTGAAGCCGAGTTGTCCGGCACTCGCCCAGGAGATGACATTGCCGCTTGCGTCGGTCAAGGTCACCATGGTGTTGTTAAAGGAAGAAGCGATATGCGCTTGTCCTTTTTCGATGTTCTTGCGCACTCTCTTTTTGGAGCGCGTAGCTCTGGATTGTTTAGCCATTTAGCCCTCCTACTTCTTCTTTGCTACAAGCTTCTTCGGACCTTTTCTCGTTCTGGCGTTGGTCTTGGTCTTTTGACCGCGAACGGGGAGCCCTTTCTTATGGCGAATACCGCGATAGCAGTTGATTTCGCGCAGTCTCTTAATGTTTAAGGCGATTTCGCGACGGAGATCCCCTTCTACCGCATATGCGTCTACGATTTCACGGATGGATGCAACTTCCGCTTCGGTGAGGTCCTTAATGCGCGTGTCGAAGGAAACGCCCGCCTTCGTCAGGATTTCTTGCGCGCGAGGGCGACCGATTCCGTAAATATAGGTGAGCCCGATTTCAGCTCGTTTTTCTCTCGGTAAGTCAATACCTGCAATTCTTGCCATGCCTACACCCCCTTAGCCTTGTCTCTGTTTGTGTTTCGGGTTTTCGCAGATCACCATAACGCGTCCGTTGCGCTTAATGATCTTGCATTTATCGCACATCTTCTTTACTGAAGGTCTTACTTTCATTTCGTCCCCTCCTAATCCTATTTCTTTCTCCAGGTAATTCTTCCGCGGGTCAAGTCATAGGGACTGAGTTCTACGGTGACCTTGTCCCCCGGAAGAATGCGGATGTAGTGCATACGCAGCTTTCCGGAGATATGTGCCAAAATCTCGTGTCCGTTCTCTAACTTGACTTTAAAATTCGTGTTGGGCAGGGCATCGGTAACGACGCCTTCCACTTCGATTACATCTTGTTTTGCCATGAAAGCATCCTCCTTATGCCTCTTGGAAGCGAGACAGTTGTTTACGAATATAACTATCGTTTAACGTTCTATCTGCAGGATTCATATCCACACGCGAATTCGTCTTCTGCAGATGCATTGCTTTTTTCCGCTTCGGATTTTCCAATGTCCTTCTCTTGCCGTCTGCCAACAAAAGATATCTGTCGTCAATTACTTCCAAGACCACAAAAAAGCCGTCCTTGTCTCTGCCCGCCTTGGATATCACTACCTGACCCACTCTGATATCAGAGGTCCCTATCATCGAATTCAGACCTCTTGTTCCAGTCCGCTTCGAATGCTTTCGAATACCTCTTCAATCGCGCCGGAACCGTCGACATCCAGAAGCAGTCCCTGCGCTTTATAATAATCGATTAACGGGGACGTCTGTTTTTCGTAGACGCCGATACGCGTTTTTACCGTTTCTTCGGTATCGTCATCCCGCTGAATCAATGTCTCTCCGTCCGCGTCGCATTTGCCTTCCACCTTAGGCGGTTGGTTTACGACGTGATAGGTTCTACCACATTTGGGGCAGACTCTGCGTCCTACGGTGCGTTCTACGAGAAGATTTTTGTCTACGACGATATTAATGACGCGATCGAGCTTTTGGCCCATCGCTTCCAGGGCGGCATCCAATGCCACCGCCTGGTTTACCGTACGAGGAAATCCGTCTAAGAGAAATCCTTTTTGCACATCGTCCTTCTTCAGGCGATCTACGACGATTTCGTTGACGACTTCGTCGGGTACGAGTTCTCCCCGATCCATATAGCTCTTGGCTTTTTTTCCCAATTCCGTGTCGTTTTTGATGTTCTCGCGGAAGATGTCTCCCGTAGAGATGTGCACGACGTCGAATGTGTCTACGATGGATGCAGCTTGCGTACCCTTGCCGGCTCCCGGCGGGCCTAAAATGACCAGTCTCATATGATCCTCCTTATTTTAGGAATCCCTTATAGTGTCGCATCATTAATTGTTGTTCCAGTACTCTCGCCGTTTCGAGGATGACACCGACTACGATGATCAGACTCGTGCCGCCGAAACTGAAGTTCATGCCGGTGACCTTTTCCAAGATCGTCGGCAATACGGACAGGATGGCCAGGGCAATGGCACCGGGGAATACCAGTCGATTTACCGTGCGTTGCAGATAGTCGCTGGTGCTCTTTCCGGGACGAATCCCCGGAATAAATCCACCATTTTGTTGTAAGTTTTTGGAGTATTCTACGGTGTTAAACTGGATGGCGGTGTAGAAGAACGTAAAGAATACGATCAATAGCACCATAAATATGCTGTAGACGAAAATCCCTACATTGCCGGCCGGCGTAAACCACTTGGTCAAGAACTTCGCCGCATCGGACTCGCGTCCTTGAAACATGACGAAGATCGACGGAATACTCATAATGGTCTGTGCAAAGATGATGGGCATAACGCCGCTCATCAAAACTTTAATGGGAATATGGGTGCTCTGTCCGCCGTACATCTTGCGGCCGACCACGCGCTTCGCGTATTGAACGGGAATTCTGCGTTGGCCTTCATTCAGCAAGACGACGAATACCACGATGGCGACGGCGAGGATCAAAAATACCGCGACCCAAGCCCAGGATGTCATCCCGGCACTCGCCATGCGGATCGATGCCCATATATCGGCGGGGAATCTGGCTACGATCCCTGCAAAGATGAGTAAAGAGATCCCGTTTCCGATTCCGCGCTCCGTGATCATCTCGCCGATCCAGATCAGGAAGGTACTCCCCGCTACGACCGACGCGATGATGACGAAATCTTGGAACATATTGCTCGTGTTCACCGCTTGACGGTAAAAGCCGTAGGTGTAACCGATGGCCTGTACCGCAGCGAGAGCCACTGCTAAATACCTTGTGTACTGTGCGATCTTCTTGCGTCCCGTCTCCCCTTCTTTGCTCAGCGCTTCCAAGCTGGGAATCGCGATCGTCAGAAGTTGCAAGACGATGGACGCGGTAATATACGGATATATACTGGTGGCGAATATCGAGAAATGCCCGAAGTTACCGCCACTCATTAAATCCAAGAAGGACAGTATACCACCTTGGGACTGGTTAAAGATCTGGGCGATCGCCTCCCGGTTCATAAAGGGAACGGGGATGTGGCTGCCAAATCGGAATACGACCAGCATCAGCAAGGTGAAGAGAAGTTTTTTACGAATTTCCGGGATCTTCCAAGCGTCTCTAAAGGTCTGGATCATCTAGATCACCTCAGCCTTTCCCCCTGCCGCTTCGATCTTTTCGGCTGCGGATTTGGTGAAGTGTTCCGCCTTTACGTGAACGGATACGTTGATTTCTCCGTTTCCTAATACTCTCAAGCCGTCTTTGGCGTCGATCTTTTTGACGATGCCCTTTTCCAACAAGGTGTCTAAGGTAATTTCCGCACCGTTTTCAAATTGATTCAGAGCTTCCACATTTACAATGGCATATTGCTTCTTGAAAATGTTGGTAAAGCCTCTTTTAGGAAGACGACGGAACAGGGGCATTTGACCCCCTTCAAAACCGGGGCGTACGCCGCCGCCGCTACGGGCTTTTTGACCTTTGTGTCCGCGTCCGGCGGTCTTACCGGTACCGGATGCGATCCCGCGGCCGAGGCGTTTCTTTGCTTTGACTCCTCCACCTTCTTGAGGTCTTAAATCATGCAATTTCATTGCGTCCACCTCCTTAGTCGACGATTTCGACCATATGGCTTACTTTGCCGATCATACCGCGAATTTGCGGGGTGTCGCTCTTTTCGACGACCTGACCGACTTTGCGCAAGCCCAATGCTTTAATCGTGCGTCTGTGATTTTCAATGCTACCGATGGGGCTTCTCTTGAGTTTAATCTTAATGGTACTCATCGTATCCCCCTATCCTAAAATCTCGTCCACGCTCTTGCCGCGGAGTTTTGCCACATTTTCGGCGGTCTTCAGACCGGTGAGGCCTTCCATGGTGGCGTTGACGGTGTTTCTCGGATTCGAGGATCCGATGCTGTGGGTGTAGATGTCCTTAATGCCTGCGAGTTCGCATACGGCACGGACACTGCCGCCGGCGATAACACCGGTACCGGGACGAGCGGGTTTTAAGAATACGCGTCCGGCGCCGAATACCCCGGTGATTTCGTGGGGGATTGTGTTGCCGACGAGATTGATCTTCACCATGTTCTTTTTGGCAGCCTGGGTGCCCTTGCGGATCGCTTCGGGAACTTCCAGGGCCTTTCCCATGCCGATACCGACACTGCCGTTTCTGTCGCCTACGACGACGAGAGCGGAAAAGCGCATATTGCGGCCGCCCTTAACGGTCTTGGCAACACGGTTGATCGCTACTACTCTTTCTTCGAGTTCCGAGTCTCTCTCTCTGGTGTTCTTTCTGTTACGGTTCAAGCCATTCCCTCCTTTAGAACTTCAGTCCTGCTTCGCGGGCCGCTTCCGCGAGCGCGCTAATGCGTCCGTGGTATACATAACCGGAGCGATCGAAGACGACTTCTTCCACATCGTGTTCCTTTGCCTTTTCGGCGATGGATTTTCCGATGGCCTTGGCCGCTTCGAGATTTTTTGTGCTCTCCAGGTTCAAGGACTTATCCAAAGTAGAGGCACTGGCGATGGTCTTTCCGTTTACATCGTCGATCAGTTGCGCGTAAATGTGGTGCGCGCTGCGGTAAACGGCAAGACGAGGCTTGGATTCGGTTCCGTTAATTTTACGTCTGACGCGAGTTTGTCTCGCTTTGCGATTGCCGTGGCGGTCAATTTTCTTAAACAAAACACTCCACTCCTTTCTTACTTGCCGGTCTTACCGACTTTTCTGCGCACTTGTTCGCCCACATAACGGATGCCCTTGCCCTTGTAGGGTTCCGGACTTCTGAAACTGCGGATGTAAGCGGCATAAGCGCCGACTTTCTGTTTGTCGATCCCGGTGATGATGATGCTCGTGTTGGAAGGAACTTCCACTTCGATTCCTTCGGGATCTTCCAATTCGATCGGGTGGGAAAAACCGAGACTCAAGTTCAGCTTCTTGCCGGACTTTTGCGCACGGTATCCCGTACCGATGATTTCGAGTTCTTTTTTATACCCGTTGGTAACGCCTTCGATATTGTTCGCGATCAGCGTGCGGTAGAGACCGTGCAGGGCGCGGATGTTTTTGTCGTCGTTGGGACGGGTCAATACGACTTGCGTGTCATTGACTTCAACGCCGATAATGGGGTCGACTTCGGTTTGAAGGCTTCCCTTGGCCCCTTTGACTTCTACCACATTGCCGTTCTTCTTAACCTCTACGCCGGAGGGGATATCGATAGGGTTTTTTCCGATTCTAGACATCTTACCGCTCCTTCCTTACCAAACGTAGCAGAGAACTTCTCCGCCGACTTGTTCTTTACGGGCGTCGCGGTCGGTCATAATCCCCTTGGAAGTGGAGATGACGGCAATTCCCAAACCGCCCAATACCTTGGGGATTTCGGTGTGCTTTGCGTATACGCGAAGACCGGGTTTGGAAATTCTCTTAATACCGCTGATTACTTTTTCGTCGTTCTTGCCGTACTTTAATTCTACATTAATCTTGCCTTGCTGTTCGTCTTCGATCACTTCGTAGCTTTTAATATAGCCTTCCTCGAGAAGGATACGGGAGATTTCCGCCTTCATACCAGAAGCGGGAATCTGAACAGATTTATGTTTTGCATCGTTGCCGTTACGGATTCTCGTAAGCATATCTGCAATGGGGTCTGTCATCATTGTCAATTCCTCCTTTCGGTTAGCCTTACCAGCTTGCCTTTCTTACGCCGGGGATTTGTCCCGCGTAAGCGAGTTTACGGAAGCAAATTCTGCAAATGCCGTATTTTCTGAGCACGGCGTGAGGGCGTCCGCAAATTTTGCATCTGGTGTATTCTCTTGCGCTGTATTTCGCTTTTCTCTTTTGCTTAGCCACCATGGATTTCTTTGCCACAGTTTAACCCTCCTTCTTTGCAAAAGGCATACCCATCTTCGCGAGAAGGGATTTTGCCTCTTCATCCGTTTCGGCGGTCGTTACGATAATAATATCGAGACCGCGCAAGGCGTCGATCTTATCGTATTCGATCTCCGGGAAAATCAGTTGTTCTTTGAGTCCCAACGCGTAGTTTCCGCGACCGTCGAATGCGGTGGGCTTTACGCCGCGGAAGTCGCGCACGCGGGGCAGGGCGACATTCATCAGCTTGTCGAGAAAATCGTACATTCTCTCGCCGCGCAGGGTCACCTTGCAGCCGATATTGGAACCTTCTCTTAACTTGAAGTTCGCAATGCTCTTACGCGCCTTGGTGACGACGGGCTTTTGGCCGGAGATCAAGGTCAGGTCGTTTACGGCGCTTTCCAGTGCCTTGGGATTGTCCTTCGCTTCTCCTAAACCGATATTGATCACTACTTTTTCCAGGCGAGGAATTTGCATGACATTTTCATACTTGAACTCGTCCATCAAAGCAGGTGCGACTTCATTGATAATCTTTTCTTTTAATCTCGATGTCATCACAGACCTCCTTACTTATCAGAAATGGTAGCGCCGGAGGACTTGATTACTCGTACTTTCTTCCCGTCTTCCACGCGATAGCCGATGCGACTTCTCTTGTTGGTCTTGGTATCGTAGTACATGACGTTGGAAACGTGAATCGGCGCTTCACTCTTGGTGATGCCGCCGGGATTTTGGGGTCCTCTGGGCTTTTCGTGTCTGGTTACGATGTTGACACCTTCGACGACAATGCGGTCAAGTTTCGGGATGGTGCGGACGACCTTACCTTTTTTACCTTTGTCCTTGCCGGAAATGACTTCGACGGTATCTCCTTTTTTGATGCGCATTCTATGCCACCTCCTTAAAGAACTTCGGGAGCGAGGGAGATAATACGCATAAAGTTTTCTCCTCTAAGCTCGCGGGTTACGGGTCCGAAGATACGGGTACCTTGGGGGTTCTTGTCGTCTTTAATAACGACCGCAGCGTTCTCGTCGAACTTGATATAGGTTCCGTCGGAACGACGAATGCCCTTTTTGGAACGCACGATAACCGCTTTGACGACGGCACCTTTTTTAACAACGCCGCCGGGTGTTGCGTGTTTAACGGAGCAAATGACGATATCGCCGATATTTGCATAGTGGCGATTCGTACCGCCCAATACCTTGACGACGCCGAGTTCTCTTGCACCGGAGTTATCGGCGACTTTCAATCTGCTTTCTTGTTGAATCATTCCGAAGACCTCCCTTATTTCGCTCTTTCTACGATGCGGACGAGTCGGAATCTCTTATCCTTGGACAGGGGACGTGTCTCCATAGCGCGTACGGTATCGCCGATACCCGCTTCGTTATTCTCGTCGTGTACCTTATATTTTTGGGTGTTTTTGAATCTCTTTTTGTAGATCGGGTGGGTTTTGAAGGTCTCTACGGCCACGACAATGGTCTTGTCCATCTTGTCGCTTACGACCTTGCCGGAGATCACTTTGCGTTGATTTCTTTCCATACCTTACGCCTCCTTTTCCATATTGAGCTCGCGCTCTCTTTGGATGGTCTTTACGCGAGCAATGTCTTTTTTGACATTTTTAATGGTAGACGGATTGTCCAATTGACCGGTCGCCAGTTGAAAGCGAAGGTTAAAGAGTTCGTTTTTCAACTCGGACACCTTGTTATTCAGTTCCTCACTGGATAATTTACGGATGTCATTACTTTTCATTAGAGTCGCCCTCACTTTCTTCCGTATTTTTGGCGATAAATCTCGTCTTAATAGGAAGCTTCATGGAAGCAAGACGCATCGCTTCTCTCGCCACTTCTTCGGAAACGCCGCCCAATTCGAACAGGACGCGTCCCGGCTTAACGACGGCAACCCAGTACTCCGGAGAACCCTTACCGGAACCCATCCGGGTTTCAGCGGGCTTTTCGGTGACGGGCTTGTCGGGGAATACCTTGATCCAGATATTACCGCCACGGCGGATGTAACGGGTCATGGCACGACGTGCGGCCTCGATTTGATTGGAGGTGATCCAGGTCGGTTCCAATGCTTGGATGCCGTATTCACCGTAGGTCAAAGTGTTGCCTCTGTGGGCGACACCCTTCATTCTGCCACGATGTTGTCTCCGATATTTTACTCTTTTCGGCATTAACATATTGCTTTCCTCCTCACTTACCGTCTGTCTTGGCCTTGGCCTTGATTTCTACGGTTGCTGCCGCGACGATTGTCGTTGCCGCGACGTCTGTTGTCTCTGCGGTTTCTGCGTCCTTCCGGTCTTTGGGGAAGGATTTCGCCCTTATAGAGCCATACCTTTACGCCGATCTTGCCGTAGGTGGTGTCCGCTTCGGCAAATCCGAAGTCGATGTCGGCGCGCAGGGTTTGCAAGGGGATGGTACCTTCGCTGTAGCCTTCGCGGCGCGCCATATCGGCACCGCCGAGACGACCGGAACATTGGGTACGGATGCCCTTGACGCCGAGGCGCATAACGCGTTGGATGGTTTGTTTCATAGCGCGACGGAAAGCCACACGGCGTTCCAGTTGTTGCGCGATGTTTTCCGCGATCAGGGTTGCGTCCAGGTCGGGGTTTTTCACTTCGTCGACATTGATGACGACGCTTCTGCCGGTCAGCTTTTCGAGATCCTTACGCAGCTCTTCGACGCCGCTTCCGCCGCGTCCGATCACCATACCCGGCTTTGCCGTGGAAATAGAGATCTTGACCTTGTTGGCCGCGCGTTCGATTTCAATTCTGGCGATGCCCGCCTGATACAGATGCTTCTTTACGAATTTACGGATTTTATCGTCTTCGACGAGGAGATCTCCAAAGTCTTTTTTATCGGCATACCATTTGGAATCCCAATCTTTAATGATCCCTACACGAAGACCGTGCGGATTTACTTTTTGACCCATTCTTCTCCTCCTCCTTATTCTCTTTCGGAAACGACGACGCCGATGTGGCTAGAACGCTTCAGGATGGGATAAGCCATACCCTTCGCCTTGGGGCGATAGCGCTTCATCGTCGGACCGTCGTTGGCATATGCTTCTTTAACGATCAGATCTTCACGATCCAAATTCAGGTTGTTTTCCGCATTAGCGACGGCGGAGTGCAGAACCTTATACAGTTCACGGGCGCCGCGCTTGGGGGTAAATTTCAGAAGCGCCAGGGCTTCTTCGACTTGCTTGCCGCGAATTTCCGCACAAATGAAGTTTACCTTCAAAGGAGAAATCCGCACGTATTTTGCAATTGCTCTTGCTTCCATTCGTTCTTCCTCCTTATTTCAGCTTCGCTGCCTTTTCGCCGCTGGTGTGGCCGCGGAAAGTGCGGGTTAATACGAATTCGCCGAGCTTATGACCTACCATATCCTCGGTGATATAGATCGGAACGTGCTTTCTTCCGTCGTGAACGGCGATGGTGTGGGACACCATTTCCGGGAAGATCGTCGAACGACGAGACCATGTTTTGATAACTTCTTTTTTGTTTGCTTCGTTCAGGGCGTCTACCTTCTTCAGCAGGTGTTCATCTGCAAAAGGTCCCTTCTTAATGGATCTGGACATTGCTTCCTCCTCCCTTATTTCGTTCTGCGACGAATAATGTAGCGATCGCTCTTCTTGCTCTTTTGACGCGTCTTCAGGCCGAGCGTCTTCTTGCCCCAGGGGGACATCGGGGACGGACGACCGATCGGGGTACGACCTTCACCACCACCGTGGGGGTGATCGACGGGGTTCATTGCAGAACCGCGAACGTGGGGACGAATGCCGAGGTGGCGTTTGCGACCCGCCTTACCCAGGGTAACCAGTTCGTGGGAGATATTGCCGACGCTGCCTACCGTCGCTCTGCACTCGACGCTTACCAGACGGAACTCGCCGGAGGGCAGACGGAGTTGGGCCATCTTGCCTTCTTTTGCCATCAGCTGTGCGCCGCTTCCGGCTGCACGGGCCAATTGGCCACCCTTGCCGGGGGTCATTTCGATGTTGTGGACCGTGGTACCTACGGGGATAGCGCGCAGGGGCAGGGCGTTACCGATCTTGATATCCGCTTCTTCGCCGGATTCGATCTTATCGCCGACCTTCAGTCCCTTGGGCGCCAAGATGTAGCGCTTTTCGCCGTCCATGTAGTTGATCAGGGCGATGTATGCGGAACGGTTGGGGTCATATTCGATTTGTGCGACCTTTGCGGGGATGTTGTCCTTTTGACGCTTAAAGTCGATAATCCGGTACTTCTTGGTGGTACCGCCGCCTCTGTGACGACTGGTGATTCTACCGTGGACGTTTCGTCCGGCGGATTTATTTAAGGTGACCAGCAGACTCTTTTCGGGTCTGTTTCTCGTAATTTCTTCAAAGCTTGCGACAGTCATGCCTCTGCGGCCGTTGGTCGTCGCTTTATATCTTTTGATCTCCATTAGATTTCCCTCCTTAGGCTTTATTGCATGCTGTCGAAGAATTCAATCGGCTTGGAGTCGGCGGTGAGCTTGACGATGGCCTTTTTCCAGTCGGGACGCTTGCCCGAGTTCATGCCTTGGCGTTTCACCTTGCCGGTCATATTCATCGTATAGACCTTTTCCACCTTGACGGAGAAAATGGACTCGATGGCCTTTTTGATTTCCGATTTGTTGCTCTTCTTGGCGACTTCAAAGGTGTACTTGTTTTCTTCCATATCCATCATGGATTTTTCCGTAACCAGCGGACGGATAATGATATCAAAGTTTTTCATTAGTTATACACCTCCACGATTTTATCCAATGCTTCCTTCGTCAGGATCAGGGAGTCGTATTTCAAGATGTCGTAGACATTCATGGTGCCGACGGTGGCGGTCTTTACGCCTGCGAGGTTTCTTGCACTCAGCAACACATTGTTGTCGGCGCCTTCCGCGATTACCAGCGCCTTATTGGCCGCGCCCATCTTCTTTAAGCTCTGTACGAATTCTTTGGTCTTCGGCGCATCCATTTGGAATTTGTCGACGACGATCAATTCTTTTTCTTGTACCTTTGCGCTCAGAACGGACTTCATCGCCAGGCGACGAACCTTCTTCGGCGTGGTATAGCGATAGCTTCTCGGCTTCGGTGCAAACACGATGCCGCCGCCTCTCCATTGGGGTGCGCGGATGGAACCTTGTCTTGCACGACCGGTGCCCTTTTGTCTCCAGGGCTTTCTGCCGCCGCCGCGAACCTCAGCGCGAGTTTTTGCGGACTGTGTACCTTGGCGTCTGTTGGCGAGAATGTTCTTTACTACCAAATAGACGACGTGTTCGTTGATTTCTACGTTAAAGACCGCATCGGAAAGTTCGATCTCTTCGACCGAATTGCCCTGCATGTCGATCATTTGAAACTTAGTCATTCGTGTGTCCTCCTCTCGCTTATTTACTGTTCTTTACAGTAGCACGGACGCGAACGAGTCCGTTCTTCGGTCCGGGGATGGCGCCCTTGATCAAAAGGAAGTTGTTGTCCGCATCGACGCGGATAACTTCGAGGTTTTGAACCGTGACGCGTTCGTTGCCCATTCGGCCGGCCATGCGGTGGCCCTTGAAGACGCGTCCCGGATAGGAAGCCGCGCCCATACCGCCGGGCATTCTGTGGAACTTGGAACCGTGGGTTTCGCGACCGCGGCCGAAATTATGTCTTTTGATCAAGCCTGCGGTGCCCTTACCCTTGCTGGTGCCGACGACGTCTACGCGGTCGCCCGCTTCGAATACGTCGACTTTCAGCTCGTCGCCGACATTGTAGTCTTCGCCTTCTGCGAGGGGGAATTCACGCAAATACTTCTTGTATGCCACGCCGGCCTTGTCGTAGTGGCCTTTTACCGGTTTGTTGACGCGCTTTTCCTTTACCGAGCCGGTAGCGACTTGAATCGCATCGTATCCGTCGACTTCCTTCGTCTTTCTTTGAACGACCACTTGGGGTTCGACGGCCACGACCGTTACGGGAACCTGGGTTCCCTCTTCGGTAAAGATTTGGGTCATGCCAATCTTCTTACCTAGTGCATATTTCATAAAATACCTCCATTACAGCGGATTGCCAGGCAATCGTATAGTCCGACAGCTTACAGTTTTATCTCAATATCTACGCCTGCGGGCAGATTGAGTTTCATGAGAGAGTCCACGGTCTTTTGGTTGGGGCCCAGGATATCGATCAGACGCTTGTGCGTTCTTTGTTCGAATTGCTCTCTGGAATCCTTATGTTTGTGTACGGAACGAAGAATCGTGATGATCTCTTTTTCCGTGGGCAAGGGTACCGGACCCGATACTTCCGCGCCGCTGCCTTTGGCGGCTTCTACGATACGGTGAGCGGAGTTGTCCAGCAACTCGTGGTCATAAGCTTTCAAACGAATTCTGATTTTTTGTTTTACATTTGCAGACATTAAGTCCCTCCTATTGCATTTTCCTCAACATTTAGGGAAGAGCGCCGATCAACCGATCCGGGTGTTTTCTTTACCCCTTAAAAAAATATGGGCGCTCTGTCGCCCAATTCGCGATTGGACATTCTCGACAATAATTCCCTTTTCCATAGGCTGCCGGCGACGAATCGCCGCTTACGCATCGGCCTATTTCAAAGCCACCTATTGCTTCAACGCATGTCATACACATACCCGAGCATTATACATGAAAAGGCGCGCGAATACAAGGGTTGCGTTGAAATTCCTGTAATTTCTTCAAATCTCTCGCACCTCGCGGGGAGCGCCTCCTGCTCGGACAGCTTCCTGATAATACACGATGAACCCGTACTTTGCAAGGTTTTTTCAAATCCTTTGAAAACTTTACAAAGTGCGGACACAAAAAAAGATGCATACCGCAGTATGCATCTTTTGGCGCCGATGGGCGTTGTTTTATTTTTCTTCTATAGAATAGGGCCGCTTGTGCGCTTACAGAACGCTGAGGGCGTACTCGTCGCCCTCGTAGTCCACGCGTACGCGGTCGCCGTCGACGACATCGCCTGCGATCAACGCGCGGGAGAGTTTGGTTTCGATGTGGTTTTGAATATAGCGCTTTACGGGCCGTGCACCGTATTGTACGGTATAGGACTCTTTGAGCACTTGTTCCTTCGCCGCATCGGAAAGCTCGATGGCGATCTCCCGATCGGACAGGCGCGCTTGAATGTCGCGAACCGCCACGTCGACGATGCGCTTGATTTCGTCTTTTTCCAGCGGCGTAAAGAGCACGATCTCGTCGATCCGGTTTAAGAATTCCGGGCGGAAGTGCATCTTCATCATATCGGACACTTCTTCGCGAGAGCGTTCGGACAATTCGCCGTCCGCGTCGATCCCCTCGATCAAAGCCTGGGAACCGATATTCGAGGTCATAATGATGACGGTGTTTTTGAAGTCCACGGTGCGGCCCTGGTTGTCGGTCAATCGGCCGTCGTCCAAGACCTGCAACAGGATATTGAACACGTCGGGATGCGCTTTTTCGATCTCGTCGAAGAGGATCACCGAATAGGGCTTTCTGCGCACGGCCTCGGTGAGCTGTCCGCCTTCTTCGTATCCCACATAGCCCGGGGGCGAACCCACGAGTCGGGACACGGCGTGTTTTTCCATATACTCACTCATATCGATCCGGACCATATTGCGCTCGTCGTCGAAGAGGGCTTCGGTGAGCGCCTTTGCCGTTTCGGTCTTGCCGACGCCGGTGGGCCCCAAGAAGATAAAGCTCCCGATGGGCCGGTTTTCCGCCTTGAGGCCGGCGCGGGCACGGAGCACGGCATCGCTTACCGCCTTGGTGGCTTCTTCCTGCCCGATCACCCGTTGTCGCAAAATTTCATCGAGGCGAAGCAGCTTTTCGCGCTCGGTTTCGGCGAGCTTCGCGACGGGAATGCCCGTCCACTTACTGACGACCTCGGCGATCTCTTCTTCGGTCACTTCTTCTTTAATCAGACGGCCGTCCCGCTTTTCCTTTTGCTCCTCTGCCTTCAGCGCCTCTTCCAGGCGGGGCAGTTTGCCGTAGCGGAGTTCGGAGAGCTTTTCGAGATCGTAATTGCGCTCCGCCTCTTCGATTTCATGGCGAATGCGGTCGATCTCTTTTTTTAGGGATTTTTCGCCTTCCAGTTCTTTCTTCTCCGATTCCCAACGGGCAGTGAGCCGGTCGAAATCGGATTTTTCTTCGGAAAGTTCCCCTTCCAATTTTTCCAGCCGCTTAAAGGACGCCTCGTCGGTTTCCTTTTTCAGCGCCTCCCGCTCGATCTCCAGCTGCAAAATACGCCGACGGATCTCGTCGATTTCGGTGGGCATCGACTCGATCTCGGTGCGCACCATGGCGCAGGCCTCGTCCATCAGGTCGATCGCCTTGTCCGGCAAAAAGCGGTCGGTGATATAGCGATCGGAAAGCACCGCGGATTGAATCACCGCCGAGTCCGAAATGCGGATGCCGTGATAGATCTCGTACTTTTCTTTGAGCCCCCGCAAAATCGAAATCGTATCCTCTACGGTCGGCTCCTGCACGGTCACCTTTTGGAATCTACGCTCCAGCGCCGGGTCCTTTTCGATGTATTTTCGGTATTCGTCGAGGGTGGTCGCCCCGATGGCATGCAGTTCCCCCCGGGCGAGCATGGGCTTTAAGAGATTGCCCGCATCCATCGCCCCTTCGGATTTTCCGGCGCCGACGATATTGTGGATCTCGTCGATAAACAAGAGGATCTCGCCGTCGGATTCCTTGACTTCGTTGAGGACCGCCTTCAGTCGTTCTTCAAACTCGCCGCGGTATTTGGCGCCGGCGATCAGCGCCCCCATATCCAGCGAAAACACCGTCTTGTTCTTTAGGCCTTCGGGCACATCGCCCGCGATAATCCGCTGGGCGAGCCCTTCGACGATAGCGGTCTTTCCGACCCCCGGTTCTCCGATCAGCACGGGGTTGTTTTTCGTGCGGCGCGAGAGAATGCGGATCACATGGCGCACCTCTTCGTCGCGACCGATGACGGGGTCCATCTTGCCCTTTTTCGCCTCGACGGTAAGATCTCTGCCGTATTTTACCAGCGCTTCGTAGGTGTCTTCCGGATTGTCCGAGGTGACGCGCTGATTGCCCCGGATTTCTTTTAAGGCGGCCATAAAGGTGTCTTCGTCGATGCCGTGGTTTTCTAGCACGCGCCGGTTGTTCACCCCTTCGCCCTTTAGCATGGCGAGGTACAAGTGCTCCACACTGACATAGCTGTCGCCCAGGCGCTTCGCTTCTTTGAGCGCGTCGGTGAGTACCCCGTTGAGCGCATTCGAAGGCCGCGGTGTGGCGCCGGTCTGCCTGGAGAGGCGATTGATCTCCCGATCCACCGCATTTTCCACTTCGCGCCCGTCTACGTCCATATATTCCAGCACGCGGGGAATCAGCCCCTCGTCGTCCGCCAAGAGCGCTTTGTTCAGGTGGAGGACGTCGACTTCGGGGTTGCCGTATTCCTGCGCCAAATTTTGGGCGGCTTCGATGGCCGCTAAACTTTTTTGCGTAAATTTATCGATTTGCATGGCATTCCCTTTCTTATCTTAGTATTACTTATTGGGTGTATATCCTTTCATTAGTGCGTATTATTGATAGAGAACCGCCGTAAAAAATTATTGCCGATGCAGTTCTTGTAATTTTTGATAGAGTTCTTCTTCTTCCTTTGTAAGCGTGGCGGGGTTTACGATGACAAACTCGATATAGGCATCGCCGCTCTTCTGTTTGAGATCGCGAAATCCCTTATTTCTGAGCCGCAGTTTGGAGCCGCCCCGGGTTTTTTCGGGGACGCGGATGCGCATCTTGCCCGCCGGCAGATCCACCACGATCTTGTCGCCGAAGTACGCCTGCCAGGGATAGATCTCGGCTTTTTTATAGAGATCCAGCCCTTCCATGGCGGTGTCTTTCGGCATATCGATGCGGATCTCAAACAGAATATCGCCCTCGATGCCGAACTTTTCGCCCCGCACTTTGACTTTTTTGCGCTCGGTGATTCCGGCGGGCACCTTGACCAAAACGTCGACCTGCCGTCCGCCGATATTAAGCGTCACATTGCGGTTTACCCCACCATAGGCGTCGACGAGGGAGATATAGAGTTCCGTATTGTACTGCTGCCGCGGCGGCTTGCGCGCCCCCCGGGATCCGCGAAAATCGCCGAAGAGATCCGACATATTGAAGCTGCGGCTGCGGCCTCTTCCACCGCCCGCTGCACCTGTGGCGCCCGCGGCATCGGCGCCGAAGAACATTTCAAAGAAATCGCTGAAATCGCCCTCGCCGCCGGTGGTGGTATAGGTATAGCCGTATTGCGACGGGTCGAAGTTCATGCCCCCGGTAAAGTTGCCCGTCGAACCGAAGGTATCGTAGGTCTTTCTCTTTTCGGCATCGGAGAGCACTTCGTAGGCCTCGCCGATCTCTTTGAATTTTTCCTGTGCCACCTGATCATCCGGGTGTAGGTCGGGGTGATACTGTTTGGCCAGTTTTCGATATGCTTTTTTGATCGTCTTGTCGTCGGCGTCTTTATCTACGCCCAATATCTTATAGTAGTCTTTGTATTCCATAGATCACCTCAAACGCATTGACTTTCTTTGACCTTATTTAATTATATCTGATTTACAGAAAATCGCAAGCCTGATTTGATCTTAATTGACTTTTAATTTTCTCTGCACTTCAAAATAAACTATTTGTCGATTTCTACCCTTAGAATTCTTTGAAAAACAAATCGGGCAAGTAAATTTACTTGCCCGATTCAAGCTAACTTCTTTCAGTTTTTCTGAAATTTTGCTTATTGCTATTACAAATATTTACTTTTTCCCAAATTAATATTTTATACAGCAAGCTCCGAATAATATGAGAACAACGAGAGTAACAATACTCAATACACCACTTAAAAGAAAAGGAACATTAGCCATACTCCACTACTCCTTAGGGATTAAAAATTTGATTCTTCCCATTTTCCATTGCCATTTACAAATATTTTTACCCAATAGCGTCCTGCTGATACATTCTGGTATCCAGTATAGTTTACCGCGTACCAAGCATGGGTAGGATTAAGCCAGCCTTTCTTGAATCCGCTTGTATCTTCTTTTGCGGTGCCGCCTACTACATAATAAGCTTTTCCATATTGAGATGTTATTTTTGCCCTTCCAGTAGATGTATCCCTACTATAATTTACCTTAAATTCTAGGGTTAATAACACGATGCTTCTCTTCACACGAATTCCCTTTTTATTAACGATCGAAAGAGAAGTCATTCCATCGTCAGTCGCTTTAGAAGAGATCGGTTCATAAGTCTGAACAGCCACCGAACCATCAGGATAGATTGTCTTTTCGTAGTTTTCAGCAACGATTTGCGGTTTGAGATCCTGGTATTCCGGTTTCATCGAATCCCACACTTCGCCACGTCTTAATTTATCGATCAATTTAACAACGTCATTTTCACTAACGCCATAATCACGAAGCTGCTGCTCAATCTCAGGAATATCTTTCTCCAATTCAGCTGAAGCTGTTAAAGCTGTTTTTTCTGTCCCTAATAATAAGGAAACACATAACACAAACAACAACATAAACATGGTTCTTCTCATAATCTCCTCCTTCTACAACTAATTAAGATTAAGGTAACTACACAAAGCTTAGTATTTTAACAATTTATCAAGCTAAATGCTAAGCATTGTCATTGTTCTACCGTTTGTTAATGGTAAATGTCAATAAATAAAAACATTCGTTATTTTCTGTTTATTCTGAAATATTTTTCTTGTATATTTTATAAATATAAAATGTCTCTATTTGTTTGAGTTTCGAACATATTTCCTAAATGGGAATTTATAGCTATATCTTTAGAACTTCGATTTTTGTCCTTTTCTGACCTTTTTGTTCTCTCTCTTCTATTTTACACGAAACGGGCGCAAAAAAAGCCCGCCGAAGCGAGCCAATTCTCTATTTTCCAATTCTTAGAATCTGTTTAGATGTTCGATATAAGCTTCTACGAATTGTTCCAAGAGCGCCTTGGTGCGGTCGGACAGTTCGCCGCCGGCAAAAGAATTGTGGATTTGTGCCAAATACACTTCCGGCTTTTGCAGAAGGATCAGGTTGAGGCACACCAGGCCTTGGCGCAGGCCGAGATTCGCCGCCATGCCGCCGCCGGTACCGGGCGATGCGCTTACGACCGCAGCGGGCTTTCCGTCCCATACGTTTTTGCCGTAGGGGCGGCTGCCGACGTCGACGGCGTTTTTGATGGCGGGGGTAAAGGTGCGGTTGTATTCCGGCGTAAAGAAGATGATGCCGTCTTTTTCCTTTACCGCCTCGCGGAACGGTGCGTAGCTTTCGGGCTCTTCCAAATCCTTTTCAAAGTCCTCGTTAAAGAGGGGAAGGTCTTTGATCTCGATAAATTCCGCCTCGTATCCGTCGGGGAAGAGTTTTTGAACCACTTCCGCCACCTTGCGATTCCAGGAATTTTTTTGCAACGAACCTACGATCAAACCGGTTTTTTTAGACATAACTTACTCCTTTTATTCTGATATATACCATATCCTTTTGGAGGAGTATATATATATCCGCATTTTTCGATTCTAAACAATGTGGCCTCTAGCGATCGACATAGCGCGCCAAATTGCGCTCCACATCGCGCTTTTTTATCGATTCGCGCTTGTCGTAGAGCTTCTTGCCGCGGGCGGTGGCGATCTCGACCTTGACCCGCCCCCGGTTCAAGTAGACCTTGAGCGGCACGAGGGTGAATCCCTTTTGGTCAGCCTCCTTCCCCAGGCGGTAGATCTCTTTTTTGTGCATCAAGAGCTTGCGCTTTCTGAGAGGATCTTGGTTGTAGATATTGCCCTGCTCATAGGGCGCGATGTGCATGCCCTCGATAAACAGCTCGCCGTCTTCTACAAAGCAATAGGCTTCTTTGATATTCACCTGCCCCTTCCTTATGCTCTTCACTTCGGTGCCCTTTAGGGCGATGCCCGCCTCGTAGCGTTCTTCGATATGAAATTCATGAAAGGCCTTGCGATTATTGGCCAGTACGTTCAGGTTTGTCTTTTTTGCTATTTTCCTCACCTGCCATGCCGAAGTCGATCTTTCCCTTAATGGGATCGGTGCCGACCACGACGACTCGTATGGGATCTCCCATTTTGATCTCTCTATGCGTTCTCTCGCCCACGGCCGTATAATTGTCCTCGTCGAATCGGTAGAATTCGTCCAACGAAGCGTAGCTGATCAGGCCCTCCACGGTGTTCTCCAGCTGGGCAAAGATGCCGAAAGAAGTAATGCCCGATACCTTTGCGGGGAACTCTTCGCCGATAAAATCCGACATATACTGCGCCATCTTTACATCGACCACCTTGCGTTCCGCCTCCTGGGCGACCTTTTCGGTCTCGGAAATATGATCGGCAATGTCGGGAAAGCTCATCTTGTAGCGATCCACAAGACGCTGATCCAAGGTCTTGTTGAGATCCTGCTTAATGACGCGGTGAATGGTCAGATCCGCGTAGCGCCGAATGGGCGAAGTAAAGTGGGAGTAATATACCGCCGCCAGGCCGAAGTGGATGTCGCGCTGATCGCTGTATCGCGCCTTTTGCATGCTGCGCAGCACCATGGTTTGCACCAAGCTTTCCTCGTCCTTTCCGACCACCCCTTGGGTGATCTTTTGGATGTCCTTGGGCGTCACATCCCGCGTCAGGTCGATGTGATGGCCGAAGGGGCGAATGATCGAGTTTAAGAGCTCTAATTTTTCTTGGCTCGGCTCCTCGTGGATCCGGTAGATAAAGGGCAGTTTCTTCTTGGAATAGGTCTCGGAGACGGTTTCGTTGGCGAGGAGCATAAATTCCTCGATCAACTCGTTCGCCTCCCGGTGGTCGTAGAGGGTGATGGAGATCGGCCGGCCCTCGTCGTCGAGCTCGATATAGGGTTCTTCGAAGTAGAAGTCGATATTGCCCCGCTCGTTGCGCATTTTCTTGCGCGCCCGGGCGATCTCGTTGAGCTTGATCAAAGCCGCTTCCAGCCCCTCGAGGGAAGGATGGATTTTGCCGTCTTCCAAGAGGTCGCTGACATGGGTATAGACCAGGCGGCGATCGCTACGGATTACCGATTCACAGATGTCGAAGTCGTAGACCTTGCCGGCATCGTCCACTTCGGCGAGCAGCGTCAAGCAAAGGCGGTCCACCCCTTCGTTTAAGGAGCAGATGCCGTTCGAGAGCTCCTTCGGAAGCATGGGAATGACCTTATTCAACAGATACACGCTGTTGCCCCGCTTATAGGCTTCTTTGTCCAAATGGCTTCCCGCCACGACGTATTCTGCCACATCGGCGATGTGTACGCCCACCCGATAGCGGCCGTTTTCCAAAAATTCGATGCTCAGCGCGTCGTCGAAGTCCTTGGAATCCGCGCCGTCGATGGTAAAGGTGGGGATTTCGCGCAAATCGCGCCTGCCGGCGATGGCGGAGGTGGGCACCGTCTGGGGAATCGCCTCGGCCTCCTCTAAGACCTCCCGGGGAAATTCGAGGTCGATCCCCAGGGCGTAGGCGATACTCAATATATCGACGTTCTTTTCGTCGGGATAGCCCAAGATCTCGACGATCTTGCCCTCCGCCTTGCGATTGGGGGTGGGGAATTTTTCGATGTCGACGACGACCTTTTGCCCTTCCCGGGCGCCGGCGGTCCGCTTGCCGGGGATGTAGATGTCCATCGAGATCTTGCGCTCGTCGGGCTTTACAAAGCCGAATTTTCCGGCGTCGTCGAAGATGCCGACGATGCGGTGATTGGCGCGCTCGAGCACGGTGACGACGCGGCCCTCTTCGCCCTTTTCGGGGTCTTTGGGCGGGATTTTTTCCACCAGCACGCGGTCGTTGTGCATGGCGGTGTTCATTTTGGTGCCGTGAATATACAGATCCTCCAGGGTTTCGTCGTCGGGGACGAAAAAGCCGAAGCCCTTTTCGTTGCCCTGCAGCCGGCCCGCCATCAGGCCCTCTTTTTCGCTGGCGCGGTAGCGCTTATCCTCGTCGCGATACAAGACACCGTCTTTGACCATGTCTTTTAAGAGCGACTTCATCTCCTTTTCGAGATTGCCGTTTACCGCGAGGGCCCGAAAAATCTCCGCCTTGGATAGCGGCCCCTCCTCCTCTACGAGTGCCAACACATTGTTTCGAATGGACATACTGCCTCCTTAAAGCTTGCTTCCGTACCCGGTTTTTTCGAAGAGATGGGCGTCGTAGACATACATATTGCGGTTTTTGTCCGCAAAACGCCACTCTCCCAGGGCGATGACCTCGTTTAGGAGTTCCGTAAAGGAAATCCCCACGGGTTCCCAGAGATAAAAGCCCATCGAACCGGGAAGGGTGTTGATTTCATTGACAAATGTACCCGATTCCGTAACCAGAAAATCAATGCGCGCGGTGCCGCAGGCATCGATCGCCATAAAGGCGCGGGCGGCCAAAGACTCGATCTCCGCCTTTAGGGCATCGTCCACCGGCGCCGGACAGTTTCGGGGGTTTTCGCCCTTGGCGGCGGGTCCTTTTTTATTGCCCGATACGTATTTGTCCTCGAAGGTCAAGAGTTCTTTCCAGCCCATGGGTTCTTCCAAGGCGCTGGTCTTCACGTCTTTGCCGTACCCCAAGACGGCGCAGTTGATCTCGCGTGGGTTTTCCGCCGCCTTTTCTACGAGGATTTTGCGGTCATAGGAACAGGCGAGTTCCATGGCATCGGCGAGCTCCGCCGCTTCTTTGACCTTGGTGATTCCGATGGAAGAGCCGAGATTGGCGGGCTTTACGAATACGGGGTACCCCAGCGCGGCGATCTTCTCTTCTACCTGCTCCCGTGCTTCTTCCCACTCGCCGCGGAAAAAGCACTCGGCTTCGAGGACCGGCAGGCCATGGGCGATAAATACGTCTTTCATCATCTTTTTGTCCATCCCCACCGCGGCGCTCAGCGTCGAGCAGCCGATATAGGGGATATTCAGCGTGTCGAAAAATCCCTGAATCGAGCCGTCCTCGCCGAAGGTGCCGTGGAGTGCTACAAAGGCCATATGCACCTCGGCAAAGACCGCCTCGCGCACGCCGCCTTTGGAAAAGAGGCCTCCCTTTTCTTCGCGCATGGTGTAGAGCCGATTGTCCGACGGATCCGCCTTAAAATAGACTTCCTCGGTCTCGGAAAAGTCGCCGCTCTTAAAGGTCTTAAAATCCGCGAGCACTTCGCCGCCCAAAAACTTTCCTTCTTTGGTGATATAAACCGGAATGGCCTTGTATTGGCTCTTGTCCAGGTTTTCGATTACCTGCATGCCGGTAATGACGCTCACTTCGTGCTCGACGCTGCGACCGCCGAAAAACACCGCTATATTTTTCATACTATTCCTCCTGTTCAATATCTCCCTATTTTATCACAGCGCGGCCCTGTATCCGTCAAAGAATCGGATAAAACCCCGCGAAAAAAGGGCGAACCCGTCGTTCGCCCCCTCTTATTCTTCGTCGTAACTATCGGGCAGGTCGTTTTCGAAGAGCACCACATCGCCCCGCGCGGTGATCTTGGCGAGAGAAGCCGTCGCCTCCTCTAAGCTGTTTCGCACGATCATGCGGTCCTTCGAAAATCCGCCGGCGAGCAGGCCCTTTTGAATGGGGGCCGTACGCTTTTCGCCCACGAGAATGGCGTAATCCGCCACCCGAGCGATCTCCTCGCCCAGCTTGTAGTTCTCCTCGTCTTCCATATCGCCCAGTTCCACCATGCCCGGGGTGACGATGATCTTTTTTCCGCCTTCGAACTGTCCCAACACGTCGAGCGCCGCCCGGGCGCCCACGGGATTCGAGTTAAAGGCGTCGTCGATTACAATCACCCCGGTGGGGCTGTCGACGATATTGAGCCGGTGCTCCACGGGTTCCACCCGCGCGATGCCCTTTGCCACCGCCTCGGGATCCATGCCCAGCACATACCCTACCGATGCCGCCGCCAAAAGATTGGAGATATTGTGCCGCCCCAGCAGCTTGGTCTCTACCGCCGCCTCCCGGCCGCCTCGAAAGCCGAGGGTGAAGCGACTGCCCCGCTCAAAGACCGAGATGTCCTTCGCGTATACGTCCAACGCCTCGATGTGTTCCATGCCGTAGCGAATGGTGCGCTTTTTCGTCTGATCCGCCAGGGGTTTGACGTAGTCGTTGTCGTAGTTAAAGATCGCGATGCCCTTCTCGTCCAAACACTCGATCAGTTCGTATTTGGTCTTTTGAATGTTTTCGATGGTCTTAAACAGATGCATATGGGTGGGCCCGATGGCGGTAATAATGCCGATGGACGGCTGCACCAACTCCGCTACTTCGCGGATTTCTCCCGGCACCTTGGCGCCGAGCTCCGCCAAAAAGATTTCGTCCGATTCGTCCAATTCGTTGTTGATCACCTTCGAAAGGCCCATGGGCGTATTGTATGAAGACGGCGTGTTCTGCACCCGAAAGGCCTCTTCCAATACGGTCGAGGTGATAAACTTCGTCGAGGTCTTGCCGAAGCTTCCGGTGATGCCGACGACATTGAGCCCCTTTCCCTTCAATGCTCGAATCTTTTTTTGCGCCGCCACGAAAAACCCGCGATTGATCTCCATCTCCCGGGGGTAATTGATGCGGTTGGCGAGAATCAGGATCTTATATTGAAAGTAGTAGACCGCAAAGAGCCCCGCCGCCAAGAGAATCGCGGAGAGCAAGAGCCTTCCGCTAAAGAGAAAGGCGAGGCAAAAAACCGCCACCAAAAACAGACCCGTCAGACGGCGGTGTACGGCGAACAGGCGCTTTGCCCGGTCGGTCATTACCAGCGGCGTCTTTTCGGAGGTCTTGGTGTAGACGAGTTTTGTGATGCGGTCTTTGTGTTCGCCGATCCAGCGAAGAAATTCCGACTCCTCGTACCCCGACAGCTGCAGCATATGCAGGGGGTATTCCGCCCGCCGCCTCGCCAAAAAATACGTAATCGCTGCGAGCAGCGCATAGACGATCACCAGCGGCAGCAAATTCGATGCTTGTAAGATTTCCATTTTTACTCCTTAAAAAATGCGTCGAGTACGGCACAGAATTGGCCGTACGCATCTAAGTAACTGTAATGGCCCCCCGGCAAGACCGCAAGTCCCGCTTCGGGAATCTTCTCTTCGAAGACGCGCGCCATATACAGGGGCGTGGCGTCGTCGTCTTCGCCCCAGATCAAAAGCGTCGGGGCCGAAATCGCGGGAAAGAACGATTCGGTGGATTCGTTCACCACCTTGACAAAGACCTTGCGCATAATCCCTTGGGCGGCCTGATAGTCGTCGGATCCGAATTTGCGGTAAAACTTCTCGAGCACCGTCTCCCGATCCTGCCAAAAAAAGAGCTTCTCATAGAGAAAACGCAACAGCTTAAAACTGTATACCTTGTAGTAATAGGAAGCCTTGCGCTTGGGTAGGACCCCCGAGGCATCGATCAACACCAGCTTGTCCACCCGCTCGGGGCGGGTGGCGGCGAATTCGGTCAGGGTCTTTCCGCCGAAGGAGTGTCCGATACAATGCGCTCGCGCAATGCCATAGTGCGCAAAAATCGCCTCCAAAAGCGCGGCGTATTCCGCGCCGCCGATCACCGAATCGGGCTCGTCGCTTCCGCCGTGGCCGTAGCTGTCGTAGGCGATGACCCGGAATTTGTCCTTTAGACAGTTGACGATCGGCATCACCGACTCGACATTCGCCCCCCAGCCGTGTAAGACGATCGCAAATTCGTCTCCCTCTTTTGTATCGTATACCGCAATATTCTTCCCTGCGATGCGTATATGCTCTTTCTCCATGTACTCCTCCTCGAATCCTCATTATACCATAGCAACGCCCCTCGAGAACCTCCGATCCCGTTTTCCGAGGTCGCCTCTCTTTCGAAAACGCGTCTCGGTAGAAAATGTAGACATTGTTTTTTTCGAATGATATGATTGTATTCAATGTATCCGGCAAGGAGGAGGCTGAAAAAATGGAATTTTTATCCTTAAAAGATCACGTGTATAACTTTATTGCGGAGCAAATCCGCCTGGGCAAACTCAATTCCAACGAGAAGGTGAACGAGCAGGACATCTGCCAGCAATTAAATATCTCTCGGACGCCCGTTCGCGAAGCACTAATTCAGTTGGCGGCGGACGGGTTTTTGGACTCGGCGCCCCGTCGCGGCTTTCGGGTGAAGCCCTTGACCAAAAAAGAAGGCGAGGACATTTATCGCATCCTCGCTCCCCTCGATGCGCTGGCGGCGGAGCTTTCCATGAACCGCTTGAGCGAAGAGGACTTAAAGACCATGGACGATCTGGTGGAATTGATGAATTTTCACATCGACCGTTTTCAATTCGATGAGTACTTTGTCCTGCAGGAGCGCTTCCACGATACCTATATCGCAAAGACCGACAACGAGACTTTGATCCACACCATCGACCGCCTGCAGCGCCGGTTTATCCGCCAGGGTCACGGACTCGGCGAAAACACCGAATTGCAAAAGCTCCTGCACGATACCAATGAGCAACACGCCCATATTACCGAACTCTTTCGGGAAAAAAAGACCGAGGAATTAAAGGACTTCCTCGAAAACACCCACTGGACCTACCACTATACGGAAGTGGGCCGCACCGCCACCGACGACTGATATAGGACGCCTGCGGGCACAGAAGACGGGAGGACATCATGACGATTTATGTAAAAACCGTCCCCTACGGGACGCACGCATATGGGGAAGCCGCAGAACTCAGAGATCACATTCTCTACCGGCCCCGCGGTCTTAGACTGGATGCGGCGAGAAAAAGCCTCGATCGGGACCGCACCCTCTACGGCCTCTATAACGAAGAGGCGCTGATCGGCATCGCCGTTACAGAAGCGGATGCGGACGCGCTTTGCATTCATGAAGTGCTCATACAAGAAAACCACCGCAGAGAGGGGCTCGGTACCGCGCTTCTTTCTACGATCGAGCGACTCGAGGCGCCGGGCACGCGGATCACCGCTTCCGCACCGCTTTCTCTGCGCCCCTTCTTCGAGGCGGCGGGCTACCTTCCCGAAAACAAGCACCGCAGCGAAGACGACCTGCTGCAGATCGAGTTTTCGAAGGTCGTCGCAAAGAACACCCGCGGCGCCGCGCCCTTCTATGATCCCCGCCAGGAAAAGCCCCTGCTCTATATCACCACAAAGACCCGGGGCTTTTCCCTCTTACCCGTCCTCCGCAACCGCTTCCCCAAGGAGCACCTCTTCGTGCTCGATTTGCCCGAAGTGGATGCCATGTGGTTTTCCGTGGCCGAACGCGCCGGTGTCGAGGCGACGAAGTATGCGATGCTCGCCCCCGAGCTCGCCGGCGATCGCCGCTTCTACGGCATTCGCGACCTGGATCTGCCGAAAGCGGCGGCCCGGGCGGCGGACCGCACAAGTCGCAACAAGCGCGTATTGCTCCTCGGAACCGAAGAGGAACTCAAGGGCCGCGCCTATGAGGCGGCGTTCGAAGCACAAAACCCTTCCCTCTCGAGCGTACAAATGCTCCTTCCCACCGAGGGCATCTGCCCCGATGAAAGTCCCGATGCCGCTTTTTACGAGACCCTCACCGTACACGCCGAAGCCTTACAAGAAGAGGAGTTCGACGCCGTCGTCATCGTCGATTCCCTGCTCTCCACGCGCGCCGATGCCATTCGGACTTTTCTCGCCCGCAAACTGGAACGCACGCTTTTCGCGGTCGATGTCTTTGATCTGATGGCGGAGGCGCTGCGGCTCGATCTGATCGCGAACAACCGCATTCGCCACGCAGGGGATGTGGGCGAACTCAGAATCTTTACCGAGACGCCCGACCGGGCCAGAAAAGAATTGCGACGCTACCACCCCGCCGAGCGTTCCGCGCCCATCGAGACGCTGCGATGATCCTTCTTCTCCTCGCCGACAAAGACGGCGCCATCGCAAAGGACGGCAAGCAGATCCTCTTTATCCCCGAAGACCTGGCGCGCTTCAAGGCGCGCACCGCCGGTGGCGTGCTCGTTATGGGCCGAAAGACCTTCGAAAACACCGGCGCCCTCTCCGGCAGAATCAGCCTGGTAATGAGCCGTAGCGCGGGCGTGGAAAGCGACGAGGTGCACTATTTTTCGAGCGAATCGGAGCTCAATGCACATCTCGCCGCCTATGCGGACCGCCCCGTCTTTCTGGTCGGCGGAGCCACCACCGTACGGCGCCTCTACGATCGCATCGAAGAAGCCTATATCACCCGCGTCGACAGACACACCGGCGGCGAGGTCAAAATGCCCGATCTCGCGGCCGACTTCGTACTGTCGAGTGCGACGCTCATCGCAGAGGGCGCGATCGAGGAACACTGGGTACGCAAAGATCGATAAAAAGAAAAGGATCGAAGAGAAATTCTCTTCGATCCTTTTTTACATCCGCGATCAGTCGCTTTCTACCGGATATTCGGCATCCAACCAAGCGCCGATTCCGCCCGGTTGGCGGAGCACATTGGTGAATCCTTCTTCTTTGGCGATCATGGCGCCTACGTGGGAACGCTCACAGTCTACAAAGCCGCAGTAGAGCACGATGGTCTTTGCTTTGTCGGTGCCCAGCGCTTGGATAAAGGCTTCCTTTTGCTCGGGGGTCACCTCTTCCATCTTGACCGGCAACTCGGCGTTTACCGCGCCGGGGATGCGGTTTTTCTTAAAGGATTTTTCCGGCATGGTATCGACGATAACCATGTCTTCCTTAGCGTCGATCTTGCCCTTTAAGTCTTCGGTAGAGATCAATTCGTATTGGCCTTCTTCGACCGCCTTTACCAACTTCATGGAAGCGGATTCGATGGTCACTTCGTTTCCGTCTCTTGCGGAACCGGGACGATCGGCAGCGGCCCCTTCCTTTGCGCCGCCGGCGCTACAACCCGCCAAGAGGGCGAAGGACAGCACGGCAACGGCGATCAGTTTTAAATGTTTCATATTTGTACCTCCTTATATAATTATAGCAATGCGAAAATCGTTTCGCAAAACAATTTTTCTCGTTTCCCCGCCCCTTCTATTTTTCCCTCTATGTTCGCATTTCCATAAATCTGATAAAAAATAGTTATTTTTGAAAAAGTTTTCACAAAAGGAAACAAAGTCTTGTTTCTTTTGCGATACCGTGTATACTAATACGTGTAATGGAGGTGTAAAGTGAAAAAGTATGACGTGCGCGAGCTGGTTTTTACCGCACTGTTTATCGCATTGGTATACATATTTACCTGGCTCGTGAAAATCCAACTGCCTTTCGCACCCGACGGAGGGTTGATCCACTTGGGGAATGTCCCCTTCTTCTTGGCCTGCCTCTTCTTCGGAAGACGAGTCGGCATGCTCGCCGGCGCCTTAGGCATGGGACTGTTCGACGTAACCAGCGGCTGGGTGGCATGGGCGCCGATGACGGTGATCTCGGCTCTGATTATGGGCTATATCTTGGGCGGCCTCTACGAAGAGGAGTTCAAGATCAACCGCTATGCCGTCGCCATGGTGCTCTTGGCTATCGTCAAGGTGCTGACCTATTATATCGGCGAATCGATTATGTTTAAGTCGCTTTTGGTGCCCTTGGCATCCATTCCCGGCAATCTGATCCAAATCGGCGTCTCCGCCGTCATCGTCGCCATACTGATTCCGCCCATGACGCGGGTTATGAAAAACATCCGCCGATAGGCATAAAAAAACCGGTTCCCGAAGGAGCCGGCCTTTTTTTGTGTCTTTTTTATTTTCTCTTGCCGCCGAGAAAGGGCGACACGCGTTTATACAGAAGCAGCGTTACGATAGAGACCACGCAGCCCTTCACGAGATTAAAGGGGATGATGCAGTAAACCATCAAGTCCCACAGGCTGTGTACCTTGCTCGTAACGGCACGGCCCATTTCGAGGATCGCCTCCATGGGCATGATCTTCGCATAGAGCGGAAATACCACAAAGTAGTTGCTCAAGGTGGCGAGGGCGGTCATACCCACGACGCCCGCCAACAGGCCCGCCACCGCGCCTTTATAGGTGTTGTGCCGACGATAAAATGCCGCCGAGGTGCCGACGAATACGGCGCCCACGATAAAGTTCGACAGCTCGCCCACCCCGCCGGTGGCGGTGCCGCGCACGAAGACGGCGAGTACGCATTTGATCAGCTCGATGGTGATTCCCACCACCGGGCCCATGGCAAAGCCGCCGATCAACGCCGGGACATCCGACAGGTCGATCTTGATAAAAGGCGGCGCGATAAAGGCCAGCGGAAACTCTACATACATCAATAAAAACGCCACCACGGCGAGCATCGAGAGCTTGGTGAGGTTTTTCGTGGAATAAACGGACTTTCCTCGTTGAATTTGGTTCATAGATCCTCCCTAAACTAAGGGCATAAAAAAATGCCCGCAGTCTCCCGGGCTTGAACACATGAAAAAAGACATCTTCTTTCATCCGGACTATACCGTCGGTATCGGAATTGCACCGATTCAGTCAAAAGACGAGTGGACTTTACCACCGGTGAGGAATTGCACCTCGCCCTGAAGATTATTTCTATCTGTATTATACCACGTCGATCGCATTTGTAAACCGGCATGACAAAAAAATAACGCCCCGCAAGGGGCGCAATTTATATGGCGTGTTTTGCGGAATTGTATACGATCACGGGCATGCCCTTAAAGGCGTTCTTGTAGAAAGTGCCTGCGATCTTCGGCGGGGTGTTGACACAGCCGTGGCTGCCGCCGCCGCGATAGATATTGCCGCCGTAGCTGCCGCGCCAACTGGAATCGTGAATCCCGCAACCGGTCCAGTCGAAGGGCATCCAGTAGTTTACCCAGCTCTTCCAGGTATCGCCGGTGAGATAGCGGCCGGTTTCTTTCATCCAGACTTCCTGTACGCCGGTGGGCGTGCTGTTTCCGTCTAGGGGGTCGCCCGTCACCACGGGGGTGTCGACCACCAGCTCACCGTTGTTGTAGAGCCACATGTGTTGCCGGGCGATGTCGATTTCGATATACGAATTGCCCACATCGTCTACATTTCGGTGGAGCGCCTTACGCTTATAGACGGGCGTGAGTTCCTTGGTCGTCTTTTCCTTTAAGGCGGCGAGGAGTTCCTCGCGCGTCTTTTCGCGGTCGGTCTGCCAGCCGTAAATGCCGCCCTTAATGCGCATGGTCGCCCCGCCCGTCGCGGTAAAGTCGCGGGTAGAGCGGAAGGTGTCGTATTTGTCGGCGAGCATATCCACATAGTCCTTCACCTTTTCCTCGCTGGGGGAAAGGCTGCCGTCGGGATTGGAGCCGTAGAGGGCGATTAAGGGTTCTCCCGCCAATTCCTCGGTGCGATCCGAAAAATTATAGCTAAGGGTAAAGCCCTCGATCTCGTTTAGGCTCTTGACGTGATTTTCCATGGCGGATCTGTTTTCCGCCGGCTTGGCCTGCACATAGAGCTTCTTTTCGTCGAGGTCCAGATCCTCCTCTTGGCTGTGGAAGGCAGCGAGGACCGACTGTTTGAGCTTCGGGCCGTCGACGCGGGTGCCTTCTACGGCATCGGCGATGACATAGCCCGTGCCCGCCTTGTAGGAGATCTTTTCGGGTTCGGGATCGGTGATGTCCGAATCGGCGATCACATGGAGCGCGGCGAGGATCGATTCGAGCTTACTGTCGTCGTATTCGACCTTGGTCTCGATGGCATGGTCTTTTTTGACAAAGCTCAATACCGGCCACGCCCAGGGGTTGGCGTCGATATTCGAGACATTTTCTAAGGTTTCTTTGTAGCCGAAGTCCTTGGCGGAAATCTCGTCTTTTTTTCCGTCTTTGCCGCGAATTTGAAGCGCGTAGTCGGACCAGGAAGACGCAAACTCCTGCGGCAATTTGTTTTTGGAACGCATAGAAATATCCGCTCCGTTGATAAAGGTATTGGGCATATACACCTGCGAAAACGCGGCCACACCCAAGGCATACAGGAGCAGAAGCACGCCGGCGATCACGGCGAAGATCTTCCCTATTGTTCTCGTCATGATTACTCCCTTTCTAAACTTACTGACTTGGGTATTAGTCTACCAATAAAGTTCACGACTGACAAGATCATAATACCTCTTCCCACAAAGAATATTTCGGTATATCCTATAGGTAAAGTAAAGTATGAAATGAGGAGAAATATGGAAAAAAATCACAGAACGATTCAATCATTGGCCCGCGCCTTTTCAATCCTGGATTGCTTCGACTCCGTCCACCCTCGTTTGAGCCTGACGGAGATATCAAAAATCGTAAAATTGAATGTCAATACCACCCGCGGCCTCGTCAATACCCTGATGCACTACCACTATCTGAGCCGCGACGAAGAAGAAAATGTATACTACTTAGGCCTCGCGTTTATCCCCAAGGCGAATTTGGTGGAAGAGCACTACTTTTACCATATGAAAAATAAAATCTTCCCCGTTCTCCGCACCTGGGCCAACCGCTTCGGTTTGAGCGCGCGGCTGAATATGGTCGACGACGGCCAGTTGTTAACGGTGTTCACCGAAGTCCCCGACGCCTCCCGCTACCTCTTATTGACCCGCTCCCGCACGCCCTTTCCCCTACACGCCACCGCATCGGGAAAGGCATATCTCGCGTCCCTACCGCCGGGCCTCGTGCGCAAATATATCGAAGAGACGCGGCTGGTACGCTACACCGACCTCACCATTACCGACGAAAACGCGCTTCTCGAGGAACTCGAAAAGACCCGCGCGCGCGGCTACGCCTTAGAGATCGGCGAGATCAACGACGGCATCGGCTCCATCGCCATCCCCATGCTGAACAAGCGGGGCGAATGCATCGGCACCGTCTCCCTGTCGGGCGCCAACGAAGAGATCCTCGCCGAGGAAAAGGACGCCCGCGAAACCATCGGCCGCTTCCTCGAAGACCTAAAGCCCCTATGGCAACAATAAATCAAAAAGACCCCGTAACCGCCGCTTGCCGCCGCACGGTTTACGAGGTCTTTTTTGATTGTATCTACATCGATAAATAGGCCATCAAGCCGTAGTTGATTAAAAACAGTACGCTCGATCCCACGAGTATGGGATGCAGCCGCTCGGTTCTGCCCTTTACGAGCGAAACGACGCAATAGAAGATAAAGCCCGCGGCGATGCCGTTGCTGATGGAGTAGCTTAAGCCCATAAAGATCGAGGCGAAAAACGCGGGAATCGCGACATCGAGATTGGTCCACTCGATCTCTTGAAAGCTCGCACACATCATAATCCCGACGACGATCAACACCGGTGCCGTCGCCTGTGCGGGCACGAGCCCAGCGACGGGGGCGATAAAGATCGAGAGCAAAAACAAAATCGCGACCACAAGCGATGTGAGCCCCGTGCGACCGCCGGCGCCGATGCCCGCGGCACTTTCCACATAGGTGGTGGTGTTGCTGGTGCCAACGAAGGCGCCGATCACGGTGCCCACCGAGTCGGCAAAGAGCGCTTTGTCGAGTTTGGACTTAAAGCCCGAACTGTTTTGCATATTGCGGATGTCCTCTTCGCTGAAGATGCCGCTGCGGCGCCCGGTGCCGATAAAGGTCCCCAGGGTATCGAAGGTGTCGCTCAAGGAAAAGGCGAAGATCGTCATCAATACCAGCGGAATCCGCGCCGGGTCGGCAAATAAGCCCAAGAGTCCTTCCCTTCCCAAGGCGACGGTAAAGACCGTAGAGAGTTCGCCAAAGGACTGGGAGACCGATACGCCGTTTGCGAGTTTCGAAAGGTCCACCACGCCAAAGGGGATGCCCAATACGGTGGTGGCGAGGATGCTGATCAGGATCGCGCCCTTTACCCCGCGCACCACGAGCACGACGGTGATAATCAGGCCGAGTACGGCGAGCAGTACGCCGGGATCGGAAAAGTTTACCAACGCGGGCACCGCGGCGGACGAGCCGATCACGGTCTCGCCGACGGTTTGGTAGGTGCCGGGGTCTAAGGTAAAGTTCAAAAATCCCGCATTCTTCACGCCGATATAGGCGATAAACACGCCGATCCCGCCGCTAATGGCGTGTTGCAAAAATTCGGGGATCGAGGTGATGATCAATTTGCGGATCTTGGTGACGGTGATAAGTACATTGATCACCCCGCATAAAAATACCATCCCCAGCGCTTCTTGCCAGCTGAAGCCCAGGCCGAAGACCACCGTATAGGTGAAAAAGGCGTTGAGTCCCATGCCCGGCGCCAACGCGTAAGGTACATTGGCGAACAGACCCATCACCAAGGTCGCGACCACCGCGGCGATGATCGTCGCCAAGAACACGGCACCCCAGGGGATGCCGGTTTGGGAGAGGATGGCCGGGTTTACGAAGATGATATAGCTCATGGCGAAGAATGTGGTAAAACCCGCCAAAATCTCCGTGGAGAGATCCGTGCCGTTCTCCCGCAGTTTAAAAAATGATTCCATTGATTCCTCCTTGTTCCGTTGAAGTCAGCTTCAAGTATATCACGACACGGACTTAGAGGAAAACTCCCTGTATCAGAAACATATACAATCCCGTCCCCAATACGATCGAAAGGATCAGATTGTGCTTCGCCTTGTAGCTGATCGCGGTAATGGCCGATCCCGCGAGCAGGGGCACAAAGCCCGACGGATCCCGAAAGTGCATGGTGCGCAGGCAGTAGACGACCAACAGCGCCATCATGGAATACGGTAGCAGCGCCCCCAAGTCCGCCACGACGGCGGGGAGCTTTCGGTCTCCGGAAAAGAAGAATATGGGGAAGGTACGAATGGCAAAGGTGATGGCCGCCACGATGGCGATGGCGATAAAGATTTCTTTGTTACTCATATTTTCTCCTATAGATCAAATTGCCCGCCAAGATGATCGCCATGGCCGGCAATATAAATTTGTCCGGTCCGAAGACGAGAAGCGATGCGACAGAGGCGCCGAATCCCAAGAGCGTCGGCAGATGATGGTCGGTCTTTTCCCACTGGTCGATCACGGTGACGATAAACAGCGCCGTCATCAAAAAATCGATCCCCGTCGCGTCGATGGGCAGCAGAGTGCCGACCCAAACGCCGAGTACCGAGGCGACGACCCAATAGGCGAAGTTTAAGGCGCCGACGGCAAACATATAGTCCGCATCGGCCACCGAGCCGTCTTCCCCGCCGGTGACGTAGAGGGAAAATGTCTCGTCGCTCGCGAAATGGGCGATCAATGCCTGTTTCCAGAGCGGCGCCTTTTGTAAGGGCGTAAGGAGAGAAAGGGTGTAAAAGAGATAGCGCAGGTTCACCGATAGGGTGAGGATGACGAGGCCCAAGACGGAAAGGGGCTCGGCGAAGAGGCCCACGGTCGCAAATTGCATGGCGCCCGCACAGATAAAAAAGCTCATAAGAAAGCTGACGAGCCCAGACTGTCCTGCGGATTTTACCAATACGCCGAAGCCCATGCCCAAAAAGGCATAGGTGATCAATATGGGAACGGTTCGAGGGAACACCTTTCTGAACGCTTTCATGACTCCTCCTAAAAAAAGGTAATCAAAAACCGCCCCGAGGCGGGACGGTTTATCGCTTTACTTTACTTCGACGGTAGCGCCGACTTCTTCCAGTTTTGCCTTAATTTCTTCGGCTTCTTCCTTGCTTGCGCCTTCCTTAACGGGCTTCGGAGCGCCGTCTACGAGGGCTTTCGCGTCTTTCAAGCCGAGGCCGGTGATGTCTTTAACGGCCTTGATGACCTTTACTTTTTCTTGGCCGGCAGCTTCGAGAACGACGTCGAATTCGGTTTGTTCTTCAGCGGCTGCGGCTTCTCCGCCTGCTGCGGGTGCGCCTGCTGCGGCAACGGCTACGGGAGCGGCTGCGCTTACGCCGAATTCTTCTTCGAGTGCCTTTACGGTTTCGGCGAGTTCGATAACGGACAGGGTTTTAATCTCTTCAATAAGAGCGGTAACTTTTTCAGATGCCATGGTATTTATACCTCCATATACAATTTTTCTGTGCCCTTAGGCAGTTTCTTGTTCCTTCTTTTCGCGGATCTGATCCAGTGCAACTGCCAGACCCTTGATGTTTGCGGAAAGTACGGTAGCCAATCCTTGGATCGGTGCATTGAGGCCGCCGAGCAATTGCGCGATAAGAACTTCGCGAGACGGAAGTTTTGCAAGAGTTTCTACAGCCGCTACATCGACTGCTTTGCCGTCTAAGAAGCCGGCCTTAATCTCGATGCGGTCGTTGTCCTTGGCGAAGTCGAAGAGGATCTTGGCGGGTTGTACCGCATCCTCTAAGCCGAAGGCGACGGCGCTGGGGCCGACGAGGTGTTCCTTGACGTCTTCGTATCCCAAGGCGTCAAATGCACGTTTCAACATGGTGTTCTTGTAGACCTTATAGTCCACGCCGTTTTCGCGAAGTTGTTTTCTGAGTTCGGTCACTTGCTCAACGGTCATGCCCTTATTGTCGACGAACACGATGGATTGGGAATTTTCGATCTTTTCCTTGATCTCGTTGACCAGATCAATTTTTTGTTGGAGTAGCGCTTCTTTCACAGATTCACCTCCTTGTTTTTGAACATAAAAAAATCACATTGCAGACACAATGCGAGTACCAAATCGGATTCAGTCACCTCGGCAGGAAATTAAGGCGAACCACCTGCTGTCTGCGGTTTCAACGTGCTATATAATATCAGAGCCCGATCGGATTGTAAAGGTCTTTTGTGATTTTTTACGACATTTTTTTCAGCATATCGAGCGCCGCGCGCCGTGCCGAGGCCATGGCCCAGTGGATATTATAGCCGCCGCAGTCCCCGTCTACATCCAGCACTTCGCCGGCGGCGTAGACCCCGGGACAGAGGACGGATTCCAGCTGCGGCGTAAAGTCCGCGAGGTCGATCCCGCCGCAGGTTACCTGGGCAAAATCATAGCCACGCACGCCGGTGACGGGCATCGAAAAGGCGAACAGCGCATCCAAAAGGCGCATGCGGTCTTCGTAGTCCAAGGCGTCCATGGGCTCGTCTCGCCCGATCCCCGTCTCCTTTAAGACGACGTGCACCCATTTGTTGGACACAATCCCCTCGAGAAAGCCCTCCGCCGTATCGGCGAGATAGCTTCTGGATTCGATCCGCTCCCGGTACTTCGGAATCTGCTCGAGGTGGTTGAGCATGGGCACCGATACCGTAAATTGCCCCTTCTCTTGTCCCACCGCGCGGGCGAGGTCGAGCACCGGCGGGCCGCTGATCCCGTCTTTGGCAAAGAGGATCTCGCCCGTCTCCCGCTGCACTTCTTCGCCGTCTCTATACAAGACGACCGTGCCCTCTACCTTGGTGCCGCTTAAGTGCCGCAAATACGGGCTTTCGCAGACGAGGGCGCTGATGCCGGCAAAGGTGCGCGTCAGCTTATGCCCCAAATTCGTGAGGATTTGGTATCCCTTGCCGTCGCTTCCCGAAGCGGGCATGGCGCGTCCGCCCGTGGCCACCAGCACCCTATCGGCTGCATACACCTCGCCTTCTCCCTCCAGGCGCAGGGCGTTCTGTTCGGGATGTACGGCGCGGATAAAGCAGTCGGTCTTTTCCTCGCCCCCCGCCGAAGCGAAGTGGCGGCGCAGGGAGTTAAGGACCGTACGCGCCTGCAAAGTGGCCGGATACAGCTTGCCCCGGTCCTCCTCCACCAGATCGATCCCCAGGCTCGCAAAGAATTCGTCCCGCACCGCCGGCGAAAATTCGGCGAGGATCTCCTCTACAAACGCCGCACTGTGATGCCAGTGCCGCAGATCCAGATCCCGATTGCTCACATTGCAGCGCCCGTTTCCCGTGGCGAGGAGCTTTTTTCCCACGCGGTCCTTGCGCTCGTAGATGGTGACTTTTGCCCCGCCCCGTACGAGGTGCACGCCGGCACATAGGCCCGCCGCGCCGCCACCGATAATTGCGATCTCCACGATTTTCCCCCTCTCCGTATTTCTTCGAGAAGTATAACACGCCATTGTGCTACAATACAAGGGTATAAGAAAGGAGAAACTATGAACATCACAGAACGTTTGGAACAATACGTAAAGATACACACCACCAGCGACGAAAACTCCGACACCTTCCCCTCCACCGCCCGGCAGACGGATCTCGCGAAGGTCCTCGTCGAGCAGCTGAAGGAACTGGGGCTCCGCGATGCCGCCATCGACCCCAACGGCTATGTCATCGCGCATTTGGCGGCGAACACCGACAAGGATATGCCCGTGGTGGGACTCCTCGCCCATATGGACACTGCCCCCGCCATGAGCGGCAAAGACGTCAAGCCCCGCATCGTCCACTACGAAGGCGGCGACATCGCCTTAAACGAAGAGAAAAACATCGTCCTCAAAGCAGAGGACTTCCCCGCCTTAGAAGACGTCGTCGGATTGGATCTGATGGTGACAGACGGCACCACCCTCCTCGGCGCCGACGACAAGGCGGGCATCGCCATTATTATGGCGGCCCTCCAAGAAATCATCGAAAAGGACATCCCCCACGGCGAGCTCGCCATCGGCTTTTCGCCCGACGAGGAGATCGGCCGCGGCATGGACCACTTCGACGTAGAGGCCTTCGGCGCGGACTTCGCCTTCACCCTGGACGGATCCCGCCTGGGCGAGGTGCAGTACGAGTGCTTCCACGCCGTCAGCGCCAAGGTCGACATTCAGGGCGTAAGCGTCCACCCCGGAAGCGCCAAAAACAAAATGATCAACGCCATCGCCCTCGGCATGGAACTGGACCGTATGCTCCCCGAGCAGATGCGGCCCCAATACACCGAGGGCTATGAAGGCTTCTTCCACCTGGATCAGTTCCACGGCAGCGTCGATTCCGCCGAAATGGCGTATATCCTGCGGGACTTCGACGCCGAAAAGGTGCAGGCCATGGAAGAGATTTTGCGCGCGGCGGTGGAATTTTTGAACAAAAAATACGGCGAACGCATTACGCTCACACTACAAGAAAGCTATCGCAATATGCGCGAAAAAATCGAACCCCATATGGACACCATCGAACTCTGCGTCGAGGTGATGGAGAAGATGGGGATCGAACCCGTTATCGAACCGATCCGCGGCGGCACCGACGGCAGTCGCCTCTCTTGGATGGGGCTACCCACGCCGAACCTCTTTACCGGCGGCATGAACTTCCACGGCCCCTACGAATATATTCCCATCCAACACATGGAGGCGGCGCGGGACTTCCTCGTCGCCCTCCTCGCCGAGATGGAAAAGCGGGCATAGATTGCAACTCCTCTACGCCGCGGCCGGCGGCGCCTTGGGGGCGGCGTGTCGCTTTGCCCTCTCCTATCTTCCGGTATCGAATCGCAATCTGCCCCCGGCCACCCTGCTCGCCAATCTCATCGGGTGCTTTCTGATGGGCGTCCTTTCCGCTAAGGCAGAGGCGCGGGGCTGGCATCCGAATCTCGAGATCTTTTTACAGGCGGGGTTTTGCGGCGGGCTCACCACCTTCTCCGCCTTTAGCAAAGAGACCGTCTCCATGGCCCAAAAAGGACAGCTGCCGGCGGCGACTCTCTATATCGTTTCGACGGTGGCACTGGGCTTTTTGGCCTTCTATCTCGGCCAACAAGCGGCAAAATAAAAGACGACGGAGCGTACCTTGCTCCGCCGTCTTTTTTTAATCGGCGATTTTCACCGAGCCCAACATGGAATAGACGCCGTCGATGGCGTAGTTTCTCTCGGAGGGCGCTTCCCCTTGTTTTCGGGGATCTTTCTCCGCCACTTTTGCCGCCACATAGCCTCCCTTACTTTCCCCCAGGAGGTAGACGTTCCGGTCCGGAAGTTCTGCCGGCACCCGGAAGATGCGGGCGATCTCTTCTTGGGTTTGCTTCCGGACGAAGCGGATTTCCGCTTTGTCCTCGCGGATCTCGACCCCCGCGATCCCATCCTCGGGCACGCGCCAGGTCATGGAGAGGGCGGGGACTTTTTCTTCCGTCGTGATGTCCGCATATACCAATCCCGATCCGTCGTAGAAGTCGAAGATCGCGATGCGATTCTTCTCGTCCCACTTTACAGGGCGCCCCATCTTCTCGAGAAAGGCCCGTCCCGGAATGTAATAGGCCGCATCTTCCCGAAAAGCCGCCCCTTCTCCCTTCGCCTTTACGGCCACGGGATAGTGCTTCTCTCGAGTGTTCATCCAGTCCAAATTATTTCCCTCCGCCTTTAAGAGCAGAAACAGATGCGCCGATAGGGGGGCTTGGTGGATATAGACCCGGTCGTCCACCACCTGAAAATCCCCCTTGGGATCCAGGTGCGTGCCCCCTACATAGACGTCCATCTTTGCATCTTGAGCGAAGGCGGGAGCCGAAAGCCCCATCACGGCGGCGAGTGCCGCGGTAAGTACGATTCTTTTCATAGTTTGCCCCTTTCGATGCCACGGTATCGTAGTAAATAGAGTATATCAGGAAATAAAAAATAGGGCAATAGATACCAATGATTCTTATAAAAATCCTTGAAATGGGCATAAAAAAATGCGGCATCGCCGCATTTTTTTGAGTTAATCCATTAATTTGGAGCCGTTCAATTTAATTCCGGGACCCATGGTGGAGGACAGGGTAACGGAACGCAGGTAGCGACCTTTGGCCGCTGCCGGCTTGGAACGGATGATCGCGCTCATAAGCGTCTTGAAGTTTTCGGTCAATTTTTCGGTGCCGAAGGAAACTTTTCCGATGGGCACGTTGATGATGGCCGCTTTGTCTACGCGGTATTCAACCTTACCGGCTTTGATTTCTTCTACGGCTTGTTGAATGTCGAAGGTGACAGTGCCGGCCTTGGGGTTCGGCATCAATCCCTTGGGACCGAGCACCCGACCGATACGTCCGACGACGCCCATCATGTCGGGGGTCGCTACGACGACGTCGAAGTCAAACCAGTTTTCTTCCTGAATCTTCTTTACGAGTTCTTCGCCGCCTGCGTAATCAGCGCCGGCTTCTTCCGCTTCCTTGAGTTTGTCGCCCTTGGCGAATACGAGGATGCGTTCGGTACGTCCGGTTCCGTGGGGAAGGACGACGGTGCCGCGAACTTGTTGGTCCGCGTGGCGGGGATCGACGCCTAAGCGTACGGCCAGTTCTACGGTTTCGTCGAATTTGGCCGCGGCGGTCTTTTGTACCAACTCTACCGCTTCCGCTACATCATAGAGATGGGTGCGGTCTACGAGCTTTAAACTTTCTTGATATCTTTTCCCTCTTTTGGGCATAGTAAACCTCCTTGTGGTTCAAGCGAAATGGAATTTCTCCCACTAACCTTCTACTTCGACTCCCATGCTGCGTGCGGTACCGGCAACCATTCGCATGGCGGCTTCTACGTCTGCGGCATTCAAATCGGGCATCTTTGTCTCTGCGATTTCACGGCATTGTTCCTTGGTAATCTTGGCGACCTTTTTCTTGTTGGGTTCGCCGCTTGCCGTGTCGATGCCGGCTGCCTTTTTGATGAGGACTGCCGCCGGCGGGGTCTTGGTGATAAAGGTAAAGGAACGATCTTGGTAAACGGTCATAACCACGGGAATGATCATACCGGCTTGGTCTTGGGTCTTGGCGTTAAATTGTTTGGTAAACTCCATAATGTTGACGCCGTGGGGTCCCAATGCGGTACCTACCGGCGGTGCCGGGGTAGCTTTACCTGCGGGAATTTGTAGTTTGACAATTGCTATGACTTTCTTGGCCATAGTACACCTCCTAATGTGGTTCTGCGGGGTTTCCCTCCCACTCTTACGTGTTGCTTGCTTACGCCTCGGTGAGTTGGTCGTGATCCAACTCCACCAGGGTGTCGCGGCCGAACATGGAAATGGACACTTTTACCTTGCCCTTTTCCGCATCCAGCGCGTCGACGATGCCGACAAAGTCCTCGAAAGGCCCGGTGAGTACCTTCACCCGGTCGCCCACGGCAAACAGATCGCCGTAGTCCTCGACCTTCGAAACGCCCAGGTTCTTGACCTCTTCCTCGGAAAGGGGAATCGGCTTGGAACCGGGACCGACGAATCCGGTTACACCTCTCGTGTTTCTGACGACGTACCAGGATTTGTCGTTCATGATCATCTTTACCAGGACATAGGAAGGGAACATCTTGCGTTCCTTGATCTTGTTAACGCCGTCTTTGGTTTCGACGTATTCTTCCATGGGAACCTGCACATCAAAGATCATATCGCCGAGATCCTGGTTTTTAACCATGGATTCCATATTGTCCTTGACTTTGTTCTCGTGACCGGAATAGGTATGGATCACATACCACTTGGCCTCGTCTTCTCTCTCGAGATCTTCGCCGTCTCTCTGATTCAAATCATCTGTCAATGGAAATCCTCCAATACGCTTACAATCCGAATATCAAAGACATAAGGTGGCTGAAGACAAAATCAATGGCGTAGATAAACAGTGCAGTTATGATGCTTACGACGATGACGATCAGGCTGTACTGAAACAACTGCTTCTTGGTCGGCCAAACTACCCGCTTAAACTCGCTCTTTACACCGCGAAAGTACTTGGACAGCGACTTGGCGTCCTGTTCCTTCGGCGTGGTGGTTTTTTGAGCCATTGTATCTCTCCTTATTTCGTCTCCTTATGAACCGTATGGGTCTTGCAGAATTTGCAATACTTCTTCATTTCCATACGCTCCGGCGTATTCTTCTTGTTCTTAAACGTTACGTAGTTTCTTTGTTTGCACTCGGTGCATTCCAAAGTTACGCGATCTGCCATAGGGCACCTCCTCAAAAATGGAAATAAACTCAATAAAAAAGTGGCTTTGAAGCCACCCTTTCCCGGTAACCCGGATTTGGTTTACGTAGTGCATTCTACCACCTGAGCGCATATTTGTCAATCGGTATTGCCGCCTCCGTCGAGAATTTCTTCCCATCGAGCCAAGGCCGACAGTTGCTTTTCTTTGACCGATGCGCCTTCTTCTTCAAAGGCGCGGGTCTCGGCGTCGACCGACGCCTTTTTCTCCTCGCTCAAAGCGCGTTCGCCGAAGGGATAGACCACCTCGTTCTCCCGCGCAGCATGTGCTTCGAGCAGGCGTACGTAGGCATACAAGAGCCCGAAGATGTCCAAAAGATGCGCCGCGCTCGCCTCCGATTCATACGCGATGCGTGCCGCCTCCAGATCCCGCACGATGCCCCGCGCCTGGTCGTGCTCGACGAGCATCCCCTGGCGCACGATTTTTTCGGCGACGTCGCCCCCGTCTTCGAGCATATAGTGAAAGAGGATCTCCTCTTCCTTGCCGTGGTGATGGGCATCGGAATAGTTCCTGATAAAGTCGATCATGCCGCTCAATTCGTCGAGAAACAAGATCTCGCCGTCCATGGCACGCAAGAGATACCGGCGAATCACCCGCGTAAAGCGCAGTATATTGTCGTGTTCCCGTACCAGCACTTCAATCCCGTACATAAACTTTCTCCTTTTCGATGATTTTTTCCGCCACGCGTATGCCGTCGATGGCGGACGAAACGATGCCGCCGGCATAACCCGCGCCCTCTCCCGTAGGATATATATTCCCGTGCGAGATCGACGCCAAACGTTTCGGGTCCCTGAGGATCCGCACCGGCGACGACGATCGCGTCTCTGGCGCCGTAAGGAGGGCGTTTTCGAGAAAGGCGGGAAATTTCTCCCCGATCTTTCGCATTCCTTCTTCGAGGAGCGTATCCACCGCTTCCGGATAGATTTCGTGAAGATCCGCCCTATAGGTGCCGGGGCGATAGGTAGGCGCCACCGCCTCTTCCCCGCCCCTCTTCAGATATTCCGATGCGGGCATAATCGGAGCGCGATAGGAACCCGTCATCTGAAAGACCTTTTGTTCCACAGACCGCTGAAATTCCATGCCCGCCAAAACGCCCGCGCCGTATACCGACTCGTCTACGGTGGCGAGGATGGCGGCATTGGCGTTTTCGCCGCCCCGATCCTTATAGCTCATGCCGTTGGTCACCACGCCCCCAATCTCGGAGGCCGCCGCCACCACATAGCCGCCGGGGCACATACAGAAGCTGTATACGCCGTTCTCGCCGAGCTTTTGGGTCACGGCGTATTCCGCCGGAGGGAGAAGTGCAGCCGCCTCTTTGTATTGGGCCGCATTCATCGCCTGCTGATTCTGCTCGATGCGAAAACCCACGGCAAAGGGCTTGGCCGACATAGCAAAGCCACGTTCCAGCAGCATCTCAAAGCTGTTTCGCGCCGAATGTCCCAAGGCAAGCACGCCGTAGGGCGATGCCACTTCGCCCCGAGAGGTGTGGAAGAGATATTCGCCCTCGTGTTCTTCGATATCGTCCAGGCGCTCGTTAAAGCGAAAGATCGTCCCCATCTCCTCGAGCTCTCTCCTGAGGCGCACCAATACCTTCCGAAGCGCATCGGTGCCCACATGGGGTTTTTTCTTGTAGAGCAGGCTCTCGTCTTCCGCCAGGCGCGAAAAGAGCGAAAGCACCAGGCGCCCGCGGGGGTCTTTGGAGCGGCTGGTGAGCTTGCCGTCGGAGAAGGTGCCGGCGCCTCCTTCCCCGAACTGCACATTGCTTTCGGGATCCAGGGGACCGCCGTTCCAAAAGGCTTCGACTTTTCGGATGCGCGCCTCTACCGCATCGCCCCGCTCCAAGACGATGGCGGGCATCTTCGCCTTGGCGAGAACATAGGCGCAAAAGAGACCCGCCGGTCCCGCGCCGACGATCACCGGCCGCCGGGTCGTCTCGACGCTAGCAAAGCGATAGCCCTCGTCGTCCACGCGAAAAAGGCGCCCGCTCTCTTTGAGCGCGCGTTCGGTCTCGATGTCGACGGATGCGACGTAGCGGATCTCGCGGCCGCGGCGGGCGTCGACGGACTCCTGATGGCGGCGGTAGCGATAGTCGCCCCCTTTGAGGCCTGTGATGCGCTCGATCTCTTTCTCGTAATGCGACGGATCCGAATCGATCGGTCGATGTAAATTGTGAATTCTGTATTTCATACCCCGATTATCCCCGAGGACGGCGCCGCCGTCAAGGCGACAGTTTGCCCAAAAACAGGAAAAGGCCTTCGCCGAAGCGAAAGCCTTAGGGGGGGGGAACCCTTACTTATGAACAATTTGATTGTACCGAGGACAGATCATCGAAGGGTGATCCCCGTGTAAAGTTTGTGTTATGAATAGCGCTTTTACGCCTTTTTCTTTCCCTTGATATAGTCCACGCCGGCGCGGATAATGGGCATACTCTCCATGCCGGGAACATTCTTATACAGACCCGTATCGACGCGCTCCACATGGCCCATTTTGCCCAAAATCTTTCCGTCGGGACTCAACAGTCCTTCTATATTATAGGCGCTGCCGTTGGGATTGTCGCGGTAGATAAAAGCGATTTGATTGTCCTTTGCCAACCGCTCGGCTTCGGTTGCGCTGACCGCGAGACGTCCTTCGCCGTGGCTTATGGGGACGAGGTATTCCTCGCCCGGCTTCAGGTAGCGCAACCACGGAGAATCGTTGGTGACGACGGCGGTCTTTACCATGCGCGCCACGTGGCGGCCGTTGTCGTTAAAGGTCAAGGTCGGCGAATCTTCGGTTTGTACCCGTGCCTCTCCGTAGGGCAAATAGCCCGACTTGATCAGCGCCTGGAATCCGTTGCAGATCCCCAGTACCAGGCCGTCATTGTCCTCGAGCAGCACTTTCATCGCCGCCCGCATTTCGTCGGTGCGCAGGATATTGGCGATAAACTTCGCCGATCCGTCGGGCTCGTCGCTAAAGCTGAATCCGCCGGGGATGGCGAAAATATCCGCTTCTTTTACCTTTTCGGCGAGGGTGCGGATGGATTCGACGGTCTCTTCGGCGCTTTGGTTGCAGAAGACAAAGACCTCCGCCTCGGCGCCCGACTCGGTAAAGACATCGGCGGTGTCGTACTCGCTATTGGTGCCGGGGAAGCAAGCGATCAACACCTTGACGTCCTCTTTTCCGTCGCGCGTGCGAATCCGCGTATCGGCGTCCGTGATTTCGGCGATGTCTTCTTTTTTCGCGTGTTTTTCCGGTGGGAAGATTTCTGCAAGCCCTTCGGTATAGGCGCGGCGCACGGCATCCACATCGAGTGCCTTGCCGTTTACGATATAGCCGGCCTCGGTGAGGGTGCCGATCTTTTCCACTTCGGCGAAGTCGGTTTCGTATTCGACGAGGATGTCGCCATACAGGGGATTGTAGAGATCGTCGAGTTCTACCGTAAAGCCCAGGTCGTTTCCGAGGGCCGAGATAACGAGGCCTGGCAGCGTACCCGCGTGGGTGACGGCGAAGGCGCTCTTTACATTGCCGCTGTGGATTTCTTTATACAGCACTTCGGCGCGCGCTTTGAATGCCTCGGCGTCGATCTTTTCGCCGTCTCGCGGCGCCGTGATGCGCCCCAATTGGTTCCCCGCCGCGGTAAAGGCGTTTCCGATCACGTCGTCTACCGCCACCGGCGCGATGGCAAAGGAGACGAGGGTCGGCGGAACGTCTTTGTCGCGGAAGGTGCCGCTCATGGAGTCCTTGCCGCCGATGGGGGGTACATCCAGATCCATGCAGGCGTCAAAGGCACCCAAGAGCGCCTTAAAGGGCTTTTGCCAGCGGGTTTCGTCTTCGCCCAGCTTCTCGAAGTATTCCTGGAAGGTGAAGTACATATCCGGAATTCTCGCGCCGGTCGCGACGAGTTTCGTCACCGATTCCCACACGGCGTAGTAGGCGCCGAAGTATTGGTTTTCGCTCAAAAACTCGGGATTGCAGCCGAAGCTCATCACACTGGCGGTGTCGCTCCGCTTGCCTTCTACGGGAATCCGCCCCGCCATGGCCTGGGTCGGGGTCATCAGATCCTTGCCGCCCAAGGGCATAAGCACGGTGCCGCGGCCCACGGTGTTGTCGAATTTTTCGATCAAATTCTTTTGGCTCACCACATTCAAGTCGCCCATGCGGGTCAGAATGTTGTCTAGATCGTAGTCGTCATAGCGGTTCAGGTAATGGCATTTTGCGTCCGCTTCCACTACGACCTTTTGTCGGCGCGCGGTCCCCGCGGTCTCGATAAAGGCGCGGTCCAATTCGGCGATCAGCACATCGCCGTAGTACATGCGCATATAGGGATCGGCGATGACTTCCGCCACGACGGTGAGTTCGAGATTTTCCTTCTTACATTCTTCTTCGAACAACGCGAGGTCTTCTTTTTCGATGACCACCGCCATCCGCTCTTGGGATTCGGAAAGGGCGATCTCACGCGGTGCGAGCCCTTCGTATTTTAAGGGCACCTTGTCGAGGTGGATCTCGAGGCCGTCGGCGAGCTCTCCGATGGCGACCGATACGCCGCCGGCGCCGAAGTCGTTACAGCGCTTGATTCTCGATGCCACTTGGGATTTGCGGAACAGGCGCAGGAGCTTTCTTTCCATGGGGGCGTTGCCCTTTTGAACTTCCGCCGATGCGGTATACAGAGACGATGCCGTGTGTTCCTTACTGGAACCCGTGGCGCCGCCGATGCCGTCGCGGCCCGTGCGACCGCCCAAGAGCAGAATCAAATCTCCCGGTTCGGGCGTGCCGCGCCATACGTCTTTTTCCGCCACGGCGCCCACCACCGCGCCGACTTCCATGCGCTTTGCCATATAGCCGGGGTGGTAGATCTCTTCGACGAGACCTGCGGGCAGGCCGATTTGGTTGCCGTAGGAGGCGTAGCCCACCGCCGCTTCGGTGGTGATTTTCTTTTGGGGCAGTTTGTTTTCCCAGGTCTCCTCCAACGGCGTACGGGGATCCGCCGATCCGGTGACGCGCATGGCCTGATAGACAAAGGCGCGGCCGGACAGCGGGTCGCGAATACAACCGCCCAGACAGGTAGAGGCACCGCCAAAGGGTTCGATCTCGGTGGGGTGGTTGTGGGTTTCGTTCTTAAACATCAAGAGATAGGGAATGGTCTCTTTCTCTTTCGTCGCCAAATCCTCCGCCTCGATCTCGATGCAAATGGAGCAGGCATTGATCTCTTCGGATTCTTCGATATTGGTCTTGATGCCCTTCGCCTTGAGGTGCTTTACCACAATGGTGCCCAGATCCATCAAGCTGACGGGTTTGGTGCGGTTCAGCGCGGCGCGCGTGGCTTCGTAGCGTCGGAAGGCCTCTTTGATATAGGGAGCGACGCCTTCTTCGAATTCGACGTCCAACTCCGTCAAGAAGGTGGTGTGCCGGCAGTGGTCGGACCAATAGGTGTCGAGGATGGCGAGTTCCGTTTCGTTGATGTCGCGGCCCAGTTCCCGAAAGTGGGCTTGAATAAAGGCAAAGTCCTCGATGCTCATGGCGAGATCCCGCGCTTCGAATTGCGCCTTTAAGGTCTCTTCGTCCCAGCTCGTAAAGCCTTCGACCACGGGGTTTTCGAGATTCTTTTCGCTTTCGCTCTGCAAGGTGGTGGGCACGCCGAAGAGGCTGCCGACCCGCTGGTCGACGGGATTGACCATCACCGATACGATTTCGTCGAAGTCCCCTTCTTCCAAATCGCCGCGGAAGTCGTAGACCGTGGCGGTGGCAGAGGTCAAATGCGTGTGGCCGAAGATCGCCGTCGCCGTGTCCATCACGCCGGCATTGCGCTGGTCGTATTGGCCGGGGAGGTATTCCACCACCAGGCCGTGGTCCATTCCGGCCGCCAGGGCATAGGCGTCTTCGTCGATATAATAGCGGTCGGTGGCGGGTTCGGCGAGCACCTCCCGGGCGAGTCGATCGACTTCTTCTCGCGTCAGGCCTTCGAGGTCGTATCTCGCGTAGATCTTTACGGCATCGAGCGCGATCCCCGATTCCTCGGCGAGTTGTGCCGAAAGCGCCTTGGCGCTCTCGTCAAAGCCTTCGCGTCGCTCCACATACACGCGGCTGACTTTGGGGCCGATGTCTCGTCGTATCTGCTTGTTCTCGAATCGGATCGCATCCGCCGCGGCATACACCTTTTCCATAGCGCGGTCGAAGTCGGCATCCGTCGCGGTGACCGTTAGCACGCGGCCGCCGTCGGTCACGAGCGCATCGCCTTCTCGTCGGGTGCCGGCGTGAAAGATCTTTACGTCCTTTGCCGCACCCAAGCCTTCGATGGCGACGCCCTTTTCCGAAGACGCCGGGTAGCCGCCGCTCGCGAGGGTCAAAGAGACGACCTTTTGTTCGTTTTCTTTCACTTCGACTGCCCCGAGGCGTCCCTCTGCCGTGGCGCACAAGATCGTGAGCAGATCGCCGTCTAAGCGCTCGAGCACCGATTGGGTTTCGGGATCGCCGAATCGGCAGTTAAATTCCAGGACCTGCGGCCCGTCGTTTCCGATCATGATGCCGATAAAGATCAGCCCGCGGTAGTCCATTCCATCGGCCGCAAGGCCCGCCATAAAGGGATTTACGATCGCATCTTCGATCTCCTCCAACAAGGGCAGCGCCTCCACATTGGGAGCATAGGTACCCATACCGCCCGTATTCGGGCCGCGACCGCCTTCGTAGATGGACTTGTGGTCCTTGGCGGTAGAGAGCGCCTTAAAGTCCTTGCTGTCGCAGAAGGCGAGCAGGCTCATCTCGAAGCCTTCCAAAAATGCCTCTACCACGACCTTGTCCGATTCGAACTTGCCTTCGTCGAAGACGTCGTTTACAAAGGCCTCCACTTCCGCCTCACTGCGGACGATTTTGACACCCTTGCCGGCGGCGAGTCCGTCGGCCTTCAGCACGCAGACCCTGTCTTTTTCCAACAGATTGCGCGCCGCCTGGCGTACGGCGTCTTCGTTTTCGGTCTCTATATACGCCGCCGTCGGAATGCCGTGGCGCACGCAGAAGTCCTTGGCAAAGGCCTTGCTGCCTTCCAAACGCGCCGCCGCTTTTTTCGGCCCGAAGATCGAAAGGCCCTCCGCCTCAAAGCGGTCGACGATGCCGTCGACCAAGGGCGCCTCGGGGCCTACGACGGTAAAGTCGATTTCCATTTCTTTGGCAAAGCGCACCAAGCCGCCGATGTCTGCGGTTTCGATGGCGATATTTTCTCCGATTTCCGATGTGCCGCCGTTTCCGGGGGCAAAATAAATCTTCTCTACCTCTTTGTTCTTTGCGATGGCCGCGCCGATGGCGTGTTCTCTTCCGCCGGCGCCTACGATTAATATCTTCACGGCTCCTCCTTAATGTCTGAAGTGGCGGATGCCGGTAAACACCATGGCCATCCCCGCCTCGTTACATGCCTTTACAGAGTCCTCGTCGCGGATCGATCCGCCGGGTTGAATGACGGCGCTTACGCCCTTTTCGGCCGCTGCCTTAACGCAGTCGTCGAAGGGGAAAAACGCATCGCTCGCCAAGGACGCCCCGGCAAAGTCGCGTTCGGGATGGTGGTGGAAGATATTTTCCAGCGCCCAGATCCGGCTGGTCTCACCGCCGCCGATCCCCAATGTCTTTTTGTCCTTCACCAACACCACGGCATTGCTTCGGACGTACTTGACCACCTTCATGCCGAAGAGCAGATCCACGTTTTCCGCCGATGTCGGCGCCTTTTCCGTCACCACATCGTAGCCCTCTTCGCCGTCTGTATCGGTATCTTGAATCAACACCTTGCCCGAAGCGAGGCGCAGTTCCTTCTCCGGCGCGCCGGCTTCGTAATCCACCTTGAGCACGCGGAGATTCTTCTTTTTCGTAAAGATTTCGAGCGCTTCGGGGGTGAAGTCCTTGGCCGCGACCACTTCCAAAAAGATCTTTACCATCTCCTCGGCACAGGCCGCATCTACCACGCCGTTAAAGGCGACGATGCCGCCGAAAATCGAGGTGTCGTCCGCCTCGAACATCCCCTTATACGCATCGAGCGCGCTGTCTGCGAGCGCCACGCCGCAGGGGGTGGCGTGCTTTAAGCCCACGCATACGATGCCCTCTTCCTCGACGAATTCGCCGGCGAGAGAGACCGCCGTGTTTAGGTCGTTTAAATTGTTATAGGAAAGTTCCTTGCCCTGAAACTGCTGCAGATGCGAAAAATAGCCTTCGGTCATGGGGTCGGTATAGACCGCCGCCTTTTGATGGGGGTTTTCGCCATAGCGCAGATCGCCGTCTTTTTTGAGCCCCAGGGTAAAGGTCTTCGCCTCGGAGTTCGTGGCTTCGGCAAAATAGCGGGCGATCATCGAATCGTAATACGCCGTTAGGCTGAACGCCTTCATAGCGAGTTCGCGGCGGAGGGCCATCTGATCGCCGCCTGTGCGGATCGCTTCGAGCACTTTTTCGTAGTCCGCGGGATCGGTGACGATATAGACGTCTTTGTGGTTCTTGGCGGCGGAGCGCACCATAGACGGGCCGCCGATGTCGATGTTTTCGATCAGTTCGTCGTCGCTTTTTTTGCTTAAGTAGGTTTCTTCGAAGGGATAGAGATTCACGCAGACCAAGTCGATATCTCCGATTTCGGAGGCTCGTACCGTCTCTTTGTGTTCCGCATCGTCCCGCTTATACAGAATCCCGCCGTGCACCTTAGGGTGTAAGGTCTTTACCCGGCCGCCGAGCATTTCGGGAAATCCGGTGTAGTCCTCCACGGCGAGGGCCTCGATCCCCGCTTCTCGAATCGCCGCGAGGGTGCCGCCGGTGGACAGGATCGTAAATCCCGCCTCTGCGAGTCCCCGGGCAAAAGATGCAATGTCGGTCTTGTCCGTTACGGACAGGAGTGCGTACTTCATAGTCTTTCCTCCTCACACAATCGAACGGCGATTTTTAAGAGCTGGTGTTCCAATACGAGCACCGTCTGTTGAATTTCCTCGGGAGATTGCAGGCGCGAAATGTCCACCGCGGTCTGCAGCAGGATGCGGCCGCCGTCGATGTCTTCGTTCACATAGTGCACCGTGGCGCCGCTGATTTTTTCGTTGTTTTCGAATACCGCTTCGTGCACCCGCATGCCGTACATCCCCTTGCCGCCGTATTTGGGCAAAAGCGACGGGTGGATATTGAGAATCCGCCCCTCGTAGCGTTCCAAGAGATCCGCTTCCAATATCTTCAGATACCCGGCGAGGACGAGAAAGTCGATCCCTTCCGCTTCCAGAGCGTCGAGCAGATCCCCATCGCCGGTTACAAAAGTTTTCTTTCCGTATGTTTCCGCCCGCACCAAACCGTAGGCGTCGGGCTTACTGGAGACCACCAGGGCGATCTCCGATTCAAAAAATCCTTCCCGCTCCGCTTCGAGCAGCGCTTCCAGATTGCTGCCGGAGCCGGAGATCAATACCGCAACCCGCATGATTACAGGAGCACGATGCCGCTGCCCGGCTGAATTTCGCCGATGCCATAGGCGATATCGTCGGTCTCTTCTCGTACACAGCGAAGCACCGCATCGGCCTCGTCTGCGGAGACAATCAGCACCATGCCGATTCCCATATTAAAGGAACGATAGAGTTCGGCTTCTTCTACGGCGCCGGTGTTTTCGATAAAGCGGAATAGTTCGCCCTTATCCCAGCTGTCCGCTTGTACCACACAGTCCAAATCCTCGGGCAGAATGCGCGGTACATTTTCCACCAAGCCGCCGCCGGTGATGTTCGAAATGCCCTTCACGCCGAATTGTTCCACAAGTTTCAGAACGGTCTTTACGTAAATCTTGGTGGGGGCGAGGAGCGCCTCGCCCACCGTCGTCGAAAGGCCTTCCGCTTCGCCGTCGACGTCCAGGCCCAGGTGGTCGAAGAAGAGCTTGCGCGCCAAACTGTAGCCATTGGAGTGCAGCCCCGTAGAGGCGAGGCCGATCACCACGTCGCCGGCTTGTATCTTTGCCCCGTCGATAATCTTCGCCTTGTCGGTAAGACCCACGGCAAAGCCCGCAAGATCGTATTCGTCTTCTTCATAAAGCCCCGGCATCTCGGCGGTCTCACCGCCGATCAGCGCACAGCCCGCTTGGCGACAGCCTTCTGCCACGCCCTCTACGATCTGCTGCATCTTTTCGGCATCGACGCGTCCGGTGGCGACGTAATCCAAAAAGAACAGAGGCTTCGCGCCCTGGCAGATCAGGTCGTTTACGCTCATCGCCACCAAATCGATCCCCACCGTATTGTGGACGTCCATCATTTGGGCGACGAGGAGCTTGGTGCCCACCCCATCGGTGGCGCCCAACAGCACGGGTTCTTCCATCGCCTTGGCGCCGGGAATGGCATATCCGCCGGAAAACAGGCCGATTTCGCCCAATACATTCTCGTCGTATGTGGAAGCGACGGATTTTTTCATCAATTCTACGGCGCGATTTCCTTCGGAAATGTCGACGCCTGCGTCTTTGTAGGACAGTTTCATACTCTTCCTCCTAAATCACCGTGGGATCGACGGGATAATCCCCATCGAAACAAGCCGTGCAGTAGCGGGAAATCTCTTTCTTGCCGGCGCTCGCCAGCCCCTCCAGAGAGATAAAGGCCAGGGAATCGGCCCCGATATTTTCTTCGATCTCGCGAATCGTCTGGTTCGCCGCGATCAGATTTTTCCGATTCGGCGTATCGATCCCGTAATAACAGGAATACTTCACCGGCGGCGAGGTGATGCGCATATGCACTTCCTTCGCCCCCGCCTCGCGCAACCGGTGGATCAGATTGCGGCTGGTGGTACCCCGCACAATCGAGTCGTCCAACAAGACGATGGACTTGCCGCGGACCACATCGACCAACGGGTTCAGCTTCAATTTGACCGCCATTTCCCGCTCTTTTTGGGTGGGCTTGATAAAGGTGCGGCCCATATAGCGGTTCTTCACCAACCCTTCGCCGAAGGGAATCCCCGATGCCTGGGCGTAGCCGATGGCCGAGGGAATGCCGCTGTCCGGCACCGGCACCACCAAATCCACATCGCAGGGCGCCTCTTTCCAGAGGATTTCCCCGCAGCGCCGGCGGAAGGTATAGGCGTTGATGTCGTCGAGATTCGCGTCGTTTCGCGCAAAGTAGACGTATTCGAAGATACAGTTGCGCGCGCGATTCTCGCCCTCGTAGGGGTACGAGTGGATTCCGGTCTCGTCGATCACCAAAATCTCTCCGGCCTCTACATTCCGCGTCATCTCGCCGCCGATAATCTCGATGGGGGCATTTTCACTGGCGACGATCACATCATCTCCGTCGCGCCCCAAAACCAGCGGGCGAAACCCGCTGGGATCGCGGAAGGCGACGACCTGTCCCTTCATCAGCGCCGTCACCGAATAGGCGCCCTCGATCACATCCATCGTGCGGCGAATTGCCTCCACGATGTCGCTCTCGTAGTAGCGGGTAATCAAGTACAGAATGACCTCCGTGTCGTTGGTGGTCTGAAACATCATCCCCTCTTCTTCGAGACGGGCGCGCAAAAGCTGGTAGTTGACCAGATTGCCGTCGTGGGCGATGGCGATCGTCTCGCCGCCGATAAAGCCCATCACCGGCTGAATATTATAGTCGTGTGCGCCGCCCGCTTTGGAATAGCGCACGTGCCCGATGCCGATATTGCCCGGCAGCTCCGCCAGCGTCTCTTCGTCGAACCCGTCGATCACCAGGCCCATGGCGCGCTTTCTGAGGATCTCTTCCCCGTTAAAGACCGCCATGCCCGCGGACTCCTGTCCCCGGTGTTGCAGGGAATTTAAGCCGTAAAATAGGCTCGGACTCACCGCATTGTTACTGTAAATACCGATAACACCGCTCATCGCTTGTTCAGAATCCTTTCCGATCCCAGAGCGACGAACCCGCTACGGGACGCCGCCTTTGTGTTTTTGTATCTCTCGTCCGATTGTCCCGACATTCCGGGACGGAAGACGATCATTCCGCCGCGAAGCACATCGCGCATGGCACCCTCCTAAACGCAAGAAAGAGATACGGTAGCCGTATCTCTTTTACCAACCGGCTACTGGGCCGGAGCAATCACACTCGTCGTCGGGGAAAACGTAGCCGCGCTGCGGGACGACATTTTCTTTTGCACTGATACAAAAAATCGCGCTTCTCCGCAGATCATCGAGTAAAATTCCCCCTTTTTCGCAAATATTGTATCATACTTCCCGCAGGGGAACAACGCTCTATCGGCGAAATTTCCGCACAACAGAGCGCCCCTCTTTTCACGCGTTTGCGACAAACCAATACCCCGCCTCCCGGTTGGCGTTGTTTCTTTGTCTGTTCTTAACCTACATTTCACAGAAAAGTGTTATCATTATAAGAAGAAACAGAAAGGATATGGTTGTATGCTCGGAATCATAGACGTGGGCGGCGGTACCCGAGGCATCTTCGGGGCCGGCGTTTTGGATTGCTGCCTCGACAAAAATATACAATTCGATTACTGCTCCGGCGTATCTGCCGGAGCGGCAAATCTTATCAGCTATGTGGCAAAACAACATGGCCGTTGCCGCACCTTTTATATGGAATACGCCTTTCGAGACGAGTATATGGGCTGGTCCCATTTTCGGGAGAGCGGCGATTTTATCAATCTGCGTTATATCTACGCCACCCTCTCCAATTCCGGAGGCGAAAACCCGCTGGATTATAACGCCATCGAAGCCTCTTCCCAGCGATTCGTCTGTACCACCACCGAGGCCGAAACGGGACGCCCCGCTTACTTTACCGAGGCGGATCTTGCCCGCGACAATTACCGCATCATCGCCGCCTCCTCCTGCGTACCCGTACTCAATCGACCGGTGGAAATCGACGGCCGCCCCTATGTAGACGGCGGCGTATCCGATCCCATTCCCGTCAAAAAGGCGCGCGAAGACGGCATAGAGCGCGTGGTCGTCATCCTCACCCGCCCCAAAGACTACTTTCGCCGCGCGCGCAAGGACCTTTACTTCGCCCTGCGCCTTCGGAGAAAATACCCCCGCCTCGCCCGCGCCATGGCGAATCGGGCAAAGACCTACAACCGCTCTCTCCGCGAGATCCTCGCCGAAGACGGAAAAGATATCCTCATCCTCGCGCCGAAAAGTACCGCCCATATGCGCACCCTCACCCTGAACAAAGACGCCATGGCCGCCATGTACGAAGAAGGCTATGCGATGGCACAAAGAATCGAAGATTGGCTATAAAAAAATGTCGCGATCCGAATGCGGATCGCGACATTTTTATGATCTGTTATTCGCGAAAATCATCATAGGTATAGTCAAAGGCCCATTCGGCGCCAGGATCATAGAGAATCCCCTTTACATAGCGCCAATCCTTCTTAGTTCTTGCCTTCTCTTTCTCGTATTCCGCTTTGTCTACCAGAACCAGACTGCCTGCCGGGGTGTCTTTTACGTCCTTGAGAATCAGAATCTTATCGGCGTCGTAGCCCGGCAGTTCTTCGAGTTTGCGGCAATAGTCCTTTAATCCCGCCGCTTCCAAGGTCTCGATGAAAATCGCCTTTTCCGTTTCTTCGTCGATCTTCGGATCTTGCGATTCTAACAACGCTTCATATACTTTTTCGTCGCCCCGGGCCATTTTCCGGACGCTGTCGGAAAATTTTTCTCCGTTCTCAGATTCGATCATATCGCGGATCGCGAAAGTATCGCCTTCGGGAACGAAGTGAATCTCTAAGGGCATCGCTCCGCCGGAGGTGTTATGGAATACCCCGTCTGTAAATTCATAGTTCTTATAGAAGATATTGGCAAGGACAATCACTTGCCCCCGATCCTGAAAGACTTTGACCGGCGTGGCAGAAATCCATTGGATCAGTGAAGCCTTTTCTTTGGGGAAGGTATCTCTCAAGCTTTGGCGCAAAAACGGTGCCAGTTTTTCCCCTTGGGGAAAGTCCGCCAACAAATCCCGATCGTCGGGTCCGCCGTCGCGGGTCATTTCGTTGATCGTCACGAGAATCTTCGCGAGCTCGGCGCGCGTCGTCTCATCGGCAGGACGGAACCGACCCGCTTCGTCGCCGCGCAGTATGCCCCAGCCGCGCAGGGTATCGGCCGCTTCTTTCGCGTACGACGCAATTTCCTCCGCATCGGCAAAGGGTTCGGCGGCGCGCTTCGGCACGGGCAATTCGAGTACGCCGGTGAGATAGCGGTACACGATCGTCGCCATTTCCTCGCGGCTTACGGCGCGGTCGGGCCGAAAACTCGCATCTTCATAGCCCTTTACCATGCCGTTCGCCTTGGCCCAGCGTGCGGCGTCACTATACCACGATCCCTTTTGCACGTCCTTGAAGGAATCGCCCGCCGCTTCCGGCGAGCCGGCTTGACGATACAGACCCGTTACCAACATGGCGCGGCTTACGGTCCCATTGGGCAGAAACTTCCCTTCGCCCACGCCCTGCATCAACTTTTGCGAAAAGGCGTCTTCGATAAAAGTCTTTGCCCAGTGCTTCTCAATGTCTCCGAAAACCGGCTTTGTCGCCGCAACCGCCTTGGGCTTCGGTGCCTCTTTTCCATAGATCGCTGTCGGTGCGGCGATCCCCGCCGCCAGCGCCATCGCCAAAGCGGATATCGCGATTTGCTTCTTCTTCATACTTCGCTCCTTTCCCATTAAAACTATACCTGTTCTGATTCTTAGTTTACCCTGAAAAAGCGCAGGGAAAGCGAGTTTTGCCGGAAACTAGATATTATATACTTTTTGTTCCGGATTGACGGAGAAACTCCTTCGCCCATAGGTCGGCATCCTACGACTATATATCTTACCGCGATAAATCGATATATTTCCATATCGCGTTTCTACACCGTTTCTCGTGAGAAACGAACCTCGCTCGACAAAAATTTTGTATTGCAGGGGGAATGTGATTTTTGTAGGATAAGAAAGACCGTTTAGTTTACGTATATTTAACACTTTATTTACCATAACTTGATTGGAGGTTCTATGCAAAGAAAACCCCTTATCGCCTGCGCCTTGGCCGCAAGTTGCCTTACATCCGTATTGGGCCCCGCGAACATCTATGCGGCGTCCGTAGCGCACTTGCCCGCCGCCGCGACCGCCGCCGCACAAAGGCAATCTCCGGCCGAAGAAATTCACAAGGTCGTCGTCAAACTGGAAAAGGACGGAAAGCCCTTAAAAGATAAGAACGTCGCTTTGTTCGTCATCTAAGAAAATACAGACCAAGAAGCGATCCCCGAGAGAAAGCGAATCACCCAAGAGCGCACGGAGAATCGCGGCGAAATCGCCTTTACCGTCGATCTGTCGAAGGCGTACTACATCGTCGCCGTGCAAGATGTCGAATTAGAATATATCCGAAGAGAACAATACTTCAGTACCGACGAAAAAGGCTCGGTCTACTTTTTGGGCGACAATCATATCGGACGCCCCGAAGAAGCCCGCCTCGAATTTACGGCGCTCGACAAAGACAAAGTCAAAAACCGGGCGCCCCTCACCGTCGTGGCAAAAGACAAAGAGACGGGCGCGCCGATCCCCGATCTAACGTTCCACATTCGCTTAAACAGCATACCCGGTATCGACTACATCAGTCAAACCACCGACGGTACGGGGGAAATGCAGTTTTTTCTCACCGCCGAACCGAATCCGGGCCGCGAATACTTCCTGGTGCCGGATCCGAGCGCGATGGAACTCTACGACTTCGATACGCCCCTCTTCGACTTTATGGTTGGGGAAACATACGACGATGTCGCCGGCCGTCTCGAGTATGGAATTATGCACGACAATCGTCCGGTCCTCGGAAAGTTCGAGATCCTCGCGACAAAAAAGGAAAAGAAACCCAATCTCGACGTCTTGCAACAAGCCATGCAAGCCGCGAGGGACTTCCTCCACGGGCATCGTTTTGTAGACACGCCGGAATCCTTGGCCGCTGAGGGCGCCCTTAAAAATAGCATTATCGCCACAGAAAAAACCCTGGGAGAACCCCGCATCGGAAAGGCGGAGGTAGATCGCCTCGTCGGCGAATTGCAAAACGGCGTCAAGGAGCTGCAGAAATATATCCGATCGCCGGAGGGTAACCCCAAGGATCCGGAGAATAAGAAACCGGAAAATGTCGTCCCCGGCAAGGGACAAGGCCCCGAAAAACCCGCGCCCGGCGAAGAAAAGAAACCCGACGAGCAGGTACCGACCCCCGATGCCCCGAATCCGACCCCAAGGCGCCGGAAGACGGAAAAATGCCGCAAAAACCCGGCGCTCCCGAGACCGAAAAAAATCCGGATGCCAAAACCCCCGGCGAGAAAAATCCCGCGCCGTGGAAACCGGCACCCGAGGGCGACAAAAAGCCCGAAAAACCCATGCCCGATTCGAATAAAAAACCCGAAGAAAAGAAATCCGCCCCCAAAGGCGATGCCGATCGCAAATCTGCGCCCAAATTCAAACCCCAATCCCCGCGCAAACCCGAAACGCCGAAGGCATCCGCCTTCCCCTTCACGGATGTGGCAGAAAACCACTGGGCGCGCCCCGCCATCGCCTATGTGGCGGAGAAGGGCTACTTCAACGGCAAGGACAAGGCCGTGTTTGCCCCGAACGACGCCGTCACCCGCGGCGAGTTCGTCACGGTACTCGGCCGCATGGCGAAGGTCCGCACCGCCGAGTACACCGGCGGCGATTTCGTCGACGTAGCGCGCGACCGCTACTACGCCCCCTATATTCACTGGGCGGCACAGGCGGGCTTGGTACAGGGCATCGGCAACCGCAAATTCGACCCCGATCGCCCCGTCACCCGCGAAGAAATGGCGAAGATCGTCGAAGCCTATATCCAATATCTCAAAAAGCAACCGGCACAAGGCGCATCCGTCGCTTTTCAAGACGCAGACCGCATCGCCCCCTGGGCCAAATAGAGCGTCGATGCCCTGGCAAAGGCCGGCATTTTGAAAGGCGATGCCGACGGCAACTTCGCCCCCAAATCTCCCTTTACCCGCGCCCAAGTGGCACAGGTGCTCTTTACCATCGATCATATGTAAAAAAAGGACCCTAGGGTCCTTTTTTTATTCGCAACTATTTATTTCGTAAGGTCGCGTTCCCAGTACCGCATTTCGGTGACGAGGTCGACCACTTTGTCGGCGCCGTCCTCCATGAGCATCAGCACGCCGGGTTCGCCCCTGCGCCCTTCGTCGAGATACGATTCGGAATCGGAGGCGACGATCAGGGGCTTGTAGTACTTGTAGGCGTCTTCGACGAATTGGCGAATCTCGCCTTTGAATTTGGGATCCAGCCCCTCGAGTCCCGCCACGTAGATGGCGTCGTAGAGCACGGTGTCGGTGGAGATAAAGGTCTCTTTGATCTCGTGTTCTTTTTTGCCCACGGTGAGGGTGCCGAGTTTGTCGGAGATGATGTTTACATACATCCCCGCCGCTTCCATGGCGTCTAGAACGGGAGCGACTTCTTTTTCGTCAAATCCTTCCCGAATCAATACGCCCACTTTGAGCGTTTCGGGTTTTTTGGGCTGATTGGCGAGGGACAGGGCGGGCGATTTGTCCACCGACTTGCCCTCGTACTTCAATTCTTCGCCCGGATCGGCGCCGGTGGTGTCGTCTTCGTGGGGGTTTTTCGCATCTTCCGGCGTAAGTCCCAAGTACGCGCCCACATCCTTCGCCGCCTCTTCGTCGACCCGCATCAGCAGATTGACCACTTGTTGACGCACTTCGGGCTTGGTAACCTTGGTCAGCTCGAACTTAAAGCCCGCCAAAGTGTGCTCGCGCTCCCAATCGGACAGAGAGTGGAAGTACAACCGCGCCTGGGTGTAGAAGTCGAGGAATTTCGCCGGCTTGGAACGGGTCTTAAAGCCCGACACCGCCTGCCTGAGTTCTTCAAAGCCGCCATCCGCCTTCGGATCGTTGTCCGAGAGCGAGTTGTGGGAGTAGTTGGTCTCGGAGGTGTGGATCTTCATCTGGTGTTGCCCGTCCCGCTGGTTGTTCGCCACATCGACCAGCGGCCGGTTGATGGGCAAATGCTGGAAGTTGGGTCCGCCGAGGCGGTGCATTTGCGTGTCGGTATAAGAGAAGATCCGCCCCTGCAGAAGCGGGTCGTTAGAGGGTTCGATCCCCGGCACGAAGTTGCCCGGGTGGAACGCCGCCTGCTCGGTTTCGGCGAAGAAGTTTTCTACATTGCGATTGAGCTCCAATACGCCGAATTCGGTGACCGGCACGATCTCTTCGGGCCACAGTTTGGTGGGGTCCAAAATGTCGAAGTCGAACATAAACTCTTGGTCCTCTTCGATAATCTGTGCGCCGAAAGTCCAACGCGGATAGTCGCCCTTTTCGATGGCCTCGATCAGATCCCGACGGTGGAAGTCCGGGTCCCGGCCTTGGAGTTTTTGCGCTTCGTCCCAGATCAGGGAGTGGGCGCCTAGCTCGGGCTTAAAGTGGAAGCGAATAAAATGCGCCACGCCCTCGTCGTTGACCAGGCGGTAGGTATGGATCCCGAAGCCTTCTACCATTCGCATGGAACGGGGAATCGCCCGGTCGCTCATTTGCCAGAATACATTGTGAATCGTCTCCGGATTGTTGGCGACGAAGTCCCAGAAGTTGGTATGGGCGGACTGCCCTTGGGGGATCTCGGTTTTGGGTTCGGGCTTAACGGAATGGATCAGGTCGGGAAACTTGATCGCATCTTGAATAAAGAACACCGCATGGGTGAGGCCCGGAATGTCGAAATTCCCCTCTTGGGTGTAGAACTTTACCGCAAACCCGTGGGGGTCGCGCACCGTATCGGCAGAGCCCTTCGAGCCCTGCACCGTAGAGAACCGCAAAAATACCGGCGTCTCTTTGCCCTCACCCCGCAAAAAGTCGGCGGAGGTATAGGCGCTCATATCGTTGGTGACCGTAAAGGTACCGTGGGCGCCGACGCCCCGGGCGTGCACCACCCGTTCGGGAATCCGCTCCCGGTCGAAGTGCTGCATTTTTTCCTGATGGTGAAAGTCCTGCAACAGCGACGGACCGCGCTGCCCCGCCTTTAAGGTCTCGGTATCGTGTGCTACCCTTACCCCTTCATTGGTGGTCATGGACTTGCCTTTTTCGTCTGTATAGTGCGCTTCCAGTTGTGTGCGCTTGTCGTCTTTTTTCGCGTTCGCCATAGATTTCTCCTTTCGAAACGGGTACTCTTACTGTGCTTCGATCGCTACGGAATCGTAGAAATCATGGGTGTACTAAAGAATCATTTACCCGCAATAGAAAGGGATAAACATAGGATGGGAAGCGCGAGAAAAAAGACACAAAAAAAACCGCCACACTTTCGCGTGGCGGTTTTGCGTTGGTCGAGATGACAGGATTTGAACCTGCGACCCCATGTCCCCCAGACATGTACGCTACCAAACTGCGCTACATCTCGTCGTCAACAATAAGTATTATAGCAACTTTACATAATGATTGCAACAACTTTATCTAAAAAAATGCGGGTTCGTATCTTTCGTCCGCACCAATATTTTTGGGCGAGACGGGTATAAGTATATGGAATCAATAAAAGCGAACCAGGAGGTATTATGAGTCACAAAGTAGACGGTCACGCAATTCTCGAATTATTGGCACAAAATGAAACCGAGGTCGCCCGCGTATATCGCGAGATGGCGGACAACGCCAAGATCGGCGACAAATTCTTCGAAAATCTCGCCGAAGACGAAGACTATCACCACGGCGTGTATTTGAAACTCGCCCAACAGGCAAAAGACGAAGGCGGCTGGGTCGTAGAGGAAGACGACTACGATTATTTCCGCCTGCGCCTACAACGCAGTCTCTTGGCAAAGCCCGAAGATCTGTACGAACGCGCCACCAAACTGCGCGATAAGATGGAAGTCTTCGAACTCGCCGAACGGGTAGAACGCGAAACCGTAGAGATCGTTCGCGAGCTCCGGGAGATCGTGCCCCGCTTTGCGCCGGAAGAATTGGAGAAAATCGAACGCCAGGAAAAAGGCCACTTGAAGATGATCACCGAGCGGATTCGCGACAATTTCCTGAATCCCCGCGGCCTGTAAATCGTCATCCTTTCCGACCGCCTTCGGGCGGTTTTTTGTTGCGCAAAAAAAGAGATGTGTCCACACATCTCTTTTGGCCGCGCTTATAGCTTGAGCAGTTTCTTGGCGTTGTTGTAAAACACATCCTGAAGGGCATCGTCGTCGAGCCCGCAGGTCAGCACCTTTTGAATCTCGACAGTGGGATGGTGAAAGGGCGAGTCGATCCCGAAGAGAATGCGGTCCTTGCCGACGGTCTCGTACGCCTCTTTGATCTTTACGCCCATGGGCATGCCGCTCATCTCGAGATACAAATTGTCGTATCTGCGCGCCATATTCAGCGCCGCCTCGATATACACCCCGTGGCCGTGGCCCATATGGATCATAGTGACGTCGACTTCGGGATACCGCTCCGCCAAAAGGGCAATGCTCCAGGGCAGCGAAAACGGCGGGTGTCCGCAGTGGATAAAGACGGGCACGTCGTGCGCTTTGGCAAATTCCATAACCGGATCCACCACCGGATCGTCGGCGACAAAGGCGTCGAATAGGGGCTGCATTTTAATGCCCATAAAGCCCTCGTCGACGATATAGCGCTCGAGCTTTTGATCCACATCGTCGAGCAAGGGGTTTACCCATACAAAGGGCACCACGGCGTCGGGATAACTTTGAAAGGCGTCCACGACCCGATCATTGTCGTGAAAAGAGCTGCCGGTGACAAAGGTCTTTTCGATATCATAGGTCTTCATTTGCTCGATCAGGACTTCTTTGGTAAAGGCGACATTTGCCCAGCCGCCGAAATCGCCCAGGTGGGTGTGTGCATCGATCTTTTTCATTCCAATCCTCCTTGTGCCATCTCCTTCAGTCGATTGCCGATCTTCGACGCCTCGAGGCGATTGACCATAATATTGCCCAGTACATAGCCGATCAGCGTCTGCATGGCAAGGGGCAAGAGCGCCGAGATCGCGGTGGCTATGCCGCCCACAACGACCCAAACCACACTGTATGCGGCGACGTGAAATACGCCGCCGATCAGGCCGCCGAGGAGAAATCCCCGAAAGCGGCCCTCGCCGTATTTCTCGGCGACGAGACCGATCAGAGCGGCGAATACGAATTTGATGACAAAGGTCGGGAGCGCCCATACGGCAAACCCCGATGCAATGTCGGCGATCGCCGCGCCGATCCCCGCGGCAAAGGGGGCGTATTTGCGGCCCAGCATCCATACGGAGATGATGATAAACATATCGCCCAAATGCGCATAGCCCAGCATGCCCCCTTCCGGAACCTTAAACGTGAAGGTGAACAGAAAGACCAGGGCCGCAAAAAGCCCGGTCATGGTGATATTTTTGGCTTTCACAATACCTCCTTGTAATATGTAAACTTGCAAACGATTGTAAGGCGCGCAAAAACGCCTTTACTGAAATATCATACCATAGAATGTTATGTAAATTTTACAAAGTATGGTTGAAAGTGTAAAAAGGATGGTATGCCTTTCGGCGGTGATACTTCCTTGTCATCCTGAGCGGAGAGAAGCGGAGTCGAAGGATCTCCGTATCCTATTGCGGGACGGCTGTTTTCACGATACCTATTACGTGTATCGTCGCCCGAAACAAGAGGGGACGTCACGCGTTTTGGCCTAGGCTTCTTTGCAAATACTTTACAGCGAAAGAGATTCTTCGACTCGGAACTAAGTTCCTCGCTCAGAATGACAATAAGGGGTGGTTGTGCGTTCCAAAGATGGCTATTGCGACACTCTTCCTTGTCATCCTGAGCGGAGAGAATCGGAGTCGGGCCGCTGCGTAGCCGTAAGCTATTGCATCCTCACCCTGTCATCCTGAGCGGAGCGAAGCGGAGTCGAATGGATCTCCGTACCCTATTGCGGGTCGACTGTTTTCACGATACCTATTACGTGTATCGTCGCCCGAAACAAGTGGGGACGTCACGCGTTTTGGCCTAGGCTTCTTTGCAAATACTTTACAGCGAAAGAGATTCTTCGACTCGGAACCAAGTTCCTCGCTCAGAATGACAATAAGGGGTGGTCGTGCGCCCGAAAAAGACTATTGCGCCCCTCTTCCTTTGCGATATGTAAAAAGACCCGCCATGGCGGATCTTTTTATGGTCCCTTTTACAGCATTTCGATAAATGCGGTAAGACGGGTGTTGAGTTGTCCTACGTCGGCTTGGGAGTAGTCGGTTTCTACGCTGATGTAGGGGATATTCTTTTCCTCGTTGACGAATTTTTGAATCGACTTGGATTCGATATTGTAGGTGTGGCAGGCGGTGAGGACGATTTCTACCACGCCGTCCACTTTGTATTCGTCGATCAAGCGATCTAAGAGTTCGTAGCGATTGGGGTTCGGGGTCATAACGGAGCAGCCGATGTCGATATAGCGATCGGCGAGGGCGTCTACCAATTCGTCGACGGTCTTGCCGCTTTCGTCGACAAAGCCGTTGGATTGTTTTTCGCCGGTGCAGTTTTCGAAGCTCACGACTACGGCGCCGTTGTCTTCGAGCGCCTTAATCACTTTTTCGGGCGCGCCGCCGGAGGGGCAGCCGGTGATGAGGATTCTGGGTTTCTTTTCCCGTCCTTCGCCGCCCTTATATTCTTCCATGATCTTGTCGCGGAGGGCATAGAGCTCGTCGGCGACGACGGATTTGTCGAACTTAAAGGTGGTGCCGTAGAGCGCCTTGTGCATTTCGAGGCCGTCGACGGGGGTGGGGTCGTTTGCCATAACGCGGGCGAGTTCCTGACGGGCCTTGCGGATGCCGTTTTCGGTCTTGATGGCATCGAGCAGGTTTTCGTAGGTCATTTTCGCGCCGAGCTTTTCTTCCAGGTATTCGATGGTCTTGTAGATCTCTTTCTTCCAGAGTTCGCTCGCCTCGGGGGATTGCGAATTTGGAAGCTCCATGACGTGTACGTCTTTAAACTCACGCATCAGCTCGTACATCTTCTTCTTGCCGTCACAGGTGGTCTCGCCGATGACGATGTCGGAGAAGTGGAAGTAGGGACATTTGTCGGTCTTTCCGAATCCGTAGCTGGATTTGATCAAGGGGCAAAGGTTCTTGGGCAGATCCTTTTCCGCCTCGGCGATGGTTTCGTCGCTGGTGGAGCAGAGGCCCACAGTGGCGGCGCCCAATGCGTTGGCGATTTCTTGGGGGAAATAGGTACAGTAGGCCCCCACCACGGGAATGCCCTGGTCTTTGATTTTTTTAACGGTCATAAAGCCTTGTTTTCTGGCGTCTGCAAATTCGTCGAAGATTTCCGGTAAGTCCTTTACGATGGTTTTCATAATTCCTCCTGCCATTCTATGTTGTCAATTTCTTTTTTTCTTTTCCTTGGCCAGAAGCGCCGCGCCCAAAGCGCCGGCGAACTGTCCCCGTTCGTCGATCTGTACTTCGCGTTCGAGCTTTTCAGAGAGCACGTCCGCAAAGTAGGGAATGCGGCTCAGGCCCCCGGTAAGGAGCACCGTTTCGGGAAAGTCCATCCGCGCGCTCAGGCCCGCGACCTTTTCCGCCACGGAATCCACCACGCCGGCGGCGATGTCCTCTCGGGGTCTTCCCTCGCCGATATAGCTGATGATCTCGGATTCGGCAAACACCGTACATAGAGAGCTGATGGGGGTCTTCTCCCCCACGCGCGCCATCTCGAAGAGGTTCGGCATATCCACCGCCAGGCGGTTTGCCATGACCTCGAGGAACTTGCCGGTGCCGGCGGAACACTTGTCGTTCATCAAAAAGTCCCGCACCATGCCGTCTTCCACCAAAATCACCTTGGTGTCCTGGCCGCCGACGTCGATGACGCCGACCGAATCGCCGGCGATTTCGCGGGCGCCGCGGCCGTGGCAGGTGATCTCGGTGATGACGAAGTCCGCATAGTCTACGGAAATGCGCCCGTATCCCGTCGCCACCACCCGCACTGCATCGGAGGTGACGTCGATGCCTGCCTCTAACAGGCGCTCTTTGATCTCCCGTGCGGTCTCTACGGAGCTCCAGCCGGTGGGCTGCACGAAGTGGATGTCCTTTTCGCCGAAGCCCCACACCTTTGCCGCCGTAGATCCTATATCGATGCCGATGTACTGCACTTTATCGCTCCAATTCTATCAATGATTCGTACGCGACTGCTCCCCGGGCGAGAAATGCCTTTAGCGCTTCTTCCCCGGGGGCCGCCTCGCGCCAGGCGTAGCCGCAGCCGGCGGAGAGCACATCCGGCAAGGGGATTATCTTGCCGGTGAGCCCTTCTTCCGCCGCAGCCACCTCGAATGCCATGGCGTCGGTAATGCTTTCAAATGTAACGATCCATTCTGTCTCTTGCAATGCTTACCTCCCGGCGATTTCCGATAAGGCGCGGATCGCCGTATCGATCTCGTCTTCCGTGTTGAAATGGGTGAAGGAAAAGCGTACCGCTCCCCGGTCCCGCGTGCCCAGCGCCTCGTGCATTAAAGGCGCACAATGGGCGCCGGTGCGGGTGATGATGCCGTAGTCCGATTCCAGAATCTCCCCGACCTTCGACGAGGTGTAGTCCCCGACATTGACACTCACCACTGCCGTCTTCTTTTCGACATTGCGACTGCCATAGATCGCGATGTTCGGAATGTTTTCGATGCCTTCCAAAAATCGCGCGACGAGCGCGCTTTCTCGAGCGCGGATCCGCTCGATCCCCGTTCGCTTCAAATAGGTGAGCGCCCCGTAGAGCCCGGCGATGCCGTGGCCGTTTTGCGTGCCCGCCTCCAGCGCCTCGGGCATGGCGGAAGGATGCGCCTTGTTATAGGAATCGATACCGCTTCCGCCCACCTTAAGGGGCGAAACGCGGACGCCTTCGCGCACGTAGATGCCGCCAGTCCCTTGAGGCCCGAACAGCGACTTGTGCCCAGTAAAAGCGAGGATGTCGATTCCGGCCTTTTCTACGTCGATGGGTACGGCCCCCGCCGTCTGGCTCGCATCGACGATACACAAGAGATCGTGCCTTCGACAAAATGCGCCGACGGCAGAAATATCCGCGATATTTCCCGTCACATTGGAGGCATGATTTACGATCACCGCGCGGGTGTTGTCTTTGCGCCCGGATTCGAGGCGCGATAGATCCACAATGCCTTCTTCATCCACGGGCAAAAAATCGATCCCGCAATCCAGCCGGTACAGGGGTCTGAGCACGGAATTGTGTTCGGTCACCGTGGTGATTACGTGGTCCTCCGCCCCCAGTGTGCCGTAGATCGCTTCGTTTAACGCCTCGGTCGCATTCATGCAGAAGGCGATCCGCTTGGGGCTCTTTGCCCCGAACAGCTCGGCGAGCAAAAGGCGGGTCTGAAAGATCTTTCGGGCGGCCGCCAGGGCGCTTTCGCCGCTTCCCCGGCCCGAATTGCCCTGGCTCGAAAGCGCCGTACAAATCTCGCGCGCCACCTCCGGCGGCTTGCTGCGCGTCGTGGCGGCATTGTCCATGTAAATCATAACCTTCCTCCTTTTCGATCTATTTACAAATATAACACAAAAAAGACCCCAATGCGTTTCGGGATCTTTTATTGAAAAATATTATAGGCTTACGTTCTTATTCTTTATATCTATATGTCGGCGCGGTTTTAAACCCGCTATTGCGTGCGCTCTACCACGCTTTTGAGATACTTACCGACGATGACCGAAAAGCGATTCAGATCGCGAATCCGCACGAAATCGGTGCCGAAGATCAGCCGCTCGCTGTCGAGCTCGTCGTCATCGCCGGTAAAGACGCCGAGGACCGCCTTTTGTTTGAGCTTGCCTTTGAGCACCTCGGCCGCGGTGTCGTAGACCGCGACGTCGTCCTCGTAATCCGCCACCTGAATCGGCGCACGATCAATCCCCACGGAGATGTGGTCGTTGGGCATGCCGTCGGAAAGGACGATCAACACCCGCGTTTCGGCGTCGATCTCTTCCATGGTCTTAAAGACGTAGCGCAGGGCGAAGCCGTCGCGATTGCTGCCGCTCGCCTTGTAGCTGAAGATTTCGCGATTCTCCTTGCGCTCGTCGCGATAATCGCGGAAGATGCGGATAATCTGGTAGTGAAAGAGATTACAAAAACCCATCACCCGCGTCGGAATCCGAAGGGAGGTGAGCGCCTCGGCGATCAGATAGCCTTGGATCGCTACCGCTTCTTGTCGCTCCTGCTGCGAACCGCTCATATCCAAGAGGATGTCGACGGCGAATGAGGTCTCCTCTTCCACTTGGTTCTTCTTGAAGATCTTGTCGTCGCCCAATACGGCATGGCGCCACAATAAGGAGGTGTCGATCGCCCCGTTCGATGCCACCACCGGGGCCCGGGCGGCATCGTCCAGTAGGTTTTTGCGTATGATTTCGCGCAATTCGAAAATGGACCGCTCGTAGATATGCCGGTCGGCGTCGTAGATTTCCTCGGTCGCCTTTCTCTGGGCAAAAATCTGCTCCTCAAAAAAGCGCGCGCTCATGTCGTTTTCGAACTCCCCGCGGGTCACGTGCAGCCGCATGCCCTTGTGAATGCCCGTGGCGAGATCGTCCTCGAGCTTTCGGATCTTTCCGGCAGAACCCACCTCCATGCCGAAGTGCTTGCGCACCCGCTTTAGGCTCAGGCTCTCGTCTTCGAGATTGACGCGGTTGATATTGACGTCGGATTCCACCGCCTTGGACGGGTCCCGGGTGACGTGGGTAAACTCGGCGGATTCTACCATATCCGGCGCCCCTTCGGGGATCTCTTCTTTTTTCGCCTCGACGATATTGCGCTTTTTCTTTTTGGGCGCCCGGGGCGGCTCTTGGGGCTCATCTTTGCGCTCGGTCTCCTGCTCCACCTCAAAGGTAAGGGTCGGATTGACGTGAAAAAAGTCCTCCCACAAGGACTTGAGGTAGAGATAAAACTCCCCTTCCCGCGTGAGTTTTTCCCCGTCGATCAACCGGCGCATCAACGGTTCCAAAAACGTGCCGGCGCTCATGGGCTTTTGAATCCGATACGCCGCATACTGCATCCGGATTTCTTCGGAGATGTCGCGCTTATTTTGATACCACAGTTCGCGGTAGCGCTCCCTATACGCCCGCTGTTCCATGGCGGCGATGCCGGGCCGCTCCGCCATCAGGGCTTTTTTGGTGTATTGGATCGCGAGGATCTCCGCTACCGTCTTCAAATCCTTGCCGTTGGATACCTGCGAGGCGTTTTTTTCGACGAAATTGCGCAGTCGATTTTTGGGAAAGGCGCGGTCGACCATCGCCGCTTCCGCCACGCGAAAGGCATCGCCCTCGCCGGGGTACTTGCGCTGGTAGTTGCCCCCCACGGTCCAATAAATATTCTGCCGACGCCGATCCGACAGCTTCATCGAAACAACATCTCCGTATCGGTGTCCGCGGGAAAGAGCGTATCGATCACATCTTCTACGATTTCCTTTTCAAAGCGGTCGAAGGACTTGTTGACGATCCCCATATCCAGCGCCGCATGCACCGAAAGGCCGCGGCGAATCATGGTCAGGGCGCCGAAAAGGCCCCGCATATCTACGGTCTTGGAAGAGATCTCGCCCTCCAGGCTCTTGTTCTGCAGATCCATAAAGAGCCGGGCAAAGAGCTCCATGCCCGCTTCGTTGAGTTCGGTCTCTTCGCGCAGGATCTGCTTGAGCCCCTCCCCTTCGAGGATCGGCATCTCGATGACCATAAAGCGGCTGATCAGGGCCTCGTTCAGCTCGCGGGTGCCCATATAGCCGTAGTTCATCGTGCCGATAAAGCGGGTGGCATCGTTTAGGGGAATGCGGTCGTAACCCGCCACGTCGATCATGCGGCGAAAGTCCAAGGCGGAGTGCACCACCGAAAGGGACTCGTTTTTCGCCATATTGATCTCGTCGAAGATCGCAAAGCCGCCGACCTCCGCCGCCAGGGTTACGGGTCCTTTTTTGAGCACCACTTCCCCGTCCTTAAAGGTGTCCACGCCGATCAAAGAGGCGCTGTCCACATTGACATTCAGCGACATATTCCACATGGGCCGGCAAAAGAGTTGGGCCAGATTTTCGGAGAACACATTTTTCCCCGTCGCCTTGGGCCCGGAAAGGAGAATATGGTAGCCGGAGAGAATGGCATAGATCCCCTTTTCCCAGATCTCCTTGCCGTAGTAGCGAAAGGTAGAAGACGGGATGCGGTCTTTCCATTCTTCTTTGACGGGATGGGCGACGACGAAATCTTCCACCGCATCCAGCAATTTTTGATCTATATCTTGTCGTTGTAAAAATTCAATCAGTTCGCTTCGTTTCATAGAGGTCCTTTCTTTTTTTCCATATCTTACCATACTCCTATGGATTTCCATAGCGCGCTGTGCTTTCCGCTTACGAAAAAAATCGCTCGCGAATCGCCTTCGTCTCCTGGATTTTTAAGATCCATATCGCGACGAGATAGACAATCCCCGCGACGGCGATCGCCCCCAAGAGGGCGAGATTGTTCGAGAGCACGCGACATAGCCATCGGTACGCGCCGAGGGCGCACGCCCCCATTACGGCGGATGCGCCGCAGATTTTGAGGAAGTTTTTCGCCACCCTAAAAAGTCCCAGCCCGCCCATATTTCGTCGAAGGTGCAAGAGCATTCCGGCGGCGCCGATCCAAAGCGAGATCGCCGTCGCGATGGCGAGGCCCTTTAGACCCGCGGCGCGGCCCAACAGTACACTCAAGACGATATTGGCGAGCACCATATAGGCGGAGTTCACGACGGGGATGCGGGTCTGTTTTTTGCTATAAAAAATGCGCACCCCGATCTCCCGAATGCCGATGGCGAAAAGCCCCAGTCCATAAAAGAGGAGCACCTCGCCGGTGATCGCCACATCGCCCGCAGAAAAGGCACCGCCCAAAAAGAGCAGCCGCACGATCTCCTTGTGAAAGCAGAGGACCCCCACCGTGGCGGGTACGACCAACGCCCCCATCAAGGACAGGCTTTCAGCAAAGACGCGCTTGAGGGCCGCGTCCTCCTTCACCAGCGCCGCCATCTTCGGGTAGGTGACAGTGACGATGCTCGTTACGACGATGCCGGTGACAAAGCCCTGAATCTTGGTGGCGTAGTTGATGACCGCGACCCCGGCGGTCGAAATCATCGAAGCGAGGGATTTGCTCACCACCACATTGATCTCGAGCACCGAAGTCGAAATTAAGATCGGCAGAATCAAATACAGCAGCTGGCGCAGAGCTCTCTCGTCTTTGTCGCCTATATGCAGGCGAAAGCCGCTTTTTTTCAGATAGGGCAAAAAGAAAATATACTGAAAGACAAAGGCAAAGAGAATCCCCAGGGCGAGGAGCGTCGTATTGCCGCCGCGTCCCAAAATCATGGTGAGGATCAGTACCGAATTCATCACCACCGAATGGGAAATGGAGACGATAAAGTGGTTATAGATCTGCAGATAGGATTTAAAGATCGAAAAAACCGCCGTCGTCACCACGCTCAAGGCGGTGATGCGGCTCATATAGACCGTCTGTTCGAATACCGCGCCCGTAAAACCCCGCGCCATCAAATGCACCAACTGCGGCGCAAAGACCGCCGCGCATACACCGACGGCGAGGGCGATATATGCCACCAGGCGCGCAAGATGCGTGGTAAAGGCATCGGCCGCCTCGCGTCCCTTTCTGTCTTTGAGTTCGGTGTAGACGGGAATAAATCCCCCTGCCAGCGAACCCGCAAAGAGATTGGAGACCAACATGGGCAAAGTAAAGGCGATGAGGAAAATATTCGCCATCGCCGAAGTACCAAAAAAATGGGCCAAGGCTTTTTCCCTGGCCAATCCGAAACACTTGGTAAATATCGTTATCAACATCAAAACGAGAGAGGTGTTTTGCATAATCTCCTACTTTAAGATTCCGAACTCGTAGCCCTGGCTCTTCAAAGAATCAATGACATCGCCCAGCGCATTGGCGGTAAGTTGCTTCGATTCCGCATCGTGCATCAAAATCACCACTACCGAGTTATCGGTATTGGCGGCGATCGAGCGATTCATAAATTCCACCAGTCCCGGTTCCGTGGTAGGCCGGCGACTTTTCGGCTCCGCATCCCCGGTGAGGGCGTTCCAGTCGATCCAACTGATGTCCTGCGCCTTAAGCGCGGCATCGGCCGCGTCCAGTCCGCTCCAGCTCATATGGCCGCCGGGATAGCGCCAAACGCCGCTGTGAAAATCCGAAGAGATCACCTTTTGCAGGGCTTCTTGTGCGCGCTTCGCCTCGCTTCCGATCGCATCCGCATTGCCCACGCGCGAGGGATAGAGTTTGTGGTAATCGTGGCTGAAAGAGTGGAGCGCCAGCGCGTGGCCGTCCGCCAATTCCCGAAGCAGCACGTCGCGATTGTCCTCGGTGATGCTCTTTCCCACCAAAAAGAAGGTGGCATACGCCTCTTTTTCCCGCAGTGTGTCTAAGATCTGCGGGGTAATCTTGTGGTTGGGCCCGTCGTCAAAGGTGAGAAATGCCCACTTCGTTTCGCCGGTGTATTCGGTCTTTCCCTCAATAATATCGCTGATCTCGCCGGCGTCAAAGGCGTAGGGATCCGCCTGATTGATGTGGTTTTGGCCCTTTTGCAGGCGGATTTCAATCCGGTCGTTGATGATGTTATTGGTCAGATTGATCGCATTTTGCGGCGCATAGGCGGTGTCCGCATCCAATAGATCCAGATTTTTGAGCACGAACCAATCGGCTTCCTGCCCATAGGCGTAGCCGTCGTCTGTTTTCAGGCCGCTTTTTATCTTGCCGAGGGCGAACACGCCGCCGACTGCGATCAACAAAAGAAGCAGCAGGCCCCGAAGGCGGGCGCGATTGCGTCTTTGGCGCATGCGTTCCCTTCTGCGTCTTCGCTCTCTGTCCATTTCTTCTCTGTTCATAATCTCTCCTTACATATGCACCGTCACGCATTGGGCGATCTTTTTGCCCTCTGCCTGCACATAGCCCTTCAGCAGATTGCCGTTCCACTGCCAGATCACTTTTCGCCCCCGCACGGCGGGCGCGATATTCAGCAGATCCAGATTGTGTTTGCCTTCCCCGGCGAGGTCCCTGAGGATCACCTTCGTGCCCCGCCCCACCGCCAGGTAGCGACCGCCGGTGATGCGGACGCTGTGGACCGCACCCTGTTCATAGGGAATGGCTGAAATCAATTTTCTCGTATTCATATCGTACACCTTCACGATGCCGAGCGCGGTATCGTCCGACAGGATATACGGCGCATCGAGTACGTATTCCCCGCCGGTTTCCGGCAGGAGCCAGGCGCCGTCGCCTTGAAAGAGGCCGCTGCGCCCGCCGCGGGAATACAATATCCGCCCGCCGCCGACATCGAAGCTGTCCGCTTCTCCGTCGAAGACGCGGCGCACCGCGCGGCTGCTCTCGCGAAAGGAATAGATGCCGTCGTCGGTCAAAAAATAAAGGGTATCGCCATCGATCCGCATCTGCTTTGCCCCTACGAGCATCGAAGGAATCGCGATCGTGCGCTTTTTGCCCCGCAAAAGATCGTACAGGACGATAGCATCGCCGTCGATGGCCGCCGCGGTATTCGTCTCGGCGTCGTAATCCTCGGGCACCGGATCGGCACAGAGGGGCGAATAGAGGATATTGCCCTCTTCGGTGATCCGAAAGAGCGAGGCGAGCCCGCCCGGCACTTTGTCGCCCCGGGCGAGGATGGTGCTGCCCTCCAGATCGTAGATCTCGGTCAGCATGCGCCCTTCCCGATAGGGTTCGATGCCCGCCACGGCGATCTGGCGGAGCGGTACCACCGAAGTCGCTTTTCGCGGCGGAACGATCAAAATCGTATTCTTCTCTGCCGCATAGTTTACGGTATATCCCATCTCTTCCAGCAAAAAGCGCAGGGGTACGTAGAGCGTGCCGCCGACATAGGTCGGGTACACCGAAACCAACGCCCGATTGGATTGTTTGGTATAGACCGGCCGATCCACCGACATGGCGACGCGGTTGATCTGGTTCAGATACAGGATCTCCTTTTCGGGATCGAAATGCACCCGCTTCTGCCCGGCGACGGCCTGCAAATCCTCGAGGGCGATCATGGCGCTTCCCGCCATATTGCGGAGGGGAAACTCCGTCTGCACCGCCCGCGGCTCTTCGTCTTCGGCTTCAAAGGCCAAAAGCGCCGCCGTCTCTTCTTCCATCGCGGGCGGCCGTACCTTTTCGACGCCTTCGAAAAATGCCGCATCCGCCGGGTAGGCCGATCCGCCCAATAGGACCGAGAGGGCGCAGAGCAAGAGGAGTGCCTGTATTTTAAGAATGTATTTCATCTCTGCCTCCAAAGGATATTTTACCACAGGCAGATTCCCGTTTCTTTACAAAGCGCGAACAAATGCCGTCAATTGTCGAAGAGCGGCACGACATTTTCGCGTTTTTCGATGCCCATATACTCCAACACCGCTCGTCCCAAGGGCGACCACTCCAGGGCGTCCTCGCTGCTTTTGGGGAAGGTATAGAGCTTGAGCGCCCGTCCCGCCTTGAGGATGATCTTCTGCATCTTCGCCTCGCGGCTTTCCCCGGCCTTTAAGAGCGCTTCAAAGGGCGAGTGCTTGAACCGGCGAAAGGCCTCTTCGAACTTCCATTCCTCAAAATAGGGATCTCGCTCGATCAGATTGGGGTGAAAGAGGGTGCTGAGCCACAAACTGAGCTTTTCTTCTTCGCTGAACTGGAGGTACTGCTCCATACGCAGCGTATCGGCGATATGACCGCTCTCGTCGATGCGGATCATGTCCTTTAGGATCGCGAAGTGGCGGAATAAGACCAGCTCGGGAAAGCTGCCTTCCCGTAGGGTGGGCTTCACCGAAGCGGGGTCGATCCCCAATACCGGCAGCACATAGCCCAAGGAGCGGCGGTTTAAGGCGCCGGTCTCGGTGGTGGCAAGCTCCCGTTCGATTAAGACCTCGAGATAGGCGTCGAAGGCGTCGATAAAACGCCCCCGCTCCCGCACGGAGTCAGCGATCACCGCGTCGAAGTACTCGTTTCGGTAAATTCCCTCCACCGAGCGCTCGAGCTTGGTCTTCCAGGTAAGAATGTCGTCTTCCGCCCCTTCCAGAGAGCGGCGCGCCGCGGGATTCTTCTCTTCCAACGTCCACTGCCGAAACAGCCGCAGAATTCTAAGCATCTGCTCGTCGTCTGAAAATTCGCCCGTCGCGGCGGAATCGTCCATCAATTCGCCGTAAGCGGAAAACGAGCGGTCCCCGAAGGTCTTTCCCTCTTCCAGGAGTAAGCGGTTTTCCATCCGCTCCAGCACATACATATCGCCGATGGCGACCTCGGGATCGACGGCGCCCTCCGAAGCCAGTTGGTAGATCCCCTCCCGGTCGTCCTCTTCCGGATAGAACTCCTCCTCAAAGGCATCGAAGTCCTCGAATTCCTCGTCCCGCGCCCGGTCCATGGCGAGGGAAAACAGAAAGAGCATCTCGGGATTGCCGTCCTTGAGGGTCTGTTTATACATCGCCGCATCTTGGGTGAGTAGCGGCTGCAGGGCGAGCATCTGCTCGGTCTTTTCGGCAAAGGGCTCGCGGAGTTCCTCCGGCACCACCCGGGCGATGCGAAAGGCGAAGTTGCCCGCGTCGGTAAAGAGAATACGGCCGAAGAAGATGTCCCCTTCGACCAGTTTTTGGGAGGCTTCGGTCACCGCAATCACCGAAGCCGGTTCGCGGAAAATTAAATTTTGAATATAGATCTTTTGCGCGTCGGCATAGTTGACGCAGTAAATCGAAAGATAGGAATCGAAGACGCGTTCCAAAAACGGCTCCACGGGATGGCTCTTTTGCAGATGCCGCCAAAATTGGGCAATCAGCATCGTCGTAGTCTCTCGATTCTCCTCGGTGTCGAACATCAGCCAAGAGGCGAGGTCGACATCGGGAATATTTTCTTTCATCGGTTCGTAGAGGCGTTCGTCGTCGAACATATCCTGCAAGGGGATGCTGTATTGCGCCGAATCTACGATGGCCGCCAGATCCTTGATGGTTCGTAGCCAAAGCCTCTGATCAGACATGAGTGACTCCTTTATCGTAAAGTTCCTGTATTTGCACTAATTTTTCTAAAATCGACTTGACGTGGTAGTTCACGACGGCATCGGGAACGACCTCATCTCGTCCTTCGTACATCTCGGTATAGTGGAAGATCTCCTGAATGCGCAGCTTGTTGTCCACCGTAAACTTATGGGCGGACACGTCGAGCTTGACGAGAATCTGCAAGAGCAGAAATACGTCTTCGTACAATCCCAAGAGCTGCTCCACCCCGCCGATTTTCATCTCGCCGGAAAAGGGCTCGTCGACTTCTTTTCGGATCAGCTGGAAGGAGGCCTCCGCCTCGTCTAGTTCCTTTGCCAGCTCGTCGAGTATCGGCGTCTCGTCGGCGAGGATGATTTCTTCCGACAGGCGGAATATATCCGCATACGCCTTTTCCAGCACGCTCTCGAAATTGCCCTTCGGCGTGGGCTTGGCGATCAAATAATTAATCGCCACCGATACAAAGATACCCAATAGCGTACCGATCAGCCGGTTGATGCCGTAGACCAACTGGGATTGGCGCGAAGCAAAACTCGCCACGAAGATAATATTGGTCAGATTGATAAACCGATTCAGCTGAAACCGGTTCAGAATGAGTATAATGATAATAATGCCGATGCCCGCGATCAGCGGCCGAATGTAGATGTTTCGGGTGATCAGAGAGAGGAAATATCCCAGTACCACCCCCATGACACAGGTAAACACCCTGAGCCGCACGGCCCGATGGGTCTCGTGGACAGAGGGTTGCATGGTGGTCATAGAGGCGATGGCCACAAACAGCGGCGTGTTCAATCCCAAATAGTTCGATAAAAATAGGGAAATGACCACGGAAAGTGCCGTCTTAAAGGTTCGCATGCCGATATGGGGAAAAGGTATAATGCTCTTAATCCGTCGCAATGATTCACTCCATTCTCCTTAGTATAAAAAAGTATAGCAAAACGAAGAATATCTGCAAGCGCGATTGTCGTTTCAGATTGTTAAGATCGGGTAAGATATAGAAAAGAAGTGAGAGGAGACATGGATATGCGTATTGAATTTTTCGGAAAGAACATCGAACTCACCCAAGCATTGAAAAACCAGGCGGAAAAGAAGCTCTCTAAGCTCGACAAATACTTCGCCGAAGAGGTGGAGGCGAAGGTGACCTTCTCTACCATGAAGGGCAACCACACCACCGAGATTACGGTGTTTCTGCCCAATACAATTATGCGCGCAGAAGAGACCACAGAGGACATGTACGCCTCGATCGATTTGGCGATGGACGTGCTCGAACGTCAGGTCCGCAAATACAAGACGCGGCTGAAAAATCGCCATCAGGGGAGCGAAACCATTCGGTTCGAAAACTTCGAGCAGGCCCTGCCCGAAAAGCCCGAGGACACCCAAGGCAAGATCGTCTCCAAGCGCAAGCATTTTCACCTGCAACCCATGGTAGAAGAAGAAGCGGCGCTGCAGATGGAGCTCTTGAACCACAACTTCTTTATCTTCCTCGACGCCGACATCGAAGAACCGGCCCTCTTGTATAAGAGACGCGACGGCAATTTCGGTCGCATCGACTTTGAATTCTGATTCTCCCTTTTCCATACCCGTACGGAGCCGACGCGTTCGGCTCCTTTTTTATGGCCATAATTTCTCGTACAAAAAAAACCGAAGCGCGCCGCTTCGGTCTTACGATTCGATTTCCTTGGGCAGTTCTACGAACACCTGGAAGCGGTCTTCGTCGACGATAATGCGAAACTCGCCGCCCAAAATCTCCACCAGATTCCTCGCGATATACAGCCCCAGGCCGCTCCCCTCGGTGGTACGGCTCTTGTCGCCGCGGATAAACTGGTTCTGCAGATCCGCCGAGGATACGCTGAGTTTGTTTTTGGTAATATTCTTTAGACTGAAAAAGATCTTATCTTCCACCACCGAGGCGCGCCCTTCTACGGTGGTGCCCTCCTTGGCGTATTTATACACATTGCTGAAAAGGTTTTGAATCACCCGACTCAACACATTGCCGTCGGTATAGATGGGGATGTCCTCCGTCTGCGCCTCGTAGACAAATTCGAGTGCCTTGGTCTCGTAATCGGCGTCGAAGTCGCCGTAGATCTGGCCGATGAGTTCGTTAAAGTCGATGATCACCGGCTCTAAGGTCACATTGCCGCTCCCGGTCTTGGAGGCGTCGATCAGATTGATAATCATGCTCTTCAGCCGTTCGGAGTTGCGCCCCAGAATGCGAATATAGTTTTTGGCCTCCTCGTCCATCACCTCTTTTTTGCTCAATATGTCCGAGTAATTGATAATGCTCGTAAGAGGGGTCTTGAGATCGTGGCTTATATTGGTGATCAGCTCGGTCTTCATTTTTTGCGACTGCACCTGCGCCTGGGCGGCGGAATACATAGAGTCTTTGATCCGCGTGAGGTCCATCAGCGCCTCATAGGTGGATTCGCGCACCATGGGCGAAAACACCGTGAGATCCACATAGCTCTGGGTCTCCATAATCGCCGCTCGAAGAATGCGGTTTTGAATCACCTCGTCCTCGCCCATGACCATCAGCCTAAGAACCGGCATCATCCACAGGCCGTAGATCACCGGCAGTCCCTGAAGGACCATAAAGACATATACGGGGATGGCGATATTCGCCGCAAAGAAAAAGCGGTAGATGGTCTCTTTTTTGTTCTCGCGCAGCAAATAGACAAACAGCCAGCGCCGGGAAGGGCCGCGCATCAGCATCTTCGCCAGCCAAAACAGTCCCGCCGCCGCACAGGCGAAGGCGATATGGATCAAAGCCATGGCAGGATCGTAGATGTCCGCGCCGAAGAAAAAGAAAACGAGACTCAAAAGGCCGATGACAAACCAAATGTCGATCCAAATGATCTCCATATAGTTCTCGCGACAATAGCGAAGAAATTTCTCCTTAATGCCCGCCCGCCACTCGTCTCTTTTGGCTTTCATCAGCCGATGTCCTCGAATTTATAGCCCATGCCGTAGACGGACTTGATGTAGTCGGGCTTGCGGGGGTTGATCTCTACTTTGTCCCGCAGATGCGAAATATGGACCGAGATGACCTTTTTTACATCGTGCGCCGCCTCTTCCCACACGATCTCGTAGATCTCGTCGCTGGAAAATACCCGTCCCTTGTTTTTGATCAATAGGCGCAGGATCTTGTACTCGTGGGGCGTGAGATTGGCGATCTCGCCGTCGACGCGCACTTCTTTGGCGTTGTCGTTTAGGGTAATGCGGCCGCCGGTATAGTTGCCGTCGTCGATTTCCGCCGCCCCCAAAGAGGTAAAGCGGCGAATGCCGGAGTTGACCCGCGCGATCAGCTCGATGGCGTTAAAGGGTTTGATAATGTAATCGTCGGCGCCCATATTGAGCCCGATAATTTTGTCGGTGATCTCGCTTTTGGCGCTTAGGATGATAATGGGGATATTGTGGGTTTCCCGAATCTTTAAGATGGCGGAAATCCCGTCCATCTTCGGCATCATCAGATCCATCAGCACCAGGTGTATCTCTTCTTTTTCCATCACTTCCAGCGCCTCTTCCCCGTTGTAGGCGCAAAAGACGCGGTAGCCTTCGGCCTCCAAATAGATGCGTATGGCGGAAACGATGTCCTTTTCGTCGTCGCAAACCAAGATATTATACTGCATAGATCCTCCTTTTTACTCTTCCTGTATTCTATCATAACTGTGTTATAATCTCCTCAGGAGGATACAGGAATCTATGAACAAGTGGAAAAGGAAACTCAAAGGTTTCGTAACAAAAAAACCTTTTGCCTTCTTCGACATTCTTATTTATACCATTTTGGACAAAGGACTCTTTTTGCAGGGAGCGGGTTTGTCCTATTTTTTGATACTCGCGATCTTTCCCTTTTTGATCGCCCTCTTAAATATCGTGCGATTTGTCGATGCGAGTTTTCTTCCCCGACTGATCGATTCCTTCGAGAGCCTGCCGCCGGATATCGACGCCATTCTATTGAGCTTTGTGCGGGATTTGGAGGTCAATTCCTCCGGTACCCTGCTTTCGGTATCGCTGTTGGGTACGATCTATGTGGCGAGTAACGGCATTAAGCAGTTGGTGCGGAGCATCAACGACGGCATCTCGGGCACCGAAAAACGCGGCTTTTTGTCCCTTACGCTCCTCTCCCTCGCCATGACCGTGTCTCTGTTTGTCTTGATCCTAATGCTCATGATCGCCCAGGTGGTGGGGAGTAACCTCCTCGACTATCTCTTTCACTTTCTCCGCGTTCCCGAAAGCGCCTTCGGCGCGATTTCCCTTACGCTGCAGCTGGTGCCCTTGGGCTTTATGTTCCTCAGCTTCTTTTGCCTGTACTACTTTTCCCCGAAATGGCCCGCGGGCGGCAAGCCCCCCGTCAAGATCAATTTGCTGAGCGCGCTGTTTTCTATGGGCGCCACGGTGATCGCCACAAAGGGCTTTAACTACTATGTGTCGAACTTCGCATCCTATTCCGCCACTTACGGCTCTTTGGCGGGTATCATTATCTTTTTGGTATGGCTCTATCTCTTCGGGTTGATTTTGCTCGTGGGCGGCGCCATCCAATCGACGCTGTTTTCCCTCGACCAAAACGGCGCCCGCTGGCCCCGAGAGGAAACCCTGTTTTCCGGCGTGGTGGCAAGCCACACCCGCATCAACGATTAGGAGGATTTTTATGAAACAATGTATTGTCGACGCCTTTACCGATCGCGTATTCGCGGGCAATCCCGCCGCGGTCGTCTTTCTCGATGCGCCCCTTGACGATGCCACGATGCTTTCGATCGCCAAAGAAAACAATCTGTCCGAGACCGCCTTCGTCAAAAAAGAAGGAGACGGCTATCGCCTGCGCTGGTTTACCCCCAAAGAAGAAATCGACCTCTGCGGGCACGCCACTTTGGCGACGGCCTATGCCCTCTTTCGATTCGAAGACGCCGAAAGCCCCCTCGCCTTTCAAACTCTATCCGGCACGCTGACGGTGCGCAGGGAAGAAGATCTCTACGCCATGGATTTTCCCGCCTACGATCTAAAGGAGGTCCCCGTCACCGACGCCATGGAAGCCGCAATCGGCATCCGCCCCGAGGCGGCATATATGGACCGCGATCTCGTGATGGTCTTTGACGCCGATGCGGATTTAGAATCCATCGCCCCGAAGGAAGAAGATCTCCTCGCCTTAGACGGACTGTTGCAACACGTCACCAAGCCCGGTACCGAGCACGACTGTATCTCCCGCTCCTTTGCGCCCAAGGTGGGCATCTACGAAGATCCCGTCTGCGGCTCGGGGCACTGCCATATCTCGGTCTACTGGAAAGAGCGCCTCGAAAAAGAAGACATCCTCGCCTATCAAGCGAGCCCCCGCGGCGGCACGCTCTACACCCGCGTAGAAGGCGATCGGGTCACCCTCGCCGGACACGCCGCCCTCTTCTCGAAGGGCGAGATTCTCACCGACGAAGCCTAGACGATCGATACAAAAAGCCGCGTGCGAAAGTGCACGCGGCTATTTATATGCCCTTTATTATTTTTGCCCGCACCATGACGAGACCCGTCACCGATTCCGCCCCCGCTTGCAGGAGCGCTTCGGCGCAGGCGGAGACGGTCGCGCCGGTGGTATAGGTATCGTCGATCAAAAGCAGGCGATTCGATACGGCCTGCGCCGAAAAGGCGCCCCGCACATTCTCCGCCCGCTCGCGGGCGCCGAGGCCGATCTGATCGCGCACCCGCCGGTTGAACGAAAGCGGCTCGATGACGGGAAGATCGATCCTTCGGCTGAGGGCGCGGGCGATCTCTTGGGGCGGGTTATACCCCCGCAGGCGCAGCTTTTTTGCCGTCGTGGGCACGGCGCAAATCGCATCGAAGTCGCGGCGTCCCGTCTCGAACAAAAATTCCGCCGAAAGGTCGGCGAACACCTCCGCCCAGTATCGCTCGCGCTTGTACTTTAGGCCCCCGATCATCGCCTTCGACAGGGCATTTTCCCCGAGGAGCGGATACACCGTCGGTCCTGTATGTTCGCGGATCCCCTCCCCCAAAAAGACGAGCGCGTCTTTGCAGTCGTCGCAGAGGGCGAGGCGAGGGGCCGCCGTCTCCAAACAGAGCGGGCAGCCGCCCCTATAAAAGAGTTTTCTGAGATCCATCGATTCTCTCCTTGATGCGCGCATCCAGCGCCGAATAGCGGTCTTCGATTCGGTTGTTCTCGACCATATGCCGCAGCGTGGCACGGTTTCCCACCACCACGACGAGCTTTTTGGCCCGGGTGATGGCGGTATAGAGGAGATTGCGCGTCAAGAACATGGGCGGCCCGCTCACCACCGGGAGCACCACCACGGGAAACTCCGAACCCTGGGATTTGTGAATCGTCGCCGCATAGGCGGGGGCGAGTTCGTTTAAGTGTTCGCGCTCGTAGGTGCAGACTTTGTCGTCAAAGGCGACCTTGAGCGTTTCGGATTCGCGATCGACAAATCCCACCGTGCCCAAATCGCCGTTAAAGACGCCCTTGCCCTTCGAATCGAAGACCCGGCTCTTGGACTTCCACTCCATTTCGTAATTGTTTTTGGTCTGCATGACTTTGTCGCCGACTTTATAGGTAAAGCCGCCGCGGCTGAGGCCGCCCGGGCCGGGATTAAGCGCCGCCTGCAGGGTGAGATTCAGGTTTTCGACGCCGCAGACCCCCTTTTTCATGGGAGCGAGCACCTGAATGTCTTCCACCGGATCGATGCCGTAAAAATTCGGCAATCGCTCCTTGACCAGCGATGCCACCAGCGCGAGCGCCGCCTCGGGATCCGGCGTTTCCATAAAAAAGAAGTCGGTGCCCGGCGCATTCACCACGGGATATTCCCCCCGGTTGATGCGGTGGGCGTTTTTTACGATGGCAGAGGTCTCCGCTTGGCGAAACACCTTGTCGAGATGCACCGCTTCCACCGCCTTCGAGGCAATCAGATCCCGCAGTACGTTCCCCGCGCCCACCGACGGCAGCTGGTCCACATCGCCCACCAGAATCAGGCGCGTATCCTCCTTGAGCGAAGTCAACAGATCGCGCATCAATAGCAGATCGATCATACTCGCCTCGTCGACGATCACCACATCGGCGTCCACCTCGTCGCCGGATACGCGCGATTCCGTGCCGTCTTCGGAAATATAATCGTAGGACAAGAGGCGGTGGATGGTAGAAGCGCTCCTGCCCGTCGCTTCTTCCATGCGCTTTGCCGCCCGCCCCGTCGGCGCCGCGAGCGCCACCGAAAGGCGGAGGCGCTCCATGGCATCGACGATGGCCCTAAGCGTCGTGGTCTTTCCCGTGCCGGGCCCGCCGGTGATAATCAAGAGATTCGAATCGATGGCGCGCGCCAACGCTTCTTTCTGTCGCTCGGCGAGATCGGCGGGAGATTTGGCGAGCACCGCCGCAATCACATCTTCCGCCATATGCGCCGGCAGATCGACTTTGCCCCGCCGTGCGATCTCCTCGGCCACCACGTCCTCCGCGCGGTAGTAGGGAAGCAGATAGATGCGCAAGGTGCCTTCCACCTCCCGCACATAGATGGCGGGGTCCACCGCGAGCTTTACGATGTGCTCGTCGAGAAAATCCATATCGAGATCCAACAGCGTTTGAGAGGCGGCGAGCAACTTTTCTTTCGGCAAAAAACAGTGCCCGTCCGAAACGGCGGCGTTTAGGACGTATTTCATGCCGGCGATCACCCGCGCCTCGTCGTCCTTGGGAATTCCGGATTTTTGCGCCACGGCATCGGCGATCTGAAAGCCGATCCCGCGCACCGTATCCGCCAGGCGATAGGGGTCGCGCCGCAATATATCCGAGGAGGCGTCGCCGAAGACTTTATAGATCGCCATGGCGCGGGCGTTGGGGAGCTCGAACTCCTGCGCGTCCAACAAAAATTCCCGCATGCCCTTCTGGCTTTCCAATGAGTCGACGATGACGGCGAGCTTCTTCTTGCCGATCCCCTCCACTTCGCCCAAGCGGACGGGTTCTTCTTCGATGATGCGCATGGTCTCCTCGCCGAAGGTGTCGACGATGCGCTTGGCCGTCACCTTTCCCACATGGGGAATAAGGCCGCCGGAAAGGTAGGCGACGATCGCCTTTTCCCCCCGGGGCCTTATCTTTTCCACTGCGCTGAATTGAAACTGCTCCCCGTATTTCGGGTGGTAGATCAGTTCCCCCTCCAGGCGCAAATTTTCCTTTTCGAACAAAGACATATGGGACCCGACGACGGTAATATCGCCGTCTTCGGCCAAAAACTGCGCGACGGTATAGCCGTTTTCTTCGTTCCGAAAAATGATCCGATCCAATATGCCTTCGATTTTCAAACGTTTCCTACTTTCTGTCCTTTAAGGCTTGTTGAATGGCTTCCACCTTGTCGGTCGCCTCCCAAGGCACATCCACGTCCTCGCGGCCGAAGTGGCCATATGCCGCCACGTTTTTGTAGATGGGGCGGAGCAGGTCGAGTTCCCTGATGATGGCGGCGGGGCGCAAATCGAAGACCTCGTTGACCAATTCCTCGATCTCGTTGTCGCTCAGCTCGCTGGTGCCGTAGCTTTCCACATAGACCGAAAGCGGACGGGCGATGCCGATGGCATAGCTCAAGCCGATTTCACATTTGTCGCAGACGCCGGCGGCGACGAGATTCTTCGCCACATAGCGCGCCGCATAGGCGGCGGAGCGGTCTACCTTGGTCGGGTCCTTGCCGCTAAAGCAACCGCCGCCGTGGCGCGCGTAACCGCCGTAGGTATCGACGATAATCTTGCGCCCGGTGAGGCCCGCATCGGCCACAGGACCGCCGATGACAAAGCGGCCGGTGGGGTTTACGAAGATCTTCGTGTCATCGTCGATCAGCTCTTTTGCGACCACGGGACGGATGACGTGCTTTTCGATGTCTTCGCGAATCGTGGTAAGCTCGACGTCGGGATCGTGCTGGGTGCTCACGACGATATTTTCAAGACGCACCGGCACGCCGTCGTGGTATTCCACCGTCACCTGGGTCTTGCCGTCGGGCTTCAAATACGGGAGCGTACCGTCTTTTCGGACTTCCGAAAGGCGTCTTGCCATCGTATGGGCGAGCGAAATCGGAAGGGGCATCAGCTCGTCGGTTTCTTTGCAGGCGTAGCCAAACATAATGCCCTGGTCCCCCGCGCCGAAAGCGTCCATCTCTTCGACGCCCATTTCCTTAAAGCGGTCCACGCCCATGGCGATATCGCCGCTTTGTTCCTTGATCGCCGAAATCACCGCCACGGACTCCGCCTCAAAACCCGGCTGTACGCCGTGCACATAGCCGATATCCTTTAAGGTGTTTCTGACGACTTCGGTAAAGTCCACGTATTCCCGCGTGCTGATCTCGCCGGTGATGACGACCATCCCCGTAGAGACGAGACTTTCGCACGCCACGCGGGCGCCCGAGTCCTGCGCGAGAATCGCGTCCAAAATTCCGTCCGAAATCTGGTCGCAAACCTTATCCGGATGTCCTTCCGTTACGGATTCCGACGAAAATAACCATTTGTCCATTGTTTCCTCCTCAATAAAAAAACCTGCACGCGGCAGGCTCGGATTCTTATCTTTCAGACCTGTCGCGTCTGTAGGAATTGGCACCTCGTAAGGTTGCCGGGCTTCACAGTGCCTAGTCACTCCGCCACTCTAAATAAGAAATTCTGTTTTAAGTATACTCTAAGGAAAAACAAATTGCAACCGCGGCCCATGTGGCGGGTTTCGTTTCAAACACAAAAAAAGCCGGCCGAAGCCGACTTTTTATATCTAGATTTAGCGCTTGTTGCTTGCGCGCCAAATGCCCATTTCTTCTGCATTTTTAATGAGCTCGTCGCGGAAATCCGGGTGTGCCAGTTCGATCAGACCTTCGGCGCGTTCCCAGGTGGTACGGCCCTTGCAATTGAAGATGCCGTATTCCGTTACGATGTAATGGGTGTTGGGACGTGCCACGGTGATCGCGGAACCCGTCGCAAAGTTGGGGAGAATGCGAGAAACAGTTTCGCCCTTTTTGTTCGTAAAGGTGGAGCTCAAGCAGATAAAGCTCTTGCCGCCCTTCGAGAGATACGCACCCAGCGCGAAGTCCAGCTGTCCGCCCGCACCCGAGATGTGGCGCAGACCCGTAGATTCGGAGCTGACTTGGCCCCAGAGGTCCACGTTCAACGCGTTGTTGATAGAAATAAAGTTGTCGATTTCCTTTACCACTTCGGCACCGTTCGTGTAGTTGACCGGCGCTGCCATACATTCGGGGTTGTGGTCGAGGTATTCATAGAGTTCAGCACTGCCCGCGGCAAATGCGTATACCTGACGATACTTGTCGATGGTCTTCTTGGAGCCGTTGACCTTGCCTTTTTTCGCCATATCCACAAAGGCGTCTACATACATTTCGGAGTGAACGCCCAGGTCCTTTAAGTCGCTGTCAGCGATCAAAGCGCCTACGGCATTGGGCATGCCGCCGATACCCAATTGGAGGGTTGCGCCGTCGGGAATTTCGTTGACGATAAATTCGGCGACCTTCTCGTCCACTTCGCCATAGCTTCCCTTGGGCACTTCCGCCAAGGGGACATTGCCGGCTTCGACGATAAAGTCTACGCGGTCGATATGCACTTCGGACTCGCATTTGCCCGGGCAATAGGGCATCGCTTCGTTCACCTCTACGATGACCATCTTCGCCTTTTCGATGCCCGCCATGGTATGGGACGCATTCAAACCGAAGTTAAAGTAGCCGTGTTTGTCCATCGGCGTCGTGGTCACGATGGCGACGTCGAGTTCCACTTCGTCGCGGTAATACTTCGGAAGTTCCGAATAGCGCAGCGGATTATAGAACGCGCCCGGACCGGCGTTCACTGCCTTGCGTTCGGGACCGCCTGCGTGCCAGGAGTTCCAGATGAAATGTTTTCCTTCGGGATCCGCCGAAAGAACTTGCGGCGCCTTAAAGGTAACGCCGCCGCGCAGCTTCACATCTTCCAATTCGTCCATGCGCTTGGCGAGTTCCGCATCCACCGCGGTGCTCGTGCCGGCGCCCCAGCCGTATTCGACCCAGTCGCCGGATTTAATCTTGGCGGCGGCCTCTTTGGCGGTAATCAACTTCTGATCATACAGTTTCTTATAGTCCATGGTACCCTCCATACTTCCATTTAATACTTTACTAAGCCTAATATACACGATAAAGTATCTTTTTTCAATCGGGAAGCCCGCCCAAATAATAAGGTTTTCCCGCCCGATAGAAAACTTTTCGTTCCACCATGAAAGGGGCGCGGGAAGATCAAATCCGCCTGTTAAAATATTTTCAATCGACAAATTTTACTTCCTTTGTCGAAAATTTCGCCCTCTGTATATACTCGCTCGGCAGCATTCGTTGACCGAATAAAAAGGGATCTACGAAAAAGGGACAGCGATCGCTTTCGATCGCTGTCCTTCTACAATACAGGATGAAATTCTACTGATACCCTTTCCCCTAAGCTATTTGAGACCACCGCACGCTCTAATACTTTTTCCTCAAAGTATATCCTCTCTTCTGAATCCAGAAATGAAAAGTAATAGACGGTCACCGAAATATTTCGTATCCTTGCCGCTTCCTCATAGCCTCTTACGCCGAGAAGACGCAGAGGATTCCCCAGTATCAGGACCGCCTTTGCTTCCAAGTCCTGCAGGACGATATGATCCCTTTTGGCGACAAAGCGCATGGACAGGACGATTTCTGAAAGAACGGCACTGACGAGCAGATCCAGTGCTGTAAATTCCTCTTTTTCCGCATCAAAGGCGACGGCTTTATCGACCTCTACGTAAGATTTCTCGTTATAAACCTTTACCGATTCGGCGCCGTTTACGGCGCGATAGCGCTTTTCAAAGGCATCAAAGAGATCCATGTTCTTGCCTCAAGCGATCCCGGGCCGCGAGCATCGCGCCGATTTTTTCGGAAATATGCTCGTATTCATTGACAGGGCGGTTTGAAAAGGTGGCAAAACCACAGTCGGGATTTAGCCAAAGCAGATTCGGATCTACATACTCCAATGCCTCTTTCGCGCGGCAATAGATCGCCTCCACATCTTCCCGCCCATCGAGGCGGGGATTGATTACGCCGAGCCCCAATATCGTATCTCGAAAACGCACATCCGCCAAAAGTGCAGAAAGCTCGCCAGCACGCGGTGTAGAAAATTCCAGCGCCAAAATATCAGCACCGACATAGGCAAACAGATCTAAGAGCGGTGTATACGCCCCTTCTAGGAGAATGCTCTCGTCTTTGCTCCAATTGCCCCGACACACATGTAGAGCGGCCTGAGATTTTTCCCGATCTATCGAATGCATGGCACCGCGGATCAAATAAGCGGCAAATTCCAATTCTTCGGTAGGATCTTTCCGCTCGGAAAGGGACGCACACATAAAGGTACGCGGTCTGCCTTCGGTAAAGACGACCTCAGTCAAAACTGGCTCGTCGAACTGGATGACATCCACGCCGATTTCCTGAAGATGCCGAATCTCTTGCTCATAGATCTTGAGAACGTCCTCTCCCAGCGCCTCCTTGCTGTCGTAAAACGAGCCGCTTACATTGGCGAGCCACATGGAACGGGTCACCAAATAGGGACCGGGCATGGTGATTTTTACCGGTCGATCAGTGAGAGACTTCATCATTCTCAGTTCTTTTGCGACGATCTCGCCACGATACCCGAGTTTCCCCGTGCAAATGGCATTTTTCATCGAATTTGCCGGCACATCCAAGGTGTTCAAAATGTTTTCGAATTCTCGCTTGTCATCGACATACTCAAGCATTTCACCCATACTCATTTCTGTAACGCCATCGAGTTTTTCGGCAATAAACGAGACATAATTGTCTCTTTCGATCTCCCCGGAGGTAATGATATCCACATCCAAATCTTCCTGCATGCGTATCACGTCCCGCGTCTTCTCATACACCAGGCTTTGATAGTCTTCTTCTGCGATCATGCCCGCCCGCAACTTTCTACGCGCGAGCAGGATTTGTTCCCCACGGGGCAATGATCCCATCAGCGAAGCGCTAAAGGGCTTCATGGTTAAACGCATCTACAAAACCGCCTAAATACGCGTCGGCAGCGGTGATCGGTCCATATCCGTCGGTTCGCCCTTCAACCCATTTCTTCAGGCCTTCCAAATCCAGAATTTCGCGGTCCGGTTCTTTTCCGTAGTCCATTTCCATGAGAATTGCATCAAACGCCTTGATTTCTTCGTCGTCGATACCTTCTCGGAAAGTAAAGATGCAGTGATCGAAGGGATCGGTGGTATCCAACACGCGCACCACATTCTTATCAATAGAGCCGTCTTTGGTCCACGCTTCATAGTTGGCGGCCAGCGCAAAAGAAGCGTCCACTTCCCCCGCGACCAGAGCCATGGCCGCGTCTTTTTCGCCACCTACGTGATCCCCGTGTAAACCCACGCCGATGTCAAATCGCTTTTCTACATAGTCTTTTTCGAATTCCAAACCGTTTCGGTGCAAATGTTCGATCGGAATCAAGCGCGCCTGGGGCGAATCCACCGCGCCGAAAGCGATCGTCTTACCCTTCAAGTCTTCTAAGGTTCCGATCCCGCTATCTGCCCTTACCAGAAGACAGGTGTGTAGGTCTCGGTCGGTATCTCGCATGCAGCCGATTTTTTCTTTTCCCTCTAAACGCTTATGGGCATCGAGGTGCGCTAGAGGCGAATTCCATGCACCGTCGATTTCTCCGTTCACCAAGGCATCGACCTGCAGGCGATAATCCTTAAAAAATACAGCTTCGATTTCTTGTCCCCGTTCCTTAAAAAAATCTTCGATCATTTCCCAGATGACGGTAACGCGGGGATCGTACACCACGGCCCCGATCTTTAATGTTTTCATTCTGAACCTCCTCTTATACCAACGGCTGTCCGGTAATCGCCCTGCCCAACCAAACATTGAGAATATCTAAAGAGGGTGCCATAATCTGACCGGCATAGGCATCGCGCATCAAACGCTGAATCTCCGATCCTTGATTGTACGTTTTTCCACCACCGACGCGCATGGCAAGTGTGGAAGACTCGATGGCATTTTCAATAGCCACAGTCCGCGCAGCGATAATCTTCGCCACGGCATCTTCTTCTCCGTCAACCATTGCCTTGGCAGCGCGTTCGGTAAGGGCTTTGGCGCTTTGCGCATTGGCGTAGATCTTTCCCAGATGTACTTGTACGGTTTCGATCTGCGCGAGAGACTGTCCGTCGGGGTATTTTCGTTTCAGTGCATACTCGCAGGTAATATCAGATAAGCGCAGTGCCAATCCCGAATACACGCTCGCAAGACCCAGGATAAAGTAGGTGGCAACGACTTGAAATACTTGTTCCTGACCGCTGCCAGCCTCTCCTATGCGACGGTATTCCGGAAGCGCGACATTGTTCAAGCGCAAGGGACAACTTACATTGCCCTTCATGCCGATGCCTTTCCAGTGATCCATCTTAAATTCCATGCCTTCACTCTCGAGGGGTACGAGCCAGTTGTCGATGCCGTCTTCCACGTCAGACGCTGCAAGGACTAAGTAATAGCTTGCGTGGGTCGCGCTGGTTACCATTGATTTGGTGCCGTTAAAAACATATTCTTCTCCGCGCTTTTCCACACTGATTTCCGGCATATAAAAATGTGTCCCGGTACCGAATTCAGAATACGCCAGTGCCATAAATCGACCGTTGTTGACGATGTCTGCCACTACTTCTTCTTTTAAGCGGTCGTTGCCATAATTCAAAAGGCACATCAACGCCACATTGTGCATCATATAGCACAGTCCGGCGGTGGGATTGGATTCCGCAAAGGCCATGACCGCTTCTTGATGTTCTTTCGCGGTAAGGCCCAGCCCACCCATTTCTTTGGGAATTAAGAGCTTAAAATAGCCTTTCTCTCCCATGGCGCGGAAAGATTCTTCCGGGAACCGTCCCGCTTCGTCGGATTCTTTGGCATACGGTGCAATGTACGCTTCGGCAAACGCCTTGGCTTCTTCGTAAAAATTCATTCTATACCTCCTTAAGGTCACTTTTATGTGTACGACCATATTGTATACCAATGTATACCAATTTAGTATTTTGTTTTTTAATCTGTCTTTTTATGCATAGGTTTTATAAATATACCTTTATTGTAAAGAATCCCGGCAACAAAAAAAGACCCCGCCGAAGCGGAGTCTTCTCTCTTTATTCTTCTTCGCTTTCTTCGTCCCAGCTTTCCACATCTTGGCCTTCCAAGGGTTTCATGGTGGGGAAGAAGAGAATGTCGCGTATGCTAGTTTGGTCGGTCAAAAGCATAATGACGCGGTCGATGCCGACGCCCAGGCCGCCGGTGGGAGGCATGCCGACTTCGATGGCGTTGATAAAGTCGTAATCCATGGGGTGGGCTTCGTCGTCGCCCTTTTCCTGGTCTTTGACTTGCTCTTCGAAGCGCTCTCTTTGGTCGATCGGGTCGTTCAACTCGCTAAAGGCATTGGCGATTTCCCACGTGTTGATAAATGCCTCGAATCGCCGGGTGATCCGGGGATCTTCGGGGTCGCGCTTGGCGAGGGGCGACACTTCTACGGGGTGGCCCGTAATAAAAGTGGGCTGCACCATATGTTCCTCGCAGTATTCCTCGAACATTTCGCTGATGACGTGACCGCGGGTCCAGAAGGGCTGTACCTCGAGGCCCTTTTCCTTGGCCACGGCGAGGGCCTCTTCGTCGGTTTCGATGGCATCGAAGTCCACGCCGCTGTATTCTTTGACGGCATCCTGCATGCGAATGCGCTTCCACGGCGGGGTAAGGTCCAATGTCTTGCCCTGGTATTCGATGACGGCGCTCCCGAGGACTTCTTCGGCGCAGAATGCCACCAGTTCTTCGGTGATGCGCATCATTTCGTCCATATCCACATAGGCCTGGTAGAGTTCCATATTGGTGAATTCGGGATTGTGACGGGCGTCCATTCCCTCGTTGCGGAACATTTTTCCCATTTCATAGACTTTGTCGAAGCCGCCGACGATAAGACGCTTTAAGAAGAGTTCGTTGGCGATCCGCATTTGCAGGTCGATGTCCAGCGCGTTGTGGTGGGTCAGGAAGGGACGGGCATTGGCGCCGCCGGCCACATTGCCGAGAATGGGGGTTTCCACTTCCAAAAATCCGCGCGCGTCGAGGAATTTGCGTACCGCCTTGATGATGGCGCTGCGCTTAAAGAATACTTCCTTGACCTCGGGATTGACGATCAGGTCTACGTAGCGCTGGCGATACCGAAGGTCCATGTCTTTGAGGCCGTGGAATTTTTCGGGCAGCACCTGAATGCTCTTCGAGAGCAGCTGTACCGCTTTCGCCTCGACGGAGATCGCGCCCGCCTGGGTGCGAATGACTTCGCCCTTTACGCCGAGAAAATCCCCCACGTCCACACCTTTGATGACTTCGTATTCTTCTTCGAGATTGTTTTTCTTGGCGAAGATCTGAACCTGTCCGTAGGTGTCCAGAATGTCCAAGAAGGCGATCTTGCCGTGGCGTCTTTTGCTGATGACCCGGCCGGCGACCGATACGGTCTTGCCTTCCATCTCGTCGAAATTGTCTACGATGGCGTTCGTGTAGGTGTCTACATCGTACTTCTCCGCCAAATAGGGACTGTTGCCTTCGTCGATCAGGTTTTGGACCTTCTCGAGCTTTCTGTCCCTAACTTCGCTGCTCTTTTGACCTTGTGCCATTTTCTGCCTCCCGCTATTGTCTATCAAATCGATATCTTCAGCACTTCCAGTTGAACCTTGCCCTGGGGCACTTCGATTTCCGCCACATCGCCGACGCTTTTGCCCATAAGGCCCGCGCCGATGGGGCTTTCGTTGGAGATCTTGCCTTCCAGGGGATCGGCTTCCGCACTGCCTACTATATCATAGGTGTCCTCATCGCCGGTCTCGATATCTTTGACGACGACGGTGGAACCGACATTGACGATGTCTTCGTTCAGGTCGTCTTCTTTGACGACCTTGGCATTTCTCGCCATATATTCGAGCTTTGCGATGCGCTCTTCCACTTGCGCCTGCTCGTTTTTCGCCTCATCGTATTCCGAGTTTTCCGAGAGGTCGCCGTAGCCCAACGCCACTTTGATCCGTTCGGCCACTTCTTTGCGTCGAACGGTCTTTAAGTATTCGATTTCGTCCTCGATCTTTTGCAGACCTTCCTCGGTAATAAATACGTCCTTATCTACCATTTGATCACTCCCATTCGGCGATGCGCTCGCCTTTCTATCCATTTATTAAGAAAGGACCCGCAATTGGGTCCCGGTACTCAAGTTTCCCCATTATATAAAAAATGGCTTTTTCTGTCAATCGGGCGGGGCTATTCTACGGGGATCGCGTCCAAAAATTTTAAGATCTCCGCCTCGGTGGCAAGCGAAAGGATTTCTGCGCGCAGTTTTTTTGCGCCGGGAAAGCCCTTCAGATAGCCGATAAAATGCTTGCGCATCTCGACCACGCCCAGCCGCTCTCCCTTTTGCGCCACGCTCCAGGCGAGGTGGGTCTTGGCGACGCGCAGGATCTCCGCATCCGATATCGGTAGGGGGTCCTCGCCTAAAAGGAACCGCTTACAGTCGCGAAATAAAAAGGGATTGCCGATGACGCCCCGCCCTATGGCGACACCCGCCACGCCGTAGTCCCGTGCATGGGCGATGTCTTCGGCCCGGGCGATGTCGCCGTTTCCGATGACGGGGATCGTCACCGCATTCGAAACGCGGCCGATAAAATCCCAATCGGCGAGGCCGCTGTAATACGCCTCGCGGCTCCTTCCGTGCACGGTAAGGGCCGAGATGCCCGCATCTTGGGCGATTTTGGCGATCTCGAACCCCTGCGTCTCCCCTTCCAAAAAGCCCTTTCGAACCTTTACGGTGACGGGCACGGAGGAGGCCTTGACGGCGGCTTCCATCATCGCCTTAGCCCGGGGCAGATCCCGCATAAGCGCGCTTCCGGCGCCGGTCTTTACGATTTTCGGCGCGGGACAGCCCATATTGAGGTCCACGAAGGCGAACGCGTCGAGCCCGCCGCTTTCAGAAAGGTCCGCGAGAACCTGCTCCAAAATTGCGGGATCCTCGCCGAATAGCTGCAGCCCCACCGGTGCCTCGTCCTCTGCCACCGCCATCAGCCGCTTCGTCTTTTTGTCTCCGTAATAAAGCGCCTTGACGCTTACCATCTCGGTGGTGGCGTAGTCCATCCCGTAACGGGAGGCAATTCGCCGAAAGCTGAGATCGGTATAGCCAGCCATAGGCGCCAGTGCGATCGTAAATTTCATTTAACGGTTCAACTCATAGAGAATGCGCAGGCCGTCCAACGTCAGGTCCCGATCGATAAGGATGTCGTAGATGCTGTCGGAGACCAAGAGATTGGCAAACCCGCCGGTGGCGATGATCTTGAGTTCGTCGGGTCCCAAGCCCATCTCGCGAATGATATGGGTGACGATGCCGTCGATCATCGACGAAAATCCGTAGTAGAGCCCGTTTTGCATACTGCTCACGGTGGTCTTTCCGATGACCTTCTCGGGCTTGATGATCTCGATTTTGGGGAGCTTCGAGGTTCTCGACACCAGGGCATCCGCCGAGATGCTGATGCCCGGTATAATCAACCCGCCCAAATAGTTCTTCTTATCGTCGACCACACAGAAGGTGACCGCCGTGCCCAGATCGATGATAATGCACGGTCCGCCATAGCGTTCAATCGCCGCCACGGCGTTTACGATCCGGTCCGCCCCCACTTCCCTGGGGTTGTCGTAGCGGATGTTGATGCCGGTCTTTACGCCCACGCCCACGACGATGGGGTATTGGTGGAAGTATTTGATCACCATATTCTGCAGCGTATACATTAAGTTCGGCACCACCGAGGAGATGATAACCGCCTCTATATCGACGGGTTTCAGCTGCACATTGTCCAGTATTTGCGTAATCAACATGCCGAATTCGTCGCTGGTCTTGGATTGGTCCGAGGAGATCCGCCAGTCGTGGATCAATTCCTCGCCCTTATAGGCTCCGAAGACGATATTTGTGTTTCCGACGTCTATGACTAATAACATATCTCACCTGACTGTCCGTTATTTTTTCTTGATACTTGCCAATCGGGCGGTCACCACGCCGGTCGTAATGATCGCCGCCAGAATGCCCTCGGGCACGCCCGATGTGATAATGGTGCCGAAGATCACCGTGTTCACCACTTCCATAGAGGCGCCTACGCCCTTTACAAATTCCTCCGCAAAAAAGATATAAATGCCGCTCATCACCATCGCCGAGTGGAAGATGGTCGATACAAAGGCGGCGAGCACCACCGCGGCACTTTTGGACTCGGACTTCCACATGCCGTAGAAGAGCCCCGCAGAAAGGAGGAGAAAGAAGATATTGAGAAAGAACGACGCGCCGTATTCGCCCGCCGAAATATTGCCCCATAGGCCGCGAAGCAAAAAGGCCAGGGCGCCGATCCAGCACAAAATCCCCACCTTTTTCAGCGCGTTGCCGTCGATCTTTCGGAAGCCCGCATATAGATAATAGCTCACGATGCCCAAGAGGACGCGGGGCAGGATCGAAATCAGCGGATTGTAGAATACGATCGAAATCGGCGTCGGTCGGGTGATGGCGTTAAACAGGGAGCTGAGTCCGAAGATCAAACCCACGAACCCGCCCACCACCGGCCCCTCCAAAAAGGCGGCGACGAGGACGGGAATGTGCATGGTGGTCGCATTCAAGGGCCCGATGGGAACAAAGCCCAAGGGCGTCAGTCCCAATACGACGGTGATCGCCCCCAAAATGCCGATAATGACGATCTGCCGCGTCGACAGCAGCCCGTCCTTCTTGCCTTTGTGTGTTTGCATAGTTTCCCTCCGATCCGGTTCCCCACGGGATACCGGTCATATAGTTTCGCTCGCTGTATTATCTTTTTGTACGCTGTAAATGCCGTTTGCCACCGCCCGTGCGAGCACCTTGGGCAGATAGTGGCCGGCGGCCTGCATAGAGATGTCGACCTCGTTGGTGGCGAGAGAAAAGATCGTATCGCCGTCGAGTTCGGTGTGTACCGGTTGAATGCTTCGGGCGAGGCCGTTGTGGCTCCTACCCGCGAGCTTACAGAGCGCGGTCTTATCGAATTTTCCGTTGGTCGCGACGATGGCGAGGGTCGTATTTTTGTGTCCCGCCTCGGCAAAGGATAAGGGCCCCCGAAGTAGCGCTTCCTCAAAGGGCACCGCCTCGCCGTCCACCACGGGCATGGCGAGGGCGCGTCCCGCTTCGGCATCGTAAATATTGCCGAAGGCATTCACCGCGACGATGGCGGCAAATACCGCATCGCCCACCTGTATGGCGGCGGAGCCGATGCCGGATTTCTTTGCGTATTCTGTGCCCATGCTCTTTGCCGCCGTGCAACCGCAACCGGCGCCCACCGAACCTTGTCGTCTCATTTCGGTACTCGCCTGGTTGTAGGCCGAAAGGCCCATTTCCATATCGGGCCATACGTCGGGGTTTTTGTAGGTCAAGTCGAAGAGAATGGCCGAGGGGACGATGGGGACGATTCCCACGCCCACGGAATAGCCGATGCCGTCGGCGCGCAAGCCGCGCATTACGCCGCTCGCCGCCTCGAGTCCATAGGCGGAGCCACCGCTTAAGACCACGGCGTGCACCGTATCCATGGCGTATTCGGGCCGCAGCAAGATACACTCCCGGGTGCCGGGTCCGCCGCCGCGTACATCGACGCCGGCGGTGGTGCCCGCCGGAGGCACGACGACCGTCACGCCGGTGCCGCCCTCCGCATCTTCCATATGTCCCACGGCGATGCCGGGAACGTCGGTTATATGTCCGGAATACATATTACACCTCTTTCACGCGAAACGATTATACCATAACTATACGGGGTTTCTACCCGGTATGTAAAAATTTTAACAGGACGCCGCCTATATTTCTAATATCCGTCTAATTCTCGCGGAGAATTTGCCCGAACGCCTATATTTCACAGAATCTTATGCCTCTCTCTGTGCCCTTTTGGTATAATAGTCAAATATAGAAGGAGGTTTCTATGACAAGAAAGACCAGAGCGGAGGGGCGCGAAGCCCATTCCCTGCGTTGGAGCTCCGCCTTCAAGATCTTATTTTTAATCATTATTATAATCGGGATCACGACGGCCGGGCTGGCCGCGGCCTATGCCGTTACCGCCATCAGCCAATCGCCTGAGATTGACCCCACAAATGTACGCGAGGCCATCGCCGAGACATCGGTCGTTTTGGACAAAAACGGCGATCCGGTGGAAAAACTCGTGCAGAACGAATTTAGCGAATACGTGCCGATCGACAAAATGCCCGAGCACTTAAAACAGGCGGCCGTCGCCATCGAAGACCAGCGGTTTTACGAGCACAACGGCGTCGACTTTCGCCGGCTGATTTCCGCCACGGTGCGGAACCTGCGGAATATGAGCTTCTCCCAGGGGGGATCCACCATCACCATGCAGGTGGCAAAAAACCTCTATACCTCGCAGGTACAGAGCTTTGCGCGAAAGTTTCAGGACATCTACTACGCCTTTCAACTGGAGAGCAATCTGAGCAAAGAACAGATCCTCGAGGCGTATTTGAACTCCGCCGCCTTCTCCAAGGGCACCATCGGCGTACAGGCCGCCGCCAAGACCTTTTTCGACAAAGACGTGTCGGATCTCACCTTGGCGGAATCCGCCATGATTATCGGCATCACCAACCGCCCTTCGGACTATACGCCCTATAAGCTCGCCCCCTTCGAGGACGGCGAGGGCATCGACAACCTCGAAATTACGCTGGTGGCGGCGGACTCGCTGGGCGAAGAATCCACCGATCGGGACAAGGAACTCGGCAAGGCACTCTTCGAGGCCGACGAGATCGACTCCTTCGAATACAGCCAAGTCTTATCGGGCGATATGCTCGTGCGCAAGGCGGTGTCGAATCCCACCAGCAAAAAGCGGCAAAAGCTGATCCTGCATAAAATGCACGATCTGGGTATGATCGAAGAATCTACCATGACCGCCGCCATCGACGAGCCCATAGAGCTGGATCTCGGCGCGAGAACCACCAAGGGCATCTCCTCGTATTATGTGGATGCCGTCAAAGACGAAGTGCTCGACATCCTCAAAGAACAGGGACACGACTCGAAAGAGGCGCAGCAAATTCTCTACAACGGCGGTCTGCGCATAGAAACCCCCATGGATCTGGATATCCAAAAGATCGTCGAGGAAAAAGTAAGCCAGAATACCTACTTCCCCGGCCGCCACAAGGACAAAAAAGGCATCATTCAGCCCCAGGTCGGGATCGTCATTATGGACCACCAGACCGGACGCGTCGCTTCGATTGTCGGCGGAAGGGGCATCGGCGGCAACAACATCCTAAACCGCGCCAAAAACCCGCGCCAGCCCGGTTCGGCAATCAAGCCCATCGGCCCCTATCTCGCCCTCTTTAACAAGGGGGGTACCGCGGGCGATGTGTACCGTGACCTGCCGCGCCCCGGCGGCTGGCCCAAAAACTCCACGGGGTATAAGGGCTATACCACCGTGCGGAATCTGATCGTCAACTCGTCGAATGTCGGCGCCTATCTCGTCGGCAAGGGACTCGCCAAAGGCGAGGACGAGGCGAGCAAGATGATGATCGAAAATCTGGAAAAGATGAATGTCAGCTCTATCGTAGAGCCTGAAGACAACGAGCGCTACGTCAATATCGACACCAAAAAATACAACGATATGAACCTCGCCTCCCTCACACTCGGCGGCATGACGGTGGGAATCAGTCCCCTGGAAATGGCGGGCGCATTCAGTACCTTCCCCAATCAAGGCAACTTTATCGCTCCCTCCTTTGTCGACAAGATCACCGACAAAAGCGGCAAGGTCATCTACGAAAACCCCCGGGAAGAAGTGGAAATCATCTCGCCCCAAAACGCCTATATTATGACCGATATCTTAGAGAACGTCGTCAGCCGCGGTACCGGTACCTACGCAAACTTCTCCGGCATGCACATCGCCGGCAAGACCGGTACCACCAACCGCAAGCGCGACAGCTGGTTTGTGGGCTATACCCCCTACTACACGGCATCGGTCTGGATCGGAAACGACGACAACACGCCCCTATGGGACTACTCCCGTATGGCGGCGAGACTGTGGCGGGCGATTATGTCCGACGTGCACAAAGATCTCGCGGACAAAAAGTTCGAGGCGCCGGAAGACGGCCTGTACCGCAAATATATTCCGGTGGCGGGCTATACCGAACTCTTTGCCGAAAGCACCGCCCCCAGCGGCCTGAGAAACCTCTATAAGAACATTCCTCCGAAGCCCAAAAAGCCGAAGGTGGAAAAGAAAGAGGACAATCAGGAACAGAACGATAACAATAACAACGGCAACAGCCAGCAACAGGGCCAAGGACAAGGTCAGGGTCAAGGTCAAGGACAAGGACAAGGACAAGGCCAGGGCCAAGGACAAGGCGATCAACAAAACTAGAAAAGGTGCGGACAATCCGCACCTTTTTTTATTTTGGGCATACAAAAAGAGCCTCTCGGGAGGCTCTTTTTTTGCCGCGATTCTTTTGTGGGCTTAGAGGATATCTACTTTTTCTCCGCTGAGCGCCTTGTTCATGCTGCGCACGGCACAGAACTTGCCGCACATGGAGCAGGTTTCTTCCACTTCGGGGCTTCGTTCGTCGCGCACGCGGCGTGCGGTTTCGGGATCCATGGCGTGGGCGAACATCTTCTCCCAGTCCAATTCCCGGCGCGCATCCCCCATGGCGTCGTCTTCGTCGCGGGCACCGGGAACGCCCTTGGCGATATCCGCGGCGTGAGCGGCGATCTTCGAGGCCATAATGCCCGCCTTGACATCCGCCGCATTGGGAAGCGCCAAGTGTTCCGCCGGGGTTACATAGCAGAGGAAGGCGGCGCCGTGGGCAGCGGCCACCGCCCCGCCGATGGCGGCGGTGATGTGGTCATAGCCCGGTGCGATGTCGGTAACCAAGGGTCCCAATACGTAGAAGGGCGCGCCGGCACAGATGGTCTGTTGAATTTCCATATTGGCGGCGACTTCGTTTAGGGGCACGTGTCCCGGTCCTTCGACCATGACCTGCACGTCTTTTTCCCATGCGCGCTTGGTCAGCTCGCCCAAACGTACCAGCTCTTCGATCTGCAGCAGATCGCCCGCATCGGCGAGACAGCCGGGGCGTGCGCCGTCGCCCAAAGAGATGGTCATATCGTATTCGCGGCAGATGTCGAGGATTTCGTCATAGTATTCGAAGAAGGGGTTTTCTTCGCCGGTCATGCTCATCCACGCAAAGATCAAAGACCCTCCGCGGGATACGATATTGGTCTTTCTGCCGAAGCGCTTCAGTTGTTCCACCGTGCGCTTGGTCAGGCCGCAGTGCAGGGTGACGAAGTCGACCCCGTCTTCCCCGTGGGCGCGGATGACTTCCAAAAAGTCCTCGGCGGTAAGTTCGCCCAGATCGCGTTGGTGATAGATGACCGAGTCGTAGATCGGCACGGTACCGATCATCGCCGGGCACTCGTCGGTGAGCTTGTTGCGGAAGATCTTGGTGTCTCCATGGGTCGAGAGGTCCATGATGGCATCCGCCCCGAGTTCCACAGCGTGGTTTACTTTTTCCATCTCCGATTCCCAGTCGGCGACGTCGCGGGAAACCCCGAGGTTGACATTGATCTTGGTCTTTAACATAGAACCGATGCCCGCGGGATCTAAGCTCTTGTGGTTTTTATTGGCGGGAATGGCGACCTTGCCTTCCGCCACCCAGGCGCGAATCTCTTCCGCCGTGCGGTTTTCCTTTTCGGCGACGATTTCCATCTCACGGGTGATAATCCCCTGTCTTGCCGCGTCCATTTGTGTTGCGTATGCCATTTTATTTTCCTCCTATATTCATATGATTCAAAGGCGCCTTGCCCGAACCCAGATTCGGCGCACTTTCTATCGCGTTATATACGTATTCCTTCGCCTTCTCGACCGCCACAGGAAGCGGCGCGCCGAGACTCAAATAACAGGCGATCGCCGAAGAGAGCGTGCACCCCGTGCCGTGGGGATCGGCGCCCTCTACGCGAGGCTTGGTAAAGTAGTGTATTGCTCCGTCATAGAGCACATCCGTCGCATCGCCCTCGGCATGTCCGCCCTTTACGAGCACGGCAAGGGAGTAGCGCTTCGCCAAGTATGCGGCGGTCTGCGCCATATCCCCGTCTTCTATGCGCTCCTGTTCCAAAAGCACCGCCGCCTCGGGGAGATTGGGCGTAATCAGATCGCACACGGGAAAGAGGCAGTCGGTCAGCGCGGTAAGCGCCTCTTTCTCCAATAGCCGCGCGCCGCTCGATGCGACGAGCACGGGGTCGACGACGACCGGTCCCGCATAGTCCCGAAGGCAGCGGGCCACGGTGCGAATGGTCTCGGCGGACGAGAGCATGCCGATTTTTACCGCATCGGGCGGAATGTCTTCGAGAATCGCGCGCATTTGCGCCTCTACCGCCTCCGGCGGCAGCACGTCGATGCGGCGAATCCCCATGGTGTTTTGGGCGGTGATCGCTGTAATCGCAGACGTCGCATAGACGCCAAGGGCGGTGGCGGTCTTGATGTCCGCCTGAATCCCCGCCCCGCCGGATGCGTCGCTCCCCGCCACGGTCATCATCGTCTTCATCGGGCGTGATCCCAAATCTCGACGAGCTCCCTTGCCGCCGCCCCGGGATCGTCTGCCCCCGCCACGGCAGAGACCACGAAGAAGCCGTGAATCCCCGTCGCCGCGAGCGCTTCGAGATCCTCCGCCTTTACGCCGCCGCCCACCGTCACCCGCAGGGGTGAAATCTCCGCCAAGTGAGTGAGTTCGTCGAGGGTGCGTACGATCAGATTGCCCTCGGCGTCGAGCCCGCAGTCCCGCTTGGTGTCGGTGGGATGGAGCGGCCCCGCGCCGAAGTAGTCGATCTGCGAAAAATCGCCCTTCTCGATATAGTGCACCAGATCCCCGGTGGGGGCGGAAAGCCCGACGATCGCATCGTCGCCGAGATACTTGCGGCAGATTTCGGGATAGATGTCCGACTGGCCGACGTGAATGCCGTCGACTTTGGCGCCCCGTTCCCGGGCGGCGAGGACCACATCCAAGCGATCGTCCGCCACCAGGGCCACCGAATCGCTCTTTCCCATCTCCCGAAGCAGGCGGGAGGTATCTTCCAACAGGACGATCAACTCCCGTGCCGACGCGGTCTTCGAGCGAATCTGCAAAAAGGTAAAGCCCGCTTCCACCGCCGCGCGAATGATCGGGAGCACGGGACGGCCGCCGGTGTTTTCGGGGCCCACGACGAAGTATTTTTCGATGCTGAAGTCCTTCATCTTACACCTCTTCCATTTCGCAGGCGGCGATGTCCTCGGCGGTGAGATTCGAGAGCGCATCCAAGAACTCTACTTGAAAACTCGCGGTGCCCCGCGCTTGCGCCTCGGCTCGTTTTCCCGCCACATTGTAGGCGTTGGTCGCCGCGAGCGCCGCCACAAAGGGATCCGCCACGGCGAGATACACCGCCGCTACCCCGCCCAGGGAACAGCCGCTCCCGGTGATGCGGGTAAAATACGCGCTGCCGCCCTTCGATACCACGGTCCTTTTTCCGTCGGTGACGAGGTCTTCTTTTCCCGAAACCGCCACCGCACCGCCGATATAGGCGGCCAAGTGCTCTGCCGCTGCGCGGGCGGTCTCCACCGATTCGGTGGCATCCACCCCGCGCACCTTGCCCGATGTGCCGTCGATCAGGCCCCACAGCTTTGCCACCGTGAGGATCTCCGAGGCATTGCCGCGGATAATGCGCGGCGGATACGCCTTCATATATTGCAGAAGCTCCGTGCGCAAATCGCCCATGCCGGCTGCCACCGGATCCAATACATAGGCGGCGTTTTCGCGGGCGCACTTTACCGTGCGGGGTACGGTCTCTTTATGGGAAGGGATCAGCGTCCCCACATTGATATAGATGCTCTTTGCGAGGCGGCACATCGCCTCTCCCTCGTCGGGCAGATAGACCATCGCCGCGGAGCCGCCGATCGCGAGCTGGGCGTTGGCGACAAATTCCACCGTGACGAAATTCGTAATCGACGGCGCGACGGGATTCGTTTTCCCGACCGCCCTATGGGCGTCTATTAACGCTTCTCTGATTTCTCTCATACAGCCTTCTTTCCACAAAAAAAGGTATCTTCGTGAGAAGATACCTTAAGTCCGACGCCGGATACTCGGTCGCCGAATTGCATTCCTACCATAGTATTAACTAACAGGTTCAAAGGGTCAGGTTTTACCTTCTCAACTTTACAAGTCCCCCTTGCAAAATATTGGATTAAATTCACCTTAACACCATGAAACCCGTTTGTCAAATATATATGAAATTACGGCACCCGAAAAACGCCTTCCTTCCCAAAGTTTTCTTCGAAAATAAGGCGTACGATTCGGATATTTCGAGGACGAAAGCACAGTACCGCGCGCTACCTAATTAATTTTCGGCATCTTTTTTCGGCGTAGGGCGCGCCTCTTTTTCAACCGATTCGAAAGTATAGCGCACCTTTCCCGCCGTGCGGCGGCCGTATTCGATCGCCTCTACCGGGCAGTAATTGATACAGGCCATGCAATGAATGCAGCGGTCATGCCAGAGGGGCCTCTGCGCTTTCATCTCGATATTGGCGGTCATGCAACGGCGCGCACACTCGCCGCAGCCGATGCAGCTGTCCTTAACGCGAAAGGGCCGCGCCGTTACGATACAGGCATCGAACAGGGGCGCCATGCCGGAAAGCAGGCGACCTTTCCATGTGGGGGCATCGCCGATAGCACTTCCCGCTTCGATCGCCGATGCGATCTCATCAATCCGCTCCTCCGCTCGCCCGATAATGGCACGCGCTTCTTCTTGGGGCGGCGGAGAGAATAGCGCGGTGTAGTTTTCGGGCATCACGACGCCCGCCAAACCTCCGAATGCGACCTTCTTTTCTCGGGCGAGCGCCTCGGCGTACTTCGATGCCGCGCCGATGCCGCTTCCGCAGGTGAGAATAAAATAGATCCGTTCCGCTCGTATATCGATCTGCCGCAGATACTCCTCTACGATTCGGGGCATGCGCCAACAATATGTGGGCGTGAGTACGATCAATCGCGCGCTCTCGACGGGCGAAAAATCGCCGGCGCGGATCTTGGGCGTCATATCGACGATCTCTTCTCGGAGCCGCTCGCCCAAAACGCGCGCACAGTGGGCGGTATTGCCCGTGCCGCTCATGTAAATAATCATAGTCTCCCTCCTACGGGGAGTATAACACAGCCTAAATCAAATGCTTTCGAGCAGGCGCCGCAGGCGGCGCACCGCCTCTTCGGGAACCTCGGCGTATTGGATCGCCGATACCACACAGATGCCGTCTAAGGGCAGGCCTTTTAATTCAGGGAGCGTCTGTTCGTTGATGCCCCCGATGCCGAATACCGGCACGTCCACCGTCTCTTTGATGGCGCAAAAGTCGTCGAAGGAGGTGCGCCGGGTGATGACCTTGGTGGTGGTGGGAAAGAGCGCGCCGGTGCCGAAATAATCCGCCCCTTCCGCTTCGGCCTCTTTCGCGCGCTCTACGGTCTTTACCGATGCGCCGATCAGCGCCTTATCGCCTAAAATTTCTCGCGCGACGGAAATGGGCAGATCGTCGGTTCCCAAGTGCACGCCTGACTCCGTCGCCTTGGCGACATCGACCCGATCGTCGACGATAAACTCCGTGCCGTATTGTCGAGCTTTGTCGTGCAGGGCATCGGCGAGACGCAGCACATCCAGGTCGCCGCGATTTTTCTCCCGCAGCTGCAAGTAGTCGATCCCGCCTTTTAACGCGGATTCGACGGAGCGAAAGAAAGCGTCCCGATCGGAAAATGCCTCGGAATTGGTGACAAAATATAGCTTTCTCATAGCCGAATGTAGTCGTTTCTCAGCACATACATCCCCATTTCGGCGAGATCCTTCTCGATATCGTCGAGGGTGCGCTGATCGTCGATGACGAATTGTTCTTCCCCTTCGGCTTCCTTGCGGTTTTCTTCGGTGCGGCGGCCGATCCCCGTATCCACCGAAGCGGAAATCTTCGTCGCGCCGTAGTACATGGCGGCGTTTCGGAAGGACTCGCCTTCCCGCGTGGAAATGGTGATGGAGGCAAAGGGCAAAAAGATGCGGATGGCGAGGAGATACTGCATCAGCTTCTTCTCGTCGATGCGGTTCTCGTTTTCCACTTCCTCGGCGCCGTGGGTGGGTCGAATGCGCGGCAGGGACACGGCGATTTCTCCGTGGGGGTATTTGCGTTGCAGCAAGTGCGCGTGCAGCCCCAACGAATACGCATCCCGCAGAGGATCGCTCAGGCCGAACAACGCTCCGAATCCTACGCCGCGCATGCCGCCCATCAACGCCCGCTCTTGGGTGTTCATGCGGTAGTTCATGGCGCGTTTATGCCCGTGGGGGTGGTAGTATTCGTAGGCCACCGGGTCATAGGTCTCCTGAAAGACCGTGACGAAATCCGCACCGGCCTCGCGGAAGCGCGCGTAGTCTTTTACATTGGCGGGATAGATTTCGAGGCCGATCACGCGGAAGTACTTCTTTGCGAGTTCCACCGCCCGGGCGATGTATTCCACCGAGGAATATTTGGAGGATTCGCCGGTGAGGATCAGCACGTCTTCGATCCCGTCTTTGGCCAGCGCCTCCATTTCCCGTTCGATTTCTTCTTCGTTCAGCATGGAGCGCTGAATGCCGCTTTTGGCGTTAAAGCCGCAGTAGCGACAGCCGTTTTCGCAGTAATTGGCGATATACAGCGGCGAGAAGGCATACACATTGTCGCCGAAATACTGCTTTCTGAGCATGCGCGCCCGCTCCGCCATGGGCTTTAGATACGCCTCCGCCGCATCGCTCAATAGGGCAAAGTAGTCGTCCGGGTCCAGGCGGTCTTTTTGTAGCGCCGCCATCACCTCCGCGCCGGTGACGACGCGGTCTTTTTGTCGTTCGTAGCTTTCGCGAATGGCATCGGGAATTTCTTCGCCGATATTGTCCATTTCCGGAAAATATTCGTGCACATCTTGAATGTTCATACTATGCGCCTCTCAATCGAAAAAGTCCCGCAGAGGAGAAGACGGATCCGCGCCCCGTTCCAGAATGCGGCCGGGCTTGGCGAGGTATCCCAATCTTCCGGCTTCGATCCCCTTCTTAAAGGCCTCTGCCATCATGGTGATATCCGATGCCGTGGCGATTCCCGTATTGGCCATAATCGCGGCGGCGCCCATTTCCATGGCTTCTGCCGCCTGGGAAGGCCGGCCGATTCCCGCATCGACGATAATGGGCAGGTCGATCTCGTCGATTAAGATTTGAATAAAGGGTTTGGTGCCCAGCCCCTTATTGGAGCCGATGGGGGAGGCCAGGGGCATAATCGAAGCCGCACCGGCATCGCGCATATCGCGGGCAAAGTTTAAGTCCGGATACATATAGGGCATGACGATAAAATCTTCCTTCGCCAAAATCTCGGTCGCCTTTAGAGTCTCGGCATTGTCCGGCAGAAGGTATTTGGAATCGCGCATAATCTCGATCTTTACCAGATTGCCGCAGCCCATTTCCTTGGCGAGGCGGGCGATGCGCACGGCCTCGTCGGCATTGCGCGCGCCGCTAGTGTTGGGAATCAGCGTCACGCCTTCGGGGATATAATCGAGGATGTTTTTTACATCCGCCGTATTGGCCCGGCGCAGGGCGACGGTGATCATCTCGGCGCCGGCGTGTTCCACCGCGGCATCGATCAACTCGGGGGCGTATTTGCCCGATCCCAAAATAAAGCGGGATGTAAACTCTCGGTCTCCTAATTTCCAGGTATCCATTCTATTCCTCCTCATTCCATAACAGTTCCAACACCGTCTGCGCCTCTAGGGCGGCGATGGTCATCACCTTCGGTATATAGCAATCGTTTCGGTCTTCGCCGTCGAAGTCGCCGGCGATATGGACATTGCCGATCGTTCGGCGCTCTACTTCCCCGCGCGGCCCGGCGACGCCGGTGGTACAGACATAGGGCTTTTCTTTCTCGATAAAGTAATCGAAACAAGCGGCCTTGGTTTCTTTGCCGTCGAACGCCTCGACGAAAATATCCGCCGTCCCGTAGATTCGATCCAGCACAGCCCGGTCCACGGTTTCGTAATGGGGAATCACCTCCGCAAAGGGAAGCGCCGCTGCGATCGCCCGCGCCGTCGCCTCTACCTTGGGCGCGCCGATATCACCTATGCCGTAGCACTGGCGGTTCAAGTTCGACGGCTCGATCACATCATAATCGAAGATGTGGATGATGCCGATCCCCAGGCGGGCAAGCATCCAGGCGATGTTGCTACCCAGGCCGCCGCAGCCCAAAACCGCCACGGTCGCATTCTTCGCGCGTTCGTTCCATGCCTCGTTTTGGCGGGCGAGGACCGCTTTTCTATCAACCCCCACCGGTAAACGAAAACACCTCCACAATATCGTCGTCTTCGACGAGATAGTCCTGCATATCCGCGCGGCGGACGAGATTTCGATTTACCTCGCATACCACCGCGCCGGCATCGTAGCCCGCCGCCTCGAGGACGCGGACGAGGGACCGTTCTCCGTCTGCAGAAAACGCCTTGCCGTTAATAATCACAACACACCTCCCGGAGTCAAAAAAAAGAGCACGAAGAAAACTACACCCGCGGTGGTGTACCCCTTCGTGCTCTTGCACTCTAGATGTATAGTACCATATGCACAACCATAAGACAAGGCTTTCCCCGACTTCCTATAGGAGAATTTATCTTTTCTTCGCCCCTTCGACTGGGTACACATTTTATAATAGGAGGAATGCCATGCAGAAAATCGTAGTGGAACAATTGACAAAAATATTCGGCAAGGACCCCAAAAAGGGACTCGAAATGCTGAAGGACGGAAAACACAAAGACGAGATCTTAGAGGAAATCGGCGCGACCGTCGGCGTCAACCGCGCAAGCTTTACCGTAGAAGAGGGCGAAGTGTTCGTTATTATGGGGCTTTCCGGCAGCGGAAAATCTACCCTGATTCGCCTGGTAAATCGCATGATCGAACCCACCGCCGGCAAAGTGTATATCGACGGCGAAGAATTGACGGCCATGGACAAGGAAACCCTGCGCCTCGCCCGGCGGGAAAAGATGAGCATGGTGTTTCAGAGTTTTGCCTTATTCCCCCACAAGACCGTATTGGAAAACGCCGCCTACGGCCTGACCATAAAAAGCGTCGGACGCGAAGAAGCAAATCGGCGCGCCGAAGAGGCGCTCTTAAAGGTGGGCCTCGACGGCTACACGGATCAATACCCCGACCAGCTCTCCGGCGGTATGCAGCAGCGAGTCGGACTCGCCCGCGCCCTCGCCGCCGACACCAACATTTTGATTATGGACGAGGCATTTTCGGCCCTCGACCCCTTAATCCGAAAAGAAATGCAGGACGAACTGTTGATCCTCCAAAGCGAAATGCAAAAGACCGTCCTCTTTATCACCCACGACCTGAACGAGGCGCTCAAGCTGGGCGATCGCATCGCCCTGATGAAAGACGGCGAGATCGTGCAGATCGGCACGCCCGACGAACTCTTAAACTCCCCCACCAACGACTTTGTGGAGGAATTCGTCCGCGACGTGGACCGCTCCAAAATTCTCGATGCCGCGAGCGTTATGATTCGCCCCGACACCATCAATATTTCAAAAAACGGACCCCGCTCCGCCCTGATGAAAATGCGCTCCACGGGCAATTCGTCGGTCTATGTGGTTAACAACCTACGGGAACTCCAGGGCGTCGTCACCGCCGACGATGCCCTCGCCGCCGTTCGGGAGGGAAACGAAAACCTCGAATCCATCCTCATTCGAGACATCCCCACCGCATCGGCGGACACCCAGCTGGATACGCTGATCGACGAAATCTACGACTCCAAACTGCCCATCGCCATCGTCGAAGGCAAGCGACTCAAGGGCATCGTCATTCGCGGAACGGTCCTCGCGGCCCTGGCCGGAAAGGAGGTGCATGATGCATAAATTGCCCATACCTCAGTGGTTTGACGCCATCGTCGAATGGATGCGCCTAAACCTGGTGTTTCTGTTCGAGCCGATCAAAAACGGCATCAACGCCCTGGTCGAACTCTTCGGCTTTGTCCTCTCCCTCTTTCACCCGGCGGTCTTTATCGTCCTGGTGATGGGGATCTTGTTTTTTGCCAATCACAAAAAACTCAAGCCGATCGTCTTGATAGGCGGCCTCTCCTTCCTCTTTATATGGAACCAGGGCATTTGGGACGATATGATCCTCACCCTGAGCTTGGTCCTCGTCTCTGCCCTATTGGCCGTCGTCTTGGGCGTGCCCTTGGGCATCTGGATGAGCAAAAGCGATGTGGCGCAAGCCGTCATTATGCCCATCCTCGACTTTATGCAGACCATGCCCGCCTTCGTCTACCTGATCCCCGCCGTGAGTTTTTTCGGGATCGGCATGGCCCCCGGCGTGGTTTCCTCGATTATTTTTGCCATGCCCCCGGTGGTGCGCATGACCAATTTGGGCATTCGCCAAGTGCCCAAAGAGCTGATCGAGGCGACCGAATCCTTCGGCGCCGACGGCAGACAGCGCCTCTTCGGCACCGAGATTCCCCTGGCGAAAAAGAGCATTATGGCGGGCGTCAATCAGACCCTAATGCTCACACTCTCCATGGTCGTGGTGGCATCGATGATCGGCGCTCCGGGCCTCGGCAACCGCATTTATGTCGCGGTCTCGCGCAACGAGGTCGGACCGGGCTTTATCACCGGCATCGCCATCGTCATCTTGGCGATCCTCTTAGACCGCATCACCCGCGCCCTCACCGAAGATCGGAGGCGAGATTGAAATACCGTAAACTGTGGCTCCTCTTTGCGGCGCTCTTCCTGTGGGGCTGTGCCCCTCAAGCGCCGGAAGAAGAGGAGATTACCGACTACAATCCGAAAAACGTAATTATCGGCATCGAACCGGGCAGCGGCGTCTTTCACTCCGCCCGGGAGGCCGTAGAAGCCTATGATCTTCCCCAAACCCTCCACAGCGGCTCCTCGGCGGTAATGACCCAGCTCCTCTCCGATGCCTACAAAAAGAAAGAACCCATCGTCGTCACCGGCTGGGCGCCCCACTGGAAATTTGTCAATATGGATCTGAAATTTTTAGACGATCCCAAAAACATCTTCGGCGAAGAGCGGATCCACACCTTTTCGCGAAAGGGATTTCGCGAGGACGATCCCGACGCCGCCGAGATCTTGGACCGCTTCTACTGGACCATCGACGAGTTGCAGGAAGTCCTCGCCGAAGTCAACGCCGGCGAAAAGGACATCGAAGAGATCGCGAGCGGCTGGCTGGACCGCAATCCCGAGCGCTTGCGCGAATGGACCGAAGGCGTCCCCAAAGGCGATGGCAGAACCGTCACCTTGACCCACGTTATGTGGGACAGCGAATATGCCTCCACCTACGTGATCGGCGAGGCCCTACGCCGCCACGGCTTTACGGTGCGCATGATCGCCGTCGAGGCGGGACCGTCCTTTATCGCCTTAGAAAACGGCGACGCCGACGCCACCGTTTGCGTATGGCTCCCCAATTCTTCGGCCTTCTACGTCAAAAAACACGGCAAAAACGTGGTCGATATGGGCCCCAATCTCGAAGGGGCGCGCACCGGCTTGGTCGTCCCCGCCTATATGGACATCGACAGCATCGAAGATCTCAAAAATCTATAACGCAATCCCCGCCTGTGGCGATGCCACGGCGGGGTTTTTTATATATTTTTTCACCCATACGATGTATGTTTTCATTTTATTGATGTATTTTGCCTCTATTCGCGACCGATTCGTCGGTCATTTTCTATATGTGTAAAATATACGAATTGAAATTCATTGCTGTTTCTGCGATCGGTATAAAAATTTATAAACTCACACCATTTTCTAATTGATATTTTTAATACAAGTCGTTATTTTACCGTCAATCTTATTTTTCCGAATTTTTGTAAATTTTTGTATTTTATGCTTTAACTTTTTGAATCCATGTGTATAATATATACAGAAGCAGTCATCGTACCGTATATTCTTTTCTCAGTCGGAGGTGTCATATGTCATTTGCAGAATTTTTGACCAAATTTGACGAGGTGTTCTGGGGCCTTCCCCTGATCGTCCTACTCCTCGGCGCCGGCATCGTGCTGACGATTCGTACGCGTTTTATACAATTCCGGCGCTTCCCCTATATAATAAAACACACCCTCGGAAAGATTTTTGAAAAGGGCGAGATCGAAGAGGGCGCCATCAGCCCCTTCCAGGCCCTATCTACCGCCCTGGCGGCCACCGTCGGTACCGGCAATATCGTCGGCGTTTCCGTCGCGATCTTGGGCGGCGGACCCGGCGCCGTGTTCTGGATGTGGGTTGCCGCCTTTTTTGGGATGTGTACCAAATTCTCGGAAGTCAACCTCGCCATCGCCTATCGGGTGAAAACCGCGCAGGGCGGCTATGCCGGCGGTCCCATGTACTATATCGAGCGGGGATTGAAAAAACCCTGGCTCGGCAAGGCCTTTGCGTTGTTCGCCGCCATCGCCACCCTGGGGATCGGCAACTCCGTACAATCCAATGCCATCGCCAATACCTTAAACGGCAGTTTTAATGTGCCGAAGTTCGTCACCGCGGTCATTATCACCGCGCTCGCCGCCGTCGTCGTTATCGGCGGCATCCAATCCATTGCCAAAGTGACCGAAAAACTGGTTCCCTTTATGGCAACCTTCTATATTATCGGCGGTCTGATTATCATTTTCTCGAATATCGATACTTTGGGCAGTGCCATCGCTTCGATCTTTATCGGCGCATTCAATCCCCAAGCCGTCGGCGGCGGCGCTCTCGGCTACACCATCATGATGGCGATGCGAAACGGCATCAGCCGCGGCGTATTCACCAACGAAGCAGGCCTCGGCTCCTCGCCCATCGCCCACGCCACCGCTTCCACCGACCACCCCACCCGCCAAGGTATTTGGGGCGTCACCGAAGTATTTTTGGACACCTTTATCGTATGTACCATCACCGCCCTGGTCATCCTGACCTCCGGCGTATTGGACGACGGCATCACCGACCCCTCGGTACTGGTCTCCCACGCCTTTGCCACCAAATTCGTCCTCGGCAAATACATCGTGTCCATCGGTCTGTTGCTCTTCGCCTTCTCGACCATCCTCAGCTGGGAATACTATGGCGAGACCTCGATCCGCTACCTCTTGGGCGACAAAGTCAGCATCCCCTACAAGGTCGTCTATCTGATCTTGACCTTTATCGGCTGCACCATGAACCTCGGCCTCGCCTGGACCGTGGCGAACATCTTAAACGGGTTTATGGCCATCCCCAACCTGATCGCCCTGATCGGGCTTTCCGGTGTGGTATACGCCCTCGCGAAGGACTTCTTCGCCGACGACCGGGTGCGCAAATCGCCCGACGAGTACAAACATCTCTTACGATAACTGCCTACCGACCGCCCTCTTTGTGGGGGCGGTTTTTTGGATTTGTATCGTTAATTTATTCACTTTCTGCGAATGAGCCCCGTCCCCTTTGGGTATATAGATCCGGAAAGGAAAGGGGTAAATTATGGAGCAAGTAGAACAATTTGATTATATCGTCATCGGCGGCGGCAGCGGCGGCATCGCTACCGCCAACCGCGCGGCGGAATACGGCGCCAAAGTCGCCGTCATAGAAGAACAAGATTTGGGCGGCACCTGCGTCAACCGGGGTTGCGTGCCCAAAAAGGTACTCTGGTACGCATCGTCCATTCGCCGAACCTTTGTGGTGGAGGCGCCGGGCTTCGGCTTTGACGCAGACGATTTGGCATTCGAATACGGGAAACTGCGCGAAAGCCAAATCGCCTATATGGACCGGGCGAGAAGCGCCTACGAGCGCCGACTCAAAAAAAACGAAATCACCCGCATTACGGGTCGGGCGCGCTTCGTCGATCCCCATACCGTCGAGGTGGACGGCAAGGCCTACCGCGCCGATCACATCACCATCGCCACCGGCGCCTCCCCCGCCCGCTGCAAGCTGCCGGGGAACGAACTGGTAGACTACTCCACCGACTTCTTCCGCTGGACGGATCTGCCCAAATCCGTCGCGGTGGTGGGCGGCGGCTATATCGGCACCGAACTCTCGGGATTTTTGGCGGGAATGGGCGTCGCCACCCACTTCCTCGTGCGGGGCGACAGCATCCTGAAAAACTTCGATCCCTATATCACCGAAGGCGTTACCCACGAAATGGAAAGCCACGGCGTACACTTCCACTTTCGCAAGAGCGCCGCTTCGTTTAAAGCCGTGCCCGAAGGCGTAGAAATCACCTTCGAAGACGGAGAGACCGCCGTCTTCGAGCGCGTCATCTGGGCGGCGGGCATCGCCCCCAACACCGACGACATGGGACTCGAAAACACCGCGGTGGAAACCAAGACCTCGGGCCATATCGTATCCGATACCTACGAACGCACCGCCGAAGAGGGCATCTACGCCATCGGCGATGTCACCGGAAAGCTCGACCTCACCCCCGTCGCCATCGCCGCCGGTCGCTTCCTCTCCGATCGGCTCTTCGGCGGCAAAGAAGACGCCCACCTCGACTACGACAATGTGCCCACCGTCGTGTTCACCCACCCCGCCATGGGAAGCGTCGGCCTTACCGAACAAGCCGCGCGAGAGGCCCACGGCGCGGAAAATATAAAGACCTACAAGACACAGTTTACCGACATGCGCTCCGCCGTCTCCGGCGACCGCATCGAAAACCGCATGCTGCTCGTGTGCGCCGGCCCCGAAGAAAAAATCGTCGGCATCCACGCCATGGGCGAAGGCGTCGACGAAATGATGCAGGGCTTCGGCGTCACCGTAAAAATCGGCGCCACCAAAGCCGACTTCGACGCCACCGTGGCCATCCACCCCACCGGCGCCGAAGAAATGGTTACCATGCGCTAAAATTTCCTATCGACAACATTTCCATGCACGGAAAAACCCCGCTTCGTGATTGCGAGGCGGGGTTTTTATATGGGGAAAACGCCTTATTCCATCTCTCGGTCTAGCCGATATAAAATTTGTGCGATTTCTGCACGCGTGGAGCACGCTTTGGGATCAAATATGCCCGTCTCCCGTCCACGAACCAATCCCGCCCGGTTGAGCTTTTCTACCGATTTCTTCGCCCAATCGGACACCTCATCCAGATCGCTTACGGTGGGAACGGCAGAGAACTGCCATGTAATACGAGCATAAGCCGCGTATCGGTCGAGCATCGTCGCCATCTCTTCTCGTGTTATGGGGGCATCCGGCGCGAAGCAATCCTCACCTATCCCTTCCACGATGTGATTGTCCCTGGCCCAGCGGATATAGGCCGCTGAATAGGCATTTTTCTTTACATCCCGAAAGCCCGCATCGGTATCTTTTCTCGAGATGCCAGATCGTCTTCCCAAGACGGTCACAAACATTTCGCGCGTCATCTCGCCGTCTGGAGCGAATTGCGTAGGCGATATGCCCTTAAAATAGCCTTTTTCGACGACATATCGAATCGGCTCTGCTGCCCAGTGGCCGATACTATCGATAAATGCCGGCTGTTCAGGCATTGCCTTTTCATTCGGGCTATTTTCCGTCTTCTCGAGCGCAAGACGCTGCGATCCCACATTCCCGTCGGGTCTCCACTTCGGCGCACTCTGCCGCGGTACTTCCTTTTCTTCTTCCCTTACAGACGGGTCGGCAAAGGAAAGAACACCGTCTTGAATCTTCCACGATTTTAGTATGATTCCATCAAGAGAGTCGCCCTTCAGCCAAAGAGAGATCGCCGCATCGATCCGCTCCCGCTTCGGCCCCCGGTTGAGTGCACCCACGGCTTCTTGAATATAGGCACTGCCGTTGTCCGCAACCTCTCCTTTTACCTCTTTGGTGCCTTCCACTACGGTGCCGATCGCTTTTGGCTTTGTCGTCTTTCCCGCCACAACGGGAACCTTATCGGGATGGTAAAAGTTATCGTACATATAACCGATGCCGGTATTTCTACCCGCTACGGTACCCGCATCGCCTGTGGGATTTGCGGCATGAACAAAGACATCGGCATAAAAGTTCGACAATACCCCAGCATTCATACCGACGATACCGCCTACCATGGCGCGATTCAGTGCCGTTTCCGCCTGCACCGTACCTGCGGCGATTCCATTTAAGAGAAGCGAACGATTGTTGAGCCCCACGACGCCGCCCGCATAAATATTTCTGGAGCCGGATTTCGCTATAAGATCTGCTTTCGAGCGCACGTTAACGATACGGCTCTTGTCCGTTTGGGAAAATAGGCCGCCCGCATAAATTTCAGCGGCATCTGTATCAATCGCCATCGTTCCGCTCGCCTCTATGCCATTGACCATTCCGTTCTTTATATGCGGAGCCACAGCACCGACAAATGCCTTTTGGTCTGACTTGCCTTTGACGTGAATTTCGTAATTTTTCAAGCGCAAATCGTGAATTTCTCCGCCATCGATATAGGTGAACAGACCTGCAAATTTGCCTGTATACGGGGCATCCTTTGTGCCAATGCACATATTGTAAATTGTATGACCCCCACCGTTAAAGTGTCCCTTGAAGGGCCACTTCCCGCCTGATCCGGCAGGCATCCACACATCCGTTAGAATCATATCCGCATCCAGCCGGATGTACTTGTCCGCATAGGACTCGTCGGCATTAATGCTCGCGGCAAAATTTATAAATTGCTCCCGCGTTTGGATTATGTAGGGATCTTCGACCGTGCCTTTCCCCGCCGCAAAAATCGATTCTACATCCGCCATACCATATCCCGTAAAGTCGCGATTTTTCGAACGCAGCATCACATCGCGAATCGCTTCTTTCAGCGCACTCTTCGGCAAATTTTCGTAGTCGGCTTCTCCCCGCAGCAATTTGCCGATCGCCGCCGCATCGACCGAACCCGAAAGTGTCTCGATTTTCTGCCATGCACCGCTATCGTCTATTTCTGCCCTTATCAATACCGAGCCGTCCCTGCTCCTGCCGTAAAACGCGCCGGGAAGCAAATGTTCGTCGGCCTTTGGTAGTAGCGACTCAATCCGCGCCGAAGTTTTGGCATCGTATGCAGGGCGAATCCTTTCTTCTATAAGCGAAGGCTTATCATTCAAAACCCAGCGATTCAGTGCATTTTCGGATTGTGAGGGTTTCCAATGCCCCTCTTGGCGACCGCCCTTCGAAAGATCCGCGCAAAGCTTTGTAATATTCGCATCGAGTTTTTTTGTCGCCCCCTGCAGATCCGCCGCTTCTACATCCAGGGCGACACTTCCCGTGTAGGGCACGCCATCTTCTGTTACGCCGGCGCCAACCGCCCATCCGATAGGAATCGAAGGGGAAACAACGTGCCGATCTTTGGTTTTATCGTCGACCACCAAGATCGAATTCGCGTCATAGTACGATTGAAAAGTATCGGCGATGCCCGTCGCCCATCCAACCACGGCGCCGACATAGTGCGTGTAGCTATCCGAAACGATATCCATGCACGAGTATGTATTGACAATCGTTCCCCCGTTTACACCGGCAATTCCGCCAAATGCCGTCATACCTTCTTCCTGTACGCGATCGGTAGAGCCTCCGATTTTTCCCGTCGAGCGGCAATTGGCCACAATACCGCGATTGGTGATCCCCACAATGCCCCCGGCCTCGGCCGTTCCGCCCACCGCTGTCGAGCGGAGATCTACATTCGCCGTACAATTATAGATTTCCTGCTTCATACCGCTGCCGACAATACCGCCGACAAAGAGGTTGCTCTTTCGATGTGTGGTCTCGGCGACGATCGTAGCCGTCACATCGATTCGATCGAGGCGAGATTCCCGTGCTGTGCCCGCTAAGGCACCCACCATATATGCTCCGTCGGATATGGCATAGATTTTTGCGTCGATCGCAAGATTGCGTATGTTAGCGCCCGCTACATTCCCGAAGAATCCGTCACTTATGTTTCTTTTTTTAGCGGGATCCTCTTTGCTCCCTATATGAAGCCCCGTAATGCAATGTCCGCGACCGTCGAAATCTCCCTTAAAAGGATGGGCCAATGAACCGATGGGCTTCCATTCTCCCGTAAGTGCTACATCGGAATCCAATGCAATATATACACCCGCATAATCATTCACCTTGCCCTCGACATCGACTGCCTCGGTCGACTGAGCAAACTGCTGCAAAGTCTGCGCACTGCTAATTATGTACGGATCCTCTGCCGTTCCCGTGCCGCCGTCAAAAATCGACGCGGGATCCACGACAACTTCTTCTTCGGCCGCAGGTTTTTCCGCCGCACTGTTTGCGGCATCGATCGCCTTTCCCGTGGCTTCCAGTACCGCACGAGAGCTCACCGTGGCTTTTGATACGGTATCGACGCCGTCGGGACCTCCGTTTTCTTTAATCGTATCCAAAAGTCCCGCGTCCTCCAGCAACTTCCATTTCGATTCCGTCTCAGCACCGCGATCGGCACGAATCGCATCGATTCGGATCTCGCCGTTTTGTTCCGACACATCTACGGCTACTTTTACCTCTCCCCGATAGCCGTTCGCAGACGCCGTATATGTACCTGGGCGAAACGCATCCGCCGCTCTCACTGCAAAGGCATTTATAGGCACTGCCGTCGCGAGAATCGCCCCCGCCAAAGCCAAATATGATTTCTTACTATGTATTCGGAGTTGTTTTCGATCATTCTTTTGCATATGTGTCTCCTTTGTTGATAAGTGATATCATTTTTATAATTGTATTCTATCCACCTCCACGATCGCCGTCAAGTCCATTCTCTGTCTCCAAATTATAATTCTCTTCGTTTTTCCATAAATTCAATCAAAAACGCGCCCCCTTGGAGGAGGCGCGACAGTTAAATCGACCCATTCATTTTCCGCAAAAAATCTCCCCGCAGGGAGATCTTTCTTAGCGATATTTTGCCAGTGCTTCGGCCATTTCTTTTGCCATTTGGCGACATTTTTCGAGATCTTCGTCTTCCGGTGCGCCCATCACATCGATGGTGGTGGGGAGCACTTCCCACTTGCTCTCTTCGGCAAAGGCGGCCATTTGCTTTTCGGCGCCGCCGCCCCAACTATAGTTGGTGAAGGTGCCGAGGATGTGGTTTTTCATCTTTTGTTTTTTGAGGGTTTCCACCAAGGTGCGCATGGGCGGGAAGAGGTCCACATTGTAGGTGGGGCAGCCCAGGATAATGCCGCGGTAGTTCCAGGTTTCGCTGATCAAATAGCTCAGGTGGGTTTTGGACACGTCGCGAATGCGAATATTGCGTACGCCTTCTTCGGTAAGGGCGCGCGCGATGGCTTCGGCCATCATTTCGGTGTTGCCGTACATAGAACCGTAAACGATCAGCACGCCGTCTTCGGTTTTTTGTTCGCTGAGATCGCTATACAGCTTGACGATAGGCTCGATGTTTTCGCGCCAAATGGGACCGTGGTCCGGGCAGATCATCTTGATGTCCAGCCCTTCGAGCTTCTTTAGGGCGCGGGTTACCTGTACGCTGTACTTGCCGACGATATTGGTGTAGTAGCGCACGGTTTCGTCGCGATACTTGTCCCATTCGATCTGATCGTCGAAGATCGCCCCGTCGAGGGTGCCGTATCCGCCGAAGGCGTCTTGGGAGAAGAGCGTGCCGGTGGCTTCCTCAAAGCAGACCATAGACTCGGGCCAATGCACCATGGGGGTAGAGTAGAAGGTCAGTTCGCGCTCGCCGATCTTTACCGTGTCGCCGTCGCCCACGAGGACCACGCGATCTTCGCCGATGCCGTAGAAGTTTTCCATCATCTTGACGGCCTTGGAGTTGGTAATGACCTTGCAGCCGGGGAAAGACTCTACTACCGCCTTCAGCGAAGAGGTATGGTCCGGTTCCATGTGGTTGACCACGACATAGTCGAGGCCGCGTCCGCCCAGTACGCTACGGAGCTTTTCCATAAACTCGATAATGGAATCGATCTTTACGCAGTCGATCAAGCAGGTTTCGCTGCCTCCGTCCAGCAGATAGGAGTTGTAGCTGATGCCGTCGGGCAGGGGCCACATGGCCTCAAACAGATGGGTGTAGCGGTCGTTGACGCCGATATAGTGCAGTTGGTCGTGGATCTTTACAAATCTAGTATTCGCCATGTTCTCACCTTTCTCTTATGGATTGATATTTCTTATACGATTTTAAACCCTTTGGCGGGATAATGCAATGAAAAGCTTTCAAATCCCCAGTTCGAGCGTAACCGGACAGTGGTCCGAGCCGTATACGTCGTCGCGGATGTCCGCATCGAGAATTTGATCCGTCAGGGCGTCGCTTACGACAAAATAGTCGATGCGCCACCCCGCATTTCGCTCCCGCGCCTTGGTAATGTAACTCCACCAGCTGTACCGATCCGTCGCGTCGGGATATAAGTGGCGGAACGAATCCGTGTACCCTGTACGCAACAGATTCGTAAATTGATTGCGCTCCTCGTCGGTAAAGCCGGCATTTCTCCGATTGCTGGACGGGTTCTTGAGGTCGATCTCCTTGTGCGCCACATTCAAATCGCCACAGAGCACCACGGGTTTTACCGTCTCCAACATGGTTAAATATGCCCGAAACGCGTCTTCCCAAACCATGCGGTAATCCAATCTGGCCAGCCCTCGCTTGGAATTAGGCGTATAGCAGTTCACCAAAAAGAACTCCTCAAATTCGCAGGTAATCACCCGGCCCTCGCGGTCGTGTTCGTCGTCGCCGATGCCGAAGGTCACGTGGATCGGCGAAATCTTCGTAAACACCGCCGTGCCGCTGTATCCCTTCTTTTCGGCGTAATTCCAGTACTGCTCGTAGCCGTCGAGTTCCAGTTCCAGCTGGCCCGCCGAGAGCTTCGTCTCCTGGAGACAGAAAATATCCGCATCCGCCGCCTCGAAGAAATCCATAAACCCCTTCTTGAGCGCGGCGCGAATGCCGTTTACATTCCAAGATACCAATTTCATACTATTCTCCTTTGTCGTAGACTTCCAAAAAGTCGTGGCGCGCCCCGGCAGGGTCCTTATAGCCCAGAATCGCGCCCATTTCGACATTTTGTGCCGAGCGGAAAATCGACATCTCCACATTCGGATTTTCCGCCTTGATCTCGCGGATCAGATTCTTTACATAGGCGCGGGCGCCGAAGTTTTCCTTCGCCGTCACCGTACAGGCGCAGTCGATGGGGGACAAATCGTTATACGCCACCCAGCTGCGAATGTCGTCCTCGCGAATATAGATCATGGGCCGGATCAGCTCCATCCCCGAAAAATTCGTCGAATGGAGCTTCGGCATCATCGTCTTGTAGCTGCCGCCGAAGAGCACATTCATCATCACCGTCTCGATCACATCGTCGAAGTGATGCCCCAAGGCAAGCTTATTGCAGCCCAGCGACTTCGCCTTGTCGTACAGACTCCCCCGCCGCATGCGGGCGCAGATATAACAGGGCTTTTCGCCGCCCATATCCTCCGCCACATCGAACACATTGGAGCCGTACATCTCCAGGGGAATCCCCGCCTTCTCGCTGTTTTCTTTCACCTGCGTAACGATCTCGGGCAAATACCCCGGGTCCATCGCGATAAACCGGAGCGAAAATTCTTTCTTGCCGTGGCGCTTCAGCTCCTGCAACAACTTTGCCAAAAGCAACGAATCCTTGCCCCCGCTCATGGCGACGGCGATCACATCCCCGTCCTCGATCATCTCGAACTCGTTGATCCCCTTGATAAAGCGGCGCCAAATATCTTTTCGGAACTTTTTTATAATACTTCTCTCTATTTCCTGAACGGACATAACACTCCAGTCTCTCTAAAAAAAGCCCGGTTGGCCCGGGCATCAGATCCTATATCAATTCCATCGTACTATACTACGGACGCAAATTCAATCCGGCAAAACAGAGAGAAAAAAAGAAGTGCCGCAGCACTTCTTCCCGCTCCTTATTCACCCAAAAGCAATCCGGGGAGCTTTAAGGGCTCTACATATTCGTCGCCCTTGTAAGCGCGCATATTGCCGCCGGAAATCTCGTCGACCAACATAATCTTTCCGTCGTCGCGGCCGAATTCCAACTTGATGTCGTAGAGGTCGATGCCCTTTTCATTGAGCACCGCCTTTACCTCGTCGGAAATTTCGCGCGTAAGGCGCTTCAGCGTGTCGTACTCTTCGGCAGTCAGAATCCCCAGCATCACCAAGCCGTCCTTTGTAATCGGCGGGTCTCCTGCCGCGTCGTCCTTCAGCGTCACTTCCACAAAGCCGTCCAAATCCTGCCCTTCTTCGGCATAGAGCCCATAGCGGCGCAAGAAACTGCCCACCGCCTTATAGCGGCAGATAAATTCCAGCCCCTTGCCGAACATAGTGCCCGGCTTTACCTCCATCGCCTTCTCGTCGATGTCTGCGGAAATAAAGTGCGTGGGAATCCCCTTTTCCTTCAGCCGCTCAAAGAAAAACACCGTCAAAGACAGCGCCGCCCGGCCCGAACCTTCCATCGTGAGGCCCACCTCATTGGCGCCCGGATCGAACACCCCGTCCTTGCCCGTGACATCGTCCTTAAACTTTAAGAGATAATTTCCGTTTTCCAGCTTGAAAACATCCTTCGTCTTGCCCTTATAAATCGCTTCCATTGCGACCTCCTTTAATTCATCTAAGCATTATTTTACGCCTCAATGCGTATGTATACAAATAAAAGATAAAGCCGGTTCAAAAAAATTTCGACGCCATACCGACGCCCAAACAAGGAGGATTGTACCCCATTTGTGTGGATTTTACACAGAAGAATGGGAAAAGGAGAGAACTCCGTTCCGAAGCGAAGAATCTCATTCCCCAGAAGGGGCATGCATAGAGGCCACCGACGAAACGCACAACGTTTTTTCCCTTGTCGGTCAATCAGACACGCAATAGGCACCGTGCAATCCATCGACCCGCAATAGCTCAGGGAGATCCTTGACTCCGCCTGTCGGCTCCGCTCAGGATGACAAAATTATTATTCACGATCGCTCCCTATTGTCATTCTGAGCGAGGAACTCCGTTCCGAGTCGAAGAATCTCTTTCGCTGTATGGAGAACATAAAGAAGCCGTTACCGAACCACACGTCGCACCCTCTTGTTTCAGGCAATAAGAATCACCCACTCCTTTACAAACCACAAACATTCCCCTAATATGCACTTGCATTTTCAGGGCGTTTCCACTAAAATATAGAGAGTATTCGCTAACGTGGCTCAGGTGGTAGAGCAGCTGATTCGTAATCAGCAGGTCAGGAGTTCGAGTCTCCTCGTTAGCTCCAAGTATTGCCGTCGGCTTTGGCCGGCGGTTTTTTTATTGTAATCTTTCTCCTCACCCCGTTATTTTTTTGTCGTTTTGTGATACGATGGTAAAAACATCTATCTCTATATTCTAAAAAGAAAGTAGTGGGAAAGGAGTTTGTGATGAAACGGCTCATCGGAGCGATTTTTCTCGCCCTATTGTTTATTTTTCCTTCGGCAAATGCCTATGCGGAAGGCCCCACGAAAGCGTGGACGGGCGGCCATTATGTGGATCAGAATATCCCCATTATTCAAGACGCGAAAAAGACGTATATACCGGTGGATCTCGTGGCCAAATATTTGGGGAAATATTCGTTTTATAAGCCGGATGAAAAAACTTTGATCGTCGCAAAGCCGAGCCCGAACCCTTCCTGTGATGCGGATGCGCTGCATACAAATCTGCCCTTTACCTATGTTGCCGACTTCGAAACTATCCAATGTTATTTTTCAGAGGCGCCATTTTACCGCTCGGGCCATGTGTACCAGACGGTCGAAGACGCGAGTCTCTTTTTTGACAAGACGATAGTCTACGACGCGGCGAATCGGGTGGTCTTTATCGGCGACGGATATGTGCCGGGCGCACCGGAACAGCAGATTCATATCGTGGCAAACGGTAGGCCGATGCCGAAAGATCTTCACCCCTTCATTCAGCATGACCGGACGATGGTGCCGGTACGCTTTGTAGCGGAATCCTTAGGAGCGGAGGTGTATTGGCATCCGGAAAAAATCGACGGGATGCAGGGGCTCACGATCTCTTCTCCTACCGATCCGACGATGGGACTCACGATGTATATCGACAAATGCGGCGCCTCTGAATCGGAGCTGTTTTTCCGAAACGATACCTTTCCCGTACTCCGAAACGGCACGACCTATGTACCCATTCGTTTGATCGCCGACTATTTGGGGATCGATGTAAAATGGGATGCCTCGACCCACACGCTGACGCTGAACCCCAAAGATTCCGTCGAATTCCTTGCCTATGACCGCATGGCCGGCTATCTGAGTCCGATTATGGATCAAAAGTTTGAGGATTTTATTGCCATGCCGTCCCAACCCGGCTGCTATGCCGCCATTTTTGACTAAATCCGTCCATACAAAAACGCGACGCATCGACGTCGCGTTTTTTTATTGCCCGCGTTCTCCCCGTAAATATCCGCGTTCCTCGAAGTAGGACGCCGCGGCGAGAAGCGCCCGGTCGTTTCCGGGAGCGGCGGTGAGCAGTACGCCGATGGGAAGGCCCGTCGAGGCGATGTATAGGGGCAGGCTTATGCTCGGGCAGCCGAAGAGGTTGTAGGTCAGGGCGTAGGGAGAATGCGCGGTGCCGGGGTCCAAGAGCCGGTGCATATGCGCCACGAGTTCTGCCGTGGAGAGAGCACGGAAGTCGTCGATGCCGCACAGGCTTTTTTTCACGCCGTCTAAGAGATCGAGTTTGGGAGCGGTGCGGGCGGTGGCGGGTTGTATATAGATGTCGTATGAACGGAAAAAGGCGAAGAGTGCGGCGCCGCTCTTTTGCACGGCCTCCGCCTCTAAGGGCGCTTCTCCGGTTTTACACAGTCGCTCGCCTAGGGTGTAGAGGAGGACGTTGCCGTCTTCGGACATGCCCCGGGCGAGTTCGATGCCCTCTTTTTGAAAGCGGCGGTACTGTTCCGCCGCGGTGGCGAGAAAGGCGCGCCGATAGAGTTCTCGCTCCGCCACTTCGGGCCGCACGCACACGGCTTGTATGCCGCCTTCCCATAAGTGCTCGACGGCCATCTGCACCGCGTCTTCGGCGTCTTTTGAAATCGCGATGTCGTGGTCGGTGGCGGTGTGAAAGGCGAAGCGGAGGTCGTGTGGGGGGATGTCTTTTCCGCTTCCATATAAGCCGGCGTACAATGTCGCGGCATCTCGCACGGTGTGGGTGATGGCAAACTGTACCCGGTGCCCGGTGGGCTTAAAACCGACGAGGCCGCAGAAACTCGCGGGGATGCGAATGGAGCCCCCGCCGTCGTTGGCCGCGGCGATGGGCACCATGCCCCTTTTCACCGCACACGCCGCCCCGCCGCTGGATCCGCCGGCGTGGTATCTCGGGTCGACGGGATTTTTGACGGCGCCGTAATAGGCGGAGTCGCTTACGAATTTGATGCCGAATTCCGACACATTGCTGTGTCCCACCGGCACGAAGCCCAGGCGTAAGAGGCGCTTTACATAGGGAGCGGTGGCGGGTTCGATCCGACCTGCGTACAAGCGCGATCCCTCGGTCAAAGGATGGCCGGCGAGGCCCTGGCGGATGTCTTTTAAGAGGATGGGCACCCCGGCAAAGGGCGCATCCGCGGGAACCTGTGCCGCATGGTGCAGCGCCGTTTCGGGGTAGGTGCGCACCACCGCGCGGTATATGCCGTTTTCTGCGGCGATGCGCCGAAGGCTCTCTTCTGCCGCTTCTTTAGGCGAAATAATTTTTTTGCGAATGGCCGCGGCCGTCGACACGGCATCTCGTATGGCTTTCACAAGCGCCTCCTTTCAAATAAAAAAGCCGGCGGATGGCCGCCGACGATGATTATGTGTATTGGATGTCCATGAGGATAAGCCCCTGTGCCGGCGCCGTGGGCCCCAAATCGCCCCGATTTTTGGTCAGCGTGGCGTTGTAGAGGGCGTCGACGGGTTTCAGTCCCCGCCCGATTTCCATGGCACAGCCCATAATGATGCGGATTTGGTTTTTGAGAAAACTCATGGCGTAGAAGTCGACTTCGATAAAATCGCCCCGCCGCACGAGTCGAATCTCGTCGATGGCGCGCACCGGGTTCGCCGGCGATGCGTAACGCCCCTCGAAGGCGCTGAAATCGTGCTCGCCGACGATCATAGAGAGCGCCGCTTCCATGGCATCGGCATCGAGCGGAAAGGGCATATGGGTGTGGGAGCGGTCCAAAAATCCGTTGCGATTTCGCCGGTTGTAGATGCGGTAGCGGTAATGCTTGCGCTTGGCCCCGTAGCGGGCGTGAAAGTCATCGGGCACCGCCTGCGCGCGCACAATGCTCAGATCCTTGGGCAAATGGTAGTTCACCACTTTGGGGAAATTCCCCAGGTCAATGGCGGTGTCGGCGCGGAAGTTCGCCCGCTGCCCCATGGCGTGCACGCCCTTATCGGTCCTTCCCGCCGATTGCAGGCGCACCTCGTGCCCCACGGTCGCCTCCAGTGCCTCGCGCAATAGTCCTTCTACGGTGCGCAGCGGCTTGGGTCGCTGGTCCTGATAGCCGTGAAAATCCGTGCCGTCGTAGGCGATGGTGAGTAAAATATTTCTCATGGCAAGGGGAAGATGCGAAGGGCGCAGACGAGGATCAAAAACGCGCTGTTGCCGACAAAATAGATCCAGTCGGTGGAGGTGACCTCCAGCGGATTGAGCTTGGTGCGGTTTTCATCGCCCCGATAGCAGCGGCTTTCCATCGCCGTCGCCAGCTCTTCCGCCCGCCTGAGGGCGTTTAGGATCAAAGGCACCAAAAGCGGAATCAGATTCTTTGCCCGCTCGAGAATATTTCCCGACTCGAAGTCCGCTCCCCGCGCCATCTGCGCCTTCATAATCTTGTCGGTCTCGTCGATCAAGGTGGGAATAAAGCGCAGCGCGATGGTTATCATCATGGCGATGGCATGGGCGGGAAAGCCCACGCGCTTTAGGGGGGTCAAGAGCTTTTCGATCCCTTCGGTGAGTTCCAGGGGCGAGGTGGTAAGGGTCAACAGGCTCGTACCCAACACCAAGAGTACCAGTCGGATCCCCATAAAGATCGCCTGGTTGAGGCCCTCTTCGGTGATGCGCAAAAAGCCGAAGCGGAAGATCTCGGTACCGGGGATAAAAAACAGGTTCATAATAAAGGTGAAGATAAGGATCATACGCAGGGGCTTGAGGCCCTTTACCACGAGCTTCACCGGTATCTTTGCCGCGATAATCGTAAGGATCAGCCACGCCGCCACCAGGACATAGGGCGAATAGGAATTGATAAAAAACAGGCTCACGATAAACAGCGTCATGATCAGGATCTTAAACCGCGGATCCAGGCTGTGTACCGGGGATTCGGCGGGGAAATACTGGCCGATGGTTATGTCTTTAAGCATGGGTCTTTTCCCACCACCTTTCGATTTCTTCGAATGCCTCCTCGACGGTAATGCAGTTCTCGTCGACGGGGATGCCCGCTTGCACCAATTTTCCCATGGCACTTCGTACCTGGGGCACGCCCAGTCCCATCGCGCGGAGTTCTTCTTCCCGGGCAAAGAGTTCCCGTGGCGTGCCGTCCATTTTTACCTCGCCGTGATCCATCACGATCAGCCGCGTGGCGAGGCGCGCCACCTCCTCCATGCTATGGGATACGAAGACAATGGTCGTGTCCGTGGTCTCGAAAATGCCGCGGATCTCCTCGAGAATCTCCCGGCTGCCGTGGGGGTCGAGGCCCGCGGTGGGCTCGTCGAGCACCAGGACCTCGGGTTCCATGGCGAGGATCCCCGCAATGGCGACCCGCCGCTTTTGCCCGCCGGAGAGGGAGAAGGGACTCTCTTCGCCGATCTCGTCGTACGAAAGTCCCACCCGCGCCATGGCGCTTCGGACCCGCCGATCCACTTCCTCGTCGCCGAGACCTAGGTTTTTCGCGCCAAAGGCGATGTCCCTGATGACCGTCTCCTCGAAGAGTTGGTACTCGGGATACTGAAACACCAGGCCCACCTTTTGCCGCAGGGCGGAGAGCTTTTTGCCTTTCTTACGGTAGTCGATGCCGTCGTAGAGAATTTCGCCCCGCGTGGGCGCATAGAGCCCGTTTAGATGCTGCACCAAAGTCGACTTGCCGCTTCCGGTATGGCCGATCAGGCCGATAAACTCGTCCTTTTCGATGTCGAGGTTGATGTCTTTTAAGGCGACTTTTTCAAAGGGCATGCCCTCGTTGTAGATATAGCTTACATTTCGGATGCTGAGACGCGACATAGGGCTTCTACAAACTCCTCTCTTGTGAGTATTCCCGCAGGCAGGGGAATCCCCCGCTGCTTGAGCCGGTAGGCGAGTTCGGTGACCTGCGGCACGTCGAGCCCGATGCGCTTCATGGTCTCTACCTCGTCGAATACCGTATGCGGCGCGCCTTCCAAGAGCACGCGGCCCTTTTCCATCACCACCACCCGATCGGCGAGCACCGCCTCGTCCATAAAGTGGGTGATGAGAAGCACGGTCTTATTCTGCTCCCGATTGAGGCGAAGAATCGTATCCATGACCTCGCGCCGCCCCACGGGGTCGAGCATGGCGGTGGGCTCGTCGAGCACGATATAGTCGGGGTTCATGGCGAGGATCCCCGCGATGGCGACCCGCTGCTTCTGTCCGCCCGAGAGTTGGTGCGGTTGGTCGAAGCGGCGGTCGTACATCTCTACCGCCTTTAAGGCGTAGTCGACGCGACGGCGCATTTCCTCGCGCTCGATGCCCAAGTTTTCGGCGCCGAAGGCCACGTCTTCTTCTACCACTGTGGCGACGATCTGGTTGTCGGGATTTTGAAAGACCATCCCCGCCCGCGCGCGAATGTTCCAGATCTCCTCTTCGTCTTTGGTGTTCATGCCGTCGACGATCACATCCCCGGCGGTGGGCGTGTAGAGGCCGTTGATGCACTTTGCCATGGTGGACTTGCCGCTGCCGTTGTGCCCCAGTACGGCGACGAACTCCCCTTTTTCTACCGAAAGGGTGACGCCGTCGACGGCGTTTACATCGGCGCCCTCGTATTTAAATTCCAGGTTCTGTATCTCTAACATAAATGCTCCTTACGCATACAAACAAGCATTTTAACCTATTTACTATACCATATCGCAGGCCTTTCCCTCAACGGTTTCGCAATCCCCCGCGATTGTCATAGAAGATGTGCAGAAACGTACGACGTTTCTTTTCCTTGTCGGGCAACAAGACACGCAATAGCCACCGCGCAACCTATCGACCCGCAATAGCTTACTTGAGATCCTTCGACTCCGCTGCGCTCCGCTCAGGATGACAAAATCATTGTTCACGATCGCTCCCTATTGTCATTCTGAGCGAGGAACTTTGTTCCGAGTCGAAGAATCTCGTTCTCTAGAAAAAAAGACCGGAGAAACCACCGCCGAAACGCACGACGTCTTTTCTCTTGTCGGGCAACAAGACACGCAATAGCCACCGTGCAACCTATCGACCCGCAATAGCCGACGGAGATCCGTTCGACTCCGCTGCGCTCCGCTCAGGATGACAAAATCATTATTCACGATCGCTCCCTATTGTCATTCTGAGCGAGGAACTTCGTTCCCAGTCGAAGAATCTCGTTCTCTAGAAAAAAAGACCGGAGAAACCACCGCCGAAACGCACGACGTCTTTTCTCTTGTCGGGCAACAAGACACGCAATAGCCACCGTGCAACCTATCGACCCGCAATAGCTTACTTGAGATCCTTCGACTCCGCCTGTCGGCTCCGCTCAGGATGACAAAATCATTATTCACGACCGCTCCCTATTGTCATTCTGAGCGAGGAACTTTGTTCCGAGTCGAAGAATCTCTTTCCCTAGAGAAAACGACCGGAGAAACCACCGCCGAAACGCGCGACGTTTCTTTTTCCTTCTCCACGCAAAAGACATAAAAGTGAGGGCAGACGGTCGCTCAAAAAAGGGAGCGAGTATCGAAGTTATCCTCCGCTCGCTCCCGCTTCCTTACCGTATACGACTGTGCCGAAAATGAACGGCGACGACTTTTTCGAAGACGACGCCGCAAACGCCGGTGAGGACCGCCGTGGGAAGGACCACCGCCGCAAACATGGCGCCGAAGGGCGCACCGCCGGGCAGTCCCACCAAAAACATAGCGGAGGCGAGGAAGATGGTACCGCTCACCATGGTCGCCAAGAAGTAGACCAATGCCTTTTTAACGACCCCCGCCTCGGGAAATACCCGTGCCATGGCCATTACCGCCAAGGCGGTGATGATCTTATCGATCAGACTCGGCAGCTGTCCCCCGGGAAATTGGGTGGTAACCGCCGCCATCAGCCCCATGGCGACGCCCATGGCGAGGGCGCTTTTCACATCGGGGTAGATCAGTACAAAGGCGATCATAAAAAACAACATAAAATCCGGTTTCATTCCGTTAAAAAATCCGGGAACCACATAGTGTAACATCGTGCCCAATGCGATAAAGATCGCGCCCTGTACCAATGTCTTCGTCTTCATAATTTCTCCTTTTCTCGGCACTAAAAAAACCACTTGCCCGGTTTAGGAGCAAATGGTAAATTCGCGGTGCCATCCTAGTGACGTCGCAAAGCGACGCATCTCTGTTTAGATACTAACATATCCTATCTCGATAACGGGAGAACCGGCGCAGATACTCAATTCACTTTGCACTCACAGACCCATTCGCGCTCGGTTGCCTCGCCGGTTCGCACCCACCACCGGTTCTCTGAGAGGATCCCCTGACGCTACTTACTTCTGTTCGTCGTTTTCATATTGTTTAGGATTACTTACAGTATAGCAGACGATCGGGATTTTGCAACGACTTTTCTGCCGATCGCAAGAATTTTACCTCGCCTTAACGCCGTATGGCACCGGAAGAGATGAGCCCCACCAGTACCGCCGCGCCGATGGAGGCGCCCACGGCCGCAGAGGGTACAAAAAAGGGGATGTAGTAAAAGGGACTGCCGAGATCGAGCCCGAAGAGGTATTTCATAAAGGGATAGCTCAGGATCGCACTCAAAATGCCCGTGCCGATGACTTCGCCGATCCATGCCGCGCCGATGCGGCGGAATCGCCGGTACAAAAGCGCGCTCAACAGCGCCCCCACTACGGCGCCGGTTACCGCCGTAAAGGGCTTGCCCATGCCCATGCGGATCAGGCCGGTCAAGAGGGCGCAGAGAAAATTGTACTTCGGTCCCAATACCACGGCGCCGATGACATTGATGCAGTGCTGAAAGGGCGCCATATTGGGAAAGACCACCATGGTAGATAGGCTGACGGAGACGGCGGTCATTACCCCGGTCAGCACGATTTTTTGGGTCGTTTTTTCCATACTTCCTCCGATTTCGTGCGGGTTTTGCCCCGCGTTTTTCTCAGTATACCGAACTCCGCGCCAAAGGACAAACGCAACAAAAAAAGACGCCCGAAGGCGTCCTTTTCTCTTCTCGTTATCTGCGCTGTTCCAAAATGCGGATGCGCTCTTCCAGTGCGTGAATGCGCGCTTCGAGTGCCCGGTATCTCGCGTCGGAATCGGACGCGTAGGAAGGCGCGTTTTGCGGCTGCTGCGGCTGTTCTTGTGCCGGGTAGCCGCTTCCGTAGGGCGCCCAGCCCCGTCCCGCCGCGCGCACGGGGGTCTCGTTCGCCGCGTCTTTAAGATAGTCTACGGCCTGGTCGCGCTTATCGCGCACATCTTTGAGTCCCCGCCGGTATTCCTCTTCCCAGCGCTCTTTGTTCAGCTCGTAGCCGCGCTCGATGCTGTGATACGCCTCTTTGCCGCGCCGCTCGAGTTCGTCGCGGGTGGCGCGCACGGAGTCCTTGGCGCCTTCGAAGGCGCGTTTCGCCTTTTGATCGGGCCGATTGGCAAAGGCCGCTTCGGCGTTTTTGCGGGCGAGGCGGTTTTCTTCGGCGCGCTGTTTCGCAATATCTTGCGCGTCGTTCGCCCTTCCGTTATCGGTAAGGCCCTCTCGCGCAATGGCGATTTCCGCGAGTTTTTGGATAAAGGCGTCGTAGGAGTAGCCCGCCGCCTTCGCCATTTTTATGATGTCGGAACTTTCGGGGTGCAGACCCGCCAAGGCGTTGACCTCGAGAACATAGGCCTTGCCGTCCCGAATGCGCATGTCCACGCGGCAGTAGTCTCGGATCTGCAGCAGCTCGAATGCCTTTTTCGCGGTCTCTTCGACGGTCTTTCGTTCCGCGTCGCTTAAGCGGGCGGGCACGTGGTATTCCACATCGTCCTCGTGTTTGACCTCGAAGCTGAAGATCTTTTCCCGATTGCCGGAGACATTCGAAAAGTCGACTTCTACCGCGGGAAGAACTTCCACATCTGCGCCGTTTCCGATGACGCCGACGGTCACTTCTTTGCCCTCGATATATTCGGTCACCAGGAGTTTGTCGTTGTAGGCGAACATCTTGCGCACCAATCGGAACAATTCCTCGTCGCTACGAACCACGGCGTCGTCGCCGATGCCGCGGCTAGAACCTTCGTTGTTGGGCTTTACGAGTACGGGATACTTGGGCGCCAGGCGCGCCAAATCCACCGGGGATTCGAGGACGACGGTCTCGGGGTGGGCGATGCCGTTTCGGGCGAGGACGGCGGTGGCGAGCGCCTTGTCGTCGGCCACGCCGTGGCCCATGGCACCGGATCCGGTGTGGGGGATGCCCGCCTGTTTTAAGAGGCTCGGCAGTTCGGTGCGGTCGTTGATGTCCTCCCGGCCGTTTGCCAAATTAAAGACCAGGTCGATCTTGTCTTCCGCGAGTTTGTCCAAAAGGTGCTCGTCGAAGACGTAATCGATGACGTCGTACTTATCTTTCAGGGCGGCGGTGACGGATTCTACCACATCGTCTTGATAACTTTGTTCCGCGAGGGCCGCTTCTTCTGTTTTTCGATGAATCTGAGATACATCTCTTACGATACCGATTCGCATATTCCACGCTCCTTTTCATAGAATCAACTATCGGGATTTTACCCGACTTTATGAAAAGTCAATCAATTTACATGGAATAGTCGTCGAGTTCGTATACGTGCAGCGCCTCTTTTAGGGGGTTGTCTTTTAGGGTTTCGACGAACACTTTCGCCTTGTCGAGATTGGTAAAGAGCTCCACATCGCTTTCGATGCTGGTGCGACGAATCAAAAATCCGTCGCGCTTGGAGTCGTTGCCCTTGGTGGGGGTGTTAAAGACCATGTGGATCTTGCCGCCTCGAATATAGTCGATCATGGTGGGCGGCGCTTCCTCTACGCGGCGCACCAGCTTTGCGTCGATGCCTAAATCGGCGAGATAGGCTTTGGTGCCTTCGGTGGCATAAAATTCGTAGCCCAGCGCGTCCATTTCCCGGGCGATGGGGGCGAATTCCCGTTTGTCGCGGTCGCGCACGGTACATAAAATGCGCCGCTTTTTGTCCTCGATGTCCATGCCGGCGGCCAAAAATCCCTTTGCCATCGCCTCTTCTTCGGTAGCGCCGACGCCCAGCACCTCGCCGGTGGAGCGCATTTCGGGCCCGAGGGAGGCCTCGACGCGGTGGAGTTTTTCGGTCGAAAATACGGGGATCTTGACGCAGGTATAGGCCGCTTTTTTGCCGATGCCGGTGGCGTATCCCATGTCTTTGAGGCTATGGCCCAGCATGACCTTGGTGGCGAGCTCGGTGATATTGATGCCCGTCACCTTCGAGAGATAGGGCACGGTGCGGGAACTGCGGGGGTTGACCTCGATCATATACAGCACCTCGTCTTTGATGATGTACTGGATATTAATCATGCCGATGACGCCGAGTTCCAGGGCGACTTTTTTGGTCGCCTCCAGAATTTCCGCTTCCATCTGTTCGCTGATATGCCGGGAGGGATAAATGCTGATGGAGTCGCCGCTGTGCACGCCGGCGCGCTCCAAGTGTTCCATAATGCCCGGCAGGAATACGTCGGCGCCGTCGCAGATGGCATCGACCTCGCATTCCATGCCCTCGATATACTGGTCGATCAGCACGGTGCGCTCGGGATCTAAGGCAAAGGACTCTTCGAGATAGTACCGGAGGTCTTCGTCGTTGGTGCAGATCTCCATGCCCTGGCCGCCCAGCACATAAGAAGGCCGTACCAATACGGGATATCCCAGCGCCTTGGCGCCTTCCATTCCCTCTTCTACGCCGTGGACGCCGATGCCCTCCGGCCGCATCAGCTGGAGGTCTTCGAGCATGGCGTCGAATTTTTCGCGGTCTTCCGCCCGGTCGATGGCGGTGGGGTCGGTGCCCAAAATGGGAATGCGCGCTTCCTTAAAGGCGCCGGCGAGTTTGATGGCGGTCTGTCCGCCGAATTGGAGGATGACCCCTTCCGGCTGTTCTTTTTCCAGGATATTGAGGCTGTCTTCTGCCGTCAACGGCTCAAAGTACAGCTTGTCCGATATGTCGAAGTCGGTGGATACGGTCTCGGGATTGTTGTTGATGATGATGGTTTCGTACCCTTCTCGGCGCAGGGTCTTGACACAGTGGACCGAGGCGTAGTCGAATTCCACGCCCTGGCCGATGCGAATGGGGCCGCTCCCGATGACGACGATGCGGCGCCTGTCCGCAGATACCGGCGATTCGTCCTCACCTTCGTAGGCGGAGTAGAGATAGTTCACTTGGGGATCGGCGAGTCCGCCGCAGGTATCCACCTTGCGGTATTTGGCCTCGATGCCGAAGAGCTTTCGCAGCTCGCGGATAAACTTTTCCGTGACATCCAGCCGATTGGCGATGATCTCGTCGGAAAAGCCCATGCGCTTCATCAGCCGCAGTTTTTCCTCCGAGAGGTCTTCTTTCTTCATGCGCTCGAGTTCCGCCTCCAGGTCGACGATGCCCTTGATAATGCGCAGAAAATACGCATCCATCCCGGTCTCGCGGCTCAAACGCGCGATGTCGTAGCCGGTGTTTAAGAGGGCGGAGAGGTAGAACAGGCGCTCGTCGTTGGGGCGCTTTACATTTTCCTTTAAGGTCTCTATGTCCATCTTCTTAAATCGGGGGTGCAGCAGGCTGAAGGCGCCGATCTCCAAGGAGCGCAGTCCCTTTAGGAGCGCCACTTCGAGGGTGGGTCCGATCGCCATTACCTCGCCCGTCGCCATCATCTTGGTGCCGAGATTGCGATCGGCGTTAAAGAATTTGTCGAAGGGCCATTTGGGGAGCTTGACCACCACATAGTCGATGGAGGGCTCGAAGGCCGAGGAGGCGTCGCCCGTCACCTTGTTTTCGATCTCGTCGAGAGAAAGCCCCAGGGCGATCTTCGAAGCCACCCGCGCAATGGGGTATCCCGTCGCCTTGGAGGCGAGCGCCGAAGAGCGGCTGACCCGGGGGTTGATCTCGATCACGGCGTATTCCAAGCTGTGGGGTTCCAGGGCGAACTGCACATTGCAGCCCCCTTCGATCCCCACGCCTTCTAAAATCTTAAAGGCGGAGCGGCGCAGCATATTGTGCTCCACATCGCTTAGGGTCTGGGTGGGCGCCACCACGATGGAATCGCCTGTATGGACGCCGACGGGGTCGATGTTTTCCATATTGCAGACGCAGATACAGGTGCCCTTTGCGTCGCGGATCACTTCGTACTCGATTTCCTTCCAGCCGGTGATGCACTTTTCGATCAGCACCTGCCCCACACGGGAAAGGTGAATGCCCGAGCGGGCGATGTTTTCGAGCTCGTCCGCGTCCTCGCAGATGCCGCCGCCGGTGCCGCCCAGGGTAAAGGCGGGGCGCACGACCACGGGGTAGCCGATCTCGTCGGCATAGGCGAGGGCGTCTTCGACGCTTTCGACGGTCTTGGATTCGATGATCGGTTCGCCGATTTCTTCCATCAGCTGGCGAAATTGTTCGCGGTCCTCGCCCTTTTTGATCGACGGGATCGAGGTGCCGATAATCTGTACGCCGTATTTTTCCAAAATCCCCTTGTCGTAGAGTTCGATCGAAAGATTCAGCCCGGTCTGCCCGCCCATGCCGGCGATCAAGCTGTCGGGACGCTCCCGTTCGATGATCTTTTCGATCACATCGACGGCGAGCGGCTCGATATAGACCTTATCCGCCACTTCGCGGTCGGTCATAATGGTGGCGGGGTTGGAGTTGACGAGGACGACCTCGACCCCCTCTTCCCGCAGGGATTCACAGGCCTGGGTGCCGGAATAATCGAATTCCGCCGCCTGGCCGATGACGATAGGGCCGCTGCCGATCACGAGTACTTTCTGTATATCTTCTCTTTTGGGCATTTTCGATTCCTCCTATGCGAATGTCGAAAGGCGATCGCCTTCCGCTTGTTCCAGACCTCTCGCGCCGCTCAACCCGAAGGGATCGAACAGTACGCCGTAGGCGCGTCGTTCGGCGTCGTAAAAGCCTTCGATGCTCTGATCCGAGACGTGGGTGTAGATGCGCTCCACATCCTCCGGCAGATCGTCGACGATGTATTCGTGGTTTTGGCTCGTCATATACACGCGCCCGTCCGCGGCCTTTACGGGAATGGAGGCGCCGCAGTGGCCCTGTTCGAGTTTTTGCAGGCTCCCGCCCAGCGCCATGCCGAGAAACTGTGCCCCGAGGCCCGTGGCATAGATGGGCACCTTGCCGAGGATCTCGCGAATGTCTTGAATGATGTCCACATATTGGGCGGCGATGCCCGGCCCGGAGCTCAAAAACAGAATGTCCGGCCGATCGGCGAGAATCGCGTCAAAATTCGTCATGGCGGGGTAGACCACCACGCTGAAGCCCAGTTCGCGCAGTTTTTCCATGGTGCCGTCTTTTACGCCGAAATCCCACAGGGCGACGGTCTTTTCGCCGCCTTCGATCTCGGCCACTTCTACGGCGCTGACCGCCTCGATGGTGTTGGGGTTTTCCGCCGCAAAGAAGCGCTCCATCTCCGAGGGCGTAAGCAGCCGGTCGGTGATGATGCCGCGCTGGCCGCCGCTCTTTCTGAGGTGGCGGATCAACCCGCGGGTATCCGCCTCCTCGACGCCCACCACGTCGTGGTAGTCGAGATACGCCTTGAGGTCCATTTCGCTCCGAAAGTTGGTCGCATTTTCCATCGCCTTTCGGCAGATCAGCGCCGAGATGGTGGGGCCTTCGGACTGGTTGTCCTCAAAGTTCATGCCGTAGCCGCCGACCAAAGGATAGGTAAAGATCAAGAGGCGATCGAGATTGGCGGGGTCGGTCATCACCTCTTCGTGGCCGATCATGGTGCCGTGTACGAGAAAGTGGCCCCCGACTTTTTTTCGACGTCCGGCGAACTGCCGCCCCTTAAATACCGTGCCGTCTTCCAATTGGATAAAGGTCTCCATATTTGCCTCCTATACGATGCCGCGGATCTCATCTAAAGACCCGATGTTCTCACGCGCTGTATATGCCTTCAAATCGTTGATGATGGTTTCCATACAATGGGGGTCGGCAAAGTTCATGGTGCCGATCTCCACCGCCTCCGCCCCCGCCATAATCATAGCGATCACATCTTCCGCCGAGCGGATGCCGCCGATCCCCACCACGGGAATTGAAACCGCCCGCGCCACATCGCGCACCATGCGCAGAGCGATGGGAAAGATCGCAGGGCCCGAAAGGCCGGCGTAGATATTGTCGAAGACGGCCTTTTTCTCGTCCACATCGATGGCGAACGCCTGGAAGGTATTCACCAGGCTGATGCCGTCCGCCCCCGCCGCTTCGCACGCTTTGGCGAGCTCCGCCGGGGCATCGCCGTTGGGCGAAAGCTTCACGATCACCGGGTGCTTGGTGCGTGCCTTCACCGCCCGGGTGATGGCAGCGGCGTCTTGGCAGTGCAGGCCGAAGGCCATGCCACCCGATGCCACATTGGGGCAGGAAATATTGAGCTCGATCATATGGATGTCGGTGTCATTGAGCATTTCGGCGGCCTCGAGATAGTCCTCGGTGCTGTTGCCGCCCAGGTTCACGAGCACAGTGGTGTCGATCTTTCGCATCTCGGGCCAAATCTCTTCGATAAAAGCCGAAACGCCCGGGTTTTCCAGGCCGATCGAGTTCATAATCCCCGATGACGTCTCGTAAATCCGCACGCCGGTGTTGCCTTCTTTGGGCCGCAGGGTGAGCCCTTTCGAGGCGATGCCGCCCAAAATCGCGGGGTCGTAAAAGCGGGCGTATTCCGCGCCGAAGCCGAAGGTGCCCGAGGCGCCGATCAAGGGGTTTTTGAGGGTTCTGCCCCCGAGTTTTACTTCCAGCATACGGACCTCCCTTCGAATACCGGGCCCTCTACGCAGACCCGCTCGCGGTGCTCTTTCACCTTACAGGTACAGGCGAGGCAGGCGCCGAAACCGCAGCCCATGCGCGATTCCAGCGACACATATACGTCGCCCTTTGCCTCCTCTACCGCCCGCTGCATCATGCCGGCGGGGCCGCAGGTGTAGATCGTCTCGTCCCCGACGGTGAGATCGCGGAAGATGTCGTCGCCGATATAAAAGCGCACCCGATCGCCATAGGGCGCATAGAGCGCCTCCAGCGCGGGATTCGGCGCGCGTAGGCCGATGGCTACGCGCAGGTGTTTCTTTGCGTCGGATTCCAACAGGTGAAAGGACGGCGCAATCCCCGTGCCCCCGCCGATAAATAGCGTCGGCGCTTCCAAGGGCGGAAAGCCGTTCCCGTAGGGACCCTCTACGTCGATCGAATCGCCGGGGCGCAGACGCCGAAAGCCTTCGGTGCCTTCTCCCACCGCCTTAATCAGAAAGGAAAGTCCGTCGATGGCCGAAAACACCGAGAGCGGCCGCCCCAGCAATCGGGAGCGGTCGTTGGGCCGCAGCATAAAAAACTGCCCCGGCACGACCGTCGATTCCCCGTCCAGTCGCAGGAGAAAGAGATCTTCCCCCAGCGCTTTATTTTCCAAAACTCGCATCGCTCGCCTCCAATAATGTCAGTATCAGCGCCATGCGCATATACATGCCGTTTTTCGCCTGCTTAAAATACAGCGCCCGCGGGTCGTCGTCCACCTCGGTCGCAATCTCGTCAACCCGGGGCAGCGGGTGAAGTACGATGAGATCGTCTCGCCCCCGATCGAGCACCGTTTGGTTCAGAATATAGGAGCCGCGGTAGCGCGCCGCCTCCTCGGAACTGGCGAAACGCTCCCGCTGTACCCGGGTCATATAGAGCACGTCGAGGTCTCCGATCGCCTGCGCCAAATCCCCGGTCTCGGTATAGGGGCAATTCGACTTTTCCAAATACACCGCGGGCATCTCGAGCCCTTCCGGCGAAATAAAGACGAATTCGTTGTCGTAGTGGTTCAAAAACTCAAAGAGCGAATGCACCGCCCGGCCGTAGCGCAGATCGCCGCAAAATCCCACCTTTAAGCCCGACCAGGCGCCCTTTTCGTCGCGAATGGTAAAGATGTCCGCAAGGGTCTGGGTGGGGTGGGCGTTGTCGCCGTCGCCGGCGTTGATCAAGGGCATGGTGGTAAGCAGCTTGGCGACCTCGTGCTGGGTATGTGCCACGGGGTGGCGCATGGCGCAGATATCGGCGTATTGCTCGGCGATCTTTACCGTATCCCCTTCGCTCTCGCCCTTTGCCAACGACGACACCTTTGCATCGCCCAGATGGAGTACGTCGCCCCCCAGGCGATACATCGCCGCGTCGAAGGACATGCGGGTCCGGGTGGAGGGCTCAAAAAAAAGACTGGCCAAGATCTTCCCGTCGCATCTGTGTCGATACAATGCGGGATTTTCTGCGATGTCCGCTGCCAGTCTGAATAATGTGTCGTACTCTCTCGAGGTAAAGTCATCCGGTTCGATCAGGTGTCTGAGCATATTGCCTCCTATACAAAAAAAGCTTTTATCGGAAGGATAAAAGGCACAAAGAGAGACCCGTCCCGCGAGGGGAAGGGGGTATTCTGTTTTGCGACCTTTTTAGTGTCCCGCACTAAATTAAAAGTTCGTTTTCTATGGTTATACTACGCTTTTCGGCGCTGCGCGTCAAGCCAAAAGCAAAAACGCGCAAAAAAAAACCCGGCAAAGCCGGGCCTCTTGAGTCTCCGCCTAGCCGGTCTCCATTTAATTCAGACCCGCCCTAAAATTAAGGTGGGTAATCTGCTAACTACTTCTAACTTCCACGCAGTGGAGGCTTGTTATAGGGAGCTAGACACAATTTCCCGTGTCTGATTTGTCGGTTGAATTAATGTGAAGATATCGTACGCGGCAGAGATCTACCTTGTGGTTATTATACTACTTTTCGCCCTTTTGTGCAAGATCGCAGGTGCCGGCGGGCGCATTGAAAAAGTATTGCGGAATTTTTGAAAAAAGCTGTATTCTTCTGCCGTCGCGGGGATGCAGAAACGCCATCGTATATACGTGGAGCCGCATGGGCCCCGCCCCACCGCCGTACAGATCGTCGCCCACGACGGGATGGCCCAAATGCGCCATATGGCAGCGAATCTGGTGACAGCGGCCGGTCTCGAGGGCGATCTCGACCAGGGTGTTGTCCCCGCGCCGCACGGGCCGGTAGCGGGTCAGCGCCCGCTGCCCGTCTGCGCGCACCTCGCGCACCAGCGACGCATCCCCCGGGCCGATGGGCGCATCGATCGTGCCCGCCTTTTCGATTCGCCCGCGGCACAGGGCGATATAGCGCTTGCTCTCGGTGTGTTGCGATGCCAACTTGCCGTATGCGTAGGGGTTTTTGGCGACCACGAGGATCCCCGTGGTCTCCTTGTCGAGCCGCCCGAGCATGCGCACCTTACGCCGGATGCCCCGCGTGCGAAAATAGCCACAGATCTCGTTGGCGAGCGTCCCCGTCGGGTATTGGGCACAGGGCATAGTGGGAATCACGCCCTTTTCGACGGCGAGAAGATCGGCATCTTCGTAGAGGACCCGCTGGCGAAAGGGCGACGGCACCGTATTCGTCTCTTCATCGGCGAAGGCGAGGGCGATCGTCTCGCCGGCCTTCACCGGCTGAAAGTTTTTGATGGGTTCTCCCGCGCGGGTGATTCGCCCGCTTCGAAAGGCGCGCTTCATCAATCCGCGCGAAAGTCCCGCCCGCTTGCAAAGCGCATCGCAGCGCGTGTACTCTTTTGTCGCCGTAAAATTTATACTGTCATCGCTTTTCATTTGTCTCCTTTTGCTTTACGATATAATAGATGGCATGAATTGAGGTGAACGATGGCCAATAAACTGATCAATATTATTTCGAATTCGAATTTTGAAAGTCGCAAGACCACCAAGCGGCTGATCCAAAAACTCAAACAGCATAATTATAATCCGACCACCACACTCTCCCCCCGGGCGGCGCTCACCATCACCGTCGGGGGCGACGGCGCCTTTATCAAGGCGGTCAACCGCACCAAGTTTTCCGATACGCCCATCGTCGGCATCAACACAGGGCATTTGGGATTTTTTCAGGAAATCAGTCCCGAACAGCTGGACGCCTTTATCGACGCCTACGACAACAATCACTACCGGATCGAGCGATTGCCGATCCTCGGCGCGGAGGTCTATACCAATCAGAAGAACTTTTTTCTCTACGCCGTAAACGAGGTCGTCCTCAAGGCGCAGAATTCCAAAGTCATCCATATGAACATTTTTATCGACCGCAACCACCTGGAAAAATTCTCGGGCGACGGTATTCTGGTCGCCACCCCGGCGGGTTCCACCGGCTACAATATGTCCTTGGGCGGCGGCATCGTCCACCCGGGGGTCGAGGCCATGTCGGTGACCCCGATGGCGGGGATCTCGTCGCACTCGTATCGCTCGCTCCGCTCTAGCCTCGTCATTCCCGGCAACCACGTCGTCAGTCTGGTGCCCGAGCGCCGATACGCCAATTCCAATCTGATCCTCGTCGACGGGCGCGAGCACACCTACAATCAGCTGAAGCGGGTCAATATCCGCTTCGCCGACCGGCACCTGAATCGCCTCGTTATCGACAGCAACTACTGGGAAAATATCAAGAGCAAATTCCTCTAATCGGCTCCTTCGCGGGGCCTTTTTTATTGCCCGGAACTTTCCGCGATCTCTTTGATCTTCTCGTATTCCCGCTCGACGATGCGCCGCCAGGAATGGTTGCGGATCTTGTCGTAGACCGCATCGGAAAAGGGCTGTTTTTGCCGCAATCTTAGAATCTGCTTTTCGATCGCCTCTTCCAAGCGCTCGACATACCCGTCGATCTCGAGCTTATAGGGCTTGTCGAGCTCATAGAGATTCGGCAGCTTTACGATCTCGATCTCATCAGCGTTCACGACCGCATTGCCCAAGAGCTCCATCAACCCGTCGAGCTCGGCGGTGACCAGGCGCATACGGCACGCCAGCGCCTCGATCGCCGTAAGTCCCAGTCCCTCGTAATAGCTGGGCAGCACGAAAATATCGCAAGTCTTCATATGGGCGCCCAGCGCCTTTTGGTCGATGACATTGTGAATCCGAAAGCCCTCTTTGTAGTGGGCGCACTCGAAGATGCGGTCCTTGTGCTCCAAGGATTCCTCGCCGATAAATTCCATCGTGATCTCCGGGTACTTGCGCTTGAGATTGGGGTAGGCCTTCGCGAGCTCGTAGACCCCCTTTGCCCGGGAGAGCTTGCCGGCGTAGACGATCTTGATGATCTCCTCCTCGCGCCAAATGCCCTGGTCGTTAAAGACCGACTCATTATACCCGCCGCCCATAACGGTGATCCGCTCCTCGGGAATTTGAAAGATGCGCGATACCCCCGCCTTGTCCTTGCGAGAGAGCGCAAAGACGTGGGCGAGTTCGTGTATGCGGGGCGCGTGGGCCTCGGCGAGCGCCTCGTGGTTTTCCGCCTGACGCAAATCCGTGCCGTGGGCAATCCCCACCACAGGAACGCCGGGAAATGCCTCGATCACCATATTCGTCAAATACCACAGGTGGTGGGCGACGATCACATCGGGCGTAAACTCCGACTTGATCGCATCGAGCCGACGCCGAAACGCCGCCTTCCACCGGTAAAGCGTCTCCTCGTCCATGGCGGAGTACACCGTGTTGGGATAGGGCATCTCGTCGCTCATGCCCGCGATGGGAAAGGGCAGCTCCTCGCTTAAAAAGCGCACCGGATAACTCGCCTCTTCGAAGTGGAATTCGTAGGGATCCTGTACGGCATACAGCAGCCGATTCTCCACCCCCTCCCGCTTGAGTCCCGCGAGGAGATTGCTAAAATAGACGCCGCTCCCGGTGCGGGTCGGCAGTTGCGCTAAAGTGTGTAGTATCTTCATGGATCTCTCCTGTTTACCCCTGTCCGTACATCTGTTTGTAGCGGGCGATATTTTCGTCGGACAAAAATTCGTTGGCGGCGTTGATTTCTTGGAAGAGCCGCGTCGTGTCCTCGCCGAGATTCAAATCGGGATGGTACTTCTTCGCGAGCTTTTTATACGCCAGGCGGATCTCATACTTATCTGCGTCGGTACTTACGCCCAAACGGCGCGCCGCGGTCTCGTATTTTTCCTTAAATCCGCCGTCGAAGGTCGTATTGCCGTAACCCGCGCTTCCGTAGTCGTAGCCGCCCTGTCGGTAACCGCCTTGGTTGTAGCCGCCGAAGCGCGCGTCATTAAAGAACGCCTCGAACTGCCGGCGGAACATCTCCTCCTCCAGCCGCTGACGTTCTTCCGCCTGCCGCTTTCGTTCTTCTTCGATTTTGCGGGCGTAGCGACGGCCATAGTCGCCCATCGTGTCGTAGGTGACATTCTTGCCCAAAAGATAATAGTCCGCCCGCTCGTAAAAATACTCCGTCGCCATATACTGCAGATACTTGAGCCGGGTGATGGCAAAAGAACCCGCCACCGGAAAGACCAGCACAAACAGCACGATCCAAAACCAGGGAATCCCGTCGCGACTGCCGAAGCTCAGCGGAATCCAGAGGATAAAAAAGAACAGACAGCCCCCGAAAAACAACAGCGAGATCAACAGACTGCGAAACGAGCGAAAGACCTCCACCAAAAGGCTGAACACCGTAATAAAAAACTCCAACACATAGTCGATGACGATGCCGATATATTTATAAAAATTTCCGCGAATCTTATCCATTGTCTCTCCTGTACTCGTCCATAAACGCCCGATCTTCTCGTACCAAATCGTCCTCTCCCGCCAGCGTCTCCAAATGGTGGGTCAGCTCGTGATAGAGCGTCTTCTTGAGCTCCTCGTACAGCGCCGCTTTGGGAAGAGACCCGTACATCGCGAGAAACGATCCGTAATACAGCACGATACTCTGGCCGATGGGTTCCTGTTTATAGTGGCCGAGAATATACAGCTCGGGGTAGTCTTCGTCCCGCATCGTCTCTTCGGAAAAGAGCACCCCGCCGTTTAGGCCGCGAAAGTATTCGGCGGGCAGCGCATCGACGATGTCGTCGAGCATTTCCGCCATTTCTTCAAATCTTTCCTCCATAATGATTGCCTCCTGAACCTTCATTATATGGGATTCTTAGGGGAATGAAAAGGTTTCGGGAATAGAAAATGGGCACTGCGACGTACCCCCATTGTCATTCTGGGGGGACTCACTCCGAGTCGAAGGATCTCTTTCCCTGTATGGGGAATACAGAGAAGCCGATGCCGAAACGCACGGCGTACCCTTTTCTTGAACAACAAGACACGCAGTAAGTACCATGCAACCCATCGACCCGTTACCCCCTATTGTCATTCTGAGCGAGGAACTTGTTCCGAGTCGAAGAATCTCGTTCCCTACATAAAGTTCGCAGAGAAGCCGATGCCGGAACGCACGACGTATCCTTTTCTTGAACAACAAGACTCGCAGGAAGTACCATGCAACCCATCGACCCGTTACCCCCTATTGTCATTCTGAGCGAGGAACCCCGTTCCGAGTCGAAGAATCTCGTTCCCTACATAAAGTTCGCAGAGAAGCCGGTGCCGAAACGCACGGCGTACCCTTTTCTTGAACAACAAGACTCGCAGGAAGTACCATGCAAGCAGTCGACCCGCAATAGCCCACGGAGATCCGTTCGACTCCGCCTTCGGCGTCGCTCAGGATGACAAGGCTTTTTTCACGCCCTGTCTTTGTTTGCGTACCCCCCCATTGTCATTCTGAGCGAGGAACCCCGTTCCGAGTCGAAGAATCTCGTTCCCTACATAAAGTTCGCAGAGAAGCCGGTGCCGGAACGCACGACGTATCCTTTTCCCCTTCCACCCCCTTTCCGGCACAAAAAAAGAGGCATACGCGCGGTATGCCTCTCACTTCTATTTTACAGTTGTTCTCTTAAGTCCTTATGGGTGTTGCGATTCCCCATATAGGTCAAAAATCCGCCGACGGTAATGATGCCGACGATAAGGGGAATCCACGGATTTTGCACGAATCCCGCCACGATGTAGGACAGGAAGCTCGCCGCCGCCACCATCACCGCATAGGGAATCTGGGTGGACACGTGATCGACGTGATTGCAGCCCGCCCCGGCGGAGGACATGATGGTGGTATCGCTAATGGGCGAGCAGTGGTCGCCGCAGACGGCGCCGGCAAGGCAAGCCGACAGGCCGATAAAGAACAGAGGGTCGGACACGTCGAACATGCTGACGACGATGGGGATCAAGATCCCGAAGGTACCCCAAGAGGTGCCGGTGGCGAAGGCCAAAAACGCCGCGACGACGAAGATGACCGCCGGCAGGAACAGTTGCAGTTCTCCCGCCACATTGCCCATTATGCCCGCCACGAACTCGGCGCTGCCCAACAGGTCGTTGGAGATATTTTTGAGGGCGGTGGCCATGGTGAGGATCATAATCGCCGCCACCATGGAGTTAAAGCCTTCGGTAAAGCAATCCATGGACGCCGAGAAGGTGAGCACCTTTCTTAGAATCAAATAGATCAGAGTGAAGATCAGGGTGATCATCGCGCCCCAGGGGAGCGCCACGGTGGCATCGGTGTTTCCGAATGCGCCGATAAAATCGCCCGCGAATTCGCCGCCCGCTTCAAAGAATCCGCCGACATAGACCAGAGATAATACCGAGGTCACGATCAAAAACAGGATCGGCACCACGAGATCGCGCATATGGGCGCGGTCGTTCTGTACGGTGGAGGTGACGTCGGTGAGGAGCGCGCTGGAGTCTTCGCCGCCGAGGGCTTCTTCTTCAAACTTCAGCATGGTCCCGAAGTCGTCGCGCATCATGATCAGTACCACGACGAAAAGGAGCGTCAACAGGGAGTAGAAGTTGTAGGGAATCGCCTTGACGAACATGGTGATGCCGCTCATGCCGGTGCCCGAAGCGTAGCCCGAGACCGCCGCCGCCCAGGAACTGATGGGGGCGATCATACAGATCGGTGCCGCCGTGGCGTCGATGATATAGGCGAGCTTGGCGCGGGAGATCTTGTAGCGGTCGGTGATGGGCCGCATCACAGAACCCGCGGTAAGGCAATTAAAGTAGTCGTCGATAAAGATCAAAATTCCGAGGAAGAAGGTGGCGAGTTGCGCGCCCCTACGGGAGGTGATGTGCTTTGCCGCCCATTCTCCAAAGGCGGTGGTGCCGCCGCTCTTGTTGATCAAAGAGACCAAGATCCCCAAAAGCACGAGAAAGAGGAAGATCCCCGCCGTGCCTGAAATGGAGTTGATGAGCCCTTCGTTGATGACATAGTCCATGGTCTTGGGAAGCGAGCCGCCGGAGGCCAAGAGGGCGCCGACGAAGATGCCCGCAAAGAGGGAGGGAAAGACCTCCTTGGTGATGAGCGCCAGGGTGATGGCCACCACCGGGGGCACCAGCGCCCAGAAGGTGGCGGCGGTCTCGACGCCCGAGGCGGCGACGAAGAAGCTGCCGATGACGGCGATTGCCGCCAGGATCAATGCGATACGTAAATTTCTTTGGTTGTTCATGGTATACATCCTTTCTTAGAATTTCAATCGAAACAAAAAGAGCCATGATGCAGTCATGGCTCCTGAAATTCTGTATGAAAAGAATACCTCAAAAGACACGACAGCTCTCCGTCCTCGTGGACGACAGTACGCAGAATATTTTCCTGCGTCCCGGTGAATGACACCCGTGGACACGAATGCCAGACCCTCGGCACGACACCCTTTCCCGCCGATCCATTGACCGGAGATCCGCGGTACTGATGTGCAATGCGCCTCTATCATGTAAATTCGATTGTGTAACGAGTATATCCGCCCTGTGGGAAAATGTCAAGGAAAAAGCAAATTTACGCCTAGAGAAGTACCAGACTGATTCCCATCACCGCCATGCCGAAGATAAGGCCCAACAAGGAAAGGTGGGTCTCGCCATAGGCACGGGAGGCGGGCAAGAGTTCGTCGAAGGAGATTAAGACCATAATGCCCGCCACGGCGGAAAACACGATGCCGAACAGAAACGGACTCAAAAACGGCATCAGGACAAAATAGGCGATCAGCGCGCCCACGGGCTCGGAAAATCCGCTTAAAAACGTGAGCCAGAGCGCCCGCTTTTTATCCCCCGTCGCAAAATAAATGGGCGCCGCCACGCCAATCCCCTCGGGAATATTGTGGATGGCGATGGCCACGGCGATCGAAAAGCCCAAAGTCGGGTTCGCCACCGTCGACATAAAGGTCACCATGCCCTCGGGAAAGTTGTGGACCCCGATGGCGACGGCGCTTTTGACGCCGACTTTTTTGAGCGCCAAATCCTCTTTGTGCGCTTCCATTTCCTCTTGGGTGCGGATCTCGTGGGGCTCATCGGCGTCGGGCACCAAGTGCGAGATCAACCCCACCAGCGCCATGGCGCCGAAAAACGCGCCGAGCATCCACAGACTCGCCACCGCTTCGGAGGCGCCTTCCATAAAGTGCTCTTTGGCGGTGGGGAGCATTTCCATAAAGGAAATATAGATCATCACGCCGGCGGAAAAGCCCAGGGCGGCGGATAGGAATTTCTTGTTTTCGGAGTCGGTGAAAAATACGATCACCGCCCCGAGCATGGTGGCGAGGCCGGCGAGGGCGGACGCCAAAAACGCGATTAGAATATCGGACATATTGCCTCCTAAAATTGTTCGAAGATCTTTTGGGCGCCCGCGAGCATTTGTAGGCCCAGCGCATAGCGCGCACCCATCATATTATAGACGGCATCCTCCGAAAGCACGCCCCGGGGAATGCCTTCGAGGCCGCCTTCCGCCTCATAGGAGAGATCGGCGTCCATCTCGTTGCTGCCGTAATAGCGGCGCAACTTTTCGTATTCGTCCGCCCGCTCTAAAAAGCGCGAAAGGGCATTTTCTATGTTTTTTATGTCTTCGATTTGGGCATTGAGGATCGCTTCCATCGCCTGTACCCGTTCGATCTGTTCGTTCATCTCTCCTCCTTTATACTAACCGAATAAAAAAACGCCTCTCGGCGCCTTTTTACTGAAAGAGACGCGACGCCTCTTTCGTCAACTTTTCCAGGATCAATATTTGTACCACGATCTTGATCACCAACATCAAGAGTTGGAAGGGCATTTTTGTCATCAGGAGCGGTATAAATTCGCTGCCGAAGAGTATGTTCAGCCACAAGGTGCCCAAAATCATGTTTACAAATACGGTCACCACCACATTGGCCAAGGCGATGCGGCCTTTGGTCAAGGGCTTTTTGTAGAAAAACCATCCATAAATGGCGGCGGACAAAAACGCACTCGCGGTAAATCCGGGAAAGTACGGTCCGGTGGGCTTCGAAATATAGCCGACGATGTCCGCGACCACCGAGCCGATGCCCGAAAGCCACGGTCCCAGCGTCGCCGATGCCAGGGTCACGGGGATAAAGGAAAAGCTGATCCGTTGATAGTTTCCCAGTTCGATCCCCAGCGTCCGGGCAAATACGATCTGCAGTGCCACCATAACCGCCAAAAAGGTCAGTTTTTTCGTGTTTTTCAATTGTTTCCTCCTCAAGCCGCTTAAGAGGACAGCAGCGGATGCGACAAAAGATAGCGAGCCTCTTTCTCTTCGTTTGGAGGCAACTTCCCATCCCCCAACACTTAACGCCTTTTGTCTACTCTACTCGTGATGTCCATTATAGTCGCTTTCGGAGCGGTCCACAAGGGCGCGCGTCCCTTTCTCGCAAAAATCCTTTATCTCGCCTTTACATTGCCCAAGAAGATCTCGCCGGTATCGCCGTTGACGGTGATCATACTGCCGGGTTTTAGGCCGCCGGTAATCCCCTTGGCGCCGATGACCGTGGTTTTTTCGAGTCCCAGCCCCGCGATCGCCGAGGGCGAGGTGAGCCCCTCTTCTTCCGAAACCAGACCGCCCGCCCGCTGCAGATACGGGGCGAGATCCTTGTGGTAGCTTTGAATCACGAGAATATCGCCGTCGGAGAAGTCGCGCACATAGTCCTGGGAACCCGCGACGATCCGCGCCCGCGCGGTGTGCACGCCGCCGCCCAGACCCATGCCCTTGTGCAGCGTCGTCGTGACTTGGTGCACCTTGAGGACATTGGTGCTTCCCGCCACGCCTTGGGGAATGCCCGCCACGATGATAATCAAGTCGCCGTCTTCGATCCGGCCGGCATTTTTGGCGACCTTGGCGGTGTCGTCGAAGATATGCTCGCCGCGATTGTCGCCGAGTACGCCTTCTACGCCCCACTGCAGGCCCATCTGCCGCAATACGCGCGGGTCTTCGGTGACGGCGATGACCCGGGTGCGGGGGCGAAATTTGGAGAGGTTTCTCGAACTGTAGCCGGTGGCGGTGGCGATGACGATGGCATCGGCCGAGAGCTTTTCCGCCATTTCTACGGCATTGTGGACCACCACATTGGTGGTGGTGTAGCTGAACTTTTCGCCCTTCTTCAAGATGGCGTCGTAGTCCAGCGACCCCTCGGTCACCCGGCAGATCTTCGCCATGGTGCGCACCGCCGCCAAGGGATACTTGCCGCTTGCGGTCTCGCCCGAGAGCATCACCGCGCTGGTGCCGTCGATAATAGCGTTGGCGACGTCGTTGACCTCCGCCCGGGTGGGTCGGGGGTTGCGGATCATGGAGTCGAGCATTTGGGTGGCGGTGATGACGGGAATCCCCTCGGCGATGGATTTTTCGATCAGCCGCTTTTGTACGATGGGCACGTACTCGGTCTCGATCTCGACGCCCATATCGCCCCGGGCGACCATAATGCCGTCGGCGAGGTTTACAATCTCGTCGATGTTTTCGATCCCCTGGCGGTTTTCGATCTTGGCGATGATCTTAATGTCCTCGCCGCCGCTCCGTTCCAAGATCTCGCGGATGACAAAGAGGTCCTCTTTTTTGCGGATAAAGGAGGCGGCGATAAAGTCGACCCCTTCTCGAATGCCGAAGAGGATGTCCGCCCGGTCCTTATCGGTAAGCGCCGGCAGCCGGACGCGAGCGCCGGGCACATTGATGCCCTTGTGGTCGCTTACCTCGCCTCCGTTTACGACCTCGGTGCGGATCACGCCTTCTTCGACGGCGACGGTGCGCAGTTCGATGAGCCCGTCGTCGATCAGGATGGGCTGGCCGATCTCCACGTCCTTCCAGAGGGAGGGGTATGTAATCGACACCCCTTCCCCGTCGCCTTCTCTCTCCTCGGCGTATAGGCTGAAGGCATCTCCCGTCGAAAGGGTAACCCCGCCCCCCGAGAAAGTGCCGGTGCGGATCTCCGGTCCCTTGGTGTCGAGCATAATGGCGACGGGCAGCTCCAATGCCTCCCGCACCCGCTTAATGGCGTCGATGGTCTGTTTATGGCTTGCGTGGTCTCCGTGGGAAAAATTGAGGCGACAGACGTCTACCCCTTCTCCCATCAGCGCGGCGAGGGTCTCCTCGTCCGCCGATGCCGGCCCGATGGTGGCGACGATCTTCGTCTTTTTCATGGAATCCTCCTAAATGGAAATCTTATCCAATGTGTCGTAGAGCGCGCGGTCGAATGTCTTTTCGATCTCCAGGGCCTCTGCGAGGTCCATAGAGAGTACGTCCCCTTTCTTCATACCCAATGCGATCGACACGGGCCCATCGGCACAGGCGCGTACCGCCGCCGTCCCCAGGCGCGATGCGTTGATGCGGTCGGCCACCGAAGGCGAACCGCCGCGCTGCAGATAGCCAAGCACCGTGACCCGGGTTTCTACGCCGGTAGAAGCCTCCACATCCTCCGCCAGCGCATAGGGCGAGATTAAGCCTTCGGTCACGAGGATAATGTGGTGCCGCTTGCCTCGCGCCTTGCCGGAGAGCACCTTGTTTTTGATGCGCGCCACATCCATGGGGAGTTCGGGCACCAAAATACTTTCCGCGCCGCCCGCGATGCCGGCGCATAGGGCGAGGTCGCCGCATTTTCTGCCCATCACTTCGACGATATTCGCCCGCCGGTGGGAACTGGAGGTGTCCCGAATCTTTCCGATGGCATCGGTGATGGTCTCGATGGCGGTATAAAATCCGATGCTCGCCTGTTGGTAGCCCAGGTCGTTGTCGATGGTGGCGGGAATACACACCGCGGACTGCCCGCGCTTGGAAAGGGCGAGCGCCCCCGCCATGGAGCCATTGCCGCCGATCACGATCAAGTGATCGATCCCCATCGCCTTGAGGTTCTCCCGCGCCTGTTCTTGGCCTTCTTCCGTCATCATCGCCTCGGAGCGCCCGGTGCCGAGGACGGTGCCGCCCCGGTGGATGATGTCGGCCACCGACGAAAGGTCCATTTCCTCGGTCTCCCTGTGTAAGATGCCGTCGAACCCGTTGTGGATCCCCACGACCTCCATGTCCTCGTAGCGCGCCCCCCGCACCACGGCGCGTATCGCCGCGTTCATGCCCGGGGCGTCGCCGCCGCTGGTCAAAATTCCGATCCGCATATCTTCCTCACTTTCTGATCAGGTCCTTTTCGGGATCTATATACCCCTTTAGCGCCTCGATCAGTCCGTCGTCCACGCGCACCGCCAGATTCTCGGGCAGGCCGATCGCCTTTTTCTCCTCGGTGAAGTAGAGCACCACGGGGAGCGAGCCGGAATATTTCTCCAAAATCCCCTCAACCGCTTTCTGATCGCGCGCATCCTTTAGGCGAATATAGAGCTTTTCCCGATCGTCGAGATCCACGAGAGGGCGAATGTCTTCGACGAGGATCTTGCCCTCTTCCACATCGCTTCCCTCGACGCGGCCCGACACCAATAGGAGCTTGCCTTCTTCGAAAACGCCTCGGCCCATGGCGGCGTAGGTACGCGGGAATATCACCAGTTCGATGGTGCCGTACAAATCTTCCAGCACGCCGAAGGCCATCATGGTGTTTTTCTTCGTCACCATGGTCCGCGTCTCCCGGAGCATGCCGCCCAGTCGCACGCCGTAGATCGTATCCTGTGTCTCGAGGCGCTCGCGAATGCGCGCGGTATCAGTGTTTCCCTGTACCTTGAGGCTTTCTGTATAGGACTCCAGCGGGTGGCCCGAAACGTAGATCCCCATCACCTCGCGCTCGTACTCGAGTTTCTGCTTGCGGTCGAAGTCCTTGAGCTTGGGCAGGCTCTCTTCCAAAGGCACCGCCGTCCCGAACAGGCTCACCTGGCCGGGAATGTTCCGCTTCGCCTCGCCCTGAATGTGATCCATATACCGGTCATAGACCGCGAGGTACTGGGGCCGGTTGCCGCCCAAGACGTCGAAGGCGCCCGCCTTGATCAACGACTCCATAGAGCGCTTGTTCATAGCGCCCGGCGCCGCCTTTTCCACCCGGCGAATAAAATCAGTCATCGAGGTAAAGGGCCCATCTTCTCGCGCCGTTTCGATGGCGCGCACAAAGTTTGCCCCCACGTTTTTTACCGCCTTTAGGCCGAAGCGTATGGCGCCGTCTTCCACATTGAACTTCAGGTAACTTTCGTTGATATTCGGCGGCAAAATCTCGATCCCCAGCGCCTTACATTCCTCGATATACATCCGCACGTGGTCGGTGTCGGACATAAACGAGGTGATCTGCGCCGCCATAAAGGCCGCGGGATAATATGTCTTGAGCCAGGCGGTGCGAAAGGCGATCACCGCGTAGGCGACCGAGTGCGATTTGTTAAAGGCGTAGTTCGCAAAGTCGATCATCAAATCGTAGATCGCGTTTGCGCTCGCATCGTCCACCCCGTTTCGGATCGCGCCGTCCACCGCCACATTGCCGTCGTCGTCGAGGCTGCCGTAGATAAAATTCTGCCGTTCCTGTTCCATAACAACCATCTTTTTTTTGCTCATGGCGCGGCGCACCAAATCCGCCTGCCCCAGCGAATAGCCGCCGATCTTTCGCACGATCTCCATCACCTGTTCCTGGTACACGATACAGCCGTAAGTCTCGCGCAAGATCTCTTCCAGGGAAGGGTGAATGTAGCTGATCTTCGAGGGGTCGTGCTTGGATTCGATAAACTTGGGGATCTGGTTCATGGGGCCCGGCCGAAACAGCGCGTTCGCCGCCGCGAGATCCGCAAATTTCGTGGGCTTCAGTTCCTTCAAAAAGGCGCGCATCCCGCCGCTTTCGAACTGGAACACCCCCAGGGTCTGCGCCCGCTGAAACAGGGCGAGGACCGCGGGGTCGTCGTAGTCGATGGCGTCGAAATCCACCTCGATTCCCTCGTCTCTTCGAATAAAGGCGAGGGCGTCGCGAATGACGGTGAGGGTCCGCAGCCCCAAAAAGTCCATCTTGAGCAGGCCCAATTCCTCGAGCTCGATCATATTGAATTGGGTCGAGATAATGTCGCCGTTTCGCGTTAGGGGCACATAGTCGGTAATGGGGTTTTCGCTGATCACCACCCCGGCGGCGTGGGTGGAGGTATGCCGGGGCACGCCCTCTAAGCGAAGCGCGAGGTCCAGGAGCTTGTGGGTCTCTTCGTCCTCGTCGTAAGATTTCTTCAAAGAGGGCGAAATCTCGAGCGCCCGCTTTAAGGTGATGTTCAGCTCGTTGGGCACCTGCTTCGCCACATAGTCCACCCGCCCGTAGGGCAGATCCATCACCCGGCCCACGTCGCGGATGGCGGCGCGGGCGCCCAGGGTACCGAAGGTGACGATCTGCGCCACGTGGTCCGCCCCGTATTTTTCGATGACGTAGTCGATGACCTCCTCGCGCCGTTCGTAGCAGAAGTCCACGTCGATATCGGGCATGCTCACCCGCTCGGGATTCAAAAAGCGCTCAAAGAGCAGGCCGAACTTCAGCGGATCCACGTCGATAATCTCGAGCGCATACGAAACCACGCTCCCCGCCGCGGACCCTCGGCCCGGCCCCACCTCGATGCCTTGGGAGCGGGCAAAGCGAATAAAATCCCATACGATCAAAAAATAGTCCGTATACCCCATCGACTCGATGGTCGAAAGCTCGAATTCCACGCGCTTTCGTATCGTGTCGTCTATGGTGCCGTAGCGCGCACGCAGTCCCTTTTCCACCAGTTCGCGCAGATACCCCGTATTGGTGTAGCCCGCGGGCAACTCGAAGTGGGGCAGGTGGAGATTGTGAAACTCCATCTCCACATTGCAGCGCTCGGCGATTCGCACCGTATTTTGAAGCGCCTCGGGGGCGTAATCGAACAGCGCCGCCATTTCCTCGGGGCTCTTGACGTAGAACTCGTCGGTGGGAAAGCGCATGCGATCGCCGTCTGCAAGGATCGAACCCGTCTGCACGCAGAGCAGGGCGTCGTGGGCGTCGGCATCTTCTTTGTGTAAGTAGTGGCAGTCGTTGGTGGCGATCAGGGGAATCCCCGTCTTTTCGGAGAGCGCCAGCAGCTTCAAATTCACTTCTTTTTGCTCCCGCATGCCGTGGTCCTGAAGCTCCAAAAAGAAATTCCCTTCGCCGAAGATCTCCTCGTAGCGGCGCGCCGCTTCCTCGGCGGCGGCTTCGTTGCCCTGCAAGAGCTCGTACTGCACTTCCCCGCCCAGGCAGGCGCTGGTGCAGATAATGCCCTCGCTCTTTCTCCTGAGATCGTCCATATCCACCCGGGGTTTGTAGTAAAAACCCTCCACATAGCCGATCGATACCAAAGACATTAAGTTCTCGTAGCCGGTGCGGTTTTCCGCCAACAGAATCAGGTGAAAACGGCGGTTGTCCTTGTCGGTCACGGTCTTGTCCTTTCGGGTAACATAGACCTCGCAGCCCAATATGGGCTTTATGCCCGCCGCCTTCGCCGCCTTGTAGAAGGCGACCATGCCGAACATATTTCCGTGATCGGTGAGCGCCACGGCGTCCATTCCCAGTTCTTTGGTGTGGCGGCAGAGCTCGTCGAGCTTGGTAAAGCCGTCCAACAGCGAGTACTCCGAGTGCAAATGCAAGTGTACGAACGGTTTCATACTGTTTCCCCTCTAAATAAAAAAAGAGTTGTCTTGCGGCAACTCTTTGGAATGCGTTTACAGTTCTTCTTTGACGAAGGCGACCAGTCCCTCGACAGCCTCGTCCTCGTCGGCGCCGTCGGCGCGGAGCACGATCTCCTGTCCCGAGAAGACCCCCAGGCTCATAATCCCGATAATGCTCTTGCCGTTGACTTCTTCGCCGTTTCGGAGGATGGTGATTTCCGAGGCAAATTGGTTCGCTTTACGCACAAACAGCGCCGCAGCCCTTGCGTGTAAACCCTCTTCGTTTTGTAATGTAACCTTAGACTCTTTCACTTGACACTCCTCTCAGCTTTTCCGCCAAGGCGCGAATCTTCTTAAATCGATGATTGACGCCGCTTCTCGACATCGCCGGTTGCATCATGGCGCCCAGCTCCTTCAGGCTCGCCTGAGGATGGGACAACCGAAGCTCCGCGACGCGGCGCACATCTTCTTTCAATCGATCCATGCCGTAGATCCTTTCGATCAGTTCGATGTCTTCGACCTGCCGCGCGCTGGCATCCACCGTCTTGGTGAGATTGGCCGTCTCGCAGTTGACCAGTCGATTTACCGAATTGCGCACGTCTTTTACGACCCGCGCGGATTCGAATTCCAGTACGGATCGGCTCGCGCCCATAAAGGCGAGCAAATCGGAAATTTTTTCCGCTTCCTTGATATAGACGATATAGTCGTCTTTTCTATATATGCCCTTTGCGCCGAGTTGTACTCGGTTCAACCACTTGCACAGATCCGCGCCGTGCGTGCGGTCGTGGGTAATAAACTCCAGATGGTAGCGCTTGGTGGGTGCGGTAATCGAACCCGCCCCCAAGAAACAGCCGCGAATATAGGCGCGGATCGCATCGGCGCTTCTTAAAAATTTTGCGTCCAAAGTGTAGTTCATCTGGAAGACATTGTCCTGTCTGAGGAAATCGCTATCCATAAGTAAGGCCTGGACCGAGTCGAGGTCTTCGACGCGAATTTTATAGTGCTTGTTTCTCTTCAGCTGCAGATTCTTCGACTGCATTACCTCGACCCCGCTGTCGGTCACCCGCTTTAAGACGGATACGATGCGTCGGGCGACGGGCGCGTTTTCGGTGACGAAGGAAAGCCCGATATTCAGGTCTTTCGTCAAAGAAATTACGCCGCAGGTGCGAATGTAAGCGGCGAGTTCCGCCTCGACGATTTCCATATCGTGCATGGGAACGCGCGCCAATTCATTTTTTACGTCTTTCGAAAAACTCACTTCGTCCTCGATCCTTTCCCGAGTTCCATTATAGTCCAGATTTCCTGCCTACGCAACGGTTTTCATGGCATCGATCCGCCACCGCCAACAGGCGCTGGGCGACCAAAAGACCGTTGTGGCGCACATAGCCCAAAGACTCGTCGAGGAAATCGCCTCGTTCGACGACGATCCCCGCTTCGGCAAGCCCTTCAAGCTCCGCCTCTTCCACCGGCACCGGATCCACGTCCTCCTCGTCTTTGTAGCGGGCGATAAGGGCGGGATCGGGGGCTTCGTCGTTTACGAGCACGATGTCCACCGGCCGCGTAAGGCCGTGGCGGGCGAGGGCCGTCAGGTGATCCGTAAGGCGCATGCCCCGGGTTTCGCCCCGCTGCTGCATAATATTGGCCACATAGATCAAGGGCGCCTCGCTCTTTTCGAGGGCGCGGGCGATTTCGGGTACCAAAATATTGGGAATCAAAGAGGTATACAGACTCCCGGGCCCGAGCACCAGAATATCCGCCCTAAGGATGGCCTCGATGCAGTCGGGGTTGGCGCGGGGGTTGCGGGGAATGAGGCGAATCTCCTCCACCGATGCGCCGGCGCGCACGCCGTAGGCGGGGATCTTGGATTCGCCTTCGACAGTAGCGCCGTCGGACATCCGCCCCGATAGGACGATGTTTTCGGTGGTCACGGGGAGGACCTTCCCCGTAATGCGAAGGACCTCCGCCGCTTCGCGCACCCCTTCGGCAAAGCCGCCGTACATATTCGATAAGGCGGCGATGATGAGGTTTCCCATATTCTGCCCTTCCAGTTCGCCGTCGACAAAGCGGTACTGGAGCAGGTTTTTTAAGGAAGGCTCGGCATTGGCGAGCGCCACCAGGCAGTTGCGCACATCCCCCGGCGGGAGCATGCCGTATTCGCGGCGCAGCATGCCGCTGGAGCCGCCGTCGTCGGCCATGGTGACGATGGCGGAGATCTCTTCGCTAAAGCGCTTGAGGCCCCGAAGCAGCACCGAAATGCCCGTGCCGCCGCCGATCACCACAAATCGAGGATCACGCATGGCCGCGCCCCAGATCCCGATGCCCCGCCACCACCGAGTATCCCGCGTCGTTAAAACGCTTCGTCAGCGCCTCGGCCACGGCGACGGAGCGGTGATAGCCGCCCGTACAGCCGATCCCGATGGTGAGCATATCCTTGCCTTCTTTGACATAACAGTCGCCGAATTTTACGATATAGCCTTCGACCCAATCCAAAAACGCCTGCGCCTCGGGCCGCTCCAATACGTAATCGGCGGTCTTTTCGCTCATGCCGCTAAAGGGCTTGAGCGCCGGCACATAAAAGGGGTTCGGCAAAAAGCGCATATCGAAGACGAGATCCGCCTCTTCCAAAATGCCGTGTTTGAAGCCGAAAGAGATCACCGAAAGGCCCAAAGTGCCCTGTTCTTGGCGCAGAATGCTCTTTAGCCGCAGCTTTAGATTGTAATTGGTGAGATGCGAGGTGTCGATAATATGGTCGGCGCGCTCCCGAAGGGGCTGCATCCGCTTTTTTTCCTCTTCGATGCCCCGCTCCAAGGTGGAACTCAGGGGGTGGGGCCGGCGAAGTTCCTTAAATCGCTTGATCAGCACGTGGCTGTCCGCCTCGAGATAGACCACCGTCACATCGCCCACCTCGCGGTTTAGGGTGTCGATGGCGACGTCGAGCTCCTTAAAAAACAGGCCGCTCCGTATATCGAGGGCGAGGGCCACCAGGGGCATCTGCGCCTCTTCCACCATCTCTATAAACTTGGGAAACAGCGCCGGGGGCAGATTGTCCACGCAGTAGTAGCCCATATCCTCCGCCGCCTTGAGCGCCTGGGACTTTCCCGCACCGGAAAGGCCGGTGATGACCAAGAGTTTCATCGATTATTCTCCTAAGACTTTGACTTCCGTCTCCAGTTCCACGCCGTGTTTGGCATAGACCGCTTCCTGCACCGTGCGGATCAGCTCCACCACGTCCTTGCAGGTGGCCCCGCCCCGGTTGATGACGAAGCCGCAGTGTTTTTCGGATACCTGGGCGCCACCGTGGGTAAGCCCCCGGAGCCCCGCGAGATCGATCAACTGGCCCGCATAGTGCCCTTCGGGCCGCTTAAAGGTACTGCCCGCCGAGGGGTATTCCAGGGGCTGTTTGTCGAGCCGGCGCTGCCACAGTTCTTCCATTTTTTCGGTGATGGCGTCTTTTTCGCCGGGAACGAGGCGGAAGGTCGCCTCGAGGACAATCAGTCCCTCCTCGTAGACCCGGCTGTTGCGGTAGCGAAAGTGCATCTCGTCGTTGGTATAGACGCGAATGTTCCCCGCGCGGTCCATGGCGCGCACCGTCTCTACCACATCTTTCATCTCGCCGCCATAGGCGCCGGCGTTCATCGTCATGGCGCCGCCGATCGCACCGGGAATCCCGTGGGCGAATTCCAGGCCACAAAGACGCGCATCCCGCGCCGCTTCGGCGACCTTGCGAAGGGACGCGCCGCTCTGTGCGATCACTCGATCGCCTTCTACGCGCACCTCTTCAAAATTCTTCTCCAAGCGCACCACCGCGCCCCGGATTCCCCGATCGGAAACGAGCATATTGGTGCCCTTTCCCATCACCATCCAGGGGATCTTTTCTTCTTCCAAGGCGCCGATCGCCGCGGACAGCTCCTCTTCGTCGACGGGCTCGATAAAATAATCCACGGCGCCGCCGATCTGAAAACTCGTGACTTCTTTCATGGGGAACTGTTCCCGCATATTCTCCGAAAATTTTCGGTGCATCGTTTCTTACCTCCTGTACTTTTACCGTTGGTACTATTGTATCAAAGGAATGCCAAGAAATGTCTAAAAAACACTTGACAGTTTTGCGAGCCCCTTGATACACTGGATCCATCGAGTTTGACGGGGAGAGTACCTCGAGAAGTATCGGACTACAGAGAAGCTTTGTTTGGTGAGAGAAGCGGTTTGGATCTTCGAGGGAATATGGCCCCCGACTCTAAGGATCGATATGAGGTCCTTACAGGTGCGCCTGTTACAGCGCCGGAGTATGATGGTACTCTTCGAGTCGGAAATCGCGAGGTTTCCGTAAAAAAAGGTGGTAACGCGATACATTTCGCCCTTTTCCCGATCGCGGGAAGAGGGCTTTTTTTATGAATAGATTCGGATCGGCATCGGCCGATCGAAGGAGAGGATATTTTGATCGACTTACAGAATATTTCCGTCGTATTTGAAAAGGGCGGACGACAATTTACGGCGGTGGACGATGTCTCCCTCCGGGTGGAAAAGGGCGATGTCTTCGGCATCGTCGGCTACTCCGGGGCGGGCAAGTCCACCCTGGTACGCACCATCAATCTGCTGCAGCCCCCCAGCGCGGGCAAGGTCGTCGTCGCCGGCGAAGACCTCACCGAACTTTCGGTCAAGGAGTTGCGCGCGCGGCGCAAAAAGATCGGTATGATTTTTCAGCACTTCAACCTGATGAACGCCCGCACCATCCTGGGCAATGTCCTCTATCCCCTCAGAAACAGCGGCCTCGGCGAGGCGGAAAAGAAGGAAAAGGCGATGAAGCTCTTAACGCTCGTCGGCATCGCCGAAAAGGCCGAGCAATACCCCCGGGAACTCTCGGGCGGCCAAAAGCAACGGGTCGCCATCGCCCGCGCCCTCGCCAACGACCCCAAGATCTTGCTCTGCGACGAGGCCACTTCGGCGCTGGACCCGCGTACCACCACCTCGATCCTGCACCTCTTAAAGCGGCTGAACCGCGAGATGGGCCTTACCATCGTCCTCATCACCCACGAAATGCAGGCGGTCAAGGAGATCTGCAATAAGGTCGCCGTGATGGAATCGGGCAAGGTCGTCGAGGCGGGCTCTTTGGTAAACATCTTCGCCGATCCGAAAGAGACCATTACCCGCCAGTTCGTAAACACCGCAAGCCACTGGGACGAGACCATCGAAAAGCTACGCACCCACGGCCTTTTGGCACAGAGCGATCCGGACAGCGAGCTGATTCACCTGCGCTACATCGGCCTCTCCGCCACCGAGCCGATTCTCAACGACGTCTTTACCAAATTCGGCGTAAAGACCAATATTCTCTCGGGCAATATCGAATTTTTGGAGGATATCCCCTTCGGAAACCTCGTGGTCCTCTTCGAGGGCGATCCCGACAGCGTATCGGCGGCAAAGGCCTATATGATCGAACACGGCGTACAACTAAGAGTATTGTATAAGGAGGTGGAATAATGGAATTCTTTTCCAATGTCATCGCATCGAAGGGCGACTTCGTCGTAGAGACCGGCGCGACCTTGTATATGGTGCTGGTCACCTCGCTGATCGCCGGCGTATTGGGGATGATTACGGGCTTTGTCCTCACCCTCACCAAAGAAGGGGGCCTGCTGGAAAACAAGCGGCTCTACTGGGTGCTCGACAAATTCGTAAACATCTTTCGCTCCATCCCCTTCGTCATCCTCTTGGCGCTGATCTCGCCCATTACCCGCGCCATCGTACACACCACCATCGGCAACACCGCCGCCATCGTACCTTTGGTATTCGGCAGTATGCCCTTTTACGCGCGGCAGATCGAAAACGCCCTGGCGGAAGTGGACCCCGGCATTATCGAAGCGGCAGAATCCATGGGCGATTCGCCCTTAGACATCGTCTTCGGCGTGTATATGAAGGAGGGGCTTCCCGCCATCTTGCGCGCCAGCGCCATGACCGTCATCAGCCTGATCGGCCTGACCGCCATGGCGGGGGCGGTGGGCGCGGGGGGCCTCGGCAACCTCGCCATCACCCGCGGCTACAACCGCTTCCAAAACGACATCATCATCGTCTCTACGGTGCTGATTCTGATTCTGGTATTTATCACCCAAGCGCTCTTCGACTTCTGGGTGAAGAAGATACAACACTAAATATCCCTTTGAAAGGAGACCTTGTATGAAACATCTATGGAAAAAAATCACCGCAATCGCCCTGCTTTCAGCCCTGGTGCTCACCGGCTGTGCCGGTGGCGAAAAGAAAGCCGACGGCGGCGCCCAAGACACCGTAAAGATCGGCGTGGTCGGCGACGACCAACGCCTTTGGGAAAAGGCGGCAGAGACCGCCAAAGAAGACGGCGTCACCTTGGACATCGTGGTCTTTAACGACTACAACACCCCCAACGACGCCCTCGCCAACGGCGAACTGGACTTAAACGCCTTCCAACACAAGGCATTCCTCGACGCCTATAACAAGGACAAAAACACCGACCTCGTGCCCATCGGCATGACCTATCTCTCCCCCATCGGTGTGTATTCCGAAAAGATCAAGGACTTAAAGGACCTCGCCGAAAACGCCAAAGTCGCCATCCCCAACGATACCACCAACGGCGGCCGCGCCCTCTTGGTACTGGAACAAGCCGGCGTCATCCAACTCAAAGACGATGCGGGCCTCACCCCGGCGATCGGTGATGTGGCAGAAAACCCTAAAAACATCCAAATCGAAGAACTCGACGCCGCCCAAGTGGCGCGCTCCCTCCCCGACGTGGACGCCGCCGTCATCAACGGCAATATGGCCGTCGATGCGGGCCTCGACCCCCGCAAAGACACCATCTATGTAGAAGAGATGAGCGAAAACATCGCCCCCTATATCAACTATGTGGTGGCAAGGGCGGAAGACAAGGATAACGAACTCTACAAAAAAGTTGTCGGCTATTACCAAACCGACGAAGTGGACGAACTGCTCCAAGAACTCTATAAGGGCAGCCAATACGCCGCCTGGAAGCTGGATCTGGAAAACCTCGCCCAATACGAAGACGGAAAGACCGAAGCTAAATAACCCCAATGCATAAAAGAGAGGAAGACAGCATGACGACAAACGAACGAATGCGCTCGTCCCGTCTTTCGACTACCTGATCCCGGCAATGCTCCGGGCGGGTGCGAAGGGCGCGGACGTCACCACGAAAGCGAACGCCGAACCCCACGGAACCATTGCAACACAGAAAGGGATCTTACCATGCATATTTTGAAGAAACTGTCCGCCATCGTCCTCGTCGCCGCCCTGCTCCTCACCGGTTGCAGCGCAGGCGGCACGTCCTCCGCACAAAAAGTGCGCCTGGGCGTGGTCGGCGACGACCAGCGCCTTTGGGAAAAAGCCGCGGAACTCGCGAAAAAAGACGGCATCGAGATCGAACTCGTGCCCTTCTCCGACTACAACACCCCCAACGACGCCCTGGTAAACGGCGACACCGATCTGAACGCCTTTCAGCACAAGGCATTCCTCGACGCCTACAACAAGGACAAGGGGACTGATCTCGTGCCCATCGGCCGCACCTTCCTCTCGCCCATCGGCGCCTATTCGCAAAAGGTCAAAGACCTCGCGGACGTGCCCCAAGGCGGAAAGATCGCCATCCCCAACGACGCCACCAACGGCGGACGGGCGCTGATCTTGCTCGAGACCGCGAGGCTGATCGCCCTAAACGACGACGCGGGGGTATCGCCCACCGTATCGGACATCGCCGAAAACCCCAAGAACCTCTCCATCGACGAACTCGACGCCACCCAGGTGGCGCGCGCCCTCCCCGATGTGGATGCGGCGGTGATCAACACCAATCTCGCCATCGACGCGGGGCTTACTCCCAAAGACGACGCGATCTTTATGGAGCCCGCCGACGAAAAGTCCGCGCCCTATATCAACTACGTCGTCGCCCGGCCGGAAGACAGGGACAATGCACTCTACAAAAAAGTCGTCGGCTACTACCAAACCGAAGCAGTGGCGGAATTGAACGACGCCCTCTACGAAAAGAGCCAGCTTATGGCCTGGAAGCTCGACATCCCCGACGCAACGGACACCACCGACCCGAACTATCGGCCCGGACAGTGATTTTACAAAACGCAAAAATCCTCCCCATCGCGCATTGCGGCGGGGAGGATTTCTTCTTATTTTTTGGCGATCTTTGCCAAATAGTATACGACCAAGACCATAAAGACCAGCTTTGCGAGAATCCAAATCGTCGAAAACGCGCCGCCGAACATCACCGATTCCATGTGTTTCACCTCCCGCAGAATCGTATACCTATCTCGTCCTTGCCCTGTTTCTATAATAAAAATTATACCCATATAGACCGAAAATGCACGCGTTTTTTATAGAAAACCCGCGGACCTTCGCCGGAAAACTTCCCGCTCCCTTTGCCCGCGGGTGCAAAAGGCGGCGGTGCAGTGATATAATATAGGCGACTTTATACTATTTCACAGGAAAGTAGGAGATGCTATGTCGATCACGAAAAAATCGAAATTGCCCAAGGGCGAATTCAGAGTCATCAAAGAAAAATACGTTCCGGAAATCGAATCGGGGCTCCGGAAAAAACCGGTCCTTATGCCCCCGGCGATCTACAACTGTTCGGGGATCCGCATTCAGGGCATTCGCCTCAAGTCCCTGATTTTTTCCACGGACATCGCCATTATCCGAAACTGTAACGCCCAGGCGGTATTCGCCGTCTATCCCTTTACGCCGCAACTGGCGATCATTCAGTCTATCATTCAGGGCTGTTCGATCCCCGTATTCGCAGGCGTCGGCGGCGGCACCACCACCGGGGCGCGTTCGGTGTCCATCGCGCTGGAATCCGAACTCCTGGGCGCCTACGGCGTGGTCGTAAACGCCCCCATGGAAAACGAAGTGATCGCCGAAATGTATTCGGTGCTGGACATCCCCATTATCGCCACCGTGGTCTCCAAGCACGACGACTTCGTCGGAAAGATCAACGCCGGCGCGCGGATTCTCAATATCTCGGGCGGCAAGAAAACCGCCGAGTTGGTGCAGTACGTCCGCAGCATGGTGGGGAGCGAATTTCCCATTATCGCCACCGGCGGCGACAACGAGGACCACATTCGCGCCACCATCGACGCCGGCGCAAACTCCATCACCTACACGCCGCCGTCGAATTCCGAGCTGTTTAAGGCGATGATGGAAGACTACCGCAACAAGAGCGTGGACCACTCCTTCAAGAACGATCCCCGCGAACTCCACGTACGCGAATACCAGCAAGACCTCGTCTTCCCGCCGGGCACCTTCGAACTGTTGGACAAAGAGGCCGAAGACAATGGCGAAAAATAATGCCACGGGCATCCTGGTAAACATCGCGCTGGTGCTGTTGATTATCTATCTCTTCAGCATCACGCAAAAGTTCTTGGGGCCCGTCTACGATATTTTTATTTTTCTCGCCACGCCTTTGATCCTCTCGATCTACCTGTTCTACGCCTTTCGGCCCGTACGGGATTGGCTCGCCAAAAAAACCAAACGCCCCGATCTTTCGGCGGTGCTCACCTTTTTGCTCTTTATCGCCTGCACCATCGGCCTGTTTACCGTCACCATCAGCATGATCTACAACCAGGCGCAGAGTTTCGTCTCGAATCTCGATATGCAGGCGCTGATTCGCTACTCCGATACCGAGATCTTTCAACAGATCAACCGCTACGTGCCCCTAAACCGCTACATCGCCCAGTTCGAGAGCTGGCTGCAGAGCTCCGCCTCCAACATTCCCAATGTATTGGGGGGGCTCCTGAGCAATATCGGCACCTTCGGATCGCTGATCCTCTTGATCCTCTTGGGGCTGTTCTATCTCCTAAAGGACGAAGAACAAGCGGTCGCTACCATCCACTATCTCGCCCGCGGCAAATACTACAGCCGCATTATGGACATCCTGGGGCAGATTCACCGCACCCTCGAGACCTATATCTCGGGCCAGATTTTGGTGGCGGGGATTCTCGGCGTCCTCATGTTTATCGGCTATACCATCATCGGCCTGCCGTATAAATTGTCCCTCGCCGCCATCGCCCTGATCTTCAACTTTATCCCCTTTATCGGGCCCTTCTTGGGGGCGGCGCCGGCGGTATTGGTGGCGCTTACCATCGACTTCGCCATGGTGGTCAAAGTGATCGTGGTCAGCACCATCGTCCAACAGCTAGAGGGCAATGTCATCACCCCGAATATTATGGGGAGCCGACTGGACATCCACCCCTTTGTCGTCATCATCGCCGTCATGGTCTGCGCCAATCTATTCGGCGTCCTCGGCGCCTTGATCGCCTCTCCTCTCTATATGGTCTTAAAGATCATCATCCACGGCATCCGCGCGGAGCGCTACCACAAAGGCGCCCAGTGCCCCATCCCCGAAGAGGGCAGTCCGAATGCGAATGACCTCTAAAGTCACAAGATCCCCTGCGCCGGGGATCTTTTTTGTGCCGAAAATCGAATTTGCGCGCAAAAAAACCCCTCGCGAGGAGGGGATTCTCTTACATATATGCTTTTGCCTTCTCGAGGCGGTCGAGGATTTCGTCTTTGCCCAAAAGATAAATGATATTACTGAGTTCTGGGCCGTGTACGTTTCCGGTCATGGCCGCGCGGGCGGGCATATAGAGGTTCTTGCCCTTGACGCCGCTCGCCTTTTGGACCTTTTTCATCAGACCCTGCGCGTCTTCGAAGGTGATTTCGTCCATCCCCTCGAGGATCTCTTTCAGCGCGTCTACCACCGCGGGGGCGCTTTCGGATTTCAGCTGCTCCAGCGCCGCCTCTTCTTCTACTTTGTATTCGCCATAGAGGAAGTCGCAGGCTTCGGGCACTTGCTCCAGTCGGTCGAGCCCTTCCTGAATGGTATCCATCAGGATCAGATAGCGCTCGGGGTCTTTCTTCGCCTCTTCTTCGGTCAAAAGGCCCGCTTCCGCAAGATACGGCAGCGCCATCTCGAGCAGTTCCTCGCGAGAGAGCTCTTTCATATAGTGGCTGTTCACCCAGTCGAGTTTTTTGACGTCGAAGACGCCGCCAGTGCGGGCGATTCTCGAGGTGTCGAAGGCCTCGATCAGCTCGTCCATCGAAAAGATCTCCTGATTGTCCTCGGGGGACCAGCCCACCAGTGCCAGGTAGTTCACCAGACCCTCGGGCAAATAGCCGTGGCCGCGAAAGTCCTCGACGGACACGTCGCCTTGGCGCTTGGAGAGCTTTTTGTGGTCTTTGTTCAAAACGCCCGGCAGGTGGATATAGGTGGGCGGCTCCCAGCCAAACGCCTCGTAGAGATAGACGTGTTTGGGCGTAGAAGGCAGCCACTCTTCCCCGCGGATAACGTGGGTGATGTCCATCAAGTGGTCGTCCACCACCACCGCCAGGTGATAGGTGGGAAAGCCGTCGCTCTTCATGAGCACCTGGTCGTCCATTTCGTTGGTATTGATGGTAATGGTGCCCCGCGCCTCGTCTTCAAAACTGATGTCCCGGTCGTGGGGCAGCTTGAGGCGAATGACGTATTCTTCTCCGGCGTCGATGCGCTTTTGCGCCTCTTCGGGAGAAATCGAGCGGCACAGGCCGTCGTAGCGCGGCACCTGTCCCTTAATCTTTTGTTCTTCGCGCAGCGCGTCCAACCGCTCCTTGCTGCAGAAACAGTGGTAGGCGTGGCCGGATTCGATCAGTTGATCCACGTATTTGCGGTAGATCTCCAGCCGCTCGGACTGGATATAGGGCCCCTTATCGCCCACTTGCGCCACTTCGCCGTCTCGCAAAACGACCCCTTCGTCGATTTCGATCCCCGACCAGTTGAGCGAGCGGATCAGGTTTTCGATCGCCCCTTCCACAAAGCGGGTGCGGTCCGTATCCTCGATACGGAGCAAAAACTTGCCGTCGTGTTGTCTGGCGTAAAGATAGTTGTATACGGCGGTTCTGAGTCCCCCGATATGCAAATATCCCGTGGGAGACGGCGCAAACCGTACTCTTACGTCCTTCATGATTCCTCCTTATTTGTCCATCAGGGGAAATTCCGCGAGGATCGCTTCGGTATCCCAGGTGTTGACGATCAACTCTTCGGGATAGTCCATGCGGATCAGAAGCGATTCCGCCAAATCGAAATTTCCTACGTCCACGTCCATATGGGCGTCACTGCCCACGATCACGCGCATGCCCTTTTTCTTGCCGAACTTGAGCAAGGTCTCCAAATTCTTCTCGGCGCCCGATCGGGGGCCGTGGGGTTTTAACGAAGAATTGTTGACCTCGCAAAACAGACTCTTTCCGGTGATAAAATCCGACAAGCGCTCGTAATCCAGCGGATAGCGGTCGTCGTCGGGATGGCCGATAATCTTGATCGCCGGGTGGGTGCAAGCCTTGATCAGCGCGTCGGTATTGCCCTTTTCATCCGAGGGGGCGATACACTGCTTGTGCAAACTAACGATGGCATAATCCACCGGCCTGAGGTTCAGGTCTATATCGATTCTGCCGAAAACATCCCGTACATTGGCCTCAACGCCGCAGAGCACCGGTATGCCTTCGATAAAGCGCGGAATCCCCCGAAAGTTTGCAAAGGCGGCGTTGGTGCCCACGCCCTTCATATCCTTCGAGTGATCGCTGGTGCCGAAAATGCGCAGCCCGCGCTTTTTTGCTACGGTAATATTTTCCCGCAAGGTCGAGTATGCGTGACCGGAGGCGATTGTATGCGTGTGCAAATCTACATCTAAATGCATAAGTCCTCCTTTTCATCCTTTCCATTATAGCACATTCGTTCGAATGCGGAGAAAGGCGTGGAAAAAAAGAAGCCGATGCCGAAACGCACGGCAATCACTTCTGTGGCAGGCAATATGACGCGCAATAAGTACTATGCAAGCAGTCGACCCCCCTTTGTCATTCTGAGCGAGGAACTCCGTTCCGAGTCGAAGAATCTCGTTCCCTACATAACGTCAGCAAAGAAGCCCGTGCCGAAACGCACGACATACTCTTTTCTTGAACAACAAGACACGCAATAAGTACCGTGCAAGCAGTCAACCCGCAATAGCTAACTCGAGATCCTTCGACTCCGCTTCGCTCCGCTCAGGATGACAGGGTTGGGGGTGCAATAGCCAACGTAGCGGCCGACTCCGCTCACGATGACAAGGCAGAGAGTCGCAATAGCACCCGCCGGAACGCACAACCACCCCCTATTGTCATTTGAGCGAGGAATTTATTCCGAGTCGAAGAATCTCGTTCCCTATGTGAAGTCCGCGGAGAAGCCGATGCCGAAACTCACGACATACTCTTTTCTTGAACAACAAGACACGCAATAAGTACCGTGCAAGCAGTCAACCCGCAATAGCTAACTCGAGATCCTTCGACTCCGCTTCGCTCCGCTCAGGATGACAGGGTTGGGGGTGCAATAGCCAACGTAGCGGCCGACTCCGCTCACGATGACAAGGCAGAGAGTCGCAATAGCACCCGCCGGAGCGCGCGACCACCCCCTATTGTCATTCTGAGCGAGGAACTCGTTCCGAATCGAAGAATCTCGTTCCCTACATAACGTCAGCAAAGAAGCCGATGCCGAAACGCACGACCGCCCCTTCTGTGCCAGGCAATATGACACAGAATAGATACCGCGCAACCCTTCGACCTGCAATAGCATACGGAGATGCATTCATGACCTAACAGAAATCTTCGATTTCGTCGTAGGTCAGATGCCGCGCAGTCCAAATCTTCGATTTGGCTAACGGAGCGGCCGACTCCGCTGCGCTCCGCTCAGGATGACAGGGTTGGGGGTGCAATAGCCAACGGAGCGTCCCGAATCCGCTTCGCTCGGGATGACAATATTTTTATCACACCACCCCCTTCTGTGGCAGGCAAGCAGTCATTTTCCCCACAAAAAAAAGAAGCCCTCGAGCTTCCTTTTCGTCTATTTCGTCGGCTGTCCCGTGGCTTCTAAGATCTGGTAGTAGCTCCAGGCACTTGATTTTACGTCGCTAAAGGGATTTTTGGCGTAGGTGTCCAAAAAGGCCTTATCGGGCGTGCGCTGCATCGCCTTGTTCATCGCCGTCACCACTTCTTGGCGGGTGATTTCGGCGGTGGGGTCGAACTTGCCTTCGCGTCGTCCGCTCATATAGCCGCGATCGGCGACGACGGCGATATAGCCCTCCGCCCAGTGTCCGCCCTTTACGTCCGAAAACCGGGCGCTTCCGCCGGGGGTAAGGCCCGCGTAGCCGGCGAGGATCTTCGCAAATTCCGCCCGGGTGATGGATTTGTTAGGCTTAAAGCTGCCGTCGCTGTAACCGCCGATGATGCCGCGCTTTTCCATAAAGCCCACCGAAGCGGCGTACCACTTGCCTTCATCCACGTCTTTGAAAGACGAAAAGCCGCTTGCGGGCTTGCCGTGGTTTAAGATCTTGGTAAAGACCGCCGCCACTTCGCCGCGGGTCATGGGCTTTCGGGGGCCGAAGGTGTTGTTCGGGTACCCCGTCACATAGGCGGGCCGCGCCACGGCGAGGGCACCCTTTACATCGCCGAGTACCGCCTTCAGTTCCGAATCGGGCACATCGCTTTTGGCGAGGGTGTAGCGGGCGCGGGCGATGCCGGCGTCGATTTGGAGCTTTTGCACCTCGTCGAGATTGTCCCGGTTTGCCCCTTCCAAGACCCGCAGAAAGTCCGCCAGCTCCTTGTGCGCGGGGCTTGTCTCTCCCGTGCCTTCTGCCGCGCCGACGACGACCGCGATCTTCTTTTCGCCGCCGGATGTCGCAAAGCGAAACTCGAGCTTGGCGCCTTCCGGTTGGGGATTGATGACAATGGCAAAATTGCCCTTCGAATCGGCAGCGCCCGCCCCGATCCGCGTATTGCTCCGAAAGACCTGGATCTTGGTCCCCGGCGCCGCCTTGCCCTTTAAGGTATTTTCACCCACCATTACGGGCTCCACCGACTCCGTGCCGCCGGGGGCCGGCGTGGGAGCGGGAGCGGGGGCGGCGTTCTCGTCGCTCTTTACGGTCTTTTGTACCGTCTGCGCCTTGCCCGCAGAACTTATAGTACTCATTACATAAGTATTGGTGACGGCGCGCAAGTCCTTCACGCCGCTTTTGATCACTGTATCGATCGTAAGCGAAACATCCGGTCCCTTCAGCTTGCCCACATCGTCGATCAACAGCGTCACGATCTCGCGTCCCGATTCGGTCGACGAGTGCATCACCCGGTAGGCGCTCTTGTCGGCGGATGCGGTGACGCTCGATTTCTTGTACGACAGCGACCGATCCATTAAAAATGAGAGCGTAAAGCTCTTATACGTATTCCGGTACCCGCCGGGCAGCGCGAGTTTCAGCTCCATGGTATAGGGTGCGCCCGCCTTGAGCCCGGCTGTGGATCCTTGCACCAGGCTCGACTGTATGTCCTCTACGGCATAGACCCCCACAGATACACATACAAACAACAAGGTGAGCAGCACCAATACGCGTTTTCTCATGTTATTCCTCCTTACTTATATTATACGGAAAGGAAATCGTAACAATGATTACATCTTGATGACAGCCGGCGGGCACAAAAAAAGACCCGACATAATATCGAGCCTTACGCGTCTTATGCTTCTTTGCAGACAGAAATCGCACGCGATACGGCCGCCTCTGCGTCGATCTCTTCCATCTCGCCGCCGCGGCGCTTGTATTCCACCACGTCTTCCGCTGCGCGTTTGCCGACGCTGATCTGGAGCGGAATGCCGATCAGGTCGCGGTCGTTGAATTTCACGCCGGCGCGTTCCGCCCGGTCGTCCAAGAGCACGCGCACGCCTTCCGCCCGTAGTTTCTCGTAGAGGGCCTCGGCCAATTCGTTCTGCTCCGCTTTTTTGGTGTTCACCACCGTGATCACCGCGTCGTAGGCGCCCATCCCCACGGGAAAGGCGATGCCCTTTTCGTCGCTGTGGTTTTCGAGGAGTGCGGCAAACAGAGCGGTAGTGTCCCAGCAAATGCCCGAGGCGACAAAGGGCGCTTCTTTGCCGCTTTGGTCGATATAGCTCACGTTCATGGCCTGGCCATAGAACGAAGAGGGTTTGCGCACCGTAGCGATCAAAAAGCCCGTGCCGAAGGAAAGCGGCTCGCCACCGGGGGTCGCGTCGCCTTCTTCGACCGTAAGGAGGTCGTCGGCCACCTCGCCGCCGAAATCGCGGCCGTAGTTTACGTTTTGTATGTGGTGGTCGAATTTGTTCGCCCCCACCACCAGATTGGCGATGCCCGTCAACGAGCGATCGACGATGATCCGCGCTTCGTCGGAAAGGCCGATGGGCCCGGTAAAGCCGGGGAAGGATCCCATCTTTTCGATGGTCTCTTCGTCGAGCATGTCGATGTCCGCTTCGTCCACTTCGAGATAGCGCGCGAGCTTTTTCATATTGAGGCCGCGATCGCCAGGCACAAATGCGAACACGGGTTTTCCCGCCACCGAAAGGTCCACCGCCTTGGCACAGCGGGCGGGCTCGATGCCGATCATTTCGCTCAGATCCCGAATCGTCGCCGCGCCGGGGGTGTGGATCTCTTCCGCCTCCTGCGCGTCCTGCGCCGCGGGTGCGGGATATGTCACCGGCGCCAGCTCGCGAAAATAGGCGTCCTTCTCGGTCCAGGCGAGGGCCTCTTCGTAGCCCTCCGCCATGGCGTAGAACGAATACGCCTCGTCGGTTTCGATGCAATGGTAGCGAACGCCCTCTTCGGCGAGAAAGTCTTCGGCACGCGCGCGCATATCCTCGGAAAATGCCGCCGCCTCTTGGGCATCGGCGAAATAGCTGTATCCGTCCAGCACCCGGCGCTCCCGCGCATCGGCAAAGCCGTATTTGGGTTTTTTGACGTCTTGAAAGCGCTTTTCCTCCTCGTAAAAAAATGCCGGCAGCTGCTTATAGCTCTTCAATTCCCCCGAAACCAGGGCGAGAAACGCCTCTTCCGATTCGGCGGCGAGGACGGACTGGCGGTTGTAGCGATCGGCGACCTTAAACATATCCGATCCGTAGCGCGCCCAGCGCCCGCTCTGTTCCCAAATCGCGCGGTCCTGTAACGACGCCGCGGATACCTTCAGTCCTTCGGCAAAAAATTTCGCCTCCAGCTCCTCGGCAAGGCGCGATACCGTCTCCTCTCCCAAAGGCAGCAGGCTAAATACGCCCACCCCCGCGCTTCTCGCCATGGCGCTTCGTAACACCAGCGTATGGGCTTTGGTGACGGCTTCCGCCGGCGCTTCGCGGAGCGTCGGCAAATAATATTTCGACAGTTTCATACGTAACCCCTCTTATTCCTATGGCGAACGGTTCCCCTTATTCCGCCTGGCGCAGGCAATTTCTGACCGCCTCCAAATAGCCGTAGCTCGCTTCGGTGGCGCCGCTCACGACGTCGACTTCGGCGGATTGCTTGTCCAATACTTCCTGTTCCAATCGATCAAAGGCGTCTTCTACGACGCCGACATTTTCAACGTGTTCCAGTACGCGAACGGCGTCCACATAGCCGTCGCGCACCCGCACCTCTACGCGGATATCTCCCTGCATTCCCCGCCCTTCGGAGACGTAGATCCCGTCCGTATACAGACGCCTGCCGTCGGCGCGATCCCGAACCACCGCCGGCTTGTTGTCCTCGCGGACGGGCTCCTCTGCACTGTAGCTGACAGAGGACTGACATCCCGTCAGGGCGATACATGCACACAAGCCCAGTAGGAGTTTTTTCAATGCGTATGCTCCTTTATCTATGTGAAAATAATAAAAATCTACCTCATTAAATTATATACGAGACACAGGCGGGAATCAATGCTCCCGAAAAAAGAAAAGGGGGCTTTCGCCCCCTTTCAAATCGCCTGATTACTCGGTTTCCCGCCGATCGATGACACTCTGTCTTTTGATAATTTCTACCGGAAGGAGGATCATTTCCTCGCCCCGCTCGGGGGACTTTTCGTCGATAATCTTAAATAGCTTGCGGATGGCGACGGCGCCGATGTCGTAATAGGGCTCTTTGACCGTCGTCAGCTTGGGCCGGTAAATCTCCGATAAGAAACTGCCGCCAAAGCCCGCGAAGGACATATCCTCGGGGATCCGCATGCCGTGGTCGCGCATCACATTCATCAGGTGAATGGCGATGAGATCCTGGCTGCAAAACAGCACCGAGTACTTGCCGCTTCGAATGTCGTCCTCGTGGTCCTCGAATAGCTCCAGCGCGTCTTTTTCTGTGGCGCCTTCGGCATAGAGGATCTGCGGTTTTAAGCCGCCGCTCTTCATGGCGTCGCGATAGCCACGAATCTTAAACTTCTCGTTGGTGCGGTCCATATCCTTGCGCATGGCGACATAGCCGATGGACTTATGCCCCAACATCATAAGGTAATCGGTCATATTGAACGACGCCGCCTTGTTGTTGATCGTAACCGTGGGCGCATCGTCGATATTGTAGAAGCGGTTGATGACCACACAGGGAATCTTAAACTCGTCGAGCTTGTAGAGGAGCTTTTGATTCAAAATCTCCGAGATAATGATAATCCCCTCTACCTGCTTTTGGCTGAACAGCTTGGCAAACTTGATCTCGACCTCGGGATCGTCATAGGACGACGAGAGCAGAATGTCGTAATTATACATGCGCCCGATCTCCTCGACCCCGCGCAGTACCTGCGAAACATACTGGTTCCCCACATCGGACACGATGACGCCGATCAGATTGCTCTTTTTGGTCACCAGACTCCGCGCCACTTCGTTGGGCTTATAGTCCAGCACGTCGATGGCGTGGAGCACCCGGCGCCGCGCCTCGGGACTTACCGGTTTCGAATCGTTGATAACGCGCGATACGGTAGATATGGACACATCCGCCATTTTCGCCACGTCTTTAATCGTAGATGCCAATGCAATTCCTCCTAATTTATAATCATGGGAACGCCCCCCGCCACCACTTCCACGGTCTGGGGCAAGTGCGGTCCCGGTTCTCCGTCTATGTCGATTCTCAGCGCACGATCCGCCGAAATCGTCACCTTGTCGGTCTTAAAGTACAAAAAGTGTTCGTGTTCCGTATGTTTTCCCACGCCGATGGCGGTGATCAGCTCGATCATCTTGGGAAAGGGCATCTCTTCGATGGCGATGACCTCCAGCAGGCCGTCTTTGATACTCGCCGCGGGGCTGATCCTCGAAAAGCCGCCGATGCTCGAAGAATTCGAGACCATCACCAACATCACCTTTTTCTCGACGGTGCCGTCTGCGGTCTCGAGCCGCACGCGAAAATACTCCCGGGACAGATCCTTGACCCGAAAGGAGCGAATGCCCTCTAAATAGTATGCGAGCCTGCCCATAGAGCTCTTCGACGCATCCGAGACGCTGTATCCCAGTTCCGTAAAGAGCCCGGCGGCACACACATTGATAAATGCCCGGTCGCCGCACAACCCCAAATCCACCGGCACCACGTGGCCGCGTTCGACCATCGAGACAAACTCGATCGGATCCTTGGGGATCTTCAAATACTCCGCAAAGTCGTTTACCGTACCGGCCGGATACACCGCCAAGGGCACATTGCGCTTCTCTGCATAGAGGCCGTTTACCACCTGGTTTACCGTGCCGTCGCCGCCCATGGCGATAATGCAGTCCTCCCCGTCGTCGCGGGCGGCAAAGGCCTCGGCGTCTCCGTGATGGCGGGTAAATTCCAACAACAAAGACGCCCCCATGCGGGAAAAGGGCGCGATCAGCTTTTTCAGAATATCCACGGCCCCTTCTCGGCCGCTGGACGGATTGGCGATGATTTTTATGCGTTTCATACACACCTCCGGACGCTACTTTTATTATACGATAAGTACAACGATTCCACAAAAGAAAAATCGCGATTTTCCCGCTTCTCCGAAATTTTCGGGCAAGTCGGCGGGAAAACAACGGCTTCCTGTGCATTGCCGAGAATTTGTATATTCTCGGGTGCGTACAGAGCGACTCGGAAATTTGTATGTATAATTACGATCTTTATACAAAACTCACCGGTCCTTTTCCGGCCTTTTCCCGGTATATTTCTATATGAGTGTACCTTGTATGCAACCGTTCTATCGCCGTTTTCCCGCATTTTCCGCGCGATTTGATCCGCAATAAAAAACGCCCCCGCTATGCGGGGACGTCTTGTATTCCGTCAGTTCTTAAGGCGCGTCCATGCTTCCGAACCGTCGTTCAGGCGATTGTAGAAGTGTCCGTTGGCGGCCTCGGCGATGTCGTAGTAGTGCCATTGGCCGATGTGCACGTCGGTAAAGTTGCGCAGTCCGTATTCGCTTTCTCCGATAAAGTTTTTATCCGCCCGGCGATCGAGCATTTTATTCACGGCCGTAACCGCTTCGGCGCGGGTGATGGGGGCATCGGGGCGGAGGGTGCCGTCGCCGTAGCCGCTAAACCAGCCTTCTGCGATCACTTCTTCTATGCTGCCTCTCGCCCAGTGGTCGTTGGCGACGTCCGTAAAGCCGCCTACCCGCTTCTTGCCGGTGGTGAATTTGGAGGCCACGGCGGCAAATTCACCCCGCGTTACCGGCGCATTCGGGCGGAAGGTGCCGTCGGGATAGCCGGCGATCACGCCCAGCTGCGTCAGTCTGTGGATGTAGCCGGTGTACCAGTCGGCGGCGTATACGTCGCGAAATGCCGCGCCCGGCGCGCCGGTGTGGATGTGCTCGTCGAGCAGGCGTGCAAAGAGCGCGCTCATTTCGCCGCGGGTGATGGTAAAATTCGGGCGGAAGGTGCCGTCGGGATAGCCGATCATATAGGCAAAGTGGAAGCCCGTTTCTTTTTTGAGTTTGGGGGCATCGGGCGCTTTTTCTTCCGGTGCCGTAATGGTATTGGTGATGTAGTTGTTGATGATGGGCGCTACGTTTACATTCTGTTGCTGTTGTTGCGATTGTTGCGGTTGGACGGGTGCCTCCGGCTCTAGGGGGCAGGTGCCGTCGGGGCACTCCGTGGGCACGCAGTCGTTATAGACGGTAATGCCGCTTAAAACTTCGAGGATCGGCAAATCGAAGCGGGCGATATTGTCGGGACCGATATCCGCACAGAACTTGCCCTCGCCTATAGAGCCCGGACCGGGCGGCCCCGGCAAAAATTGTCCCACCGGCGGCGCAATAATCTCAGAAGAAGCGGAAAGCGCGGGCTCCGCCGTCTCTGTCTGCTTTTCTGCGGCATCAAACGAGTCGCCGTCGGGGAGGGATTCCGGCATGGCGCCGCTCACCAAAACGGGATAATCGTTGAGCGGGGCGGGTTGTCGCCATGTAGTAGGTTCAAAACATACGCGGCAGTGTTCTTTGCCGGTCAGGATTTCCTCCAATACATAGCGTTGCGGCGTCTCTACCATTACCGATGTCGACGGCACTGGAGAGTTAAGTGGATCCAGTTGCACCGTCTTTTTCTCGCCGTCTTTTAACTTGAAGCTCTTCACGATCGTATCGTCGGGTTTTCGTACGATCTGAAAATTATATACTCGGTCGGGGTCCTTTTTCATGCCCTCGCGCCAGATTACTTTTTTTCGATGATGATCTTTTGCGGTCCCGGTTGATACGAGGAGGCAAAGGCCTTCTCTTTACAGATCCCTTCGCCCAATGCAAAGCTCGCGGCGAGGACCAGTACAAATACGAGAACGCGCATCGTCGTTCTTTGAATTCGTCGTACCATAATTTCCTCCTTTTTCGGGCCACGCTGCCCTTATGTATTCCTTTACTATTGTATAGTGATATATAGCATTCTTTCACATAAAAATCGGATCGATTGTCCATTCTCTAACAAACCCTTTTGCGGCTTTTTCAAAAAAGCACAAAAAAAGACACGGTATGCCGTGCCTTTCTTCTCTTAGCGCGTGCGCAATACGTCCCGCAACGCTTCCAATACTTCCCGGAGGATGTAGAAATAGTCGACGATATTGTTAGCGTTGAAAGAAATCGTCTTCGCCGTGTCGGATATCGAATCCGATACCACATTGGCGGTATTGGAAAGCCGTATCGACGTCTCGTCGACGGTGCGCACCACATTGTCCACCGTGCCGGTTACGCCGCCTACGGTCACGGCGATCTTTTCCACCTCGGGCTTTACGATCTCGACCATCTCGGTGGCGTCGGTGGACAATCGAGACACATTGGTGGTAATCACCGTGGCGTTGTCGGTGATCGTCGGCAGCTTTTGGAAGGTGTCGTCGATCACCGCTTCGTGGGCGTCGAGTTTTCCCTTTACCAGCTTCAAGATGCCGGCGACGTTTTTAAGGACCAGCAGGAGATAGACCAGAGCGCCGATCCCCGCCAGATAGAGTAAAAATCGTAAGAGGTCGTGCAAGGTGATCATCGTATCCATCGAGACCTCCCGCCTTACGCCTGAGACTTCTTGTTTTTGTCGTTTTTCTTGGCGGCCTTTTCTGCCGCATCGGCGATCTTTTCGGAGCTTTCGGCGATTTGGTCCTTGGTGGATTCCGCCTGTTCCTTGACTTCGCCGCCGACTTCCTTGGCGGCATCGGCTACGGCGTCTTTGCTCTTGTCGAGCTCGCCCTTTACATTGGCGCCCTCTTCGCGCACGATGTCGCCGATGGCGCGTGCCTTTGCCTTGGCGATTTCGGCTTCGTCGCGCATTTCGTCGGCTTTGATGGCCGCGCGGAGCTTCAGGTCATCATAGGTGTTTTGTACCGCCTGTTGAGCTTCGTATGCCTTGTAGCTCAATTCATCGGCGGTTTCCAATGCGCCTTCCTTGGCGTTTTCGGCAAATTCGCGGGAGCGATCGGCGATTTCCTGGCGGGTTTCTTCGCCGCTTTTGGGGGCGAACAAAATACCTGCCGCCGCACCTACCAGCGCGCCCAGGGCAAACTTACGGGCTCTCTCTTCTCGCAAATATCTTTCTCTTTCCCGTCTGCGAATGTCGAACAAATCAAAAATCATACTCATACCTCCATTTTAGTTCGTTACCACCTGTATACCCGCTGATCGAAATTTTAATGCAAATAACTCAAATCTTTCACAAATTTCACATCGGAACGGTATACTTCATAGTGACACAAAGGAGGTCTTATGATCGACATACACACCCACTCCCGCTTTTCCATGGATTCCATCGCCGATCCCGAAAAGAACGTCGTAAACGCCATCGAAAGGGGCATCGAAGTCCTGGCCTTTACCGACCATATCGATCGCACGATAGAGAACGAATCCATCGACTATACCTTTAACTTTAACGAATATATAGAAGTCCTCGACTTTATCCGCCACCGTTATGCCGAGCGGATCGAAGTGCTGATCGGACTCGAAATCGGCTTGAATCTGAATGTCAAGACCATGATGGAAGAGCTGATGGAAAATTTGGACTTCGACTTTTTTATCGGCTCCATCCACTCCCTCGACGAGAAGGACATCGCCACGGTTCTGCGCCGCAGCACCCCCGATATCGAATCCTACTACACCCACTATTACGAGACCATGCTCGAAAATATCGAGACCACCCGGGGCTTTCAGGTCGTCGGGCATATCGACTATATCGACCGCTATATCGAAGACAAATCCGCCATTCCGCCCTTTTCGGCCTATCGCGATATCGTGGCGGCGATCCTCGAGGCGGCGATTCAAAAAGACCTCGCCATCGAATACAACACCGCCGGCCGGTATAAGGGCCTCGACCACGCCAACCCGAAGGACGAAATCCTTTCCTTATATAGGGACTTGGGCGGAGACAACGTCACGCTCTCCTCAGATGCGCACAAAAGCGTGCACATCGGCCGCGGCATCGCCGCCGGGGCGGCCCATCTCGAGGCCTTGGGATTTGAAGAGGTGGTCTATTACCGAAAGAAAAAACCCGTAAGGCGCAGATTAAGATAAGGGGAAGGTGTTTTTACACATTCTTTACACAATTTAATCAGATCCCCATCATAACTCTATATGAAAACGATAAAGCTTCGGTATACTCCCATTGCAATATAAAATATGATTGGGAGGAAAAGAAATGAAAAAAACTTTACGCGTAGCGGCCCTCGCCCTCGCCCTGACCACCACCTTGGCTAGTGCGATGCCCGCCCATGCGGCTCTGAAGGAAGACTACGGCAAGGCAAAGAATGTGATCGTCATGATCCCCGACGGATCCAGCGTAGAAGCTGTTACTTATGCCCGTTGGATCGACGAAGACAATACCCTGAATATCGACGATATGGCGACGGGCCTGATTCGCACCAACAACGCCCCCACCCCCATCGCCGACTCCGCACCGGCGGGAACGGCTATGGCCACCGGCGTAAAGTCAGAATCCCCCTTCGTCGGCAGCTACCCCTCCAAGGCGGGTATGCCCGGCAGCGAAGGCTTTGACGCAAAGCGCGCCAAGATGCCCATCGCAAACCACATCGAAGCGGCGGAACGCCAAGGCAAATCCACCGGTATCGTGTCCACCTCCAATGTGCAACACGCCACCCCGGCGGACTTCTCCGCACACCACCCCAACCGCAACAACTACGACGCTCTGGCGGAACAACAAGTATTCCAAGGCATGGAAGTCGTGCTCGGCGCCGGCTCCAAGAGCCTCGAAGCCGAAAACCGCGGCGACAAGGAAGACTTGATCACAGAAATCAAGGCACAAGGCTACGACTACTTCACCACCCCCGATGCCATGAAGGCGTCCACCGCCGATAAGATTTGGGGCATGTTCGATCCTTCCGCACTGGCAAACGACTGGGACAGAGACCCCGCCAAGGAACCTTCCCTCGCAGAAATGACCGACAAGGCGATCCAAGTGCTCTCTAAAAACGACAAGGGCTTCTTCCTCATGGTAGAAGGCTCCAAGCCCGACTGGTCCGCACATGCCAACGACCCGATGGGCATCGCTTCCGAAATCCTCGCCTTCGACAACGCCGTGGGCGTCGCCAAGAAGTTCGCGAAGGAACACCCCGGCACCGTCGTAATCTCCGCCACCGACCACGGCACCGGCGGTTTCACCATCGGCAACGACAAGACCACCAAGGGCTATGACCGCTTCGACATCGACCACTTTACCAAGATCGTTAAGAACTCCAAGCTCACCGGCGAAGGCGCGGCGGCCCTCTTAAACGAAGACCGCTCCAACGCGGCCGAAGTCGCCAAACAAGCTTTCGGCATCGACCTCACCGCCGAAGAAATCGAATACATCAAAAACACCAAGGCGGCAGACACCGCATTCGGCCATGTCGTCAGCAAGCGCAGCGGCCTGGGTTGGACTACCAACGGCCACGTGGGCGGCGATGTGGGACTGTATGTATACGCCAACGGCGCAGACGTCCTTTCCGGCACCGTACACAACCACGAAATCGGACGCTATATCGAAAAGATCATGGGCACCGACCTCGACGCGCTCACCGACCAACTCTTTATCTACTCCAGAGACGCGTTTACCGCCAAGGGCGCGGAAGTCAATTTTAACCGCAACGGCGGCAACCCGATCCTCGAAATCAAAAAAGACGGCAAGCTCTACCAATTCCCCACCTACCGCAACTACGCCATCGTTGACGGCGAAAAGGTAGACATCGGCGGACTCACCGTATTCAACGACGAAAAGATCTACGTGCCCCAAGGCGCTTTGGATCTCGTAAAATAACGACAGCCACTTCCTATACCTCTTTTATAAAGACGACGCTTCGGCGTCGTTTTTTGTTTGCGGTCGCAAATATTACCGCCGCTTTGCAAAAATATACAATCGAATTTTAGGAAAACCCTATCTTTTCTCGCCAAGAACTAGTATACTATGCCTTGTAAACGATCATATGAATTATATAACGATAATGTCGTTTTCTTTACCCGGCTATCGCCCTACTAAAGTCGACACAGGAGGTATTATGGCATCACTGGCATACAAACTGCTTCGTTCCCATCTCTTAGACGGAGAACTGAAGCGCGGCGAAGAAATCCGCATCAAGATCGACCAAACCCTGACCCAAGACTCCACCGGCACCATGGTCTATCTCCAGCTGGAGGCCATGGACATCGACGAGATTCAGACGGAGCTTTCGGTCGCCTATATCGACCACAATATGCTCCAAGCGAGCTTTGAAAATCCCGACGACCACCAGTTTATCCAATCCGCCGCCGAAAAATACGGCCTCATCTTCTCGAAGCCCGGCGGCGGCATCTGCCACCAAGTGCATTTGGAACAGTTCGCGCGCCCCGGAAAGACGCTGTTGGGCAGCGACTCCCACACCCCCACGGCGGGCGGTCTGGGTTCCCTCGCCATCGGCGCCGGCGGCCTGGATGTTGCGGTGGCGATGGCGGGCGGCTATTACTATCTAAAAGTGCCCAAGGTGCTGAATGTACGTCTTAGCGGCGCCCTCGCCCCCGGCGTAAACGCCAAGGACGTCATTCTCCGCATCCTAAAGGAAAAAACCGTAAAAGGCGGCACCGGCTATATCGTCGAGTATAGCGGCGAAGGCGTTCGCGCCCTGTCGGTCACCGACCGCGCCACCATCTGCAATATGGGCGCGGAACTGGGCGCCACCACCTCGATTTTCCCCTCCGACGAAAACACCCGCGACTTTCTGCGCCGGCACGGCAGAGAAGAACAATACGCCCCCCTCTCCGCCGACGACGACGCGGACTACGACGAGGTGCTGGAACTCGACCTCTCTACGGTGGTGCCCGCCGTGGCAAAACCCCACCTCCCCGACAAATTCGCCGAAGTCGACGAACTAGAACACACAAAGATCGACCAGGTCGCCATCGGCAGCTGCACCAACTCTTCCTATAAGGACATGATGAAAGTGGCGAAGATCCTCGAGGGCAAAAAGGTGCACGAAGACGTGAGCTTCGTCATCGCCCCGGGTAGCGCCACCATCCTCGAGGCCCTTTCGCGAAACGGAGCGCTCGCCATCATGATCGCAGCGGGGGCGCGCATCCTCGAAAGCGCCTGCGGCCCCTGCATCGGCATGGGCCAGGCGCCCAAATCCGGCGGCGTGAGTCTGCGCTCCTTTAACCGCAACTTTAAGGGCCGAAGCGGCACCAAGGACGCACAGGTATACTTGGCGGGCCCCGAAACCTGCGCCGCATCGGCGGTGCTGGGCTATATCGCCTCCCCCGACGATGTGGCGGCGCTTTCGGGCATCGAAGAACCCGAATCCTACGAACACGCCACCAACTACCTCATCTACCCCAAAGACAAGGCGGATCGGCCGAAGGAAACCGTCATGGGCCCCAATATCAAGCCCTTCCCCCCGAGTATGCCCCTCGCCGATGCCTTTACGAAAACGGTGCTCCTCAAGGCGCCGGACAATGTCACCACCGACGACATCTGCCCGTCGACGGCAAAACTCCTGCCCTACCGCTCGAATATCCCCGAACTTTCGAAATACGCCTTCTCCACCATCGACGAAGGATTTTACGAGCGCGCCAAAGAGCGCGGCGGCGGCATCGTCGTCGGCGGCGAAAACTACGGCCAGGGATCCAGCCGGGAACACGCGGCGCTCCTGCCCCTGTATTTGGGCGTAAAGGCGGTCGTCGCCAAGAGCTTTGCCCGCATCCACCGCTCCAATTTGGTGAACATGGGCATTTTACCCCTCACCTTTCGCAACCCCGAGGACTACGACCGCCTTCGCAAGGACGATGAGATCTCTATGGATTCCCTGCACGCGGCCGTAGAAACCGGCGACTTCGTCCTGCACACCCCCCACGGCGACATCGCCTTAGACGGCGAATTCAGCGCGCGGGAAAAAACGATGCTCCTCGAGGGCGGCTACCTGAACTACACCAAAAACCATAGGGGGAAACTATGAAAACCGTAACCTTAATCCCCGGCGACGGAATCGGCCCCGAGATCGCATCGGCGGTTCGCACCGTCTTCGATGCTCTCCAAGTGCCCGTCGCATTTGAAGAAGTCCACGCCGGCGCGGCGGTCTTCGAAAAAGAAGGCGCCTACATTCCCGAATCCGTGTACGAATCGTTGGAGGCAAACCGCATCGCCTTAAAGGGCCCCATCACCACCCCCATCGGCCACGGCTTTCGCAGCCTGAATGTGCAACTGCGCAAAAAATACGATCTATACCAAAACATCCGCCCCATCAAACCCGCGGCCAAACTGCCCCTCAAATTCGACGACGTGGACATGGTCCTCTTTCGGGAAAACACCGAGGACCTCTACGCCGGCGTAGAAGAGGTCATCAGCGACGACGAGGCCCATTCCATCAAAATCATCACCGCCGGCAAATCGCGCCGCATCGTAAAGGCCGCCTTCGACTACGCGACAAAATTCGGCCGCGAATCGGTCGCCGTCGTCACCAAGGCGAACATTATGAAGGCGACCGACGGCCTGTTTTTGCGCATCGCCCGCGAAGTGGCCGAGGACTACGACATCCCCCTCCGAGAAATCCTCGTCGACAACATGGCCATGCAGATGGTCATGCACCCCGCCCAATTCGACGTCGTCGTCACCGAAAACCTCTACGGCGACATCCTCTCCGACCTCGGCGCCGGCCTGATCGGCGGGTTGGGCATGATCCCCGGCGTGAACAAAGGGCACGATATGGCGATCTACGAAGCCGTGCACGGCTCCGCCCCCGACATCGCAAACAAAGGCATCGCCAATCCCACCGCCCTCCTCTTAAGCGCGTGCATGCTGCTCGAAGACATCGGCGAGCGCGACGCCGCCGAGCGCATTCGCACGGCAATCCACGACGTACTGTCCGATCCCGCCACCCGCACCCGCGACCTGGGCGGCACCCTTACGACCGTAGAATATATCGACGCACTGTTACAAAGATTGTAGGTGAATTATGTTAAATCAAAAAATGGACCACAGATTGGCGGAATACGCCGACAACATTACCAAACGCGACTACATCAACCGCCAGCTCTACGAAAAATACGACGTCAAACACGGCCTGCGCCATGCCGACGGCACCGGCGTACTGGTGGGCATCACCCGCATCGGCTACGTCAACGGCTACGAAAAAGTCGACGGCAAAAAGATCCCCGTCGAGGGCGATCTCCTCTACCGCGGCTACTCCGTGCGCGACATGGTCGACGACTTCAGGAGCAGCAATCGTTTCGGCTACGAAGAAGTCGCCTATACCCTGCTCTTCGGCAATCTCCCCACCAAAAAGGAACTCCAATTCTTTAAGGGCCTGCTGCGCGAAGAACAGGACCTGCCCCGCAACTACCTCGAAGACGTCATCCTCAAAGTGCCGGGCAAAAACGTCATGAACAAAATGATGCGCTCCGTATTGAGCCTCTACTCCTACGACGTCGACCCCGAGGGCACCTCCACCGCCAACGTACTTAGACAGTGCATCAGCCTCCTCGCCAAAATCCCCGTCATCATGGCGTACAACTACCAGGCGAAAAAACACTACATCGACGGCGAAAGCCTCGTCATCCACTATCCCGAGGGAGAACTCGCCACGGCGGAAAACATCCTACACCTGATTCGCAAAAATTCCGACTTCACCGAAGCGGAAGCGAAAATCCTGGACCTTATGCTCATCCTCCACGCCGAACACGGCGGCGGGAACAACTCCACCTTCGCCACCCACGTCGTCTCCTCCTCCGGCACCGACACCTATAGCACCATCGCCACCGCCTTGGGCAGCCTCAAAGGCCCCCGCCACGGCGGCGCCAACCTCATGTGCTCCGCCATGCTCGACGACATCGCCTCCAATGTGCGCGACATCCACAATCGCGACGACATCGAAGACTATCTGCGCCGCATCATGGGCGGGCAGGCCTTCGACGAAAAGGGCCTGATCTACGGCATCGGCCACGCCGTATACACCCTAAGCGACCCCCGCGCCATCATGCTCAAAGAACAGGCAAAAAAACTCGCCGACGAAAAGGGCTATGCCGATCAGTACGCCTTCGTCGAACTCGTCGAAGACATCGGCGGCAAACTCCTGCAGGAACGCAAAAAGACCGACTACCCCGTCGCCGCCAACATCGACCTCTACTCCGGACTCGTGTACCAAATGCTCGGCATCCCGAGAGATCTTTACACCCCCCTCTTCGCCACCGCCCGCATGGCCGGCTGGTGCGCCCACCGACTGGAGCAGGTACAGGACAAAAAAATCCTGCGTCCCGCTTACGTACACCTCAACTCGCATAAGAAATATCTGTCTATGGAGAATCGGTCTAAGTAAAAGTGTAAATAAAAAAGGAACCGTGCGGTTCCTTTTTTTGTGCGCAGTTTTTCGTTTGTTAGGTTGGTCGAGGAATCTCTTTCCCTACATTGGGTCTGAAAAGAAGCCGATGCCGAAACGCGCGACCCACCCCCACTTGTCATCTTGAGCAAGGGGCGAAGCCCCGCGCCGAAAGATCTCTTTCCCTACATAAAGTCCGCGAAGAAGCCCGCACCGAAACGCACAACCCTCCCCACTTGTCATCTTGAGCAAGGGGCGAAGCCCCGCGTCGAAAGATCTCGTTCCCTACATAAAGTCCGCAAAGAAGCCGATGCCGAAACGCGCGACCCACCCCACTTGTCATCTTGAGCAAGGGGCGAAGCCCCGCGTCGAAAGATCTCGTTCCCTACATAAAGTCCGCAAAGAAGCCGGTGCTGAAACGCGCGACCCACCCCCACTTGTCATCTTGAGCAAGGGGCGAAGCCCCGCGCCGAAAGATCTCGTTCCCTACATAAAGTCCGCAAAGAAGCCGATGCCGAAACGCGCGACCACCCCTTTTGTCTTAGGCAATATAACACGCAATAGGCCACTCGAGATCCTTCGACTCCGCTGCGCTCCGCTCAGGATGACAAGGATGGGGGTGGAAATAGCATCTGCCGGAACGCACAACCCTCCCCACCTGTCATCTTGAGCAAGGGGCGAAGCCCCGCGCCGAAAGATCTCTTTCCCTAAATACAGTCCGCAAAGAAGCCGATGCCGAAACGCGCGACCACCCCTTTTGTCTTAGGCAATACAACACGCAATAGGCACCGTGCAAACCTTCGACCCGCAGTAGGCTACGGAGATGCATTCATGACCTAACAGAAATCTTCGATTTCGTCGTAGGTCAGATGCCGCGCAGTCCAAATCTTCGATTTGGCTAACGGAGCGGCCGACTCCGCCTTCGGCGTCGCTCAGGATGACAAGGTTAGGGTTTCGCAATAGCTTCTGCCGGAACGCACGACCCACCCCCACTTGTCATCTTGAGTAAGGGGCGAAGCCCCGCGCCGAAAGATCTCGTTCCCTACATAAAGTCCGCAAAGAAGCCCGCACCGAAACGCACAACCCTCCCCACCTGTCATTCTGAGCGAGGAACTCCGTTCCGAGTCGAAGAATCTCTTTCCCTACATAAAGTCCGCGAAGAAGCCGATGCCGAAACGCGCGACCCACCCCCACTTGTCATCTTGAGCAAGGGGCGAAGCCCCGCGCCGAAAGATCTCGTTCCCTACATAAAGTCCGCAAAGAAGCCGATGCCGAAACGCGCGACCCACCCCACTTGTCATCTTGAGCAAGGGGCGAAGCCCCGCGTCGAAAGATCTCTTTCCCTACATAAAGTCCGCGAAGAAGCCTGTGCCGAAACGCGCGACCACCCCTTTTGTCTTAGGCAATATAACACGCAATAGGCCACTCGAGATCCTTCGACTCCGCTGCGCTCCGCTCAGGATGACAAGGATGGGGTTTCGCAATAGCTTCTGCCGGAACGCACGACCCACCCCCACTTGTCATCTTGAGCAAGGGGCGAAGCCCCGCGTCGAAAGATCTCTTTCCCTATGTAGGGTCCGCAAAGAAGCCGCTACCGAAACGCGCGACCCACCCCCACTTGTCATCTTGAGCAAGGGGCGAAGCCCCGCGCCGAAAGATCTCTTTCCCTATGTAGGGTCCGCAAAGAAGCCGATGCCGAAACGCACGACCCACCCCCACTTGTCATCTTGAGCAAGGGGCGAAGCCCCGCGTCGAAAGATCTCGTTCCCTACATAAAGTCCGCGAAGAAGCCGATGCCGAAACGCACGACCCACCCCCACTTGTCATCTTGAGCAAGGGGCGAAGCCCCGCGTCGAAAGATCTCGTTCCCTACATAAAGTCCGCGAAGAAGCCGATGCCGGAACGCACAACACCCCCTTCTTCGCCAGGCAATATAACACGCAATAGGCCACTCGAGATCCTTCGACTCCGCCTTCGGCGTCGCTCAGGATGACAAGGTTATGGTTTCGCAATAGCTTCTGCCGGAACGCACGACCCACCCCCACTTGTCATCTTGAGCAAGGGGCGAAGCCCCGCGTCGAAAGATCTCTTTCCCTACATAAAGTCCGCGAAGAAGCCGATGCCGGAACGCACAACACCCCCTTCTTCGCCAGGCAATATAACACGCAATAGGCCACTCGAGATCCTTCGACTCCGCTGCGCTCCGCTCAGGATGACAAGGATGGGGGTGGAAATAGCATCTGCCGGAACGCACAACACCCCCTTCTTCGCCAGGCAAGGTCCTTTTCCCCACAAAAAAAGCGGCGAGGTGCCGATCCTCGCCGCTTGTTCATAAGCTCTCCCAAAACCCATACCACTCGGCCCATCCGTTCGCCGCCATGGAACGGGGACAGGTTTTCCCGCTGGCGTCGTAATGTCGCACGACGCGGGCCTTGGGCACGCCGTAAAATGCCATGAGTTCCCGCACGAGGGTGCGCGCGTGTGCCAGGGTCTTTGCCCGATCATTCCCCCGGTGCACACAGAGTTCGATGCCGATGGAGTTGGTGTTGGTGATGCCGCGCTTCCCCCGGCCGTCGCCGCAATGCCACGAAGCGTAGGCATCCTCGATAATTTGCACCACGCCCGCATCGTCTACAAAGTAGTGCGCGCTCGCCCGCCGATTGCCGCCGCCGAAGTAGCGGTAGTGCGCCAGGGCATCGGCCCCGGGGTTTTCGTTCCCGGTATCGTGAATGACGATGTAGCGCACCTTCACGCCCCGCCGAGACATGTAGTTATAGTGAATCAGCCGCTTATCTATACGCATATTACCCTCCTACGCTTTCTAAAACAACAGACGCCGCAGTTTTTTGAGCGCGCGGCACTTGGTATTCGCCACGGTGGCGTATTGCAACCCCAAAAACCCCGCAATCTCAGAAATAGACAGATCCTCATAGTAAAACAGGCGAATTACGGTCTCCTCGCGCGGCGCCAGGCGCCCGATGGCACGGCGCACTTCCTCGCACGCCTCGTTGAGGGCCGCCTCTTCCTCTACGTCGTCGTCAGCGGGCGTCGCATCCGCCACTTCGCCTTCGAGGGGAATCGCCTTTTGCCGCAGCCGTTTTTTCAGATCGTCCTTTAAGAAATACTCCAACTGCGTCTTAAAGTACAGGTGAAAGGGAACGCCCTTTTCCTCGTCGTAGTCCTCGATACAACGGAGCAATATCAACGCCGCCTCTTGCTCCAAATCTTCCCAATCCGGCGCAAAGGGCTGTATGCGTCTAATACAGAAACGCACATAGGGCTTTGCCTCCGTCCACAAACCCGCGACGAACTCGGCGTCGGTCGCCGTTTCGGGTACTTCCCATTCCATGTCTCCACCCCTTTCATGCTATCAGTATAGCAAATTTAGAACATATGTTCAATAGATGGTAAAAAAAGAGAGCGGATGGTTCCGCCCTCCCTTTAGTTCACGCTCTTCTCGATCGAGTGGCTGAGCTCCAGAATGCTTTTGTTGAGCATTTCGAGTTTGTCTTCCATGCGGAGGATCATATAGCTTGCCACCACGATGGGAAAGCCGGTGTTGGCGATCAGCGAGAGGATTTGCTCTAAGGGCATTTTACGCTTCCTCTTGGTCCAGAATGACGCGAGAGCTCACGGTAAAGATTTCGGCCTTTTTGTGGCGCACCAGCGCCGCGCGGTCGCGAAACACCTCGCTTTGGATGATGGCATTGACCGCGGTCATGACGTCCTCGGCGGTGAGATCCGCCTTGGGGTCATCTACCCGCAAGGTCATAGACTTGTCGTCCGCGTCCGCAAAGCTCATATTCAGATACGTTTTTTCCATCCCTTACCTCCTTATGCCAATCGCTCGGTGGTGATCGCTTCGACGTAGATGACCTCTTTTTCAGAGAGCGTGTTCAGCGCTTCCGCCACCTGTTGCATGTTTTCGTTGGTCGCCTCGGCGCGCACGCCGTAATAGGTCTTGCTGCGCGTCTTTTGCTTGCCGTCTTCGCCTACGCCCGCGTCGTGGGTCAGGCGCAACGCTTTTTTTACACTTGCCATAATATTCTCCTTTTCTCATTCCGCGCCGCCGAAGGGAGGCGGCGCTGTGTCTTTCTTGCCCCTTCATACGAGTAATAGAATAAGGGCGCATTTTTTACCTATGGGAATGGGAAAAAGTTTGGGAGAATTTTTGGAGATGCGGTGGAGGCGGTCTGCAACGAATTCTGGGCAATAAAAAACCCGCGTTTTTCAACGCGAGTTTTTTGTTCTAGATGCTAACACAAGTTAAGCAATGGGTTCGAGGTCTTCGTCAGCTGCGTTGTTGTATTTTTCGATCTTTTCATTCAAGCTCGCAATAGCTGCCTTAACATCTTCTCTTTCCTTTTGTTCTGCATTCAGCTCATCGTAAGCTGTTTTTGCATCTTCGATTGCTTTCTTGGTGGGAGCATCTACATTGATATCATCTTTAGCCGTTACTTTTGCTTCAGCTGCGATGAAATCATAAACTGCAGGGTTTTTGGCTTTATCAACGATGTCGTTTACTTCAGCAAAGGTTGCTGCATCGTTGATTGCCTTTTCAATTGCATCCGTCAACAAATTAGCATCTTTCAGTTCTTTGATAGATGTTTCTTTGTGTTGTGCAAGAGCATCTTCGAAGGTAGCTCCGTGATTCTTGACATCAATGATTTCACCAACGATGTTGTCGTTGTTGATTCTCTTAATGGTCATTTCGAGCACGTCGCCTGCTGCGGGTCTAGAAGCTCCATCTACGCCAAATTTAGTAACTCCAAGTTTGGTAACGAAGGGAGTCTTGCGGGGGGAGTAGGTGTCTCCGTCTTTGAGGTAAACCAATACGTGGGACAGTTGTCCGTTTTCACCCGGGGTGAAGGAGATAAACTTACCGGTTACAACTTCAGGATCCTTAGCAACATCGCTATTGTCTACCATCTTGCCTCTGAGTTCGTCGGTCTCGGGAACGACGGAGATGATGGCAAGTTTGTTGCCGTTTTCAGCCAATTCGATTTGTACCTTTTCTCCCTTAACGAGTTGGTTACGGAAGAAGGTCTTGGTGTTGGCGGAAAGGTCGAAACTGTTGGTGAAGCCGTATTTATCCTTCAGCACGATGCTGTTGGCTTTTTCGATTTCCACGTTCTTGGTGGTCTTGTCAGGCTCTACCAATTGCAGATCCTTAATTTCGTAGATCGGATCCTTTTCGTAATCGATCAAGACGTTGCCGTTTCTAAGCTCACCATTGCGGTGTGCAAGGTCGATTACGTCATAGTTGGTGAAGTTGTAGTTATAGGGCCATACAGTGTCGATCTTGCGAAGGTCAACTTGCTCAATCGTTGTCGGGTTGTAGCCCGGTTTTTGGAAGCTGAGCATGAAGTCGGGGCGGGAAACTGCCTTTTCAACACGAACGATGTCGTTGGTGTCTTGGTTCTTAGCGTTGTTAAATACAACAACCTTAGCTTCCTTAACGCCGGACTTCGGCAGCACTTCGTAAGCGAGGTAAACTCGTTCCGTTTTGTCGCCGAGAAGCTTAGCTACGGCAGCCTTATCCTTCATTTGGGTAAGGATGTTTTGGTCGTAGTCTGCTACATAGTAAACAGTATCAGAAGTGGTTTGATATTTTTCGCCACCGAATCTGATGTTATCGAGTTTGTTTTCGCCATCTACCTTAAGGGTAACATCGTCCTTAGCGTCAACGGCGAAGCTACTTTGTGCTTGGTCGAGGGTCTTGTTGCCAAGGTCTACCCAAGCGGTGGTGCGGTTTTGCAAACCAACAACGGGGTTACCCATTTCGATAATGTGGCTTACGTTGCCGTCTTTGTCAGCGAGTACACGTACCAAGGAACCTACGAAGTAGCTGTTTCTGTCGAGGATGCTTTCCAACCAGAGTTGGGTGTCGCCCTTAGCGGAAACAAATACGGTTTCGTTGGTAACCTTGAATTTCTTTTCGAAATCGCCTTGGTTGAGAACCAAATCATAGTTTACGGATTTCTTGCTGATGATGCCGCGGGTTTCGTTGGTGGGAACCGGCTTAACAGTTCTCAGCTTGTAGAATGCATTGTAGATCATTGCAAATGCATCTTTACGGGGAGCCTTAGCGTGTTCGTCAGCAACGCTTACGCCGTCCAAGATACCTTCTTGTGCAGCCCATCTCATCCAGGTGGTTGCCCAGTCTCTGTTCGCCTTGTATGCCATGTCTTTGGTCAAGTCTTCCTTCACCAAAACTACGAGCATCTTAGCGAGTTCCGCATAGCTAACTTCTCTTTGGGGACGGAAGGTACCGTCTTCGTTGTAGCCTTCGATAAAGGGAAGACCGTTAGCGGGGGAGGACTTGCTTGCGCCTACGGAGATGTAGCCGTTTACGATAGAATCAACGGTTACGTCCGGGAAGGGGCGGTAAAGTCCTTGCAGTTTTGCTGCCAAGTCTTGTTCGCCGATAGCGTATACAAGCATCTTAGCGACTGCGTCTCTGCGGATCGGACTGTCAAGGTCCATGTTTCCGGTTTCTTTGCCTTCGTCGTCTGCCAAACCAATGACAATCTTGTTATCGATAAGCCATTGAACCTTTTGGTTGGTAGAAGTCAGTTTGGGAACTTCCTTCTTATCCGTAGCGGCAGCCGCAAAGACGTTTCCGAAGGTGCCGAGTACCATGACTAGTGCTAGTACAAGGCTAAGAAATTTCTTTTTCATCTTGTCTTACGACCTCCTTATGAATTTTCAGATTCTCCCAGGCATATTCCTGTGAATCTTACTACATTATACCATCGAGTACCTTCGCCTTCAAGTTCGAAGTCGATGGGGATCTCATAGTCGGGGCCCGAAATTTTCGGACTCTGTCCCGTCCTATGGTAATTTCATTATACACGATTGTATTATTTAGTAAAATTACAGTTTAATGACACCATTTTTGTCGCGCGGCGGTATTTTTACCGATTTTTGGCTTTTGTGGCGGTGGGGTTACGGAATGGGGTGGGGTTTTGGGGTGGATGCGGAGGGAGAGGATTGTCGTTCTGAGTGCGGGGCGAGGCCGAAACGCGCGACGGTATCTTCTGTATCGGGCACTAAGGCACGCAATAGGCACCGTGCAGGCAGTCGACCCGCAATAGCTTACGGAGATCCATTCGACTCGAAGCACAGCTTCTCGCTCAGGATGACAAGAATAAATTGGCAATAGCATTCAAAAGATCCGACTTCCCCGCAAAAGCTATGCTCAGGATGACAAGGTTTTTGTCTGCTCCATTGTCATTCTAAGTGCGGGCAAATGGGTACAATGGCATTGCCGGATAATTTTGCACTTTAACCCAAGAAAGAGGTGTATATGCGAGATTATTTTGTCTATATTCTAAGCAACAAAACGGACAGTACGTTATACATAGGGGTTACCAATGATTTGTTGCGACGGGTATGGGAACACAAGGAGAAGTCGGTTGCCGGGTTTACGGCGAAATATAATGTCAATAAGCTGGTGTATTACGAGGTGGCGGGGGATGTGGATGTGGCGATCGCTCGCGAAAAGCAGTTGAAAGGATGGAACCGGCGAAAGAAAGAGGCTTTGATTGATGCGATGAATCCGGAGCGTGAGGATTTATGGGAGAGTATTTTGTGAGGGAAAGAGGCGGTATAGGTATGGGTTATGTTTTAGGGTGGTACAACACGCAATAGGCACCGTGCAAGCAGTAGACCCGCAATAGCCAACTTGAGATCCGTTCGACTCCGCTGCGCTCCGCTCAAGATGACAAGGTTGGGTTTCGCAATAGCTTCTGCCGGAACGCACGACCCGCCCTATTGTCATTCTGAGCGAGGAACCCCGTTCCGAGTCGAAGAATCTCTTTCCCTATGCAAAGTCCGCAGAGAAGCCGGTGCCGGGACGCGCGGCGGTCCTTCTGTTTCTGGCAATACGTCACGCAATAGACACCGTGCAACCTTTCAACCCGCAATAGCTTACGGAGATCCGTTCGACCCGAAGCACAGCTTCTCGCTCAGGATGACAGGGATATTAAACGCAATAGCAGAGTGGGGTATCACGCCTTGTCGTGACCCTCCCCCACCTGTCATCTTGAGCAAGGGGCGAAGCCCCGCGTCGAAAGATCTCTTTCCCTATGTAAAGTCCGCTAAGAAGCCGGTGCCGGGACGCGCGGCGGTCCTTCTGTGTCAGGCAATACGTCACGCAATAGGCACCGTGCAACCTTTCAACCCGCAGTAGCTTACGGAGATCCATTCGACTCGAAGCATAGCTTCTCGCTCAGGATGACAGGGATATTAAACGCAATAGCAGAGTGGGGTATCACGCCTTGCCGTGACCCTCCCCCACCTGTCATCTTGAGCAAGGGGCGAAGCCCCGCGTCGAAAGATCTCTTTCCCTATGTAAAGTCCGCCAAGAAGCCGGTGCCGAAACGCGCGGCGGTATCTTCTGTATCGGGCGATATGTCACGAAGTATGTACCATGCAAGCAGTCAACCCGCAATAGCAGGCTCGAGATCCATTCGACTCGAAGCATAGCTTCTCGCTCAGGATGACAGGGATATTAAACGCAATAGCAGAGTGGGGTATCACGCCTTGCCGTGACCCTCCCCCACCTGTCATCTTGAGCAAGGGGCGAAGCCCCGCGTCGAAAGATCTCTTTCCCCATGTAAAGTCCACAGAGAATCCGATGCCGAAACGCACGACGACTCCTTCTGTTTCTGGCACTAAGACACGCAATAGGCACCGTGCAAGCAGTCAACCCGCAATAGCAGGCTCGAGATCCGTTCGACTCCGCTGCGCTCCGCTCAGGATGACAAAAATACTAAACGCAATAGCAGAGTGGGGTATCACGCCTTGCCGTGACCCTCCCCCACCTGTCATCTTGAGCAAGGGGCGAAGCCCCGCGTCGAAAGATCTCTTTCCCTATGTAAAGTCCGCTAAGAAGCCGGTGCCAAAACGCGCGGCGGTCCTTCTGTGTCAGGCAATACGTCACGCAATAGGCACCGTGCAACCTTTCAACCCGCAATAGCTTACGGAGATCCGTTCAACTTCGCTGCGCTACGCTCAGGATGACAAGGTTTTGTTACGCCACCCCCTATTCCTCCCGAAAGTCCCGCACGATCTCTTCTGCCGCATCGCGTATGCGCACGTTGTGCACGATGACGTCTTTAGAGGCGTCGTAGATGTGTTTTCTCTCTTGCCAGAGTTTTTCGACGGCTTGGAGCCCGCCGGCGGAAAGGGGCCGCCCGTCGGAGGAAAGTTCTTCCAGGGGCCGGCGCAGCCAGTAGACTTTGCCCCCTTCTCGCAGGGCTTCTACGTTTTCGGGATCGAGTACGCTGCCGCCGCCGGTGGCGATGACGACGCCCCACGCCTTGGCGGCGATGTGCACTTTTTCTTTTTCGATGGCGCGAAATCCCGCTTCGCCCCGTTCGGCGAAGATGGCAGGAATATCGCCATGGGTTTTTACGATTTCCTCGTCGATGTCGATGACGGGTATGTGATACAGGCGTCCGATTTCGCGGGCGATGGTGGTTTTGCCCACGCCGGGCATGCCGATGATGACGATGTTTTGTTTCATAGTTCTCCTCTTACCAATGCGATTTCGTCCAAGATCACGAGGGCACTCATCGCTTCGAGTGCGACGGGTATGCGCAGGACGATGGCGGTGTCGTGGCGGCCTGTGGCGGCGAATGAGATTTCTTTGCCGCTTCGGTCGACGGTGTTCTGTTCTTTTCCGATGGTGGGGGTGGGTTTTACGGCGATGTGGGCGACGATGTCGGATCCGGTGGCGATGCCGCCGAGGATGCCGCCGGCGTGGTTGGTTTCGGTGACAACGGCGCCGCCTTTGATCCGAAAGGGGTCGTTGTTCTCGGATCCCTTTTTATTGGCCGCGTCGAATCCCGCGCCGAAGGAAACGCCTTTTACGGCGCCCAAGGCAAAGTAGGCGGCCGATAAGCCAGATTCGAGTCCGCGAAAACGCGGGCCGCCGATGCCGGCGGGAACGCCCGCTATACAGAGGTCGACGATGCCGCCGAGGGAGTCTTTTTCGGCTTTAGCGCGCGCCAGGGCCGCTTGTATTTCTTTGGGATCGGATTTTCCACCGACTGCGGCGACGTTCGATGTGACGGTAACGCCGAGGGGCTTCAAGATGTCTTTCAATATGGCGCCCGCCGCGACGAGGGGGGCGGTCAGCCGGCCGGAAAAATGGCCGCCGCCCCGGGGGTCTTCTGCCCCTCGGTATTTGATGTGGGCGGTGTAGTCGGCATGACCCGGGCGAAAGGGCATGTCTGTATAGTCGTCGGGCCGGGGATCGAGATTGGGCACCCAAATGGCGAGGGGCATGCCGGTGGTGTGCCCCCGATAGATGCCGGAGAGGATTTCCCACGAGTCGGGTTCTTTTCTGGGGGTGCCGTAGGCGCCGGGTTTTCGGCGCGCCATTTCGCGGTCTATGGCGGCGGGATTTATGCGATGGCCCGGGGGCAGGCCGGTTATGAGGGCGCCCACGCCTTTGCCATGGCTCTCGCCGAAAACGGTGAGTTGCATTTTTCTTCCTATATAGTACATGGTTTTCCTCCCAATCGGCGTACGGCATCGAAGAAGCCGGGCCAGCTTTTGTCTACGGCTTCGGCGCCGCGTATGACGACGGCGCCATCTGCGGCGGTAGAGGCCATGGCGGCGGAAAAGGCGATGCGGTGATCGCCCCGCGCATCGACGGTGCCGCCTTGCAACCTGCCCGGGCGGACGGTAAATATGCCGTCTGTGTAGTCGCAGTCGATGCCCAATGCGCCGAGGAGATCGGCGGTGGCGCGAATGCGGTCGCTCTCTTTTTTTCGCAGTCGCTCTATGCCATAAAATTTGCCCCCGAAGCGCGATGCGACGACGGCCAGCGGCGGAAAGAGGTCGGGGTGGTCGGTCAGATCGATGGCGCCGCCCGTGCGGAGGGTTTCGATATATTCGCCCACGGCGCGGTCGCCCTGCAGGCTGTCTGGCTGTATGTTTTGTACCCGCACGGAGGAGCCGAGGGCGTTGGCGCCGTAAAAGTATGCCGCCTGGGACCAATCGCCTTCTATTTTTGCCTCGATTTTTTGTAGGGGCGCATCGCCCACGATATAGCCGCCGGGGACAGTTTGTATGGCGCCGCCCGCGCGGCGGATCATTTCGGCGGTCATGGCGATATAGGGACGGGATACGGGCCGCTTTATTTCTACCGCGACCTCCCCCGGCATGGCGAGTGCGGCCAATAGGAAGCCGCTCGCAAACTGCGCGGTTTTTGATGCGTCGACGGTGATTTTTCGAAGGCGCAAGGGGCCGCGGGCGGTGAGGGGAAGGCCTGTGCCTTCTACCGCTACGCCCGCTTCGGCGAGGGTGCGGAGGCCGGCTTCCCCGAGCCTTTGGCCGAGGCGCGCACTTCCCGTAAACACGGCGGTCTGTGCCAGGGCCGGGGCGATGGCGAGGAAAAAGCGAAGGGTGGTGGCGCTTTCGTCGGCGTCGATGACGGCGGTCTTTACGGTGCGGGCGGCGCCGATATGTATGCGGTTGCGGTCTTTGTGTATGTTCGCCCCCAATGCCGTTACGGCGCGAATGGTGGCGGCGACATCGCGCGAGATTTCGTCGAGTTCGACCACGCCCCCTTGCGGCGAGAGCGCGGCGAGGGCGATGTGGCGGTGCGCCAGGGATTTTGACGGCGGCACGGATACGGCGCCCTGCCACCGCCGGGGTGCAAGGTGTATGTTCACGGCTTTCCTCCTCTCTGGATATTGTATCGGAAATGGCGTCTGTAGGTATAGGGTTTTGCGAAGCGCGCAACACGTTCTCATGTTTCGGGCAAAAGGACGCGCAATCAGCATTGTGCAAGCGGTCAACCCGCAATAGCTTACGGAGATCCGTTCGACTCCGCTGCGCTCCGCTCAGGGTGACAAAGTTAGGGTTTCGCAATAGCCCGTGCCGGAACGCATTACCGCCCCCATTGTCATCCTGAGCAAGGGGCGACAGCCCCGCGTCGAAGGATCTCTTTCGCTAGAAAAGGGTAAGCGACGATGCCGATGCAGAAACGCGCGACGATCTCTTTTGCTCCGGACACGCCCTTCCCCGCTACTCCACATACGCGCGTATCGCGCTCCACGCTTTCTCCAGGTCATCCAGTCGATACCGCGCATTGGCGGGGCTGGTAGAGGGGAGTTTTACGCCGGGGATGTCGCTTTTGTCGGCATGGTATTTTTTGTAATATTTGTACGATGTTGCGCCGTTACAAAATACCCGGCGGATGTCGGCGGTCTCGAAGATTTGTCGGAGATCGGACGGCACGACGTTTTTGATGCTCGCATCTCCCGAGCCGATGATGTCGCATTGGTATATGGAATCGAAGACGGCGATATGGTGCGCGAGCAAGAATGCGCGCCGCTCGGCGATTTCTGTGCTGAGTCGCTCGTAGAAGAGTGCCTCCATCAGCGGCCAGAACCGGTTTTGAGGATGGCCGTAGAAGAATCCGTATTCCCGCGTTTTTACCGAGGGGAAGGAGCCGAGGATGAGGATTTTTGAATCCTCGCGATACAAGGGTTCCAAAGGATGAACGATGGTTTCGTGTCTGTTTTCTGTTGATTTTGGCCATGTTTTACTCCTGTACTTAAAATCTTTCTTCTATTATATATCTATATAAATGTTCATAGTATTATGCCCGCCAAAAGGGCACCGAGGACGATCAGGGGCGCGGGCACTTTTTTGGAAAATAGCAAGGCGGCACTCGCGACGACGGCGAGATAGAGGTCGATTTTTACGGGAAGGGCGGCGATTTGGGTGATGGCGGTCATGGCGATGAGGCTCGCGGCGGTGATGCTTACGCCTTCTAGGAAGTGGCGTACGCGGGTGAGTTCTCGGAGGGCGCGCCACAGGGGGAAGATGAAGAACACGAGTAGGATGCCCGGCAAGAAGATGCCGAAGCCGCCCAAAAGTCCCGCCAAGAAGGCGAAGTCGCTCCCTTCCATGGCGCGGGCGGATACAAAGGCGGCAAAGCTGAACAGCGGCCCGGGCACCGCTTGGTCGATGGCATAGCCCGAAAGGAAGTCCGCCAGCGAGATGGCGGATTGAGAATGCACCAAATCTTGAATCATAAGGGGGATGACGATTTGTCCGCCGCCGATGACGGAATAGCCGTAGCGATAAAAGGAGGTGTAGAGCATAACCCAGGGCGATTGGACCTGCGCCCGCAGCACCTCATTGACGAGGGCGATGGCTACCACCGCCGCCAAAATCCACCACTTGGGCCGGTAGCGAATGCGCTCGCCCGCGCCCTCTTTGCGGTATTCCCACAAGATGGCGAGACCGCCCGCGATCAAAAGAAGGGGCACGACCCACATGGATCGGCCCACCAAAAGGAGACTTAAGGCGAGCATCACGGCAAAGAGCGCGAAGTCGCGCCGGGTTTTGAGCACCTTTCGCGACAGGGTGACGGCGGCATATACGATAAAGGCCACCGCCACCGCGGGCAGATAGGTGAGGAGGGGCTTCAGGTCGCCGCTTCCGTCGATATGGGTAAAGAACACGCCGACGCCGCCCATAATGAGGATCGCCGGCAGCGCCCATACCAAGAAGGTGAGAAGCGCCAAGATCGGCCCGCCCATATAATAGCCCACCGCGGTGATGGTCTGCGTGCTACCGGGACCCGGCACCAGGGCAAACAATCCGATCATTTCGGTGAGTTCTTCCTCGGTGATGTATTTCTTTTGCTCTACCAATCGCGACGAAAATACGCCGTAATGCGCCTCGGGACCGCCGTAGGACCCTAAGGCGCAGATAAACACATCTTTCAAAAACGTGCTCCACTTGACCGCTTTCATTGCTTCTCCTTTGCCGTTGGTTTGTAGAATGGGCCTTCCTGTAAAGCATACCCCTTTTGTGGGAATACACGCCTACAAAGCGCGCATTCAACAAAAACAGCCCCTCAGCGGGGCCGTTTGTACGATGCATTAGGAGCGTTCTCTTTTGCGTTGTAACAATTCTTGAAATTCTCGCTCCAGTTCTTCGCGCTCGCCCTTCGGCGGGTTCGAAGAGAGGGCGGCGTTGATGGCACTCAGCCGAAAATCGATCCGCATCCTTTCTTCGTCCTCCGATGCCTTTCGATCGGATCGATGGCGATAGTCGCTGAAATTTCCTTGAAACGCGCGGATCTTTCGGTCTTCTATAAGAAGCAGCGCATCGGCCACGGCGTCGATAAACGAAACGTCGTGGGTGATCATAAGAAGCGGGCGGTCGTAGGCGATCAACAGCTGTTCCAGCGCCTCTATGGTCGCAATGTCCAAAAAGTTGGTCGGCTCGTCGAGTATCAGAAAATGAAACTCCGAAGTCATGAGCTTTGCGAGTTTTGTCTTTGCCTGCTCGCCGTCGCTCAAACGCTCTACGGTTTTGTGCACATCGGCGCCTTCGAGTCCCAGGCGCGCCAAGACGATCCGCGTCATGCTCTCGTCGTATATCGAGGTGGGCACGACGTTGTCGAGTATGCTTTCCTCTTCCGTAAGAATTTCCCCCATTTGGCTGTAATAGCCGATTTTCAGTTTCGGATGTACCCATATCCCTTCCCCGCGCAGGATCATGCTTACCAAGGTGGTCTTGCCCGCGCCGTTGTCGCCCAACAAGGCGGCTTTGGTGCCGTTTTCTATGGTAAATTCGGCATCTTGAAAGAGGACGCAGTCTTCGAACTGCTTGTTCAAATGCTCTGCGCGGATCAGAATTTTGCTGTGGATTTTTTCCGATGCGGGCGCCGACAAGCGAATCTCGGCTGCCTCTTTCGGCTTTTCCTTTTTCTCCAAGTGCTCGATTCTGGATTGAACCGATTTTACCTGTCGGTCCAGCTTTTTCTTGTTGCCCTGCCCGCCCATTTTGTGGAGGCGCGCCTCGGAATTTCCCATGCGCTTGGGCGTAGACCGCACCCTACCGGACTGCTTTTTGAGTCGATCGCCGACGCCCAGTAGCCGCTTCTTTTCTTTTACATAGTTATTGTATTCCCGCTGTGCAAACTTTTTGCGCCTCTCCCTTTCTTCTACATAAAATCGGTACCCGCCATTGTAGACTTCGACGGTCGTATCGTCGAGTTCGAAGATACAGTCACAGGTGCGTTCAATAAAGTCCCGGTCGTGGGAAACCACCATATAGCCGCCCTCTCGTCGGCACAGACTCTCTTCGAGGGCCTGAATTTGGCGGATATCCAAATGCGATGTGGGTTCGTCGATAAGCAAAAATGTGTCATTTTGTGCCAAAAATTCCTCGAGCCGCGCCCTTTGTCGCTGGCCGGGGCTCCGGGGATCGCGTGTGTTCGTTCGGGACCCGTCGCCTTTTCCCACGGCGGGCATGTACAACACCGGAAGCGTCGCTTGTATTTCGCCGGCAAAGTCGTCGTCCCGGCCGGCGAGCAGCTTTAAGAAGGTGGTCTTGCCGGCGCCATTGTCTCCGATCAGACCGATGCGCCGGTTTTCGTCGATTGTCAAATGGTCGATTTGTAGGATGGTTTGTGTGCCTATGGTTTTCACAAGATGATCGATTCGTATCATATATCCTCCATTCTGCCAGAGGACTTCGCCTCTTTATGCGCCTGTCGGTATTGGATTTAGAATCATTTCACACCTCCTTCTTCCTATCGACCACTCGAAAAAAAAGGAACTAATATAGTAGTGTGGCCTTATTTATGGGACGTAATGATTATGTCCCATCTTTGTAGCTATATTAATTAAACTGTCATATTTTTGTTAAGGGAAAAATTCTATAGCTGACTTTACCCACTACATTCTTAAAAGGAACTTCTCCAAAAGTCCTACTGTCAACACTTTCTCCAGGATACCTATTATCGCCAACTACAAAAAGTTCACCTTCCAAAATGGTATGCGGCTTAGCTGAATAAATTGGGTCAGTGTATAAACCATTTTCTATGTATGGTTCATTTAAAAGTTCACCATTAATGTATATCTTACCTCCTTCTATACTTATCTTGTCGCCTGGCAAACCCATAACTCTTTTTATATACATTTTTTATTATTTTTTATTGGGGGAGAAAAAATTATAATATCTCCCCTGGTGTATTTTTGGGGGTTGATGATATTCTCATATTTGTTGACTATTAATAAGTCCCCGTCTTCAAAGGTGGGATACATGGAACTTCCTTCAACATAAGAAGTCTGAAAAATAAAAGTTCTTATAAATAGGGCCAACAAGAAAGCTACTCCTATACTCAAAACCCACTCCCTTATATTTCTTGCTTTATTGGTATTTTTAGTGATATGAAACATTTTATTTTTAGCCTCCCTGCTATAGATATTTGATATTTATTATATATCAATCTACATAAAGCATGTTATAAAGTCAAACCCATTTGTAATATAGCTTTCTTTATTTTTAACTGTCAAGAAATGTGTAGACTAACAGAGGTCATTAGAACCTTAGTATATTATCATTTTCAAGTTGTTCAATTATTTTCCTTAACTCAATAAATTCCTTCTCTTAGTTTGTCATATTACCTTTTTTAGCTTACCATCTTATTTTCCTTGACATCAATACTATCGTCTCTCACAGTCGCTTGTTCCATCACATTCACTTCGTTCGCACTCTTGGATAGACTTTACACGAACCCCACCGTTTCCCCCCCTATTTCGCCAACAATGCTATCGCTTCGGCGTGGCTCGAGTGGTCAGTATGGATAAATTTTAATTTTTTAGGAAAGCCTCGTATGTGGGAACATATTTATTCTGCACTATTTCTAAATTCTTCTAGCATTTTATTGAGAACTAATGCATTTTCATATTCCTCAACAAATGCCCCCTCTTTGTACTGAGGAAAATTCGGAATATTTGGCATATGTACATGTTTTAAATATTCGTTTCTCTTACACCAATTATTCCTAATAAATTCTTTAAATTCCATACGTTCTTCTTCCGATTTAAATAATAGTATTACTTCAAAGAATTCCTGTCTTGAGAACTTATCACTGAAGGTTTCTTGAAAAAAGAAAAACTGATTTAATTTGTAAAGAAAAGTACCCTTAGTAAAATATCTATAAGAAAAATCCCAACTAAAGCTTTTGTTTTTGTCTAATGTAATTCCATCTATTTCAGGGCAAGACGTGAAGTACCTACCTCCATCTAAAGCAACCCCACCTAATTCTTTCAATAATGTCTGATAATATTTAAATTTTATATCATACCAATGTGGTCTTGAATCTGTTTGAGAAAAAAGATAATATTCATACCCATCTCTTTCATCTCTAGCACTCTTAAACTCTTATGTCCTTATCTTTTAATCTTTCTATCAAATGTTGACCGTCTTTATCTGGTAGATTTATGTCCAATAGTGCCACATCCATGTCTACATTCATCTTATAGCTTGCTTCGTAAAAAGATGATGCAATCTCTACTTCATAACCATTATTAACTAAATACTTTTCCATTTGTGATGAAATTTCTTTATTATCCTCTATAATCAAAACACTCTTCATTTTAATCCTCTCATGTATCAACTTTAAAACCTATAAAAATTTTTGTTTTATAGCATCCATCTATAAGCAAATTTAGACTATAAACCATTAATTACACTTATAGTATACTAATATAAAATATATTAAAAACAGACCCTTCACGGATCTGCTTGCTATTAAATATTTATATCCTCTCAAGAAGGGGCGAGCCTGCTCGCCCGTCAAACGTGAGCGAAAATTAAGGACCAATTCAGCGAATTGCATTTCGCAACACGCCCAATATAATATAGTACGTATCCATTCCTTACGCACCTGTAGGGGCGAGCCTGCTCGCCCGTTAAATGTGGGCGGCAATAAAAAAACAATTCATAAACCATATACCTCTTTGAAAAATCTACATCAACCTAAAAATCTCTTCGCGGGGAAGGGGAAAGGGCTCGGAGGCAAAGGCCGCATTTCCCCTTCCCCGCGGACCCCAACCCCATTCTGGCCGGCTTCTTGATCAGAAGAAAATGCCTGCGGCATTTTCCGCATCATATGGGATCCATACGGAAGAAATGTATTTCAGTTGTATAAACATCTTCGCACATCCCTTGCGGGCGGGTAGGACCCGCCCCTACAATGTGAAACTCGCCTTACGCTCCCGTAGGGGAGAGCCTGCTCGCCCGACAGACGAAGGCGACAATTAATAATCCAATTAGAAAACATCTTTTCGCAACACGGCCCAATACAAATCGAAGCCCGTTAGGGCTTCGCACATCTAAAAAGCGTTAGGGTGGAAAGGATTGGGGTTTCAGGGGAAAGGAAAGAGGGCGAATCGCAACGCCCTATTCCTTTCCCCTGAAAAAGAATGAATGGTTTGTTTCTGTTAGATAGGTTCTTTTGCAAAAATACAATTATCTTCACATACCCCTTGCGGGCGTGCAAGGCACGCCCCTACATTGGGCTTCATCCGCAATTTTTGATTCTGTTTCGGATTAATACCTTCCTCTTCCACGATAAAAACATAGTCGCAATAATCATTCCTTTCGCAACCGTAAGGGCGAGCCTGCACGCTCGCCACACATCATCAAACACAGCCCCCCTTCTTCTGCGCACAAAAAAAGAACCGAGCCTAAGCTCAGTTCTTTTTTTAATTCTAGCGTGTTTCTAAAGCTCGCTTCCAAGTTTGAAGAAGCTTAACCCACGTTTCATCTACTTTACCTTGTTCGGTGCGGTAGAATTCGTGTGTGTTGGATGCTTCGACGATTTCGTTGTAAGCCCATTGGTTTGCCGTTACGTCTACAAACGGTACGATATCTGCGCGAACAGCGGCGAGGCCGTTTTCGTTCACACTGCGATCGAAGAGTTTGTTGAGAACAGTAACCGCTTCAGCACGCGTAATGTTGTTGTTCGGACGGAAAGTGTTGTCCGGGTAACCTGCAATGCGTCCGTTGCCGTATGCTTGCGCAATGGCAGCTTCAGCCCAGTGGCCCTTCACATCGGCGAAAGGTACTACGGCGCCGTTTGCCTTATCGATGGCCATAATCATTTGTGCAAATTCAGCACGAGTGATCTTGCCATTGGGAGCAAAGGTTCCGTCAGGATAACCCTTCATATAACCTGCACTTACAACAGCATTAATGCTTGCGTTGTACCAGGAGCTCTTAACATCGCTGAAGTTGGGTCTAGCGTTGTTGGACATATCGAGGCCCTTGAGGCGTGCAATCATAGCGGCCGCTTCGGCACGAGTCATATTACCTTCGGGACGGAAAGTATCGTCCTTGTAGCCGTAGATATACAACTTGTGAATAGCGGTTTCGTGTTTATCCTTGCCACCCTTATTGTCGTCAACCTTGTTGTTGTCGGAGGGGTTAACAGGTTTCAGCCAGATACCGCCGTCGTCCTTGCCGGAATTGTTTCCGTTGTCGTCTCTGCCCTTTTCGTGACCGTTGACAGGTACTTCGACTTTAACTTTGCCATCCGGTAGATCTTTGTCTTCAATTACTACCGTGATGGGTCCGTCCACATCTTCGCCCGGTGTTACGATGACTTTACCGTCTTCGTCGATTTCAACAGGTACATCTTTACCGTCTTCATCTTTAGCAGAAATCTTCGTATCGCCGTCTTTGTTCTTGACGATAATGCCCGTATCTTGAGCGTCATCCGTCGGATTGACGGGTTTAACCTTACTGTCATCGACAGAGGTTGTTTTGTCATCCGGTTTTGTGACCTTTTCAGTTACTGTTTGATCCGGTGTCAAGGTGTTCGTAGTTCCATCAGGATAGGTTAATGTTGCTTTTCCATCGTCTGCTACTGTTACGTCTTTAGCTTCCGGGTTTGCTTTCTTAACTGCTTCTACTACTTTAGCTTTTTCGTCATCAGTTAACTTATCTTTGTTTGCAACTTCTGTTGTAGCTGGATCAACTACCGGATTCTTTTCAGCATCTGTTTTTGATTTTTCAGTTACTGTCTTTTCTCCAGGAATTTCATTTGTTGTTCCGTCTGCGTAAGTTAAGGTTGCATTACCCTTATCATCAACTGTTACGTCTTTAGCTTCCGGGTTTGCTTTCTTAACTGCTTCTACTACTTTAGCTTTTTCGTCATCAGTTAACTTATCTTTGTTTGCAACTTCTGTTGTAGCTGGATCAACTGCCGGATTCTTTTCAGCATCTGTTTTTGATTTTTCAGTTACTGTCTTTTCTCCAGGAATTTCATTTGTTGTTCCGTCTGCGTAAGTTAAGGTTGCATTACCCTTATCATCAACTGTTACGTCTTTAGCTTCCGGGTTTGCTTTCTTAACTGCTTCTACTACTTTAGCTTTTTCGTCATCAGTTAACTTATCTTTGTTTGCAACTTCTGTCTTAGCTGGATCAACTACCGGATTCTTTTCAGCATCTGTTTTTGATTTTTCAGTTACTGTCTTTTCTCCAGGAATTTCATTTGTTGTTCCGTCTGCGTAAGTTAAGGTTGCATTACCCTTATCATCAACTGTTACGTCTTTAGCTTCCGGGTTTGCTTTCTTAACTGCTTCTACTACTTTAGCTTTTTCGTCATCAGTTAACTTATCTTTGTTTGCAACTTCTGTCTTAGCTGGATCAACTACCGGATTCTTTTCAGCATCTGTTTTTGCTTTTTCAGTTACTGTCTTTTCTCCAGGAATTTCATTTGTTGTTCCGTCTGCGTAAGTTAAGGTTGCATTACCCTTATCATCAACTGTTACGTCTTTAGCTTCCGGGTTTGCTTTCTTAACTGCTTCTACTACTTTAGCTTTTTCGTCATCAGTTAACTTATCTTTGTTTGCAACTTCTGTCTTAGCTGGATCAACTACCGGATTCTTTTCAGCATCTGTTTTTGATTTTTCAGTTACTGTCTTTTCTCCAGGAATTTCATTTGTTGTTCCGTCTGCGTAAGTTAAGGTTGCATTACCCTTATCATCAACTGTTACGTCTTTAGCTTCCGGGTTTGCTTTCTTAACTGCTTCTACTACTTTAGCTTTTTCGTCATCAGTTAACTTATCTTTGTTTGCAACTTCTGTTGTAGCTGGATCAACTGCCGGATTCTTTTCAGCATCTGTTTTTGCTTTTTCAGTTACTGTCTTTTCTCCAGGAATTTCATTTGTTGTTCCGTCTGCGTAAGTTAAGGTTGCATTACCCTTATCATCAACTGTTACGTCTTTAGCTTCCGGGTTTGCTTTCTTAACTGCTTCTACTACTTTAGCTTTTTCGTCATCAGTTAACTTATCTTTGTTTGCAACTTCTGTTGTAGCTGGATCAACTACCGGATTCTTTTCAGCATCTGTTTTTGATTTTTCAGTTACTGTCTTTTCTCCAGGAATTTCATTTGTTGTTCCGTCTGCGTAAGTTAAGGTTGCATTACCCTTATCATCAACTGTTACGTCTTTAGCTTCCGGGTTTGCTTTCTTAACTGCTTCTACTACTTTAGCTTTTTCGTCATCAGTTAACTTATCTTTGTTTGCAACTTCTGTTGTAGCTGGATCAACTACCGGATTCTTTTCAGCATCTGTTTTTGCTTTTTCAGTTACTGTCTTTTCTCCAGGAATTTCATTTGTTGTTCCGTCTGCGTAAGTTAAGGTTGCATTACCCTTATCATCAACTGTTACGTCTTTAGCTTCCGGGTTTGCTTTCTTAACTGCTTCTACTACTTTAGCTTTTTCGTCATCAGTTAACTTATCTTTGTTTGCAACTTCTGTCTTAGCTGGATCAACTACCGGATTCTTTTCAGCATCTGTTTTTGCTTTTTCAGTTACTGTCTTTTCTCCAGGAATTTCATTTGTTGTTCCGTCTGCGTAAGTTAAGGTTGCATTACCCTTATCATCAACTGTTACGTCTTTAGCTTCCGGGTTTGCTTTCTTAACTGCTTCTACTACTTTAGCTTTTTCGTCATCAGTTAACTTATCTTTGTTTGCAACTTCTGTTGTAGCTGGATCAACTACCGGATTCTTTTCAGCATCTGTTTTTGCTTTTTCAGTTACTGTCTTTTCTCCAGGAATTTCATTTGTTGTTCCGTCTGCGTAAGTTAAGGTTGCATTACCCTTATCATCAACTGTTACGTCTTTAGCTTCCGGGTTTGCTTTCTTAACTGCTTCTACTACTTTAGCTTTTTCGTCATCAGTTAACTTATCTTTGTTTGCAACTTCTGTCTTAGCTGGATCAACTGCCGGATTCTTTTCAGCATCTGTTTTTGCTTTTTCAGTTACTGTCTTTTCTCCAGGAATTTCATTTGTTGTTCCGTCTGCGTAAGTTAAGGTTGCATTACCCTTATCATCAACTGTTACGTCTTTAGCTTCCGGGTTTGCTTTCTTAACTGCTTCTACTACTTTAGCTTTTTCGTCATCAGTTAACTTATCTTTGTTTGCAACTTCTGTTGTAGCTGGATCAACTACCGGATTCTTTTCAGCATCTGTTTTTGCTTTTTCAGTTACTGTCTTTTCTCCAGGAATTTCATTTGTTGTTCCGTCTGCGTAAGTTAAGGTTGCATTACCCTTATCATCAACTGTTACGTCTTTAGCTTCCGGGTTTGCTTTCTTAACTGCTTCTACTACTTTAGCTTTTTCGTCATCAGTTAACTTATCTTTGTTTGCAACTTCTGTCTTAGCTGGATCAACTACCGGATTCTTTTCAGCATCTGTTTTTGCTTTTTCAGTTACTGTCTTTTCTCCAGGAATTTCATTTGTTGTTCCGTCTGCGTAAGTTAAGGTTGCATTACCCTTATCATCAACTGTTACGTCTTTAGCTTCCGGGTTTGCTTTCTTAACTGCTTCTACTACTTTAGCTTTTTCGTCATCAGTTAACTTATCTTTGTTTGCAACTTCTGTCTTAGCTGGATCAACTGCCGGATTCTTTTCAGCATCTGTTTTTGCTTTTTCAGTTACTGTCTTTTCTCCAGGAATTTCATTTGTTGTTCCGTCTGCGTAAGTTAAGGTTGCATTACCCTTATCATCAACTGTTACGTCTTTAGCTTCCGGGTTTGCTTTCTTAACTGCTTCTACTACTTTAGCTTTTTCGTCATCAGTTAACTTATCTTTGTTTGCAACTTCTGTCTTAGCTGGATCAACTGCCGGATTCTTTTCAGCATCTGTTTTTGCTTTTTCAGTTACTGTCTTTTCTCCAGGAATTTCATTTGTTGTTCCGTCTGCGTAAGTTAAGGTTGCATTACCCTTATCATCAACTGTTACGTCTTTAGCTTCCGGGTTTGCTTTCTTAACTGCTTCTACTACTTTAGCTTTTTCGTCATCAGTTAACTTATCTTTGTTTGCAACTTCTGTCTTAGCTGGATCAACTGCCGGATTCTTTTCAGCATCTGTTTTTGCTTTTTCAGTTACTGTCTTTTCTCCAGGAATTTCATTTGTTGTTCCGTCTGCGTAAGTTAAGGTTGCATTACCCTTATCATCAACTGTTACGTCTTTAGCTTCCGGGTTTGCTTTCTTAACTGCTTCTACTACTTTAGCTTTTTCGTCATCAGTTAACTTATCTTTGTTTGCAACTTCTGTCTTAGCTGGATCAACTGCCGGATTCTTTTCAGCATCTGTTTTTGCTTTTTCAGTTACTGTTGCTTCTACTGGATCGGACACAGATTTGCCATCTTCTTTTTGTGTAGCTACAACTGCGTCATTTTCTGTTAAGAGTATCCCAGCTGGAACGTCGGCTGTCCAAGTTCCATCCTCTTTAACTGCTACGTCATTAGCAATTGGTGTGTCTTCAGATCCTTTTTCACCTTTTAACGCCAGATTTACTCTTGCGCCTGGAGTTCCTGTTCCTGAGATTGTTTGATCTCCTGCTGTTGGTGCTGCAACTTCAGGTTGTGCACTTTTTTCTGCTACTGGAACTTTAATGTCTTTGCTTCCTCCATCAAGGTCGCTGTCTGTTACGGTTACAGTGATTGGATCAGTTGCATCTGTTCCCGGAGTAACTTCGATTTCGCCAGTTACTTTATTGATTTCTGCCGGTACGTTGTTTCCATTCTTATCTTTTGCAGTGACTGTTGTTCCGTCAGGATTTGTAACTACTATACCAGTTCCTTGTTTTTGACCTGTTGGGTCTACTGTTTTTATGTTTGTATCGTCAACAGTTGTTTTCTTAGAAGCACTTTCTGTTACAGTTACTGGAACTTCTACAAAGTCTACAGTTCCGTCTGGGTAAGTTACCTTAACTGTTCCAGTTGTCTCACCAGGTGTATTTACCTTTGGTACTGCTTCCCAAATATAGGTTGTTCCTTCTGGAGGATTATTATCAATCACAACCCCATCTTCTGCATTTGGCACGATTCCTTGGTCAGTTGTTAGCTGTTTAGCTTTTGGATCATAGAAGTTTGCATCAGATTGAACGTCGATTTTTGCCTTTATGCTTTCCTTTGATCCATCTGCGTAAGTTACTATTACCGGTACTTCAATGACAGTGTTCTTATCGGCATCTACGGCTTTATAAGTGATTGCACCTGTTTTAGCATCAATAGCAAGACCTGTTCTTACATCTTCTTCAGTGCCGTCTTCTTTAGCAACTTTTCCGAACTCATATTTTGTAACTGCCGGCTTAGGATCAGCTATATTTCCGTCCTTATCGTGGAATTCTGGAGACTCAATGATAACTTTGTGTCCAACTTGAGCTACGACAGGTTTATATTCCGGTTCGTAGTTTAAGTTATCTCCTTGTGCAACCTTAATAGGCGCTTTCACTTCATCTGTTGAGCCGTCTTTATAAGTTGCAACTACAGGAATATTTACTATAGTACCTGCATCATCTATTGATGGTGTGTATTTAACTTCACCAGTTGTTTTATCAACTGTTGCACCTGTTGGAGCATCTTTACCTAGAGTAAATTCAACACCTTCTGGTTTTGCAGTAGCTTGACCATCAGCATCCTTAAATGCTGGGGTTGAAGTTGCTTCTTTTGCTGGTTCTCCAGCTACCTCAGTATATTCTGGTTGGTAAGAATCAGATTGTGCTTGTCCAACCTTGATTTTAGCAAGAGTTTCATCAATAGTTCCGTCAGAATAAGTTACCTTAACCGGAATATCTACAGTCGTGTTGGCATCTCTTGCAGTTGGTGTGTAAGTTACCTTACCAGTATTTTCATCAATAGTCGCACCTTGTGGAGCTCCATCGCCTAAAGCAAATTTCTCACCGGTTGGTTGTGGTTTGGCTTCTGGTTTTGGATCAGCTTCACTCTTTTGGTCTAGGAACTTAGGATCTTTTGTTGTTACTTCAGTTCCTGGTGTTCCTTCCACATCAGTATATGCTGGTTCATATTTTGGTGCTTGAGATTCTGCCTTGGTAATTTCTAAAGGTACTAAATCCTTGTGACCTTTTTTTATAAGGGCTTCTTCGCCCTTAGAATTTAGCTTGTAGATATCATAGGTTACTTCTACATTTGGACCTTCTTGAGTAGCTGCAACTTCTGTTTTTGGGGTTCCTGTAATTTGATCTCCCGTAATTGTTAGGCCTTCGATAGCTTTGCCATCTATGAATTTGGAAGTAACATTTTTAAATACATAACCTTCAACTTCTGCTGGTTTTACAGTCTTATTGTATTCAACACCAACTTCTCCATGTTCTAGTGGCGAGTCTGTAACAAGGGCTGGGTAGTTAGATGTTCCTTCCATTGTTTCGCCAGAATCTTCATCAAGAATAGAGATTGTAACAGTTACAGTGTACTTTCCAGGAACTTTTGCATTTCCTGATACTGTACCTGTGTTTTTATCTATTGTAAGTCCTTCTGGAAGACCTTCTGCTAAATATGCTGCACCCTTCATAGATTCATCATTAGCTGCAGGGTTTGCAATATTTACATCATCATAGGCAGACACTACAATCCTACCTATCTTAACAGTAAAGGCATCTTGGGCTAAAGCTGGCCCTAGATTTCCTTTTGAGTCAACATAGTGAAGTTTTGCTATAAAGGTTTTTGTTTCAGTAACACCTGTTGTATCATAAGTTGCTTTTGCTAATGCACCTGTTGATGTTGGTTGTTGTGTTTTTTCTTCCTTTATCTTCTTTCCATCTTGATCATACCATACGATTTTAAATGAATCATTTGTATTCTTGTAAGGAAGACCTGCAGTCTTAGTTACTGCTACATCTCCTGGTATTGCAGTATTTGTTTGGGTATCAAAGTTTGTGATGTTGAACTTAATTTCTGCTGGTGCAAGGTTAAAGTCAGCTCTTGTTGAGTTAGCAGCTTGGACTGTAGATACACCAAAAGCTGATTGAGCCCAACCACCATGGATACCCCAGCCATTGTCAGAGCCTGTGTACCAGTTGTAGTTCCATGGAGTCCTCTTTACCACATCATCTGTATCTTTAGTAGAAATAAATAACCAGTCAGAGTTGACGTGTTTTTCATTCCAGTCAAGTGCACCTGTTAAGAATGATCCATCTTTAGCATTTCCTGCAACTGTACCAAGGCGGTTTACTTCTTCTGCAGTCCATTTATGGGCATCGCCTGCATAATATTTTCCTGATTCTCTTGTATATTCAGCTACTGCAGAAGTATTTCTATGAGGTCCCCAAGTTCCCTTAAATTGAATCTTGTAATCCCCTTCAGCATTTGTAACTGCACTCACTGTTTCTGCTATCCATTTATCTTTCTCTTTAGCTACTTGCTTTGCAATCCATTCTTGTAATTGGGTTTCAAGTTTGAAAGTCCAACCTGATCCACGAATATCACTTGGTTTGGAAAGCCCTAGCATTTTAGCTGTATCAGCACTGTATATTTGTTTTAGAGCATAGTCAGATAGGTAGGATGCTGTTACTGTTACTCCTCCAGCTGGTGATGTAGGAGTTGATACAATACCCCATTGGATACCGCCTGAAGATTCATAGTCCCATGATACCTTACCACGAACAGCTCCTTGACCAATTGATCCGCCATAAATTTGTTCTCCTGTTGGCGTTGCTTCCTTGTGCATCTTAGCTTCATCTTGTTTTTTCATTAGAAGGACTCTGTAGTTTACAAGAGTATTTGGAGCTAGGTTATATCCACCCCCTGCTACACTTCTGTCTGTAAATTCTACCCCTTCACCTGTGGAGTATTGAAGTTGGTAGCCTTCTGGAATAGTAGATTCATCTACCCACATCTTATAGGATTCATCACCTGCAGATACAGTTGTATCGGCATCGAATTTTACTAATTTTCGATCTCGGCCGATGTATGATTTTACCTTAATATGGAACTGTCCGTCGGCTCCTGAAACTGCATAGTAGGTTGGTGAAGTTCTATTTCCTTTTGCTTCATACCATTGGAAGTAGACTTTAACACCTTCTATTGGCTTAAATCTTTGGCCTGTTTCCTTTGCTAAATCAGCGTTAATGTCGCCACCAACTAAGACTCCTACAAAACCGTGGACTGCATTTTTTGCATCGGCACTAGTAGATGTGTCTTCCGGTGCTGCTGCATCCCTAACTTGACTTGGGGCTTCAGGGGGGGATACTTCTAGCTCATCTTCTGCAAATGCTCTGAACGGCACAATGGTAAGCACCATTACAAATGCAAGTAGCCACGCGATACCGCGGGTCAAAAAACCTTTTTTCAAGTTCTGCATAGTTTCTCCTTTTATAAATATTCTGTTGCTTTTTCGCTATAAGAGAAACCTTTTCCCTCTATAGCACTCGTTGCTCCCAAATATAGCACTGTGCATTCGGTTCTTTTATAGTTTTCAGCATCACTCCCTTTTCGGTTTTTGTCTTACTATTTCCTTAACCCACTCGCTAAAGGATAGATTGATAATTATATGTTATCAATTCATTTAGTAAAAGTCTATGTTTCCAGTGCTTTTCTCTAATGAAATTTGTTTTACTTATAAGGAGTCTTTTACTTCTCCACACAAAAAACGCCCTCTTTCGAGAGCGTTTTCCTTTAGGAGTTGTTTAAATAGCTTTCAGGTTTTCTTCCCGCAGGTTCCCCTCTTCGAAGTGGAGGATGCGGTCGCTTACTCTCTCGGCGAAGGCTCTGTCGTGGGTAACGACGATCATGCCCATGCCTTTTTCTTTCAGTTTTTCCATAATCTGGGCGAGTTTGTCGATGGTGTCGCTATCGAGGGCCGATGTGGGCTCGTCGAAACAGAGGATGTCCGGCTCGAGCATACAGGCTCGCACAATGGCCACCCGCTGTTGTTGGCCGCCGGAAAGGTTGCGGGGGTATTTGTCTTTTTCGTCTTCGATGTCCAGGTCTTTTAAAAGTTGGAGGGCCCGCTTTTCCGCCACACTTTTTTCTACGCCGTGGTAAAGGGGCGCGAGGAGGATGTTTTCCCAAACGGTGAGTTTCGGGAAGAGGTGGTATCCCTGGAACACCATGCCGATTTTTTCCGCATCGGTTTTACCCACGGGCATGAGCTCGTCGTCGAAAGTGATGGTGCCTTCGTCGTAGGTTTCTAAGCCGTTTAGGCAACGGAGGAAGGTGGTTTTGCCTTGGCCGCTTTTCCCCGCAATGGAAATGATGGAATCGGAGGTGAAATCGTAATCGATTCCCTTCCAGATTTCCCGATCGCCGAAGCTTTTCGCTAAGTTTCTTACGCTGATTTTCATGACGCTTGAATCTTCCTTTCCATTTTGTTGAGGATAACGGTTAAGATGCCCACGATAATAAGGTACACGATGCCTACGTAAACGTAGGGCAAGATGGAGGACATGGTATTGGATACGGATTTCGCCGCTTTCAATATGTCCATAACACCTAAGATGTAAACGAGGGAGGTATCTTTTACTAGTGTAATGACTTCGTTGGAGTAGGCGGGGAAGCTTCTTTGGATGACCACGGGAAGGATCACTTTAAAGAAGGTGTAGGGCCGGGAGAGGCCCAGCACTTTTCCCGCTTCCCATTGGCTTGATTGGTCAGTATGGATAAAACTTGATATTTCTCAAAAGCCTCGTATGTGAGAATATATCCATAAGTATATTTTTTATGTTTTATATTATCCCTATATCTAAATTTACTTATAATATATAGTTATTACTTGTATATCTAAAATACCATAAATATAGTCGACGAGATTTATCGAAATTTATTTATTATTTTTGGTTTTGCTAATACATAGTCTTTTGAGTATTCTTAAAATATAACTTCTTCTTTCTTGTTCAGTCTTTCTATTCGTATAATTTACCTGCCATATCACAGGTAAGAATTTAACATTTACTTTTAACATCCTACACAATTATTGCTTTTCATACCCCTAGGGACAGATATGAGAATTTAATGTAAATAAAAAAGACCTACTAAAGATTTCCCTTAATAGGTCTAAAATATAAAAATAGATTATTAACTTGCAATTAGGGATATGAAATAATTAATCGTTCCATTTTCAATCAATATATAGAGACCGAGCCCAATAAACACGACTGGTACAATTATTTTTTCGTACTTTTCTACAATCTCTCCGATAGCAGAAATTGAGGCAAGATTTTGAGATAATTTGCATAGTATCAAAATTCCTAACGCAAATATAACTAAAGTTATACCAATCTCAATCAAACTCTTTCCTGTAAAATAGGGAATATAAATTCCTAAATTATCCCCACCCATTGCCACTGTTAAACTTGTAAATGCTAAAATTTTTGATCCATCTCCGGTAATTTTTCCCTCGATGTCTTCTTCATCAATATCTTCATCCACAAAAATTGCTTTTATACCAAGACCTAGTGGAATTAGACCAAGGAGTCCGATAATCCAATCTTGTGGAATAAAATTTAAAAAGTAAGCGGCAATAAGACTAGCCAGTACAAGCAGCCCGGTACCTAAATACTGTCCTGCATAAATTGATTTCAAACCTTCCTTGCCTTGACTGGCGAATAAAATAGTCAAAACAACTAAGTAGTCAATTGATGTAGAGACAAAAACTAATAAAGCGGATACTATTGTTTCCATTATTTCTCCTTTCAAAATGTTTAATTTTTATAACCAATCAAAAATTGACTGCAAACACATTGTGCCTTGGCAGTTGCCAAAGGAGACAATTGAAGAAATAACTTCACAATTTTCCCACCTTTTCTTTTAATATTGGCTAAAGTATACTAAAATAGTCGGATTTTGTCAAGTATGCTGATAGATATCCACGCAAACTATAGAGATTGAAATTATATAAAATTAGATATACCAAACATTATTTATCTAATATTTAATCATCTCATTCACTCTTTTCTGAACTGTGTACTAATCATTTCCATCTTGTAGATTAAGTCCATGACCAGCAGATTCTGGATGGGTAATGGGTACAGGAATTTTACCTTGATTCCATTCTTTAAAGTCTTCATTTGTTTTAAGTTCTCTTACATCAAATTTATCTTTTATTCTTCTTAAATATGACTTATACCAATAAGCTATCAGAACAGGTTTTCCATTGGCACCTTCTATTAAATCTTCTAAAGCATCAAGTTTAATATCATGGATACGAATCATATCTTTATCTTCATCTTAAACAAAACTGTATGCCATTTGAAGTAACTTATTAGAAAAGGTTGCAGCATTAACTGCATCTATATCATTATCCTTAATACTAACTACCAAAACTTTTTTAAGGTCTCATAGATATCTCTTTCTTTATCTGATAGACTTACAAAGACTTCAATGTTTACCTTCTCTGGCATTTTTATGTAATCTTCAGCTTTCATAAAAGCTGCGATATCTAATATTTTACTGATTATTTCACTTGTCAAGTCCTGGTTCATCCTGTTCACTCCCCCCTAAAACATCTATAGTGCCAACATACTCTGTTATAATCTACACTCAAACTGTTCCCACAAGGTGTTTTTCTAATTGAAAAATAGCTTTTAAGATTTCTTCTAAAATCCTAAAAGCCATTGATTTCAACACTTTTATAGTCTATTATCTTAATTCCTTGACATCAATACTACCGTCTCCACATGTACGGTGCGCGGAAACTGGTCGACGGCCTCCAGGTGTTCGACGGCATAACCCGCCGCGGCGAAGATGTCGATGTCGCGCTTTTGGGTGACGGGGTTGCAGCTGATGTAGAGGATGCGGGGGGCGTCGAGTTGTTTGAGTTTTTCGATGGCTTTGGGGTGTATGCCGTCGCGGGGCGGATCGACGACGAGGAGATCGGGCCGATCGGATAGGGTGTCGACGAGGGCGAGGACGTCGCCGGCGAGGAATTGCGCGTTGTCGATGCCGTTTTCTTTTGCCGAACAATTGGCGTCGTCGACGGCTTCGGGTACGAGTTCGATGCCGATGACTTTTTTCGCCTCTTTGGCGAGGATTTGGCCGATGGTGCCGGTGCCGGAATAGAGGTCGTAGACGACGCCCTTTTCCCGGCCTGCCAGTTCGCGCGCCTTTTGGTAAAGGATGGCGGCGGTATCGGGATTGGGTTGAAAGAAGGAAAAGGGGCCGATCTGAAAGTCCAAATCGAGCATGCGCTCGCGAATGCTCGTATCGCCGTAGAGATGGCGCACGACTTCGGGTTTTATGGCATCTGCCCAATCGTCGGATATGGTGTGGTAGATGCTTTTGATTTCGCCCTGCAAGGGCAGATGCAGGAGCATGTCGACAAAGGCGTCTTCGTCGACGGCTTCGGATGTGGTGACGAGGTTTACGAGATAGCTGTCCGTATGTCTTGCGTGGCGCACGACGAGAAAGCGCAGGGTGCCTTCGTGGCGCATGCGGTGGTATTTGTCGACGCCCAGGGCGCGGAAGTGGGCTTCGGTTGCGGCGCGAATTTTTTCCATATCTGCGGGCACCAAAAGACAACCGTCGGTGGAGACGATGTCGTAAAATCCGCGCTTGTGGTGCAGACCCAGGGTGAGGGGGCCGTCTTTTTCTTCGTCGCCGAAGGTGTACTCCATTTTGTTGCGGTAGTGGTAGGTACGGGGCGACGGGGTGTAGGGAACGGCGCGGCCGTAGAGTGTTTCGAGCATGGACTGTTTCATGCGGGATTCCTCTTCGTAGGAGAGGGTCTGGTAGGTGCAACCGCCGCAGACGGGCGCGTGGGGACAATCCGGCGCCTGTTCCACGGGGGCGGGGGCGAGGACGTCTGTGATTTTTCCTTTTTTGTGATCTCTGCGATTTCGGGTGATGCGCACGGCGACTTTCTGCCCGGGGATGCCGCCTTTAACGAGGGCGACGGTGCCGTCTTCGAGCCGCACTTTGCCGCGATTGGGGAATGTTCTTTCTTCTACGATGCCTTGTGTGTTCTTTTTTGCCATGGGTCTCCTCCTCCTTGAAAGGGTATTATACCATTAAAGACAGCCATTTTTTCCGAGAAACGGACGGTGCAATATGAACTTTCATTTCGACAATAGTTACGAACGACTGCCCTCGGATTTTTATAGAACGGTGGCGCCCACCCCCGCTCCGGCGCCCGCGCTTTTGATCGGAAATCGCGATTTGGCGCGGGATCTGGGCCTTTCGGATGCGCTTTTTTCGGACGAGGGGATCCGCTATCTTTCGGGCAATGCCATGCCTGTGGGGGCGTCTTCGATCGCGATGGCGTATATGGGCCACCAGTTCGGCTACCAGACGATGCTCGGCGACGGGCGGGCGCTCCTTTTGGGCGAGCAGATTACGCCGTCCGGGGATCGCTACGATTTGCAGCTCAAGGGCGCGGGCAAGACGCCCTTTTCGCGCGGCGGCGACGGGCGCGCGGCGCTGGGGCCGATGCTACGGGAATATATTTTGGGAGAGGGGATGCACGGGCTCGGCATTCCCACCACCCGGGCGCTGGCGGTGGTGACGACGGGGCAGTATATTCAGCGCACCCGCCGGGAAGACGGGGCGGTGCTTACGCGCGTGGCAAAGAGCCATTTGCGGGTGGGCACCTTTGAATGGGCGGCGTCGCGGGACGCTCAGCACGTAGAAACGCTGTGGCGCTACGCGGCTCTGCGCCACGATCCCGATTTGGCCGATGCTGAGGACGGCCCCGCCCGGTGGCTGGTGCGGGTATGCGAGCGCCAGGCGAAGCTGATCGCGAAGTGGATGGCGGCGGGCTTTGTGCACGGGGTGATGAACACCGACAATATGACGATCTCGGGCGAGACGATCGACTACGGGCCCTGCGCCTTTCTCGACGTGTTCGACCCGGCGGCGAAGTTCAGCTCGATCGACCACTTCGGCCGCTATCGCTACGAAAACCAGGGGCAGATCGGGGTCTATAATCTCGATATTTTGGGCGATGCCGTCGCCCCGCTCTTGGACGACGATCCGGAGGCGGCAAAGGAAAAGAAGACCCGCGCGCTCGAAGCCTATGCCCACGGCTTTCAAGCGGCGTATTACGAGGAGATGGCGAAGAAGCTCGGTTTTCAGGAAGACACCGATACGGCGCGAAAGTATGTGTCGGATTTTCTCGCCCTCTTGCAGCGAGAAACCATGGACTACGGCGAGGCGTTTTTGCGGCTCACCCACAACGACCGCCGAGACCTCTCCTCCGAGGCCTTTCTCGCCTTGGCCGATGCGATCTTTGCCGAAACGGGTGCCGAGGGCGAGGCGATACGCCGGCGCCACAACCCGGCGATTTGGCCGCGCAACTATTTGGTGGAGCGGGCGATTCGCGAGGCGGAGATCGGCGATACGGATTTTCTCTTCGAATTCGTTGAACTCTTACAAGACCCCTATGCCCATAGCGAAGCGCAGTTGGCGTACCGAGACGCGCCGACGATCCCGGGGTATACGACATTTTGCGGCACCTGATGCCGATCCTCCCTGCGGGAGGATTTTTTTGTGCCGATTTTCGAAGGGCGAATCGTTTTCTCATTTTAAGATATTTAATCTTTTCCGCGGCAATAGGGGCGGTGCGCCGCTATATTTTTTTACAGAACCCCTGCTTTGTTTGCAATTTTTATTATCCAACCGCAATCGGTGCCCCGGAAGGGGAAAATTTCACCACTCAAAAATTACCATCTTCTAAAATTTAGAACGACAATGTCGTTATTTTGGTTTACTAAAGTAATGTATTATATTATAATATGAAGCAGTATACACGGGTTTGTAAAATCTGTGTATAGACAATATTGCCAGGCAATATTAGAAGGAGGAGAATATGAGAAATCACAAAGTACGTTTACTGTCTATTGTCCTTGCAAGCGTTTTATTGCTCGCTGCTTGTGGCGGCGGCGGAAAGAATGCGACCGCAAACAATACAGGAAACACCAAAACCACCGAAGGTGCATCGTCCGCCGGCGGCGAAAAGATTTTGCGCACCAACAATAAATCGGAACCCGGCAGCTTAGACCCGGCCATCGCCAAGGGTACGCACGAATCGTTTGTGCTGCAACACGCGTTCTCGGGCCTGATGCGCTACAACGAAAAGGACGAATTGGTCCCCGCGCAGGCGGAATCCTATGACATCAGCGAAGACGGCAAGACGATCACCTTTACCTTAAAGGACGGCCTCAAATGGTCTAACGGCGATCCCTTAACCGCCAAGGATTTCGAATTCGCCTGGAAGCGCGTCATCGACCCCGAACTGGCTTCGGACTATTCCTTCCAAATTACTACTTATGTAAAGGGTGCGGAAGAATACTTTAACGGCGAAGGCTCTATCGACGATGTCGGCATTAAGGCATTGGACGACAAGACCCTGCAAGTGGAACTGAAGAGCCCCACCCCCTATTTCTTGGACATTACCGCGTTCTACACCCTCTACCCCGTAAACGAAAAGGTCGTCTCCGAAAATCCCGACTGGGCAAAGAACCCCCAAGGTACGGAATTCGTCTCCAACGGCGCTTTTAAGATTACCGAGTGGAACCACAACGAAAACATTCAGCTCGTCAAGAACGAAAACTTCTTCGACGCGGACAATGTAAAGCTCGACGGCATTTACTTCGACATCCTCGAAGACGACAACACCGCTTACTCCAAATACGAAGGCGGCGAGTACGACGTATTGATCAAACCCGCGCCCGCAGTCACCGCCAAAGCGGTACAGGGCAAGGATCCCGAACTACAACTCGCCAAGGAAATCGGGCTCTACTACTACGAATTCAACACGACCAAAAAACCCTTCAACAACCCCAATGTCCGCAAGGCGCTTTCCCTCGCACTGGACAGAAAGACCCTCGTCGAAAACATCACCCAAGGCGGCGAGATTCCCGCAGAAGGCATTGTGCCCTTCGGCTTGGACGACGATGCGGGCAAGGACTTCCGCGAAGCCAACGGCAATCTGATTACGGAAGATGTGGCTAAGGCAAAGGAACTCCTCGAAAAGGGTCTGAAGGAAGAAAATATGACGGTCGAGGACCTAAAGAACGTCACCCTTTCCTACAATACGGACGAAGGTCACAAGAAGATCGCCCAAGCCGTACAGGCCATGTGGAAGAAGAATCTCGGCGTAGAGATCAATGTGGAAAATATGGAGTTCCAAGTTCTGTTGGACAACCGTTCTTCCGGCAACTTCGAGATCGCACGTGCCGGTTGGTCGGGAGACTACAAGGACCCGAACACCATGCTCGATACCTTTGTTTCGGACAATCCCCAAAACGACTCCAAATACGCCAACACCGAATTCGATGAAAATCTGAAGAAGGCGGCGGAAACCGGAGACCAAAAGGTGCGCATGGACAGCATGAAGGCGGCCGAAAAGATTATGGTCGAAGACATGCCGATCATCCCCATCTACTTCTACACGCAACCCAGATTGCAAAAGGCCAATGTCACCGGCGTTTATAAGCCGATCCTCTTCTACCCCATCTTTACCTACGCGGATATCGAGGCGAAGTAAGAGGCATGGAAATTGCATGACAGGCATATACAAATAGAGAGAGCCGCAGGGCGGTTCTCTCTATTCTGTGTATCGGCCCCAATTCGTTCGATTAGAAAGGACAGAACATGAAAAAGTTTGTGTTGCGGAGATTGCTCATGGCCATCGCCACCATGTGGGTAATCATCACCATCACCTTTGTAATGATGCACTCGATCCCGGGCGATCCCTTTGCCAAAGAGGGCAAAATGCCCGAGCGGGTGTATGAAAACCTGCGCGCACAGTACGGCTTGGACAAGCCTCTGGCGGAGCAATACGTCATTTATCTGAAAAATATCGTCCGCGGGGACTTCGGCCAGTCCATGAAATCCCAGGCGGAAACCGTCAACCAAATGATTCGAAGAGGCGCACCGGTATCGGCGCAAATCGGGCTGCAGGCCTTTGTCGTCGCCATGATTTTGGGCCCGGCCCTCGGGAGCATCGCCGCCTTGTACCAGAACAAGTGGCCCGACTATGTCACTATGATTATCGCGATTATCGGGATTTCGGTGCCGAGCTTTATCTTTGCGACGCTGCTGGTGCAGTTTGTGGCGAAAAACGTCGCCTGGCTTCCCATCAGCGGGTGGGGAGAATTTCGCCACAGCATTCTGCCTTCCTTGGCCTTGGCGCTGATGCCCATGGCATCGAGCGCGCGGCTGATGCGCTCTTCGATGCTCGAGGTGCTGGGCCAGGACTACATTCGCACAGCGCGCTCCAAGGGCTTGTCGCAATTTAAGGTGATTATGAATCACGCGGTGCGAAACGCCATTCTGCCGGTGGTCTCGACCTTGGGCACCACCCTTTCGGGGCTGTTGACGGGCTCGTTTGTCATCGAAAAGATCTTCGGCGTGCCCGGTTTGGGCAGTTTCCTAATCTCCTCCATCACCAATCGGGACTACACGCTGATTATGGGGACAACGATCTTTTACTCGGCGGTGTTGATCGTGCTGCTCTTGATCGTCGACATTCTGTATGTGGTCATTGACCCGCGGATCCAATTGACGGGAGGGAAACGATGATGCAAAAAGACAACTTCAACCGCACCGCCGTCGACCCCTCTTTGTTTGCGCCGGCGGTCAAAGATGAAAACAGGGAGCGCATTACCCGCCCGGTGATCGGCTACTGGGCCGACGTGTTCCGTCGCCTGCGCCAAAACAAACTCGCCATGGTGGGGCTGATTACCATCCTCCTCCTCTTGATCCTCGCCTTTGTCGGCCCCGCCATCGTGGGCTACGACTACGCGTCCCAAGACTATACCAAGATTAATATGGCCCCCAGTGCCGAAAACCTCTTCGGCACCGACGAATTGGGCCGCGACCTCTTTACCCGGGTGTGCTACGGGATTCGCTATTCCCTCTTGATCGGGATTTTGGCGGCGGCGATGGACTTTGTCGTCGGCGTGACCTACGGCGGGATCGCCGGTATGGCGAGCGCGCGCGTGGACAATATCATGATGCGGATCGCCGAAGTGGTCTATGCCATTCCCTACTTGCTGATCGTCATCTTAATTTCCGTCATGTTTTCCAGCGAACAGGGCGCGAGCCTCTTTACCCTGGTCCTCGCCATGAGTATCACCGGCTGGGTGCCGATGGCGATTATGGTGCGGGGGCAGGTGCTCCAGCTGCGGGAAAATGAGTATGTAACGGCATCGCGTTCCTTGGGCGCGGACAACGGCTATATTCTAAAAAATCACATTATCCCCAATACATTGGGCCCCATCCTCGTCAACATTACCCTTACCGTGCCCCGGGCGATCTTTTCGGAGGCGACCCTGAGCTTTATGAGTTTGGGACTGCAGCCGCCCCAACCGTCTTTGGGCGTGCTCTCCAACGACGGGCTCGGCGTTATGGGCATCGGGTTATTCTATCAGATCTTTTTCCCGGCGCTGATGATTTCTCTCATTATGTTCTCCTTTAATGTGTTGGGCGACGGTCTGCGGGACGCACTCGACCCGAGACTTAGAAAGTAGGTAGGCAAGTGACTCAAAATATACTGGAAATACAGGACCTTTCCGTATCCTTCGCGACCTTCTTCGGCGAAGTCGAGGCCGTGCGCGATGTCTCCTTTAATGTGGAGCGCGGCAAAACCCTCGCCATCGTCGGCGAAAGCGGCTGCGGAAAGAGCGTCACGGCAAACTCGATTATGCGGCTTTTGCCCCAGCCCCCCGCGCTCTATAAATCGGGCAAGGTCCTCTTTAACGGCGAAGACCTCTTGCAAAAAACCGAAGAAGAGATGACCGGCGTGCGCGGCAACCAAATCTCGATGGTCTTTCAAGACCCGATGACCAGCTTAAACCCCACCATGAAAGTGGGCGATCAGATCGTCGAAGGGGTAAAGCGCCACAAAAATATTTCGAAGGAAGAGGGCCGCGAACTCGCCATCGATATGCTAAAGAAGGTGTCGGTCCCCAATCCCGAAAAGCGCGTCGACCAATACCCCCACGAATTCAGCGGCGGTATGCGTCAGCGGGTAATGATCGCCATCGCCATGGCTTCCCGACCGCAACTGTTGATCGCGGACGAGCCCACCACGGCGCTGGACGTCACCGTACAGGCGCAGATCCTAAAGCTGATGAAAAAACTCAAAGACGATATGGATACCTCCATCATTATGATCACTCACGATCTGGGCGTCGTGGCCGATATGGCGGATGACGTCATCGTGATGTATGCGGGACAGGTGATCGAGCGGGGCAACGTGGACGAGATCTTTCAGGCGCCCCAGCACCCCTATACCGTCCGGCTGTTGGGCGCGGTGCCGCAACTGACCATGGACCGCGAAGAGACCTTGCACGCCATAGAAGGCACGCCGCCGGATCTCTACAAGCCGCCCATGGGCTGCGGTTTCTTCGACCGCTGTTCCGAGGCCATGCGCATCTGCGAAGAGCATATGCCCGCATTTTTTCACCACAGCGGCGACCACAGCTGCCGTTGCTGGAAGTACCATCCTTCCTACCCGAAGGCGAAGGAGGTTAGCCATGAATGAACCCCTACTCCAAATCCGCAACCTTTCGAAACACTTTCGGGTCGAAGGCGGCTACCTACAAGCTGTCGACGGCCTGAACTTCGACATCTATAAGGGCGAGACCTTCGGCCTGGTGGGCGAAAGCGGCTGCGGAAAATCCACCGCCGGCCGCACCATACTGCGGCTCTATACCCCCACCGCGGGCGAGGCGATCTTCGAAGGCGAAGACATCTTCCAATACGACGACAAAAAGATGAAGGCCCTCCGCAAAGATATGCAGATGATCTTTCAGGACCCCTACGCCTCCTTGGACCCGCGCATGACCGTCGAGGAAATCGTGTCGGAACCCCTCGTCATCTACGGCATCGGAAACCGCAAAGAGCGCAGAGCGCGCGTGGTGGAACTCTTGGAACTCGTCGGGCTGAGCGCGGAACACACCCAGCGCTTTCCCCACGAATTTAGCGGCGGGCAAAGACAGCGGATCGGCATCGCCCGTTCCCTGGCCCTGCGCCCCAAATTCATCATTTGCGACGAACCCATCTCCGCCCTCGATGTGTCCATACAGGCGCAGGTCGTCAATCTCTTAAAGGACGTGCAAAAAGAGCTGGGCCTCACCCTCCTCTTTATCGCCCACGACCTCTCGATGGTCCGCTATATCTCCGACCGCGTGGCGGTAATGTATCTGGGCCACCTTATGGAAGTGGGGACGACCGAAGAATTTTACAGCCGTCCCCTGCATCCCTACACCAAGGCGCTTCTTTCCGCCATTCCCATCGCGGATCCCGAAGAACAGCGCAAGCGGGTGCAGATCGAACTCGAAGGCGACGTACCCAGCCCCATCAATATGCAGCCGGGTTGCCGCTTCGTGGACCGCTGCCCCTACGGCGACGACAGTTGCCGCGGCCGAGACCCCGATATGGAAGAAGTGCTGCCGGGACAATATGTCGCCTGCTTCAAAGTGCGGGAGATCAACAAAGATATACTGGGATAAAAAAACAAAGAAAGCAAGGGCACCGCAGCCCTTGCTTTTTGTATGGGCGCAACCGCCCCGCGTCGAAAGATCTCTTTCCCTATATAAAGTCCGCAAAGAAGCCGATGCAGAAACGCACGACCACCCCCATTGTCATTCTGAGCGAGGAATTTTAATTCCGAGTCGAAGAATCTCTTTCCCTAGAAAAAATGAACGGAGAGGCCGGTGCCGATACGCATGACACGCCCCTTCTTTTGCCTCAAACACTAAGACACGCAATAGGCACCATGCAACCCGTCGACCCGCAATAGCAAGCTCGAGATCCGTTCGACTCGAAGCACAGCTTCTCGCTCAGGATGACAAGTAAAAATTAGCAATAGCAGTGTGGCAGCATGCCTCGGCGCGACTCTCCCCCACCTGTCATCTTGAGCAAGGGGCGAAGCCCCGCGTCGAAAGATCTCTTTCCCTACATATTGCCCCAAGCAACACATCACGCAGTAGGCACCATACAACCCGTCGACCCGCAATAGCTTACGGAGATCCATTCATGACCTAACAGAAATCTTCGATTTCGTCGTAGGTCAGAAGCCGCGCAGTCCAAATCTTCGATTTGGCTAACGTAGCGGCCCGGCTCGAAGCATAGCTTCTCGCTCAGGATGACAAGGAAGAATTTCTCAATAGCCCTTGCCGGAACGCGTGACCTCCCCCTCTTGTCATTCCGAGTCGAAGAATCTCTTTCCCTGGAGATGACAATGTACCCCCCTATATCCCATGGCTCCACGGCATAAATTCACTTTCGGCATGGGCGCTCAGTGCCATGCAGGAGGCGCCGCAATAGCCCACGGCGTCTTTCCCCCAGCGGGCGCGGATGCTATGGAGGGCGCGATCGAGATTTTCCTCGTTCCGCCGTAGTTCCCAGCAGGAAAAGAAGTCGGTCTGCAGGGCCTCGGTCTCGGGCGAAAGGTCGATGGCGCGCAGGGTAAGGGCGCGCACGGGCTTGTCCCATTCGTATTTTTTCTGAAAGAGGGCGTAGGCGCCGTCGGAAAGGAGCGCCGCCGCTTGCCCGGGGTAGGGAAGCGGCCCCTGAAAGCTGCGGCTTAAAAGGGCGTTGTCGCGTACGTGCACTTCCACGCTTCGGGCGCGGAGTCCGTATTCCCGCAGGCGGCGGGAGACGCTCGTGGAAAGGATCTGAAAGATGCGCCGTACTTCCACCGGCCGCACAAGATCCGCCGGTAGGGTGCTCCCCTTTCCCACACTTTTTACGGGCACGCGCGCATCCCGATCCGCCACCGCCGCATCCTCGAGGCCCGATGCCTTTTTCCAGAGGGCGACGCCGACGATGCCCAGGCGCTTTTGGAGAATATGGGGCGAGGTGTCGGCGAGATCGCCCAGGGTAAAGATGCCGATGCGGTTTAATTTCTCTTTGGTCTTTCTGCCGATCCCGATCATGGCATCGACCGCGAGCGGCCGCACGGTAAGGGGATAGTTGATGCGGCTGATGACGGTGACGGCGTCGGGCTTTTTGAGATCGCTCCCGAGTTTGGCGAAGGTCTTGGTAAAGCTCACCCCCACCGATACGGTGATCCCCATTTCGCGCTTGATGCGCTTTCGAATGGTGTGGGCGATCTCTTCGCCCGTGCCGAAAAGATGCTGAGATCCGGTGACGTCGAGCCAGCACTCGTCGAGACCGAAGGGCTCCACCTGATTGGTGTAGTCGTAGTAGATCGCCCGCGCCTTTCGGGAGGCGTCGAGATACCATTCGTAGTGGGGCGCTACGACGATTAGATTGGGGCACTTCTGCCGCGCCTGCCACAGCGCCTCGCCGGTCTTTACGCCGAATGCCTTCGCCTCCTGGGATTTGGCGAGGACGATGCCGTGGCGCTGTGCCTCGCTCCCGCCCACGACGATGGGCTTGCCTTTCAGCGAGGGGTTGTGCATGGCTTCGATCGAGGCGTAGCAGTTGTTCATATCCGAATGAAGAATGACGCGTTCCATAACCCTTCCTTTCTTGACAAAATGCGCAATCAGCGGTACGATTTACGCACCTGAGTTTCGTGTTACTCTTATAATACGCAACCTAATTTCCTGTTTCAAGGATTTTATACAGAAATACGCAATTTAATTTCATAAGGGAGGGATCTATGATCTTCGGAGAAAAATTAAAGGCCCTGCGGGCGGAACGAAATATGACCCAAAAGGAGTTGGCGAAGGCGCTGGGGGTGTCTTTGCGCACGGTGTCGAATTACGAAACCGGCGGATTGCGCCCGCGCTATGCGTCGGTCTACGACGATTTGGCGCGGATTTTCGAGGTGCCGAAGAATTATCTCCTCACCGACGAGGACGCCTTTGTGTTGGAGGCGCGCTCTCGCCACGGAAATAAGGGCGCCCGGGAGGCGCAGGAGCTGGTAGAAGGGGTGGTGGGGCTCTTTGCTGGGGGCCGTCTCGACGAAGCGGACAAGCAGGCGGTGTTCGAGACGATCCAAGAGGCGTATTTTCGGGCAAAGCTCGAAAACAAAAAATACACCCCGAAGGCCTATCGAAAGGACGACGAGGTGTAATATGTCGATGTATAGACGCCTCTACGAGGATGCGACGGCGCTTCGGGCGCGCTACGGCGCCGATCCCCGCAGAATTCTCGAGGAACGGGGCGTAACGCTTCTTCCGATGCGCACCTCGACGAAGGTCTTGGGTATGTATAAGGTGATTCTTCGAAATGCTTTCGTATTTTACAACGACGCCGTGGACGAATCGATCCTGCGCATGGTCTTCGCCCACGAGCTGGGCCACCACTTGTACCACCGGGACTACGCCGCCCGGGCGGAACTGGTCGAGTACACGCTCTTTCACCTCACCGGCGAGATGGAGCTCGAGGCGAATATTTTTTCCGCCCATCTGCTCCTCGAAGACGAGAAGGTCTACGAGATGGCGAAGCGCGGCTATTCCTACGGGGATATGGCGCGCGCCTGTTTTGTCGACGTGAATCTGATGATCTTTAAGCTGAACGAAATGCAGCGCATGGGCTACGATCTGCCCTTCGACGAAATCGCCGACGCGGGGTTTTTTTCGAAGATCGACGGGCGGGATGCGCAAAACGCCCGGACGGATATATAGGCGCAACGAACAAGAAAGCGAGGCAATGATGGAACGAATTTTACGCAATTCTCTGGTGGCGGCGATCCTCCTCTGCGTGCTCTGTTTGCCGCAGGCAGCGCAGGCGGCTTCTGTCACCGAAAAGGGGCGCGCCGAGGTCTCTCCCGGTGTCACGCGCCTGGAGATGGAGGCGAAGGTGGGCGGACGCCGCCATATCGTCGACGTGCTGCGGGTGGATCTCGCCAATCCCTATGCGGATCTCGAGGTGCTCACCGGCCCCGGCGGCTATACCCGGCGCGACAGTGTATCCGGCATGGCGGATCGGTCGGACGCTTACGGCGCCATCAACGGCGACTTCTTCAATATGTCGAAGCAGGGCGCGCCCTTCGGCCCCTCGGTGATCGGCGGTAAGCTGCAGTCCTCGCCGCTGGAATCGATCGGCCTGTTCGGCTTCGGCGTGGACGCGAACCGCAAGGGGCATATCGAATCCTTTACCTTCTCGGGCGGGGCCTATGCCGAAGACGGGGCGAGCTATCCCATTAGCGGCCTGAACAAGACCGACTATATCATCAACCACACGCAGGTGCCGTCGCACAAGGACAGCATTCAGCTCTACAACGACTTTTGGACCTCGGTTTCTCGCGGACTGGCGGGAAGCGGCGAGGTAATGGTGTCCGAAGATTTTGTGGTAGAGAAGATTTCGCTGGATCGCCCCCTTGCCATGGCGGTGCCCAAGGGCAAATACATACTGCAGGTAAACGGTAGGGCCAAGGAATTTGTCCGCAAGCACGTGCGCACGAGTCGCCGCCTCAAGCTGGATTACCGCCTGTCGCCGGATCGCAACTGGCGCTTTTTGATCGGCGGCCACGCCATGCTCGTAAAAAACGGCACGCCTTTGGTCTACACCTTAGATGCCGCCGCCATCGACGGGCGCCGCGCCCGCAGTGCGGCGGGGATCTCAGCCGACGGAAAGACCGTCTGGCTCTTTGCCACCGAAGGCCGAAGCGCCAAGACGCCGGGCATGCGCCTGGCGGAATGGGCGGCCACCGCGGCGGCATTGGGCTGTGATCGGGCGATCAATCTCGACGGCGGCGGTTCCACCACCATGGTGGCGCGGGGCCACGGCGACTTTCAAAATACCGTGATCGCCCGGCCGGAAAAGGGCGACGCACAGAGAAAGATCACCAATGCAATCGGCGTCATGAACCGCGCCCCCGCCGGTCCTCTGGCGGGCGCCGAGATCTCGGGTCCGCGCCATGTGGTGCGGGGCGAGGTGGCGACCTACGGCCTCGCCAAGGCGTGGGACAGCTACTTCCACCCCGTCGACCCGAACCATGTGGGCTATAGCCTCACCGATACCGCCTTTGGCCCCGGTGCCTGGGTATACAGCCGCTTCCTCTCGCCCCAAGAAGGCAATACGGAGGTCGTACTCACCACCGAATCGGGCGTAGAAGCGCGCCTCGCGGTAGACGTACAGAGTCCCCATGCCCTCGCCGGATTTACGGCGAAACACGAACGACGCGGCGACCGGCTCGTCGTCTTCCCCGCCGGCAAGACCAAGGCGGGACGGCAGATCGCCCTGGATCCCGCACAGATCGAGTGGACGGCGGAAAATATCGACGTAACTGTAGACACGGATTCCTGGAAGCTGCCCGGCGCCGGCGTACAGCCCCCCGCCGCCGTATTCGACGTATCGGATCTGGCGGGCCGCGCCTACGGCGCCGTAACGGCCACCTTCGGCAAACACAGGGCGCAGGTGCTCCTCGAAAGCCCCGGCTACCGCAAGGTGAAGATGGTACCCGGCAAGAATCGCTACATCGTAGACGGTGAGGCGAAGACGATGGATGCCGTGCCCGTCATCAAGCACGACCGCACCATGGTGCCCCTGCGCTTTGTGATGGAATCCTTTGGCGCAGAGGTCGATTGGAACCAAGAAAGCCGCATCGCGACGGTCTTTTACAAGGGACGCCGCATCACGCTTCCCACCGACGGTACGGCACCCGCCATCGACGGCAATCCCGTCACCTGGGATGTGGGCGCCTATATCGCCACCGACCGCACCATGATTCCCCTGCGCTTTGTGACCGAAGGGCTGGGCATGGAAGTCTACTACGATCCCGTAGAACGCTCGGTCTCGATTTACGACCGCCCGTAAAAGAAGACACGAAAAAACTCGGCTTGCGCCGAGTTTTTTATTGCCTCTCGAAAGTCATAAGGAGCGCTTCCAAGGGAGTTTGTATTTCACGAGGCAATGCTGCGCTTCGTCTGTACTCATAGTATTTTCCGTGTTTGTAGTCCAACAAAAAGCCTTCCGTCGACCGGATTTCGGGGGCGTCTGCGATTACAATCTCGCCGCCATAGCGACCGTCGATATAGATGTCGATGCCGCCCTTCCCCTTGCGAAATTGGATCCGCTCGATCAAAGATCGTTCGCCGAAGAGCGAAAAGCGAAATCCGCGGTGGTAGTAGTTGTGTTTGACGGGCGTCTTCGTCTCTTCGACGAGAATCACCCGCGCATCCGGATCCCACTCTACCCGATCGCCAAAGATCTCGGCGATCGCCCGCACCGGCAGATACACCTTACCCGCTTCGATGCGGGCGCCGACCTTGCGGTCCAGAAGCACACCGTTTACGCTGCCCCCCGTACCCGATGTGGGCAGGCTGATCATGGTGTCCTTTCCGGTAAGTACCACGCGGCCTTCCTCCATCCGCAACTTGGCGGAGTAGGCCTTTTCGATCACATGGCTCGCCACATAGCCGATGTCGTCGCGCAGGAGGATATTTTCCTCCCCACGGTAGGGCACCCGGTGCATATAGCCCGAGACCGCGCCGTTCGCATCGGCGGCATGGACCTTGCCCGCGAGGGCAAACAGAAGGAGCAGGACCAGTACTATTCTCTTCATACCATTCCTCCTCAAATGTATTTTACCAAAGCCGCTGCAAAAGGTGATGACATAGCGGTAACAATCCGAAAGCATTTTGATGACAGGATATACAAAACGGTTATATTTGCCACAAGAAGCCATTTGTGCCGCAAAACGCCGCGTCACGCTACTCGGCTACCATGCAATCACAGAATGCCCCGTGCCTCGCGCCCATCCAAAAAGCCCGCGACATATGTCGCGGGCTTTTTGATCTCTACAAATCGACACAAAAAAAGAGGCTGCGGCCTCTTTTTTTGTTTTCGACTTAGATTACACCTTGTGCCATCATAGCGTCTGCCAAGCGAACGAATCCGGCGATGTTGGCACCTGCAACGAGGTTGTAGCCCAAACCGTATTCTTCGGCAGCGTCTACGGACATTTGATAGATGTTGTCGATGATTTGTTTCAGTTGTTTGTCGACTTCTTCTGCTTGCCAGCTCAGACGTAAGCTGTTTTGGCTCATTTCCAATGCGGAACCGGCAACGCCGCCTGCGTTAACAGCCTTGGAAGGAGCGACGACCTTGACGTTTTCCATCAGGTAGTTCAAAGCTTCGTTGGTGGTAGGCATGTTTGCTACTTCGATGTAGTATTCCAATCCCTTTTCTACCATGGCTTTGGCTTCTTCGATAGTGATTTCGTTTTGGTAAGCAGCCGGCATAGCGATGTCGTATTCTGCGTTGATCCAGGGTTTTTCTCCCGGGAAGAATTCTACGCCGAATTTGTCTGCGTAATCTTGTACCTTGTCGCGACCGGAAGCACGCATTTCGAGCATGTATTCCACTTTTTCTTCGGTGCTGATTCCGTCGGGATCGTAGATGTATCCGTCGGGACCTGCGAGGGTTACGACCTTACCGCCGAGTTGTTGTACCTTCTTGCAGAGACCCCAAGCGACGTTACCGAAACCGGAGATAGCGATCTTCTTGTCCTTGATGTCTTCGCCGAAGTGGTCGAGTACGTTCAAGAGGTAGTAAACGGCACCGTAACCGGTTGCTTCGGGACGAACGCGAGATCCACCGTAGGAGAAGCCCTTACCGGTGAATACGCCGTTTTCGAATTTACCTCTGAGGCGACGGTATTGACCGTACATAAAGCCTACTTCTCTTGCGCCTACGCCCATGTCCCCTGCCGGAACGTCGGTGTCGGGACCGATGTAGCGATAGAGTGCGGAGATAAAGCTTTGGCAGAAACGCATGATTTCGTCGTCGCTCTTTCCGCGGGGGTCGAAGTCACTGCCGCCCTTGCCGCCGCCGATGGGCAGACCGGTCATGGAGTTCTTGAAGCATTGTTCAAAACCGAGGAATTTAACGACGGATTGGTTTACGGTCGGGTGGAAGCGGATACCGCCCTTGTACGGCCCAAGTGCGCCGTTAAATTGTACGCGGTAGCCGATGTTGGTGTGGTATTGGCCTTCATCATCTTGCCATACCACGCGGAAGCTGAACATACGGTCCGGTTCAACCATGCGTCCGAGAAGGTCGACCTTTTCGTATTCAGGGTGTTGGTCGATAACCGGTTTCAAAGAACCGAGTACTTCTTCGACGGTTTGTACGAATTCCGGTTCGCTACCGTGTCTTTCTTTTACTCTTTCGATTACACTATCGAGATAGCTCATGCATATTCCTCCTTAAAGAAAATAAGTAGACTCTAAAAGTCTTCGTAAGCGGAGCAAAGGATTTCCTGCGAGCGAAAAATTATAGGGCAGCCAAAACTGCATAATTTTTGCCGGCATCCTCTTCCCCGGCGAATCCATCATAACACAAAGGAAATGATATTTCCATGAAGATTTTCTTTTTTCCTACCCATCTTATACGGCTGAATTTCGGTGTTTGAGGGGCGCATCGGCGTTTTGCGTTAAAATGCACCGTTTTCCCGCCCCTGCGTTTTCATTCTTTGCGTCCATACAAAAAGACGCTGAAAAAAAGCGTCTTTTTGTCCGATAAAGCGGGGAATTCTATGCATTTTTTCAAAATTCGTGAAAGCCTTTCGATCCACTTTTCCTACCCGTCGCGGCGAATGACAAAGCGCGTTTTGCCCCGCTTCTTTGCGAGATACCCCGTCACGAGAACATACAATAGCGTAAGCACGGGGAGCGCGCCCACGAGCACAGGACCCTTTGGCCGGATGGCAAAGATCGCATAGGAGAGAGCAATGGTAAAGTTGAAGAGGACGCGATAGGAGGTGCGCCGGGTCTTCCCGCTTTCGGTAAAGGGCTGAAAATACAGATAGCTAAAGAGCAGGTGCCGCACAAAGAACAGGAGCACGAGCGCGGGCACCACCAGGGCGAAGAGATAGGCATCGATGGAAAGGCGCCAGCGGACGGCGATGGAACACAGCCCCGCCCAGAGGGCGATCAGGACCGGCAGGTTTTCGAGCAAAAGCGATCGCTCGCGCCCGCGAAAGACGGCCCGTAAGAGATCGCCCTCTTTATACATGCCGTAGTACAAGAGGGGCAGGTCGCAACCCGAAAAGCAGGCCCGCAAAAAGTCCTCGTCGAAGAAAAACATCGCACCGAAAAACGGCACTAAGCAAATCGCTCCATAGAGCAGTTCATACCCCACGGGAAAGCGCGAAAATATCGCCGGCGCCGCGTGCACAAACAGTGTCGCCGCCAGCAGAAAGACCAATGCCGCGCGCACGCGTTTTCTGCGCTTCTTGCCGTGGCGCAAAAAGAACAAGCGGTTGAGCTCCGCCCCGCCGAAGGCCCCGCTCACGGGCACATCCCGCACATCGTCCGCCCGGGCGGATTCTCGAAATGCTGCCCGCTCTATATTCTCCGCATCGAACACTTCCTGCCAGTCCTTGTCGAGCCAGGGCAGATACTTGCTATACCGAGAAAACTTCAGGAGATAAGCGGTAGACAGGGCGAGGGCGATCGCCGCGACCACGGCCCCGGTCTTGAAAAAGCCCGCGGGAAGCGTAAGCCCCACCGCATAATGCGTCCACAAAATGCCCGCCAAAAGAGAGAGCTCGAGGAGCACTGGCGCCATACTTCGTGGTTTTTTTCCAAATACCAAGAGCGAACACGCCTCGCCCGTCTGCATGGCGGCCGCGAGCATGAGCGCAAAGGCAGCGCCCGACGGCCCGTCGTTAAAGGCGATCTTTCCCGCAATTGTCGCCACCACGGCATCCCCACAAAATAGAAGGATTGTCTCGGCGATATAGACCGATCGCATGCGCCGCTTGGGCGAGATGCGGAAGTAATTGGAGAGCGCGTAGAGTTCGTCGCCCATCCCTATAAAGCGCGAGCGGAAAAAGCGCACGACGAGATACAGCCACACCACCGCGGGGAGGAGAAACGCCGGCGTAATTTGCCGCTTCAGAAAATAAGCGGGTAAGGCGGCGAAGATGGTGACCCATCCCCAGGCGAAGATCCGCCGAATGAACGCCCACAAGATTTCGAAGGGAACGCCGAGGAACAAGAGCACCCGTTTTATGTCGCCGTAGCCATAGCGGTTCTTTTTGCTGCCGAGGAGGGGGAGATCCCGCAGTTTGTAGAGGATCGTATTCACCCGCTCCAACACCCGCCGGCGGTAGAGGAATACGAGCAGGCGGAACATCATGACAACCGCTTCGCCAAGAGGCGCTCGCCGGCGGATGCGCGCAAAAAGTCCGAATCCGTCTCGACCAGCTTTTTCCCTTGGATCAAAACCGCTTCGTCGCACAAATCCTTTGCCAGGGCGACGATATGGGTGGAAAATAGGACCACTCGATCGCGTTTTAGATCCTTAAGGACCTCTTTGATCTTTTGCTGAATCACCACGTCGAGACTCGTCAAAGGCTCGTCCATCAGAATCACCCGGGGCGCGGTCAACAAAAACATCAGCATCTGCAGTTTGTTCTTGGTGCCCAGCGAATAGTGCTGAATCAGCATATCCCGATTCTTTTCGTCGATTTCCGCGTAGTCAAAGAGCGCATCCGCATCCTCCCGCCGGCCGTAGAGGTCGAGATATAAGCGGATAAATTCCCGCCCGGTTAAAAAGTTCGGAAATTGCGGATCCGCCACCATATAAAACACGTCTCCGTCTACGATTTCGCGCCGCTTTCCGTCTTCTTCTATGGAAATGCCGCCCGCGTCATAAGGCTTTTTGCCGCTGATCAGGTCGAATAACGTCGTCTTTCCCGCCCCGTTTCTGCCCAGGATGCCGTAAATCTTTCCCGCCGAAAACCGCGCGCTCGCGCCTCGGAGCACCTGGTTGTCTCCGAAGGATTTGTCGATTGCGTCGATGATCAGTTCCATATTGCGCCTCCGTTTCGTTCCTTTTGCAAATCAATCTCTTCTTGATTTCATTTTTTTATTGTAACGAAAAGCGCGGCGAGATTCAAATGACCCGCCCGTTTGATACAATAAGGCGTATGACAAATAAGGAGGAAACCATGACCCATACCCCCTGGACACAAAATATCGAGGCCGCCTGCACAAAAAAAGCGGCCCTCTTCTCTGAAAGTCCCCTGCGCTATTTGACGCGATCGGCCTTTGCCGGCGCCTTTTTGACCCTTACCACCTTGGCGGGCTTTGTGACCGGCGATCTACTCGCCGCCATCCACCCCGCCCTGAGCCGCCTCGCCTTTCCCCTCGTCTTTTGCTGGGGGCTGATCTACATCTTATTTCTAAACGGCGAACTCGTCACCTCCAATATGATGTATCTGACGGCGGGACTCTACCGCCGCGCCGTGTCTCTGCCCCACGCCCTCGGCATCCTCTCGCTGTGCACCGCCGGAAATCTCGCGGGGGCCATTCTCGTGGGCACCCTCGCCGCACAGACATCGGTGCTCGCGTCCTTTTCGGCGCCCGATGCCATGGCGGGTGCGGTCGTGGCGGCAAAACTCGCGAAGCCGAGCGCAGAGCTCTTCTTTTCGGGCGTCCTCGCCAATGTCTTCGTCAATATCTCCATTCTCTCGTGGCTTTCGGTAAAAAACGAGGCGGCGCGCATCCTCTGCGTCGCCACCCCGATCATAATGTTTGTGCTTCTGGGACTGGAGCACGTCGTCGCTAACTTCGGCTCCTTTTCGCTCGTATACTTTTCCGGCGCGGGCGCGGCGGGACTGAGCGCGGCGAATACCGCCCGCCAATGGCTCTTCGCCTGGCTCGGCAACTACATCGGCGGCGGCGTACTGATCGGCCTCGCCTATGCCTGGCTGAACGGCGGCTGTAAATCCTATAGGGATTAGCTCCGCTTATTCCCCTATTTGATACACTTCCATATCGACCACCCCATCGGCGACAATGTTCAAAAAATCGATATCGTGGGAGACTACAAAAACAATCCGCTCGGAAGATGCCGCCCAGGCGATGCTCTCCGCAATCCTAAGCATATTCTCATAATCCATTCCCGAGGTAGGCTCGTCGAAAAAAAGCAACGGAACGTCTCGGTATAGTGCCGTTGCGACGGCTACGCGTTGTTTTTCGCCGCCGGATAGACTATGCGGGTGTCTCAGGCGAAGCGGCTCGAGGTCGAGTTCTCCTAAAATCTGATCGAGTCGTTGTTTCTCGTAGGCACCGCCCAATGTGATTTCCTTTTCTACCGTCTCGGCAAACAATTGTCTGTGCACATCCTGCATTACGAGGCCCGACATCGCAATCCGCTCCGTCTTGGTAAGGCGTTTGTTTTCATAAAAAATCTCGTCCTTCAAAGTGCGCTCTACGCCAATCAATGCCCGCAAAAATGTAGACTTGCCGCAACCATTTCTGCCGACGATGCCATAGACCCTTCCCTTTTCAAAGAACATATTGCGCATATCGATGCCGCGTCTCTTTCCCAGCGAAATTTTAAGCTGCCGTATATGGAGCGCGCCACGCTCCGGCAGTTTTTTACATGCGAGTACAGGCCGTTTTCGGCTTCGTATGCCCTTTGCGCCGAGCACATCCTCGTCCAAAGCCCAAAAACGATCTCGGTCCAAAACCGCATCGACGCGCCCGCCCTCTAAAAGCAGCACGCGATCCGCGAGGGCTGCTACATCGTGCATTCGATGCTCTGCGAGTATCAGCGTGACGTTTTGTTCTTTAAGCTGCCGGAGCATCTCCACCAACACTCTTGTATAGTGCGCGTCCAAATTGGCCGTGGGTTCGTCGAACACGATGACCTCGGTGCCTGCGATGTATGCGGCGGCAACACATAGGATTTGCTTTTCACCGCCGGAGAGCTTGAAGATATCGCGGTCCATCAAATGCCGAATCGGAAATAGAGCGAGCATATCCGCAAGCCTTTTTCGCATATCGTCGCGGGAAAGTCCTATGTTTTCTAGAAAAAATACGAGTTCTAAGGTGGTGTCTACGTTAAAAAAATGGGTCTTGGGATTTTGAAATACGCTGGATACGATCTGCCCGACTTCGTAGATCGGCATCTCTTGGATATCTCTCGTGCCGATTTGCACACTGCCCTCTATTTTTGCGCCCAAAAATTCTGCCGCCAACCCATTACATACATGAATCAAAGACGATTTTCCCGATCCGCTCTTTCCCGCAATCAATAGACATTCCCCTTTTCTTACCGAAAGAGAAATGTCGGAGAGAACAGGGGTTTTGGGGGCATATGCGAGCGAAAGATTTTCGATTTCTACCATAACCACCCTCCTACGGTAAACAAAACGATAGGCAGTAAATACAATAGATCCGCCGCGCCGATGGCGACTTTTGTATAGCGCGTCTTGGCCACGGGATTGGCGATACATTTTGCCTCTGCCGCCATGGCGATGTCATCGGCGATCTCGGAAGAAGCGATCAATAGCGGCACCGCCACATATTCCGGATACCGCCACGGGGCGCCCTGCAAAACGCCCCGAATCCGCATCGCCGTTCGGATATTTCTTCTCTCTTCCCGAAAAGCGGGGAAAAATCGAAAGATTACCGCAATGGGGATAGAGACCGAAGCGGGAATCCGCAGCGCGTCCATCGACGAAAGAATGCTCCCCACATCGGAAGTGCGAATCAAAAACTTTCCAGCCGCAAAAGGCAAAAAAAATAGGCGAATCACCATCAGGAGGGATAGGAGCATCTTTACGACAAAAGGCGCGCGGTATAACGCAAAAAGCCCCGGCAGACCGAATAGGACCGCGTACAGCAAGAGTTGCCGAAAGGCGGTGCGCTTTTGGCCATTTAAAAAAAGAAACAGAGAGATCACCGACAAAACGCCCCACGCACAGACATCGGGCAGGGAACGCACAACGGTGGTGCCCAAAAGAATCACGGCGATGATTTTGCTGATGGGGTTCGGATTGCATCCCCGTCGAAGTCGCGTCGTCATTCGACAATGCCCGCACGACGGAAGTGCTTTTTCAAAAATGCACGTCCGATATAGGCGCCGACGATGCCACCGCAAAATGCACCGAGATAGACCAATGCCATATGGGGGTAGGTGATGAGCCGCTCGAGCATCTCCACATATTCTTTGCCCATCATCATGGACATCTCTATATATTGCTCTTTTGCGAGGAGCATCTGCATCAGCGAACCGCAAATCCAAGTGGAAAATACCGCATAGGAAAGCATATTATAGCGAAAAGAGCGGTACAATCCGATGCGGCGAATGCCTTCCGCCAAAGTGACGACCACCAGTGACAGTATGGGGAGTACAAAAGTGTGTCCCATGGCAAACATTACGAGAGGCGTAATCATGCCGAAGATCCATAGTGCCCCGGGCTTTTGGATTTTCGCCATCAAAAGCATGACGACGACGCCCGCCGCCACAGCGAGGACAGCGGGATAGATCAGAAACAAAATCGGTACCATACCCATCATACCGATGCCGAACATAAGCACAAAGTAGACCACGCTAAAGACGCCGATGGTTACCAAATTCTTTACGGACAATTTTTCTTCAGCACGCATTTTTTCCTCCTTGTTCTTCTCGTCCCATGTGGACGAGGGCAGTATATTGCATCCATAGGCCCGCTACGATCACCACGGCGTCCACCGCTGGTTCTGCCCACCATACGGCGCTCGGCCCGAATACTTTGGGCAGAATCAACATGGCGGGCACAAAGCCGATAAGTTGTCGCAATAGGACCAAGATCCCCGCCTTTTTGCCGTCCCCTATTGCTTGGAAAAACGTGATTGTCATCACCATCACGCCATATAAAGGAAACACACTATAAAACATGCGAAAATTCTGTGCGCCCGTCGCGCGCAAAGCGGTTTGCACATTGAAGGCGGATAGGATTTGCGGCGCAAAAACTTGCGCGGGGATCCAAAACGCCAAGGCGAGCAAAAGACCGCCCCAGCAAAATACTTTCATGAGTTTTCGTACGCGCTCGAATTGTTTGGCGCCGTAATTGGCCCCCGCCGCCGGTTGTAGACCTTGGCTCATTCCCCAAAGCGGTATAAACGAAAACGCATAGATTCGAAGTGTAGCGGCCATCACCGTTCCGTAAGCGTCTCCTCCATAAGCAAAAGCCTGTTTATACAATAGGGTCTGTTGGATCATAAACAGGAGTTGCATAACCATCGCCGATGCGCCCACCGCAAACATTTCGCGGGCAATCGCGGCATTTCTGCGAATGCCTAGGATCTGCACAGTCTCGCTTTTATGGAGGAAATAATAAAGAGTGATTGTGGCTTGCACGACTTGGGCGATTACCGTCGCAAGCGCCGCCCCTTCCACGGCATGGTCTCCCATCGCCGTCATCAGGATCGGGTCCAGGGCGATATTGATGATAGCGCCCAATGCCATAATGCCCATAGCGCGCTTCATAAGACCCTCGCCGCGCATCACCATATTGGCGGACTGGGTAAAGTTTACGAATACAGACCCCAAAAATAGCACCCGCAGATAGCGGATCCCCATCTGCTTGATCGCCCCGCTCGCGCCCACTGCTTCGAGAAATAGGGGTGCGAACAGTGCGCCGCCGAGTGTGATCAGCGCGGAAAACAGAAGCACCCAAAAAATAAGATTCCCCATAATGCCGTCGATCGTCTCCTGATCCTTCTTTCCCAGTGCGCGAGAAAGGATCGAAGCACTCCCTACACCCAAAAGCGTAGAGATGCCGCTATTGACAAAGGTCATGGGCAAGGCAATACCGCAAGCCGTCATGGCTTCTTCCCCTATAATATGGCCCGCGAAAATGCCGTCCATCAGCGGGTATAGGCCGATCACCAACATGCCGATTACAGCGGGAATCGACAGACGAAATAGGAGAGAAATCGGAGAGTCGACCAACAGTCTTTCTTTCATCGTTTTTTCCATATGCGCCCTCCTAATACACAAAGGCTTCCGACATGGCGGACTTTTCGATCAAGTTCTCGTACACCGGAGATTCGGAACGTAGCGTTTCGTGCCGGCCTACACTTTGTACCTCCCCGTCGTCCAAGACCACGATCGAATCCGCATTTTCTATCGACTTCATGCGATGAGAAACGACGATCACCGTCTTATCGCCGATCAATGTACGCAGACTTTCTTGAATCTTTCGTTCGTTTTCCACATCCAAGCTCGCAGAAATCTCGTCTAACAACAGAATCGGCGCATCTTTCAAAAAGGCGCGAGCGATGGAAAGACGTTGTCGTTCGCCGCCGGAGAGTTCGGCCCCATTTTCTCCGATGAGCGTGTCAAAGCCTTGGGGCAATCGCTCGATAAATTCAGTACAGTGGGCGAGGCGCGCCGCCCGCATCACTTCCGCATCGGTGGCGTCCTTTCGACCGATACGGATATTTTCGAGAATCGAACCGTTAAAGAGTGTCACGTCCTGAAATACGACGGAAATATATGCAAAGAGTGAATCCGTGTGGATCTCACGAATATCGTTTCCGCCGATTCGAATGCTCCCCTCGTCGTAGTCGTATAGGCGAGAAATCAGCTTCAGAATCGTCGACTTTCCGCAGCCCGAAGGACCGACCAGCGCCGTGACTTCTCCCTGTTTTGCCGTAAAACCGACACCGCGGAGCACAGGCGTATCTTTGTAAGAAAAACCGACATTTTCCAGTTCGATGTCGAATCTTTCGAGTTGTACCTGCCTTCCCCGCTGCACCTCTGCCTCTTTGATCTCCCGTATGCGCGCGACGCGGGGCGCAATATAACAGATTTCCAGAGAAAGTTCCGAAGACACATCCACAAGATCCTTAAGTTTTATGGCCGAAAGGATGTATCCCAAGAGATACAATAGCGAGATTTCGCCATTCGCCATCAGATGCGTGCCCACCACCAAGACGACGCCGAGACCGACGAAGGAAAACAGTCCCGAAAGGGCGACGGTCAGTAAGGTGGCGCCTTCGGTCTTGATATGGACGGCTTCGCTATGGTCCATCTGCGAATATAGACTGCCGCGTGTGGCATCTGCCAACTGAAAGTCCCGAATTTCTCGGTACATCTCGATCGCCTCTTGAAAGCGCTCGGAATTTTCGCGCAATACCTTGTGGTAGCGATCGTTATGCGCCGTCGATCGATCCCAAAATAGCGCTAAAACGAGGTAGCGGCACAAAATTGGAACGATCACCGCAAGACCCAATTTGAGATTGCCCCACAGTAGCAACACGCCCAATATCGGAAGAAATAAGTATAGTGCATAAACCTTGGGGATGGCATGCGACATAGCGTGTTCCACCGCCTCCACATCGGCCATCACGGATTGAGCGAGATCCGATAAATCGTGCTTGGAAAAATAAGAAAGAGGCAGCTGTGCCAGGCGCTCGGAGATATCGATTCGGAGTGCCGCACTTTCCTTATAGGTGGCGCTGTAAAGCCGATCGTATTCTACCGAAAGAGCGAGGTATAACGCCGCACATACGGCGATGGACGCACCCGCATACAATAGCGGATCGCGAATCTGCCCTACAAACATTTTCTCGGCAAAAAATAGTAAGAGAAATACCGGCCCCATCGTAACGATATACACGACAAGACTCGCCAAGGTCGCCCTCCAAAGGCCCTTTGCCCCCAATGCGGATATGGCGAATTTTCGCTCAAACCACTTTTGCATCGTTCAACCTCCATTCTTCGGCGCTATGGTAGAGTTCGACCAACTGCTTGTAGCGCCCCTTTGCGCGCATCAGCGTCCTATGATCTCCCCGCTCGACAATGCGCCCCTTTTCGAGGACGAGGATTTCGTCGACATTTTGGATGCTCGAGAGCCGGTGCGCGATCATAATGACGGTCTTGTTTTTCATCAGATTTTGAAATGCCTGCTTGAGTGCATACTCGTTGTCGGCGTCGATCGCCGCACTCGCCTCGTCCATAATGACGATGGGCGCATCCTTCAGAATGGCGCGAGCGATGGCGATGCGTTGTCGTTCGCCGCCCGAGAGGTGCACGCCTTTTGTTCCGATTACCGTCTCCTCTCGAAGGGGGAGTTTCTCGAGGATTTCATCACAACCTGCGAGGCGAAGCGCTTCCATCACCTCGCTTTGCGTGGCGTCTCGATCGGCCAATGCCACGTTTTCATAAATTGAAGACTGAAACAGCTTGGGGTCCTGAAATACAAAGGCGATCGCTTTGCTAAGCGCCTCTTCCGTATACGCTTCTGTCGGCTTTTTGCCGATGGCAATGTGTCCGACGTCTACGGCATAAAATCCGCTCAAGAGTTTTGCCAAGGTCGACTTACCCGATCCCGAGTTTCCCACCAAAGCATAGGTCCTGCCTGCGGGTAGAGAGACCGAAAAATTGCGAAAGACCTCGTGATCGCCGTAAGAAAAATCGACGCCGCAAACATCGATGTCGTATGCCGTGACCTGCGCCTCTTCGCCGAAGGCCGGGCGGCTTTTAAGCATGTCTCTATATAGAGATTCCAGATTGTCCAAGGCATAATTTGCCTGAAATAGGTACATTCCCGCATACATAATGCGCATAAAGGCTACAAAAACAATGCCACTTAAAAACAAAAGCATCATCAGTTCTGCGGCGAGCGCTTTGGGATCTCCGATGCGTCCCATCACAAACGATAGTAAAAGAATCAATAGCGCGACAATGCCGTAAAACAGCCATTGATAAAGCACATAAGGTCTTTTACAACGCAAGGCATATTGGTACGCATAATGCGCGTAATCGCGAATGGCATCGTAGAGAGCACGGAAGGATCGAACATCGGCTTTGAAGATTTTTACGACCTGTATGCCCCGTATGTATTCCACCGTTTCACCGCTCAGTTTTTTTAACGCGTCCTGATACACTTGCATAAATGTACTTTCTCCGCCGGCCATCGCTTTGAGCAACAATCCGCCCAAAGCAACCACACCGAGGAGCACAGCCCCCAGACGTATGTCGATCAGAAACCCGATTGCAAGCGCCAAGATCGGCGTCAAAATCGCCTGCCCCGTGTCGGGAATCATATGTGCTACGGCGGAATGGGTCTGGGCGGCATTGTCGTCGACAATTTTGCGCACGACGCCGCTCTGATGCAGGTCGAAAAATCGAAAACCCGCCTTTAGGATTCCGTCAATGCCTTTCTTGCGAAGATTGGTCTCGAGCCGAAATCCCAGTTTGTGCGAAAAAAGACCCGAAAGATAATAGGCAATGCCGCCGGCGGTGAGCAGGACGACGGTCTTTGTCGCCAATTGTAATGCGCCGGATGCATCGCCTGCGATGGCCAGGCGCTCGAGGATTCGGCAGACGAGAAAATAGCCGTAGGCGGTCATCAAGACCGACGAGATCGACAAGCACAGTGATACAATGCCATCACTTTTTCCCTCGGGTACATATCCGAATATGCGTTGATACGTCTTCACGTCCTCCTCCTTTATGGATAACAATTATCAATGGTGCGTAAAATTTTTCGGCCCTCTCGAGCCGATTCCCACTTACTTCTCTAAAATTTGTTCGATCATTTGGACGAGGTGTGTCTTATGCCGCACAAAATTTTCCCTCGCCCCCAACGTATTGGCGCCGATGATCATGCTGTTAATCACGTCGGTCAAAAGATCAAAGCGCTCCCCTTTCAGCATATCTTCCGTAAAAAAGTCTTCCATGGCCAATAACTCTACGCGTGTCTGCTCTTTTAGGGCGGTAAATAACCGGTCCAGTTCCGGATCTTCTTCTTTTACCAAGAGAAACTCGACATAAATTTCCATCAGCGGATTTTCGTCTACAATTTTTTCGACAATGCGTTCAGCAATAAAACTCGCCTCGCACCCTTTTTGTAGATCTTCTTCATAGGAAGCGATCACGCGATTGCGATATTTAATCCCCATAACCATAAGATCTTTGAGAATTTCTGTGGTATTCCCGTAATAATGGTAAAGCCCGCCCTTCGAAAGATTCGAGGCGGTGGCGATGTCCTCCATGGTCGTATTGCGAAAGCCCTTTTTGCGAAAAAGATCTGCCGCGGCTTCGGTAATTAATCTTTTTCGCTCCTCCGGACGAAGTCGTTTTCCGGCACACATACTTTCCCTCCTTACCGACGACGCCGTCGGTAATTGAATCTTATGATAGTTTCTACGTATTGTCAATACTTTCATGGATTTTATTTGCCACAAAAAAAAGACCCCCGCGGGCGATTTTCGCCATGGGGGTCTTTGTATATTTGCTTACCGCATGCGGTGTTTGTCGGTGATGTAATCTTTTACATTGACTACGCGGCCGTCGTCCAGGTAAATGTAGAATTCCCAGCGACTCAAGATGCCGATGCCCACGCCCATCAGTGCGGCCACCGGTGCGATGACGGTCCAGATGGCGCCCAGGTTCATGGATACGTTCAGGATGACTTCGTCGTGTTCGTCCATAATGACGAGTTTGGTGGCATTGCCTTTTTCCCAGAAGTCGCGAACGGCGTCAATGATTTCCGATCCGAAGTTCGAGATGGAATCGGACATATCTTCCATTTTGGTGCGCTTGGCGTTTTTGAAGTCGTAGGATTGTTCGTTTTGTTCTTTTTCCGCGTCGTCTTCGCCCATGATCATGCGAATGGCACGATCTACATCGCCGTCACAGGATAAGAGCGCTTCGCGCACTTTGCCGTATTCGGCGCCGGTGACGGAAATCACGTAGTCGATTTTTTCCATGGTAATCATTGTGCATTCCTCCTATATCGGTAGTAACCTTTTGCTACTGTTATTGTACCCGATAAATTGCTGTGCGCACGGAAAAAGCGGTTCTTTTTACCTTTCTTTACCTTTCTTTAAGATTTAGCCGAAGACCCGCTTGCAGATGGCGTGGGCGGTGGGCGTGCCGGCGAGGCCGCCGATGCCGGTTTCGCGCAGGGCGGCGGGCATGGCGTTTCCGACTTCGTTCATGGCCTGGCAGACTTCGTCGAAGGGAATGACGCTGGTGGTGCCGGCGAGGGCCATATCGGCGCTGATGCGGGCGTTGGATACGCCGGAGGCGTTGCGGAAGGTACAGGGATATTGTACCAGGCCGCCCAAGGGGTCGCATACGAGGCCGAGGATGTTGACGATGGCGATGGAAGCGGCGTGGAGACATTCTTCCACGGTGCCGCCGTAGAGCTGCACGAGGGCGGCCGCCGCCATAGAGGAGGCGGATCCGCATTCCGCCTGGCATCCGCCTTCGGCGCCGGCAAAGGTGGCATAGCCCGCGATAAATTCGCCGATGCCCATGGCGGTAAAGAGCGCCGCCACGAGGTCGTCATCGCTGCAGTCGAGGTTTTCCTGTGCGGTCACCAAGGCCGCCGGTACGATGCCGCAGGAGCCGGCGGTGGGCGCCGCTACGACGACTTGCATGCCACTGTTGGATTCGAAGGTCGCAAATGCCCGTGCCATGGCGCGCAGGGTATCGGGATCGGTGACGTGTTTGCGGTCGCTGTTGGCGTATTCCCAGGTCTTTTTGCCGAAATCGTCGATCATACCGTGGGGCAGTCCGCTCCCCTTTTCGAGGGTACGACCGGTGGCTTCTTTCATGACGCGGAGCATTTCGCGCGCTTCTTTTAAGATTTCTTCTTTTTTGGCGGGATCTCCGTGGGATTCCTCTTCCAACACATAGTCGGAGATCTTCCAGTTGTTTTTCTCACAAATTTCGATAAGCTCTTTTGCCGTATTCAGCATACTAGGCCTCCTTCTTTTTGATGTCGATGTATTTTGCGAAGTCGAATCGCTCTTGGGCGAGGATGGGCTCCATGATTTCCGGTTTGACGGATTCGGTGGTTTCGATGACCAAAGTCACCGTATCGTCGATCTTTTTGGTGACGGCGGTTTCGATATTGTAGTCGTTGTCCGAAAGAATCGAGGATACGTACGAAATCACGCCCTTTTGTTCGGGATATTGCAGAATGAGCGTGGGGAACTCGTTCTTAAACTCTACTTCTATGTCGTTGATGGCGACGATCACCATATTGCCCCCGCCGATGGAAGAGCCGATGACCGACAGATGGCCGCCATTGTCGTAGTGGAAAATAATTTCCACGGAGTTGGGGTGCCGATCGCCCAGGTCCGCCTTTTCGAAGCTGTACTCGAGACCGCGTTCTTTGGCGATGGCGAAGCTGTCGCGCAGGCGCTCATCGTGGGGCAAAATGCCCAAAACGCCCGCTACGAGCGCCATATCGGTGCCGTGTCCTATATAGGTCGATGCGAAGGAGCCGTGCAGACGGAATTGTACCTTGTGAAAGGGATCGCCCCCGCTGATCGCCAGGGCCGCGTTTCCGATTCTGCAGGCGCCGGCGGTGTGTGAACTGGAGGGCCCGACCATAATCGGCCCTACGACGTCAAATGCCTTAAACTTTTTCATTCTCCACCTCTATCTTGTAGTTTCAGATATACTGTGAAATAATACCTTCCAGTAGTATATTTTAACACAATTTGGTAATTTTTAAACAGGAGGAATGCCGTGGGAAAAATATGCATCGAGAATGTGCAAATTGTCGATCCATTTTACAGTAGCGTGAAAAAGCAGGACATCGAAATCGACACCGAGACCCCCGATACCGTCGAAATCGACGGGACGGGCAAATATGTCTTTCCCGCCTTTGTCGACGTACACATCCACCTGCGCCACCCCGGCTACCCGGAAAAGGAAACCCTCGAAAGCGGGGCGCAGGCGGCGCTCCACGGCGGCTTTGCCCACGTGATCGCCATGGCGAATACGAAACCGGTGATGGCCGGCGAAGAGATCAGCGCCTTTTACGAGGCGGCAAATTCGCTCCCGATTCACGCCTATACGGTGAGCGCGCTCACCGAAGGGCTCAGGGGCAAGCGGCTCGTCGACATGGCTGATGCAGCACGCCGTGGCGCGGTGGGCTTTTCCGACGACGGCTTTCCCGTGGCCGATGCGGCGCTTTTGGAGGCGGCGATGGAAAAGGCGGCGGCGCTCGATTTGCCCATCAGCCTCCACGAGGAGCACCCCGACTTTGTGCACCAGGCGGGGATCGACAGCCGCTACGCGGACCTATACGCCCTCGAGGGCGCGGAAGTCTACGGCGAGTACGCCCTGGCGGCGCGGGATTTGGCGCTCGCCAAAAAGACCGGCGCGAAGCTCGACATTCAGCACATTTCGGCGGAGATCACCGCACGGCTGGTGGCCGCCTTCGGCGCATCGGGCGCCCGCGTACTCGGAGAGCTTACGCCCCACCATATGACGATGACGGCGGCGGATGTGCGGGCGCACGGGCCCATGGCGAAGATGAACCCGCCCCTTCGCACCGCCTTCGACCGCGACGAACTGGCGAAGCTGCTCAAAGATCCGCATCTCTGTGTCGCCACCGACCACGCGCCCCATACAAAAGAAGAAAAGGCGCGTCCCTTTCCCAAGGCGCCATCGGGGATTGTGGGGCTCGAGACCGCCTTTTGTCTGCTCTACACCGAACTGGTGCAAAAAGATGTGCTCTCTCTTTACGACCTCGTCGACGCCATGACGCGGATCCCCGCCCGCTTCTACCGGCTGCCGCACAAGGGCATCCTGGGCGGCGAATTCGTATTGTTCGACCCCGCGGGCACGACCGAGGTCACCGAGGACTTCTTCTGGGGGAAGGGCAGCAATTCGCCCTTGCTCGGACAAACGCTGAACGGCCGCATCGAAGGGGTGATGGCAAAGGGCGTCTACCACGCCTTTTGACGCGCATGTTTCTTTTGCGGGCGTATTCGAAAAATGTATTTGCACACCAAAAAAGCCGCCGTATCGGGCGGCTCTTTGTGTGTCTTTATTTCCAGTCGGCGGGCTTTTCTTCCACCACCATGTCCTCCGCCTTGGCGCTGTCGCCGTAGGTGGGGGCGAGGGTTTCTTCGTAGGCTTTTGTAAAGAATTTTTCGCCGTAGAGTTTTTCTACGAGGCCGTTTACGAATTCGAGCATTTCGGCATTGCCCTTTCGCACCGCCGGGGCGATATAGTCCACATCGCCCAAGGAGGTGACGCCGACGTCGAATCCGGGGTTTTCTACCGCCCACGCCAGTACCTCGGTGTTGTCGGTACTCATGGCGTCGCCGCGACCGTCTAAGAGCGCGCCGTAGGCTTCGGCGTATTGGTCGTATTTTTGCAGTTTGACTTCGGGATGGTTTTTGGTGAAGTAGGTCTCTGCCGTGGTGCCCTTGCTGATGATCAAGGTCTTGTCGGCGAGCTGCGATACATCGGTGATTTCGCCATTGGGGGAAACAATGCCCAAGGCGACCTTCATATAGGGCAGGGCGAAGTCCACTTGTTCGCGGCGCTCGTCGGTGACGGTAAAGTTGGCGAGCAAGAGGTCGATCTTGTTGGCGTTTAGGTATTCCACGCGGCTTGCGGCCTCGACGGGCACGTATTTCGCCGTAACGCCCAATTCCTTCGCCACGGCATCGCCCAGGGCGATGTCATAGCCTTGGAATTCGCCCTTTTCGTCCATATAGCCGAAGGGCTTTTTGTCGCCGAATACGCCGATGACGATTTCGCCGGATTTCTTGATTTCTTCGATACTGCGGGTGGCGCCGCCCCCCGTGGTTTCTGCGCCTTCTTCGGCGACGCCGCCGCAGGCGACGAGTCCCAGGGCGAGGACGGCGAGGAAAAATAGGCTTGCGATTTTTTTGAGTTTCATAGGAATGTCCTTTCTGTGGGTTTTATACATCTTCGTAGCGAAAGCCCGCGAGGAAACGGCGCGCCCGCTCCGTCTTGGAATGTTCGAAGAAGCGGATCGGATCCGCATCTTCTACGATCGTTCCCTTTTCCAAAAACAATATGCGATCGGCGACGTGCTTAGCGAATTCCATCTCGTGGGTGACGATGAGCATGGTCTTCCCCTCGCGCGCCAGCTCGCCCACCAGGGCGAGGACTTCTTTGACCATCTCGGGGTCTAAGGCGGCGGTGACCTCGTCGAAGAGATAGATCTCCGGCTCCATCAACATGGCGCGCAGGATCGCCACCCGCTGCTTCTGTCCGCCCGAAAGGCTTCTGGGATACACCGCCGCCTTTTCGGCGAGGCCCACCCGGGCGAGGAGCGCCATCGCCTTTTCTTCGGCCACGGCTTTCTCCTCGCCCTTGGCCTTTACGGGCCCCAGGGTCAGATTGTCCAGCACCGTCATATGGCCGAAGAGCTCGTAGGACTGAAACACCATCCCGATTTTTTTGCGCACTTCGTGCATATGGCGCTCGTCTTTGACGATGCTCTCGCCGTTTAGGCGAATGTCGCCCGCCTGAATGCTCTCCAGGCCGTTGATACATCGAAGCAGCGTACTCTTTCCGCAGCCCGAAGGGCCGAGGACGGCGAGGACCTGTCCCCGCTCTACGTCGAGGGAAAAGTTGTCCAGCACCTTTCCATCGCCGTAGTCTTTGGTTAAATTGCGTATCTCTAAAATCGCCATTATGCCTCCTTCCATTTCTGTTCCAGCCGCGACGCCCACTTGGACAAGGGGTAGCAGACCGCAAAATACAACACCATTACGCCGAAGTAGATCCAAAGCGCCGCGGTGGGCACCGTAAGGCGCGTGGCCTCGATAATCTGTTGGCCCGTCTTAATGACTTCGATCACCCCGATCAGAGCGATGAGCGAAGTGGTCTTGATCATGCGGGTCACCAAATTCATCGCCTGGGGCAAGAGCCTGCGCATCGCCTGGGGCGAAATCACATAGCGGAGGATCTGCCGCCGGGTGAGGCCGATGGCCTTTGCCGATTCGTACTGGTGCCTGGGAATCGAAGATAGGGCCGCCCGCACCAAATCCCCCATTTCGGCCGTGCCCCATAGGGTAAAGACGATAACCGCCGAGTGAAAGCCCGAGATATGGACTCCCAGTGCCCGGGCGAGGCCGAAGTAGACGACGAAGAGGAGCACCAACTGGGGCAAGAGCCGCATGGCTTCGAGGTAAAACTTCGAGACGATGCGGATCGCCTTGGACGGTTTTGTCATCAGCCAGCCGAAGAGAATGCCGAAGACGACCGAAAGCGCCACCGACAAAAACGAGACCAGAAGGGTTACCGAAAGCCCCGTAAGGAGCCTCTTTACGGTAAAGGGGTTAATGAGCAGTGCCAAGCCCGATTCCACGGCGCAGCCTCCTTTCCAAGAGCGTAAAGATCCCCGCCACCGGCAAAAGGATCAAGAGATAACTCACGACCAGCATCAACAGCGCTTCATCGGTCTCGTAATAGAGGCCGATGAGATCTTTGGCGACAAACATCAAGTCGGCGAGCGCCACGGCACTGAACACCGAGGTCTCTTTTAAGAGAAAGATCGTATTTGCGCCGATCGAAGGGATCGCCACCGCCATGGCGTGGGGCAGAATCACATAGCGCAGGCGCTGCATCTTGGTCAGGCCGATCGCCTTTGCCGCCTCGATCTGCCCGGTCTCCACTGCCTCGAGACCCGAGCGAATGCTCTCCGCCATATAGCTCGCACCGAGAAAGATCAGCCCGATTACCGCACAGGCCTCGGACGAGAGCACGATGCCGAGCTTGGGCAGGCCGAAGTACAGGAAAAACAATTGGATCAACAGCGGCGTATTGCGCGAGACCTCTATGTAGGCCTTACAAATGCCGTTTAGGATCGGCACCTTTTCGGCGCGGATAAAGGCGATCAAAAGACCCGCCACAAATGAGCCGAGTACGCCGATCAATCCGATGCGCACGGTGAGGATGCCCGCCTCGACGTAGTGGGGCCACATGGTGGCGATAAACTCCCCGTTCATGGAAACTCCTTTCCGGTAACAAAAAAAGCGGGCCGCAGCCCGCTTTTACAGAAAATCGATTCTCCTCGCGTAATCCTATCCCGTGGGTAGAACGACGCCGCGGAGGCACATCTGCGCAGGCAAAAATCCCGTATCGCAACAACAGATACAGGTACAGTCGCAGATGCAGATGGCAACCATAGAATCGATCATGATAACTCCTCGTAATTTCTTTTTTTACAGAATACCACGGCGCCCCGCGCTTGTCAAACCAAATTGGTAGGAATTCCCCCTCCGCCGAAACGCCGTTTCTATAAGGACCGCAGCAATTCGCCGAAGCCGTCGATCTCTTCTTTCGTGGTCCGGTAGGTCGTCACCAGCCGCACCAGCGACGGATCGCCCTCGGCGAATACCTCGAATTGCCCTTCTGCGTCTAGCCGTTGAACCACATCGGCGGGAAGCTCGACAAAGACCTGATTGCTTTCGACCTTGCGATACGGCGGAAAACTCGCTTCGTGGAGCACTTCTTCGAGGTAGAAGGCCATTTCGTTTGCCTTTCGGCCGATCTCGAAAAACAGATCGTCGGTAAATAAGGTCTCGAACTGCACCCCGAGGGTAAAGCCCTTGGCGAGGAGCAGGGAGCGCTGTTTTTGAAAGTAGATAAATTCGTCGGCGAGGCGCTTGTTGCTAAAGACCAGCGCTTCGCCGAAGAGGGCGCCGTTTTTGGTGCCGCCGATCGAAAAGATGTCCGCAAATTCCGGATATTCGGAGAGTTCCACATCGCTCACCGGCGAGGTCAGCGCCGATGCCATGCGGGCCCCGTCGATATAGACCGAAACGCCGTGTTCGTCGGCGATCTCTTTGATGCGCCGCAGTTCGTCTTTGGTGTATACGAGTCCGGTCTCGGTGGCATTGGAAAGGTAGATCATGCCCGGCAGCACATTGTGAAAATTGCCGAAGCTCTCGAGCGTCGCCTGAAGGCGCGCGGGGTCGAACTTGCCGTCTTCGGTTTCGACGGTGATGATCTTGTGGCCGCCCGCCTCGATCGCGCCCACCTCGTCGCCTACGATATGGCCGCTGTCGGCGCTGATGACCGCCTCGTGGGGCCGGAGTACAAAGCCGATGGCGAGCGTGTTTGCCGCCGTGCCGCCGGGGACGAAGTGGACCGGATACGATGCGCCCAGCGCCGCAGAAATCTTCTCGCGCGCGGCCTCGGAGTGGGCGTCGTAGCCGTATCCCTCGCACCCCTCGTCCTGCACGCGAAGAAGCGCCCGCCAGATCTCGGGGTGGCATAGGTCGTGATAATCGTTTCTGAAATTGAACATCGTAGCTTTCCCTCCTTATTGTCATTTGATTTGTGTAATTATATCATAGTGGTGTAAAGAAGGAGGCATCATGAAAAAGAATCGACACGGGGCGGATCTCTACGCCCTGGAACGCCGTTACAAGTGGAAGCCCGAGGAAGTCTTGGACTTCTCTTCGAATATAAATCCCCTGGGCCCCTCGCCCCGGGCCTTGGAAGTGCCCGCAAAAAACGCCGGCGCCGCCGCGCGCTATCCCGATCCCGAATACCGAAAACTCAAAGCGGCGATCAGCCGCTACGCCAATGTGGCGCCGCAGCATATCCTCTTGGGAAGCGGCACCTCGCAGCTGATTCAGGAATACATCGCCTATATTCATCCCGCCCGCGCGCTCCTCAACAGCCCCTGTTATAGCGAATACGGCAAGGAATTGGAGAAGGTCGGGGCGAAGATCGTCGAATTTCCCCTGGACTACCACGAAAACTTTATGCTCGATGTCGACCGCATCATCGAGACCATTCGACGAGAAGAGATCGACCTCTATGTACTCACCAATCCCAACAATCCCACCGGCACCGTGCTTACCCGGGTAGAGATTCAGCGCATCCTCGACGAGACCGGCGTCCGCATGCTCGTCGACGAGACCTATATCGAATTTACCGACCGCGGCGTCTACTCCGTCTGCGCCCTCGCCGCAGGACGCGACGATCTGTTCGTGGTGCGGGGCACCAGCAAGTTTTTTGCCACGCCGGGCATCCGCCTGGGCTACGGCATCACCGCCGATGGGGCCGCTGTGGAGGCCCTGTCGGAAAAACTTTCCCTCTGGGGTATCAATATCTATGCCGACCTGATGGGCCGCGAAATGTTTTCGGACGAGGCCTATAAGGCGAAGACCTATCATCTGATCCAGAGCGAAAAAGAGCGCATGTGCGCCCGCCTGGAAGCCATCGACGCATTGAAGGTGTTTCCCTCTTACGGGAATTTCGTGCTGGTAAAAATTCAGGACCGCTCCCACACCGCCGCCGAGCTCCGAGAGGCTCTTTTGGAGAAAAAAATGGTCATCCGGGATTGTTCGAGCTTTCGCAATCTCGACGAGCGCTTCTTCCGCTTCTGCATTTTGAAAGAGGCGGCGAACGAAATGCTCGTCACAGAAATCGAGGCCTTCTTTCAAAAATAGCGCCGTCGCAACCGAAAGAACCCCGTGTTTTCAACGATGCAACCGGCGGTTGACAAAGTTCCACCCCCGCTGTATAGTTCGCAACCGGATTTTTTCGTATGATTTTCTCAGAACGAAAGCCCCCCTGACGAAAGGAGATTCCTATGATCCTCGCAGAAAAAATTATCCGATTACGAAAAAAGCACAATCTGTCCCAGGAGGAATTGGCGGAGCGGTTGAATGTGTCGCGGCAGTCCGTCTCGAAGTGGGAGGGCGCTAAGGCGATCCCCGAGATGGCAAAAATCGTCGAGATGTCGAAGGTATTTCACGTCTCCACCGACTATCTCCTCCGAGACGACATCGAAGAAGAAGACGCCGCAGGCGGCCCCGTCTACGACGAACCGCGAGAACCCGTGCGGCGTGTCGATATGGAAGCGGCGAATCGGTTTTTGGATACCAATGCCCGCCAAGCGCCGAAACTCGGCGCGGGCGTGGCGACCTTTATCCTCTCGCCCTTGGGCGTGATGTTGATCGGCGTGTATTTGGCAACCCGCACCGCAGACGAAAACTTCTATATCTTCGGGGTGATCGCCACCCTCGTCGTGGTGGCCTTGGGCATTATGCAGATGATCCGCCTAGGCAGTATAATGGAGCCCTTTGAATATTTGGAAAAAGAATATATCGAGACCGCCTACGGCGTAGACGGCATGGTGCGAAAGCACCAAGAGGACTTCCGCCCCCGCTACACGCGGGAATTGAGCGCGGGTATCGGCCTGCTCGTCCTCGCCGCGATGCCGATCCTGTTGCTGTCCCTTTCGGGGAACGATCTCTATGTGGGCCCCGCCGTGAGTCTCACCCTGCTTTTCGTCGCCGTCGGCGTCTATTTGATCGTCCACGCCTCCGCCATTCAGGGCGGGTTTCAAATGCTTCTCGAGGAAGGCGATTACAGCCGAAGCGCCAAGCGCTTTGCCAAAAAATCCGCCCATCTCACCACCGCGTATTTTCTGGCCCTGACGGCGATCTATCTCGCTTGGTCCTTTATGACCAACCGCTGGGAAATCAGCTGGGTCGTCTGGCCCATAGGCGCCATCCTCTACGCCGTCATTATGGCGCTGTATCGCCAGTCCCTCGACGACGAATAACGCAAAGAAAAAAGATCTGCTTCGTGCAGATCTTTTTTGATGGTTGGATCTAGCGGCGATTGGCACCAAAAACGCCCCGTTTCTTTGAAACGGATCGTTTTTCCTTACCAGCTATGTTCAATGGCACTTTCTACACTAAATGCTTTATGCTTTCGGTTTCTCTAGCAGTTTGCGAATTACTAATATCAAAACGATCAGTAACGCAATCCTCGTCAAGCTATCTATGCCCGCAAATATTACAGAAAATAACTCTAACGCATCAAATGTATGCATATCTCCTCCTGTATATTCTCGACTTAATATGTGCTAAGCTCCGTCCACACTTTTTCACTGTTCACATGGGCTTTCACCCAAACTCGTTTCGATCCTATATCACCTGGCGCTTTATAGTAGATAGCATACCACGCATTCGGTTGTTTTTTCCAACCCTTTACAAAACCGATAGTATCCTCAGTAAAACTGCCTCCATAGATCTTGATTTCTTTGTTGTATTGGGAATCAATGATCGCCAACTTTTTTGTAGTATCTCTTCTAGCATTGATACAAAACGACATTTTCATGGCAAAACCATTTAATTCCGCCTTATATTTTTTTACCGATTTAATCGCTCTCAAGGATGCTTCAGGGCGAATCTCATGGCACCGCAGTACCATCATAGAACCGTCCGGATAGGTGGTTTTACTATACCCTTCTTCAACGATTTGGGGTTTCAAATTGTTGTATTTCGGGTTAAACGAGTCCCACACTTCTCCTCGTTCTAATTTACCTATTAAGTGAGAGATAGTCTCCTCGGTGGCCCCCTCTGCTCTTAATTCCTTCTCGATGGCATCGCTGCTGAGCGTTTCTTTTTGGATTTCTGGTTCTTCCGTTGAGGTGGCAAAGGCAGTGATCGGCAAAGATACAAATGTCAATACAAAAGCGAGTAATAAAGCCATGTTAAATACTTTTTTTCTCATCGTCATCTCCCTCATAGTCATCTCATTAATAATAAATGCCATTTTCATAACCGATTTATTAATATCATATATACTTTACCTCTTCAATGAATCTGTAGTCTATTGTAAAAGAATATAATTCTAATTATATATTTAGAATCTCTATTCTAAGCAAAACGCCCCGTTTTTTTGAAACGGAGCGTTTTGGGTATCTTCTCAGCTCGTGCGCTTTACGGTCTTTACGGTCTTTAGGATCTCCATAAAGGCGTCTTTGGAGGTTTCATAGGAATTTACGAGGTGTATATCGGCCGGATCTTCTACCCGCACGCCCTCGGCGTAGGTGAATACCAGATAGCCGCCGGGGACGGTGCCCAAGACGACCACGGGGCCTTTGACCGCCCGGGGGTCTTCGAGTTTACAGAGTTCCCCGATGCGCCCCATGCGCTTGGTGACATCGTAATTCGCCTTGTCGAAGACGACGACCTCTCCGCCCGTGTCCTCGACGACGAAATTGTGCTTATACATCTGCGGCTCTGCAAAGGAATAGCCTTCCTTGGTGGTCAGGCGCGGCGCTTCCGGAAACACGCCAGCATCGTAGTAGTCGCCGATCAGGGCGATGCGATGCGCCTCGTCCCAGTGGACGGGGAGGTCGAAGGCCTCGGCCGCAAAGCGCAGGGGCACCCAGATTACGCCCGCGTCGGCAAAGGGGGCGGCGTCCATAAAAAAACGCTCTTCGCCCTTTGCGTATCGGTCTTCATCAACGACCATCTTGACCGTCTCGCCGCCCTTTGTGAGGCGAAGGGTATGCGCGCCCTCGTCCCAATCCGCCGTAATTTCGCCCAATGCCGCCAGGGTATTGAGGGGCAGATACAGACGATTGCCGGCGATGCACGGCGTCACCTCGGCACCCGCGAGTTCGCTCGATTCTATGCCATTCACGTAGATCGTAGCCGCTCGACTTTCCTCCGCTCGCGCCCAACCGGGAATCATGAGCAGGACAAAGAGCAATACGGCCAGTTTTTTCATAAAAGCCTCCTTTCCGCGGGCTGCGCCCGACGTATACATTGCACGATTTCGCCACGAAAATCGCGCAGAACGACGAATGCTGCAATCGCCGTCACGGTAGAAATTGCAACGCCTTCGGGGGTATTTTCTTCTATCTCGAGCATACACCGCGGGCGCCAATAAAACAAGGGGTTTTTCGACTTTTATGAAATTATTTTTCGTCTATGGCCGAAAATTCAATAAATGATGAAATGAATGCGCGCCGAGTTTTTATAAATTGCTTTCAATATACAGTTTTTCTTTATTTTTTGCGACTTCGCCGCCGTTTTTTCTGAAAAACAAAAAAATTGTGCGCAAAAAAAGAAAACGCCGAAGCGTTTCCTATCCCAGGGCGATATCCAATGTCATCATTAACGTGAAGCCCGCTGCAAAGGCGAGGACGCCGATGTTGGAGTGGGTGCCCTCGGCGGTTTCGGGGATGAGTTCTTCGACGACGACATAGACCATGACGCCGGCGGCAAAGCTCAGAGAATACGCCATAAACGGAAGCACCCGGCTCGCGAGAACCATGGTGATGACGGTGGCGACGGGCTCCACGACGCCCGAGAGGAAGCCGTTTATAAACGCCTTTTCGCGTTTCATGCCCCGGGCGTGCATGGGCAGGGAGACAATGGCGCCCTCCGGAAAGTTCTGGATGGCGAGACCCACCGCCAAGGCGAGCGCCGCCCCTTCGGAGATGGAGACGCCGCCGGAGAGCCAGCCGGCGATGACGACGCCCAGCGCCATGCCCTCGGGGATGTTGTGGATGGTAACCGCGAGCAGGAGCATGGTAGAGCGATCCAGCCCCGTTTCCGGTCCTTCTTCGCTTTTGCCGTGGAGATGGGGCACCATGCGGTCCAAGGCGAGCATAAACAAAGTGCCCAGCCAAAAGCCCGCCACGACGGGAAAGAACGCGAATTTTCCCATGCTCGTCGTGCGGTCCAGGGCGGGAATCAAAAGACTCCAGACCGATGCCGCCACCATGACGCCGGCGGCGAAGCCGTTCATGGCGCGTTCTGCGCGCTTGTCGATTCGCTCGTGAAAGAACAGCACCGACGCGGCGCCCAAGGTGGTGCCCAACAGGGGCGTAAAGATGGTTCGTAGTATGGATAACTCCAAAATTCCTCCTCCGTTATTTCAGCTTTCTGCGGAGGGTTTCGAGTTTCCTCCTATTGCGCTCGTCCAGGGCGCCGCCCATGCGCTCCCTGGTGACCATGTGTTTTGCCTGCTGCCGGGTGCGGTTTTTTGCCGCAGAGACGACGATTTCAAGCTCCCGGGCGCTGATCCGCTTGCCGCCCCGGGCGAGGATGATCTGCTGCTCCACATAGTCGCTGGTGGCGACGACGACTTCGCGCACGCGGCCCATCGAGGCGATCTGCGCTTCGATATAGTGATCCGCCGTCTCGAGTTCCTTGGTAAAGACGATGTCCATGCCCTTTCGCTGTAAAAAGGAGCCGGGGTTTCCCTTTACGCGGTAGGCGTCGAAGACGAGGATGACGTAGATATGTTCGGTGGCGGCAAATTCCTCTAAGATTTCGATCAGGCGTTCCCGCGCCTCCTCGAGCCGATCTTCTACCAAGGGCTTGAGCGCCTCCCAGTCGTTGATGATATTGTAGCCGTCGACAAAGAGGTAGCGCCCCTGGCGCTTATACCTTCTTTTGTTTTCCATCTCTCTGCCTCAGGGTCTCGTACAGAAAAATCGACGCCGCCACCGAAGCGTTTAAGGACTCGAAGCCGCCGGGCATGGGAATCGAAAGCAAGACATCGGTATGTTCTTTGGTCTTTTCGGCGATGCCGTCGCCTTCGTTTCCGACGACGATGGCGATGGGCCCGGTGAGGTCGGCGGTATAGAGGGGGGCTTGTCCCGCGTCGGCGCCGTAGACCCAAATGTTTTTCTGTTTCAAGTCCTCGATGGTGCGATTGAGATTGGTGACCTTGGCGACGAGCATCTCGTCCACCGCCCCGGCGGAGGTCTTATACACCGTGGCGTTTACCGACGCGGCGCGGTGCTTGGGGATGATGACGCCGTGGGCGCCCATGGCGAGGGCGCTTCGGATGACGGCGCCGAGATTGTGGGGATCGTGCACGGAATCGAGGAGGACTAGGAGGGGATCTTCGCCCCGCGCCTCTGCCAGGGCGAGCATCTCGTCGATTTCCGCATAGCGAAAGTCCGATACAAAGCAGACCACGCCCTGGTGGTTGGCGCCGGCGGTCATTTCGTCGAGGCGAGATTTTTCCCGCTCCTGCACGAAGATGCCGAGTTCTTTTGCCACGCGGCGGATCTTTCCGATGGATCCGTCTTTGGCGCCCTTTTGAATGTAGAGTTTATCGACTTTGGGCCCCAGCGTTTCGAGCACCGGGTGCCTGCCGTAGATCATTGCCGTTTCCATATTTCCTCCCTATACATTTTTCTGACGGAATCGATCTTTCCGCAGGTCATCTTCCCCTCGGGGCAGGGACCTTGAACACAGGGCGGCCCGGCCTTTTGAAAGAGGGCGGGGGCCGTGGACAGCACCGCTTTTAACATGGCGAGCGCCACTTCGCGGATCTCCCACTGCGCCCGAAGGCACAGCCGGGTCTCGAAGAAATGAAGCAGGGTGCGGGCGTTCATGGTGACGACGATTTTGGTCTCGCAGGCATTGGGAAGCACGTAGCGGGCGTCTTCGATGGCGCGCTTTTCGGCCTTACGGGCAGCCGCCTTCTCGTCTTCCCCCGCTTCTGTCAGCGCGCGCTCGTAGCGGGCGCGCAATCGATCCGTCAGTTCCCGATACGCCGATTCCGCCTCTTGCATGGCCCGCTGAAAGCGCGCCGCGGCCTCGGCGTCGTCTCGAATGGCGGGGGGCGTGATGTATTCCATGGCGTCGAGGCGCACATACCGCTGGGACTGCTGGGAATAGCTGGCGATGCGGTGGCGCACCAGTTGGTGGGTCATTACCCGGCTGACCCCTTCTACGGCGAAGGTGAAGCTCGCGTGTTCCAAGGGCGACAGATGGGAGAGGCCGGCGAGCATGCCGACAAAGCGCTCGGTCTCCTCGTCGTCGAGTTTCGCCTCGATTTCGTCGACCCCCACCGGGGAATAGCAGAGTTTCGCCGCCTTGGCGATCAGTTCCTGGGCGTCGGGGGTGTGGCCGATCAATTTAACCTTCATCCTTCCAGATCCTTTCTATTTCCGTAAAATAGGCCCGCAGCCGCTCGCTCTTTCCGGCGCCGTAGAGATAGCCGATCAAGCACTCGAAGCCGGTGGCGTTTCTGTATTCGGCGACGGTGGCGTTTTTTGCCATGGTCTTTTGGTGGGTGTTTCGGCCGCGCAGAAAGATCTTTTCTTCCTCTTCGGTAAAAAAGTCCGAAAGCGCCGCCGCGAGTTCCGCCTGTGCCCGCGCCTTCACCCGATCGGCGGAGGCCTTATGGAGGGCCGATACCTTTTCGTTTCGGGCGAGCACATCGCTCCGTACAAAGAGTTCGAAGACCGCATCGCCTATATACGCAAGAACGAGGGGATTTTGGCCCCTCGCCTCGCGTTCCGTCCACAGCGGGGCGGAAAAATATCTTCTTAGATTCTCTTCCATAGGGTCCCTTCCCGGGTGTCCTCGATGACGATGCCCATATCGTGGAGCGCATCGCGGATCTCGTCGGCACGGGCGAAGTCCTTATCGGCCCGGGCCTCGTTTCGCTCTGCGATCAGCGCCTCGATTTCCGAAGCGTCCCCGTCGTCTCGGCGGTAGAGGATGCCCAGCACCTCGGCGAGTTCCATATAGACCGTATAGGCCTTTTGAAGCGCCTCGCGCTTTGCGCCCTTGGCGATATAGCTGTTGATCTCCCGCGCCAGGGTAAAGAGGATGCCCACCGCCTTGGCGGTATTCAGGTCGTCTTCCATGGCCGCGACAAATGCCTTGCGCTCCGCTTCCACCGAGGCGATAAACGCGTCGTCGTCGCCTTTGGGCAGTTCGCCCTTTAAGAGCTGTTCCATATGGTCGCGCACGCCGTAGAGGCGTTCTAGGCCCGCCTTGGTCTGTTCCATGGCGTCATAGGAATAGTTGATGGGACTGCGGTAGTGGGCACTCAGGAGGAAGAAGCGGAGCACTTCCAGATCGAATACGCCCGCCACTTCGCGCACGGTAAAGAAATTTCCCAAAGACTTGCTCATCTTGGTGCCGTCGACGGTGATCATGCCGTTGTGGAGCCAGTAGTTGGCGAAGGGCTTTTCGGTGAGGGTCTCGGACTGGGCGATCTCGTTTTCGTGGTGGGGAAACTGCAGGTCTTCCCCGCCAGAGTGGATGTCGATGGTATCGCCTAAAATGGTCTTCGCCATTACCGAGCACTCGATATGCCAGCCCGGCCGGCCTTCGCCCCAGGGGCTTTCCCAGAAGGGTTCGCCTTCCTTTTTGCCCTTCCAGAGCACGAAGTCGCCGGGGTTTTTCTTTACGCTACTGACCTCGATCCGCGCGCCGCTCTGCAATTCGTCGATGTTTTTTCCCGAGAGCTTGCCGTAGTCCTTCGCCTTGGTGATGTCGAAGTAGACATCCCCGCCGGCGGGGTAGGCGACGTCTTTGTCGACCAGACCCTGAATAAAGTGTATGATCGGCTCGATATATTCGGTGGCGCGGGGATTGATGGTCTCGTAGGTATAGAGGTTCAGTCCCTTGGCGTCTTTCTTAAACTCTTCGATATAGGTGTCGGCGATTTCCGAAACGGTGCGCCCTTCTTCTTTGGCCCGGTTGATCAGCTTGTCGTCGATGTCGGTAAAGTTTACGACAAACTGTACGTCCATGCCCTTATAGATAAAAAAGCGGCGCAGGGTGTCAAAGACCACCAGGGGGCGGGCGTTTCCGACGTGGATAAAGTTATAGACCGTGGGTCCGCAGTTATACATGCGAACGGCATTCTCCTCCAATGGCACGAATTCTTCTTTAGTTCTCGTCAGGGAATTGAATAATTTCACGGTATCGTCCTTTCTTGCCTCTAGCGGTAGTAATAGCTTCCGTTTTCCAATTTGTCGCGAATGGCCGAGAAGATGCTGCCCAAGTCCTTGTCCTTGACAAAGAGCACTTCCAGATCGCGCTTTTTGACGCCGTCGCGAATCCGCGCCACATCCGAGGGGCGCACGGCATCGAGATATACCAGCACCAGATCCGCCCCGTCCATGTTGCGCTCTACGCTTCTCGGCTGGGTCAAATCCTCCACGTGGATCACATCTCCGCCCGCATCGAGCATGGCCTTTACGTGGCGGGAGATCTCTTCGCCGCCGCCGAATACGGTGATCTGCGCGTTTCGTATAAAGCCCGCGTCCTCTTGGTCCAAGGGCTCGTTGTTGTCGAATTCGGTGAGCACATTGTCACTGTCCAGATTATGTTTCCAAATTACCTTGCCGTTTAAGGGGTCCTTCTTCCAATAGGCGTAGTCGACGATATCCCCTTCGGACACATTCAAATTGCCGAGCAGATCGTGCTCGAGGTCGATCCGCATTTCGCCGTCTTCCCCTTCGCCCAAAATATACAGGCCCGGGTAGCCGTAGTCGTATTGCACTTGGGCGTAGCGGATGACGCGGCGCTCTGTATCGGCATCGCCGTCGAATTTGCGTACGAGTTCGTAGTTGTAGATGGTCTTTGTACGGCCGTTAGAAAACAGCTTTCTCGCCACGGTGGCGCACACCTCGTCGCCTTCGCCGATATTTTGCAGGCGCAGGATCTTTTCGGGAATAAAGACCTTTCTTTCGCCCACGACGCCGCCGCCCAGCCGCAGGTGGACGCTGCCTTGGTAGGAATCACCCTCTTCGGATTCTTCTTTACGGGGTTCTTCCGTCTCCCAGGGGGAGGGGGCGAAACTTTCGTCGATTTCGTAGAGGAGCTCCAAGAGCTCGAAGTATTTTTCCCAGCGATTGCGGGATTCGTAGAGATTTTCCGCCTCCAGGGCGTCGATACAGGCTTTCATGTCTTTTTTAATTTCATTAACGATATATTTTTTATTCATAGTATCTCCTATTCTTTTCGCCTATCTTTGTTCATTCTATCACTTTTTACCCCTTTCGACTACATGATAAGAGCCTGCATTCTCTGTATAAAAAAAGAGCGGATCGCTCCGCTCTTTGTCTTTCTTGTTTTACATCATGCCCATGCCGCCGCCCATGCCGGCTGCCGCGCCCAGATCGGGCATGTCTTCTTTGATATTGGCGATGGCCGCCTCGGTGGTGAGGAGCATCGAGGAGACGCTGGCTGCGTTTTGCAGCGCGCTTCGGGTAACCTTGGTGGGGTCTACGATGCCCGCTTCGATCATATCCACGTATTCGGCCTTGTAGGCGTCGTAGCCGATGCCGTCGCGTTCGCCCTTGACGCGATCGACGATGACGGATCCTTCTACGCCGGCGTTTTCCGCGATTTGACGCAGGGGTTCTTCCAATGCGCGTAGGATAATCGTCATGCCGGTCTTTTCGTCGCCTTCGGCGTCTTCTGCCAAGGCTTCTACGCCCTTGATGCAGTCGACGAGGACGACCCCGCCGCCGGGGACGATGCCTTCTTCGACCGCCGCGCGGGTGGCCGCCAAGGCGTCTTCAATGCGGAGCTTGCGCTCTTTCAGTTCCACTTCGGTGGCCGCACCCACTTGGATCACGGCGACGCCGCCGGACAGTTTTGCCAAGCGCTCTTGCAGTTTTTCGCGGTCGAATTCGCTTTCGGTCTCTGCGATTTGTGCGCGAATTTCTTCGACGCGTCCGTCGATGGCCGCCTTTTCGCCGGCGCCGCTGACGATGACGGTCTTGTCCTTTTCGACGCGAACCTTTTGTGCGCGTCCCAGCATATCGACGGTGGCTTCCTTGAGGTCATAGCCCAAATCTTCGGTGATGACCGTGCCGCCGGTTAGGATGGCGATGTCTTGCAGCATGTCCTTTCTGCGGTCGCCGTAGCCGGGCGCCTTGACGCCGACGACATTTAAGGTGCCGCGGAGTTTGTTTACGACCAAGGTCGCCATGGCTTCGCCTTCGATGTCGTCTGCGATTAAGAGGACGGGACGGGATTCTTGAAGGATTTGTTCCAATACGGGGAGGAGGTCTTGAATATTGGAGATCTTCTTATCCGTAATGAGAATATAGGGATCGTCGAGTTCCGCCACGCGCTTTTCGGTGTCGGTGACCATATAGGGGCTTACATAGCCGCGGTCGAATTGCATCCCTTCGACGACGTCGAGTTTGGTGCCCATGGAACGGCTTTCTTCGACGGTGATGACGCCGTCTTTTCCGACCTTTTCCATGGCTTCGGCGATCAGCTTGCCGATGGTCTCATCGGCCGCGGAGATGGCGGCGACATTGGCGATGGCCGCGGAATTGTCCACGGGAACGGAGAACTTCTTCAAGTCTTCGACGATGGTCTCTACCGCCTTTTGGATGCCCTTTTGGAGCACCATGGGATTGGCGCCGGCGGCGAGGTTCTTCAAGCCTTCGCGGATGATCGCCTGTGCCAGTACCGTCGCGGTGGTGGTGCCGTCGCCGGCCACGTCGTTGGTCTTGGTGGCGACTTCTTTGACCAGTTGTGCCCCCATGTTTTCGAAGCGGTCTTCGAATTCCACTTCGCGGGCGATGGTCACGCCGTCATTGGTGATCAAAGGCGCGCCGAATTCCTTGTCCAAAACGACGTTTCTGCCCTTGGGCCCCAAGGTGACTTTTACGGTGTCGGCGAGTTTATTGATGCCCGATACGAGATTTTGTCTCGCTTCGGAACCGAACTGAATATCTTTAGCCATAATTCCTCCTGTATTTGTGCTCGTTTGTCGCTGTGTCTTTCGATCCGATTAGCTTAAAGAAGCCAACAGATCCTGATATTTAATGACGATGACGCTTTCGCCGTCGATTTCTACTTCGTTGCCGGCGTATTTGCTGTAAATGACCTTATCGCCTTCCTTCAAATCGCAGTGGATTTCTTCGGAATTTTTCAGCTCTTCGCTGACGGCGATAACGGTGGCCACATTGGATTCTTCCTTTGCGGAATCCGGCAATACGATGCCGCCGGCGGTCACGTTTTCTTTTTCTATTTTTTGAATGACGACGCGCTCGCCTAAGGGTTTAATGTTCATACAGACCTCCTGAAAATCTTATTAGCACTTGCAGTCATGGAGTGCTAGCCTTCTCCTATATAATACCACATTTTTGTTGCTTGTAAACCGCTCCTCGGGCAAAAAAATTTGTCCCGCTAGAAAGCGCCACCTGTGGCGGATCGCGGGCCGATGGATACAACTATGTATGTGTTTTGCCGCCTTCCATGCTTTATTGTTCCCCTTTCCTCCTATATACTAGGGGTACTTGTCCCCTCCCCGGGACGAGTTCTGTTTACACCGTCCGCGGCCCTCAACACCCGCGGGCATTCCGGATATAGTGATCGGAACGCAATCTGCCTCTGAATCATACCGGAAAGGAAGTTTTATAGATGCGCAATCTGACCATCGTAAAACGAGACGGTCGCATCACCGGATTCGACCGCGAAAAAATCGTCGTCGCCATCGAAAAGGCCATGCACTCCCCCACGGGGTACTTTGTGCCGGGCCAGGGCGAGGACATTGCAAGAGAAATCGAAGACGAGATTCTGGACGGAAATTTGGAATCCACCGTCTATCAGGTGGAACGACGGGTCTTCGAAAAGCTAATCGAAAAATCCAATATCACCACGGCAAAAGCGTACGAGAGCTACCGCTCGGTACAGTCCTTTAAGCGCGAAACCAACTCTACGGACCGCTCGATCATCGGGCTGTTGACCTATTCCGAAAAGGACATTATGGACGAAAACTCCAACAAAAACGCCGTGGTGGTCTCCACCCAACGGGATCTGATCGCAGGCGAGGTGTCCAAGGACATCACCCGGCGTAGGATCCTGCCCGCGGACATCGTCACCGCCCACGATTCCGGGGCCATTCACGTCCACGATATGGACTATTTTATTCAGCCCATGTTCAACTGCTGTCTGATCAATCTGCGGGATATGCTGAAAAACGGCACCGTCGTGAACGGCAAAATGATCGAATCCCCCAAGAGCTTTCAGACCGCCTGTACCATCACCACCCAAATCATCGCCCAGGTGGCATCGGGCCAATTCGGCGGCCAGTCCATCAACGGAATCGACCGCATCCTCGCGCCCTATGTGCGCCGTTCTTTCGAGAAGTATTTGCGCGCGGCGATCGAGGAACAGACCGAGATCTACGGCATGGACGCGCCGGATGTCGAAAAGGCGGAGGCGGTGGCGTGGCGCCGCACCAAGCGCGAGATCAAAAGCGGGGTACAGACCATTCAGTACCAGATCAACACGCTGATGACCACCAACGGCCAGGCGCCCTTTGTGACCTTGTTTATGTACTGTAAGCCCGAGGACGAATACGCCTACGAGGCCGCTTTGATTACCGAAGAGATCCTGCGCCAGCGGATCGAGGGCATCAAAAACAAGGACGGGGTACACGTCACCCCCGCCTTCCCCAAGCTGATCTATGTCTTGGACGAACACAATATGTACGAAGACAGCCCCTACTACTACCTTACCCGCCTGGCGGCGGAGTGTACGGCAAAGCGCATGTATCCGGACTATATTTCCGCCAAAAAGATGCAGGAAATCTACGAAGGCAATGTGTTTTCGCCCATGGGCTGCCGCTCGTTCCTCTCTCCCTGGAAGAACGCAGACGGCGAATACGTCTTCGACGGTCGCTTCAATATGGGCGTGGTCAGTTTGAATCTGGCACAGATCGGCATTCTCGCCGCAGGGGATGAAGACGCGTATTTTCGGATTCTCGAAAAGCGCTTAGACATCGCGAAAAAGGCGCTTATGCACCGCTACGACCTCTTAAAGGACGTCACCAGCGACGTATCGCCCATCCACTGGCAAGACGGCGCCATCGCCCGCCTCGCCCCCGGCGAAAAGATCACCCATCTGTTAGAGGGCGGCTACTCCACGCTCTCTTTGGGCTATATCGGCCTATACGAGGCGTCGAAATGCGTCACCCATAAGAGCCACACCACCCCCGAGGGCCGTGCCTTTGCGATGAAGGTCATGCACACCCTTCGCGATGCGGTGGACGGCTGGAAGGAAGAGACCGGACTGGGCTTTGCCCTCTACGGCACGCCGGCGGAGTCGCTGACCCACCGCTTCTGTTCCATCGACCGGGCGACCTACGGCGAGATCGAAGATATTACCGACAAGGGATTTTATACCAACAGCTATCACGTAGACGTGCGCGAAGAGATCGACGTGTTCTCGAAATTCGTCTTCGAAAGCGAGTTCCAAAAGATCTCCACCGGCGGCTGCATCAGCTACGCGGAGATCCCCAATATGGCGAACAATATCGAGGCGATCCTCACCATGATGCGCTACATTTACGATCACATTTCCTATGCGGAGTTTAACACCAAGTCGGACTACTGCCACAAATGCGGCTTCGACGGCGAGATCCTCGTCAACGAAGCCGGCGACTGGTACTGTCCCCAGTGCCACAACGACGACCGCAACGCCCTTACGGTGATTCGCCGCACCTGCGGCTATTTGGGCGAAAACTTCTGGAACGAAGGACGCACCAAGGAAATCGACGCCCGCGTCCTCCACATTTAGCGCCATGACCAAATTCGGACGCTGCGCGCAAATTCGGACGCTGGATGTGGCAAACGGCGAGGGCATTCGCGTGTCAGTCTTCGTGACCGGCTGCTCCCACGGCTGCAAGGGTTGCTTTAACGCCGCCTACCAAGATCCCGCCTATGGCGATCGGTGGACCGACGCACAAACAGAGGCGCTGATCGCGGCCCTCGCGCGGCCGCAGATCGCGGGGCTTACCCTCTTGGGGGGCGAGCCCATGGAAAATCTGTGGCTCGTCCCGGTGCTGGAGGCGGTGCGAGAACAAGTGGATACGAATATCTGGATCTACTCGGGCTATACCTTTGAGGAGATCCTCCGGGATCCCGCCAAGCGCGCCCTGCTTGCTTTGACCGACGTGCTGGTGGACGGCCCCTTTGTGGAGGCCGAAAAGGACTTGCGCCTCGCCTTTCGGGGGAGCGCCAACCAAAGGATCCTGGATGTAAAAGAGAGTTTGAAGACAAAATCCCCCGTCTTCAGAGCCTAAAAGACGCCTCCCCGGCCATGCCGCGAGAGGCGTTTTTTGTCGCAAAATTTATGGTTTTTAGAAAAACCCCATCATCCAGCGGATCAAAATGGGCAAGAAAAACGAAGGCAACATATTGGCGATGCGCACGTCTTTGATCTCCGAAAGGCCCAAGCCGATGGCAAAGATCATAATGCCGCCGACCGCTGTGAGATCGGCCATCAGCGCCTCGCCGATCAAGGGCGCAAGCGTCGTCGCCATCAGCGTGATCGCGCCTTGATAGATAAAGACGGGAATCGCCGAAAGGGCGACGCCGAAGCCCATGGTGGAGGCAAAGACCACCGAGGTGAGCCCGTCGAGGGCGGCCTTTACCAAAAGCACCTCGTTGTCGCCGTTCATACCCGCCTGCAGGCTTCCCACGATCGCCATCGAGCCGACGCAAAAGAGGATGCTCGCCTGTACCCCGGCAGACACCGGCCCCATAGCGCCTTTGTCGGTTTCGCTTCTTCGAAACTTGGCGTCTACGGTCTCGCCGAAGCGGCGAAAGGCGGCGTCGATGTCTAAGGCGGTGCCGATCGCCGTGCCCACGGCCATCGAGACGATCACGATCAAAAATTCGTCCGCCCCCATTCCCATCTGGGCGCCCATCACCATCACGCAGAGGGCGAGGGCGATCATAATCTGTTTTTGTACCCGCTCGGGGATGCGATTTCCGATCAATGTGCCGAGGCCCGCGCACAATACGATGGCGACGGCGTTTGCAATGACTCCGATCACGGCTTCCTTCCTTTCTCTCTTTCCGACACAAATAACAACTGCTGCACATAGCCCGCATAGGGGCCGAATCGCCGCACGCCGTAGCGGCACATCGCCTCGCGGGAAGGAAATTCCCCGAAGCGCGCCATCGCCTTGGCGATCCAGGTATCCACGGGAAAGGCGTCGAGCTTGCCGTAGCCGAAGAGCAAAATACAATCGGCGACCTTGGGTCCCACGCCCGAAAGCGTCTTCAAATACGCCTTCGCCTCGGCATAGGACAGGTCGTACGGGGCGTTTATATCGAATGCGCCCGATGCGACCTTCTCGGCCGTCTCGACGAGATAGCGGTCGCGGTAGCCCGCCCCCAGCGCCCGCAGATGCGCCGGATCCAGGGCCGCCGTCGCTGCGGGAGAGGGCAGGGCGAATGCCGCCCTCCCTTCGTATTCCGCCAGTTGCTCGCCATAGGTCTCGGCCAGGGCGAGGACGGTGTTTTGAATCCGCCCGAAGTGGTTGTTCGCCGAGAGGATAAAGGCGACGATCGCCTCCCAGGGATCTTGCCGCAGAATTCGAAGGGATAGGTAGGCGCGAAGATCACGGAGATCCTCCGCTTCTAAAATATGCCGGCGGATCGGGCCGTAATTTCGCCCGGCGTCGACAAAGCGGCGAAAGCGGTCCCGATCTCCCACCAGACCCTCTTTCGTGAGGAAAAAGGCGTCCGCGCCGTTTGCCATGGCGACGACGCCATTTTCTTCTTTCCAATGGAAGTACTGCCCGCTGTTTAGCAGACTCTGTAAGGCTTTGTTCACGTCGATCCGCTCGTTTCTAAGTAAATCGGTATAAAAATAAGGGCGTGGTCGTACCACCCGCCCCTGTTATCGATCCTGTTCCGTCAGATAATAGCTCAATGTCAAAAGGCTGTCCGTCAGACGAATGTTCTCGACGATCACATCTTCCGGCGCCTCCAGATCCTCCGGCGCGAAGTTCCAGATGCCGCGAATCCCCGCCGCCACCAGGCGATCGGCGACGGCCTGTGCCCCGATCTTCGGCAAGGTCAAGATGGCGACGCTGACTTCGGGATGTTTCTTCAAAAACTCCTCGAGCCGCGCGACGGATTTTACCTTGTGCTCGCCGATATAGGTGCCGACCACGCGCTCGTCGCGGTCGAACATGGCGACGATCTCGAATCCGCTCTCCAAAAATCCGCGGTAGTTGCTGATGACGCTCCCCAAACGCCCCGACCCGATAATTACGGTCTTATAGACAGTCGAGATGCCCAATATATTTTCCAGTTCGGATTTGAGTACGGTTACCTTATAGCCGTAGCCCTGTTGCCCGAATCCCCCGAAGTTGTTCAGGTCCTGGCGAATCTGCGAGGCGGTAAAGCCGGTTAAGTCGCTCAGTTCCTGCGAAGAGATGCGGTCTTCTCCTTTTTCGTGGAGTTCGCTTAAATATCTATGGTATTTCGGCAACCGACGGATGACGGTTTCCGATACTTTATTCTTTGTATTTTCTGCCACTTCTATCACCTTTCAACGTACTGTCGGAGGCATGAACCTAATTCCCTCTCATTATAGTATACAGAAGTCCATCTCGTTTGAAAAGACTTTCACATATAAATCACAGGCGCTTTTTCTGCCGCCCGTTTTCTGCTATGATACCTGTAGATTAGGGAGGAATACAATGGCAATCGTATCGGCGCGCAATTTGACAAAGACCTTTTACATAGAGCCCATTTTCGAGGGCATCGGCTTTCGAATCGAAGAGGGCGAAAAGATCGGACTGATCGGCAACAACGGCAGCGGAAAGACGACCTTGATGGAGATTTTGGCGGGCACACTGAGCCCCGACGAAGGGGAACTCGCTTTCGCCAAGGACCTGCACATCGGCTATCTGTCGCAGCACGTCGCCGTCACCCCCGGAGCGAGCATATACGAGGAGTGTATGGCGTCGTTTCGCGCGGTGATCGAGATCGAACACGAAATGCGCCGCATGGAAGAGGAGATGGCGCATTTGGAAGGAGACGCGCTCGAGTCGCTGATCCACCGCTACCAAAATGCGCGCGATCTCTACGAAGAGAGCGGCGGCTACGCCCGCGAAAGCGCCGTATTGGGAGCGCTGCGGGGGCTGGGCTTTTCGGAAGCGGAAATGCAGATGGACGCCTCTACCCTATCCGGCGGCCAAAAATCCCGCCTCGCCCTCGCCAAGCTGCTCTTGCACCGTCCCGATCTCCTGTTGCTGGACGAGCCCACCAACCACCTGGATATGGAGTCGATCGCCTGGCTCGAAAAATTCCTGAAGGCCTTTGGCGGCGCCGTGGTGGTCATCAGCCACGACCGCTACTTTCTCGACAATGTGGCGGATCACATCTTGTTTTTACACGACAAGCGCCTCGACGGCTATCGGGGGAATTACACCAACTTTGTGCGCCGCCGTCGCGAAGAAGTGGCGCGGCAAAAACACGCCTATGAAATGCAGCAGCGGGAAATCAAGCGCCAGGAAGAAATCATAAAGCGCTACAGTTCCTGGAACCGGGAGAGGAGCGTAAAGGCCGCCCGCAGCCGGCAAAAACAGTTGGATAAGGTAGAGCGGCTCGAAGACGTCACCGCAAGCCGCACCATGACCCTCGCCTTCGAACCCGAAAAAGAGAGCGGAAAAGACGTCCTCCTCCTGGAAGAGGCGGGAAAGGCATTCGGCGAAAAGACGCTATTCTCGCACGTGTCCTTTCCCGTCTATAAGGGCGAGCGCGTGGGGCTGATCGGCCCCAACGGAATCGGAAAGAGTACGCTCTTTAAGATGATCCTCAAAGAGACCGACACCACCGAAGGCACCGTGCACCTCGGCAAGGGCGTCGAGATCGCCTATTTCGACCAGGAGATGGCGACCTTGGACGATGCCAAGACGGTGGCCGAGGAGCTCTGGGATCGCTATCCGAAGCTCGACCGGTTTCAGATCCGCTCGTATTTGGCGCGCTTTCTCTTTACCGGCGACGACTTGGAAAAACAGGTGGGGGACCTTTCCGGCGGGGAAAAGGGACGGCTTTCGCTGTTGATCGTCATGCTGAGCGGCGCGAATTTTCTCTTGCTGGACGAGCCCACCAACCACCTGGATATCGACAGCAAGGAAGCGCTGGAAGATGCCCTCAAGGACTACACGGGCACGGTGCTTACCATCAGCCACGACCGCTATTTCTTAAACAGCGTCACCGACAAGACCGTCTGCCTGCTAAAAGACGGGGTCTTTCTCGTCGAGGGCAATTACGATTACTTCCTCGAAAAGTGGGAGGCCGCCCACGAAGAACCGGAAGAGGAGGAGGCGGTCTCCAAGACGCAGATCGCCAAGGAAAAGAAAAAAAACCGCGCGCGCCAAAAAAACGAGCGCAAGCGCCGGGCGGCGGTGCGCAAGCTGGAGGAGGAAATCGCAACCCTCGAGGCGGATCTGCAAGCGCTGGATGCGGCGCTCGCAGAACCCGAAACCTATGCGGATCACGAGCGCGCCCTTTCCCTTGCCGCCGATCGCGAGCGACTGCAAGAGGCGCTCGATCAAAAATACGAAGAATGGATGGAATCTTCCGAAGCGTAGTGCGCTTCGGATTTTTTTGTGCGCCGTTTACACGCCCTTAAATCGGGCTTTGTAAGGGAAAAGGCCTTCCAAATTTCTAAGTTGCACTTTTTTCCCTTATCTTCCCCATTCTCAATGCTCTTTGCCATTTCCGCGGACGGCGAGAAATTCCGCAATCCACATCTTTCCCACAGTATGCACAGAGTTATGCACATCTCCACCGTGGATTTCTCGACATTCCACAGAGTTATCCACTTTATCCACAGACTTATACACGAATTACCCACAGTTTTCACACGACATTGTGCCCGTCATATTTTTCTCGAAGAGAGCGGAGCATTCTGCGATTTTCCCGCAACCTTGCACTATTTTTCCCTTGCGCCCGTTGATTCTCAATATCGATGCGTAAAATTTCGGTAAAATTGCGCCTGCCGATTCTCTAGGAAAAATGCCCACAAAAAAAGCGGGGTGTCCCGCTTTGTATCAATCTAAGCCCAGATTGGGATCGGCAAAGATCGGACTGTCTTCTCCCTTTTTGTAGCTGTAATAGCCCACGGAGGCGATCATGGCGCCGTTGTCGGTGCACAACACGGGGTCGGGATAGTAGATCGAGATTCCCTGTCGCGCGCCCCGCGCTTCCATGGCGCGGCGCAGACCCGAGTTGGCGCTCACGCCGCCGGCGAGGACGATAGTCTTCTCGCCCAGCGCTTCGGCGAGGCGGAAGGTCTTTTCCACCAGCACGTCCACCACCGCCTGCTGAAAAGAGGCGGCCATATTTTCTATCACAATCTCTTCGCCCTTTTGTCTGTGTTTGTTGATTTCGTTTAAGACGGCGGTCTTGAGCCCCGAGAAGCTGAAATCGTAGCTGTCCGCCTCCAACATCACCCGGGGCAGATCGTAGGTCTCTTCGCCCTTTTGGGCGAGTCGGTCGATCACCGGTCCGCCGGGATAGCCGATCTCCATCGCCCGGGCGACTTTGTCGAAGGCCTCCCCGGCGGCATCGTCGCGCGTCTTTCCGTAGAGGGTAAAGTCGATATAGTCGTGTACGTGGATCAGATAACTGTGCCCGCCCGATACGATCAGCCCCACAAAGGGCGGCTCGAGATCCGCATGGGTCAGGTAGTTGGCGCAGATATGCCCGCGGATGTGGTTGACCCCCACAAAGGGTTTGTTCGTCGCCAAGGCGAGGCCGCGCCCGGCGGTAAGGCCCACCAAAAGCGCGCCGATAAGCCCCGGACCCCGGGTGGCGGCGATCACGTCGATATCGGCGAGATCCACCCCCGCTTCTTCCAAGGCGAGATCGAGCATGGGCAAAATGGCGGAGACGTGCTTTCGCGAAGCGATCTCGGGCACCACGCCGCCGAAGAGGCGATGGATCTCGATTTGCGAGGAGATCATATTCGACAGAATCTTGCGCCCGTCTTCCACCACCGCGACGGAGGTCTCGTCGCAGGAGGATTCGATTCCCAAAGTCAACATATTACCACCTCTTCCAATAGATCAAGCCGTCGCGTTTTACGTCGGCGTAGTAGTTCTTGCGCACGCCCTCCACCCGAAAGCCCAAAGATTCGTAGAGGACGATGGCGGGGTAGTTGTCGTCGCGCACCTCGAGGGTGGCGCTCGTCATCTCTTTTTCATACAGGGAAAACAGATAGTGGTTCATCATATAGCGCCCGTAGCCGTTGTTGCGGAACTCTTCTCGAATGGCGACATTGCCGATATGTGCCTCGTCGCCCAAGAGAAAGGCGCCCACATAGCCGATCACCACGTCGTGATAGAGGAGCACCTCGTAATAGGCGAGGGGATTTTCCAGTTCGCGCTTCCAACCCCCTTCGGTCCAGGGATTGGTAAAGCTCTCCTGCTCGATGGCGATAATCTCGTCGAGATCCGCCTCATTCGCTTGTCGCATTGTCAGATTGTCCATGTTTCCTCCTGTATTCCCGCATCGCCTGGGACGGCCGCAGATAATTGGGCTCCAGGGCATAGGGATTGTCCGGCCCCTTTTCGCGGTAGCGCGCCTCGGCGAGATAGGCGATGTATTCCGCCCGCACCTTTCCCAAGGGGTCGGGATAGAGCACGAGATCCGGACGCGCCGCGGCGAAGTCGTCGCGATACGACAAGAGCCCATCGCCCAAGAGCACCGCGCCCTCGCTCGCCGCTTCCGCCACCGCCTCTACCGAGCGGGCGTCGTCTTCGCTGATGCGCAACAGCCGTCCGCCCGCGCCGCGCCGAAAGCGGCTGCAGTAGACGCGATTTCGGCGGGCGTCGAGTACGGGGATAATCTCCTCCCCTTCCGCCGCCTGCGACGCAAGCGCCTCGAGGGTCGATACCCCCACCAGGGGAATGTTCGAAGCGCGGGAGAGGATTTTGGCGAGTACCACCGAGATCCGAAGGCCCGTAAACGAGCCGGGCCCCGTCCCCGTCGCGATCAGATCCATATCGGCGATCTTCAGGTCCAAACCGTTTAACATTCCCTCGATCATGCCGATTAGGGTCTCGGAGTGAGACAGCGTACTGTTGATCGCGGATTGGGCGAGCTTTTTTCCGTCTTCGACGACGGCACAGGTCGCCTCCATCGTGGCGGTATCAAAGGCGAGTGTCTTCATACTTCGCCACCTCCTGTTCCAATTCCTTGCCCCGCGGCCCCACGCCCTTTGCGGTGATTTCTCGGGTGGTTTCGTCGATCCGCCGAAATTCGAGGACCAAATAATTTTCGGGCAGGCTCTCTTCGATCAAATTCGCCCACTCGATGGCCGACACCGCGGCATCGCCCAACAAATCCTCGCCGCCCACCTGAAAGAAATCCTCCTCGTCGCGGAGGCGGTACGCGTCGAAATGGTAAAGCGGCGGATCGCCCTTATAAATATTTACGATGGCAAAGGTGGCGCTGGTCACATCGCCGTGAAAGCCCATGCCCTCCGCGAGCGCCTTGACGAAGGTGGTCTTTCCCGCGCCCAAATCGCCGATGAGGGCGAGAATATCATAAGCCTTGACCCGCTCTCCCAAATAGCGGCCCAATGCTTCGGTTTTGTCTTGTCCGTTGAGTATCATTGCTTCCCTCCTAAACTGTAATTATATCCAATTTTGGCGACAGAAAAAAGCGGCGACAGGCTTTTGGCATCTGTCTCGAGGATTCGGGGCGAATTCGGGTATCTTTTGAACGATCTATAAAGGAGGTAGCTATGCAAACACTGACCGTACGACTCTATGTCGACGACCCCGATGCCGCATCGTACTTTTATCTCGACCTGTTTCGCGCATCGATCGTCCATCGATTCGAATACGAGGGAAGGGCCGATCGGATCGAGATGGAAATCGAAGGCGTGCCCTTTACGCTGATTCGCTATCCGGGTCCCAAAATCCCCGCGAACTGCCTGGAATTTCAGGTGGCGGTCGAAAAGGACCGGCTCGCTTCCCTCTATGCGGATGCCCTGGAACGGGACGCCGTCGCCATAGAAGCGCCCGCCACGTGCACCGAAGTGTGGGAGACGACGGCGTGCTTCGACGATCCCTTCGGTTTTCGCTGGAACCTCTATCACAAAGACGACGAGATATAAAAAACGCCCTCCGAGAGGAGGGCCCTTTTACTGTCCGAATCGCTCGTCGTGGCGGGGACTGTCCGCGCGCTCTTTTCGGGCGGCCGGCGTCTCGGCGGGATGGCCCACGGCAAGAACGCAGCCGACATAATATCTATCCGGCACATCCAGGAGCTTGCGCACATACTCGGCGCTTTCGATCCCATCTTGGGTGCGGGCGCCGTCGACATGGATCCAGCAGGAACCCAGACCCAGATCCGCCGCGGCATACTGCATAGTGATCGCGGCGATGGCGGCATCGTGGACATAGGTGCCCTTGCCATTTTCGGTATCGGCGAGTACCGCTATGGCGAGCGCCGCCCCGGCAAGTGGCGCACTGCCCACCGGCTTCAGCTCCGACAAAAGCGCGAGCGTCTTGGGATCGCGTACCATTACAAACTCCACAGGTCGGCGGTTCATCGCGGAGGGCGCATTCAATGCCGCCTCGGCGATCAGATCCATATCTTTGATATCCACCGGCTCGTCGGTGAATTTTCGAATACTTCTGCGCCTTTCGGCCAAATCCAAAAACATAGTATCACCTCGTATATTTTATACCCGAAAGTCGATCGGTTCTCCCGTTTGTACCGTCGAACGCCGCATTTCTATGTCTCTTTATGTAATATATGGGTAAAGTTTTCGGTAATATAGGTGTTTTGCAGGCAAATCACTTTAATGTACCGCCGCCCGAGAGTGTACTATTAGACACCGGAATCACAATTACAGGAATTGTTTCTAATTATTTTCCGATTCGTTGCCGGCGTACGAGTAGTTTTATATATTCAGACGCCCGATCCTTAGGACGTTTGTCAAAGGAGGATGATGATGAAGAACAAAAAGAAAATTTTGTCCGTCGCACTGGCCGCTTCCCTCGCCCTGCAGATGAATGTGCCGGTAATCGCACATGCCGCCGAAGCCGATGCGCCGAAGCGCCCTGCCATCGGCAGCCGCCTTTCTGCGGGCATTTTGGACTTGTCGAATGAAAGCATCGTCGGCAAATTGATCGCACGGCTCAAGGCCTACCAAGCGGAAACCACAGGCCCCCGCTACGAATTGGCGACGACGGCGATCGAAAGCACCACGATTGCGACGCGGGATCTGCGCATGAAGCCCGAGACGGTACACCGCCGCATCGGATTTGAAATCACCCGTGCGGTCGGCTATCTGGCAGAGCATCGAAAGACGCCATTCAAAAAGAAACCGAACGCCTACAAGCCGTCACCCAAGAAGGGATCGATTCCCCCGATCTGACCGCCGACGACTACGCCACGATGTATATAAAAGAGGATTCCCTGCGGGTGGACATCCGCCAAGCGCGCAAATACCGCAGCCAAGAATTGGCAGGCCCCCTGAAAAAAGAACTCCGCCAAAAGCTCACCGAATATATCCACGATGCGGATCGTCTGTTGGCGAAAAACCGCATTACCACCGGCGAAGTTTGGGAATACGCGCTCCTCTTCCAACAACAGTTCCAAGAAATCAAGACCGCCAATGAAGGAATTTCCGCAGAAATCGCAGAAATCGACGCGGCCAAAGAAATCTTGGCAGAGGCCATCGAAAAGGGCACCGCACTCCGCAAAGAAGCCACCGGCACAGAACACGCAGAACTGCGCCGCGCATTGGGCAAGGCACTGGCCGAAGCACGCGCCGTAAAAAACGATGCTAGCGCCTCTAAGGAAGCCGTAGACGCACAAATCGAAGCCTTGGATGCGCTTTTAGAAACGGCAACCGATGCGCTCGCCACCGAATCTCCCGAAGAAGTCGCTGAAGACGCCGAAGAAGCCGTCGACGCGGAAGACAATGGCGAAGACGCGGCTATAGAAGGCGAAGAAACCGGAGAAGCCGAAGTCGCACCCGACGTCGAAAAAGTGCCCGCCGAATAAAACAAGGCAAAGCGCGCAACAAAAAAAGGCCGCATGGCCTTTTTTTGTTGCCTTTTGTATGCATTACCGCTTATCCCAAGGGCGGGAAAAATCCCCGTCGCTTTCTGCTGTTTTCGGTGGGCGCCTGCGGAGCCTGGTAGTCGGTAAAGGTGAGGTCGACGACGAGTTCTTTGCCGTCTCGCATCAATGTGAGCTTCACCGCATCGCCCGGCTTGTACTTATAGAGTTCCCTGCGCAGCTGCGCCATGGATTCGATCTCCCGGTCGCCCATTTTTAGGATAATGTCGTTGACCTGCAGTCCCGCCGCCGCGGCCGGGCTGTCGGCCTGTACGCCGCCGACGAGGACGCCCTTACCGTCGGTTCCCAAATCGTAGCCGCTTCGCTCTACGGCGCTTACGCTATAGCCGCCGATCCCCACGGAGACGGAGCGGAAGTCGCCGGTCTTGATGACCTGCTCGATAATGGGCTTGGCGGTGTTTACGGGAATGGAAAAGCCCAATCCCTCTGCCGTGGCGATCTTGACCGAGTTGATCCCCACGACCTCCCCTTCGCTGTTTAAGAGGGGGCCGCCCGAATTGCCCTGGTTGATGGAGGCATCGGTTTGAATCAAGCCGTCCATATAATTGCCCTGCACTTCGCCGATGCTCCGGTTCAGACCCGAAATCACCCCTGCCGTTACCGAACGCTGAAAGTCTAGCCCCAGCGGGTTTCCGATGGCGACGGCGATCTCGCCGATATTGATGCTGTCGCTGTCGCCCATTTTCAAGGGGCTCAGACCCGTGCGGTCTACCTTGACGAGCCCCAAATCCATCGTGGTATCGGACCAGACGACCTTGCCCTCGGTTTCGGAGCCGTCGTTAAACAACACTTTTACGGTGTTGTCCGCCGCCCCCACCACGTGGGCGTTGGAGAGGATATAGCCGTCCTCGGCAATCACAAATCCGCTGCCGCTTCCCTCTACGGCCATGGGGCCCATCGGCGTGTTTTGCGTCATCGAGGTGGTGATCCCCACCACCGAAGGCATAGCGGCCTCCGCCACCGATTCTACGATACCCGCCTGATGATCGCGGTCCTGTTTTTTCACATTCTTTTCTTGCTTGCCTTGTGCCGGCGACGCCATAATGCCCTCGGACACACGCGGCGTATCCATCATGCGGTAGGTTACGAATCCTCCCGCCACGCCGCCCAATAGGGCAAAGATCAGCGCCCAAAGAATCCAGACCCCCGCGCCGCGCCGCTTGGGTTTTGTGTTGTATTCGTAAGTATAGCGTCTTGTATCTCTATTTTCGTTTTCGTTCGGTTCCATCGTACGCTCCTTTCTTACACTGTATGCTAACTATACCCCCGTCATTTGATTATTTGGTGAAACCTTTACTAAGATTTGTATTTGGGTATATAGATCTGGAGGAGGGATCTATGAAGGTTCAGTTTATTCATCACAGCTCGTATCGCATCGAAACCGCCGACCGCGTATTGGTCTTCGACTACACCGAAGGGCCGCTCGATCTGCCCACGGACAAGGCGATCTATTTTGTCGCCACCCACGGCCACGGCGACCATTTCAACCCCGAGATCTATCGCCATAGGGACCGGGCGCAGTATATCCTGTCCTTCGACATCGACGATCCCATCGAGGACGCGCATATTTTGCATACGGACGAAACCATCGAGGTCGACGGCATGGTCTTTCACGGCTTCGGCTCCACCGACGAGGGCCTGAGCATTCTCGTAGAAATCGACGGCAAGACAATCTACCATTCCGGCGATTTGAACTTTTGGCTCTGGCCCCGCTACTCGGCCGAAGACATCGAGGCCATGGCACAGGATTTTATGCGCGAAGCGGACAAGGCCGCGGCGTTTGCCCCCATCGACGTGGTGATGGGCATCGTCGATCCCCGTATGAAGGATTTTTATTATCTCAGCAGCGAATACTTTTTGCGTAAGCTCAAACCCCGCCACTTTTTTCCCCTGCATTTGTGGGGCGACTTTCCGTTGTCGCAGGCCTTTCGCGACAAATTCGAAGAGGCCTATGCGACGGAAATTCACAGTCTGAAAGAAGACGGCGAGGTCTTTGACATAAATATTCAATAAGGAGGCAGTTATGGAACTGAAAGAACGAATCTTAAAGCGCCGGGCGGTACGCAAATACGTCCCCGGGGAAACCATGGATCGCGACACTTTGCTCGAGGTGTTGATGTATGCGTCGATGGGCCCCAGCAAGGGCAATGCCCACCCGGTGGAATTCCTATTGGTGGAAGACGAGGAAAAGAAGCGCAAGCTGGCGGCGATCAAGCGCTACGGCACCAAATACCTATCCGATGCGCCCCAAATCCTGATCGTCATGGGCAACACCAGCGTCGACTCCACCTGGGTGGAAGAGGCGAGCATCGCGGCGAGCTACTTGGGCCTGCTCTTAGAAGAAGAGGGCTTCGGCTCCAGTTGGGTGAACATCCGCGACCAAAAGACCCAAGAGGGCGAAGACGCCGAGGCGGCGGTCAAGAAGTTGTTTAACATTCCACCGGAATACGGCGTGCTGGCGCTGATCCCCTTCGGCAAGCAAGACGAACGCCTGCCCAAGAGAAAGCCCTTCGACGCGTCGGAAAAACTCCATACGGATTCTTTCTAATCCGCAAAATCCCCGGGAGACCGGGGATTTTTTCTACCTTTTCTATAGACAGCAAAAAGAGCGACCCCTGCGGTCGCTCTTTTGTCTGTGCATTGCGGGAGAAGGAATTTCTTCTTATTTGCTGTAATCGAAGAAACCTTGACCGGATTTGCGGCCCAGCTTGCCGCCGCGAACCATCTTTCTGAGGAGGATGTGTGCGCGGTATTTGCTGTCGCCGAATTCATTGTAGAGTACGTCCATAATCGCGAGGACGACGTCGAGACCTACCAAGTCGCCCAGTGCCAAGGGTCCCATGGGGTGGTTGGCGCCGAGTTTCATGGCGGTGTCGATGTCTTCGGCAGAGGCGATGCCTTCTGCGTAGATGCCGATGGCTTCGTTGATCATCGGGATCAGGATGCGGTTCACTACGAAGCCGGGGGCTTCGTCGACTTCGACCGGGGTCTTGCCGATGGCTTCGGAGAGCTCGATGATGGCCTTCTTGGTTTCTTCACTGGTGTTGATGCCGCAGATGACTTCGATGAGTTTCATCATGGGAACCGGGTTGAAGAAGTGCATGCCGATGACTTTGTCGGGGCGGTTGGTTACCGCTGCGATGTCGGTGATGCTCAAAGAAGAGGTGTTGGTGGCGAGGATGGTCTTTTCGTCGCAGAGCTCGTCACATTGTTTGAAGTAGTCTTTTTTGATTTCCGGATCTTCGGAAGCGGCTTCGATGATGAGATCGCAGTCGGAAAGGTCTTTGAAGTCTTCGACGATGGAGATGCGCTTCATAGCGGCGTCCATGTCTTCTTGGGTCATTCTTTCCTTGCTTACGTTTTTGGCGTAGGCTTTTTCTACCTTCCCGGTGATCTTGTCGATCTTTTCTTGGGTGAGATTTCTACTCTTGATCACCACTTCGTGTCCCGTAGCCGTAACTTGTACGATGCCCAGTCCCATAGTACCGGAACCGATAACTCCGATTTTCATGAATGTCCTCCTATTCCAATCAATTAACGATTACTTTCCTTGAAATTCAGGGGCTCGTTTGCCCAAGAATGCCGCCATGCCTTCCTTTTGGTCGTCGGTGGCGAAACACAAAGCAAAGGCGGATTTTTCGATGTCCATACCCGTGTGGATGTCCGCTTGTATGCCGTCTACGATGGCGGCCTTTGCGTAGGAAACGGACTTGGATCCCTTAGATGCGATGGTATCGGCCATGCGCTTGGCTTCGTCCATCAGCTCTTCGGGCGCGACGACGGCGTTGACCAGACCGATTTCATAGGCGCGATCGGCCTTGATGTTTTTCGCCGTATAGATCAATTCCTTGGCGATGCCCACGCCGACCGTTCTCGGCAGTCTTTGGGTGCCGCCGAATCCCGGGGTGATGCCCAGGCCCACTTCGGGTTGGCCGAATACGGCCTTTTCGGAGGCAATGCGGATATCACAGGCCAAAGACAGCTCGCAGCCGCCGCCCAGGGCGAATCCGTTGACCGCGGCGATAACGGGTTTGGAGAGATGCTCGATCAACATAAAGGTGTCCATGCCCAGCTTTGCAAAGGCGTGTGCTTCGGCCGCGTTTAAGGGTTGCATTTCCGAAATGTCCGCACCGGCGACGAAGGCCTTGCCTTCGCCGGTGAGGATGATCACTTTGATTTCGTCGTCCCCGTCGAGTTCCTGAAAGCAACGGTTGAGTTCCGTCAATACGTCGGAATTCAGCGCGTTTAAGCTCTTGGGTTTGTTAATGGTGACGGTGGCGACGGCGTCTTCTCGTTCGACGATTAGATATTGAAAGTCCATATAGGCACTCCTTTTCTGTCCGCAGTTTTATCTTTCTACGGTCATTGCGGTACCCATACCTCCACCGATACAGAGGGTAGCAAGACCCTTCTTGGCGTCGCGTCTCTTCATTTCATACAACAAGGTGGTGAGGATTCTCGTACCGGATGCACCGATGGGGTGACCGATTGCGATGGCACCGCCGTTGACATTGGTCTTTTCCGGATCGAGGCCGAGGGTCTTGGAAACGGCGCCTGCTTGTGCGGCAAAGGCTTCGTTGGCTTCGACCAGGTCGAGTTCGGAGAATTCCCAGCCAGCTTTTTCCAATGCCTTGGTGGAAGAGGGGATCGGGCCGGTACCCATAACCTTGGGATCTACCCCGGCGGATGCGTAGCTTATGATCTTTGCCATGGGTTCCAAGCCGAGTTCTTTCGCCTTGTCTTCGCTCATTACGATAACCATCGCTGCACCGTCGTTAATACCCGATGCGTTGGCGGCGGTAACGGTACCGTCTTTAATAAATGCGGGCTTCATGCCGCTGATGCCTTCTTTGGTTACGCCGTCGCGGATGTATTCGTCTTTGTCGACTACGGTGACCTTGCCCTTACGGCCCTTTACTTCTACGGCGACGATTTCTTCGTCGAAAGTACCGTCTTCGCGCGCCTTGCTGGCTCTTTGTTGGCTGACGGCGGCGATTTCGTCTTGTTGGTCTCTAGTGATGTCGTATTCTTTTGCTACGTTTTCTGCGGTAACGCCCATGTGGTAGTCGTTAAAGGCATCCCACAGACCGTCTTTGATCATTTCGTCGACGAGCTTCTTTTCGCCCATGCGAGCGCCCCAACGCGCGTCGTTTAAGATAAACGGAGCACCGGACATGGATTCTGTACCGCCCGCCAATACGATGTCCGCGTCGCCGGCTTTGATGATTTGTGTCGCGAGGGAAACCGCGCGCAGACCAGAACCGCATACCTTGTTTAGGGTCATGGCCGGGGTGGTTTCGGGCAGACCTGCGTGTAAAATGATTTGGCGTGCCACGTTTTGGCCGAGACCGGCTTGCAGAACGTTACCGATAACGGCTTCTTCTACGTCTTCGGGCTTGATGCCTGCGCGTTCGATCGCCGCTTTTGCCGCCACGACGCCGAGGTCCACGGCACTTACGTTTTTGAATGCGCCGCCAAAAGAGCCGACCGGCGTTCTTGCTGCACTTACGATTACAACATTTTTCATTATATAGCCTCCCTTATTTTCTACGAAGATCTCGTGGACCTTCTGAAAGTGTTTTCCAGCTTCTATCTGCATTATAAATTGTAAAAGCAGCTTCGTCAATAGATTTGGGTAAAATTTGTTAATTTTTTTTCAAGAGAAACGGCGTTTCAAACCGCATGGTTTTGGGATAATTATTTTTTACACAAAGTCGAAATCGCTAAAACGGCGTCAATTTTCCCAATTCGCTATATATTTAACACTCCCTTTATCTTATAGGAAAAGGATTTGCAAAATTTTCACCTGGTTTTACAGTCCCATAAAAAAAGAAGACGAGTGCAAATTCGTCTTCGTCTTCATTATATATCTGTCGTATCTTCGGCGCGTGCCGCCTCGCCCTTTTGCATGCCCGCCAAGGTCATCGCCAAGAGCGCATCGATCTCCATGCCCAAAAGGGCCGCCCCGCGCTCGATCAGATCGCGGTCGCAGCCGGCCGCAAATTTGCGGTCCTTAAATTTTTTCTTTACGCTCTTCAAATTCATGTCCAAAGTCGACCGGCTGGGCCGCATCTGTTTGGCGGCAAAAATAATGCCCGTCAATTCGTCGGTCGCATAGAGCACGCGGTCCATCTCGTTTTCGGGCTCGTGAGGCGTACCGGTCATGGCCCAACCGTGGCTCATGGCGGAGCGGATCATCTCTTCTTCCACCCCCTCGGCGCGGAGGATCTCCTCGCCGGCGATACAGTGCCGATCGGGGTGCAGCTCGTAGTCGACATCGTGGAGAATCCCCACCGCCCGCCAATACTCGATGCGATCGGGATCGATCGTCTCGGCAAAATGCGCCAAGACATCGCCCACCGCCCGGGCGTGCTCGATATGGTAGGTGTCCTTATTGTATTTTTTGACCAGCGCCATGGCCTCTGTTGCATTCACGGAAATTCCCTCCAGACTTGACAGCAATTTTCGCGAGGAGTAAAATATTCGTCATACACGCGGGTGTAGCTCAGTGGCAGAGCCTCGGCTTCCCAAGCCGATCGCGAGGGTTCGATTCCCTTCACCCGCTCCAGGACCCTAGGGGTCCTTTTTTTATTTAGTAGTGCAGTACGCTCTCTACCGGACGCGCGATGCGGCTGCGCCCGTTCAATGCGTCGAGTTCGATCAAAAATACGAATGCCTCCACCTCGCCGCCCAAGGATTCTACCAGCTGCTGGGCAGCGAGGCTCGTGCCGCCGGTGGCCAAGAGATCGTCGACGATCAGTACCTTTTCTTTTGGCGCGATCGCATCTTCGTGGATCTCTATGCCGTCGTTTCCGTATTCCAGGTCATAGGTGACGCTGCGTTTTTTATATGGGAGCTTGCCGGGTTTTCGGATGGGGACAAAACCCACGCCCAGTTCCAAAGCGAGGGGCGTGCCCAACAAAAAACCCCGGGCCTCGATGCCCACGACTTTGTCGACCTCGTAGCGGCGCGCCGCCTCGGCCATGCGCCGAATGGCTTCTCGAAAGGCGTCTTTGTCCTTTAAGAGGGTGGTGATGTCCCGAAAGGTGACGCCTTTTTGGGGATAGTCTTCGATGCTTCTGATTGATTCTTTTAAATCCATGTGCCCTTCCTTTCTCCCCTTCAGTATAGCATTTTTTCAGGTTCCGAGAAACGGGTATAAGAAAACGGGAGGGATCTGCATGCAAAACATCGACGCATCCAATATGAAATACTACCGCCTTTTGGCGAAACAATATCCGGACCGCAAGCGGGCGCTGGGGGAAGCCGCCCTGAGCGAAGGGGCGCTCCTTTTGCCCAAGCCTACCGAACACTTCGTCAGCGATCTGCACGGGGAATTTCGCCCCTTTGCCCACGTGATCCGAAACGCATCGGGGGTGCTGCGCCGCTATATCGACGAACTGTTTCCCCAAAAATCCGAAGAAGAAAAACGGCGCCTCGCCACCATTCTCTACTATCCCAAGACGAAACTTCGGGCGCTGGAGGGGGAGATGGAGCGGAGCGCCTATGAAGCGCTGCTCTTAGAGACCCTCGGGGATATGATTCTCGTGGCGAAGCGGGTGGCGGCTAAATACGATCACCGAAAGATCGCCCGCGCCTTTCGCCCGAACCGCGCCGAGGTGCTCGACATTCTGCTCCTGGAGGAGCCGAGCTTTCGCCACAAGGAACAATACGTACATAGGGTGTATGAGTATATCGTGCGAACCGGCGAGGCGGAGGGCTATATCCGCGCGCTGGCAGATCTTTGCGTGCGCTTTGCCATCGAAACGCTCCACGTGATCGGCGACATTTACGACCGGGGCGAGGGAGCGGAAAAGATCGTCGACGCCCTGATGCACCACCCCAATGTCGATATCCAATGGGGCAATCACGACATCGCCTGGATCGGCGCGGCGGCGGGAAACTTTCCCCTCCTCGCCAATGTGGTTCGCATCGCCCTGCGCTACAATGTGCTCTCTACCCTCGAAGACGGCTACGGCATCAATCTGCTGCCGCTCTTCAACTACGCCAAACAATACGTGCCCACCGCGCCCTTTTACCCCCGCAATCCCGCGCCGGAGGCGGAGCGAAACGAGACGATTGCGCGCCTTCACAAGGCGATATCGGTGCTGCAGTTTAAGGCGGAGGGCCGGTTGATCCGAAGGCATCCCGAGTACGAAATGGACGATATGCTCCACCTACACCGCATGGACCTTAAGAAGAAGACCGTGACCGTGGGCGATGTGACCTATCCCCTGCGCGACGATGACTTCCCCACCGTCGATCCCGCCGATCCCTACGCCTTTACCCGAGAAGAAGAGGAAGTGGTAGAACGGCTGCGGGCGAGCTTTATGGGGAGCGAAAAGCTGAAGCGGCATATCCGCTTTATCGTCGATCGGGGCGGCATGTATAAAATCTGTAACGGCAATCTGCTGTTTCATGGCTGCATTCCCCTCGACGAAGCGGGCAATTTTCGAATGACCCGCTTTATGGGTCGGCCCCTGGCGGGAAAGGCGCTGCTCGATGCCCTCGACGATGCGGTGCGGATCGGCGTATTCGGCCACGGCGCGGCGCAGCAAGAAGCGGCGGATCTGATGCTCTATCTATGGTGCGGCACCGACTCGCCGCTTTTCGGCAAGAACCGCATCACCACCTTCGAGCGCTATTTTATCGAAGATCCCGAAACCCATTACGAAAAGAAGAACCCCTACTTCCGCCTGCGGGAAGACGCCGATACGGCAGAAAAGATCCTACACGCCTTCGGCCTCGACGATCCCCGCGCCAAGATCATCAACGGCCACACCCCGGTAAAGCGCGCCAAGGGCGAACATCCGGTCAAGGCAAACGGCAAGGTCATCGTCATCGACGGCGGCTTTGCCCGGGCGTACCAAAAGACGACGGGCACCTCGGGCTATACGCTGATCTCCAATTCCTACGGCATCCTCCTCGCCGCCCACGCGCCCCTGGCGAATGAGGCGGATCTAATCGAAGAAAATGTGGACATCACCTCGTCGATGGAGTTCGTCCTCGAATACGACGAGCGCCGCCTGCTGGAGGATTCCGACGCGGGCGATGCGCTCAAGGAAAAGATCCGCGATCTGTATACCTTGGCGGAACTGTACCGCACGGGCAAGCTCCGCGAAAGGCGATAAAGAAAATATGAGCATAAAAAAATCCGGCAAATGCCGGATTTTTTGTGTGCCGTTTATCTGTGGGCCAATTTTCCGTCGAGGATATAGAGGCCGCCCCAGTTTTCTTTGATACGTTCCAATTCCTGTACGAGATCGCGGAAGGTCTCTTCTTCTTCGCGTTGCTCTTCGATAAATTTGTTCAGAAATTGTTGGGTGTCCAAGCATCCCACTTCGATAGCGAGCTTGTAGATCTCTTTGATTCTACGGGTTACTTCTTTTTCGTGGTCCAAAGCGGCGCGGAAGGTGTCCTCGAAGTTGCCGTATTCTTTTTCGGGCTTCGGAATGCCTTCGTATACCGGCGTTTTGTCCATTTCGGAAATAAAGTCGTAGAACGCGCGGGCGTGTTCCATTTCTTCCTTGGCTTGTTCCACAAAGAAGTGGTTGAAGCCCTTCATGCCCAGGTCGTCTACATAGGCGGCCATGGCCATATAGATATAAGCGGATTCAATTTCGAAGTTAAACTGCTCGTTTAACTTTTGTGTCAATTCGTTAGACATACTTCCTCCTTAGAAAAAAAGTCTATACATTCTATACATACGGTTCATACACGCTATAAACTTTCATGCCGGACTGTACGAGACAGCGAACGACTTCCGGGATCTCTTCTACGGAAAGAAGCATACGGATCCCGTTATAGCGGAACGAACATCTGCCGTAATAGGGACTTTCGGTACGGTTCAGGAGATCCATAAGGGTATCCCGATTCTCATCCATATCCCCGATGTGAAAGAATACGTTCCGTTGACCCGGTTCTTTCACATTAATATTTTTAATTAAAAGCGTATCGTGCATGAACTCAACCCCCGAACTCCTGTTCGTAGATTTTATACCCGCGAAAGCATAGTTTAATCAGACTTTTTTTCTGTCGTGCGGATTCGGTCGATCTGCATTTCTCCCCGGGACTCGATGACGATTTTTGTAAGCGCCCCGAGCGAAAAGGCGGGGTTTTGGGCCCGCATCTCCTCGGCGCCGAAGGCGATCGTCTCGAGCGCCGTTTTGTATTCCCATATATCGGCGAGGTGCTGCCATTTGAGAAAGCCCGCGGAAAGGCTTGCGTGAAGCGTTCTCGCATCGGAAGGAAAGGACACCCGCTCGCCCGCCGCGTCTTCCAGGATGAGGGTAAAATCGGGCGCGCCCCGCTTCGCCGCCACATCCATAACGAGATCTGTGCCGCCGCCGGCGGGAAGGGCGATTTCTACCCTGCCGCTAAAGGTGAGGACGCGGTTTTCGCCGCCCCGTCCGGATGGCGAAAAGGCGCCTTCGCGCCAGATAGCGGCGTCTTTGCCGTCGATGCGCACGCCCTCGGCGGTTCCGGTGGTGAGATCGGCGTCCTCTTCAAAGTCGGCGAGGACCTTCGACGGGCTGTCGCGGCGAAGCGCGTAGCCCCCATCGGGGAGGTAGGCGGCAAGATCCTCGAAGATCGTCTCGTCTGCGACAAAGGCGTAGGCGAGCAATTCGAGATACGCTCGCTGTACGCGCGCTTCCAATATATCGGCCGTGTTCAAATAGAGCGCCGAAAGCCCCTCCCGGTCCAATCGTCCCCAGTTTTCGTTAAACTGCGTATGGTTGGCGTAGTCGATCAAAATCTGCCACCGATCGGCACTCGTCCGCTCGTACTGGTTCATGCCCTCCATCGATGCCACGTCCTGGTCGTGGGTGCCCTGAATCAAAAAATAGGGCACATTCAGTTCCACCGGCGCATCGCCCGGGCGAAACTGGCCGTCGGTGGGCGCCACCGAAAGCACGCCCGCCACGGGGATTTCGGGCGTCTTTTTCCCCGTATCGGGGTCGTAGGGCAGATCGGAAAGCGCCGCCGCAATGGCCGCCGCCTCGCCGCCCCGGCTGTGGCCGCCCAGATAGATCCGCTCGGGATCTATGCGGTCTTTCAGGGCGCTTTCGTGCAGAATCTTGTCCACATGGTCCAACAAGAAGAGCGCGCGGGCGTCGTTTTCTGCCCGGAGCCCCTTGCCCAAATAGGCGTTAAAATGCGACTCTTCCACCGAGACAAAGCCGATGCCCCGCGCCGCCAAATATCGCCCCAAATAGCCGTATCCCTCCATATTGTCCTCGATCATATTGTGGTTGCCGTGTACGAAAAACAGCACCGGCACCTTCTCCTCGGTGCGGGGTATGTAGATTTCGCCTTCAAAGGGGATCGACTGCAGATCGTAGCCGTTTTGCCACAGGCGAAATTTCTCCTGCCGCGCGGGCACCCGGGCGTAGGCGGAGTAGTCCGCCGTGCCGAAGTCGATCGTATGATCGGGGCCGTAGACCACTTTTTCCCAGGGGTAGCGCGCAGGGATCGTGCGATCGGCCGGCGCCTTCGGCGGCTGTTTGCCGCCGCCGGGGAGGCCGTAAAAAAGCACGACGGGCAGGAGCCACAAGGCCCCCGCCGCGATGCGAAAAGGGCACGCTTTTTTACTCGAAAGCCGATCGACGGCAAACCATATACAGAGCACGGTGACGACGGCGATGCCGTAAAAATACAGGTCGTTCGCGGGCCCCAAGCCGCGCACCTGCCGCTCCTCTTCCAGTACGCCGTAAATCGCGGCCGCAAGAAGCACCGCCTCTACCGCCGCGGGCGACATATGCCGCCCGAAGAATCGGCGAAAGGCGCGCAGGCCGAGGTGCAGCAGGCAAAAATATATCCCCCACACGGCCGCCGCCGCGACGATGTGAGGGATGCGGGTCTGAAAGTAAAACCCGGGAAAGGCGTCGACGCCCATAAGGGCGATAAGGGCCATCAGCCCCGACATGCGCGCCGACGGGGTACCGATAAGAAGCTGTAGCCTAAGCTTCATGGCCACATCCTCCCCCGCAGCCTTTTTGGCCGCACGCGGCCTCTCGCTCTAGTTCGTCCGCCGGAAACACATGGTACTCGAAGCCGTCGTCGCCGTGGATTTTGACCTTGACCAACGCGCGCAAAGTCGAGGTCTCTACCACTACGCCCCGGCCTTCGGGGGTGACGACTTTTTTGCCCGGGCGGGGCAGGCGCTTCAGGTTTTCTTCGTAGCCTTCCTGCTCGTAGCGCAGACAGCACAGCAGGCGACCGCAAACGCCGCTGATGGCGTCGGGATTCAACGAAAGTCCCTGGTCCTTCGCCATATGGATCCCCACCGACGAAAATTCCGTCAAGTACGACGAACAGCAGCATTCCCGGCCGCAACCGCCGATGCCGCCGATCATCTTCGCCTCGTCGCGCACCCCGATTTGGCGCAACTCGATCCGCGTGCGAAAAATGGCGGCGAGATCGCGCACCAGGCGCCGAAAGTCCACCCGCTCGTCGGCGGTAAAGTAGAATAGGAGCTTGGAGTTGTCGAAGGTGTACTCGGAGGAGATAAGGTGCATATCGAGCCCGTGTTCCGCGACCTTTTTTTCGCAGATCAAGAGCGCTTCGCGGGCGAGATTGCGATTGGCGATATACCGGTCCCGATCCGCCTCGGTGGCGATTCGGAGCACGGGCTTTAAATCGCCGATCACATCGTCGTCGGCCACTGTCTTATGCGCAATCGCGACATACCCGTATTCGATCCCCCGGGCGGTCTCTACGATAACGGCATCGCCCACCGCAAGCGCCTCGCCGTGCGGCGCAAAGTAGTAGATTTTTCCGCGTTCCTTAAAGCGAACGCCCACTACGTCTTTCATCCTATCCCCCAAATTCTAACAGCATCCATTCGATCGCAAAGTCACGATTCACATTGTGTTCCTTTAAGTCGTAGACCGTATAGAGCGCCTCGATCATGTCGTAGACGCGGGACCCTGCCTTTTCGGCATCCGCCGCGATCTGCGTCCGAAACTCGCCGTTGTAGAGCCGATTTTCATCTTTCGTCTCGAGCCATACCGCCATATCCCGCAGATAGCTTTCGATACAAGCGAACAGCGGATCGATGTCGTCCTTCTTCTCCTCCACCAACTTCCGCGCGAGAAATGCCTCTTCCCGCCGCGCAAATAGGCGGTGGAGCATGGCAAATGTTTCTCGTTTGAGGACGGGGTCGGTCTCCGCTTCTTCTACGCGGAGTTCGTAATAGCCCGAGCGCGACCGAACCGTCGGCAGAATGCGGTCGGGATGGGCGCTCAGCAAGAGAAACGACGTCTTAGCCGGCGGCTCTTCCAACAGTTTTAACAGCGCATTTTGGCCCTCGACGGTGGTCTTTTCGAATTCCGAAAACAAAAACACCTTGCCGCCCCCCAAATACGAGGTCATGGACGCCTCTTCGATGACGTCTTCCACCATCTCTTTTTTGATGGAGGCATTTCGCGTCTTTTTGCTGGGCAGGATCTCGAAATAGTCGGGGTGGTTTTTGCCGTCCCCCGCCCCCGATACAAATTGGCGGCACGAAGCACAATGCCCGCAAGGGGCGTCCCCTTCCGGGCAGAGTAGAGCCATGGCAAATTCCCGCCCCCGACGGAGCGCACCCTCACCCGATCCCTTGAGGATGTAGCTGTGCAGCCCGCCTGCGGGAAAGCTCTGTGTATGTTTCATTATATCTGCATGCCCTTTTCCAAATTGACGGAAAACACATGGGCGCCGGCGTGGGGATCTTCGGGATCGTGGCGATCGCCGATAATGCGCTGAAAGATATCTTTTAAGCGCGCCTCCTGCTCCGCCCGAATGCCGATGACCACGGTGGTGTTTCCCTCTTTTAGAAAGCCGCCGGTGGACGCCATCTCGGTAACGGATATGCCCTCTTCCATCAATTCGTCGATAAAGTCGCCGATAAAGCGGTCGGCGATTATGGCAAAGACCATCTTTTCCATGACGGCCCCCTTAATAGCGGCTGTATTCCGCCACGTCGAGGATAAAGATCGTGGCGCCGCCCACCCGCACATTGAGCGGATAGGGCAGGAAGGATTCTCCCGGCGCGGTCATGGCGACCATAGAGGCGGGCTCGTCGCGTACCGAGCAGTTTTCCTCCAAAATCGTCAAGAGTTCGTCCATATCTTCTTCCTCTACGCCCATCAAGAGGGTGGTGTTTCCGGATTTCAAAAAGCCGCCGGAAGAAGACAGTTTCGTCACGCGGAATCTCTTTTCGGTCAGGACGTCGATCAAGCCGGAGGCGTCTTGGTCCTGCACGATGGCAAATATCAGTTTCATCGTTGATTGCGCTCCTTTTCTATGCTTTCGATACAACGGGCCAGGACCTCCTCCTGCGGCAAAAAGGCGTCGATCCGCACCAGGCGGTCGTCCCATTTGCGGGAGAGGATGCGGTAATTTTCCTCTACGGATCCCAAAATGCCCTCGTCCGATTCCAGCCGATCCGCCTTTCGATCCCCGATGCGGGAAAGCGAGGAGTGCTCGGCGCTGTCTAAATAGATGGTGATGTCGGCCGAAAGGCCCGCGGTGGCGAATTCGTTGATCGCCTCGATCGCCGAAAGCCCCAGTTGCCGGCACAGGCCCTGGTAGACGAGGCTCGAGAAGACGAACCGCTCACAGATCACCAGCTGCCCCGCCTCGAGGGCGGGAATAATGCGCTCTTCCACGTGTTGGGCGCGGCTCGCCGCATACAAGAGCGCCTCGGTGCGGGGGTGCATCTCCTTGTTCTCGGGCGAGAGCAGAATATCGCGGATTTCCTCGGAGATCGCGGTACCCCCCGGCTCCCGGGTGCTGATGACGTCTACCCCTCGAAGGCGATAGTACGATTCGATGCCCCGCGCCACGGTGCTCTTTCCAGATCCGTCGGGCCCTTCGATTACGACAAATATGCCTTTCATGGAAATCCCCCCTTCTTTTTATTATTATACCACACGCACCCTATGTGAAAATCACGCGCGCGCAATCGCCGCCTCGAAGGTCTCGAGGAATCGGGTATCGGCCATGCCCGCCTCGCCAAAGACTTCGTCTAAAACCGTAAAGAGCGCGCGGAAGTTCTCTTCGGAGATGTTCGACCCCATATGTCCGATGCGGATCAGCCCATCGTGGAGTTCCCCCACGCCCTTGGAGATCATGACGCCCTTTTCTCGGCAGCGGTCTAAGATCTCGGTGGCGGTCATGCCATCGGGCACGCAGACGGCGGTTACCGTATCGGAAAAGGCGTCCTTCGGGTACAGGGTAAAACCGCTGTCGACGAAGGCCTTTCTCGTAATCTCGCCGTATTGTCTATGTAGGGCGATCGAATCGCGTTCTTGCCACAGATCCAGCGCCTCGTTTAAGGCATAGGTCAGGTGTTCACTCATGGTGTAGGGAAAGGCGAAGTCTTCGCTCACGTCGAGATAGTTTAAGAGATTCATATAGTAGCTGGGAATCCGCGTCTTGCGATTTCGCATTTTTTGTTCCGCCGCTTCGCTTAGGGTCAAAATCGAAAGACCCGTCGGCGCACTCAGACACTTTTGGGTGCCGCCGAGAAGAATGTCCATGCCGCTTTCGTCGAAGTCGATGTCTTCGCCGCCGAAGGACGAGACACAGTCGACGATCGAGAGGATACTGTATTCCTTTAAGAGTTTGCAGATGGCGGCGGCGTCGTTGGTGATGCCCGAGGGGGTTTCGCAGTGCACCATGGTCGCCAGGGCGAAGTCCGAATCCTTTTCTAAAAACGCCCGCAGCGCGTCGACGTCGAGTCCGTGGCGAAAATCGCCTTCAAACAGCACCGCTTCGCCGCCGAAAAAGTCGACGAATTCCGAAAAACCCGCGCCGAAAAAGCCGTTGGAAAGCACCAATACGCGCTCGCCCGGTTCCATCAAAGAGCACACGCTCCCTTCCAAGGCGAGCATGCCTTCGGCCAACATAATGATCGAAGGGCGGTCGGTATGTACCACGCGGGAAAGCTTTTTCTCCACATTGCGGTGGAACTTTTCATATTCCGGATCCAGGTCGGGATTGGTAACAATCCCTTGCATGGCTTTTTCTACACGCGGATCGATGGTCGTAGGGCCTGCGCACAAAATTTTCATAGTTACCTCCTATTGAAACGATTGCATACGGTATCAGTATATCACGAAGCGGTCGTGTTGAAAACGCCGAAAAAGTGGAGTATGATGGAGGTGTACCGTTATGATTTCGATCACAGGAGGTAGACAATGACATTAAAAGGCAGCAAAACCGCCGTCAACCTGCTCACTTCGTTTGCCGGAGAGAGCCAGGCGAATATGCGCTACACCATGTACGCCAAACAGGCGGAAAAAGACGCATCCATTCAAATTCGCAATATCTTTGAGGAAACCGCTCGCAACGAAAGAGAGCACGCCAAGCGCTTCTATAAATTCCTCACCGCGGAAATGACCCACGAAGAACTGAATGTGGACTGGAACTTCCCCGTTACTTATGCCGATACCGCCGCCAATCTGGAAGCGGCCATCGCCGGCGAAAACGACGAAGCGACGGATATGTATCCGACCTTCGCCAAAATCGCCAAAGAAGAGGGTTTCGACGAAGTCGCCGAGGCATTTACCGAAATCTCTGAAGTAGAAGAAAAGCACCGGGACCGCTACAAAAAGCTCCTGGACAATGTCAAAAACGACCGCCTCTTCGAACGCGACGAAGTCGTCCTCTGGAAGTGCAACAACTGCGGCTACATCCACGAAGGCAAGACCGCGCCGGATGTTTGCCCCGCCTGCGTGCACCCCCAAAAGTGGTTCGAACTCTTTAAAGAAACGTATTAAACAGCGCGGAAGGGGCCGGTTCGCCGGCCCCTTTCTTTGTCCCTTCGGGGACGGAAAGTGAGGCATTTATGCAACAAAAAATTCCGGGCATGCTCCTCGCCGCCGTGATTGCCTTGGCGGCGACCTTCTTGGGCAAGTCCTTTCCCATCGTAGGCGGCGCCGTCTTCGCCATTTTGATCGGCATGATTCTGGCACGGTTCTCGTTTCCCCGCACGGCGTTGGATCCGGGCATTTCCTTTACCGCGAAATACATACTGCAGCTCGCGGTGGTGCTCTTGGGATTCGGCATGAATCTCTTCGAAGTGCTGCGCGTCGGCGCCCAGTCCCTGCCCATCATCATCTCCACCATCGCCACGGCGTTGATTGTGTCGTACCTTTTGCAAAAAAAGCTCGACATCACCCCCGTCTCGGCGACGCTGGTGGGCGTGGGCTCTTCGATCTGCGGCGGCAGTGCCATTGCCGCCACCGCGCCGGTCGTCGAAGCGCGGGAAGAAGAGATCGCCAAGGCGATTTCTGTCATCTTCTTCTACAATGTGCTGGCGGCCCTCCTCTTTCCCACCCTGGGCGGCATATTGGGACTTACCAATGAGGGCTTCGGGATCTTTGCCGGCACCGCCATCAACGACACCTCGTCGGTGACGGCGGCGGCGAGCACTTGGGATGCGATGCACACCTCCAATGCGCTCGACATCGCCACCACGGTAAAGCTCACCCGCACCCTGGCCATCCTCCCCATCACCTTGTTCCTCGCCTACCGAAAAACCAAGGCGGGGGGAGGCGCGGTCTCGATAAAAAACGTGCTCCCTTACTTCGTCTTTTTGTTTTTGGCGGCATCGATCTTAACCACCGTACTTACCGGCAGCGGCATAGACGGCGCGTTTTTTGCCCCCTTAAAGACCCTCTCGAAATTCTGCATCACCATGGCAATGGCGGCCATCGGGCTGAACACCGACATCGTAAAGCTCGTAAAAACCGGCGGAAGCGCCCTCGCCTTGGGCGGCATCTGCTGGGTCTCGATCGCCGTCGTAAGCCTTTTGATGCAACATCTTATGGGCATTTGGTAATCGAAGAAAAAGAGCAGGTTCAAAAGAACCTGCTCTTTTTTTGCGCTGTAATTTATCGGAGCGCCGAAAGAATCTCGTCGACATCGGGCCGCTCGTCTTGTTCGTATTGTTTGCACCAAATCACCGCGTCGTCCTCGTAGACCACGACGGCGCGTCCGCTGATGCCAGCCTTGTCGATATAGACCCCGCACTGCTTGGCGAGGTCGCCCTTGGGCTCGAAGTCGGCGAGGATCTTGAGTTTTCCGAGACCGATGCTCTTTGCCCACACGCCCTTTGACGGATGGGCATCCACGCTGATGCCGAAGGGGGTCACGCCCAGCTTTTCGAAATCCTCATAGGCGTTTTCGAGATCGCGCATTTGGTCGGTACACAGAGAGGTAAAGGCCAGCGGGTGAAAGGCCAAAAGCACCTTTCCCTTTAGATCCTTCGAGTCGACCTTCTCGCCGGTTTGATCCCGAAGTACGAATTTCGGCGCGCTGTCGCCTTTTTTTACAATCGTCATCATTTTCTCCCTTCAGGTATCAGTGTTTGCGTACGTCCGCATAGGAGGCATCGGTATCGAATACGCGCTTGGCGTAGGGACATAGGGGAATAATCTTTACCCCGCGCTTTCTCGCCTCGCCCGCCAGGGCCACCACCAGCTCGCCGCCGATGCCGCGCCCCTTGTTCGGCTCGTCCACGCAGGTACAGTCCAATACCCAAATGTCCTCTGCTTCCCGATAGATCGCCTCCCCGACTTCCTTTGCGTCCTCGTAGGCGGCGACCCGGTGATTGTCGGGTTCGTATCGAATGTCCATGGGACTCCTCCTTACTGTCTTCTTACTGTGTCGGTTCGCATCCGAACCTCATCGATATATGTGTATATACCCAAAACCGCAAAGAAATCGTCAATTTCTGCGACAAAAAAAGGTCCCCGAGGGGACCTCTTCTTATACGGTATTTATACAGCAATTTCGTCCGTGTCTTCTTCTTCGTCTTCGATATTCGGCTTGGGACGCTTGACGATATGGTCGTAGTAGATTTTTTCTACGATCATAGAAATCGCGTTGTCGCCGGCTACGTTGGCCGCCGTACCGAAAGAGTCCTGAGTCAGATAGAGGGAGACGAGGATGGCCGCGATGGGAGAATCCGTCGCGATGCCGACCACCGGCAAGAAGGGCAGGGCACTCATTACCGCGCCGCCCGGTGCGCCGGGAGCCGCCACCATAGCCACGCCCAATACGGCAATAAATTGAATCAACAGGCCGTAGTTGTGGGGCATATTATACATATACAGCAAAGTATATACACAGGCCGTAATGGTGATCATAGAACCGGGCAAGTGTACCGTCGCCGACAAGGGGATGACGAATTCGCGGATCTGTCGGGTAACCCCGATTTGACGGTTACATTCCACATTGACGGGAATGGAAGCCGCCGAAGATTGGGTACCCACAGCGGTGAGGTAGCCCGGAATCATCTTGATAAAAGATTGAACCGGATTTCTCTTGGTGTAGGTGCCCGCCACGAGGAACATCGCAAAGACGTAGAGCACGTGGAGAATCAGGATGCAGACGAAGATGCGGATAAAGATGGAAAGGATTGCAAATACACTGCCGGAGTAGGCCATATTTGCGAAGTTCCCGAAGATAAAGAAAGGAAGTAAGGGAATAATGACATTGGCCAAAACCATCTTAATCATTTCGTTAAATTCGTCTACCAAGGTGTAGAAGCCGTCGCCGGTGCCCCGTTGTCTCAATATGGAAACGCACAGACCCACCATAAAGGCGAGAACCAACGCACCGGTAACGTCGATCGCCGGTTCGAGGGGAATCTCGAAGTACGCTTCGACGGTCTTTTCGGTGGCGCCTTGAATTTCTGCGACCATTTCCTTGGAGATAAAGCTCGGGAAAATATTGCTCGCCATGATATAGGACAAAGAGCCCCCGATCAAGGTGGAGCAATACGCCAGGCCAACCGTAGCCAAGAGCAGCTTACCGGCACCCTCGGAGAGGTCGGCGATACCTTTGCTGACAAATGCGATAATCATCAGGGGGATGATGAAGTTCAAGAACTTACCGAAGTTCGCAGAAAATGTCACTGCGATTTTGGTGACGACTTCGGGTAAGTAACTTCCTACCAGCACCCCTAAGAGGATCGCGATGATCAGTCGGGGAATCAGTCCCAGACTGAATTTTTTCTTTTCACTCATTGTGAACCTCCTAGTTTTTGACTATGTATAATACCATGACTCCATTATAACAAACTTAAGGAATTCCGCATCCGATTTCTAAAAATACTCTAAAAGTATACAATCATTTATCAAAGTCCTTTGATAAAGGAATCCGAGGCCGACGACGCTTTATCGGGTATACGGGTATATAGGAAATAGGAGGAAACGATGAAGCGATTATACACATGCAAAGACCGCGGCTACCGCGAAGCCCAGGAGGGCCAAGAGGCCTTTTGGATCGAACTCAGAAGTCCCGACGAACGCGAGATCAAAGAAATCACGCGGGCCTACGAACTCCCTAGAGACTATCTGACTGGGGTGGCCGATCCCTACGAAGTCCCCCGCAACGAAGGCGAGGACGATCCCAAGCCGGATCTGTTTATCCTACGCTATCCCATCAAAAACACCGACGGCTCTTACGATACCCGCCCTGTGGCGCTGATCCTTACAAAAAAGGCGGTAATTACCGTCCACTACGACGGCAGTGATTTTTTTCGCGCCTTCAAAGAAGGCAAGGGCCCCAAGCTCTCCAAGGAAAACACCTCGCCGGTGGAGGATATGATTATCAACTTCGCCTACTATATTTCGAAGAGCTATGTCGCCGCCATTCGGGAGATCAACGAAGAGATTATGGGCTTGGAGCAGGACATCAAGCGCTCTACCAAGAGCGGCTATATCGAAAAAAACATCATTCTTTCCCGCAGTCTGATCCAGTTTAAGAGCGCCACAAGAGAAAACGAGCCGGTTCTCGAGGCGATCTTTCGCCTGCGTCGATTGGACGAAGACCCCGACCACGACGAACTCCTTCACGACGTGCAGGTAGAAAGCAAGCAGGCGCGCCTAATGGCAGAAGACGCCTCCCAGGTGATGGAAAAACTGGGCGATCTGTATTCCAATGTCATCAACAACAATCTAAACGAGGTCATGAAAACCCTCACCTCCATCACCATTCTTATGACCGTACCCACCATCGTCGGCGGCTACTGGGGCATGAACACGGAGCTGCCCATACAAAAGGCGCCCTTCGCCTTTTGGTGGCTGATCCTCTTGAGCGTCGTGGTGATTCTGCTTTTGACCTGGTATCTGAAGAAGAAGGACTATCTGTAAGATCTCGCTTTTCGAGGGCGGCTCGGAAAGCGTGCTATTTTTTTGTATGGGCTCTTTTCAGTATTTTCCTTTTGTGATACACTTTTCACATGCAAACGTATCTCTCTATTGACTGGAGGAAATGATGAAAAAGAACAATTACATAACGCCGATCAGTTTTGGCGTTGCGACGGTGTGGTTTTCCACCCACTGCGGGGCGGGCTTCGCCTCGGGTACACAGGAACTGCAGTTTTTCGCCAACCACGGCTGGTTCGGCGTACTCATGCCCATTCTGACCTTTGTCCTGATCGCCCTGACCTACTATGTGGGCCTGGAGACCGCACGCCAAACCGATCGTTGGAGCTATGACGCCTGGTCCAAAGAGGCCTACGGCAAGTACAGCAAGGTCCTCACCCCCGCCATGGACGTGAGCATTGTCATTACCACCGTGGCCGCATCAGCCGCCACCATCGCCACCGGCGGGCTGTTGGTGAACGAATATCTGGGTCTGCCGGTGATCGTCGGCTCCCTTTTGATGGTCGTCATCGTCACCCTGCTCGTCATCTTCGGAGAAGAAGTCGTCCGCAAAAACGCCACCATTATGACTATCGCAATTTTGGCCATTATCTCTATCGTTATCGTGGCGGGCCTGATCAAATTCGGGCCGGATATCGCGCGCTTGTTCTCCGAAGGCTATGTGAATCCCCAAGCCACCAAATGGGGCATTAGCGCATCCGATGAGACCGTGCCGGGCAATCTCTTGAACTCGCTGTTGTGGGCGCTTACCTATGCGGGATTCCAAATTAGCGCCATCGGCGGCATCACCTCCTCTTTTAAGGGCGGTGAAACCAAAGAAGAATCCAAGGGCGCGATGATCGCCGGCGCGGTGATGAACATCCTGATGCTCGTCGGCATCTGCCTGTTGATCTTCTCGCAAATGCCCGACATCTACCTGAACGAAACCACCCGGGCGCTTCCCACCATCGCCGTGGTCAACCAGCTTCACATCCCGATCCTGGAGGTGCTCTACCCAATTCTCCTATTTTTGGCGCTGATCACCACCGCCGTCGGCTTTATCTTCGGCATGGTACAACGGATCGAGCCCCATATCATGAAGCAAGAGACGAATATCGTCAAGAAAAAGGCGATCATCGCCGTGGCATCGCTGGTGGTCTGCTATCTGGTGTCCCGCTTGGGCCTGATGTGGATCGTACAAAACGCCTACAAGTACCTGGGAATCTTCAACTGGATCTTTATCATCCTGCCCCTGTGGTTCTTGGGCTATAAGGCGATCGCCCGCAGGGATCGCTTCCTGAAAGAAAAATAAACCATCGATCGCAAAACGTCGCCGCATTCGGCGGCGTTTTTTATTTTCCCGAAAGAAATGCGAAAATCCGCCCTTTTTTTGGCACAGGAAGTGCATTTATTCTCATTTGTGCTATACTGAAAAAGAGTCGTTTTTACGACCGTTTTTTACATAAGGAGATGTTTACGTGCACAAGCATATACGCGCCTTTACGGGGATACGCGCCGTCGCCCTGTGGGGCGTGATCCTGTATCACCTATACCCCCACGTCGTACGCGGGGGCTATTTGGGCGTGGTGGTTTTCTTCGTCTTGTCCGGCTATTTGCTCATGCGCCAATTTCTCGACAAGCCGACCGAGCCCATACACAAATTCATCGACCGCTACAAGCGGCTCACCCCGCCCCTGTTGTTTGTCGTCGCGGTGACGACGTTTTTTGCCGCGGTATTTTTCCGCGACGATTTTTCGGCGGTATTCGCCTCCGGCCTCGCCGCGCTCTTTGGCGTAAACAACTGGCAGCAGATCCTCCACGGCTTTTCGTACTTCGATCTGCACGGGCGCTTCTTGCCCTTTACCCATATGTGGGCGCTCTCCGCACAGATGCAGTTTTATCTGGTCTGGGCGATTCTTCAAAAGCGATTCGGCAAGAAAAAGCCCGCCTTTGTCCTCTCCCTCGCCGTGATGCTCATCGTCTCGTTTCTTCTGATGATGGGCATGACGCCCTTTCACGAGGACCATACCCGCATCTATTACGGCACCGATACGCGCTTTTTCTCCTTTGCCATGGGCGCGCTCTTCGCCGTACTGGGCAAGCAGGGGATCTTCCGAAAACCCCAGCGCGACAAGAGCCTCCACGTGCTCGCCCTTACGGCCGTCACGCTGCTCTTATTCTTCTTCTTTGTCGAAGGGAAATTTCTCTATTACGGGGGCATGTTTCTCTTTACCCTGTTGATCTGCTTTCTCTTGGTATTTGTCGCCAAAGACGACAACGCCGCGGCGCGCGCCTTCGATACGCCCCTACTGCGCTATTTCGGCAGCCGCAGCTATGAGCTCTACCTGTGGCAATACCCCTTGATGCTGCTCTTTCAACAGTTTTTTGCCCACCACGCCATCTCGTATACGATGGTGGTGCTCTTGCAGCTGCCGGTGCTACTCCTCGCGGCAGAAGGCACCTATCGCCTATTCCGCGCCCCTAAGCGCAAAAAACTCGTACCCGCCCTGCTCCTCGTCTTCCTCCTCTCTTCGGGGGCGGGATTCCTCTTGCCCGAGTCCCCGGCGGCCGAGGCCGACCCCGTCCAAACCGAAGAAGCGCATGCCGAAGGCGATGTGCCCCAAGGGGTGAGCGCCGTCAATGCAGAGTGGCCCGCCCTCGCCCTCACCGAAGCCGATCTCGAGACGCTTTCGGAAATGCGGGGGTTGATGATCGGCGACAGCATTACCGAGATGGTCGCTCCCTATGTGGAAGACCTTATGCCCCGTATGACCGTAAACGGCAAAGTCAACCGCCAACTCGTCCACGCCAAAGACGTCCTCTCCGAGTACGATTTGGAAAACCTGGACACGGACGTCCCCGTGGTATACCAGCTGGGCACCAATTCCGACTTTCATTCCGACACCTTAAAGGACCTCCTCGACCGCACGGGGGATCGGCCTATTTATCTGATCAACACCGCCATGCCCGACCCCTGGGAGGCGAGCGTCAACGAAAAATTTGCCGAAGCTGCAAAGCGGCCGAATGTGCACCTGATCGACTGGTATTCCATCGCCAAAGAACGGGAAGACATCTTTATCGAGGACCACACCCACCCCAAGGGAATCGGACGCAATCTGTTCGCCCAAATGGTCGCCAAGGCACTCCTCGCCGGCGAAACCGACGCAGAATAGCCGCACGCACAACCGGAGAGATCTCCGGTTGTTTTTGTATCTTTTTTCGTACGCAATATTCTTCTTTTTACACCCTTGTCCGCCAAAGGCTTTCATAGTATAGTACCAACAAATACAGTGCCCGGAAGACGCGAAAGCGCCCGGGCAGGGAGGTTGATTCGTATATGTTTTTGCCCGCATACAGCGTATCCCGCGGAGGCTATGACGACCTTGCCGCGGTTATAGATCGCGCACACTATACGCGCGTCGCCCTCATCGGCGGAGAGCGCGCCTTGACCGCGGCCGCCCCGAAGATTCGAGAAGCCGTCCGTGCCTCCGGTGCCGAAGTGGTGGCCGAGGTCGTCTACGGCACCGAATGTAGCCAAGAAAATATAGACCGCCTGGCGAACGACGACGCCGTGCGCGCGGCCGATGTCCTCTTTGCGGTGGGCGGCGGCAAGGCCATCGACACCGTAAAGGTGCTGTCCCTCGCGCTCGATCTGCCCGTATTCGCCTTTCCCACCATCTGCTCCAACTGCGCGGCCATGACCGCCATCGCCGTGGTCTACCATCCCGACGGCAGCCTGTCGCACTACGCCTTTCCGCATGCGCCCCGCCACGTCTTTATCGACCTCGAGACCATCGCCAATGCCCCCGACATCTACTTTTGGGCGGGAATCGGCGACGGCATCAGCAAACAGGCGGAGGTCACCTTTGCCGCTCGCGGCGAAGCTCTCGACCACACCGCCCGGCTGGGCCTCGGCATCGCACAGACCTGCGAAGCGCCGCTGATCGAATACGCAGAGGCGGGACTCCAAGACGTAAAGGCGCATCGCGTAAGCCGCGCGGTCGAAGAAGTCGCACTCGATATTTTGGTCTCTACCGGCTATGTATCCAATCTCACCAATCAGGACGCATACTACTACAACTCGTCTTTGGCACACGTCTTCTTCGATACCTCCTGCTCGGTCGTCCGCGAAGGCAGCTACCTACACGGCGAAGTGGTCGCCTTTGGCGTCATGGTGCTTCACGCCTACGACGACAACGCGACGGGACTCGAAAAAATCGCCCGCTTTAACCGCTCCCTGGGCCTTCCCGTCACCCTGGCGGAAATCGGCCTTTCCGAATCCGATCTCGACGGCATGATGGCACTCGCCCCCGAAACCATCGAGTTTCAGCGCGCCCGCACGCCCTTATCGGCGGATCGGCTCAAAGAAGCCGCCATTCGGGCAGACGCCTTCGGACGGACTTTGTTATAATAGAATCACGATCGATCGAGGGTCCTTCGGGGCCCTCTTTCTTTCGCCGCACGCTTTATCCCTTTATAGCGAAGTCTTACATATATACCGACTTCGCCGAGAATTCGATAGGAGATGAGGATGAAACGAAAAATTTTGGCCGCCGCACTGCTGCTCCTGCTACTCTTTTCGGGCACGAGCCTTGCACAAGGCGACATTCGCCTGTGGATTTACGGCGACTACATCGAAAGCGATGTGGCCCCCTATATCAAAAACGACCGCACCATGGTCCCCCTTCGAGTCATCTCGGAGGAGCTGGACAAAGATGTGATATGGGTGCCCGAGTACCGGTCGGTCGTGATCGGAAATACCTATAACGACTTCGAAGACGCCGTCATCTTTCGGATCGGCGACCGAAATTTGTACCACGCCGACGGCTATATCATGGCCAAACTCGACGCCCCGCCCGAAATTCGCGGCGACCGCACCTTCGTGCCCCTGCGCGCCGTGGCGGAAGCTTTGCAGATGGAGATCGGTTGGGACGGCGCCCACCGCACGGTGTATATCGGTTCCGACTATCGGCCGCCGAAATACGACCGCCGGCAGATGCATCTGCGGATAGAGGGCAAGGACTACCCCATTCTCGTGCAGTATCAGGGAGAGGAACTCTATGGGGAGCTCACTGCGGTCGCCGACGCATTTGGGTACCGACTTACTTATGAAACGGCACCCTATGGCGGGGAAGGCACGGCCGGCTATTTGACACAGCCAAACGGTAGGAAGATTCTTGCCTGGTATTCAGTTAGGGTAGATGGAATTGACTTCTCAAATAATCCTGAAACTAGATCGCTCATTAAACTCCATGGCCGCGACTTTATATCCATGTCTATACTGGCTGATGCACTACACATGTACTATGCAGAAGATTCAGAAGCCGGAATTATCACATTAACGCCGGATACACGAAATGAAGAATGCCCCATTATTTTCCACGATCCAGCTGACACATCCTCCGATTACGTAAAAACACCCGCTTCTTCTATCAAAATCCGTTATCAAAATGGTCGTTATGAACTCATCGGGATGGAAGAATATGGGGTTCATACAATAAAAGAGTTTCAAAATTCTTTTTATTTTGATGAATCTGGGAATTTCACACTCGATAAAATGAACAAATTCAAGGGAGAAGCGAGGCTCTTATTTGATCACAACTACTATCTTTTATCTCGGAACGAGGGGTACGTCTTCTCTAATGCTTCCGGTTGATTTATGCAAAAGAAAAACGGACTACATGATTTGCTGTAGTCCGTTTTTCTTATAGGGATCGCGTTTATTGTTCGTGTTTCATTACTTCTTCTTTGCGACCGCCGGCAATTTTGTTGACGATGAAGAAGTAGAGCACAGCTCCTACGGCGCCGATGATATAGGCGACGGTCATCGGCAAGCGCAGGCCGATATCGGCACTGGCGATATAGCTTACGACGACGAAAGCGTAGAACAGCCCGGGGATCAAGGTGAGCCAGTAGGGCTTGTTGTGCATCTTCAGGTAGATGGAGATCAGCGCCAAAGCGAATACGGCCACCAGTTGGTTGGTAAAGCCGAAGTATCTCCAGAGGATTTGGAATCCTTCGCCGTTGGATTTTGCAAAGAACAGAATCAGCACCGCGGGAATAAAGAGCACCAAGGAAAGGAGCACGCGGTTTTTCGGCGTGGATTGGTCCATATTGATTTGCTCTGCCACCATCAGTCGCAGGGAACGGAATGCCGTATCGCCCGAGGTGATGGGAAGCACGATGACGCCCGCAATGGCAAAGAGACCGCCGACGGTACCCATAAATTCGCGGGAAATGTTCCCGACCATCAGGGTCGCGTTGGTGTCAATGGCGGCGCCGCGGTTAAATACGATCATGGCACCGGCCGCCCAGACCATGGCGATAAAGCCTTCGATGATCATGGAGTTGTAGAAGATGCCGCGACCTTCGTGTTCGGATTTAACCGTACGGGAAATCAGGGTTGCCTGGGATCCGTGGAAACCGGACATAATACCGCAGGCGACGGTGATAAAGAACACGGGGATAAACATTTGACCCGTGGGGTGCTTGGAGAGCAATGCCCCTTCGGTGATATTGTGCATATCGGGCGCGCCGTTTAGCAGGATGCCGATAAAGATAAATACCGCCGACAGCACCAATACGGCGCCGAAAATCGGGTAGATTCTTCCGATAATCTTATCGATGGGGAAAAGGGTCGCCACGATGTAGTACAAGAGAATGCCCGCATAGGCGATCCAAATCGCGGTGCCGTTTACGTCCATGCCCAAGAGGTCGTTTACGATCAAGTCCCCGGGGGTGTAGATAAATACGACGCCGGTGAGGAGCATCAGAATACAGATGATGACGATGTAGATTTTGTTGGCCTTAGACCCCATGTATTTGGTGATCAGACGGGGCACTTGCCAGCCGTTGTTGCGCATGGAGATCATGCCGACGAAATAGTCGTGTACCGCGCCGGCCAGTACACAGCCGATGGGAATCGTCAAAAATGCGATGGGCCCGAACAAAATCCCTTGAATGGGTCCCAAAATGGGGCCGGTGCCCGCGATATTTAACAATTCGATAAGCGCGTTTCTGCCTTTGCTCATCTCTACATAGTCGACGCCGTCTGCCAGGCGAACGGCGGGGGTGTCTCGGTCGTCCGGACCGAAGATCTTTTCTACGAATTTGCCGTAGAAGAAGCCGCCGACGATGAGGATGACCAAACCCAAGATAAATAAAGCCATAGTTCCTCCTAAATACTGTAAAATATTGCTTTCATATCTATTCTACTGTTTTTACACTTACCCTTCAACACCGATCTTTCACCAAATTGTTGCAAAGTTTTTGCTTTTTCTGTGAAATGGGTTCGAATTTAGGGATTGTTCTCGTTTGCACGTCGATATCAAAATTTTCGCAAAACGAAAAACATCCGCTCAAAGCGGATGTCATCGCCTGCGTACGACTTCGGCGGGAACGCCGACGACGGTTACATTTTCCTCTACATTGTCTAAGACGACGGCGCCGGCGCCGACCTTTACATCGTCGCCGATTTCAACCGGTCCCAAGATGGTGCTGCGCGCCCCGAGCATCACCCGATCGCCGATGGTGGGGTGGCGCTTGGTCTTGCTTAGCCCCCGCCCGCCCAAGGTGACGCCGTGGTAGATGGTCACGTCGTCGCCGATTTCTGCGGTCTCGCCGATCACCACGCCCATGCCGTGGTCGATAAACAGGCGCTTGCCGATCTTTGCGCCGGGATGGATTTCGATGCCCGTCTTTCTGCGAGCGCGGTGGGATAAGAACCGCGCCAGGGTAAAGTGGCCCCGTATGTAGAGGCGGTGGGCGCGCCTATGGCTCAAGAGCGCCTCCACCACCGGATAGAGAAACATGGCTTCGAACATATTCTTGCACGCCGGGTCCTTCTCGAGGATGACCCGGGCGATTTCTCTGCGTTCCTTAAAAAACATAGCTACCCGAAGAGCTCCGTGGACATATAGCGCTCCGCCGCATCGGGAAGGACGGTGACCACATTGCCCTTCACTTCTTCGGCGAGGCGTAGCGCGCCCACGACATTGGCGCCGGCGGAGATCCCCACGCTCAGGCCTTCTTCCGCCGCGAGTTTCTTCGCCATGGCGATGGCCGCATCGCCTTCGACAGTGAGGATGCGATCCACCACCTCGGGGTCGTAGTTGCCCGGTACGAAGTTTGCGCCGATGCCCTGAATCTTGTGTCCGCCCGCCTTTCCGGCAGAGAGCAAGGGACTTTCCGCGGGCTCGAGCCCCACGATCAGCGTGTTTTTTTTGTGCGCCTTCAGCGCGCGGCCGACGCCCGTGACCGTGCCGCCGGTTCCGATGCCTGCGACAAAGGCGTCGATCGCATCGAGTGCTTTGAGGATTTCGGGACCCGTGATCTCCTCGTGGGTGCGGGGGTTGGCGGGATTGTTGAATTGATCGGCCATAAAGTACGCGCCGCTCTCTGCGAGTTCCTTCGCTTTATCGACCGCCGCCTGCATGCCACCCTCTTTGACCAAGAGGAGTTCGGCGCCGAAGGAGCGGATCAGCTTCTTGCGCTCTTCGCTCATCGAAGCGGGCATGACGATGGTCACCGGATAACCCAGTTGCTTGCCGATCATCGCCAAAGCGATGCCGGTATTGCCCGATGTGGGCTCGACGATCTTCATGCCGGGCTTCAGGGCGCCGCGTTCTATGGCGTCTTCGATCATGGCGCGGGCGACGCGGTCTTTTATGCTCATGGCGGGGTTATTTTTCTCGAGCTTGGCATAAATTCTGCCGCCGCCCATTGAGAGTTGGACCAGAGGGGTGTTCCCTACGGTTTCGATAATTTTCATTTCAAATCCTACCTTTCCGCTTCGAATTACATACGCTCATAGTATACCGAAATATATCATTTGTAAACGGAAAACGAGAATTCCCAAGATCTTTGCACCGATCCCCGTTATAGATCGAAGATCGCCGATGTATTCGCCGGCCGCCGAAAAATTTTTCACCCGAAACGGGAAAAAGCGTCCCCCTCGGACGCTTTTATAGGGCGATCGTACTGCCGATGCCCTTGCTTTTTGCGGTCTGATACAGCGCTTCGGCGGTGACAATGTCGAATACCGCCGAGCCCGTGCTCTTAAATACGGTGATCTCCTCGTCGGATTCGCGGCCCGTCGCCGCTTCGAGCACCAGCTCGCCCAGTTCGTGCTGCAACTTTTCTTTTCCGACGCGGCCGTCTTTTACGGGTTGCATCATGTCCCCCGCCTCGTTCATAACGCCGTCGACGGTGTCCAAAAATACCTTGTCCGCCCGCACCACGATCTCGGGATCCAGTTCGATCATCTCGGGCGTATAGGCGCCCATGCCGTTAATATGGCAGCCCGCCTTTACCTTCGATCCTTCGAATACCGGCTCTTTTGCGGTGGTGACGGCGGTGATGACATCGGCATTCTCGATCACGCCGTCGAGATCCGACACGGCGATCAGCTCTGCACCGTAGGGGGCCATATGCTCTTTTACGCCCTCGACGAAGGCCTCGGCCTTTTCTTGCTTGCGGTTAAACACATAGGCCGTCTGAATATCGCGCACGGCGAGCACCGCCTCGAGCTGGCTTTCGGCCTGACCGCCGGTGCCGATCAGAAGAAAAGTCTTGGCGTCTTTTCGCGCCAAAAGATCCGTCGCCGCCCCGGCGAGGGCGCCGGTACGCATTTTTGTGAGTTCCGTTCCGTCGAGAATCCCCTTTACCGCGCCGGTCTCTTTTTCCATCACCAGCACCGTGGCGGAAAGCGACGGCAGATTGCGCGCTGCATTGTTGGGATAGACCGAGACGATCTTAATCCCCAGCGCGTTTTCCCCTTCGACCACGCCCGGCATAAAAAGCGCCTGCCCTTCGGCATCTTTTACGTCGATATTCGTCCGCAAGGGAATATCGCATTGCTTCTTCGAATACATCGCCGCCGCGGATTTGTCCGCCTCGATCCATTCGCGCATCGACATGGCGCCCCTTACTTCGGAACCGTTTAATACCAAAATTTCCATACGACCTCCTCAATATCCGCATACAATCGTTACTCTTCTTTCATCATACTACGCCCGAGAAAAAAATTCACGGCGGATTTTTGCACGAAAAAGCGCCCCGAGACGAGGCGCTTTTACGAAATTAGAGCGTACACTGCAGCTTGTTCACCAGAACCGGTACCTTGGCGAGGTTCAGCGCCCGATCGGAAACCGAACCCAAGAGGGTCCGCGAGAATCCGCCGAGTCCCCGGCTTCCGATGACGATCAGATCTACCTCGTTTTCGTCGGCATGGGCGATAATCTCTTCCGCCGCCTTGCCGATGCGATAGCAGGTGTCGATCTCACCGTCGTATTCCAGATATTCGAGGGCTTTGTCCAGCACGTGTTCGCCGCGTACGCTCTGGGCTTTTTTGAAGTCCGTCGTCAAAAAATTGCCCGGATACTGTTCGATCACATTGATATCCGTGAGCACGGTTAAAATGTACAGCTTCGAGGAAAATGCCTTGGCGAGCTTTTCCGCTTCCTTCAGGGCACAATACGAGTCCTGAGAACCGTCGACGGGCACTAAGATTTTTTCATACATAGCTATCCCTCCTTGTACTATACCTATACCCGCACGCGCCAAAAGAAAACCCTTCCACGCCCCAGAAACCGCGATCTTTCTGTTTGAAGTGCACATTTTAGAGTATACTCAAAGAGAGAATCTTATGCGAACAAAAGGATGGAGAGAACCATGAAACGAAAAATTTTACGCATCGCTTCCGGCCAAGCCGGCATCGACGGCGCCGGCGTGGCGCTCAAAAACGTCATGGGAAGAAGCACCATGTACGACGCCGACCCGCTACTGCTCTTAGACGCCTTCGATTCTTCCGATCCCGCGGAATACGAAAAGGGATTCCCCATGCACCCGCACCGGGGCATCGAAACCATATCCTATGTGGTAGAGGGCACCATGGTCCACAAAGACTCCCTCGGAAACGAAGACGCCGTATCCGACGGCGGCGTGCAATGGATGACCGCCGGCAGCGGCATCTTTCACGAAGAAATGATGCCCGCCGTCAAGCGCCTCTACGGCGTGCAGCTCTGGCTAAACCTCGCCAAGAAAGACAAATTTGCGCCCCCCGCCTATAAGGCCATCGATTCTGCAGAAATCGAAGACATTCCCTTCGACGGCGGCCATCTGCGCCTATTGGCGGGCGAATACGACGGGCATACGGGCTTTCAATCGCCCTATCAGCCCGTCAACTACTACGACGTGCACATCGAGCCGGGCCGCAAATTCACGACCAAAGTCGATTCCGACGCCGCCATCACCGTCTTTGCCCTGCGCGGCGCGGTACAAATCGGCGGGGAAACCCTCCCCCATTTCGAAGCGGCCATCCTCACCGAAGGCGACAAACTCGTCCTCGAAAACCCCGGCGGCGAAGAGATCTCCGTACTCGTCTTCCAGTCACAAAAAATCGGAGAACCCATCGCCTGGCGGCCCGGTCCCATCGTCATGAACACCGAAGAAGAACTCGATACCGCCTATGACGAAGTCCGAAACGGCGGGTTTATTAAAGAAAAAATTCATATGGAAAAATAAAAAAGACGCCTCCGGGCGTCTTTCTTGTGCGCGACATTTCCTCATGCCTGCCGGTGGCCGTCAATTACAGAGAATCGACAAACGCTCTGAACTCTTCCATAGAATGGCACACCGCGACGACATCGTCGCTCGCCTTGACCAAAAACGGAATCCCCCGCTCCGCCACAACCGCATGCACAAAAATGCGAAAAGCGGTAGATTCGCTCATGTCCATCGATTCGCAAATTTCTGCGAATGCCTCCATGCGATCTTCGTCCAATTCGATCGTAACCGTACGTTTTGCCATACGCCTTCACCTTCGGCACCATCTTATCAGAGCGGAGCGCACTTTTCTTCCCAAATCTTCCATCTGCGCCATTGCTTTTATCCCCAAACATGCGATAATGGGGCCAGAGGTGATGATATGGCAGACAAAAAGAACGACGGAGCGCGTCTCGAAGAAATTCCCAACGAGACCACGATGGCCGCCCTGCGAGAAGCCGAGGACGACGAGAATCTGTTCGGCCCCTACGACACCATAGAAGAATTGATGGCGGCACTCCAAGCGGATTGAGGCCACTGCAAAAAGAACGGGCAAAAATCTCCCGTCCTTTTGTGTTTTTGGCCTACTGCCGATAAAAAGATATTGGGTTGTCGTTTCACCGAATCCAGTCTTCTAATCGGTACGCTTCAGGAATTCTGCCTTCTTTTTGGTACTCAATAAATTCTTCTTTCGTCAGCGTATTTATTTTTACATATTTTGTAATCACGTCGTTTTTATTCAATGGATTCGGTATATTTACCAAAAGTTCGTCGTAGGGCACATCGTCCGGTCGAATTAAATGACTTATATCAGAGGGGACAATGGGTGCATATCCGTCCGCTTCGTGTTGAAAATCTTTGTTTTTCATAGTATCACCTCTTACGATCCTTCTACCCTTTTTCTTCTCACAATCGCACCCTTCGTCCGAAGTGGCATTTCTACGGACACAAACTTTTCTACTCAAGGCCTTCCGCCCCGGAAATGTGGGAATAACAGACGACAGGATTTGAACCTGCGACCTTACCTTGAATCACCCCCGCGTGTGCGGGAATAACGGCGCTTCTTCCCTACGGTTCAAATACTCCCTAGGATCACCCCCGCGTAGGCGGGAATACAAATCGATCCAAGTACAAGAAAGAACACCTCCGTTTGTCTATGCAAAGCCTATATGATCATTATACCGCATATCCCACCGCAAGTGACGAGACTGCCCCCGTCTGCGGCGATAGAGATTTTCGAATCCCACGAGAAAGCAGCACATCGAAGAAACGGCGTTGATACCGCCCCTACTTTCGCCTATACTGGCCATAAGACAAAGATCGTGGAACAAACACCGGAAAACTCCATAAAAAATTTATGATCCGTGAGGAGGGCGACATGGAAAAGAAAATCAAAGACACAATGACACTGGAAGAATACAAGAAAGCCATCGAACAGCGGTTGTTGGAGTTCAACAGGAAGGAAAAGACAGAGGGCTTTATGTTGGGGTACGAGGAAGACTTTCAGGATTACTACAACGACGACTGCCTGTGAACGCAGTGGCGACGGCAATGGAAATGGGACTATAAAAGTAGATTTGAAAAAATATATGGGGGAATTCTATGAAAAAGGATTATGTGGAATTTCTGGCAGATGATAGAGATCAACTCGAAACCTTGAGGATGATTCGGAATATGTCAGACGAGGAGTTCGAAGCGCATATTGCAGAGCTTAAGAAACAGGAAGAAAAAGAGTTTGCAGAAGACAAGAAATAAAAGCGCCAGTAACAGAAAAATGTTGCGGGTGCTTTTTTGATGCAATATAACAAAACTTGCAACTTATAGGCATGCACTAAAAAAGTAGAAATTGGAAAGAATCACCCCCGCGTGTGCGGGAATAACCCGACTACCGCGTAATGCAGATGGCGAAAGCACCCGACGTATCGAAAACCAATGCATCAAGACTGTTCATTACCGAGACAACCGCCGCAAACGCACGCACCACACAGTCGATGTACGAAGAAATGGGCATAGAGTGCCACCGTATTTCTGCGTCATAAGATACCAAGACGTCGAGCCTTTCTCTTGGTATGGACGGGAGGGCATCTCGCATCCGTGAATTTATGCCTTGGGTAACGGTTAACCCATCCCACCCAAATTGTCGGGCTACTATGGCATCTAGCGAGAGATCGATCAATCTGCCGAAAGATTGATACGTGATCCGAATGTCGGGAAAAGCACATGTGCTCCTTATATGAACTATAAGGAATGGCATGTTAAGTATGTAGAAAGTGGCTCTAAACAAGACCATGCAATAGATAATATGGGAAAAAACAGTTTTCTTAATGTATTAGAAAAGGAGCGATGCCAAAGGCATTCTAAGAGGTATAATGATGTAACAGAACTGTGGTGGATTTTGAAAAACCTTTGAGAAAGTAGTTGAAAGAACTATCAGCTCGTAATGGCTTCTATGTCTTCTCTGTGAAGAACGAAATAAGATTATATGCCTACATGCATTTCAAAAATGAGAATTATTGCGCAGCGTTTTCGGAAGTTTTTGTAAAAATAAGAAACGAAACCTTGCGAGGCGAATTACGTAAGAGGATATTCGAGGAGATGATTTTATGATAAATCTTATGAGCGATAGGTTTTTAGAGCTAAGCAAAAAAATAGACCCTTACATGGTGTTTAATCTTGAAAAAGATCAGTGGGAATTTGAAGAAAATACGCCTAAAGATATAAAAGCTTTATATCCGGAATATAAAAAATTAGCTGAAGAAGAATTATGGGATATAAACGATTGAGCATATTCCTGTATAACTATCTTTTATTTCAATCCACGCACCCCACACGGGGTGCGACAAACAAAGGGATCCCAAGAAAGAGACAAAGATATGATTTTAATCCACGCACCCCACACGGGGTGCGACGGCGACGACATCGAGCGGGCGGTATTGCTGATGATTTCAATCCACGCACCCCACACGGGGTGCGACTGGGACAGCCGCCTACATATCAAGTAAGAAGGGGATTTCAATCCACGCACCCCACACGGGGTGCGACTCACCACCAGCGAGATCGAGGGGCCGAGCTTTCGATTTCAATCCACGCACCCCACACGGGGTGCGACAAGCCTACAAGGCGGGCTACGCATGGGGTCAACAATTTCAATCCACGCACCCCACACGGGGTGCGACTTGCGTTGCTTGTATTTTCGATTTTTTCTCCCTTAATTTCAATCCACGCACCCCACACGGGGTGCGACCGGTTGGCTCGGCGTAAGATCTGCACGCCTTCCGGATTTCAATCCACGCACCCCACACGGGGTGCGACCGGTTGGCTCGGCGTAAGATCTGCACGCCTTCCGGATTTCAATCCACGCACCCCACACGGGGTGCGACCCCCGTATACGCGAGGGTGAGATCGGCGGCAATTTATTTCAATCCACGCACCCCACACGGGGTGCGACTAGCCACCGCGGTTTTGTTGCTTGGGGGCGCAGATTTCAATCCACGCATCCCACACGGGGTGCGACTAGCCACCGCGGTTTTGTTGCTTGGGGGCGCAGATTTCAATCCACGCACCCCACACGGGGTGCGACGTGCCTGAGACGACCGACAGTTTGCGGCTTTTTGACATTTCAATCCACGCACCCCACACGGGGTGCGACACCTCCACCACATCGATTCCAAGCGGCTCGAGTGATTTCAATCCACGCACCCCACACGGGGTGCGACTTGTTTTTCCTCCACAAGATAGACTGCCTCTTGTCATTTCAATCCACGCACCCCACACGGGGTGCGACTTTATGCAATATCATCTATGGCACGTATCGGCAGATTTCAATCCACGCACCCCACACGGGGTGCGACACAACAAACACGATTATCACTTACGACATAGCGCAATTTCAATCCACGCACCCCACACGGGGTGCGACCTGCAACGCGTAGGCCGCAATACCGCATTAAACATTTCAATCCACGCACCCCACACGGGGTGCGACGGGCACACTGGGGTGTTTTACAAAAAAAAGTCGAATTTCAATCCACGCACCCCACACGGGGTGCGACAGCGATCAAAAAACCCGTAGCGCCTAGACCTGGAATTTCAATCCACGCACCCCACACGGGGTGCGACAGCGATCAAAAAACCCGTAGCGCCTAGACCTGGAATTTCAATCCACGCACCCCACACGGGGTGCGACCCCAGCGACCCGTCCGGGCCGCCCCGTAAAATTGATTTCAATCCACGCACCCCACACGGGGTGCGACGGTTGTGGAAGTGCGACGTAAGGTTTAAGAAAGGAATTTCAATCCACGCACCCCACACGGGGTGCGACATAAAGCGATATATAATCACAAATATATAATCATAATTTCAATCCACGCACCCCACACGGGGTGCGACGCTATAATGCGCACTCGAGGCGCGCAGCCGTTGTATTTCAATCCACGCACCCCACACGGGGTGCGACTTACGCTTGTATACAAGCTAGGAAAGTGGCGTATTATTTCAATCCACGCACCCCACACGGGGTGCGACTATATAACAACCGTAGCATCACACAGATATACCCATTTCAATCCACGCACCCCACACGGGGTGCGACCAGGGTTCTCGATGTCGATCTTCGACCAAGAGGTCATTTCAATCCACGCACCCCACACGGGGTGCGACCATGGTAGCCAAGCCGACACACAGGGCAGCTACAATTTCAATCCACGCACCCCACACGGGGTGCGACCTTGAGACGTTAACAAACCTAGAGCGTTTGGTAGGATTTCAATCCACGCACCCCACACGGGGTGCGACAAGGTGAACCGGTATATTGCGCTTCTACGTGAGGCATTTCAATCCACGCACCCCACACGGGGTGCGACGCCTTTTACGATCAGCTATAGTGTCACAGATGTCATTTCAATCCACGCACCCCACACGGGGTGCGACCCATTTTTTTTAATCAAGATCTTGCGTAAAAGCAAATTTCAATCCACGCACCCCACACGGGGTGCGACCGATTACACGATTCCGCTAGAGCCTTTGGGAATTATTTCAATCCACGCACCCCACACGGGGTGCGACCTTCCTTCTCGGCGTTCGGCGCCGCATAGTAATGATTTCAATCCACGCACCCCACACGGGGTGCGACCGTCGAGCGTACTCAGAGGCTTAAAAGGGGGATACATTTCAATCCACGCACCCCACACGGGGTGCGACTAGAAGTTATTGTACTATCCATGTCCATAATGATGGATTTCAATCCACGCACCCCACACGGGGTGCGACAATCATCTCCCCCGGTAATTACCACGCGACCGCCATTTCAATCCACGCACCCCACACGGGGTGCGACGTGGCGCCTTTTTCGGCGGTAATGACGAGGACAAATTTCAATCCACGCACCCCACACGGGGTGCGACTCTAATCTTGTCTTTACCATCTCCCGGCTTACGCCATTTCAATCCACGCACCCCACACGGGGTGCGACGCGGATCGGCGGTAAAAATATCTCAAAAAAAATATTTCAATCCACGCACCCCACACGGGGTGCGACGAGACGAATGGGACACCGCGGGCATGCTCCCGAGTGATTTCAATCCACGCACCCCACACGGGGTGCGACTAGGTGGGGGTATTTAACTACGGTAACGTTTTTCCATTTCAATCCACGCACCCCACACGGGGTGCGACGCGGGAGGTATAAAATGACTATTTATAAAGATATAATTTCAATCCACGCACCCCACACGGGGTGCGACGGGCTCAATAATGTGCAAAAGGTAGCCGACGGCATTTCAATCCACGCACCCCACACGGGGTGCGACTCGTCATCAAAAATTATGACGGGCAAGACCTCGGGATTTCAATCCACGCACCCCACACGGGGTGCGACCTTTATCGGGGTTTTTATCACAGCCGCAGGATCGGATTTCAATCCACGCACCCCACACGGGGTGCGACAGCTATATGTAGGGGCACGAATGCCACTTGCTCTGCATATAGCGCATTCTCTAGAAACTTTTTTCGTTTCTAATTGCAACTCTTACAATTTTACATACTTTCATCGACACTTCCGGGGCGAACCTCCGCGCTTTTTTCTGTTCGCTTAGGGTTCGTCTAAAATATGATCGGATCTCCGGGCGCCAAAACTTCTTTGATTCCATAGTGCAAAACGGATTGTTTGTAGTTCTTACCCAATTTATAAATCCTTACAGAATCTTCTTTTGCATTATACGTTTCCTGAACTTCTTGTTTTAATTGGAAGAGTTGTCCCGAATCCAAATCACATTCATAGACGGAGTTTTGCACCCGCTGTCCATAGTTAAGGCAAATTTTTGCCATGCGATTCAATCGTCGTCTGCCTTCTTTGCTTTGCACGTTAATATCATAAGTGATCAGAATATTCATTGATCCTCCTATTTCCAGAAAAATGGCGGATAGGCATCCAGGTCTTCACGAAGATATCTCGCCAATAGCTGCGCCTGAATATACGGGACCAATCCCCACGGCATTTTCTCCTGCAAATACGGATGGGTTAAACTTTCATATTTTTGTTTTTGCCACTGACTCAGATATTTCTTTCTGGCTTCGTCCGTCAATAATATAGCGCCGGATTCTTGTTCCAAAAAGTCTGGTTCTGTAAATTGTCCTCGATTGATCATGCGTAGCACAAATCGATCGCAAATCATTACCCGAAATTCTTCTAGCAAGTCCAATGCAAGCGAAATTCGACCGGGCCGATCTGTATGGTTGAAACCCATATATGCGTCCAGTCCATTTGCTTCTAGTGCGGCGGCACAGTCGTATGACAGAAGGGAGTAGGCATAGGAAAGTAAAGCGTTGGGAGGATCTAATGGTGGTCTCTTGCTTCTGCCTCTGAAGTTAAAATACTCCGAATTCGTCAGAATCATATGCGGAAATACGCCGTAATACGTCGCTTGTGCGTCTCCTTCAATGCCGCGGAGTTCTTCTTTATTACTCGCAACTTTCGTCCGCTCTTTAGATTGTTTCAAATGTGTTATCGCATGGATAAAGACTTCCTCGCGAATGCGTAAAGCATATTGTTTGCGAAACCGAATCAAAAAGTTTCGCGCATTTATAATCTTTGCAAGAATAATCCATCGGCTGATCTTGAGAGAATCCTCCTGATTCAAGGCAATTTGAGCTTGTTTTTTCCTTAAAAGAATATTACCGCGACTCATGGAAACAAACCTTCCACAGAGTCTTCCATAATGATTTAGGATGACCACAGATACTTCTCTTTCACTGCATTTTTCGAGAAGGGCAGCGCTGATTCCAGAGTAGGAAAAAGCTATGATGGATTCTAAGGCATGCAACGGAATCCGGTGTAAGATTTTTCCGTCTTGTAGCAATACGACATTTTCTCCTCGCAACCCCAAAAAGTAATCGGGACTGGTCACATACAGCGTGTTTAGTAATTTTTTCATGACGATTCTTCCTCTAAATGCGACCGAATATAGGTAGATGCCGCTTGCCGGTTTCCCAGTTCTGGCAAGCAGATTTCTTTTAGAGAACAAGATCTGCATTTGGCGGTCCGCTTTACTTTTGGCGTATACGCTTTTCGAAACAGTGTATGCATCTCTCGTACCATTGCTTTAAGATCCGTACGCATCGCTTCGGTAAATACGACATTCTGTCGTCTTTTGATTTGGTCGTAAAAGATCGCTCCCTCTTCAATATTGGATGCGGTCATCTCTTCCAGACATATCGCCTGCGCCAATAATTGATAAACATCGCTATTGTCTGATTTCTCTGTGCCCCTCTTGTATTCAACGGGCATAATCTTATAATGACCGTCCCATCGCGGCAGATACACGCCTTTTGAATCCACCGTAAGTTCCACCAAATCGCACACACCCTCGATCTCTAGTTCTAAAGAGTGCACACGAAGAGACCGCACTTGAATCTGTTCTTTTCTTTTTTCATGAAAATAGGGATCGTCTACCCGACTATGCACTTTCTCGCCATGAAGGGTTAAAAAGTTTTCTTTCCATGCCTGCTCGATATGGATCAATGCCCATTGTCTGCGGCAAAACACAAAATGCTGAATCCCAGAGATCAGGAGCGCATCCATATCAACGTCCGGAAAGGATTTCGACTCTCATCCCCTTCTCTTCGTATTCTTTTAATTTTTCCGCATTCAGATGCACTTGAAATTGCTCATAATCGGAAATTTCTTCGGTAAGATCCATATTCGGATCGGTTTCAAGCAATCGGTGAATCTTACCGGAAGAGGCGACTCCCAGTTTGTTGGGATGGGTAAACCAAAAGACTTCCTGCACCTCCATACTGCCCTCCGGGCGTGCCGAAGAGGCATCGTTTGCGAAAAGGTCTATCAAGGATTCTTTAATACACTCCGCATCCTCTTCCGTAAATCCCGTCTTTTCTGCAAAATACGGGTTAATGGAACCGCAGAATTTGTAAACGCCGTAATCGACGAAACTCTTGGTCCCCATCGTATCGGAAGATCTTTCTCCCTTTTTTGATTCCATGCCATTGGTCGATCGCGTAATTTGCATCGTCGAAATGGAAATGGGAAGAATCGATTTTGCCAAGCTCACCGAAACGGGGCCCCGTATTCCGATCGACTTTTTGTCGAAGGTGATGACTTGACCAAAAGCCCGCGTATCGCTCCAGGTGTTACAGAAGTAGTCGAAAATCTCTTTATCCTCTTTTCCCATTTCCTTTTTATGCGCTTTGTACCGAGCTTCCAAAGAATAATTCCCGTCGTCCACTCGCTCATTCGCTTGCACAAAAATGGGTTCGCCCAAGTCCTGCATACGGTTTCGGATTTTCCTCTTAATCGATACGTCGCTCATCTCTCCATGCGATGTAATATCCGTACGCGGCAGATTTCCATTTAGCGGATCTCCATTGGGATTGGCATTCTCTACGGAAAAAGTTACGATAAAATCAATTTTCTTATCCAAAGCGTTCATTATTTGTCCTCCTTCACATTTTCTGCGGCAATCTTTTGTTCTACTTCTTTGCTATTTTTCTCGGATTCATTTTTCGGTTTCTTTTTATAGAATTCCTGCATTTGGCCATAATAACCAAAGAGGAAATTCTCGTCCAACGATTCTCTTTGTCCTTTCTGTTGCACCTCCTGTATTGCATTCATAAGCTTTGTGAGCTCTATTTCATAGTACTGGGCAGATCCCGGTCGCGTGTTCCGCAAGCTTTGCATATAGGGTTGGATCTTTTTCGACAAATTAAGATGTATAAGACTGGGCCGATCGATAAACGCCGCCCAAAGTTTCATGGCATTTGTAGGCCGTGTCGCTTCATTACTGGTCTTTGACGCTTCTGTTCCCTCTGCACTTTTCTTGCTGTAAAGTACATCCCTTTCGATCTTGTCGTACACCGCCAGTAGTCTTCCATACAAATAAGATCGATCCTTACTTTTCAAATCGAGCATGGCGAAATTTTCCTCCTTTTTCATGTATTTTTTGTGATGCGCCGGCAAATCCTTACGGAATTTTTGCAACACTATACAGTCCGTATATAACTGGCTCTGCCAATGATATTTGTAGGCTATTCGGTTCTTTCCATTGGCCCAAGCACGCATGGCGAGTTCTTTGGGTAGCGGTTGCCGATCCATCATGCATCGCACCGCGTCTTCCATCAAATTTCCCGTAATCTTCTTGTTTCTCTGCCCCTCAACGACATAGCCTTTTTTTGTATCCTCTCCATATAGTGTATTGATAATCGCAAATATCGGAAGAACGCGTTCTCGATACTTTTCATTATTATAGGAATAGTAAGGAAAATTCATCGTATCGTTCCAGTATTGCAGAATATCAATAAATTCAGATTCTGAGAATTTTCGGAAATATTTGATGGCGATCCGACCATTTGAGGTTTTTTCCAGTAGCAAAATAAAATAGTTGTACCATTTTTCTACATCCGGTTTTCGATTGCCTGTCAAACTTTGCCCCAAATTTTGGGATCCGAGTTGCGCAAATATTCTTTCCAGTGTGCTACTTTCTTTCCCATCACCGGACACATCTGAGTCTTCTTCCTCATCACCGAATACATCCGAGTCTTCTTCCTCATCTGGACCCGATTTTGGGGAGAGCTGGTATGCCGTCGGATCGAATTTCGTCAGGTTTTCAATATCGTTTGAAAACCAATTGACCACGTAAGCACCGGACCGAAGCCTGCGCCCCGTATCCTTGTTTTCCAATAGATACTTCAGCATTAAATGGATTTTTTGAGAAGTCTTAAACCCCACTCGAATCAGATCGTCTGTGGATTGATATAGGCCGCGATATACTTCGTAGCGATTGCTCCCCCCGATGACCTTAGCATTTCCCATTAATCCTCGGTGTTTCGATACACAATATGTGTATTCTCCAGATATATCGCAGTAATCCTTTTGCTTATCTTTGAGTTTCTCATCCATATAAGCGATGAAATTGTCATGTAGCGCAGTATTTTCTGTGACGGTGCATGTCGTATTGAATTCCAGATCATTCTCCGCTTGTTCAACGATAACAGCAAATGTTACGAATACTTCCTGCGCCTTCCACTCTTTCTTCTTTTCATCTTCCAGATAATGGACGGCCCCCTGCTTGTCTACAGAGTATATTTGCTTATTATACAAACTTTTCATGATATCCTTTAACACATCCGTATCCGGATGTAAGATATACGCGCCGATTTTCTCTAGAAATGCATTGGGATTCGTTGCGGTATAACTCAGCCAATCCTGCAATTGCTCTCGATAGGCCTCGTGATGGGTATCTGACACCCTTTTTGCAGTAGCTTCCGACATCTCTCGGGAGACATATTTTAGTTTGTCTACCAACGGGTGCGGCAGTACACCGTTTGCTCGTCCTATGGATTCTTCCGAAACCGGAAACTGAATATAGACGTCCTCAGGAACCCACGAAGCTTCTAAAAACTTTCCTTCTTTGTCCAATAAGATTTGGATAATATCTTTCCCATTCGAGCGCTTATTATCGTGGTAGACCGGAAGAAGAACCGAGGCACCTTCTGCTGTTTCTTTATGATTATCGACCATGTTGGCTTTTTCCGCCAATTCATAGGTTCTATATAAGCTATAAAGTGGATTCATCGCTTACTCCTCCCTATACTCCGGCTGATGGAGGGTCTCATCCGCGGTCTCTATGGAATCACCCGCCAAGTCGGGAATCTGATAATCCGTAACGGCATGATGAATTTCAGTGTCCTCCGGCCGCCTGAAAGAAAGAATACCGTTGATCAATTGGACGCGATCGAAATTGGCAGTAAGGCTTTCGCCCTTTTCTTCCGATTTGGGATAGTTAAAGGAATGAAACGCGGTGCCGAAATCCAGCTGTTGCCCTTCGTAAGGGCTCGCGAGCGCCTCATATTCTTCCCGCCGCAATCGTTCAATATATCCCAGACATTCCCTCGTGCCCAGAAAAATATCTCGGCGACCTCCTCGCTCCAGCGATCGCAAGAGAATTTGTGTGTGTTTAATCTCGTCGCGGTCTTTGTCCAGATCTTTCCGCGCCATGTTCCATTCGAAATGGAATTTCACCCCATACGCCACATCGCTTAAATAGGTGTAGTAGTACCGATCCTGCCCGCCTTTATTTAACGGGACTAAAATTCCCTTTGTCTGGCTGCGTATTGGGTTTAGTACTTTTACTTCATCTATGATGTATTCCAAGGTAGGTTTCCAGTACGCGGCGCTAATGATTCCCCTCAGCGCTTCAAATGTCGGTAACGAATAGGTGTATTTTTCTCCGCCGCCCTTTGTCGCAGGATCCGTAAAAAGCGCATAGTCTCCATAGATCCGGCAAAAGAATGGCTTCGATTGAAATTGTTGTTCTCGCGTGTTTACCATTGTACCTCCTAAAAAATCCATTCTTGCTTTTCTGCATCCAATTGCAGGCCTTCTATGCAGTCGTAAAAGTCCTCTTGCAAAATAAAAACTTCACCGTCAAACAGTTTATAAAAGGCATGGGAATATTCTTCTATCATCGAGCTAGACACCTGCACGGTATAGGGAGTGATATTTCTGAGCATCTTCTTTGCGGCATAGTAGTCTCTATGATCCGAAGCCTCTTGGAGCGCTCGTATAATCTCGTCGTTATCGTAAAGAACGATCACGCCGACGGTATCTTGTTCGTCGATAAGCCGAAATGCTTTGGCTGCAGTACGAAAGTTTTGGTGGAAGCCCGATTCGCTTAAAGCGCTCTGAAATGCGAACTTTTCTTCATCATTCAAACTCTTTTTGATCTCGGTTTTCACATACCCATTCGTCGTCAAGGCTTCGATCAAACTGTTCTCGCCTGTTTTTTTGCCCTGTTCTTGGAAGATGTAGCACATCTGAAAGTCTGCATTGTGATAATATCTGCCATAATACTCTCTTTTCAGCTCTTCCGGATAAAACAGGCCATCCTCCGCCGCATCTAACATGATGTCTAAGAACGCCTCTTGAGCCTCTTTGATCTCGGGAAGCCTCGATAAATCTTCTTCAAAGAGACGATATGCGAAACACTTCCCTTTTACTTTTTTTCCGTCGCGCATTCGCTTGCCTTCGCGATTGCAGCGGCCGGCGGATTGGATAAGAGAATCCAGCCCCGCCGCACCGCGGTAGACCAAATCAAAGTCCAAGTCCACGCCCGCTTCCACGAGCTGCGTGGCGATACAGAGAATGCGATGATGGTCGCCCTCTCGATTCTCTTCCAATTGCTTCTTCACTCTTTGTATGATGTCCAATCTATGACGAGCACAGAGATTGGTCGTCAAATAGACAAGCTCTATGTCGTCATCGCCTTCAAATTCCTCCATCAGCGCCTTGACCGTCGATTTTTTATTGCAGATCAACAGCGCGGAATCCGCTTTCTCCATTTCTTTTCGCACATGTGCCGCCAAATCTCCGGTGCTTATTTTTTTGCGTCCCGTCTTTCCCAAGAGAGAGATGAAATCTACCCGGTCTAAGACGTGGGATTCCGCCGGCATTGTAGCCAAGGATGTACTATCGCCTCTAATCTTTGAATACTGTAGAGGATGGCGTAAACCTTGGTACTCATATACCGGCGCGGTTGCCGTGCAGTGGATGACAGTGGTGTGCATCACTTCCTGCATAAAATTGGTGATCAAATTCATGGGATAGATCACCTTTCTAGGAAGACTCTGTACCTCATCCATAATCAAGACGGCATCGATAAGTTTGGAAAAACGACGGATCTGTGCCGACTTTTCCTTAAAAAGGCTGTTAGTAAGCTGTACCAATGTCGTTAAAATCACAGGACTCTCCCAGGATTCAGTCAAATAGGTACGCATACCCGCTTGCGCTAAATCTCGCTGACTTTCATCTCCTGTTTCCTCTTCTCGAATTACATTGGAGTGGTGCTCCAAAATGTACGACGGTTCCTCTAGGATATTTTCAATTTGCCGTGCATTCTGTTCAAGTACGCTTAAAAATGCTGTCGAATAAAAAATTTTGTTTTTTTTCTTTGCTCGTGCATGATTTACGGCATACCGCAATACCGATATCGTTTTCCCCGATCCGGTGGGAAGCTCTAAAGTAAAAGTTCCCTTTTCTGCCAAATCCGCAGCCTCTTTGCATTGTCGGGAAAGAGAACTGCGCAAGAGATCCACTTCGGACGGATTTTTTCGGTTTTCAAAATCTGCCGCCAACGTTTCTACGCGATTTTGGCAACGAGCCCATAGCTGATCTCTCTCTGACTCAGAAATTCGAGGCTCTTTTTCTTCCCGAAAATAATTTGCAGAATCGTAGATGTCGCCGTCTTTTAAAATAGAAAGAAGTAAGCGGATAGTGGCGCCTTGATAGAATTTCAATTTTTCCTTAAGGTGTACCTTCGCCTCCTTCCCTTTTGTTTGGTGCTTCGAAAGAGCCATTGATTCCAGCTTTTGTGCCAAAACAATCCACTCTTTATACGCTTCGACTATCAGCGCATCCATCGACTTCGGCAAACTCGCTTCTATCGAGGCCATAAATTCCTCAACTTGTTTTCGCTCTAGCTCTAAATCTACTTTACTGCCCGGTGTCGCCGCTTGCTGCAGCCGATACGCCGAATACAGATAGTGGTAGACATTCTCTTCTCCCAATTCCTGCCGCACGGGAATCCCCTCTTCTGGCAAGATATCCATCAATCCATGATGCATTAAAATGGGGAGAGAGATAACTCCCAAAAACTCTTTGAAATGTCGTTTCCTTACTTTCTCATTGGCCGAATCGAGCATTAACAATTGATTCTTTAAGGACCGAGCTTTCTCATAAAGGTAATACGCACCGGCCGAAGAATGGTTAACATGCCGTTTTTCGCCCCGTAAATGGGACTGGAAAGCGCGAAAAACCTTACCTCCGTCATGTGCTAAGCCTAATAGATAGGCTATATCCCCCAATCCAATGGGATCCGCACGTGCATGGCATAGGCTCGCCACTTCAAACAAATGTTCTTTCAGGGGCTGCTCATAAAATTTTCCATCTATTTCTTCAGATGGATAGCGGTGCGCTAGCATTTCTTGCATATTACCTCCTGTTTTATTTTCTATATATAGTACTCCCCCAATTCCTATTATACATAGATTCCTTTATTATGCAATGGATATAGACAACTTTTTTGTTTTTAGCTATGGAACATCTGTGATATACTATCTTCGCCGCCCAGTGGGCGTGGATTGAAATTATATTTAGTATGGCAGCGTATTTATCGCTGCTATTTTTATGCCCTAATTCCGAAATACCTACATATTCCTCTTTCCCTAACGTCGATGGAGCGCTCTCGTTTCACTTCCCCACCTCCGCAAGTGCCTTCTCATATACCGCCTTGGTCTTCTCATCGAACAGCACCCAAATTATTTCCATCTCGTGCCCTTCCGCCAAAAAATCTCGTGCCGTCTCGACGGCGATAGCCGCGGCTTCTTCGACGGGATAACCGAAAATACCGGTGGAGATCGACGGAAAGGCGATGCTTTTCACCCCGTTTTGGGCGGCGAGTTCGAGGCTATTCCGGTAAGACGCGCGCAAAAGCTTCGCTTCATTCGCATCGCCTCCGCGCCAAACGGGACCCGGCGTGTGGATGATATATTTGGCGGGCAGGCGAAAGCCGTCGGTGATAACGGCCTCTCCCGTGTCGCAATGGCCGATGGCATCGCAGGCGGCGGCGAGTTCTTTTGCCCCCGCGGCCGCAAAGATGGCGCCGCAGACGCCGCCCCCGCGCTTCAATCCCTCGTTGGCGGCATTGACGATGGCGTCGACTTCTATTTTTGTGATGTCTCCCAAGCGCATTTCGATTTTGGATTGCATATGCGTTCCTTTCCCGGCATTTGACCGATTCTTTAACAGTTTTTCTATCTAAAGCAAATATATCGCATTTTCCGATAAAAGCAAGATCTCGTATCGAATTCTCTTCCCGTAAGGAATTTTCCCTTACGGGATCTTTATTTTTCCCATTTTTTCCTTGCACGCTTTTTATGTCTGCGGCGGTATGATGCCTACACGAAAGGAAAAGAGGTGACTGTTATGCGTTTCGGCTCTTATTTCATGGCCCTGCATCGCATACTGCAAATGCGTGCGGGACGGTTTGTGCACCGCCACCCGTTCTTGGGCTTTATCTCGTTATTTTTGGGCGTTCCTCTGTGTCTGATGGGCGGACTGTTTGCAGGCACCGCGGCGGTGATTTTGCCCATCGCCCTCTTGCTGGGATGGTCTTAATACATCTTTATGCGGTCTTTATACGAACTGCTTTTGCCTTATACCGCCTTTAGAAGCCGGGCGATATAGTATCGAATCACAGGAGGAAATATGTTTTGAAAATTTTGATCGGGTGCATCGCTCTGTGTGCAGTCGCTATGTTGCTTTGGTATGTGTATATTTTGATGAAAGGAGAGGACGAGGCGTGAATTCGATTCTTCAGTACATCCTTTATACGGCGATTCTGATCGCCCTGGCCGTGCCATTGGGCGGCTATATAAAACGCGTTATGGAAGGAGAGAGAACCTTTCTTTCTCCGCTTCTTTCCCCTTTAGAACGGGGGATTTACCGCTTGACGGGTCTGTCCTTCGAAGAAGAGATGACCCGCAAACAGTATGCGGCGAGCGTTGTCGCCTTTTCCGCGGCGGGCTTTCTCTTTCTCTATTTGCTACAGCGCCTACAAGGGGTACTTCCCGGAAACCCCCGCGGGCTCGGAGCGGTACCGTGGGATCTCGCATTGAACACGACCGCCAGTTTCGTCACCAATACGAATTGGCAGGCCTATGCGGGCGAAGCGACGCTGAGCTATTTGTCCCAGGCGCTGGGGCTTACGGTACAAAACTTCGTCTCTGCGGCCACGGGGATCGCGGTGTTGTTTGCGCTGATTCGCGGTTTTAACCGGGTACACGCCGATACGCTGGGGAACTTTTGGACGGATATGACCCGCATTATGGTGCATATCCTCCTCCCCGTAAATCTCGTAATCGCCGTCATGCTTCTGGCGGGAGGCGTGGTACAAAATCTGAACCCTCCGGTTTCTGTGCCGCTGCTCGAACCCATCGCCGTTCGCGAAAACGGCGAGATCATCGAAAATGCGAAGATCGACCTGAAAACCGAAACGGTGACGCAAAACCGCAATATCGTTGAAAATGCAAACATCGTAACGAAACAGTTCGTCCCCGGTGGCCCCGCCGCGGGACAAATCGCCATTAAACAGTCGGGAACCAACGGCGGCGGTTTTATGGGCACCAATTCCGCCCATCCGCTGGAAAATCCCAATGCCTTTACGAATATGACAGAGATGCTCTCGATTTTGTGGATCCCCGTCGCGCTCTGTTTTACCTTCGGGGCCGCCGTTAAGGACAAAAAACAGGGAATCGCAATATTTATGGCGATGTTTCTTTTTCTCGTCGTCTCCATCGGCGCAATCGGCATCAGCGAGCAAGCCGCTACGCCGCAGCTCGCACAAAACGGCGCGGTAGATCTTACGAGCGCGCAGCAGGCCGGCGGCAATATGGAAGGCAAGGAAGCGCGCTTCGGCATCGCTTCTTCCGCCACCTGGGCGGCCTTTACCACCGCCGCTTCCAGCGGTTCGGTCAACTCCATGCACGACAGCTACACCCCCATCGGCGGCATGGTCCCCATGATTCTCATGCAGCTCGGGGAAGTGGTCTTCGGCGGCGTGGGTTGCGGTTTATACGGTATGTTGGGATTTGCGATTCTCACTGTATTTATCGCGGGGCTCATGGTGGGACGTACGCCGGAATTTTTGGGAAAGAAGATCGAACCCTATGAAATGAAGTGGGCGGTGCTCGCCTGCCTCGCCACGCCGATCGCCATTTTGCTGGCCGGCGGGATCGCAGCCGGTGTGCCCGCTGTGATGAACAGTATTCAGGACGACGGCGCCCACGGATTTTCCGAACTCCTATACGCCTATACCTCCGCCGGCGGCAACAACGGTTCGGCCTTTGCGGGCTTTGACGCAAATACGGTCTTTGTCAATGTTTCCATTGCCTTGTCGATGTTGTTTGCGCGTTTTTTGCCCATACTCTCTATCCTCGCCATTGCCGGCAGCCTCGCGCGGAAGAAAAAGATTCCCGCTTCGGCCGGTACGCTGTCTACCTCCAATGCCATGTTCGTATTTTTGCTGATCGTGATCGTACTCTTGATCGGCGCGCTCAGCTTTTTCCCCGCGTTGGCCCTCGGTCCATTGGCCGAGTACTTCAGCGCAATGTAAGGAGATGTAAATATGTCTCAAAATAATACCCGTTCCCTAAAAGATACCGCGCTCGTAAGCCGCGCTATCGGGGATTCGTTCAAAAAGCTGGATCCCCGCCTGCAGGCGGAAAATCCCGTTATGTTTCTGGTCTTCGTATCGGCCGTGTTGACGACGCTTTTATGGATCGCCTCTCTATTCGGCATTCAAGATGCGCCGAGCGGCTACACCTTTGCCATTGCCGTGATCTTGTGGTTTACGGTTCTCTTTGCGAATTTCGCGGAGGCCATTGCCGAAGGCCGGGGAAAGGCGCAGGCGGATGCTTTGCGCTCGTCGAGAAAGGATGTCGAGGCGCGCACGATTCCCTCTCTCGCACAGAGGGATCGGGTCACCGTCGTTCCCTCCGCCACATTAAAGAAGGGCCAGTTCATGCTGGTCACGGCGGGCGAACAGATTCCCGCCGACGGCGAAGTCGTCGTGGGAGCGGCGACTGTGGACGAAAGTGCCATTACCGGCGAGTCGGCCCCGGTGATCCGAGAAGCGGGGGGCGACCGCAGTGCCGTCACCGGCGATACCACGGTGCTTTCCGATGAAATCGTCATTCGCGTCACCAGCGAAGCGGGGGAAAGCTTTCTCGATAAAATGATCTCCATGGTCGAAGGGGCGGCGCGCAAAAAGACCCCCAACGAAATCGCCTTGGAGATCTTTCTGATCGCGCTTTCCATCATCTTTATTTTGGTGACCCTCTCCCTCTACACCTTTTCTTCCTTTTCCGCCGCAGCAAGCGGCATCGAAAACCCCACTTCCGTCACCACCCTGGTGGCCCTATTGGTCTGCCTTGCGCCCACCACCATCGGGTAGCTGGTATAATGATTTTAGACACGGCCTTAGTTACCTCAGCAAAGGAGGAGACATATGTCGAAAGGAAGCAGAAGAGTTTTCACAAAAGAATTCAAACTCGATATCGTGGAAAAGAAGCTGTCAAATATCTACTCCACGAAAGAAATCTGTGAGATTTATGATCTGAACCGACAGACTGTATGGCGTTGGGTAAAGGAATTTAAGAAAAACGGTCCGCTTGCTTTTGATTCCAAAGCAGTTGTTCCCGGAAATGAGCTCAAAGCATTGAAAAAAGAAATCGAAGAACTCAAAATGGAGAACGAAATCTTAAAAAAAGCCGAAGCATACTTTGCGCGCCGACAACAGACAAAATAAACTTTGCCATTGTCCATTTATGCCAATATCCGTTGCGTAAAGTATGCGAAATCATAAAAATCCCCCGATCTTCTTACTATTATCGTTTGAAACATCCCCTGAAGCCCCTATGTTCCAAAGAAGAGATGCGTCCGGTGATAGAGGCATTTCATCGGCATCACGGGTCTTTTGGTCGTAGACATTTAAAAAAGATCTTGGAAAAGGAAGATTGCCACTATTCGGAATGGAAAATTTCCCGTATTCTGAAAATGAATGGCTTGCAAGCAAAATACGGCAGGAAGAAAATCCACAATGTCCACACAAGTCCCCATACAAAGCGCTATATTCAGGAAAATCTGTACGCCAAACTTTCTTCGCAGGAAAAGAAGCAAGAAATTTGGTCCACCGATTTTACGGAAATAAAAGTGGAAAACAAAACGTATTACGTTTGTGGCATTCTTTCGATACAATCGAAAGTCTTGGTGGGATATGCGAAATCCTCGAAGAACAATACAGCGGTGGCACTGGAAGCATTAAACGATGCCCTCGAACGCTATGAAAAACCGTATATGATCCTTACGGATCGAGGAAGTCCGTTTGTTAGCAAGAACTTTCATCGGACATTAGAAGAAAATGGAATCCTCCATTCCATGTCCCGGCCGCATCGGCCCGCTGATAACATCTTTATTGAGACCTTTTGGCAGACGATGAAAGTGGAGATGGGAAAGATATCCGCCTTCACCAAAAACCAAGTGGATATGATGTTCGATTATTACTTTTATTACTACAATCATCTGCGTCCCCACTCCTCGATTGGATACAAGACGCCGATGGAAGAATGGAATGAACGTCACTAAAAGTTGGAAAAGTTTGTCCAAAACATTGTACCAATTAAGAGCGTAGCGAAGTCGAAGGATCTCCGTATCCTATTGCGGGTCGACAGTTTGCACGGTACCTATTGCGGAACTTTATGCCGATAACAAAATAAGGCACACCGCGCGTTCCGACTTCGACCTCGTTGCACACCCATTCTCGCGAAAGAGATTCTTCGACTCGGAATAAATTCCTCGCTCAGAATGACAAGGGTGGGGAGGACCGTGCGCTCCGACAGACGCTATTGCGAATTTTTTCTTGTCATCCTGAGCGGAGCGAAGCGGAGTCGAAGGATCTCGAGTACGCTATTGCGGGTCGACAGTTTGCACGGTACCTATTGCGGAACTTTATGCCGATAACAAAATAAGGCACACCGCGCGTTCCGACTTCGACCTCGTTGCACACCCATTCTCGCGAAAGAGATTCTTCGACTCGGAACGAAGTTCCTCACTCAGAATGACAGGGGGGATTGTGCAGACCGTCAAGGAATACAAAAACCCCACAGGAAATCCTGCGGGGCGCGGTATTTGCTTCAATACGGCCTATTGTTCGCCGGTCTCTAAGGCGCGGATCAGCGCGCTCTTTAGGTCGCCTTGGATCTGCACCATCTTTTCTTCTGCGGCGCGGCGGGTTTCTTTCGCCTTTTTATTGATAGCGATAGAGCCTTCGATCGTCTCGATGAGGTCGCGATTGGCGGCCTCCAAGGTCTCGATGTCGACGATGGAACGCTGCGCCTCTTCCTGCACGCCCAGGGTGGTCTGCTTCAAGTTCTCCGCATTGCGACGAATGAGTTCGTTGGTCGTCTCGCTCACATCGCGCTGCAGTTTTAGTGCCTGTTCCTGTTCGGCCAGGCCCAAAGCCATCACGGTTTGAGACTTCCACAGCGGGATGGTGTTGTGAATGGCGTCGCTGATCTTGGTGGCGAGGAGCTGGTCGTTGTTTTGGATCAGCTTGATCTGCGGCGCGGTCTGAAGCGCCAGGGTCTGAGAGATCTTGAGGTCGTGCACCTTTTTCTCGAAGCGATCCACATTGGCGGCGAGGTCTTTGACGACCTGTGCCGCCATGGCGTGGTCGCTCGCTTTGGCCTGCGCCTCCAAAGAAGGCAGCACCTCTTCGCGCATCTCGCGCACTTTTTCTTCCCCGGCGACGATATAGACTTCGAGATCGTGGAAATAGTCCAAATTTTCCTGATATAGACGGTCGAAGACCTCGATATTTTGAAGCAACGTCTTCTCCTGCATCTGAAGCCGCGCCGCAATGGCGTCGATCTGTTGGGAAAGATCGTCGTACGACGCGAGGTAGCGCTGAATTTCGCCCTTTACGCCGCCGAAGATCTTTTCGAAGAAATTGGGCTTGTCGGGTTCGTTTACGTTTTTGACCCGCACCAGAAGATCGGTCATCAACGCGCCCACTTCGCCGGCGTCGCGGCTGCGGACCTGACTCAGAATGGAATCCGAGAACTGGGCGATGCTCTTTTGGGTGCCGACGCCGTAGAGGTTGGTGGCGGCGGAATCCCTGAGGTCGATGTCTTTCATGACCTTTTGCACTTCCTCCTCGCGCACGGCGGGAAGGCTTTCAAATTGTGCATTGACCGCTTCGGCGACGGCGGCTTCTTCTACGGGTGGGGCGGCCTGGGGGGCGTCTTTTAATAGATATTCGAGCGAGTATTCGTTCATATGCTTCTCCTTATTGTATCCCTTTCATCAAAATATCCATGGCCTTTTTGTCGGGCATGGGCATTACGCGGTCGATCTGCGTGGCAATACCGGGCACGTCAAACTGCTTTTTGTCGGCGCTGCCCGCCGCCATAGTCCGAAAACCGTGGCGCTTCCAGGCGATGTCTTGTACTTCTTCGGTTTTTAGCGCATCGAGACCCCGCTTTCCCTCTTCGGTGAGCGCAATATATACATGGCTCGACCAAACGGTGGGCGAAGGATAGAGGATGATAATATCGTCTTTGATCCGCTCGTAAATGTCGGGATCGGTGCGAGAAAACTCCAAAATCTGGTTCTCATACCCCGCGATCATGGGGTAGGCCCCCATCCCCTGCTTCATAAACTGGCTGAACATATCGGAGGAGGAGCTCTGCATATAGCCGATCTCGTTGTAGATCTTTCGCACCGGCTCCACGACCGACTGCGCCGCCTCGCCCCGCAGCGGCCCGCCGTATAGGCTCGACGCCAAAAGCCCCAAAAACATATTGCCCGAATTCGACTGGTTGGGGTCGGTGGTATCGACGAATACATTGCCGTAAAGCGTCGGCATGCCCAGATCCGCCCAGGAGGTCCCCGCGGCGATCTTTTCGGCGAGGGCCTTCATATCCACATAATAAACCCCGTCCGATTCGGAGGCGAGATTTTGCGCCATCAGCGCGTCCACCACCGCCCGGCGCGAGTACAGAACGATGGGCGTATTGAACACGATGTCCTGGTCCTCGTAGCTTCCGCCCCGCTCCTTATAAATCTCGAGCGCCAGCTGACTCGACGGAAAGAGATAATCCCGATCGCCGGAATCGCCCTGCACCATCGCGAGCGAGCCCGCCTTGCGATAGTCCATCCGCAGGCCGTGCTCCTTCTCCAAAAGCTCGCGAAAGGCTTCGTCTTCGAACAGGCCGATCTTCTCGCCGCCCAAGAGGCCGCTGAGCGTCGCGCGAGCGGGCTTCGTGCCGATAAACGCGGAATACCCCACCGCCACCAGCACCACCAGGGCGAGAAGCCCCAGGCCGATCCATCTCTTTTTCATAAATCTCCCCCCAGCTTTACGGTTTTATCCAATAAATCCGACTCGACCTCGAGTTCCACAATGGCATCGCGATAATAGCCGTCCAATTGGCGGCCGAAAATCGTCTGTAAGTGGTCCAGCGAAGCCAAGGTATCGGTGCGGAGCGTCGCCATCTTTTCGGCCGAAACGCCGGCGCCTTCGAGCTTGGCATAATTTCCCAAAATGCGGTTTGCCGAGCCCAAATAGTACTCCAAAAAGTGCTCCGACGGCGAGATCGCCTTGGGGTTCTTCTCGAGATACCGAAGGATCGCGGTCGCCGATTCCAAAAGGTGTTCTGCCTTGGGCACAAGCGCCGCATCCTCCGTCGCCTTCGTCGCCGTATCGAGCGCCTTCACATCCTCCACCGCCCTGGCATAGATCGACTCCAACCGCGCCGCTTGGTCGAACCCCTCTAGGGAGGTCTTCCCGATCTTAGGCGCAGACGTCATCGACAACCGCACGCCGGCATAGGTCAGCCCCGCCAGCAAAAGCGCTACGACAAGATGCCATTTCAGGAGCAAATAGGTGATGAGAAAGAGCACCGCCCCGGCCGCCCCCGCCGCCAGATCGGATCGCTTGGTGTCCATAGTGTTTCCTTTCTAGTTATAGCCCTTGGCCGTCTTAAAGGCGCGGATCAAATCGTCCCTGCCGTCGAATACACGCGCGTTGGACAGATCCGCCAAATATTCCAGTTCGCCCGGATCCGCGCCGCCGAATTGGATCGAAAAAATCGGCACATCCATGCCCCGCGCCTGATACCGTTTGGCAAATTCTTTCGGCTGCATCGACCCGTTCGCCTGCCCGTCGGTAAGCACCACCACCGATACCACATAATTCGACAGATCCTCCCGCGCCGCCAACAGATCGAGCGCCGCATCTACCGCTTCGTACATCGCGGTACCGCCGCCGATTTCCGTGCGCTTCGCCACCGCATACAGCTCGCTCGTATCGGCGCCGTCCGCCTCGGCAGGCGCGTGCACCTCACTGTGAAAGGGAAGCAATACCGTATGATCGCGCTCCGTGCCCATCAACATATGCGCGCGGGCATTGTCCGGTAAGAGCACCTGTTCCAAGGCCGATACCATCGCATCCATCCGCTCGCCGTACATCGAGCCGGAATAGTCGAGCACATACACCGTAAACGCGGGTTTCTTAAACGACGTCTGGTACAAATCCAGCGCCTGGCGAATCACCTCCGCCTTGGGCAGGCGAATGGGCGAAAGCAGCTTATCGGCGCGAATCCCCCACTCGGTGCGAAACACGCCCCGATTGGCTTCGCTCACATTGCCGTAGGCCGATCTCTTGCCGGTTTTTTCGATCGCCGACTGCCCCTCCTCCGATAAGAGATAGGCCTGCAGCTTCAAAAAAGCTTCCTCCTTCTTATCGTCGCCCGCGTCCACATAGGCGAGGGGCGAATCGGAAATCGAGATGCCGTCTTTGGGATACACCGCATACAGCGGCTCCTTCCCCTCGGCCTCGAGCTTTTTATTTGCCTGAATAATCAGCGTCTCGTAATTTACCATCGCATCGTAATCGCCCTTTAAGAACAGATCCACCAGCCAATTCGACGAGCCCGACGAGCGGTCCACCCCCGAAAGCAGGCGCACAATCTTTTCTCGAAGCGCTGCATCCGCCAAATTCTCCGACGTCAAACCCCCTTCGGGATTTCCCGAAAGCGCCGTCAAAAATCCCAAATATGCCGACGCGCCCGAATTGGATTGCGTCGCCGAAGTCATACAAAACGAGAGCTTCCCCGATTCGATCGCCGCCATAATCTCATCCAGAGAGACATCGTCCCTGCCGACAAAACCCAGTTCCTCGGCGAGCGTCTGCCGAATGCCGAAAATCACCGGCGTAATCGACGTCGTCTCCGCGTGCTTCAACAGGCGGTGCGTATCGCCCAGATCGAGCCAAATCGACGACGCCGGCCATACCGCATCGTACGACACCTCGTTCGATTCGAGCATCTGCGAAATCTCCAACGATCCGGCGTAGTCCATCTCGATCTTCTGCCCAGAATCCTTTGCGTAGGCTTCGAGCACCGGCTCCAGCTCCTTCATCTCCGAGCCCGCCACAATGCGAATCACCTCTCCCGAACCCGACGACACAAAGGCGCCGGAATCGGGCGCAGACTCCTCGCCCGCATCGCTGCCACAGGCGACGAGCACCATCGACAGGCACAAAATCATCAGACCGAGCCACTTCTTCACACAAACACCTCCCGAAAAAACGCGACAGTTTTCCTTTATAAAGAGAATAGCAGAGCCACGACCGAGGGGAGATAAATTGCGGTAAGGAATATGTAAAGAATAGAATAGATTCGAGAATCCGCGCATACAAAAACCCCGGGGACAAACGCCTCGGGGCAAAGTTTTCTCTTATTCTTCTATCTCGTACAAAAAATCGCCCGTATAATCGATCTCCATCAGCACCTCCGCAATCCGCTCCCCCGTTGTCACAAAACCCGTCAGCACCAGCGTTTGGTCCCCGTCGTATTCTCCCATCACATCCATCCGGCTCCGATGCTTCGAAAAATCGACGACAAAATCCGCAAGCGTCATCTTCTTTCCCGTAAAACTGCCCACATTGCCACACAGCACATCCCGGTAGTGCAAAACATGGACATACGAATCCGAAAACCAAACGTTGCAAATGCGAATGCGCCCCTTCACCATCTCATCGCGCACCACATCCACAAAACCCGAATCTGTCTCGAGCACCAAATCGTCGCCGTCCCGCACAAAGACCAAAATCCCCGCGTCGTGGAGAGAAAAACGGTTGTGTGTATGGGGTTCTCGCGTATAAATCTTCATACTTTCTCCTTGGTATAAACAAACTTATTTTTTCTATCTAACCGGCTTTTCTACCATCTTACCGCATCTTTACGGACATTTCTTATTCTTAAAATCAAAAGTTTCTTCATACTCTAGATTCGCATATACAAAAATTCCTCTGCATTTTCATAACACAGAGGAATTGAAAAAACCGGATTTCTTATATTGTTACAGAACTCTCCCCTTACTCCCACTCAATGGTTGCCGGGGGCTTGCTGGTAATGTCGTAGACGATGCGGTTGATGTGTTCCACTTCGTTTACAATGCGCACGCTGATGGCGTCTAAGACGTCGTGGGGGATGCGCGCCCAATCGGCGGTCATAAAGTCGGTAGTGGTGACGGCGCGCAGGGCGAGGGTGTAGTCGTAGGTGCGGAAGTCGCCCATAACGCCGACGGTGCGGTTGTCGGTGAGGACGGCAAAGTACTGGTTGATGTCGCGATCGAGGCCGGCTTTGGCGATTTCGTCGCGGAAGATGTAGTCGGCTTCGCGCAGGATGTCGAGTTTTTCTTCGGTGATCTCGCCCATAACGCGGATGCCGAGTCCCGGCCCGGGGAAGGGTTGTCGCCACACGAGTTTGGGATCGAGGCCCAAGGTCTCGCCGAGTTTTCGCACTTCGTCTTTGAAGAGATCTCTGAGGGGTTCGATAAGGTCCTTAAAGTCGACGACGGCGGGAAGGCCCCCTACATTGTGGTGGCTTTTGATGACGGCGGCATCGCCCGCGCCGCTTTCGATGACGTCGGGATAGATGGTGCCTTGGGCGAGGAAGTCGACGGCGCCGATTTTTCGGCCTTCTTCTTCGAAGACGCGGATAAATTCTTCGCCGATAATTTTTCGCTTCTGCTCGGGGTCGGTGACGCCCTTGAGTTTTTCGAGGAAGCGGTCTTTGGCGTTTACGTGGATAAAGTGCATATCGCTGTCGGCGAAGGCGGCTTCTACTTCTTTGCCTTCGTCTTTGCGCATAAGGCCATGGTCGACGAAGATACAGGTGAGTTGATCGCCGATGGCATCGGCGAGGAGTTTGGCGCAGACGGAGGAGTCGACGCCACCGGATAGGGCGAGGACGACTTTTTTCTTGCCGACTATTTTGCGAATGCTCTCTTTGGCGTATACGGCGTAGTCCGCCATGTTCCAGTCGCCGCGGGCGCCGCACACTTTTTTCAAAAAGTTATCGATAATCTGATATCCGTTTTCGGTGTGGTTCACCTCGGCGTGGAATTGGATGGCGTATATGTTTTTCTCTGCATTTTCCATGGCGGCCACGGGGCAGGAATCGGTGGTCGCCACGGTACGAAAGCCCTTGGGCAGCTCTTGTACGTAGTCGATGTGGCTCATCCAGGTGGTTTGTTCGACTTCGAGCCCTTCGAAGAGTTTGCTGGAAGGATCCACCATGGTCTTGGTCTTTCCGAATTCCCGCTTGTCGGATTTGGTGACGATGCCGCCGAGGGTTTTGGCGATCAGCTGCATGCCGTAGCAGATGCCGAGGATGGGGATGCCCAGTTCGAAGATTTCGCGGTCGATGCCGGGGCTGGTCTCGTCGTATACGCTGTTGGGGCCGCCGGTAAAGATGAGTCCGACGGGTTTTTCCTTTTTGATCGCATCCCACACTTTGCGATAGCTGACCACTTCGGCGTAGACGTTTTGTTCCCGTACGCGCCGGGTGATGAGTTGATTGTATTGGCCGCCGAAGTCGACGACCAGAATCTTTTGTCTGTCCATGGATGAACCTCCTATTCGTCTCTCATTATACCATAGCCCGCCCGGGGTTCCGTTTCGTTTCCCGATTGGAATTTTCGTTCTCTTTGCCTTTCCCTTGTGATATACTATGTTTAGTATATTGTAAGTATTTTTCGAAAGGGGTGCGGCGTGTCTGGTAAATTTTCCGGCCATAAGATTCGCGTCATGCGCAAAGAATTGGGCATGAGCATTAAAGATTTGGCAGAGGCATCGAATCTGTCGACGGGTTTGATCAGCCAGATCGAGAGGGATCTGGTCTCCCCTTCGGTGAATGCGATGTTGCGGATTGTCGATGCCTTACACACGACGATGGGCGAGTTTTTTGAGGACATTCCGCCCCGCAAAAAGCCGCTGATCTTTCGCTGCGGTTCGCACAAGATGATCGATTATGCCGAGGTGCAGCGCAGGATCCGCATTCTCACGCCGGAAAATGAGCATTTTCAGTTGATCGAGATGCGCTTTGATCCCACCGAAGACCCCAAGAGTCTGATTCCCAAAAGCCACGACGGCGAGGAATTCGGCTTTATCCTCGCGGGCAGCCTCGAGGTGGTCGTCAACGAAGTCTCCTACCATGTCTCCGCCGGCGACAGCATTTCCTTTGAGGCAAGCTGGCCACATGTGTATATCAACAATGCCGACGAGCCGTGTCTGTCGATTTGGCTCTATACGCCGCCGGTCTATTGAGCGAAAAAGCAGGGGTTTGCCCCTGTTTTTTTATGGCCATTTTTTGAAAAAGTCCTCGTAATAGGAGAGTTTGGTCATGTGATTTTCTTCGGACCAGCTCCGCAGTTCGTCGCGCGTCAAGAAGACGAAGTCTTCTACTTCTTCGGGATCGGGCCGTATGTCTTCTTCTTTGACGTCTTTTTCGATGCGATAGATATAGTAATGGGCGGGAAATTCGGTGATGATGCGCTCCAAATCCAGCTCTTCTTTTGTAAGGCGAATGCCCATTTCCTCTTCCATTTCGCGAATCATGGCGTCCTCGGGGCTCTCGCCGGCGATGACGCTTCCGATGGCGGTACAGGACCAGAAGCCGGGGTAGTTTTTCTTACAGCGCGCCCGCTTCTGGAGGATGTATTTGCCGTCGGGGGTGCGAATCCATCCTTCCACCACCCGATGGTAACTCCCGCCGGGGATGCGCTTGCCGCGGATGGCGGTCTCGCCGGTGGGCCGGTTGTCTTTGTCGAACAGGTCCCAGATTTCGATCAAGGCTGTACCTTTTTGGCCGCGGCCTCTACAAATCCCTTGAATAGCGGATGGATGGCGTTGGGGCGGGATTTGAATTCCGGGTGGAATTGACAGGCGAGGAAGTAGTCGGGTGCGTCCAGTTCGATGATTTCGACGAGGTCCAAATCTTCGTTGGTGCCGGCGATTTTCAGACCCGCCTTTCTGAGTTCGCCGCGAAAAGCGTTGTTGAACTCGTAGCGGTGGCGATGGCGTTCGCGAATGTCCGATGTCCCGTAAAGGGCGCGGGCGCGGCTCGTATCTTCTAAGTGGCAGGGGTAGTTGCCCAGGCGCTGGGTGCCCCCCAGGTTTTCCACGCCGACTTGCGATTCCATCAGGTCGATGACGGGATAGGGGGTGTCCACGTCGATTTCGGTGGAGTGGGCGCCCTTTAAGCCCGCGAGGTTTCTCGCGATGTCGATGACGGCGATCTGCATGCCGAGGCAGATGCCAAAGTAGGGGATGTTCGCTTCGCGGGCGAATTTCGAGGCGAGGATCATGCCCTCAACGCCCCGCTCGCCGAATCCGCCGGGCACGAGGATGCCGTGCATATCTTTAAGCCGTGTGCAGGTGGATTCTTCGTCGGTGAGTTCTTCCGCATCGATATAGTGGATGTTGACGCGCTTGCCCATATCGTAGCCGGCGTCCAACAGCGCCTGGGATACGGAGATATAGGCGTCGTGGAGCTGGATGTATTTTCCCACCAGGGCGATGTCGACGCGGCCTTTCGCCTTTTTGAAGCGGGCGACCATTTCGCGCCATTCGTCGGAGTTTTGTTCCTTGGGTTCGAGATGCAGGTGGTTCATAATGATCTCGTCGAGTTTTTGTTCCCGGAAGACATTGGGCACTTCGTAGATCAAGTCGACGTGGCGGCTTTCGATGACGTCTTCTTCGGAGACGTCGCAAAACAGGGAGAGTTTGCGCTTAATGGAGTCGTCGATCTCTCCGTCGCTTCGGGTAATCAAGATGTCCGCCTTAATGCCCTGGCTCATCAGCTGTTTATAGCTGTGTTGGGTGGGCTTGGTCTTGAGTTCGTCGGAACCCGGAATGGCGGGAATCAATACGGTGTGGACGTAGAGTACGTCTTCGGGCGGGTTTTCCGAGTGAATTTGGCGAATGGCTTCGATAAAGGGCAGGCCCTCTATATCGCCGACGGTGCCGCCGATTTCGGTGATGATGACATCGGCTTCGGTCTCATGGGCGGCGCGGTAGACGGCGCTTTTGATTTCGTCGGTGACGTGGGGAATGACCTGTACGGTAACGCCGTCGTAGTCGCCCCGGCGTTCCTTTTGAATGACGCGGGAGTAGATTTTTCCCGTGGTGATCGAGGCGGATTTGGTGAGCTCTTCGTCGATAAAGCGCTCGTAATGGCCCAGGTCCAGGTCGGTCTCGGCACCGTCGGCGGTGACAAAGACCTCGCCGTGCTGGTAGGGGCTCATGGTCCCGGGGTCGATGTTCAAATAGGGATCGAATTTCTGCATAAATACGCTGAAACCGCGATTCTTTAACAGTCTGCCGATGCTCGCCGCGCTGATGCCCTTGCCGATGCCGGAAACGACGCCGCCGGTTACAAAAATGTACTTCGTCATAATGCCTCCTATACCAGTTTCGTAAATATATCTTCGTAAGTGGGAATTCTCCAGTTTTCTCTGCTGATCATGGACTCCAATTCGTCGCAAATTTTGCGGATGTGCCCAAAAGCGGGGAGGATTTCATGCTGAAAATACGCCGCCTGTTCGTAGCCCGCAAGCGCCATGGCTTCTTCGTAAGACGCCTTGAGCGCATCGTGGCGCAGCAATAGCTCCTCGAGGAGCAAATTAAAGGTCTCAATTCGACGGTTGAGCGCCGCGTTTTCGATGCGCCCGGCCACCTCGGAAAGGTCTTTAATTTCTCGTATAACGGCGGGTTCCACGTCTTTGGTAAGCATCGTTAAAAGCGCCCGGGTCTCGAGGGAGTAGTGATTTGCCACCGACTCGATTCCGATTTCATAGAGCGCGGCCACCTCCGTCTCACTCAATACCCCGTATTCGTCGAAGATCCGCATAAGTTCGGGGCGCTTGTAGCTTTCCAGCGCGTCGAAGTAGCTCGCGAAATTGGGAAGCCCGCGCCGCTTCGCCTCTTCTACCCACGCCTGGGAATAGTTGTCTTTGTTGTAGAGAATGCGCTCGTGTTTTAAAACGATCTCTGCGATCAACTCCCGCGCCTTTTCCGAAAGCGCCTCGGCATCGTCTGCCAGGGGCACGAGGGCATCGGCGATCTTTCGAAGGCTGTGACCCAGGGCGGTGTTGATGACGATATTCGCATCGGCGCCGGAAATGCTCGAACCCACCATGCGGAATTCGAATTTATTGCCCGTAAAGGCGAAGGGACTGGTGCGATTGCGGTCGCTCCCGTCGGTGGGGGCATACCCGAGGGAATTGATCTTAAACGCCTTGGGCAGGCGAATGTCGGCGTGGTATTCCTCGTGGGCGATGTCTTTTAGAATCTCCTCGATCTCGGAGCCCAAAAACATCGAGATAATCGACGGCGGCGCTTCGAGCCCGCCCAGCCGATTGTCGTTCGAAGGGCCGGAAGAGGCGATCCGCAAGAGAGGGGCGTAATCGTCCACCGCTTCGATCATGGCGGCGGTAAAGAGGAGGAAGGTGAGGTTTTCGGCGGGATTGTCCCCGGGATCGAAGACGTTCTTGCCGTAATTGGTGGTGAGGGAATAGTTGTTGTGTTTGCCGCTGCCGTTGACGCCGGAGAAGGGCTTTTCGTGCAGCAGGCAGACCATGCCGTGTTCGCGGGCGGTTTCTTTGAGGATGCTCATAATCAGCTGATTGTAGTCTACGGCGATATTTACATTCTCGTAGAGGGCGACGATTTCGAACTGCCCGGGCGCCACCTCGTTGTGCTCGGTCTTGGCGAAGATCCCCAAATCCCAGAGCTTGCGGTTGACGTCCTCGTAGAAATCCATCACGCGCCGGGGTATGCCGCCCAAATAGTGATCGCCCATCTCCTGGCCCTTGGGGGCATCGGCGCCGATCAAGGTGCGCCCGATGCTCTTTAAGTCGCTGCGGGCATTAAAATGCGCCTCGTCCACGAGGAAAAATTCCTGTTCGAGGCCGACTTTGGGCTTCATGCGATAGGTGTATTCCTCTTTTTCGAAGAGGTTGACCACCTGCGAGCCGTATTGGCTCAAGAGCTTCATGGACTCCAATAGCGGCCCCTTTTTGTCGAGCTTTTCGCCGTTAAAGGAGACGAAGATCGTAGGGATATAGAGGATCCGGTCGATAATAAAGGAGTTGGCGGTCGCGTCCCAATAGGTGTAGCCCCGCGCCTCGAAGGTGCTGCGCATGCCGCCGGAGGGAAAGCTCGAGCCGTCGCTTTCGCCCCGCACCAATTCCTTGCCCGAAAAGCGGTGGATGGTGTCGTATTTTTCCGTGCGATCCAAAAAGGCGTCGTGTTTTTTGGCGGTGCGTCCGTTTAGCGGCTGAAACCAATGGCAATAGTGCGTGGCACCCATCTCCAGCGCCCATTCCTTCATGGCGTGTGCGATGGCATCCGCCGTCTCCCGGTCCAAATCCGCTTCGTTGCGAATGGCGTTTTTCCACCGGTAGTAGATGGCGTGGGGGAGCCGCTCGCGCATCATCTGCTTGTTAAAGGCCATCCGCCCGAAGCCGTTGTCTTTGTCCATATTCCCTCCTATAAAATAAAAAATTGGTTCTCTCGAAAGATCACCAATATATAAAAAAACTATAACCCTCCCCTTCCGGCTAGGGTGTTTTCTTTTATAATAGTCAATCACAGAAAGGCTGTCAAGGCGCGGAAAACCCTTGCTCGCACCTTCCGCGTAAAATTTACATAAAACTTCGCGGAAAACTTGACAAGCGAAGGGCGGCGGTTATAATAGAGTTGTATTATATTTCGACTTTGAAAGAGAAAAGTACCCGCCGGAAGATGCCAGGGAGCCGAATTCATCGATTGCAAGATTCGGCGATCGGAAGCCGGGGAATCCCGCTCTGCAGTCGCTCGCAAACCGAGCCGTTCATCACGTTACGATGTCGAGAGCTTCTTTTGAAGTTAAATTAGGGTGGTACCGCGGTTTTTCGTCCCTGGAAAACCGCGGTTTTTTTATTGTCATGCTAGGAGGCATTTATGGCACAGGAAAAATTTGTAAGAGAGATCACGGCGAGGGACGTCGACTTCGCCCAATGGTATACCGACATCGTCTTAAAGGCGGAAATGGCGGACTACGCACCGGTGCGCGGCTGTATGGTCATTCGCCCCTATGGATTTGCCGTATGGGAAAAGATCAAGGAACACGCCGATTCCCGCTTTAAGGCGACGGGCCACACCAACGCCTACTTCCCCATGCTGATCCCCGAATCCCTCTTGCAAAAAGAGGTCGACCACTTCGAAGGCTTTTCGCCCGAAGTGCTGTGGATCACCCACGGCGGCGACGAAGAATTGGCGGAGCGGCTGATCGCACGGCCCACCTCCGAGACCATGATCAACACCATGTATTCCAAATGGGTACAGACCTACCGCGACCTGCCGGTTTTGATCAACCAATGGTGTTCGGTATTCCGCTGGGAAAAGACGACCCGTCCCTTCTTGCGCACGGTCGAGTTCTTGTGGCAAGAAGGCCATACGGTGCACGAGACCTATGACGACGCCCAGGAAGAGACCCTCAGAATGCTCGAAATCTATCGGCAGGTCATCGAAGACGAGATGGCGGTTCCCGTGATCTTAGGCTTAAAGAGCGAAAGCGAGCGCTTCGCCGGCGCCGATGCGACCTACACCTTAGAGGCCATGATGCACGACGGCAAGGCGCTGCAATCGGGTACCAGCCACAATCTGGGTCAAAACTTCGCCAATATGTTCGACATCCAGTTCCAAGACCGCGAAGGCAAGCTCGCCACCGCCTGGACCACCAGCTGGGGCATCTCCACCCGTCTGATCGGCGGATTGATTATGGTCCACGGCGACGACCGCGGTATGGTGATGCCGCCCCGCGTGGCGCCCACCCAAGTGGTCATCGTCCCCATCGCCCAACACAAGGAAGGCGTAAACGAAAAGGCAACCGACCTCTTCGACGCATTGAAAGACCGCTTCAGCGTCAAACTGGACGACCGGGCACAGTACAGCCCGGGTTGGAAGTTCAACCAATGGGAGCTGAAGGGCATTCCGTTGCGGATCGAAATCGGCCCCAAGGACATCGAAAAGAACCAAGTCGTCTTTGTGCGCAGAGACACCAATGAAAAGAGCTTTGTCCCCATGGAAAATATCGCCGATGCCGTGGGCGATATGCTCGATACCATCCAAAAAGATATGTTCGAAGCCGCCAAGGCCCGCCGGGAAGAAAAGACCTTTTCCGTCGACAACTTCGACGACTTTCAGGCAAAACTCGACGGACAGAATGTATTCTTAAAGGGCATGTGGTGCGGCGATGCAGAATGCGAGGCCGAAATCAAAGAAAAGACCGGCGCCACCATCCGCTGCATCCCCTTCGAAGAGGAGCAGGAAGAACTTTCCGATGTGTGCGTCCACTGCGGCAAGCCCGCCAAGCACATGGTCTATTACGCAAAAGCTTATTAAAAATTAAAAATGCGGACCTTCGGGTCCGTTTTTTGTGCACAAAAAACGCCGCCCTGTACCGGCGGCGTTTTGGGGCGTAAAAGACGCCCTTTCGTCTACACATGACATTTGACAACATAGAATATAGGAAGGAGTGTATCGGGTAGACGATTGACTTTGGAGGTAAATGATATGTTGTATCATCTACTGATTTCATGATATCGTCTTTTCCTCGAAATTGCAAGGGGAAATTTTCAAATTCCGAAACTTTTTTTGAGCCGGCGGCGCCGCACCATACGCCCGATTCCGTAGACAAAGGCGGCAAATCCGAGTCCCAATGCGATATACCGATAGGGCAAGAGCGTCTGCGCATAGCGGTCGAAGACGTAGGCGTAGGCGTACATGTAGACCTGGATCCAATACATGAGGAGGACAAATAAGACTTCCTTGACGTACTTTCGGCAGGCGATCGCCACCACGAGGGCGAACATGGACAGGTAAAACTCGACGGTTCGCGAGAATATGATGGGGTCTTTGGTATGGGGCACCACTTCGTCCCAATAAAAGGTCTCGAAGAGCATCTTCTGCGGCTTGAGCAAGAGATAGCTCCGCAGCATGGAATCGCGGTCGTGCTTCCACCAATAGTCCATGCGCAGCCGCGCCCGCGCCTCGTCCCCCTTCATATAGAAGAATCGGAGGTGCTTTTCGCTCATTTTTCCCTCGTCGTCCACCAGATGGGCGTATTTTTCCATAAGCGGCTCGGTCACCTGCGCATTGTAGTCGAAGGCCTCATCGGGCGGGTAGCCCTCGCCCTGATAGGTGCCCAAGAGCAGCGGGTTGCCGATGCCGTATGTAAGGGGGATCCATTCCTCAAAGTGGTAGTAATTGCGTATGCTCCAGGGCACGATAAAGAGCGCAAGGAGCACCAGGCCGATAAAGCTCTGCAAATACAGCGTCGTCGACGGGTATTTCTTGAGCGCCAAGTAGGGGATCGGCGCCACAAAGTAAAACATCGCCTGGGCTTTGAGCATCAGACAGCAAAACGCCGCCAAAAAGACGATGACAAAACTGCCCCAGTCTCTGTGCTTCGCCATGCGAAAGACGCCGTAGAGATAGAGGCATGTGAGCATCATAAAGGGCGTCTCGGACAAGATCAGATTGTCTTGCCAGGCGAAATCGGGGGTAAAGAAAAACAGCGTCGGCAATAGCGCCGCGTATTTCGGCGCCCATTCCCGAATGGCGAGATACAAAAACCACGGCGCCAAGGTGCCCATAATGCACCAGAGCACTTTGAGGGCGAGCCACAGCCTCTCTCCCGTGCCGAAAAAGGGCACAAAGAGCGAGATCAACGCCGGCATGCCCGGCATAATCTGCGCCGATACGACCCCGTGCATGGTGAGGATCTTGGTTTCGTAGAGGGTAATCCCCGCCTTGACATAGCTCAAATCGTCGCTTTCCAGTGAATATGTAGGGCCCAGGCGAGAGAGCATATACAGGCGTTCAAAGAGGAGGAGCAGTAGGATCAGGATCATGATCCAATGCTCTCTAAAAAAATGTTTGCGTTTGATGCGTACCGCGCCTTCCACGGCATCCCTTCCCTTCAAAAAAAATTTCGCGATTGCGGTAAGACTCTACCATACAGAATACCACCTTTCTTTCAACTATGGTAGAATAGAAGCAGATTTTATATTGACACGAAAGAGGAGATTGCGATTATGAAACGATATATTGGAACGACGACCCGAGGCATACGCCTGCCCATCGTCCGCGAAGGCGACGACCTGGTAGAGGTGGTCTTCGACTCGGTGGTAAAAGCCGTAGAATCCGAAGACATCCCCGTTCGGGACAAAGACATCATTTGCGTCACCGAATCCCTGCTCGCCCGATGTCAGGGCAACTACGCCACCGTCGACGAAATCGCCGAAGATGTGGCCGGCAAATTCCCCGGCCCCTTCGGCGTCGTCTTTCCGATCCTGTCCAGGAACCGTTTCTCTACGATTCTGAATGGACTCGCCAAGAGCGGCCGAAAACTCCACATTCTGTTGAGCTTTCCCTCCGACGAAGTGGGCAACCACCTTATGGACGACAACAAGCTCTACGGCGCCAAGATCAACCCCTATACCGACGTGCTGAGCGAAGAAGAATACAGACGACACTTCGGCGAAGAAGTCAAACACGAATTTACGGGCATCGACTACGTAAAGCTCTATAAACAAATCGCGCCTGACAGCGAAATCTACTTCTCCAACGATCCCCGCACCATCCTTTCCTATACCGAGGACATCCTCGTGGCCAGCATTCACAGCCGCAACTTTATCAAGCGCGAGCTGAAAGACAACGGCGCCCACCTCGTCTACGGCCTCGACGACATCCTCTCCGATCCCTCCGACGTCCACGGCTATAACGAAGAATACGGCCTTTTGGGCAGCAATATGGCCGGTGAAGAAAAGGTCAAACTCTTCCCCAGAGACGGCATACCCTTTGTAGAAGAGTTGCAAAAACGCCTGAACGCGCACTTCGGCGTGCATATGGAAGTGATGATCTACGGCGACGGCGCCTTTAAGGACCCGGTGGGCAAGATTTGGGAACTGGCCGACCCGGTCGTATCCCCCGCCTATACCGACGGACTGGAAGGCACGCCGAGCGAGCTCAAAATGAAGTACCTCGCCGATACCGAACTCAAGGATCTCCCCAAAGAGGAGATGGAAAGGGTCATCGTCGAACGGATCCACGAAAAGGATCAGGATCTCTTGGGCAAGGACGAAACCCTGGGCACCACCCCCCGGCGCCTCACCGACCTCTTGGGCTCTTTGGCCGACCTCACCTCGGGAAGCGGTGACAAGGGTACCCCCGTCGTCCTGGTACAGGGCTATTTCGACAACTATTCCAATATGTAATTTCGAGCATACAAAAGAGCGACTCCCGTCGCTCTTTTTGTATACGCATCTCCGCACTAAAAAACCGCCCCTTTGCAAAGGGGCGGTTTTTGTATCTTCAGTATTCCGATTCGGCGTTGGCGACATAGAGGGTGGTGATGCCCAAAAATCGCTCCGCGTCGATGCGCACCACGCCGTCGTCGACATTGGTGTAATAGGGATAGTATACGTCGATGCCGTCGAAAGTGGTCTTTTTGTAGACATTGGCATCCCGCGTGGGCTTGCCCTTCGAGACCGAAGCATTTCGGATGCCCGGGGCGCCGCAGCAGCCGGAAGCGATCACGTCTACGGAGATGGCGTCGATGCCTTTTTTCTTCAAATATTCCATGGCGGCCGGTGCGATGGCCGCGTCTTTTGCCAACATAGTGCTACTCGTTTCCGTTCGGCGAAATCTATGCGCCGGATTTACTTCGTCTCGGTTTCGTAATCGGCCTTTTGGCGAATAAAGTTGCCGCTCCGCAAGTCGGAAAACGCCTCTTGAATCTCTTCGTCGGTGTTCATAACGATGGGCCCGCCCCAGGCGATGGGCTCTTTGAGGGCGAGGGAGCTCATAAAGAGGATATAGCTCTCGTCGCTGAGACCTTCGACGGTGATCGAATCGCCCTCGGACACCTTGACCGCGGTTTTTTCGGGGATCTCTTCACCGGCGATCTTCGCGTCGCCCAAGAGGGTAAAGAGCATTACCGAACGCGCGGGGTCGGTTTCGATGGTGAGGGATTTCCCCTTTTGAATGTGGATGTCGTAGTAGTCTAGGGGCAAATACTCGCTTTGATGGCCCGTATGCCCGCCCGATAGTCTTCCGGATTTTCGCTGTCGAAGGAATCGAGCATCAAAATGGGGTCGAAGGCCTCCATGGTGCCCGGGCCGAGTACGCGTACCAAATGCACGCCGGCGCCGTCGATGGCCGCCTTACCGCGAACTTTTTATGTTACTTTTCTTTCCATTGGTATACTCCCTTCCGTTGCTTATCAGTTGTACATCACTTATACCCTTTTCGTGGAGATTTAACCGCGGCGAAAGGGCGCGCCGGTGGCCACAAAAAAACTCCGCCCGAAGGCGGAGAGTATTAAGCGGCTTTTCGCTGCAAGTATTTGATGCGCACGATCTTTTTGATGTCCTTGGCTTCTTTGAGGCCCAAGAAGTCGAGGATTACAAAGTACAGTACCGCGGAGAGGCCGACGGTTACGAGGAAATACAAGAGCTTTAGGCTCGTGCTCGTTCCGATAAAGCCCGCGCCGAAATTGTAGAAGTAGTAGGCGAATACGCCCATAATCGCCGATGCGATCACGGTCTTTGCGGTGATCTTGACATAGCTTTTCATGCCGATATGGCCGAGCTTCTTCCACAAGAGATAGAAGGAGACGCCGGTGACGACGGTCTGGGCGATCGAGACGGAAAGCGCCAGGCCGTTGATCCCCATAAACCGCACCAGGACGAGGTTGCAGCCCACGTTAAACAATACATTGATGACCCCGAGATAGAAGGGCGTCTTGGTATCTTCCAAACTGTAGAAGACCCGGTTCTGCACATTGTTCACCGAAATCGAGACCAATGCCAGGGTGTAAAAGCGCAGGCAGATCGCCGTCGCGTCCGCATCCGCCGGGGTAAAGGCGCCGCGCATAAAGGCGAGTTCCACGATGGGACGCGCGAGGACGATCAGTCCCGCCATGGCGGGAATGGTGATGAGGAGCACGGAACGCACGGAGCCGTTCATGATCTTTTTGCCCTTCTCCATATCGCCCTCGTCGAATGCCTTGCTCATGGCGGGGTAGATGACCGAGGTGATGGCGGTGATAAAGATTCCGATCACCAGTACATTCAGCTTGTTGGCGTAGTCCAGCCGGCTCATAGAACCCGATACCAAACCCGATGCCAGAGCGCGGTTGACCAGGGTGTTGATATTGTTGACGCTGACGGTGATAATGGCGGGAATCGCCAGCAAAAGCGTCTGCTTGGTGTGCCGATCCGACAGGTCGAGTATGGGCCGAAACCGATACCCGGTGCGGTACGAACCGTAGATGACGGCGATAAACTCCGCCACCACCGCGAGCACCGAGACGACGGTAAGCCCGTAGATGCCGAATTGCGAAGACATGGTGAACAGATACACCAGGTAGACCGTATTCAGCCAGATGGGGACCGATGCGGCGATGCCGAAGCGATTGTGAAAGTGGAGATAGCCGGTAAAGATCCCCTCGTAGGCGGAAAAGACGATGACCGGCATACCCAGCTGAATGAGCTGTATGGTCAGCGCCTTGGTGCGCGGATCAAAGCGCGGCCCCACCAACATGGCGAGAAACGGCGCCCCGACGATGCCCAGAAGCATTATGCCCAAGGTAAGTAAGCTCACGATCACAAATATGTTGTTGGTAAAGCGGTGTTTTCCCTCTTCGCCCTGTTCCGAAAACACCGATTGGAGTCCGGGGATAAAGACCGTACTGATCCCCATAACGATGTACATACTGACGGTGGACGTGGCGGATTGTGCCGCCACAAAGGCGTCTTTTTCGTATCCCGCGCCGAATACCGCCGCTACGAGGGACTCCCTGCCGAATCCCATCATCTTCCCGATCAGGGAAAATAGGATAATCAGCCCCGTAGACTTTGCGATGGATGTCTTTTTCATACTGCCTCCTCACGAACCTCCATTATACCAAAAACCCCCGCGGCGATTCCTAAAATCTCCCTAAGATCTGCGCAAAAAAACCGAATTCGCTGGGAATCCGGTTTCGGGTGCTATTGATACAGCAGATAGGGCGCCCGCTCGGCGCGAAATGCCTCCACATCGCTTTGGTAGGCCGCGACGATCTCCTCGGGACTCTTTCGGGCGCGGAACATCTCGGCGATGGTCTCGGAGCCCTGAATCAGATAAAACATACTGTAGGGCTTTTTGAGCGTCGGCACGTTGATGGGCCGCATCTGATTGGCCACCGCCAGGGTGTAGATGCCCGTACGGGCGGGGTTAAAGCTGTGGGGATCGGTGACCTCTACGCGTACGCCGCCGCGGGATCCCTTGGGTGCCGCCACAAAGCGCACGCCAGGAAGGTTCTTCGCGTTCAGCCGCCTTGCGTATTCGGCGGAGTTCATGTTTTTTCCGCCGACCCAGTGAAACTTTTCGTCCTGGCCGATACCGGTCTCTTCGCCGCTCCCCGTAGCCATATACAAAAAGGCGCTGGAGAGGTTGGGAATATTCGGACTGGTCTGGGCGAAAGGCAGGCCCGTGTCCTGCCACACCATATCGCGGCGCCAGTTCTTTAAGGGCACCACGGTGAGATCGGCGCCGATCTCGCGATTGAAGAACTGCCCCAACTCGCCGGCGGTCATGCCGTGGGCCATGGGCATCTTGTCGATCCCCACAAAGCTCTTAAAGCGCGTCTCGCGCAAAAAGCCCTCGACGATCTCGCCGCCCAGCGGATTGGGGCGATCCAGTACGACGATGGGAATGCCGTTTTCTTTCGCCGCCACCATGGCGTTTTGTAGGGTGGAGATATAGGTATAGGTGCGGCTCCCGATGTCCTGCATATCGTAGAGGAGCACATCGATGCCCTTGAGCATTTCCTTGGAGGGCTTGCGGGTGGGCCCGTAGAGACTGTAGACGGGCAGATTCATATTTTTGTCGAAATAGCTCGCCACATAGGCGCCCGCCTTCTGCTTGCCGTCGAGGCCGTGCTCGGGGCTATAGAGGGCGACGAGTTGTGCACCGGGATACGCCTTCAGCTTTTCGGCGACCGGGCGCCCTTCGGCGTCCACCCCGGTCTGGTTAGTGATCAGTCCGACGCGCTTTCCGTCGATAAGGTGCTTGTACTCGGTCAACAGCCGCTCGTTTCCGAGAACCACGCGTCCCGCCTCCGGTGCGGGTTGGGGCGCGGGGTCGTTCTTGGGAACGTAGGACGGCGTCTCGACGATAGCGCGGTTATTCGCCTTGTCGTAGCGAACCCTAAAGCCCAAAATCTCGCCCATATCCCGCAGGCGGAAATAGTTAAAGCCGTGGATATTGTAGCAGGCCTGCATGCGGTCTTGGGGAGATTTGCCCAGGACGATCAGCTGCATCTCTTTTTTGAGCGCCCGCTCCCGTGCGCCGCCGGACCGGTCGCCGGGGAAAGAGCGGTAGGGTTCTTCGGTGTTTACGGTGATGACGCGATTGTTGCCGTCGAGGGAAAAATCGAGCTTTCCCGCAAAAACCGCCGCGAGATCCCGCAGGCGGTAATAGTTGTTGTCGTGTATGTTGTAGCCCTTCAGATCCGTCACTTCGCCGTCTACGACGAGGGTCTGGGGGCTCTGAATTCCCTCTGCGCGCTCCGCCCGCACCGTTACGGGGAGCAGGAGGAAAAACGCGAGGAATATGGAAAATAATTTCTTCATGAACGACTCCTTTCCCGTCTATTATAAGCCCTTTTTTCGAAAAAGATGTCGAACGAGCCGGTTTGACTTAAATTTGAAATGAAAAATAGTCTATGTAGAGACGGAAAGGCGAACACGCCTTAGCGGTTTTTTCTGCGCCGGCGCCGCTGTTCGTCGCGCACTTCGCGGAGGCGGTCGGATTCGTTAAAGAGCTCGTCGACGGTCTCCATGGACTTCAGCAAAAACCGAAGATCGCCGTCGGTAAGATACTCGCCGAGCTTGTCGTAGAGCGGCGCGAGCATGGAGCGAAACTCCTCCACATAGCCATCGCCCTTTTCGGTCAAAAAGACATAGACGATGCGCGAATCCTCCGTCGATCGCTCGCGGTATACGAAGCCCTTTTCTTCTAGCACCGTACAGATCTTCGAGATATTGCCGTGATCGCGGTGCAGGGATCGGGCGATGGAGCGGATCGAGGTATCCTCTAGAGCGTCGATCTGTCCCAAGACGAGAAACTGCAACTGCGTAAGGGAGTAGCGAGCGGAAAAATAGTCGGTCAGCGCACTCCGGGTGTCGCATGCCTCTTTAATCAGCCGCCAATAGGTCCACATAAATTCTCTTGTATCCACAATGTCCCCCTTCTTCAGTGTGAAATTTATAGAAATTATTCTGAATAATTATATACGTAATCTCTATTGGATTATATCATACGGGGTAGCGAAAAAAATATGTTTTTACCCCGATTTCTTTCTATTTTTTTATATATTCTTGTTAAATACCGCCTTTCCTTCGGCTCTCTGTCCGAAAAAGGTGATAAAAATAGAACATGCAGATACATGTTCTATTTTTCCAATATGCCTTTGAGCGTATACCACGGGAGGACGGCGCACTTAACCCGAGCGGGCAATTGTGCCACGCCCTGAAACGCCATGGCATCTTCCAGCTCCTCTTCTTCGTCTTCGGAGAGCGAGACGCCTTTGATCATATCGATAAAGGTATCGGCGAGCGCCAAGGCCTTTTCTTTGGTCTTGCCGCGCACGGTGTCGATCATAATAGAAGTGGACGCCTGAGAGATGGCGCACCCCCTGCCCGTATAGGACAGGTCTTTGAGGATATCGCCGTCCATTTTGATCTGCAGAGTGATCTCGTCGCCGCAACTGGGGTTGTGGCCCAGTTCGCAGTAGTCGGGATCGTCCAGATCTTTTTTGTTGTGTTCGCTGCGCGATTCTTCCATAATCAGCGTGGTGTAGATTTCATCGAGTGCCAAGGCCCATCACCCTCCTGACTTCGTCGAGGCTCTTGATAAAGTATTCGACTTCTTCCATGGTGTTGTAGACCGCAAAGGACGCGCGGCACGAGAAATACAGATCGAAACTGCGGTGCAGGGGCTGCGCACAGTGGTGGCCGCTGCGAATGGCGACGCCCTTGGAATCGAGAATCGACGCCACATCGTGGGGGTGCACTTCCTTAAAGTTAAAGGTGATCAGCCCGCCCCGCGGCCCCTCCGGCCGGGAGAGGATGTCGATGTCGTCCATCTTCGACATCTCGTCGTAGGCGTGGTCCAAAAGATGGCTCTCGTATTCGTGGATATTTTCCATGCCGATGTTTTCCAGGTATTCGATCGCCGCCGGCAAACTCGAGGCCGCGCCCACATCCTGGGTGCCCGCTTCGAAGCGCGCCGGCGCATCGAGGAAGGTCGCCCGGTCTTCGTAGACGTATTCGATCATGTCGCCTCCGTACATATAGGGCTTTAAGGTGTTTAGGAGATCGAGCTTGCCGTAGAGGACGCCCGCGCCCATAGCGGCGAGCATTTTATGCCCGCTAAATACGAAAAAGTCGCAGTCCAAATCCCGCACGTCGACGGGCATATGGGGCGTGGATTGCGCCCCGTCGACCACCGCGCGCGCCTCGGGGCTCACGGTTCTGAGATGCGCGATCATCTTTTTGACATCGGGCATGGTCCCCAGCACATTGGAGCTCTGGGTAATGGCGAGGAGTTTGGTCTTTGACGTAATTTTTTCTTCCACTTCGGAGAAGGGAATCGTCTTTTTGTCGTCGATATAGAGATAGACGAGCTTGGCACCGGTCTTTTCGGCGACATATTGCCAGGTAACGAGATTGGCGTGGTGTTCCATGATTGAGAGGACGATTTCGTCGCCCGCTTTGATATTCTCGAGCGCCCAGCTATAGGCGATGAGGTTTAAGGCTTCGGTGGCGTTTCGCGTAAAGACGATCTCTTTTGCGTCCTTTGCGCCGATAAAGTCCTTAACCTTCTCCCGCGCGCCTTCGTACACTTCGGTCGCCGCCATAGACAGGCGGTGTGCGCCCCTGTGGGGCCCGCCGTTTTGATAGCTATAGTAGCGGTTCATGGCATCCAAGACCTGCCGCGGCTTTTGGGTCGTGGCCGCGGAGTCCAAATAGACCAAGGGTTTGTCTTTTGTCGACAGTTCTAAAAAGGGGAAATCCTTTCGGATCTCCATAATTTCGCTATGCTGTAACATCCTATCGCCTCCCCATACTGTAGTCGAGTTCTCGGTAGATGCGCTCGCGCTCTTCTTCGTAGACGATGCCGTCGATCACCGGCGCAAATTTCGCGTCGACGATCATGCGTTCCGCCGTCTTTTCGTCAAAGCCGCGGGTCATAAAGTAAAAGAGCAGTTCCTGGTCGATCCGCCCCGCACTGGCGGCGTGGTTGCCTTCGACGTCGTGTTCGTGGCTCAACAGCGCCGGCACCGACAGGCTGCGGGCGGTGGAGTCGAGGAGGATGGCAAATTCTTCCTCGTTGCCGCGGCTTTCGGCCGAGCCTTCCAAAAAGTCTACCCGACTCTTAAAGACTTTGTAGCTCTCGTCCATCAAGGCGCCGTCTACGATCAGATTCGAGGTGGTGTTTTTCCCCGCGTGGATCATATCGTATTGGAAATCGTATTTCTGTGCGCCCTTGCCCAAAAAGATGGACTGCACGCTCCCCAAGGCGCCGTCGCCCACGAGATTGCAACGCACATTGGAGATTTCGTTCCCGTCGCCCATATGGAACACAAAGGCGTCGAGTTTTGCGCCTTCTTCCACCACGGCGATCAGGGACAGGTAGTTTTCCACTTCGCTGCGGTCCAAATTGGCAAAGTACAAGCGGGCGGTGGCGCCTTCTTTGACGTGGATGCGCCCCAAGAGCGAGCGGTACCCGCCGGTCTTGTTCGAGGAGAAGTAGCCGGTCATATGGCACCCGGGCTCTACGATAAAGTCCAGGGTCACCACGGCGTCGTCTTCTCCTTCCATTCGGAAGATACCCAAATCCACGTCTTCTTTCGCTTCAAAGCGCTTATATTTCGTAGAGGCGCTCTCGTGCAGCTCGCGGAGCTCGGCACTTACGCCATAGGGCCCCGTAAATACCGCATCCGCCGGTGCGGGGGTGCTTCCCTTTACATCGGTCGCGGGGATATTGCGTTCGTTTACATTCAAATAATGATAGGTTTTGTATTCCAGTATATTTCCCTTGTGCGCTTTCATCAGCCGATGCTCCCTTCCAATTCCAAAGAGATGAGATTGTTCATTTCCACGGCATATTCCAGGGGCAGTTCCTTGGCGATGGGATCGGCAAAGCCGCGCACGACCGTCGCCCGCGCCTCTTCTTCGGAGATGCCCCGGGTCATCAGGTAGAAGATGACTTCATCGGAGATCCGGCCGATCTTGGCTTCGTGGCCGAAGTCCACATCCCGATTGTTGATGTCGATGGAGGGAATGGTGTCCTGGCGGGATTCGCTGTCGAGCATCAAAGATTCACAGGATACCGTGGACTTGGAGTCCTCGGCGTTTTCGGTGACCTTGACCAGGCCGCGATAGGTTCCGATGCCCCCGCCCTTGGAGATGGACTTGGACTGAATGGAACTCTTGGTGTGGTTGGCGGCGTGAATGACTTGGGCGCCGGTGTCGATGTTTTGTCCCGCGCCGGCAAAGCTGATGCCGGTGTATTCGTTCTGGGCGCCGTCTCCGGCGAGGACAGAAGTGGGATAGAGCATGCTCACCTTGCTGCCGAAGGAACCCGAGACCCATTGGATCTTGGCGTCCTTGCCGACGATGGCGCGCTTGGTGTTTAGGTTATACATATTTCTCGACCAGTTTTCGATGGTGGAGTAGCGCAGGGTGCCGCCGTCTTTGATAAAGAGCTCGACCGCCCCGGCGTGGATGTTGAGCGCATTGTATTTGGGCGCGGAGCAGCCCTCGATAAAGTGGCACTTCGCCCCCTCTTCGATAATAATCAGGGTATGCTCAAACTGGCCCGCCCCCGGCGCGTTTAGGCGGAAGTAGGACTGCAGCGGCACGTCTACGTCGACCCCTGCGGGCACATAGACGAAGCTCCCGCCGCTCCAAACCGCATAGTGGAGCGCCGCATATTTGTGCAGACTCGGCGAAATGCACTTGCCGAAATAGGCGCGCACGATGTCTTCGTATTCTCTCAGCCCCGTTTCGAAGTCGGTGTAGACCACGCCCTGATCGGAGAGATGCTTTTGAATGCTGTGATAGACCACTTCGGAATCGTACTGCGCGCCCACGCCCGAGAGGAAGGATTCCTTTTCCGCTTCGGGGATGCCCAGCTTGTCGAAGGTCTCGCGAATCTCCTCGGGCACGTCGTTCCAGTCGCCGGCGAGGTCGGCGTCCGGGCGGATATAGGTGATGACCTTGTTCATATCCACCTCGGAAAGATCCGGTCCCCATTCGGGATTTTGCTTTTCGTTAAAGATCGCCAAGGCCTCCAGCCGCTTTTCGAGCATCCATTCGGGCTCGTTCTTTTCCTTCGAGATCTCTCTTACGATCTCTTCGCTGAGTCCCTGTTCGGTCTTCTTTCTATACGTGAAGGGGTTCTTTTCGTCGTAGACCCCCCGATCCATTTCTTGAATATCGCTTTTTTTACGCATGGGCCTCTTCCTTAATCCAGCCGAACCCTTCGGATTCGATGCGGTCGATAATTTCGTCGCCGCCCTCTTTTACGATTCTGCCGTCGTTGATGACGTGCACATAATCGGGTTCGATCTCTTTTAATATCTCCCGGTGGTGGGTGATGATAATGACGGAGTTTTCACCGTTCAGATACGCCTTCAGACCGCGACTCACCGTGGCCACCGCGTCGACGTCGAGGCCGGAGTCGGTCTCATCCAAGATCGCCAGCTTGGGATTGAGCATCAAAAGCTGCAGGATCTCGGTCTTTTTGCGCTCGCCGCCCGAAAAGCCGACATTCAAATAGCGCTCTGCGTATTCGGGCTTCATATCGAGCATTTTCATTTCTTTGTCGACGGCCTTCTTAAACTTCAAAATGGAGGTCTTTTCGCCCCGGGCGAGCTTGGCCTGGCGAATAAAGTTTTCCACGCTGATGCCCGGCACTTCGTGGGGCGTCTGAAAGCTCAAAAACAGGCCCTTTTGCGCCCGCTTGTCGGTGGAAAGATCGGTAATGTCCTCCCCGTCGAAGACGATCTTGCCTTCGGTCATGGTGTAGGCGGGGTTTGCCATAATCACATTTGCCAGGGTGGACTTTCCGCTGCCGTTGGGCCCCATAATTACGTGGACTTCGCCCTTACCGACCTCGAGGTCGATTCCCTTTAAGATTTCTTTTTCTTCTACGGAAGCGCGTACGCCTTCCACTCGCAGTAAAGCATCCATCTATTGAAAATTCCTCCTATATCCTATTGATTTTGTATGATATCTGTTTTTTAACTATAACACGATCCGCGAACACCGTCAATATGCCGTTTTTTGCCCCTTTTGTTATAATAGGAACATGTCTGTTTCAGAAAAAATTTTACAATGGTACAACCCCCACAAGCGGGGGTTGCCCTGGCGAAATACCCGAGACCCCTACAAGATATGGGTATCGGAGATTATGCTCCAACAAACCCGCGCGGCGGCCGCGGTTCCATATTACGAACGATTTATCGAACGCTACCCCACGGTCGAGGCGCTGGCGGAAAGCGACGAAGATGAGTTGTTAAAACTTTGGCAAGGATTGGGCTACTACTCCCGCGCCAAAAACTTGCGAAAAGCAGCCATGCGCGTCGCAAAAGAGGGCATGCCGAAGGATGCCAAAACCCTCGAAACCCTCCCCGGCATCGGCGCCTATACCGCCGGCGCCGTGGCATCGATCGCCTATGGCGAGCCGGTCGCCGCCATAGACGGCAATCTCCTTCGCATCTTTAGCCGGCTCTATGCGGTAGAAGCGCGGATCGACGAGACGGCGGGCAAAAAAGAGATCGCCGCCCTCGCCGCCGCCGAGATCCCCGAGACGGCGCCCGGGGACTTTAACCAGGCGCTGATGGACCTGGGAAGCGAGATCTGTACGCCCAAGCGCCCGCGCTGCCTCGCCTGTCCGCTCCATGCGGACTGCATCGCCTTTCGAGAGGGTCGGCAAGAGGAATTTCCGCACAAAAAGCCGAAAAAGGGAAAGACGCGGGAACAGTACCTGGCCCTCGCCATACGCCATAACGGCGCATACCTCGTCGAAAAGCGGACCGAGGGCCTCTTGTCCTCGCTCTGGGGCTTTCCGCTTCTGCCCGGCCGGTGGAAGAAAGAGGATGTGGAGAAGTATCTCGCGGAGCGCGCCATCGTCGCCAAAGAAATCCGCTTCGGCACGCGCTACGAGCACGTCTTTACCCACAAGATTTGGGAGATTACCGTGGTCGTGGCGACGGCCGAGGCGGTATTTACAGAGGCGGAGGAACACACTTGGGCCGATGTAGACGCCCTTCGGGAAAAATATGCGATCCCTTCGGCGTTTCGGCCCGTATTGGAGGAAATCTATGGATTGGATTAAAACCTACGAACCGCAAAATGCACAAGAGGCGGAAGACAGAGAACATTTGCTCCGCCTGAATGGAAAACTGATCGGCACCGATCGCGCCGATCCCTACCACTACACCACATCGTCGATGGTCTTCGATCGAGAAAAAGGCGCCCTGCTGATGATCTACCATCCTATTTATAAGAGCTGGTCCTGGCCCGGCGGACACGTGGAGCCGGAGGAGGACCTGTTGTATGCTGCACTCCGGGAACTGTACGAGGAGACCGGCATACAATATGTCAAGCCGGCGAAAAAGGCGCCCATCGGCATGCAGCTATTGGCCGTCAAGCCCCACAAACGAAAAGGCGTGCCGGTGGATGCGCACTTTCACATCAATTTTACCTTCGGTTTTTTCGGGAAGACCGAAGATACCCTCCTCGTCGAGGAGAAAAATCGCCTATGGGTGCCGGAAGGCGCCCTCGAAACCTTCGTCACCGAAGACCATATGCTCCCCATTTACCGCGAAATGCTCGAAAGGCTGAAGCGCTATGGCGCGGCGTGAAGTCTCGGAATCGCTGATCTTCGCCACCTTCCTGACGCTGGCGGGCGGCCTGCAAGACAGCTATTCCTATGCCCTTAGGGGCAAGGTCTTCGTCAACGCCCTTACGGGGAATGTGGTGCTCCTCGCGCTGAATGTCGTGGAGGGGAATGGGGCGCAGATCCTTCACTTTCTTTTCGCCATCCTCTCCTTCGCTCTAGGGGTCTATGTGTCCGCCCACTTCGGATTTTTGAAGCGACGGGCGCTAAAGCTCAAGTGGCAGCAACAGGTTCTGTTTTTTGAAATTCTGATTCTTTGCGCGGTGGGGTTGATCCCCGTCGCCTTTAACGACATCGCCAACGGCATGATGGCCTTCTCCTGCGGCATGCAGGTCAATGCCTTTCGCGAATTCGCCGACATCCGCTTTGCCACCACCATGTGCGTGGGCAATATGCGCACGGTCATGGACAATCTGGCGGGCTTTCGGCTGACCAAAAAGCGCAGCCATCTTAAAAAAAGCGGCGTGGTCTTTTATATCGTCTTTGTCTTTTTTACCGGCGCGGCTTTGGGAGGACTCCTCTTTTCCCATATGGGGCTGAAGACCATATGGGTTTCCGCGCTTTTTCTTGCCATCGCCTTTGTGCTTCTGATGAAAGACGAGACCGTTTTATAAGCCATTCTCCATAAAAAAAGGGATATGCGACCGCATACCCCTCTCGCGCCCTTCGGGGCGCTATTTATTTTTCTTCCTCGGCCCATTGCTTCCATACATCCGGCGCATGGCCCAGTACGGCGCGCTTTTTGCTGCGCACGATCGGCAGCTTCATAATTTCCGGATGGTCGATAATATAGGACTCTTTGCTTTCTTCGGTGGCATATTTTACATAGGCGAGGCCGTCCTTGTCCTTGCTCTTTTCGTCGATCCAGGCGTCCAAACCGCCGATCGAAGCGGTGATGGAGTCGAATTCGCCCCAGCTCAGTTCCTTTTCCATCAGATCTACGAATTGAAAGGAAATGCCCCGTTCCTTAAAGAACCGCTGTGCCTTTTTGGTGTCGTTGCTCTTTTTGGTGCCGAAAATTTGAATGCTCATATCCACCGCTCCAATCTGTTATACTATTCTTATGAAGAATTTACGTAATATTATCATAACCTGTATCGTACTTTTTGCCGCCGCTTTGCTTTCCTGTGACGACGTCGGCCCGGCCGATGCCGCCACCGTGACCCGCGTGGTCGACGGCGATACGATCGTCGTTCGAAATACCGAAGAATACCGCGTGCGCCTGATCGGCGTCGATACGCCGGAAACCGTGCATCCCAACGGCATCGTAGAACCTTGGGGAAAAGAAGCGTCGGACTTTACGAAGAAGGAACTCACCGGAAAACAAGTGTACTTAGAATACGACGAGGAACCCAAGGATCGCTATGGGCGCCGCCTCGCCTATGTGTGGACCGAGCCGCCGGAGGGCAGCGAAAAGAAGAAGGAAGACATCCTCTTTAACTGCCGTCTGGTGCGCGAAGGCTATGCCCGCGAGCGCTTTTACCCGCCGAACAAACGGCATCAGGCGCTCCTGCAGGCGGCGGAAGAACGCGCCATGGAGGAGAACAAGGGCTTGTGGCATATCGAAGGCGAGGAAGGCCCCGCCAAGGGCAATCGTCGCAGTAAATTATATCATATGCCCGGCGATCCCCAATATGACAACATCTCCGAGAAAAACGTCATCTACTTCGACACCGCCAAAGACGCGGAAAAAGCCGGATATCAGCGTGCGTTTCGCCGCTAGCTCCCAGACAGCTCTAAAAAACACGACCTTGTAGGCACAGGGTCGTGTTTTTTATTGTTCCACGTGGAACATTATTGTTTTTGGCTGGTATCATCGAGCAAAGGCGCCGAAACGAGAATCGCTGCATGCAGCGCTTGCACCTGCTCGGCCGCCGTCTGCACGCGTTCTTCATAGCTACGACGGCGCGCGTCGTCTTTTAGTGCGTCGATATTCAGCTTCGCCGTATACCCCGCGCTGCGAAAGGCCGTAAGGGCAAGATCGGCGGCGATATAGAGGTCGCTGACGGCGTTTTTGGTGATTTGTGCTTTGCAATCATTGAGCAAATTCAAAATCTTTTCGGCCGCCCGCATCGTCGAAATGGGTACTTCAATGGCGCGGATATAGCCCTTTTCAATGGCCTCACGGCGCAATGTCTTTTCGCTTTCCGTCTCTTTCGGCAGGCGAAAGGCGGCGAGCACGCCATCGAAAGCGTGGCCGTCGGCATCGATATTGTCTTCGGCATCCAGTGCGATCTCCGCCAGGGCGCCCGAAGCCGGGCCGTCGACGCGGCTGAGCTTTAGGATCATAATGCCGAGAGAAGCCGCCAAGGCCGCGTTTAGGGCGGCTACAGATCCGCCGCCCGGAAGCGAAGAGGTGTCCATCGCCTTTTCGATATAGCGACGGACGGGCAGATCGACGAGTTTCATAGGCGCAAAATCCCTTCCATCACGATGCGCGCGGTGCCGCCGACGAATATGTGGCCGTCTTTTTCGGAGACTTCGATCTCCGAAGGCCGGCCGACTTCCTGTCCCTGGCGGGCGCGGAGGCGGTTCTCCGATAAAATTCCGTTTTCTTTCATATAGAAATAGGTACAGCCGCTTCCGGTGCCGGATCCCGCTTCTTCCCATACACTCACCGAAGGGGAGAAGTTCCGCTGCTCTACGATTTTTTTCTCCTCGTCGTAGTAAAACAGGTGAAAGGACTTACAGTGGTATTTTTCGGAAAGCATGGCGAGGTTGCGCCGCTTGGGGTAGACTTCGTGCAAATCCGCCGCCTTTTTGAGCGGAATGATCATCGTCTCTACGCCGCCGTCGACCACTGCCGGAATTAAATTCACATCTCCCGTGCCGATATGGTCCGCGTCCACCTCAAAGGCCTCCGCCAGCGCCTCCAAGTCTTCGACCGCGCTCGTCACCTTCATTTCGGGAAGCTGCACGTCGACGAAGTCGACCTCGCCGCCGCGAAAACTCAAATACACGCAGAGGGGTCCGGCGCCGGTATACTGCAACACCTTTTTCTTCGATTCGCTGCTGCCGATGTAGCCGAATTTGGCGAGGGTCCAAAAAGTGGCGAGGGCCGCGTGCCCGGAGATCTTGATCTCCTCGGTGGGCGTAAAGTAGCGGGCGCTGTAAATATCGCGGTCCAGCTTTCGGATGCAGATGGTCTCGGGATGGTTGAGCTCCCGCGCGGCCTTTTGCATTTCGTTGTCGCTCATATCGCCCTTGGTGAGTACGATTCCCGAGGGATTTCCCACAAACGAGCGGTCGGTAAAGGCATCGGTAATAAAAAATGTATATTCTCTAGTCATCCAGCTCTCCCCCCATAATCATCTCTACGATGCGGGACAGATCGTCCCCGGAATAGTACTCGATCACCAGGCGCCCCTTTTTGCCGTTGCCCTTGAGTTGTGCCTTGGTGCCCAATCGATCCATCAGTTGTTCTTCGATGCTCCGGTAGTAGGGCGAGATTTTTTGCTCCCGCGGTGCCTCTTTGCGGCTCTGTTCGATCGTCTGTTGTTCGCGAATCATCTTTTGTGCGCGCTTGATCTGCTCCCTGCCGTCTTTGATGCCGAGTAGCAGCTTTCCCTGGCTGATGGTGAGATCCCGATTGCGGAGCATTTCCTGCACGGCGGGCTCGAGCTTCATCAGGCGCATGCTGTTGGCCACATAGGGGCGGGATTTGCCCACCAGATTGGCGAGCTGCTCCTGGGTATAGCCGTACTTTTTTCGGAGCGCTTCGTAGCCTTCCGCCTCTTCCATGGGATTGAGGTCTTCCCGCTGGATGTTTTCGATCAAAGAAATGCGGTCCTGTTCTTCCTCGTTCACGTCGATAAAGCGTACAGGCACATCTTCCAGTCCCGCTCTCTTGGCGGCGCGCAGTCGCCGTTCTCCGGCGATCAGGCGAATTTCTTCGCCTTCCCTTTGTACCAAAAGCGGTTGCAGAACGCCCACCGCCTCGATACTGCGGGCGAGTTCCTTAATCCCTTCTTCTCCGAATCGCTTGCGCGGTTGCTCGGGATTGGGGCGAATTTCCGTAATCGGCAAGGTGTCCGGTTCCTTACTGTCCAAAGGCACGGTGTTGAAAAAGTTATCCAGACCGCGACCCAAACCACGCTTCTTCTCCATTATGCGTCCCTCCCGATCAATTCTTCCGCCAAGGCGATATAGGCCTTCGCGCCCCGGCTCTTGGCGTCGTAATCCAATATGCTTTTCCCGTAAGACGGCGCCTCCGCCAATCGTACATTGCGGGGAATCACCGTCGAAAATACTTTGTCCTTAAAGTACGATTTGACTTCTTCGACCACGAGCATACTTAAATTCGTACGCCCGTCATACATAGTAAGCACCACACCTTCGATCTCGAGCGAAGGATTAAAACCGTTTCGCACCAGCTGAATGGATTCCATCAACTGTGATAAGCCCTCTAAGGCATAGTATTCGCACTGCACGGGAATCAAGATGCTGTCGCAGGCGGCGAGGGCCGATATGGAGAGGATCCCCAAGGACGGGGGACAGTCCATCAAAATATAATCATAGCCCTCCAATTGTTTGAGGCGTTCCTTGAGAATCATCTGCCAGCCTTCCGTTTGCGCGAATTCGATTTCGATACCCGCAAGAGTGGAACCGGAGGGGATGAGATCCAGATTTTCTTTGATATGCACCACGGGGTCTTCTTCGGACCCCAATAGAAAATCGTAAATCATATTTTCCCGATCTTTTTCTACGTTCAAACCGCTGGTGGCGTTTCCCTGGGGATCCAAATCCAGAATCAGGACTTTCTTTCCGCCAAATGCCAGCGCATCCGCCAGATTGACCACCGTCGTGGTCTTTCCGACCCCTCCCTTTTGATTAAATACAGCAATATACTTTCCCATGATTCCACTCCTTTCCTACCCATAGTATCAAATACCGGGACAAATAAAAAGAGAGGAATGTTCCACATGGAACATTCCTCTCTGGTGCCTATATGTTTTGTTCCATATGGAACAGTTTTCGGAAACAATAGTGTTCCATATGGAACATTATTTCTTTCCCTTGCGCACGTATAACACTTTCTCTTCTTTATTTTTCATATCTTTAACGATGATTTTTTCGCGCTCTTCGGCGCCAACGACTTCGTTTCCGCCCGATCTATGACGGGTGATACGGCGTTTCTTTAAATATTCTCGCTTGGATTCCCGCATTTCTTTATGGGACAAATATAAAAACAGAAGGACACATAACACCAGCGCCACCAAAGCGCCCGTTTTCACCGAGGGAATAAAGTAATCGTAGAGATTCGCATAATACGCGGCACACAAACACAGGATCGGGATCAGCATACCCGTCGCTATACTTCTGTCTTTCCACAGACGATAGAGAAGAGCCGCGAGGGCGACGGCAAAGACAATCATAGGCGCACCTACAGAGGATTTTTGCGGGGTTTTCCGCCCCCGCGGGGATATTTTTTGGGCGTCGGCTTGCTCTTTTCGATCACCACGAGGCTCCGCTCGTCGCCGCCGGGCAAGTGGATCTCTTTGATTTCGGCAACGGTTCCGCCCAGGATGTCGATGGCGCGCTTGGCTTCCTTTACTTCCTCGCGGCCTTCGGCGCCCTTCATGGCGATCAAATGTCCGCCGACTTCCACAAAAGGCAGGCAGTATTCCGCCAAAATAGGCAACCGCGCCACAGCGCGGGAGAGTACGATCTCGTACTGCTCCCGAAAGGCCGGATCGCGGCCTTCTTCTTCCGCACGTCCGTGATAGGTCTTTACATTCTCAACGCCCAGTGCTTCGATCACAGCGTCCAAGAAGCTGATGCGCTTATTCAAGCTGTCCATCAAATGGACATCTCTATCGGGGAGGGCGAGGGCAAGCACCATGCCGGGAAAGCCGGCGCCGGTCCCTAAGTCCAAAATCTTTCCGTCGCCCTGCATTTCCTCGAGCAATAGCGGAGTCAGGGAATCGATAAAGTGCTTATCGATCATCTCTTGCTCCTCGGTAATACGGGTTAGATTCGTGTGCTGATTCCACTCCAAAAGGATCTCTGCATAGCGATCGAATGCCGAAAGCGGTAGCGGCAACCCGAACGCTTCCAATGTGTCTTTACGCGTCGTCCAATCCACTTTCTCGCTCCCTTCTCTGTTGTTCCAAATAGATTAACAATACATTGATATCCGCCGGCGATACCCCACTGATGCGGCCCGCCTGGCCCACGGAATCGGGTCGAATGCTACTTAGTTTTTCTTTGGCTTCGTTTCTGAGGCCGCGGATGGCCATATAGTCCAGGTCCTTGGAGAGGTGTTTATTCTCCATCTTTCTCGACTTTTGAATTTGTGCCTGCTGCTTTTCGATATAACCCTTATAGCGAATCTCAGTCTCCACCTCCGTTATCACGTCTTTGGAAAGCGTCGGTCGATGGGGGTCGAAGACGGCGAGGTTTTCGTAGTTCAACTCCGGTCGCTGCATAAGATGCAAAAGCGAGATGGCGTTTTTCAGCTCTGCAGAGCCGAGGGTCGCCAGAATGCGGCAGTTTTCTTCGGTGGGATTGATCTGAATCCCCAAAAGACGCTCCCGTTCGCGTTCGATCGCGTCCTTTCGTTCCTGAAACAGGGCGTATCGGGCGTCGTCGACCAGTCCGATTTCGCGCCCGATTTCGGTCAGCCGCAAATCCGCATTGTCTTGGCGAAGGGTTAAACGGTACTCGGCGCGGGCGGTCATCATGCGATAGGGTTCGCGCGTGCCCTTGGTCACCAAGTCGTCGATTAAGACGCCGATATAGGCCTGGTCGCGGCCCAAGATCAAAGGTTCTTTGCCTTCGATGCCCAACGACGCGTTGATGCCCGCCATAAGACCCTGTGCCGCCGCCTCCTCATAGCCGCTGGATCCGTTGATCTGACCGGCCATATAGAGATTCGGAACGTCCATGACCTCTAAGGACCGATGCAGCTTGGTCGCATCGATCGCATCGTATTCGATGGCGTAGGCCGGGCGCATAAATTCGCAGTGCGAAAGCCCCTCGATCTCGCGATACAAGCGAATCTGCACTTCCAGCGGCAGGGAAGAGGAGACGCCCTGTACGTAGATTTCCTTGGTGTGCATGCCTTCCGGCTCCAAAAACACCTGGTGTCGATCGCGGTCGGCAAAGCGCACCACCTTGTCCTCGATCGAAGGACAGTAGCGGGGGCCTTTGCCCTCGATATCGCCCAGCGCCATGGCGGAGCGGTGAATGTTCTCGCGAATAATATCGTGGGTAGCGGGGGTGGTATAGGTCAAATGACAGGAAATCTGCTCTTTGTCGGAATAGTCTTTTTGAAAATTCAGAAACGAAAAGGGATGAATCTCCGCATCGCCCTTTTGTTCCTCCAAATGCGTATAGTCGATGGAATCCCGATGCACCCGCGCCGGTGTACCGGTCTTCATGCGAAGGGTGGGGATTCCCAGGGCCTCGATGCGATCCGTTAGCGCATTCGCCGGCTGCATGCCGTCGGGCCCACCGGAATAGTTGACCTCGCCCATAAAGATGCGGCCCCGCAGATAGGTGCCGGTGGCGAGAATGACCTTTTTTGCCTTATATACCGCACCACTCTTACAGACGACACCGCAAAGGGCATCGTCTTCGAAGGAAAAGGTGATCACCTCGTCTTGAATAAGATGGAGCCTGTCTTGGTCTTCCAGCGCCGATTTCATGGCGGCATGATAGTCCCACTTGTCAGCCTGGGCGCGCAGAGAGTGCACCGCCGGGCCCTTGGAGGTATTGAGCATTCTGGATTGAATAAAGGTCTTGTCGATATTTTTTCCCATCTCGCCGCCCAATGCGTCGATCTCGCGCACCAGATGCCCCTTGCCCGTGCCGCCGATATTGGGATTGCAGCTCATGGCGGCGATCGAGTTGAGATTCATGGTCAAAAGCACCACAGTATGGCCCATCCTCGCCGCCGCCAGGGCCGCCTCACAGCCCGCATGGCCCGCGCCGACGACCGCCACATCGGTCTCTTTTGCTAAAAATTCCATAGGCCCTCCTTACTTGCCGATACAAAACTTGGAAAATACGTGGTTCAACACCTCTTCGTCGGCGGTCTGCCCGGTGATCTCGCCGAGCTTTGTAAAGGCGTCTTCGATATAGATCTCGGCCAGATCGAGCCCCACGCCCGCTTCGAGATCCGCGATGCCCTTATCGAGCGATTCGATGGCCGCCTGCAAGAGGTCTCGGTGGCGCAGGGAAGTGAGAAATACGTCGTCCGTGCGGATATCGCCCGCCAAAAACCACGATTCTATCTTTTCTTCCACCGCAGCGAGGCCCTCTTCTTCGCGAAAACTGGTCTCGATCACCGCACCGGGAAAATATTCTTCCATTTCTTCGGCGGAGACGGCGCTTCCCAAATCACGCTTGTTCAACAGACACAGCGCCCGCTTGTCCCGCACGCCTTCGATAATTTTCAGGTCCGTTTCCGTCAAGGGATTGGAGGCGTCGAAGATCGCGATTACCAGATCCGCATCCTCCATGCTCTTCAGCGCCCGCTCGATCCCCAATTTTTCTACCACGTCTTCGGTTTCGCGAATGCCCGCCGTATCCTGCACCCGCAGGTGGATGCCGTTTAGGGAATATGACGCTTCGAGGACGTCGCGGGTGGTGCCGGGAATCTCGGTGACGATCGCCTTGTCCTCCCGCAAAAGGGCGTTCAAAAACGAACTCTTACCCACATTGGGCTTGCCGACGATGGCGGTGGCAATGCCTTCTTTGACGAGTTTTCCGCGATGAAAGGTCTCCAAAAGGCGCTGCATTTCTTCGCGGATTTTCGTCGCGGTATCGATCAAAACCTCGACCCCCACCGGCTCCACTTCTTCGGTCGAAAAGTCGATCTCCGCCACCAGCTGCGCCAAGGTATCCTTTAGAGACGCGCGAAACCCTTCGATCTTGCGGTACAGAGCGCCGGTGAGTTGGCGAACCCCCTGTTTTTGGGCCGAGACGCTCTCCGCCTCGATCATATCCATAATGCCTTCGGCTTCGGTAAGGTCGAGTTTGCCGTTCAAAAACGCGATCTTGGTAAACTCCCCGGGCGTTGCGCCCACGCAACCCGCCTCCAAAAAGGCGGAAAGAATACGCTCGAGTCCTACGCTGCCGCCGTGCGCCTGAATTTCGACCATATCCTCGCCGGTGTAACTGCGGGGGCCGCGAAAGGCGACCGCCAGCACCTCATCGTAGACCTCGCCGTCCTTCACGAAGTGGCCGTAGAGGAGCTTTCGGTCGTTGGCGGGATCCGACAAAGATTCCCGCCCGGAGAAAAATCGCTCGCCCATTATAATCGCGTCCGTTCCGCTCAGCCGTACGATCCCGATGCCCGCCGGCGCCTTAGCCGTAGATATCGCTGCAATGGTCACGCTATCACCTTCCTATAAAAAAGCCTTCATAGAGACTATGAAGGCTGAGATGTTTCTTTATGAATGACGACCCGACGATGCGGATCCTTTCCCTCGCTCCGGGTGCGGACGCCCTCTACATTGGCGAGGCAGGCGTGAATTACGCGCCGCTCCTGGGCATCCATCGGTTCGAGTTTAGCGGACTTGCCGGTCTTTAAGACCTTATTGGCCGTCTTTCCGGCGATCCGCTTTAAAGTGGCCTCGCGCTTTTTGCGATAGCCGCTACAGTCGACGATCACGCGCCGAAATTCCCGGCTGCGCTGGTTGATCATCGCCGAAAGCACCGTTTGAATGCCGTTTAGGGTAGAGCCGTGCTTGCCGATCACAATGCCCGTCTCTTCCTGTTTGCCGTCGATGGCAACCTCGATATTTCGATCCCGAAAATCCACCGAGAGGGTATAACCCAGCTCCAGCGTGGTGAGGATCTGATCGACGTATTCGCGGATAAAGGCTTCGATTTCGTCGTCGTCTTCGAAAAACTCCGCCTCCCGGCGCTCCTCTGCGTCGAATTCCGCTTCCTCGTCGTCTTCTTCGTCGCCTTCCTCGTTCGCCCTATCGATAGACGGCGATGGGGTATCGACGATGGTCGGTTCGGGTCGCATCTTCTGTGTATCCGACGGATCCGGCGCGGCGTCCTTTGTCAGCTCATCGCCCAAAATCGCATCGACGATGTCTTTGCTGTCGATCTTCTCGGAAACCTTGACGATGGCGTCTTTTCCCCCGATCAGCCCTAAAAATCCCTTCGAGGGTTCTTCAATGATCTCAACTTCCGCGCGATCGCGATCGATGCGCAACTCCGCTAAGGCTTTTTCGACGGCTTCTTCTACCGTCTTGGCCGATTGGATGGAAAAACTCATACCTACGCCTCCGCTTCTTTCTCGACGACCTTATTGCTGATCATCTGTTGCAGTATAGAGAAAATGCTCCCGGTGATCCAGTAGAGGACCAGACCGGCGGCCATTCTTCTCGCAAAGATCAAAATCATCAAGGGCATCATTATGCTCATCGTGCGCATCATCTGCTCCGAAGATTCTGTAGAGGGCGCCTTATTGTTCTTCTGTACTATATAGGTAGACAACCAGGTGAAGAATGCGGCCACAATCGGGAGCGCCAAACCGGTGGGATCCGGATGATCCAGACTCTGAATAAAGAAGAAGTTCTTTTGAATCGCATCGTAAAATCCGGCGTCCTGGAAGGCGAACTTCGTGGGAAATTGGAAAATACGATAAAATGCGATCAATACGGGGAACTGGACCAACATGGGCAGACAGCCGCTCAGCGGATTGAATTCCGCCTCTTTATAGAGCTGTTGCTGTTTCTGCGCGAGAAGTTGCGGATCGTTTCCGTACTTTTTCTGTAATTTTTGTCGTTCCGGTTCCAATTTCGCCATCTTGAGCTGGTTGCGCGTCTGCATAATATTCAGCGGCAAGAGGGCGAAGCGGAAGAGCAGCGTCGTCAAAACAATGGCGATGGCATAAAAGGAGATGGCCTTCGGCTCGGCACCCATAGCCGATACGAAATCGTATACGCCGCGCAGAAGGGTTCCTAACAGTCCCGCTAAGAAATTAATCAAGTAAACTTCCTCCTAGTCTATGGAAGTGGGTCATAGCCGCCCTTGTGGAAGGGGTGGCATCGTAAAATGCGCCTTATACTCAAATAAAGCGCCTTTAAGAACGGATATTTAGAAAAAGCCTCGTAACTGTACTGGCTGCAGGTCGGGTAAAAGCGGCAGTGCGCCCCGACGAGGATATAGCGGGAAATGTAGTTCTGATAAAAACGGATGGCCTTAAGCGCCGCTTTTCTCACGATGTTTCCCTCCCCGAGCGAGTTTCGATACGCGAAAGATATGTTCAAAGGCGGATTGCATGCCCCGAAAATCCAATCCACTCACATTGTCCTTAACCACGAGTACCAGATCGTAGCCGGGGCGCAGGCGGGGATAGATCTCTCCATAAAGATGACGTAATCTGCGTTTTATGAGATTGCGAACAACGGCCTTTCCCACCTTTTTGTTGATGGAAAAACCCATCCTCGAATGGTCCAGACCGTTTTTCTTTACGTAGAGAGTAAAATTTCGATTCCCGAAAGTATGTCTCTTCCGATACACTTTTTTAAAATCCTGATCTTTACGGATAAAATACTTTTTTTCCATGAATTTAAGCGGAAAGTTTCTTTCTTCCCTTCAATCTGCGTGCGCGCAAGACCTTACGGCCGCCGCGGGTTCTCATGCGAGCGCGGAATCCGTGTTCTCTTTTGCGTTGTTTACGCTTCGGTTGATACGTTCTCTTCACAGTGCTACACCTCCTCCTGTGGGATATAAAAGTGCCTAAAAGGCCTATTTTTAAAATACACTCTATATATTATAGGGACCGGAAGGGATTTCGTCAATGTTTTTCGGCGATTTCGGGCAAAAATACGACTCTATTTGTCTATCCCGGGAAAACTTGTTTTCCTAAATAGTGAAATTCAGTTGCCCTTATGAGATGTGGCGACCTGTTGATAACTGTTTTTTGATTGTGTATAATTATTTACAGCTTGTGAATAAAAAAATGGGCTGTGGATACTTTGTGAGTTATGCACAGTTTGTGGATATCTTGTGCATAACTCTTGTGCTTTTCTATACATTTCCGAAATTTGAACGAAAATCGGGTCTTTTTATGCACAGTTTCCACAAGTTCACCCTGTTTATACTTTTTTATTCCCCACAATCCACAGCTTTGTGGATTGTTTTATCCGCAATGCATTGTTCCACATGTGCATATGTTAATACATTCGAAAGCCAAAGACCGGGAGTGAAAT